>JAFLSD010000003.1 GCA_022511125.1 Paramuribaculum sp.
GCTAGCGTTCATCCTGAGCCAGGATCAAACTCTCCGCTGTTTATCTTTTTCTTTTCTTTTCGTTGGCTTGCGCCACCATGTCGCGTTGAATCAGTCCCGCTCCGGCTTTCTTATCGTTTATTAAACGCTGGTCGTATATTGACAGAGACTTTATCGATGCTGATCCGACTGCAATTACATATCCGCGGCCCTGACGGCACACAGATCATAAACGCAATCCCACAACATCGCCCTTTCTCTTGTACTACTTCGTCTGATGCAAATATTTCAATGTACTCTTTTTCTCAGCTTTCATCGGTTCGACAATCATCAAGTTTGTCTTTTCCGAAACCGCTGGTTCCAATACCGATTTTTCAAAGCCGAAATGTTTTGCAAAGTTACTACAAAAATCCGCCGTTACCAAATTTTTCTGACTGAAAAATTGTTAATAAATGTCAATCGACTGAGTGACTTTAGCTTTTGCAACTTCACAATTTTATACCGCGTTTGCGCAATTACCGCTTCCAGGCCGAATCCTCGAACAGCCGGATTACAACTCCATGCTGTTTTTCTTGACGCTCCCTCCGGAGCTCTCCCGAAAAGCGAGTGCAAAATTATAAAAAAATTCACATCCGCACAATATCAGAAGCTGCATTTATGCAAAATTTATGCAGCCTCAAGCCTAATCCTCGCTATTTTTATTCCGGCCGATCAGACCATTACTCAATATTCGTCCCACGACTTGATTTCGATCTCATCAAGTGGCATCGTGGAAAATGCAGTGATAAAAGCTGACGCTAATCGTGCGTTCGTCAAAAGAGGAATATTAAGATCAATAGCCGCACGACGAATCTTGTGACCGTTACCCAACTCTGTAGGTGTCAGATTTTTAGGTATATTAACCACTAAATCCACTTCTTTATCGTGAAGCAGCTGCAACGCCTGGGGTTGCATATCTGCTTGGCTTGGCCAGTAAACTTTAACCGCCGGTATGCCGTTTTCCGTCAGAAAAGCGTGTGTCCCGCCCGTTGCATAAATTTTCAATCCCCAATTATGAAGAGTATGAGCCGCGTCGAGCATATCTGCTTTTTGTTTCGGACCGCCTGTTGAAAGGAGAACGCCTTTTTTCGGAATGCGCATACCGACCGACAGAAGCGACTTCAAAATCGCCTCTGAAGTGTCCACGCCGATACAACCCACTTCACCTGTCGACGACATATCCACGCCTAACACCGGATCGGCTCCCTGTAGACGTGAGAAACTGAATTGGGAGGCCTTAATCCCCACGTAATCAAGGTCAAAAGCACTCTTTGACGGCTTTTCTACCGGCATACCCATCATCACCTTGGTAGCAAGGTCTATAAAATTGATTTTCAGTACTTTTGAGACGAACGGAAAACTTCTCGAAGCTCGCAAATTACATTCTATAACCTTGATATCATTGTTTTTAGCCAAAAATTGGATATTGAACGGACCGGAAATATTCAAAGCCTTGGCTATCTGGGAAGATATTTTCTTGATTCTCCTCAATGTCTCCACATACAGCTTCTGACCGGGGAACTGTACCGTAGCATCACCGGAATGTACACCGGCGTATTCGATATGCTCCGAAATAGCATAGACAACTATCTCACCCTTGTCGGCCACGGCATCCATCTCGACTTCTTTGGCATTCTGAATAAATTCCGAGACAACCACCGGGTGCTTTTGCGATACATTTGCAGCAAGACGTAGGAAACGTTGCAGTTCCTCGCTGTTGGAACATACGTTCATAGCCGCACCCGAAAGGACATACGACGGTCTAACAAGTACCGGATAGCCCACTTCTTCCACAAATTTGTCGATATCCTCGAAATTCGTAAGCTCGCGCCATCGGGGCTGATCGATACCGAGTCGATCAAGCATTGCTGAAAATTTATTACGATCCTCTGCATTGTCAATACTTGCTGCGGATGTTCCTAATATATTCACTCCCTCGGCATCGAGACGCATCGCGAGATTGTTCGGTATCTGGCCGCCTACCGACAGTATGGTACCGTGGGGCTGTTCCAGTTCCAGGATATCCATCACGCGTTCGAATGTCAACTCATCGAAGTAGAGCCTGTCGCACATATCATAGTCCGTCGACACCGTCTCAGGATTATAATTTATCATTACTGACCGCCAACCGGCGCGTTTTACCGTCATCAGTGCATTTACCGAACACCAATCGAACTCAACCGAACTGCCTATTCGGTAAGCTCCCGAACCGAGCACCACCACCGAACGGCCGTCATGCTTATATTCCACGTCGTTCTCCGAGCCGTTGTAAGTCAGATACAGATAGTTGGTTTGTGCCGGATATTCGGCCGCCAACGTATCTATCTGCTTTACAACTGGCACAATACCTGCTCTTTTCCTCAACCGGCGGATGGCCGACATAGCCTCGGAGTCGTCGTTCATTCTTTCTTTGAAAACACACCGGCCTATCTGGAAGTCGGAAAAGCCCTGTTCTTTGGCACGACGAAGCAAATCCATGGGTAATTGGGTCGGTTCGTCATAGCCACGCAGATCATTAGCCGTATCGACTATATTCTTTAGTCTGAACAAAAACCAACGGTCTATCTTGGTGAGTTTGTGAATTTGTTCCACCGTATAACCGTGGCGCATTGCTTCCTCTATCACAAAGATACGTTTGTCGGTGGGCTCGCGTAGAGATTTCTCTATATCGGGCACCGACATATCTTTGTTGCATGTGAAGCCATGCATACCTTGCCCTATCATTCTCAACCCTTTCTGCACCGCTTCTTCGAATGTCCTGCCTATCGCCATCACTTCGCCTACCGATTTCATCGACGAGCCGATCTCGCGCGCCACACCGTGGAATTTACCCAGATCCCAACGCGGGATTTTGCATACGATATAATCCAACGCAGGCTCGAAAAACGCAGTTGTTTCCTTCGTTACTGAATTTTTCAGGTCGAACAGGCCGTAGCCGAGCCCCAATTTTGCCGCAACGAAAGCCAAAGGATAGCCTGTGGCTTTTGAAGCCAACGCCGACGACCGGCTAAGGCGTGCATTTACTTCGATAACCCTGTAGTCCATCGATTGGGGATCGAACGCATATTGGACGTTACACTCACCGATTATGCCGATATGACGGATTATTTTTATCGCCAATTTACGGAGATAATGGTAATCTTCATTCGAAAGTGTCTGAGAAGGAGCTACTACGATACTTTCACCCGTGTGAATACCAAGGGGATCGAAATTTTCCATATTACACACCGTAATGCAATTGTCAAAACGGTCACGCACCACTTCGTATTCCACTTCCTTCCATCCTTTCAGCGATTTTTCTACCAGAACCTGTGGAGAGAACGAAAAGGCCTTTTCAGTAAGAGCCACCAATTCTTCACGATTATCACAGAAACCGCTCCCTAAGCCGCCGAGCGCGTACGCTGCCCTGACTATCACCGGATAGCCGAGCTTTTCAGCCGCCTTCACAGCCTCATCTATCGATTCTACAGCTTCGCTTTTTATCGTTTTTATTTCAATTTCGTCCAATTTTTTGACGAAAAGTTCTCTATCTTCCGTATCGATAATAGCTTGGACAGGAGTGCCCAGAACTTGGACACCGAATTTTTCCAAAACTCCTGATTTGTAGAGCGTCACTCCGCAATTCAGAGCCGTTTGGCCGCCGAAAGCAAGGAGTATACCGTCCGGACGTTCTTTTTCTATCACTTTCTCAACGAAATAAGGGGTCACCGGCAGAAAATAAATCTTATCCGCAAACCCTTCCGATGTCTGTACTGTCGCGATATTCGGATTTATCAGCACAGTCTCTATACCCTCCTCCTTCATCGCTTTCAAAGCTTGCGAACCGGAATAGTCGAATTCGCCCGCCTCTCCTATTTTCAGTGCCCCGCTACCGAGGAGTATCACTTTCTTTATTCCGTGGTTTCGATTGTCGTTCATATCAAAATCTTTTTTCTATAGAAGGGTAATAAAATCATCGAATATAAACTCTGTATCTTTAGGCCCGCTGCTTGCTTCGGGATGGAACTGCGCCGAGAAGTAGGGCTTTGTCTTATGCCTGATTCCTTCGTTTGTCCCGTCATTCATATTCACGAACAGCGGTTCCCAGTCGTCGGGAAGAGTTGCAGAATCTACGGCAAACCCATGATTCTGCGATGTCACGAAACAACGGTCGGTACCCAACTGTCTCACCGGCTGATTATGACTCCTATGGCCGTACTTCATTTTATATGTTTTAGCACCGGCTGCTTTCGACAACAATTGGTTGCCCATGCATATACCGCAAATCGGTTTTCCGGTCTGAAATGCCTTTCTGATATTCTCCACGGTTTTGTCTGCCATCTCAGGATTACCCGGCCCGTTTGAAATGAACAGACCGTCGTAATCGAGCGTATTGAAATCATAATCCCAGGGAACCATCACGACCTTAACGCCCCGTCGGGTCAGGCAACGGATGATATTGTGTTTCACGCCGCAATCCACCAAAATCACCGTTTTCTCACCTTCTCCGAAAACTTCCGGCTCTTTGCACGACACTTTAGCTACAAGATTCTCACGGTTAGGATCGTAGAACTCGACGTCACCGCAACCTTCCACTATCACTTTGGCCAACATCGATCCTTTTTCACGCAAATGTTTGGTCAGAGCGCGGGTATCTATCCCGTAGATCCCCGGAATCTTTTCCTCCTTCAGCCACTGGGCCAGGCTTCGGTCGGCCTGCCAATGGGAGTGGTCATAAGAATAATCTTGCGCTATGATAGCTTTGGCGTGAATATGATCACTTTCGTAATATTCGCTCACGGAATCTTTTTCCCTCCTTGGAGGAACTCCGTAATTGCCCAAAATAGGATAGGTGGTAACTAAAATTTGCCCCTCGTACGAGGGGTCAGTCAGACTTTCCGGATAACCGGTCATTGCCGTATTGAAAACTATTTCTCCCGAAATTGACGATTCATAACCGAACGATTTCCCTTCGAATTCGGTGCCGTCCTCAAGGATCAGCTTTGCTTTCTTCGTTTCTCTCATGCGATAGATATGATAGGTTTAGGCGGTTATCCTCACTTCCATCGAGAAAACCATGCAAAGTTACGAAAAAATGAAAGATTACCAAACTCCCGTCTACATATAATGACGGCGATAGGAGTTGGAATGCTTACTCCCTAATATGCAATTTTACAAATTCCCCTCGTTATTAATTCCCCGAATCTCAAGCATAAAGCCTGACGTCAGCAGAAGTCACTACTGCTTCCCATACGACAGCATCGGAGCCATAAAAGCATCGGGATAATGGGTCAGTTCATATTCACCGTCCGGATTACCCGTGATCACTATCACATCGAACTGAACGTCGTGGGGAATATTATGAGCCTGCACGTATGCCTCGGCTGCGCGCGAAAGTAGTGTTATTTTCTTTCTATCTATCGAATCTAAAGCATCATCAGCATTTCCTGTGCGTGTCTTTACTTCCACAAAAACTATGCGGGAATTGTGCATTGCCACGATATCAAGTTCTTTTTTTCCTATCCGCGCGTTGGTGTCAACTATCGCGTAACCCTTGGTTATGAGATATTCACGGGCCAGTCCTTCGCCCCATTTCCCTATTTCGTTATGTGCCGCCATATCTGCGTAATCTATATTGCAAAAATAACAAAACCGACTTAATCTAACAGAAACTTTTCTTGCAATTTTGATGCTTGTTAATTGAATTTAAAGTTAATATCATCAGGATGATTCTTTTAATAACATCAATTTTATATCTTTGCATCTTCTAACAATCACCGTTATTGTGAATCTCGGACAATTTACAAACAAGACTAAAGCCGCTCTCCTTCCGCACTTCCCGGAAGGTGAGGCAAAAGCCCTTACAAACGAAATTTTCTACCGCCTGAAAGGGTATTCTTCTGTCGATCTTGTTCTAAAGGCTGACATCGAAGTTTCCGACTATCTAAAGGAGAAAGTTGACTCTATCGTCTCACGCCTTCTGCTTGACGAACCCGTGCAGCAGATTTTCGGCGTTGCTCGTTTCTACGGCATGGATTTCAAAATCACCCCAGATGTTTTGATTCCACGTCCCGAAACAGCCGAGCTTGTCGATATAATCGTAAAAGATTTTTCAAACAAATCTGATCTTCGTGTACTCGATCTCTGCACCGGGTCGGGAGCTATTGCAATTGCTTTAGCTCGCAACCTCCCTTTTTCTCTGGTGGATGCCGTCGACATTTCGGAAGCCGCTGTAACCATAGCCTGTGAAAACGCCAAAACTCTGAAAGCACGCGTCAATTTCACTGTCGCCGACGTTTTTTCGTTGACTCCCCAACACGTCTACTACGATATCATTGCTTGCAATCCCCCTTATATTACCGAAAGTGAGAAGTCAGAGGTCGAACCGAATGTCCTTCTTTATGAGCCTCCGACAGCACTATTTGTCCCTGATTCTGACCCCCTTATCTTCTTTCGATCTGTCAGTCGATATGCTATGAAAGCGTTGAAACCATCAGGAGCAATATATTTTGAAATCAACCCTCACTATGCCGCCCCGCTGAAAAAGATGCTCGAAGACGACGGATGGAATGACACACAGATATTACGCGACTCTTACGGTAAGCAACGTTTTGCCATTGTAAAAAAACTACGATGAAACGACAGATGACAGCCGATCAGGCTCTATCAAGACTTCAAGCGCTATGCTCTGCTTCCGAACAATGTTCTTTCGATCTCGTTCAGAAACTGCGCCGCTGGAAATTGTCTGCTGACATTGCCGACAAGATTATCCGCTTGCTTGAAGAACAACGCTTTGTCGACGACGAACGATTTGCCCGAGCCTATACCCGTCATGCCTACCGTTTCTCTAAATGGGGAAAAGCTAAGATCTCAGCGGCTCTTGCGGCCAAGCACATCCCCAGGGAAATCATTTCGGAAGTCATC
Source organism: Paramuribaculum sp. (assembly GCA_022511125.1). Taxonomy (GTDB): domain Bacteria; phylum Bacteroidota; class Bacteroidia; order Bacteroidales; family Muribaculaceae; genus Paramuribaculum. Next base: position 6,922 of record JAFLSD010000003.1, read on the forward strand.
GAAGAAGAAATCGACCCTGAAGAATATCATTCGATAGCTAAATCGATTTTAACGGCAAAAGCTCGTTCTCTTTGTATTCCATCTTCTTATGAAAACAGAGTGCGACTCTATCGTTTCATGGCCAGCCGAGGCTTTGAAACACATCTTATTTCACGATTGCTGACAGACGTTTTAAATGAAATTTCAACCGACGATGATCAGTCAGTGGATTAACGACATACTCGGTGTGATCTTTCCAAACATATGCGAAGTCTGTGGACGGCCGCTCGTTCACGGCGAAAACCTCCTCTGTCTTCATTGTCGTGTCGGCATGCCGGTAACCGGCATAAACGGAGACGGTTTTAGCGAGATTCACAAACGTATTGCTGCACCCGGATTGCCGGTAGAAAAAGCCGCCTCATGGTTCCGATATGTGCGGGATACCGACTACGCCCGACTGCTCCACAGAGCCAAATATGGCAACCGACCGGCTATTGCACGAAAACTCGCCCGCATTTACGCAGAAACGCTCTTCCACCAAGGATTCTTCGATGGAATCACAGAACTCATTCCCGTTCCCATCTCGCGATTCAAACGTTTAAGCAGAGGATATAACCAATCTTATGAGATAGCTCGAGGAATTGCCGACATCACAGCCATTCCTATCAGCGATTGCCTGCGTGTGCGCCGTCATTCCACCCAGACACGACGAAATTATTATGAACGTTGGCTCAACGCACGATCCATTTATTCCGTTGTAACCGATGCCTCATTTCCTCCCGATGCCCATCTCCTCCTTATCGACGACGTGATTACTTCGGGAGCGACTATGGTGGCCTGCCTTACCGAACTACAGAAGCGTTTCCCCGAAGCACGGCTCTCAGTCCTCTCCCTTGCTCTCACCTCCTCATGATAAAAAAATGCAATCATAACTGACTGCATTTCTTCGTGTTATTCAATGTAAAACAACTTTCTATCTTTGATCTTCTTTTTCTGACCGTGGCGATTGTTGGAAAGCAACATGACTCATTTTGTACACTATACTTGCGAACGCCAAAAGAAAAATACCGTTAACTATCACATAATAAGGCATTTTTACTTCCCACAGTGCGAAACCCAGCTCAATAGCCAGGAACACTATCAGAAACAGCATCGACAATACTTTCATATTTGCGCCCAGTCTTCCGTCTTCATACCGGAAGCCTATCATAGGAACTAAAGTGCACACAAAGCATATAGCGCTAATTATACCGCACAGTTCCGAATTATCTTTTCCTTCAGCTATCGAATAAATCAGATATCCTAAAAGCAAACCGGCGCAGACACCGATAACGGATAGGAACACATTTACTTTCATAGTCTTGCAGGATTAGGTAGTGGAGGGGGAGTAAGGGCTATGATCTTCAACAGTTCCGGCACTTCGCTTACCGGTTTCCACGAAGTCATTCCGGGAAGCCAAGCGAGAGTATCTTTTGTCACTTGACGACGGTTGACCATATCGTTGAATTCGGTCGACGATAACGGTCCTGTCTGACGGTTTTCGATTGCCACATAAATGCACTCCGGGGCGGCCGGTAATGCCATATAGGAACCGGGGATATACATTTGTTTCATGCTCTGGTTCATCATTCCGATCATCTGGTTGGCCACCGCCATCCCCAGACCGAACTCCACGAGCTTGTCTATAGAAAAGAAATTATTATTGTCCATCGTTTCTCGTTTTATAATTATTCATTCATGAACCGGGAGGAGGAACCGGAGGCGTAGGCACAGGAGGTGGTGGAGGTGGTGTTGCGGGCATGAAAAGTACGTTTAGTTCCGAAACGTTCCCTGCCTGTTCCCAATTTGCCATTCCTTGTTTCCAGACGTAAGTTTGGGGGGTCATCTGACCTTGTGCGACGAGTTGCTGCAAATGTGCAATTCCGAACGGTCCCGATGACTGACCGTTAAAAGCTACCATATATTGAGATTGAGGCAACGGAGGAGGCGTCTGCATTGCTGTATTCATCTGCTGTCCCATGTTGTTCATCATACCGGCCATCTGCTGACCCATAGCGCCGCCCATCATCATGCCTGTCATCATGCCTGCCGCGTTAAAACCGCCTGCGCTGCCTGACTCGCCGTTGCCTCCGAGATTCATCGATCCCATCTGCCCCAGATTCTGAGCACCCGTTTTAAGCACGTCGGCTTGTAGATTGATAGTATGAGCTCCCAGGAAAGTCGTTTCCGACTGCAGTCGCTGTGCTCTCTGCATTTCTTCACGCTGGCGACGCAGAACATCTTCAAGATTTGCTGCATTGATTTCCTGCATTTCCTGAAGATTCTTTATGTTGACATCGGTCTGTGCATCGATTGTCTTCGCCATATTGCCCGCGGTAAGCCTCCGAAGCTCCTCATAATAAGGACTTTCATAGTCTATTTCTATGGCGCCGATGTCAAGTCCCCTCACATTCACGCCAAAGTCGCTTTCCAGACGCGGAACAAGATGGCCGGCAACCCTGTCGTTGATCTCCATGATCTTATTTTCGATCTGGACCAAAGGAATGCCCATTTCTGACGGAACTGACATTACTGTTGACTTCACATAACGGGTCACAGCATCCTTTATCTGAGCGTTGAATTGTTCAAGGGTGAAATTGACCATTCGGTTAAGTTTGATAAACTCCCGGTAATCCGATATATTGAATGTCAATATGCCTCTTACGGCTACCGGAACGCCATGATCGGGAAAACGAGGATCGAAAACGTTAAAATAAGGAATCGCGAACCTGATCTGGTTGTTTTTCTGGAGATTGATGAAATAGATATCCGCCTGGAAAGGTGACTCGCCCCCATAGGCAAGACCTATCAAGTTTGCCAATACAGGAAAATTGGCTGTTTTTATCGTGTCGTCATATGGCCCTACGATAAAGTCCTGCATTGTGCCGTCGTTCTGTTTGTAGACGAACACAGCTACCTCTCCGTCTTTCACGCGCAGACTACTCCCGAAACGAATAGCGTTTTCACGAGAGGTGGAGTTTAGTTCCTGACCCGCAGGACGCCATTTCCATACTAAATAGTCTGTCTCGTCGCAGCGGATCACGTTCATCACGCCGCCACTTTTTCCTCTTCCGAACAATCCCATTTATGAATTAATTATAATTTATAGTTCCTATTATTTTCTTCCGAATAGTTTGCCGAACAGTCCCTTGTTTTCTTCCTGCGACAGCAACTGCCTGACTTGAGGATCATCGCCGAAAAAGAATTTGGCTTTTTCGATACATTCGGCATATTTCCGTTTATAAGCCTTGGTTGTTTCCTGATTCTCCGACAAAAGTACGTTCACTTTCGATTGAGGCTTCAGGAATAAGATGAATTCCAACAGATCTTCTTTCGAATTCGGTACGGGGAAATTGATGATAGCCTGAGCCATCGCATTGTCCCGTTTTCTATCTTCGTCAATCGACAGAAGACCCAGCAAACCGCCGCTCTTAAATTCTCTCTTGCCGATTTCATCAAGCATGTCCGAAAATTTTTGCCGCGAACTGACAGCCTCAACACCTACGAAAGCATAGCCGCAGTCACCGCATCGCATTGAGCCCGCCTCCACAATGGCACCGCAATGGGGACATTTACGCACGTCGCCATATTTTGCATTCTCTTTCCGCGCTGTCGGCTCGGAAGAAGGAACAGGCGGTGGCACAGGCATTTCAAAAGAAATAGCTTGAGATGCAGACTCATCGGTTGTCGGTTGGGATTCGGCCGCTATTGCCGCCGACTTCTTTTTCATCTTCGCCAAACGAGCGTCAATGATAATATCAAGTTCTTCGGGATCTTCACCCTCGGCTAACGCCCTTCGATGGAGCACTGCGCGCTCTTTTTCGGTTATAACGCCGTCCTCTAAAATGGCGTCTATCAATTCTTCAAGTTCTTCGGAGTACATCTTTTTTATCTAATGACTAAATGATACTTAACTTGGAATTTTAAAGCGAATTCTCTAAAATAATCCATAAAATTAGGCCAATTATTACATAAACCAAAGCAACAGTCCACAGAACTCTTGCGCTCCGCGACAAATTTCTCCAACGGAATTTCTTATTTTTGGTGTACTGCTGATAAAGAGGCGTAAACATAGGATCATCTGGAAAAAACAGTTTGGCCTTCTCTACACATTCGAAATATTTGGCTCTATAGGCCGATGCAATCTTCTCGTCTCCTCTTGTCACATGCATACCCGTTGTTCTTATTTTCGGTTCCAAAAACAAAATAAACTCCAGCAGATCTTCTTTGGCAAGAGGAATCGGGAAATTATAAATCACGGAATATATCTGCTCAACCCTTTCGCTGCTTAGTCCTAAAACATCTTTTATGGAACTTACGGGATATCTCTCGTTGATTTCCTCCAATTTTTTTGAAAATTTCTCGACCGATCTGTTAGCTTCAACGGCCACGAAGGCATATCCACAATCAGAACATTTCACTGATGTTTCCATCACTGTAGCTCCGCAATTCGGACATTTCCGCAATACGCCATATTTGCTATTATGCTGTGGGTAATCTTTATGCGGCGATCGCTGATAACCTGAGGCCATGGGTGGTATCGGAGGGATGGGAGGGACTTTTGCCTTATTCGATTTGGCAAGACGTGCTTCCATTATCAGATCGAACTCATCGATATCGACTCCTTCCGATGCTGCTCTCCGACGGAGTATCTCACGCTCCTTATCAGTCAGCACGCCGTCTGCCAAAGCTCCGTCTATCATCTCTTCCAATTCCTCTGAAAACATATAAACAAATGATTTATACCGGCTCAAATATAGAAAACTTTCTTTTATCTGCCAATCGATTTAACATCCTTTTCTGAATAAAATTCAATCTGTGTCCTATTTTGTCACACATCGCGACTGAAATAGGAGGAAGTTTCTATATTTCCTCGCACATTCCACTCGCTTTCTCTTTCGCCGACCGACAAATTATAAATTCTATATTCTTCTGATTATCATTACAGAATTAGAAATATTATTCGAAATAAGAAAATGTTTTTACTCAAATTTACACTTTTGGGGAAAATGTTGTCTCCCTTCGTAAATTGAAAAAGGTCAGTTTAATATCCAATTTAGTTTTTCTATCAAGGCTTTTAAAGTTTCAGTCATTTCTTCCAAAGAAACGACTTCGGTCGTCGCTGGCAAATGGACAAACAGGGCTTTCGTCGGAATATCGTTTTCTTTCAAGTAATGCAAGATATGATAGTATACGCTATTGCATACGAAAGTCCCCGTAGAGTTGGTCACTTTTACTTTATGTCCCCTATCTTTCAGAAACTGTGCCATTCTTTTTACGGGCAATTCCGTGAAATAAGCCTTGGGAGCATCTACTATTAATTCGGCATCATCGGCCGTAACTCCGTCGTTATCCGCGCCGAGCGAATCTTTATAGTTTATCGCTACACGCTCTAATCTGACATAGTCGGTTGTAAATCCAGTTTCTCCCATTATTAACACCAAATCATAACGTTTATGATTAAGTCTCTCGATAATGACCTGATGGGACTTCTCGAAACTGACAGGTATTTTAATTACATCTACATTTCGCATCCCTTCTAACTGTTGCGCGACTTCCCAGGCGTTGTTTATACTTCGACCGCCAAAAGGCTCAAATCCACAAATCAATGCATTCATCTCACTCCTCATAGTTGGGGATATCATAGCCATTGAATCCTATTGCTTTCGTTGTAAGACTCTGAGGGATCGGCACATCTTTTTTGCTCAAGATGTATTCATTAATGCAATCTGCAATTGTCTTAGCAATCAGTAAACGCTTGTCGTTCCATAGCAACGTGCTCCAAGCTATTCTCAATACTACGGCATTTAAATCTTTGGGAACATCAAGTTTTCTTCGCCACATAGTTTTGATAGCAGTAGAATGATATCGTCCGCTGTCGCAAAGAAGTCCGAATTTTTCTTCCATCGTTTCAGCAAAGGCGGCATAGAACTTTTTATATGTTTCGATATCATTTACCAGTAAGGCGTCACCTTCGAATGACTCGACGCCTTTGCCATTTCCTATTCCGAAATGGAAGGATGTGTCATATTCCAATTCCTGTGCTCCGCTTGCCGGGAATATATCGAAACTCCATGAATCGGGTTTGTCAACTAATTTTTCAAGATCTTTAAAATATTCTTTTTCTGAATCGGTATATTCCACATCATCTTTCTTGATATAAACAGGACGATATATCGTTCTATTGCCAATTTCCCTACCGATGAAATTAAAACCACCCATTAAAGCTATATAGAAAGCGAAAGTACCACCCGCGGCATCCACTATGCTCGCTGATGCTATGATAGTGACTCGTGATCCTCTGTCTATACAGCAACCATAACTCCGGTTGAAAGGGAAATGCTCAACAGCAAGCCTATCCATCGGTTTTGCTTCTACGGGAATTGTTGCCGCCAGATTAATGACTCTGTATCCCGGAGTTTGTTCAACTGTTTCAATTATCTCCGAATCAGTCAATCCTGCGCGTGATTGAATGTCGGCGAACCTCTCTATATTCACCATCTCATAAGCGGACATCATGCGCCCGTGGCTTATGTATGCGGCAAAACTGACGGAATTACTTTCGAATTTCTTCCCTGATCGCCCACATTATCTTTTGACCCATACCGACATTCGTCCGTTCATAATTTTATACAGTCACTTTGGCGTTTTAGAGTTAGACAAAAATAGTCTATCTTTGCATTGAATTTGATTTATCAATTCTTTTTAAAAGGGAAATAGATTTATTACTATGAAGATGCGGAATTTTCTTTCTTTATCGACCATATTAGTTGGCTGTCTATTGACTGTAGCGTCCTGTTCGAAAAGCAGACACGCCGACCAACCGCTACCCCATGTCGTCATAAATGAAATTATGCCTTCCAATCGTACCGGCCTTTTGACCAACGAGGGCACGACTGCCGACTGGATAGAGATAAAAAATCTTGAGGAAGATACAGTCAATCTTGAGGGATTCAAACTTTCCGTGATCAAACGTGTGATAGTCGACAGTTTAGAGTCGGATACTGCCGTTAAAGTAAAGACGTGGTCTTTCCCCGATGTTAATATCGCGGAAGGCGAATGTCTGATAGTTTTCGCCGAAAAAGAAAAAAAGAAAGCCGGTAAAGAAAAAAGCAAGAAAAACAGCAAATCGCTTATTGCCGACTTTAACCTGCCGAAAGAAGGAGGAACCGTTCAATTTCTTTCTCCCGACGACGAGATAATTAACGAAGTCACTTACGGACAGATGGCTGCCGATCATTCTTTCGCCAGACAGTCGGACAGCACTTATACAGCAACATATTGGCAAAGTCCGGGATTCGATAATAACCGTCATGGATATGAGCAGGCCAATGAGCGTATCGACAAACAACGGCAGAGCCCGCTGTTGATATGGGAGGTTATGAGCAGGTCAAAAAAATCTAATGAAAATTGGGTGGAGCTTAAGAATGTAAGCGATGCCGAAATCGATCTGTCAGAATACAGTCTCTCGAAAAAAGAAGGGAAAAAAGAAGGGTGGAGATTGCCGGAAAGAAAATTACAGCCCGGCGAATTTATAACCATACGGTTAATGGGTAAGAAAGCCAATCCAAATAACGTATTGCACGCGCCGTTCAAATTAAGTAATGCCGAAACAGTGATTCTGTCGAGGAAAGGAAAATTTGCTGACGGTATGTGCGCTAAACCGACCGTCTACGGGGGCTCCATAGGCCGTTCCGCGGCATCGAAAGGTTTCTTTTTCTATAACACACCCACGAAGAATGAGGAGAACGGTAAGGATGGCCGACGTTACATTGCCGATAAGCCTCAGTTCGACCACGAGCCCGGAATCTATTCCAAGGACGACACCCTCGTCCTGCGACTCAAAGACCGTAGCCGAACTGTACATTACACTCTCGACGGCAGCGAGCCTACAACCGCATCACCCGTATTGAAGGATTCCTTAATGCTCACAAAGAGTGCCGTTATACGCACTTTCGCCAGAGGTGACAGTGCCACTTTACGTAGCGGTATCGCCACAGCCACTTATCTTTTAGGCGTGGAGCACGATATGCCGGTCGTTAACATCTCCGTCAATCACAACGACCTCTATGGTTACACCAACGGTATTTATGCAGACGGACCCGGTTATTCCCCGGAATGGCCCCATCATGGCGCCAATTTTTGGAATATGTGGACGAAAAAGGCTCACGTTGAATTTTTCGACAACAATGACAACGATGGTTTTTCCGTCGATTGCGGCCTAATGATATTCGGCGGTTACTCACGCTATGAAGCAAAGAAATCATTCCGACTGAAATTCAGAGGTGAATATGGAGATACGGAAGTGGATTATGATTTCTTCGACAACGGTCAACCGCTTGAATTGGAAGATTTAATCCTTCGGTCCGGATCGCAGGATTTCAACAGATGCATGATTCGCGACGAGTTTTTCACTTCTCTCATGAAAGAGAACAGCCCTACTATTCTGACACAGATTTACCGTCCGGTGGCACTATATGTCAATGCCAAATATTTCGGATTATATTACGTCCGGGAGAAGATTGACAAGCATTTCGTTTCGCGCCATCTGAATGTACCGACCGACTCCGTTAATATCATAATGTCGAAAGGTTATAACGAAGAAGGAAGCAGCATACCCTACAACCGGCTTATGCAGTATGTATCGTCCCACGACATGACCAATAGCGATAACTATAAATATATCCGCGACAATGTAGATCTCACGGGACTGATAGACTACAAACTGGGACAAATCTACTCGGGAAATACCGATGTGGGTAACATACGCTATGTTCGGTCGACATCGCCCGAAAGCGACAAGAAATGGCACTTCGTGTTCTATGATCTTGATGCTACGTGGGTTGGCTATAAACCGGATGCCGCTTTCTATCTGTCGACGGGGCCTACAGCGGAAGGAGTGAGTGCACACAATATCTTAATAAACCGACTTCTCGCAAACAAGGATTTCAGAGCATTGTTCCTACAGAGACTATCACATCACATGACCAACACGTTCTCGGAGAAGAACACAACCGCCGTTTTCGATAAACTTGTGAGCCAAATACGACCTGAAATGGAACGGAATTGCGAACGTTGGCCTCAATTGAGTTACGATCAATGGGAAAAGAACATCGAAAGTTTCCGTGCTAAATTTTCCGACAAGCACAAAATCATGCTGAATGATTTGCGGCAATACCTGCGGGTTACAGATGAGGAAAACAAAAAATATTTCGGCCATTTAGGTTTCTGACCTCAACAGAGTCGTTTTAAAAGCCGGAATTTATTCGGTCAATCGTTCTCAACTTCACTTTAAGACGGTTTTGTTTCAAGGCGGAATCTGTCATGGCCATGCCTACACAGTATTTGCTGAAGCCGTTAGGATGGATGCGTAGTTCCCTAAGCAACGAATCCAAGTCGGATTTGCAATTACGTCCGTCTCTTTTCCACTCTATCACCCCGATGTTTGGAAGGCTGACACGATTGTCATTCAGAAGATTGTGGAATTCGATATGGGTATCAATCGTAATTCTTTCGGTCAGATGTTTATCGACAAGAGTGACACGATAGAAATGATTTTCTATTCTGGGAAATAATTGAGCCGGATCATAAATGGAATGTCTGTTTATAAAATCAGTATATTGAGCTAAGAGCGTATCTTCTTCCATTACAACACGCTTTTTTCGCGTTCGCCCTTTATTGTTCTTTGTTTTGATTTCTAAAAACGGTGGAGTATCACTATTTTCATACTGTCTTATTCTGATCTTTTGTCTATTTTTCTTGCCGCGCTGGTGCTGATAGAACATGTTTACATCGGCAGTATCATAATATTTTGTATAATACGGCATGTTTGAATGTCCGCCTATCTGCTGGAGCATATAATCGCCGGAAGTGATCTCTAAAAAATCTTCAATTTTGTCGAAACTCGTGACGAATTTGGTATCTATCCTGTTCATCAACCTAACCTTCCCCATTTCTTCAAGAGAAATAGATTGAAAGGACTTGATTATGGCTTCATCGATCATCGACATATAAAATCGGCTAAGAACATTTTAATTGTCAAAGATATAAACAAAAAAATGATTTAATTGTATATTTATTAATTATCATTCTGAAAAAAACATAAAAATTCTAAGAACTCCCTTAACCGACTCCTCGCTACACTCATTTTTTAGTAAATTTGTCGATATATTAAAACGATTCACATGGATATCAAAAAAACCGGATATATAATTTTATTTACGCTACTCCTTTCGGCACAAGGCGTTTCCTGTGCTTCACGCCGATATGGAAGAGGACTGACAGCCGAGGGTTCAAACAAATCGGCTTTTACTATTTTTACCAATCCGGCTCAGGACTGTTCAAAAGGGATGAACATCAGTTGGGGATCTCCGTTGGGTAAATATTGCATGATCGAGATAATCAACGATTCAAATTTAAAACGAGCCTTCTATACTTCAGAAGATCCTGAAATTTGCGAGACATTCGACAGTATCTATTCCAAACTGGCCGACGGGACGAACGTCTATGAATCGCACGTTTTCAATAAACATAATTTCGAAATCTTCAATCTTGACCCCGATTGCGATTATAAATATCGGATTATCACATCCGACGAAGAAACTAATCTTATGGAATACAGCGACTTCCATTACTTCCGCACTGCCGGCGCCGATTCATGGAAAGCAGCTATCATAGGTGACTTCCATCATTATTCTCCAATGTGGAGCCGTCTGGACGCTGCAATGGAAATGATCGAGGTACTTGATGAGGTTTCCGACGGATTCGATTGGATTTTGTCAACCGGCGACCAATGTGCATGGGGCGGAAGTTATAATTTCTGGACAGAACTGTCGGAGCAGCCGGCCTATAAAAATTTCATGTGGGCCACCGTTCAGGGTAACCATGACCATCAGACCCGAGAAAACGATAAATCCGATGCCTTTTTCCGTGACTCCCATTTCTATCCCGCAAACGGTTACAGCGGGCAGGAAGGAGTCTCCTATTGGTTTAAATATGGCGACGTGCTTTTCTTTATGCTCAACAATGAAGCCATGCGTACAGCAGCAAGCCTCAATCCTGTTTTCAATTGGATGGAAAGAGTCATAAAACGAAATCACTCCAAATATATCGTAGTTGTTCAACACAATGAATGGCTGATCGGTACTAACGGAGCCAATAGCCAACTTGACAGATTCCGCAATGAATTCGACCGTCTTGGAGTTGACCTCGCAATATCCGGTAACAATCACGCCTATCTTCGTACTTTTCCGTTGCGCGATCGTGAGCCTGTTGAGCCTGAGGACGGAATTTTTTATGTCGTTACTCCATCAAGCGACGACAATCGCGGTCGTCAGCTCAAACCTGTTGTCGCAAACGAAGACATAATTGCAGAACGTTGGAGTGAAGGAGCACGAACTGTCGGTGGGATGATTATGGATGTGAACCCTGATAGAATCATAATGACGCTTTACGACAGGTATGGCGATGTCAAGGATTCCTTTACCGTCCCGGCAAAGAGATGATAGAATCCTTACGATATCGAGTACCGTAAATTGCTTTTTTCATCCAATTCATTGAATACTTGAAACTTTTTAATATATTTGCACCTGGACTCATTAGAAAATTAAATTCAGAACCAATATGAAAATACGTTATCTTTTGATAGGCTTTGCGGCTATCGGTATGGTTTCGACAAGTTGTGTGACCAACAAAAAGTATTCTCAGCTCCAGCAGAAATATAGCGAACTGGAACTTGTTTACGGCAGCACGCGCGACGATCTCCTCTCCTGCAACTCGGATGTCCGCAATCTTCAGACACAGCTCGATAACGCCAACCAGCAGAATAGGCAGTTGCGAAACGATATCACCGACTTAAAAAAAGCCTTAGGCAAAAGTATGGAGGCGAATAATCAGGGAAGTATCAATATCTCTAAACTTGTAGATGAGATAAATGCTTCAAATAAATATATCAAGCAACTGGTCGATGCCAAATCAAAATCGGATTCTTTGAATATTGCCCTCACAAACAAACTTACACGTTCGCTGAGCACTGACGAACTTCGTGATGTGGACGTAAAGGTGTTGAAAGGCGTTGTCTATATTTCACTCTCCGACAATATGCTGTTTAAAAGCGGCAGCTATGAAGTGAGCCAACAGGCCCATCAGACACTCTCCAAAATTGCCAAAATCCTCAACGATTTTAAAGATTTCGAGGTGGTAGTGGAAGGCAATACCGACAATGTGCCTATTTCAAAAACGAATATCAGAAACAACTGGGATCTGTCGGCTTTGCGCGCATCGTCAATAGTTCAAGTTCTCCAGAACGATTTCGGAATCGCACCCAACCGACTCTCGGCTGCGGGACGTGGTGAATACAATCCGGTGAGCGACAATGATTCCGACCTCGGAAAGCAACGAAATCGCCGCACAGAAATTATCATTACTCCCAAGCTCGATCAATTCATGGACTTGATAGATCAAGCTCCGGAAGCCGACAATTAATCCTATTCCACGGAAATATCAGGCTCTAAACTTATATGAGGCTCGACGGCAGACGATTCAGCAACAACGTTAGCGACCGTCGCGGTTCCACCGGTGGAGGTTTCCGCATAGCGGGCATCGGAGGGGTTGCTGGATTGGTTATAATAGCTTTGCTAACATGGCTCACGGGAGGAGATCCTTTATCTGTAGTCAGTGAGTCGATTAGTAATGGTTCGACCTTGACAGGCGGCGAATATGTCCCTTCCGAAAAAGAAAATGAATATGCTGAATTTGCAAGTAGGATCTTAGCAGGTACGGAGGATGTTTGGACAGAGCAATTCAAGAAAATGGGGCTTAAATATCGCGAGCCGAAAATGGTGTTATACACCGGAGCGGTCACATCCGGCTGCGGTAACGCAATAGCCTCTGTCGGTCCGTTCTATTGCTCTGCCGATGAAACCATCTATATCGACCTTTCGTTTTTCGAAGAAATGGAAAATCAGATGGGAGCAGGTGGAGACTTTGCATACGCCTATGTCATTGCTCATGAAGTCGGCCATCATGTACAGCATTTATTGGGAACACTCGATGAAGCTCATTCGGCAATGGCTTCAACTAACAAAACCGAAGCTAACAGACTTAGTGTCCGAACGGAACTACAGGCTGATTTTTATGCCGGAGTTTGGGCTTACCATGACAACCGGCTTTTCCGCTCTTTAGAGGACGGCGACATTGAGGAAGGACTTAACGCCGCGTCTAAAATAGGCGACGACTACTTGCAGAAACAAGCGCAAGGTTATGCCGTACCCGAAACGTTCAATCACGGACGTTCCGATCAGCGAGTCAGATGGCTTAAACGAGGGGCCTCTACCGGCGACATCCGCATGGGAGATACCTTCTCTCCTGACTACAGTTCACTCTAACCAAATTAATAACAATCATTTTCCAGACTTCAGCTGAGGGACGCCTGAAACGGGAGCTCTTTCTGAAGTTTCAACCATATACACCGACAGAAGCATCAGCAGTATAGCAAATATCTGCCACCATGAAAAATGATCCTGCCCCAAAATATAGCTCGCTATTGCCGAAACTATCAGGATGAGATCGCTATACAAAGCCACCACTGTAGCCGACAACAGATTTAAAGAAAAATCCTGTAAAAGATAGCTTATAAATGAAGGGAAAATCAAGATAAAGAGAAGGACAAGCATAGGAACACCGAAAAGATGTGAATGAAGCACTGGCGCATTCCAACCGGTAAAACACACAAGAGCTATCGCGCCAAGTGTCCCTCCTCCGAAAGTCAAAAACGAGACCATTGCACTCCCGTAACGGGGAATGAATTTCTTTTCAATCACAAGATATGCAGCATATAGCACGGCACCCGACAGACACAATAGATTCCCTTTCAAAGGATCTGAAGCTATCTCGCTTCCATGTTGCGTGAGAATACAAAGTAAAGCACCTCCGAAGCCTATTAGCATCCCGACTATTTTTTTTACCGTAGCCTTTTCCGTTTTTATTATCAGGCATATTATAAACACGAAAACCGGTTGCAGACTGATAAAGATCGAAGACGAGATAGGAGTCGTATACGTAAGACCTTCGAGCAAAGTCCACATGTAGCCGAATACTAACAATAGTCCCGTAAAGATTAGAAGAAGCGTGTCTTTTAGCTTGGGGTAAGGAAATTTTCGCGGAGTCAACAACTGATAGAGTAGAAACAGAAGAGTTCCGGCACCAAGACGTAACACCACACCCGACTGTGCGTTCATCCATTTGGGCAACAGATATCTCAAAGCATTCTGGTTCAATCCCGAAAAAGTTTTCGCGACGAACATCATCAAATTCCCTTTAACCTCCTGATTCATATTTTCCCTTTGCTAATTTTACAGCACTAAGCTACCATTTTATTTTTAGCTCCTGTATTAAAATTTGTTAAACTATTTCACCCTAAATCTTGAAATTCATTTTAATTGAAAAAAAGCGGAAGCACAAAAATTGTACTTCCACTCAGCTGATGTTATTCTGTCGGGGTGAAAGGATTCGAACCTTCGACCCCCTGCTCCCAAAGCAGGTGCGCTAACCGGACTGCGCTACGCCCCGAAAGACTGTGCAAAGGTAGTAATTATAATCAAGAATAAAAAATTCGGAACAAATAAAGCATAAAAAAAGTCTTCGGTTGGTGCCGAAGACTTTTCATATTTAACTGTCAATTATTCTGACTGATCAAGAATATTACTGAGCCTGTTCGAAGATTACGATACGGTTCCAGTTGTTTTCCGGGAGAGGCTGTTCGTCGCTACCGAATGCTCTGATTGTGAGACGGCTCGGATCGATACCGTATTCGTTAACAAGAGCGTCAACAACTGCCTGTGCACGTTTCTGCGAGAGGGTCATGTTGTAAGCAGAAGTACCTGTGTCTTTGTCAGCATAACCGTCAACGCAAACCTTAGCATTAGAGTTAGCCTTCATCCACTGAGAAATGATGTATACGTTAACCATTTCTTCTTTAGATATGCGTGCGCTGTTGATTTTGAAGCGAACTGTTGCGAGAAGCGGTGCTTCGATAACAACCTGTTCAACTGCTTCAATCTGCGGGCACGGGAGCTGAGCTTCAGCTTCAGCAAGAGCTGCGGCTGTAGTAGCGAGAGCTGCGCGTGTTTCGTTGATCTGGTTGTTGAGTGAGTTGATGTAGTCGATGTATTCGCACGGGTTGTAAGCAGTGTACTTACGTTCGCCAAAGTTAATGTTGAAACCACCATAAACTGCGAGGTTAGCTTCGATGGGGTCGCCAGATGCTACGTTGTCGAAGTTGTCGCCGTAGAAATTAGCGCGAGCTTCTGCGAAGAAGTCAACGCATTTAGCGAGACGAAGACGGAGCTGGATACCGGCAGAAACAGGAAGAGTAACTTCTTTTGTTTTACGATATTTGCCACCTTCAGTCGGGATAGTACCTTCGAGTGTGCTACCCGGGAAGTTCCAAGTATAAGTGCCGCCTACTCCTACGAAAGGAATGATGCTGAATACGCGGTCAGCTTTCGGACCACAGATAGAGTTGAGCATATCCCAAGTAAGGTCGAAGTTACCGTTTGCCATGTTAGCGCTACGGAGTGTTCCCCATTCAGTGTGGATCTTACCATAGTAACCTGTGATACGGAATCCGAGGTAAGGGCTGAACCAGTGACCTACGCCTACATTGTAGATAGCGGTGATATGACGTTTTGATGTTCCGCTGATGAGGTTGTGGTCAACATAAGGCACCTGCATACCTGCGCCTAACTGGAGATACCAGTTGTCTTTCCAAGAAGTAGTGTACTTAGTTCCGCAGTCTGCGGGCTTAACAAGAGAAACCGGAGCAACCGTTTCCGTAACCACTACAGTCTGCTGAGCCTTTGCAGTGTTAGCCGACAGAAGCAGAGCTCCAAATCCGGCAATCGCTAAGAGAAGGTTCTTTTTCATTCTGTTAAAAAATTTAATGAAACATGTATTGATTTATTAAGTCTTATTTAGGTTCCGTTCAGCAATCATAGATGGCGTCACGGGAAATGATTTTTTCTTTAAAACGTTTTATATTTAATTTAGTTCGCACATTTAGCATAATTTTTTGCGAATATATGAATTAGCTGTTGACGGAAATCCATAATTCGATGCAAAATTAGTAAAAAAGAATCAGATAATATAGAAGTTGCGTTAAAAAATATCAACTTTTTCAAAAAAAATAAATGTTTTTGATAAATATATAGTTTTCAAGCCATAAGCAAGTCAGATTTTCATGCGCCCTTGGTCACTGTATGAGTAAAATCCGCTATCGGTAATTATAAGATGATCAAGAACACGGATATCGAGCAAAGCTGCCGCCTGTGTTATTTTCGAGGTGAGAGTGTCGTCTTGCGGACTGGGCGCAAGATTTCCCGAAGGGTGGTTGTGAGCTAGAATGATTGCCGAAGCCATACGATCAATAGCCTCACGGAGTATGATTTTGACATCTACAACGGTCATTGCGGTTCCTCCCGAAGAGATACATATATCGGTTACAATTCGGTTAGCCCGATTGAGAATGATTATCCAGAATTGTTCGTGATCGAGGTGTTCGAAGCGGTGACGTATGAATCTAAATGCATCATCAGAGGAGCGTACGCTAATTTGTTTGCGGTCGGCATTTTCATCACGACAACGAAGACCGAGCTCGAAAGCGGCGGATAGTGCAACGGCTTTAGCTATACCAACACCATGAAATGTTTTCACCATGGCAGGGATTGACATGCCTGCGAGAGGAGCAAGCTTATTGTCGACCATTGCAAGGATGTCGCGACTCATGTCGATAACCGACATGCCCGGAAGTCCACCGCCAAAAATCACCGCTAGGAGTTCTGCGTTGGATAGCGATCTGATTCCTTTCGCAAGAGCTTTTTCGCGTGGCTTTTCTTCTTCACTAAGGTCGGATATAAGTCGGTTCATGAGAAATAGTGGATGAAAGGATTGGTAAAGGCATAATCAATTATAAGGGTATAAGGGACTATTTTCCGCGACGCATTTCGATTTCGGACTGAATGTCGCGTCCCCGTCGAAGAAGGATCTTTCCGAACCAAGCCCGAAGGAAACCAGTTCCGTAGCCTACAATCTGTATTACCCCCGCTGGTAGTGAAAGGAGTGTCACTTTTAAACTTTTTGTAGAAATAGCGGCACAAACGATAAGGGCGAGACCATAGATCGCAAGGGGTAGCAACCACCAAGGTGAGAAAACGATGGCGAACACAATGCATGCTAACGCAATCAGAACGGCTAACGCGGGAAGCGTGTGAACGAGTTTGAGGGAGTCAGAATAGAGCAATTTGAGAGTTATTCGCGACATGCCGAATACGTGAACCTGTCGGAAAAATTTGCGGAAATCCACACGCCTCTTATGATAGACGGGAGCCTCCGCTATAAGACCTATTTTATAACCGGCCTGACGAATGCGTGTACTCATATCTATATCCTCCGAGAACATCTCCCGAAATCCACCGACCTCATCATAAACTTTCCGACGATAGCCCATATTGAAAGAACGTGGCGTAAATTTTTCCATGCTGATTTTACCACCCCTAATCCCTCCGGTCGTTATAAAAGAGGTCATAGCGAAATTGATAGCTTTCTGAACAGGCGAAAAGGATTCGTGAGCAGCATCCGGACCTCCGTAGCAGTCCAGTGGATTTTGATCCAGTGCTCGCGAAAGATTGTCGAAATAATCATACGGAATTACACAGTCGCTATCAAAGAACACAAGCCACTCACCCTGCGAACGCTCTATGCCGTAATTACGAGCTATCGAGCGCCCTTCATTAGCTTTCCAAAAATAGTGGACATCAAGCTCACCGGCATACTTTTCCGTTTCTGCTCGACATGAAATCGTCGAGCCGTCCTCGACTATTATTACTTCAAAATCTTTCCGCGTCTGCTTCTGAAGGCTTCCGAGAAGATCCTCTACTTCGACGGGACGGTTGTAAACGGGCACTATTACTGAATATCGTGGCTTATCCATCAGCTCATTCTTGATTTATAATCTTCGTAAGTGAAACGTCGCAGGTATTCTATCGAGCCGTCTGAACGGCAAAGTGCCATATCCGGGTGAGACAGACCGTTGAACATAGTGGTTTTCACCGTCGTATAATGGTTCATATCTTCAAAGGTCAGACGGTCACCGGGACGTAGCGGTTCTGCAAAATGCCAGTCGCCCATAAAATCGCCGCTAAGACATGAATTGCCTCCTATCCTATAAGCTGTTCCACCTTTTTCCTTGAGATTACTTTCCGCAATGATCGGTTTGTATGGCATTTCAAGACAATCAGGCATGTGACAAGCAAAAGATGCGTCGATAATAGCCGTTTTTATTCCTTCGTTCTCCACCACATCGACTACAGAGGATATTAAATCGCCGGTTCTCCATGTAAACGCGCTTCCCGGTTCAAGAATAATCTGAAGATTCGTATAACGGGATTTGAAATCCTTAAGGAGCGATATGAGATGTCCCACATCATACCCCTCCCGAGTCATTAGATGGCCGCCTCCCATGTTTATCCATTTAAGGCGCGGCAGAAGATGACCGAACTGAGTTTCAAAGGCTTCCAGCACTTTTTCAAGGTCATAGGAAGATGATTCGCATAATGCATGAAAATGAAAACCTTCAAGATATGGAGGCAGAGGATCAGTCAGATCTTCGGCAACGACTCCGAACCTCGATCCGGGCAAAGCTGGGTTATAGATATCGGTTTCTATAACGGAACACCGCGGATTAACTCGCAAACCGCAGCTCACACCGGCAGCATGAGCCTGAGACCCGAAACGATGGAGCTGCGACAACGAGTTGAAGGTGATATGCGTCGATTTTTCAATAAATTCTCCGATAGTTTCTTCCGTATAAGCCGGGCAATAACTATGGGCTTCACCCCCTAATGTTTCGCACCCTAAACGCAGTTCGTTTAGCGACGAAGCCGTAAAATCGCGACAATATTCTGCCACTATCGGGAATGTTCGCCATAGAGCGTTAGCCTTGAAAGCCATTATAATATTGACCCCTGCTTCACGGCTCACATGTTGTATCAGAGAGAGGTTGTGTCTGAGACGATCCTCATAAACGAGATAGACCGGTGTGGGTATTGTCGTCGGCGTATATTGCGTAATGTTGCTCATTTCAGGATTTTGAATTGTGCGAATTTAAGGAGAAGTACTTTGGAGTCGGTATTATCAAATTCCACTCTGATTCGAACGTCGGGCTGTGAACGGTCGATTTCAGTTATCGTTCCCATTCCGAAGCGATTATGTTCTATCCGCATGCCCTTTGATAGCAGATCGGGGTCTACTGTTCCCTTACGTGGAGGAGCTGCTGCGGTCTCTTTGGAGGACATAAGGTTTCTTCCGTATACGCCTCTTACAGCCGAATTACGAGGAGTTGCCGTTGGGCTCATCGTCTTACGCCCCGAATATGATGAGACATAATCGGCAAATGCAGGACGCCCGTATCGGCCTTCGAGCGACGTTCCGGACACAAGTTTGAGATAATCTGGATCTATATCTCGCAAGAAGCGTGAAGGCTGACACGTGGTGGTCTGTCCATTACGGTAACGCGACGAAGCATAGCTCATCATGCAGAAGTTTCTCGCTCGGGTAAGAGCCACATAAAGCAAGCGACGTTCTTCCTCTATCTCGGCTGCATTTCCTGCCGAAAGTGCCGAAGGGAATAATTCTTCCTCCACTCCGACTATGAATATATTGTCGAATTCCAAACCTTTCGCCGCATGAACCGTCATAAGCGTTACCCTTTCGTCGGATTCTATTTCCGAATCCTGATCGGTAGCCAGCGACACCTGTCCCAAATATGCGCTCATTCCCAGATCTTCGATTCCTTGCTCTCTCTGAGTCTCGACAAACTCTTTAACTCCGGCTATGAGTTCCGAGAGGTTTTCCTGCTTTGAAATACTCTCCGGAGTTCGGTCGCTTACGAGCATTGACATCAATCTTGTTTCTTTGATGATATGCTTTGCAAGCTCCTCGGCATTATCGCCGCGCGTGTTCATTGCGTTGAACTGCGCTATCATGGCGGCAAATCCGTTTAATTTGTTCAAAGTGCCGGAATTGACCTGCAACCCCCTCCCTACTGGATCCGTGATCACCTGCATCATACTACACTTGGTTTCTATGGCCCTACGGGTGATTTTCGCCACTGTAGTTTCGCCTATCCCTCTTGCCGGGAAGTTGATGATACGCTTTAGAGCCTCGTCGTCATCGGGATTTACAGCTAATCTGAAATACGCTATGGCATCTTTGACCTCCTTACGTTGATAGAATGACAGACCTCCGTAGATACGATAGGGAATATTTCGTTTGCGTAGCGACTCTTCGAGGATTCGGCTCTGTGCGTTCGTGCGGTAGAGCACGGCGAACTCATCGTAGCTGTCGCCGGTCTTCATCCTGATCTGAGATATTCGGTTTGCCACGAGAAAACTCTCTTCGAAGTCGCTGTAGCTCTCCACTACTTCTATTTTCTGCCCTACTGCGTTTTCTGAATAGACTTTTTTACGTATCTGCCCTATATTTTTTTCAATCAACGAATTGGCTGCATTTACGATGTTCTGCGTCGAGCGATAATTCCGTTCGAGCTTAAAGATACGCAGGTCAGAATAAGCGTTTTTTAGGTTGAGGATATTGCTGATGTTTGCTCCCCGGAACGAATAGATGCTCTGAGCATCGTCGCCCACCACGCAAAGCATTTTATGCTCGCGGCAGAGTTGCGATACTATCACATGTTGGGCGAAATTGGTGTCCTGATACTCGTCGACAAGAACATAACGGAAATATTCCTGATAATGACGCAGCACATCGGGATTGTCACGAAAAAGCAGATTGGTATAGTAAAGTAGGTCATCGAAGTCCATCGCTCCTGAGGTCAAACATCTGTCGCGATAGATCCGGTAGATGGCGTATGTCTCGGGTCGTCTGCTCTGTCGGTCGGCTTGCATCACGTCGTGCATACTCGCATATTTTTCAGGAGAAATCAAAGCATTTTTCGCTGCCGAGATAGATGAGAGTACAGTAGAAGGTTTATAGATTTTCTCATCGAGACCCATATCTTTTATTATCATCTTGACAAGCGACTTCGAATCCGCCGTGTCGTAGATAGTAAAATTACTTTTATATCCTACACGCTCTGCATTGAGCCGCAAAATCCGGGCGAAAATGGAGTGGAAAGTACCCATCCATAGTTTTGAAGATGTCTTAGCTCCAACCAGTTTCTCTATGCGTTCCCGCATTTCGTTGGCTGCCTTGTTGGTAAACGTGAGAGCCAGAATCCGCCAAGGCTCGTAGCCGCAATGGAGCAAATGGACTATCTTATACGTAAGCACACGCGTTTTCCCCGAACCGGCTCCCGCTATTACAAGTGCCGGGCCGTCGGTATAGCTCACCGCATCGCGCTGCTGCACGTTGAGCATGTCAAGATATTCGGTATTTTTCAAAGATTCGTCGACAGGCATTGCAGTTACTGCTTCTTGGCTCTGAGATGAAGACGGGTATGGAGACATCCCACGAAGATAGCTCCGCCGATGATATTGCCTAAGGTAGCAGGCAATAGATTATTGAACAAAAACTGTCCTATAGTCACTTGGGCACCCTCGAACATTCCCGTCGATATGAAAAACATATTAGCTATCGAATGTTCATATCCCAACGTGGCAAAAGCCATCACAGGCATCCAGGCACCAATCATTTTTTCAATGAGCGAGTGGCCTGCCAAAGCAAGCCAGATTGCAAGACAAACACACCAGTTGGCACCGATTCCTTTCACAAGTACTACGAGCCATGGCATCGAGACTTTCGCCTCGGCTGCGTTTATGATTGATGAATGCCACGGTTCCGGACTCGTCAGCCCCACATAATAGACCAAAAAATAAGCGAATAGCAGACATCCTGCGAAATTTCCCACATAAACAATACCCCAGTTTTTCAGAACATCCCGGAAGCTATATCTGCCATGCATGAAAGCTGGCACAAGCAGAGCATTATTGCCGGTAAAAAGTTCGGCTCCGAGGATTACGATAATGATGAGTCCCACCGGGAAAACGCATCCCGACAGGAATTTCTGAAGTGCCGGATTACCGGCAGTCCACTCGGGAAATCCATAGCCCACTATCACCGAAAGGATTCCTCCAAGGCTAACATAGGCGCCGGCAAGAATTGAGAGTATTATCAAACGTGGAATATCTTCACATGCCTTAATTTTCTGTTCACCTATCAGGAGAGTAGACTCCATCACTTCTCTCGGCGTTTTTATGACCATTTTTCTGAATTTATGTAAGAGTATATGCAACAAAACCCGCATAGAGCTTTGCTAAATGCTCCTGCGGGTGGTATTCGATTGATATCGCCAAATTATTCTTCTACTGAACGGAGCTTCTGGACGTAAACCGCTTTCATCATTTTTTTGCGGTTGCTCACTGAAGGCTTTTCAAACGCTTGACGTTTGCGTAATTCCTTTACGATTCCTGTTTTTTCATATTTGCGTTTGAACTTCTTCAAAGCTCTCTCGATGTTTTCGCCTTCTTTTACTTGTACGATAATCATTATTGTTGTCTAATTTGTTTTTTAATTACGTGTTTCTTTGTTTTGCGGGGCAAAATTACATAGTTTTTTTGATTTACCAAAAAAGTTTTTAAAAAATAAAAATCCGAAAACGAGATAATCCCCTATGCGGGAAATGACAAAAGGAGCGGCGACCCCGCTCCTTTTCCATTTCTTAAAACCCCAATCATAGAACCGCTCTTTCAACTATGATTCAATAGCGACTGACAAGAGAAAAACTTGAAGTGGTTAGTGGCACTATCAGGTTGAAACTACAGATACCAGAGAATAAACACCCTCCACTGATAAAGAGTGCTAAACATCGCCCTTCCTCACCACTGTCTTCGTCATGGTTTGCCTATCCTTTTTTTATTTATTTGCCAAAAGATTGGATTACGTCTGATGTATTTAAATTCATTCTTGTTTAATTCCAGATCGACTTTAGTTTCCATGCATTGAGTTTCACGGCATTTGAAGTCCCTACACTAAAAACAGAGACACCATTCTGATTGTCATCCGGATATGTAAGTGCTGTCATCACGGCTACACCGTTGTTGGCGAAAATCTCTATTGTGGATTTATCCACAAAGATATTGAGAAGCAATTTACCGTCTTGAAGCGGAACCTTGCAGAAAGCCATTCTCTCAAATTTTGGGATTTCCGCGTCGGTTACATTAGTGCGGTCTAAAGTAAGGTTTTGCGAAAGGGGATCATAAGAAAGAACCAGCCGTCTTCCGTCTCCCTCACAGAGGTTGAATCCGAAGATCTCTTTGCCTTTAATGTCAAATTCGGCCTCGAGTTCGTAAGTGTTGCCCATTTCCGAAATCTGTTTCAGCTCCACGACTCCCGTTTTGAGAGTTTTGGTGTATGAAAACTGTTTGTCTCTGAGCTGAGCCAAAGCAGGCAACGGTGTCTGCAAGAGGCGAATACCTTCGTTGGTGTTGTTGAGCGAATATTCACGAGGGATAGACCAGATGCCTTTACCCCATTCCGAAGGCTGGTTTTGGGCGTAGTCCCACGTGCATACCCAACCTAAGGTATAAACCGGAGAGTCTGTACTGTCGTAATCTTGGAACACTCTTGAGGCATAGTAGTCCAGACCTTGGTCAACATAAAGAGGATATTGAGCAGGATTGTCAGCGATGAATTTCTCTCCGTCAAACTCGCCGATGAAGTATTGCTCGCGCGCCCAGTTTACGGAAACTACGAGTATCCATTTCATATTGTTTCTGTCTCCATCTACGGGCAATTGGAATATATCCGGACATTCCCAAGATCGGTCCTGGTCGCCCAATGGTCCGAAGTCGCTAAGCCACTCCCAACTTTTAAGATCTTTTGAGCCGTAAAAAGACACTTTTTTCTCCAAGGCTTTTGCCACAACCATTACCCAACGACCGGCTTTTTCATCAAAAATCACAGTAGGATCCCTAAATTCCGTACTCCATATGTCCAGCACCGGATTTCGGTCGAAATAATGATATGTTTTTCCACCGTCCAAGCTGAAAGCAATATCTTGCGCCTGCTTTTTGGAATCCTCGTGAAATCCCGTAAAGATAGCCACCATGGCATCCGAGCCATATCCCGTAGTGTTCCATTTATCAACTACGGAGCTTCCAGTGAAGGTGGCTTTTCCTTCGGGAACGTCAAAAATCGCATGATTGTTGATTTCGTTCCAATAAATTAGATCATCGGATTCGGATGCACCCCAGTTGTAGGCCATGTATTTGCCGTTATGCTTAATAAGTCCGGATGGATCTCCCATCCAGCGGTGTGCCGGAGTGTAATGAAATTGAGGCCGATATTTTTCTCTGTAGATGGTAGTATCAGACGACTCTTGGGCTATTAATCCGGCGATTGAACAAAAAAAGAAGCTAATGATTAAAATTAATTTTTTCATATATATTCAAAAAATATTTTCCAAAAATAATATAATTAAGCTGCTTCTATTGTAATCGACATCAAAATGAGGATACTTTAAGAGGACAATTAAAGAAGCACGGTCTTTCATCTGATTAGAGGGAGATCGGCCAACATCCTTTTAAGCCTGATTGCTATTCTCGGCATCGGCTCGGCTACAGTCAAAGAAACCAAATTAAACTCATTGGCAATTTCATTGATAATTCTTACCACTTCCTGAAGCTTCAATCCTCCGGCAGTGGTATCGGCAACAGCAGTAACAATATCAGTAGGATCAAGAACATCCATATCGAAATGAATAAGAACTTTCTTCTTCCCGGTACTATTTATCCAGTTTAACAAAAGTGTGGAATCTTTAGAAAGTTCCTTGTCGGTAAATCTTGCCATGCCGAATTCATTTACTCTTTTCTCTATGTATGGATGCTCGTAATCTCTGATTCCGGCAATGCATACATTTTTAGATGAGATCTTTGAAGGCAACAAACTTATAATATCCTTGTCACCCATTCCCATGCAAGCAGTCAGGGCCATTGCATGATAACCGGTATATTCATCAGTCGGCAATGTAACGTCGGGATGTTGGTCAAACCAAACAACTGCTAAATCGTCAGCGTACTTCTTGTTCAACCATGTGAAAACAGGCACACTGACAGAACACTCTCCTCCGAGAGTGACAACCTTATCCGCATCCGCTACATTGAGAATATCCAGTGCAGCTTTGGTCTGCTTAAGTATTATTTCCTTGTCAGTTATACCATCTGTCACTTTTCTCTCGTGATACTCAGTTGAAATGGGAACAGTAAAGGATCTCATTTCTGTTTCGGGTGCAAGAAAATCAAGGAGCATTGCTCCAAGGTAGTAACCGCGAGCTGAATCTGCCGCAGGTATTTTAGGTATCCAAGAGGCAATGACACCTCCTTGCCACTGGGGATATATAAGTCTTATTGATTCACTCATAGTTCTTTTCTATAATAACCTATTCATTTCTATGTTTGAGTTAAAGTATCAAAATTACTCAATTATTACATATTTTCAGGTATAGCATAATAAAAAATAAGACTATGGTTAATCTATTTTATTTTTGTAAAGAAAATATTTTTTATAATTTCGCACTAACAATATTGTTAGTCAATATTGGCGGCAAATAATTAATTATATGAGACAAGAGAATTCAATCCAAAACATTGAGCAAAACACTGAGCAGAAGATAATTGAGGCAGCACATGAGGAATTTATGCTTAAAGGTTTTGCTGGAGCGCGTACCACTGTAATTGCTGAAAAAGCCGGTGTAACCCATGCCATGTTTCATTATTATTTCCGCACAAAAGAAAAAATTTTTGAGAAAATAATCACGCAGAAATTGGAATTGCTTGCCTCTTTAATAAAAGATACAATCATATCCGGCAATTATCCTTTGGAGGATAAACTCCGACATATCATAGACCGTCATATTGATTTCATCGCGGAAAATCCTGAATTGCCGGGCTTTCTTGTGCGTGAAATATTCGGCAACCGGGAGCGTCTAGCTTTGGTTCGCTCCAAAATTGAAAGTTTTGCCCATTTATTGTTAGCAAATCTCCAGTCAGAACTTGACAAGGGATTTAATGAGGGTAAATTTAGAAAGGTTGATGCCAGAATGTTGCTTATCGACATTATCTCGCTGAATGTATTCGCTTTCATGGCCGCTCCTCTTGTCAATGTCGTGCTTTCCGGCTTTATGGACGACAAAGAAAACTTCCGTGAACTTCGGAAAAGAGAAAACTTTGATACTATTATGAGAAAAATTATGATATGAAGCATCTCGTCTTAATACTTTTTACGCTTCTGTTCTCTGCGACCAATGTCTGCGCTCAATTGACATTGGAACGATGTCAGGAACTGGCAAGAGAAAATTATCCTGCCATAAAGAAATATGGTCTGATTGACGAATCTCTCGAAATCGAACTAAACGACATCAATAAGTCGTGGCTTCCTTCGGTTACCGCTTACAGTCAGGGAACCATTCAAAACGTGGTACCGGCTTTCCCTGAAGCTCTCGAAGATGTCTTAGCTCAAATGGGAAGAGAAGTCCGTGGCATCGGAAAGTTTCAATACAAGATTGGTGTCGATGTTTCACAGACAATCTGGGATGGTGGTGCATCCAAAGCGCAGCGTGAAATAGTGCGTAGCAAGGACGCAGTGCAACAATCGGGTCTGGAGGTGGAAATGTATGCACTCCGTCAAAAAGTTGACAACATATATTTCGCTATACTTCTTACAGAGGAGCAAATTAAGCAGTCAACCCAAACTTTAGAACTGTTGAATGCCAATCTTGATCTGTTGCGGTCTATGCTGAAGAACGGGACAGCCATGCGAAGTGACATTGATATGGTGCAGGCTCAGGTTCTAACCTTAAAACAGTCGATAACCCAAGCTGAAAGCACCGTAAAAAGTTACCGCACACTCTTAAGCATTTATGTGGGGGAGGATGTGTCAGCGCAAGAACTTGTCTTGCCGAATGCGGCACTCCCTGCCTCCATGACCTCTAACCGCCCCGAACTTAAGCTGCTCGACAGTCGTCAGAATGCTCTCGAAACATCGCGATTGATGACAAATGTGTCGCTCATGCCGAAGATCGGTTTTTTCGCACAAGCATATTACGGCTATCCCGGTTTTGATTATTTCAAAAGCATGATGAACCGCGACCTATCGTTCAACATTCTTGCCGGTGTGCGAGTGTCGTGGAATATCGACTCATTCTATACCAAGAAAAACAAACTGGCTAAAACTTCTCTCGATATCGACAATATCAATATTGAACGTGAGACTTTTCTCTTTAACTCGAGACTTCAGACAGAAAGCCAGCTTGAAACTTTGGAAGGGCTAAAAAACGTAATGCAGGACGATGCCCAAATCATTGAACTGAGAGGGAACGTCAGAAAAGCGGCCGAATCGCAACTTCGCAACGGGATAATCGACGCAACCGCACTGCTTTCCAAAATAACAGACGAGAACGTTGCCCGACTCACGGCCAAGTTTCACGAAATTCAATATATCCAGGAAGTCTATAAAATCAAAAATACACTCAACAGATGAAAAAGATTATATATTTCGCAATCCTTTCGTGTGTCCTGTTCTCTTGCAAGAAGAAAGAGGAATACAATGCCACCGGCATTTTCGAGGCAACGACTGTCACCATTTCAGCCGAAACCGCAGGTAACATTGTTTCAATGTCTCTTATAGAGGGTGACAGCGTTACACTCGGCCAAAACGTAGCCATGATAGACACCACGATGTTTGCCATTCAGATAAAGCAACTACAAAGTCAACGGAAATCCGCCGAGAGTTCGATGCCGGATATTTCTGCGCAAGCCGCCGCTTTACGCTCTCAAATCTCACACCAGCAACAGGAATGCGAACGCTTCGGACGTCTGCTCGAAGACGGAGCTACAACCCAGAAGACCTACGACGATGCAGTAGCTTATCTGAACATGCTTAAAGGTCAGCTCGAAGCTCTACTTTCAACATTGAACAACAGCAAAAAAACAATCAGCGACAACTCGGAAGCGATTGCATATCAGACAGACCAAATTCGTGAGCAGATTGATAAATGCCATATTATTTCACCCTTATACGGCACGATTCTTACGAAATATGCCGAACCCGGCGAATATGCGACTCCCGGGAAACCACTTTACAAAATTGCCGACCTCGACAATATTTATCTACGCTGTTATTTCACAGCTTCGCAGCTCGCAGATATAAAAATCGGTCAGAGAGTAACGGTCATTGCCGATTTCGGAGGAGACGAGCAATATGAATACCCTGGAACAGTCACATGGATTGCGGAGGAGAGCGAGTTTACACCCAAGTCCATTCAGACCAACGACTCGCGTGCCAACCTCGTTTATGCAGCTAAGGTAGCGGTGAGAAACGACGGCAGACTTAAGATTGGACAATATGGCGAAGTGCGCCTATGAACAACACAATCGAAATAAACAATCTTTCGAAAAGTTATGGTAAGCTTGTAGCCCTGGACGACATCTCGCTTTCCATCAATAGCGGTGAGTTGTTCGGTTTGCTCGGACCCGACGGAGCAGGTAAAACCACGCTTTTCAAGATACTATCAACCTTAATGATCCCCGACAAAGGTTCATCCTCAATGTGCGGTCTCGACGTAGTGAAAGACTACAGGCAGATCAGACTCCGCGTAGGCTATATGCCTGAGAAATTCTCCTTATATCAGGATATGACCGTAATGGAAAACCTCCGTTTCTACTCTTCGCTTTTCGGTGTATCGATAAAGGATAATTTCGACTTGATAGCACCAATATTCGGACAACTTGAAAAATTCCCCAACCGCTTTGCCGGAAACCTCTCGGGCGGTATGAAACAAAAACTCGCCTTAAGCTGCGCCCTGATTCACCGCCCCGAGATTTTGCTTCTTGAAGAACCAACAACTGGAGTTGATGCAGTCTCACGTGATGAGTTTTGGCAAATGCTCGGCGGTCTGAAGGAAAAGGGTATAACAATTCTCGTTTCCACTTCATATATGGACGAAGCCACACGTTGCGAACGGCTCGCTATGATTAACACGGGACACATCCTGAAGATAGGAACCCCGACGGAATTAGTGGCAGGTCTGGATGAAAATCTCTATAATGCCGTGGCAAAGGATATGTTCAAGCTTCTCACTGCCCTCCAGAAAATGCCTGAAGTGCTAAATTGCTATACTTTCGGAGCTACGCTTCATGTTGTTGGCAGAAATGATTTCAATGCACATAAAGTGATTGCACAACTGGTTGCTGATGGTATTCCCGATGCAAAGATATATCCGGCCAAGGGGGACATCGAAGACTTGTTTATCAAACTGATGGAGAATAATGGCAATGAATAAAGCGGAAACTAAAATAAATAACCCCGACTCCGACATTGTTATTTCGACGAAAGACCTTACAAAATGTTTCGGTTCTTTCACTGCCGTCGACCACATCTCGTTCGAGGTGAAGAAAGGTGAAATTTTCGGGTTCCTGGGAGCAAACGGTGCCGGAAAAACCACGGCAATCCGTATGCTTTGCGGTCTCAGCAAACCCTCTGACGGTGAAGCATGGGTCGCAGGCTATAATGTCGAGACCGACCCCGAACAGGTGAAAACCCGAATAGGATATATGAGCCAGTCGTTCTCCCTTTATGAAGCGCTTACCGTCAGTCAGAATATCGAACTTTTCGCTACTATTTACGGCATGACACCACAAGCCATAAAACAGGGAATTGCACAGATTTTTCAGGCTCTCGACATGGAGAAAGAGAAGAATACCGTTGTTAAGTCCATGCCGATAGGATGGAAACAGAAAGTGGCGTTTGCAGCCGCCACAATCCACAACCCGGAGATTGTGTTTCTTGACGAACCTACCGGTGGTGTAGACCCTGTTACCCGCAGGAAGTTTTGGGAGCAGATTTACCGTGTTTCCTCGGAAGGCATGACTGTTTTCGTTACTACTCACTATCTTGACGAAGCCGAATACTGCAACCGTGTGTCTATTATGGTTGACGGCAAGATAGCGGCTCTCGACACACCTGCTGGGTTGAAGAAGGAATATGATTGTCAAACTATGGATGAGGTGTTCCGCAAGATAGCCCTTACCGCAAAACGCACAGATTGATGGGAATTTTCAGGTCTTTGGTTGTTAAGGAAACTTTGCATGTGGCTCGTGACAAGCGCACGGTTCTTATCACTTTGCTCATGCCGCTTGTGCTCCTTGTGCTTTTTGGGTTCGCAATCTCCACAGAGGTAAACAACATCCGCGTTGTGGCAGTGGTCGATAAACACACTCAGGCAACCCGGCAAATGCTTCAGCAACTTATTATCAATGAATATCTGACCTTCGAGGGTCAGACATCTCATTCAGAAGTTGAAGAACTGTTGAAAACAGGAAAGGCGGATGCCGCCGTTTACCTTCACGATGATAACGGCAAGATTAGTTCGCAGATAGTCGTAGATGCTTCCAATCCCAACCTTGCGCAGACTTATTCCGTATACATTCAAGGTGCTATGGCGGGAAATCTTGACGGCCCCGTGTTGACTCACACGCTGTATAATCCGCAACTCAAAAGCGCCTACAACTTTGTGCCGGGTGTGATGGGTATGATTTTTATACTCGTTTGTGCTATCATGACTTCGGTATCAATTGTCAGTGAAAAGCAGTCGGGCACCATGTCACTACTTATTGTCTCGCCGATTAAACCTCGCACAATCATATTCGGAAAACTGGTACCGTACTTCATCTTGTCTTGCATCCTGTTGGCAATTATGCTGACAATGTCATACACCGTATTGGGTTTGCCGTTTTCTGTCAACTTCCTGAATGTTGTTTTAATCACTTTGGTTTACATCATTCTTGCGTTGTCAATTGGTTTGCTCGTATCGACTCTCGTTGACACACAAGTTTCGGCATTGCTCGTTTCTGCCGTTATCTTTATGCTGCCGGTAATATTACTTTCGGGTATGATATTCCCGATTGATAATATGCCTCGTGTTTTGCAATGGTTCTCATGTATAATCCCAGCGAGATGGTATATTGAGGCCATGCGTAAACTGATGGTGCAGAACCTCGCATTGAGTTATGTCTGGTCGGAGTTTGTGATACTCGCGGGAATGACAATAATTGTGCTTGGAATTGCTGTGAAAAAGTTTAACAACATCAGATAAGGGGTTATGAAGCTAAGGATATTAAGGGCATTGCTGAAAAAGGAGCTGATTCTAATGCGGAAAAATCCTTTTATTCCGCGTATCATAATCGCTATGCCTATTGTGATAATGTCGGTCATTCCTTTGGTGGCAACCCTGGAAGTCAAGGATATCGGAGTTGTCGTAATTGATAATGACCGCTCGCAACTTTCGAATGAAATAATAACGGATCTTGCCTCCACGGGTTTCCTGAAAATCGAAGCCGTCGCAGGAAATCAGAACAAGGCGATGGAATATGTCGAAAATGGTAAAGCCGATGTGATTCTTACTATTCCGAAAGACTATTCAAAGGATTTTGGTAAGGTAAACATTGATGCAAACGGAGTAAATGCCACCAAAGGAATGCTCGGCGCTAATTATGTGGCTCAATCGTTGATGAACACACTGACTCAGTATCAAAAAGCGAATGGGGTAGAACTTCCGCTGACGTCAACAAGTGTTGTCAATCGCTTTAATCCGACACTTGATTTCAAAAACTATATGATACCCGCGCTCATCGTCGTGCTTCTCATTATAATCTGCGGATTCCTGCCGACATTGAATATCGTAAGCGAGAAAGAGGAAGGCACTCTTGACGCGATGAACGTAACGCCCGTAAGCAAATTTACTTTTGTAATATCGAAACTTATTCCTTACTGGGTAGCCGGTGTGATTGTAGTGACAATAGGGATGATTGTCGGTTGGGCTATCTATGGGCTTGCTCCCATTGGAAATATATTTCTAATCTATCTCGCCGCCATTATTTTCAGTCTGGTGATGTCGAGCCTTGGAGTTTGGATTGCAAACCAGTCTTCGACCATGCTTCAAAGCATTTTTGTAATGTTTGCTTTTATTATGGTTTTCCAGCTTATGGGCGGCCTATTTACACCCATTCAGTCAATGCCTGACTGGGCGCAATACATCACTTACGCCATCCCTCCCCGTTATTTCATTGAGATTATGAGGTCGGTTTATCT
This sequence comes from Paramuribaculum sp., assembly GCA_022511125.1. Classification (GTDB taxonomy): domain Bacteria; phylum Bacteroidota; class Bacteroidia; order Bacteroidales; family Muribaculaceae; genus Paramuribaculum. The sequence continues at coordinate 39,097 of JAFLSD010000003.1, forward strand.
CAAAGGCACCTCGCTTGACGGCCTTTGGCTGCAGTTCGGAGCCCTGACCGCCTTCGCCTTCATACTCTCACTTATAGCAGCACTGTCATATAAGAAGCAAAGCTAACATGAAAATTATAGTCGCTATAGATGGATTTGCGGCCTCGGGCAAAAGCACGATAGCCCAGGATTTAGCAGAAAAAACAGGTTATACCCACATAGACAGCGGGGCTATGTATCGTGCCGTAACACTTTTCGGAATGCAAAAAGGATTGGTTACTTCCGCCTTAAACATTGACTCCAAGAAACTGATAGAACTTCTGCCCACAATAAATATTTCTTTTGATAGGATCCCTTGCAGTTACGCCACTATTCTGAATGGGAAGAATGTGGAGAAGGAAATTCGGAGCCTTGAAGTTAGCAATCTTACTCCTCATGTCGCAAAAATAGCGGAAGTGCGCGATTTTTTAACCGCTCGGTTGAGAGATTTAGGGAAAGATAAAGGTATCGTAATGGAGGGTCGTGATATCGGCACTGTTGTTTTCCCTGATGCCAAAATGAAAGTGTTTGTTACGGCACCATTGACTCTTAGTGTGGAAAGACGTCTTGAAGAACTGAAACAGCAGGGAAATCCGGCCACCTATCAATCTGTAAAAAACGACATTCTCGAACGTGATAAAATTGATGCCGCTTGGACTTATCCGGCCAAAGATGCAATCCGAATAGAAAACGGCTCTAAACCATTAACTGATATAGTCCAAAACCTACTATCAATGTTCTACAGAATAAAAAATTAAATTCTCTCCCCCTGGTTGTCATAGGTGAGAAGGGATTCCAATTGTATTCTTACGGCTTTTGGCAGCTTACTCACAATTTCCTTATAACTGCGGCGAATAAGACTTTTGATAAAATCATAGCGCAAATTCCCCTCAAGATCAATCTGACTCCAATATTTCTTATTCATGTGGTAAGCGGGCAATATCTCTTCATATTTTTCACGCAGCTCGCTTGCATAATCCTCAGAGCTGCGGACCACCAACCAGCGTGGGGTATCAAGAGGGAGGATAGCGAAAATTTTTCTCCTTACCCTGAACACGAGAGTCACCTCGTCGAATGGCAAATCTTCCGTTGCCTCGGGCATCGAAAGACAATATTCCCTGATTTCTTCTATATTCACTTCTTCAATCTTAAAACTTTGACAAATTTACGATAAATGCCGGATAATTGTCGTAATTTTGTGAATACATACAACGTCAGATATGAACCCTGCAATAACACGAAAAGAAAGAATAGCTTATTTGGATGTGATTAGGCTCGTCGCCTTCTTTTTTCTGCTCTGCTGCCATGCGGCCGACCCCTTTTATGCTTCATCAACTTATGCTTCTGGAGGTGAAAGCGTAAGTCCCGAGATGTTGTCGTGGGGCACGCGGTGGATGGCAGCCGTACGTCCCTGCGTACCGCTTTTCGTAATGCTCACCGGAGCATTGTGTCTACCTGTTGCAGGCGGAATGGGCTCGTTTTACCGCAAGCGTGTGACTCGCGTTGCCGTTCCGTTCTTAATCTGGTCTGTTATTTATTACATGACTCCCTGGTTCACAGGTTTGTTTGGATTCGATCCTGAAGTGGTACGCTATCTTTTCGTGTGGGCTGAATCTGACGACCAGTCGCTTGCAAGCGGCCTTGAAAACGTAGCCAAAATCCCTTATACGTTTAATTTCTTAGGATGCCACTTATGGTATATCTACATGCTCATTGGTCTGTATCTTTTCATGCCTATTCTCTCCGCTTGGGTAGAGAAAGCCACGAAAAAGCAGATTGAAGGAGTCCTAGGATTATGGGCATTAAGCACGTTTTTGCCATACATCACCGAATTTGTCGACCGTTACACCTTCGGCACATGCGAATGGAACTCTTTCGGTCTTTTCTATTATTTTGCCGGATTCAACGGTTATCTGCTTTTAGGATATTACTTAGTCAGGTACACAAACTTGAGTCTTGTTAAAACTATCGCCTTGTCGTTGCCTTTGCTGATGGTCGGCTATGCGGTGACTTACGCCGGATATAACGAAATGACATCTTTGCCTTCACCCACTCCCGAGCAAATCGAACTCTTCTGGACCTACAACACTCCCAACGTCGCCATGATGACGATAGGCTGGTTTCTTATCCTTAAGAAAGTAAAAGTAAACGCCACGGCAGGTAGGATTCTCGCAAACCTCACGGCTTGCGGATTCGGAATATACATGATTCATTATTTCTTCGTCAGGACCGGATATGAATTTGCAGTCTTGTCGGGTGTCCCCGTATGGTTTCAGATTCCGATATCGGCTTTAGTAATTCTTGTCTTCTCGTGGCCGATTACGTTCTTTATAGTCAAACTCACGGGAAAATGGAGCGTGTATCTGACAGGTAGCCTTTTCGGGCGCTCAAATACTTCCGCCGAACGTACCACCGCTAACTCTCTGACAGCATAAAAAAATGCGCCTTCCATGGAAAGCGCATTCTTCAAACGTGACTCCTACAGGATTCAAACCTGTAACCTTCTGATCCGTAGTCAGATGCTCTATTCAGTTGAGCTAAGGAGCCGCATCAAACAACTACATTAACATTAAAACTCCAAATCAAGTGACTCCTACAGGATTCAAACCTGTAACCTTCTGATCCGTAGTCAGATGCTCTATTCAGTTGAGCTAAGGAGCCAAACGCTGACAATACGCTCGCTTGCGATTGCGACTGCAAAGGTATCATTTTATTGCCGAATACCCAAATTTATAAAGACAAAATTTTTTCGCGCTCTTATCAAAAAGACTTCAAAAACCTATCAGCCATTACTATTTCCGTTGTCGGGAGCCGGTTGGCTGGATTCATCTTGCGTTGCGACAGTCGCTTTTATGTCGGCAGCTTTAAGAGTCTCTTTCATTTTCTTTAAACTCTCGATTTGTTTTTCAAGACCGTCTATCACTTCATCGATCGAATCGTAGGCCGTGAGAAGCTTTTTCTCGTTGGCCGGCGATGTCGTTGGGGTCTGGCCGGGAATCACTCCTGCCTGAAGCACGAAGCTACGGTTTTTCCAGAAACAAACAATAGTGACTACCGAAAGTATAATCCCGTTGAGAATGAAAGCGAACGACGCGTTATGCTGTTGATGGAAAATAGCCTGGAAAGCCTCGACCACAAACGGAACTATTGAAATCCCTATATAATTGCATGTCAAAAGAAAAGCAAAGTATTCCGTCGATTTTGCCGCGTTAGGAGCGAAATAGGAAGTTTTGTCGTATAGAATCGGTTGCACCAACCCATATCCCACTCCCATCAGGAACACTCCTACTATGTAGCACCAATAAGAATGGATCAGACCAACAGCGAGGAGACCCCCTGTAGCTAATACCATCCCGGCTTGAAGAGTCCATGTGCGGGTTATTTTGATAACCTTCGAAAGTCCGAAACCTGCAAGGGTTGCCGAGAGATAAAACATTGCCGTCGCAACTCCCACTTTGGATGTATTCAAGCCGTAATGATCCATCGTGTAAGGCAGATAGTAGGATATAGCCATCGTCGCATAGGTCGTTATCATATACAGACCCATGGCCGCTGCCATCATCCGCCGAGCCGATTTCCCTTGGAAATGGAACGAATCGTCAATCGTCGAGGCATCTACAGCCGCCCTCACATTGGTATTCCGGATTTTGTTGATGTATTTCGCACGCATGAACGGCACGAGACAAAGTGGTATAAGGGGAACGAAATAAACCGTAAAAGCCGCATGCCAGTTAACAGAAGCTACCCATCCCACGAACAGTGTTGCCAGGATTACCGTAAAATTCGACAATCCCGACTTGAAACCCAGCGCTGTACCCAAAGCCTCACCCGAAAAATTCTGCGAAATAAGGCTTGCTGCCAAAGGAATAACGAGTCCGCAACCTACTCCTAAAAGACAGCTCAACACTATCAACATCACCATACTGTCAGCGAAAAAATAGCCCACGCCCGTCGCAGCGTAGACTATGAGGCCGCATGTCAGTACTTTAAGCTGATTAGCTGGCGTACAGATCTTACCCGAACACAATATGAACGGTATCGTGACAAAGTTCGGCAACACGTTGAGAAGCTGAACTTCAAGTTTTGTTGCATGAGGAAACACTTCGTTGAGCTTGGCCATTATAGGTGAAATAGCGAGACCCGGCAAATTTACAGTCAGCGATATGGCGAGAATTGCTATCAGCGATAGCAACGGCACTTTACCCGAGCCTGACTCTACGTACATCATAGCGGTTCTGTATCTTAATTCATTAAATATTTGGATCTATACATTCACTCGCAAGCATACAGCTGCCGTAAGGCTATCGAGCTATAATTTGCTACTCCCATACTCGACAGTTCCACTTCCATCGTTCCTCCGTCAGCCGAAGGTAGTCTAACATGACTTTCGTCGACTATGGTCATCAAACGGTATTCTTCGCCTGCAGGCGTTACTACTGTCCAGCTATTTTCCTCCTTGTCGAAATCCAGACGCACCACACTGCCGTCGTTCTCCGAGGTGATTGTGTAACCTTCCTCGTCGATTTCTACCAGATAACGGCCTTCATGTCCTTCTATTACCTTGCTTTCACCTTTTGCTATAGGGTTCGTTCCGCTCCAAAATTCTATGCTATTGAGCACGAACAGATCGGCCAAAGCCGATACCTCATAGACCGGTAGAATCCAGAAAGCGAAGAACACCAATTCGTTCACGAAATTATTACCCACTTGATTGTTCCAGGCTATCAATTTCTTGGTCATCGAGAAACTTCCTATACACGACGTGAATATTACAGCCGAAGCCAACGTCAAGCCCACTAATGCCGACATATATCGCTTACGCATTTTCATTCCTTTCTAATTTTTATCTAATTTGCCTAACGGCAAAATTATAAAAAAATCTTCGTAAATACCGCATCGCCGCAGCTTCCTTCTCATATCTTCGCTATTTACTCACTTGAAACATATTTCTTTCTTACGATTTTACAGTTCTTTTCTTTCCATAAAAAAAGCGGCGGGGAAAACAAATCCCGCCGCTATATTCTTTTTTTCGGTTAAGCATTTACTTTCCCAAATTTTTCAAGGCATCCATTGCGCCTGAATTTTTCACCTTCTCGAGCATCTCGGAGCCTTTGCCCTTGGCAAGATCTTTCACTTCCGATGCTTTTTCGGCAAGTTTCGCATAAAGTTCGGCTGCCTTTTCTTTCTGCTCGGGTGATATATCGGTGATCGACTTCATCTTCGACTCCAAGTCCTGAAGCTTGGTAAGCGATGACGTGAGCGATGCTATTGCAGCCGCATCACCCGAAGTAGCTTTCTTTATGTTGGCTATCAGAGAGCTCAATTGTGATTCGAAATCTTTCAGATATGAGCTGAACTGCGCGTTGTCGGCCGCGGCTTCCGTGGCATCCTCGACACCTTCCATCGTCTCCTCGATAACGATATCGTCTACTTCCACCATTCCGTCGTCATCTGATTCCACTGCCGGAGACTCAAGCTGTTCGTCAGCGTTATAATCATCGTTTTCCGCAGCTTTTTCCGATTTCGAACCGCACGACGCCATCACCCCCGCACATAAAGCGGCCATCATAAAAAATTTAATCTTTCTCATCTTCATATATTTTAATCCAAAATTATAACCTGCTATCAAATTCATCACAAAATTAATAAACTTAACGAGACGAGGCTAACTTAAAATTCAAAAAAATTATCCGGCCAAAGCATTAGCACGCTTTTCTATCTCTTCATATCGATTCTTCTGCTCGCCTATGAATAACGGACTGTTCTTTTTCAAGAATGTTCAGTCTGCCAATATCGTCTCTATCATTTCCTCTAATTCTGGCGAATACATAAAAGAATGGGAATGATATTTTTTTGATTAGAATCTTAGTGGAAAACTAATAATGGAGGCAACTGTAGTGCCATTTTTTTTTGCGGGTTGCCATTTTGGCATCTTTTTAATCAAACTTAAAACTTCATTTTTTTCCACTAATTCTTGAAGTCCTATAATTCTTGGAAATGAAACTGTACCATCTTTTTCAACTACACATTCCACCATTACTAATAATCCCTTCATATTTTTTTCAGTTGCAGCTTGTGGAGTACTACAATTTTCATTCAACCAACTCAGTAATTCACCATATCCTCCAGGAAATTCCGCTCTTTCATCTACTTCACGATAAATATCAGTTCTTGCACGAAGTTCAGCTGACATTTTATCATACTCCTCTTTTGCTTTCTCTTCTTCTGCTGCTTTTGCTTTTGCGGCCTCTTTTGCTTTCTCTTCTGCTTCTGCCTTTGCTTTTGCGGCCTCTTCTGCTGCTTTTGCCTTCTCTTCAGCTTCTGCTTTTGCCTTTGCTTCTGCTTCTGCTTTAATTTTATTTAAATTTGATTTTTTTACAAGCCTATCGAAATTAATTTGCATATAATCATTGCTAAGGTAATTAATATAATATGGTAAAAACAAGGATTTGGATCCCCTCTCCAGCAACCGACTGAAAGATCTTTTTTTCGCATTTTGTTGTAACTCTTCTTTTATTTCTTCTTTTTTTCGAGCAGAAAGACTATTATATTTGTCCTTATCTTCAATTACAATTTTTACATTCTCAACGTTCCCTACCAACTCAAGACTATTTTTTTTCTTGCTCCATCTATATGTCCAAACTTCGACACAGTCAAAACCAGCAACTCCAAACTCTGTTGGCCGTGTTACAGTGGCGGATCCGTTTGAATTAAATGTTATTTCATAATTCTCATCGGAGATCCAAGTACCATATAATTTTGAAGCCGGAGCACTATAAGCTGCATCTTTGCTTTCCTCAGTAACTTGTGGCCATGATATGTCTTTAGGAAGTTTATCAAAAGCATACATTGTGTAAGTACTTCCCAACAAAGAAATGGAGATAATTAGAAATTTAAATTTATTCATCATATTTATTCAATTAAGATTTATTATTTATTCGTATGCTTGAATTGCTTTGATATTGGCGAGTTCTATTTTGTTCAGTTGTGATGTAACATTTTTTGATGTCGGAGTATACCAAGAGAAATTGGAGAAATAATCGGTCAGATCCTGACTTTTGAAAATATATCCATGGCGAGCGTAGATCCAGTTTCTCATAATGCGAAGTTCATCTTGGCTTTTATTTTCGAGATCTTGAGGAATGGCCTCTCTTGTGGAGAGCCAGTCGTAGTTTACATTCTCTTTATCAGCTCTTTCTTTTAAATATTGCTGATATTCCCGGCCAGAAAAGAGATCCATGCCTTCTGTCAGTTGTTCTATCGGAACATTATATTTTACGGCTACATTTTTCAATCCGTAATCCATAATGGCGATATTTATATCGGCTGATTGACCCGGAGCGAGATCAACTCCATCTTTCTTTCCGGTAGTGTGACCGTCGGGAGACGAACCGTCAGAACAAGTCCAGTAGGAATAGGCGTATGTGATAGCATAATCTTTTCCGGAGATTGGCTTAGGAGTATTATTGGTTACCGTACAAGTCATTCTTTCAACTGCACCTTCACAAGGACGTCCATGCAAATCAACACCTGATTTCTTACTGATTTTGCCTTTGACAAGACCTACGGGCTGTTTCATATTTCTAACCAGCCATTCAAAATAGGCTCCATCATTAAGCAACTCCTGAGCCTTGGTGTCGGGTATTGAGTCGATCAGCATACCTGTCTTTACTGCAAGCTCGTATTTATCTTTGGGAAAAGCAGCAATGCCTTTTGTGTCTGTAACGGTAACTTTGCCATCTTCTCCAACTTTCACAACTACCCATTTTCCGTCAGAAAAATCAACTTTGTATAATCCGTCCCCACTTTCGGCTACTAAAACAGGCTCGGTTGACAACGGTTCGATTGAATCAAAGTTAATGGTAGGATAAGCCTCCATTATTGAATCCATCTGATTGGAATTCACAAAATCTGCAAATTTTACAGCAAATTCCTTAGCCTTTCCTTCTTTTGAGCCGCAGGAACATAGGATAAAAAACAATCCGCTTAGTGAGTAGAATAACACCTTCTTCATGACAAATTTATTTTAATTTATTTTTTTGCAAAAATACAAAACTGAAAGAGCCATTTCAAAATAAAAACGCGACCACTTTTGTCGCATTTTATGACCAATTTTGACACTCTCTATTTTTCTCAGTCATCGATAAATTCATCAGGCGGTAGGAGCGATTGACCGTCGGCCGGAGTCTTTTCGAAATCGATTGAAAGATCTTGAAAAAAATTATGACCGAAGAGGCGCGAAATACGAGCTAGCATCAGGATGTCGATATTTTCTTTACGGAATATCCGGTAAACGTTACGCCGGTCGCAGTGGAGTTTGCGCGCAAGCCAGTCTATCGTACACTCTTTTGGCATCTGATCGAAAATTTCACGTATCCGCTCGCCTATTGCCATTGGAAATTCCATTATTGTGCTCCCTTATTCCCTTAGAAAGCGGTTAAACATAATGAAAGCGTGGGAATTCTCACATGTCGCTGTCCCACTGTCAGAGGCTTCTCGCATTGCCTGTAAGGATAGAACAGCAACGGAGATACCCACGCTATGCGTGAGGCATCTACCGCTGCTCTGTTCCTGATCCTGATTTGAATTTTGCGAGAATTCCTGACAGTCAAGAACAAAACGTCGAGTAAACGCTTTACCGTATTTCTTTTCCAGAACAGCCGTGGGCTTTCGTTCCCGGCGTTCTGCTTCATTTGTGGCCTAAAGTTCGTTATAATTCCCGACATAGACAAATTTCTGACACACCGCAAATTTACTCATCGAAAACTTACGTTCCTAATGTCTTTTTTTGTCTTTTTTATCTGCTGTTTGTCCTAATGGGAAGCAGAATCAACGAAAAACTCGCCCAGAGTTGATTTTCTCGAAACGCTTGCCGTCTTCTTCGAAATGACGTACCATTCGGCTGAACATTTCGTCGGAATAATCTACCCCTCCCACATGCCAGTCTCGGGAATTGAAATATGTGCGGCATCTCTCGTAGTACCGCTGCATTATGACGCCGACTTCCATCAGTTGGTCTGTTCGCATGAGCGAATCGGCTGTCCTGTCGGCCATTCGGTCGAGAGCCTTATCGAGCTCGGAGGCCATTTCGAGGCGCTTTGCTTCACGAAGGCGTGCTTGACCGCGTTCGTTTTCCAAAGAATCTTCCACCGAATCATAAGCAGATTTCAGACTGTCTAAAGAAGCTTGATGCCACGAGATCCGTTCACTCGCGGCTTCAATCTGCCGGTTGCTTTCAGATATTAACCGTTCGCTTTGCGACATCCTTCGGTTATTCTCGCTTCTTTCGATAAAGAGAATGGCTATGGCTCCGGCAGCAAGAAGAGTCAGAATTATCAGTGGTATCCTCCGACGTAGAGCATCCACCCGGCGCAAAGCCCTATTCAAAGCATCGACGCTGTCGTAGCGACGCCCGGAGTCGTGATTGAGTGCCTTCCGGACTATTCCCGCATACCGGGATCCTAAAAGCGCCTGCATGATCATCCCTAATGAATAAATATCGCTGCGGGCATCTGACCGGTGATGGTCTTTAAGCTCGGGGGCGGCGTAGCGTGGCGAGCATCCGGGAGTTTTGGAAAGGAAATGAGCATCGTCGTCGCTAAGACCGAAGTCTATGAGCTTCACATGGTCGCCGGAGAGCGTCACGAGTATATTCTCGGGCTTAAGATCATTGTGGATTATTCCGCGCTTGTGTAGATAGCTGACTGCATCAAGCAACTCGGCGAAGACTCTCTTTCGCGACTCAAAAGTAGGATTCTCCGCTATAAATTCGCCCAAAGTGCGCCCTTCGACATATTCCATCACGATGCCGTCGCCTACGCCTTCTATCGGTTCGCACGAAAATACATGGATAATATGAGGATGATCGCAACCCGACGACAGCTCATACTCCCGTTTGATCATCTCAGCCGACCGACCAACGTCAGGATTCGCCGCCTTGATCAGAAAATATCTACCATCACGCGACACACGGAAAAGACGCGAATACGAGGTGGTGCGGACAAACACTATGTCCGAATATAACTTTGCTTCCGGCTCGAAACCGGTGTTGACGTCGAACAAAGCGCTTTCCGGACTATCTTTTGCATTCTTATTCATCCCGGTTCAAAATTAATGATTATTTTTGTAAAATCATGACAAACCAATCTATAGACCCACGCATCGTCTCATTAAGACTTGCCGTACAGGAAACCTTCAGCCGCCAGCCAATAGTCCACAACGACTTTGTGGCTCTCGTCGACGAAATTGAAAAAAAGACGCGCCAACACATATCGGAAAGCACTCTCGAACGACTCTGGAATTATTCGACACGAAAACATTCGGGAGTGTCGCTACACACGCTCAATCTTCTGGCTCTATATGCAGGAAAAAATGACTGGAAAACATTCTGCCAATCCCTCAGAGAGGCAGACGGTCAAGAATCAGAGCTATTCGATGCCGATGTGATCGATTCCGCCGAACTCCTTCCCGACGACAGACTACAGATAGGATGGCTGCCCGACAGGATTTGCACGGTCCGCTATCTGGGCGACAATCGTTTCATCGCAGAGGAGTGCATAAATTCTACTATGCAGCCCGGTGACACTTTTTCTTGTCTGCAATTCCAGCTTCACCGGCCTCTGACTATGGACGCTTTCCGACAAAAGGATGCCGACGACGATACAAACCGACGCTACACGGTCGGCTCCCGCAATGGCCTTACCACACTAAAGAAGCTCTAATAGTCGTATTCGAGCTGCAGATGCTCGACTATCAGCACCGAACCGCTGCCTCCCGTAAAGTAGTCGCCATACTTACTTGCCGAACAAACAAGAAGAATCCAACGCGGAATTCTGTCCGTAGCGTTATAATTGAGTTCGAATTCAAACGGCACCATTCCTCCTGTTGATACGCCGCTCTGCATCTGACCGTATGCTATCACACCCGGATCGTCCGGACTGAACAGATGACGGTTAGACGGATTCGTCCTTATCTCGAAAGGATTTTCCCAGTCGGCCAAAGCACACCATATTATGCAAGTGTCAGGTTGGCCTACCATGCTTGTCATTCCACTGCTCGCATGCGATATCTGAACGGATGTATAATCGATCGTTCCGGAAACTTTGGTCGGGAAATTGGAGAAGGGACGTCCGAACGAAAGGACTCCGTTTGTACCTTCAGTCCTTACATAATCGCCGGCGAAGAGATTGCCTGCCGCCAATTTTCCGAGCACACTTATACCCACGAATTTCGATTCGAGCCGTGCGCCGAGATAACCTGTAGGCGACTCCGAATTAACCACGGGCTGCGTATTGCTTTCTCCAAGAGTTGTGGCACCTTTGTTTCCTGTGTCCCAGAATTTTTCGCCGTCTTGAGCCCACGGACACCATATACGTCCGTCTTTCCACCAATTCTCGAACGAAGAGTTAGGCAATTGCACGTCGCCCATAGTGGTGAACATTGACGGGAGAGTGAAAACGTCACCGCTGTATGCGCGTATTTCATAATCGCACGACGGGAACAGACCGCTAAGTCTCGCTTTGATCGTTCCGCCATCCTGCGTTATCCACGACGACGGTACTTGCGTCCATTGATCGACACCTGTCAGACGGTATTCGAATCCGGCGGCATGGCCTTCTTCTACGGCTGCGTAAACCCATGCTACCTGTGTCCATGCGTCTATCTGTGTGATAGCTACCGGCACATCCGTCTGAGTGATAGTGATCACCCAGTCCTGCGACCGTCCGAATTCAGAGACAATCACACCTAAGGGCTCGGTGAAATCCACTGTTTTTCCAACAAGATCGGGAGCCATGGTAGCTGTGGTGCCACCAAGTTTCATAGTCAGCACTTCTATCTGCGTGAGAGGCAATGTCGACGGAACGACTGCATTGACCGTATGGTTCACCGGGTCTATCTCCGATGCTCCTATTTGGTTTCTGACCGAAAAATATCGCTCGATTGTTTGCTGAGCTGTGATAGTCCAGGTATAATCATAATAGAGGCTCATTCCCATTTCGTAGGGCTGAGTCAGATTAAGACCGGCCTCGATTGCCGCCGTGTCGGCGACAGTCGCTCCAGGAGTTATAGACAGCGACGTAAGCCTCACTTTCTGAATGTCGGCCGCTTCGCTCAGATAGAGGGTGACCGTGCGGTTGAGCGAGTCGATCAGTGCGGCTCTTTCCTGCCCCTGAGCCTCAATGGCGAGAATGTTGGGCTGAATATGAGGATATGGAATGTCGTCTTCTATACATGAAGTAAACAAAGCCGCGATCAGCGCTAAAGCTGTCGACGATATTAGCGGGATAAATTTGAAGCGCTTGCTATTAGATGTGTACACCGATTCCGAAATTAATGTTAAACAGATTGAATTTAAAGTTGGCACCGCTACTGAAGCGCGTACCGTCGCGTTCGCCGTTTGTCCACTGGGTTTCCTTGCTCATTCTTATGCCGAAAACGCCGAACGAAACGTTGAACGACACATTATCCATGATGAACATGCAGAGGCCGGGACTGAAATTCAGCGCCGCCGTCGTTGCAGAGGTGTGGGTGCGTTTGGGTTCGTCGTTATACGAACGGTTGAAATTCGACGACGTATGACCCAGGCTGAGATCGATTTCATTGAAAATCGCGAAACGTTTTTCAGTCGACAGGCCTACATAAGAGCGATAAAACGCTCCCGCCTGCCAACTGTTTGTATGATAACCGACATCGGCGATAGAAAAGTTAAGATCGTCGCCGAAATCCACGCGGAGACTTCCGAGATCCGCCTCACCGTGAGTATAATTGAATTTCACACCTATTACCTGGTTGTTCCTTATGGCATAGCCTACCTGCGGTTTGATGGAATAGAGCTTTCCTTTAAAATCGAAATCGCTGATAGCGTTCAGGAGCTGTACGTCTTCGCTGCGAAATTCGCCGTATGAGGCTGTGAGACCGAACGACCACTGCCCTTTCGGAATGAACAGAAAATTGAACAATCCGCGGTCATAGCGGCCAAAATTTTTCTGAGGTAGGATAATGCTCACCGTATCCTTTCCTACAATCACTTTCTGATCTTTATAGGCTTCGGCCGGAATTGGTGAAAATTCCGAGAAAACATCTTCTGTTTCAAACGACTGTGCACTCACGACAACCGGCAACGCCATCGCGAGAATCAGTAAAATATTGACATATATTCTTTTCATGGCGCTTAGAGATAAAATACCACTCCGAACGAAACGGAGAACAGATTGATTTTGAAATTAGCGTGCTGTGACGAACGTTTTGATTCGTAAATCCTGTCCGTCACGGCCTTAGTATGACTGTAGCCGAATCCCAGCACACCGATGTTTACTTCGATGGCTGAATAATTGCTGAGAAACATCGCGATGCCCGGCGTAAGACCGATGTTAAGCGAAAAGTTCTTCTCGAACGTGCCGGTGAAGTCGGTACCCGAGCCGTTGGTGAGCTTTGACTGACCGCCTCCTAATTCGAGCTGCACTTCGTTGAAGAGACCGAAACGCATAGAAGAGCCGAGCGATATATAATTCCTGAAAGCCGCCGTACCGTAATAGTTGGACGTGATCATGTACAAATGATCCACATCATAGGTGGTTTCCGAATCAAGTACGAACTGCCCGCTGTTAAGCCTTGTCCTCGACCTCTGATAGCCGAATTTAGCTCCTGCTGCAAGATTGTCCTTGAATGCATACATCAGCATGGGGCTTATTTTGAAGGAATAAGTGTCGCCGTTGATATTCTCGAAAACGAGAAACTGGTAATTCTCCTGGTCACTCTGGGTATAGTTCACACTTACGCCGGTGATCCACTGACCCTTAGGCACGAAAGAGATATGCTCGAGCCCTCGTTTGAACTGCTCCTGCGCTTTGAGCGGAGACGGCAAAAGAACCGCGGCCGTTACAAGCGACAACAACAGACAGATAGATTTTAATTTATTCATATTCAATGATTGGTTTCATTATCAATAAGAAAAGACCACTCCATCGACCCAAAGAGCATTGCCCAAGGAGGATGAGGTGACAGGATCTGCGACGGTCACTACCGATCTCGTTTCCACTTCGATATCGCCTATCGTGGGCGAAGCGGCAAACATCACTTTAGCTCGCGTGGCCTTCACTCCGAAGTTTTCATACGACAAAGGTACGCTAAAAGCTGTAAAACCCGTAGCGGGAGACAGAAAAATTTCACCTTTGGCTATTATTTGTTCATTTCCGTCGATATTTCCGAGTATTTCCACTCGCACATATCCCGCCTGATCCATCGAAGCACTTACAGGAATGAATTTATAGAAACCGTTGAGCGAACTCGGCCGGGATTCGAAAGAAATCCCTTCGCTGTAGGTTTCGGTGAGCGTAGCCGGATCAAACCGGTAGGAACCGAGGAAAAGTTTGCCTACGGCGCGATATTTTATCTCCGGAATATTCAAGCTGTATTTCGTATATGGTTGCGACGTCTGAAGATAATCGCGAATCTCCTCGCCCGAATTGTCCCAGGCAGTATTGACTATCTTCACGGCTCTTGCCTCGCTGATCGCATCGCCGGTCACTGACATGACAGAGGGCTGCATATACCATGTGTTAGGCCTGGAGGCCGACATGCAGAAAGTTTTGGCATTGACGGTCGCCCAGCCTTCGGGCGTGCTAACGTTGAAGTCGGTGTGATTCTGCTGATTGTAAATTTCAACGACATTTTGGGAATAACGGCCACCGCTTGGCAGATGTTCATATTTCAGGGTCTGCTTTACATCTTCGAAGTCACCGTTGGGGAGTGCCGAGGCCTTTTCTGTCCGTATCGTGGCGGACGTTGTGAAGTCGAAGGCACCCGGGTCACGTCTTACTGAGGACTTCAAAAAATAAGAGCGAGAAGGCTCGAGACCCGTCACAGTGATGATTCCATTGACTCTATCGACCGAAAGAATAGTCAGAGGAGCGCCATCGACGTAAAACCCCGCGTTGGAAAGGATGTATTCCATCAATCGTTCATCCTCAGGCAGTATTTTTATGTTGGCTTTAGTGGCATAAGCGTCGACCGCTATGGAATAGGAAGGCCACCGGCGAGGTATGATAACAGTTGTTTTCACCGTTCCGCAATAAAGTATGCGGGCATAGACAGGATTTTCCGTGCGAGGAATGTTGTCGAACGTGATACGCATGCTGTCCCCTTCTGAAAGTATTCTGACATCGTCTGCGGCTATCCACTGACCGGCGTCATTTAGCAGTTCCACGCTAAAATTATCGGTTATATTTTCCATCATATCGCCTGTAGGGCGGATGACGATCTCACCGAGGTCGATTCCCGTCATCACCGGCTCGACCGAGAGAATTTCCAGATCAACAGGATTGAGCGCAATCTGCAATACTGCCGGAGGTGAAAGACTGCCGTCGGAAAAGACAGCCTGTAGCGACAATGCAAACTTTTCATCTGTATAGGTCTGGCGTAACATTGGTATCGCTCCGGTTAAGTCCACGGTTATCTCCGCGCCCTTTTCCACCACGATTCCCGCTTTGGTGAAAAAGTCGGGGCGTGAGAGCAGGTCGGCCTGCTCGTCAAGCCAGTTGGCCGATAGATTAAGAGCGGCAAGATTTTTGTTCCCTATGGTCATGATCAGTTTTCGGGAAGGTGTTACCCCTTCGCTTACGTAATAAATCTCGCCATTATTAAATCCCTGGCAGACTATTTCGTCAACACTTTCAAAAAAGGCTTCAGTTATCGTTACGGATACATCTTCTCCCTGAGTGGCTGCATTATAAGAAGTTTTAATGACAGGCAACCCGTGCGAATCGCCTTCTACAGTCACATCGACATCATAAAGACTTCCGGCAGAAGCACCGGATATAGTCGCCAATTCCACAACGGCCGATTTACCTGTCGGAAGAGTCATTTCCAACATCAGCGCAATGTCACCGGGGTTAATAAAAGCGGGATCTGAGTCGGATGGGAAGTAGCTGACATAAGAAGCACCTTTCGAATGAATCAGCAGGGAGTATTCAGAGAAATAATCGGCTAACTTTCTGTCGAGCGCTACACGCAAAGCCACGTCGCAGGGTTTTACAGTAATTTCAGGCACAACCGTCGATCCATCATCGACAGTGAACGTTACCGAGCCGCTCATATATGGCGAATCCACCCCTTCGGCTGTTATATTGCCTATCGATACCGTCAGCGAGTAATCGCCGGGCAAGTAAGAATCGTCAGCCGGGAAACCCTCCTCGGCATTCCATACGCGCGACAACGATCCGTCGGCCGTCGACAGGGTATATTCCACCCTTGGGAGATAACGGTCGATATCGGGAGAGAAATCAGGAGCTGTTCCGACCGAAATATATTGAGCCTGGAAAGTTATCGAGGGCTTAATGTAACCGGCCCCCTGACGGTATTTCTCATCGCCTTCGCCACATGACGAAAGCAATAGCAACATGGGAAAAATAAAACCGATTAAAATTTTCAGCCTCTCGCCTCTAAAATTCATAAATACCTATTATACAATTCGCTAAAGCTTATTAAGCTTATATTGGCCACCTGATGACGGGAGGCACTCATAAAATGCTGTAAAGTTAGTTTATTTTCGTTAACAAGTCTTTGGGAAGTGTTATAATTTACGTTAATTTGCAGCGACCAAGTAAAATTTTGACATTATGAGACGTATCTTTTTAACCTTATTTTCCCTTATATGTATTTCGGCGGGATTCGCCCAGTCGTTAGACCTGAAGTCAATCTTAGGCGGTCTGACAGGAAACAGCGGCGACAACAGCACGGTATCGACCGTCACCGGTATTCTCGGGAATCTGCTGTCATCTGACAAGGTAAGCGTGGCCGATATGGCAGGGACATGGAATTATTCATCACCGGCCGTTTCGTTCAAATCGGAAAACTTGCTGATGAAAGCGGGAGGTTCGGCTGCAGCATCTACTATCGAATCAAAACTTGCTCCCTATTACAAAACGGCCGGCATCGAATCGATGGTTCTTACGGTCAACAGCGACAGTACATTCACCATGAAAGTGAAAGCTATAACGCTTAAAGGCACCATTTCGGCCGTTACCGACAAGGAATCACAGGCTAATTTCGTTTTCAACTTCCAAGCGTTGGGCAAGATAAGCGTGGGCAAAATGGACACTTATGTGACAATGACAGGAAAAAATTCTATGAACCTCCTGTTTGATGTCTCCAAACTCGTGGATATACTGTCGAAAGTAGCGACGCTGAGCGGAAACTCTACGATCAAGGGCGTTACCTCGTTGCTCAACAATTATGACGGTATTTGCGCAGGCTTCAAGCTATCGAAAACGAATTAGAAAATTGTTAATAACTTCCTTGCAGAATCGTTAGAAATTAGTTGTATTTGCGCTAATTTTGTAGATAATTCAACAACGATTCTGACAGGAATGAACACACAGGATTTCTTTTCTTTCGACATAATATGCTTGGCTGTCACCCTGCTGTCAGCCCTATATATTCCTGCGAGGATTCTGCCTCGCTGCCGCAAAATCAACGATAAATCCAATTCGGACGGAGAGTCTCTGTCAGAAAGCAGTCAGGAGATGCCTCCAGTATCGGTGATAGTTTATTCAGCGGCATGGTGCGAGCAGCTTAATCCGTTGATAAAAAGCATCTTCGCCCAGGATTATCCGACCGAATTCGAAGTCATAGTGGTGAACGCTGAAAAAGATTCACGGACAGAGGACGAAATATCCGAACTTCAGCTAACCTACCGCAATCTTTATCTGACATTCTCTCCGGGGAAACCAAAAAACCTAAGCCCCAAGAAATTGGCACTCACTATCGGAATAAAGGCGGCTAAACACGAGAATCTGATTCTTACTCATTCGAATGTAACTCTACCGTCGGATCAATGGCTGAAGTCAATGGCGCGGCATTTCACCGACGGAAACGAATTGGTGATCGGTTTCGGACGGCTCGATCCGGAGACGGAGGAACGGCTGGGCAGTATGCAGACTTACGATTTCGCTCTGGAAAGTATGAGATGGCTGGGTCACGCTTTATCCGGACGAGCCACACGCGCTTCAGGTTTCAACCTGGGTTATCGTAAAAGCCTTTTCTTTAAAAACCGTGGGTTTTCCGACAGCTTGAACCTGATGTATGGCGACGACGACATTTTTGTAGAAAAAATAGCATCGCAAGTACCTTATGCTGTTGAACTTTCGCAGCAGTCGATAGTCAATGTCGAGGATAACGAGCCTAAGCGATATTACAATCGGGTGAGGACTGCCCGTCATTTCACGTCCGATTTCATTCCTCGCCGTGCGTTCGCATTTACAAGCAGTATTTCGATTAGCGCATGGTTATGGCTGATTTCTTCCGTGCTTGCGGTAGTATTCTGCCAAACGCGGTTTTACGTCCCCATAGCCGTAGGATGTATCTTCCTGGGTCTATGGCTTCCGCTGATATTCGGACTGAAAAGTTTTCTTAAAACTATTTATCGGCCTAAAACGCTCTATGCTCTTCCTTTACTGACCCTGTTCAGGCCATTCTATACCTGTAAGTTGAGGCGTAAAATCCGCAAAAACAAGCAGTCGCACTACGCCTGGGGCGTCTTCAAGCCTTTCTGAAAACATCCAGCGAAGTGAGAGACGATCAAGTAAAATAATTCAGCCGGCCAACATGACACCGGTGAGGTACCATTTGCCATCTATTCTTTGAAATCGAGCCGTCACGCTTCCTCCTCCCCAGTCGTTGCAGGGAAGGACATCTTCATATCTGAAACAAACCTCATTTTCAGACACATTGTACCATGTTCCGAATGATTTGTCGCAGCGGAGCTTCTTCTGAACCGCTTTCAATAGCTGATAACCTTTTCCGTCATTGTAATCAGCCAGCATTTTAAACGACATTTTTCCCATTTCATCGTCCGCGTCAAACTTTACTCTGGAATCACGAAATGCCTTGTCAGTGCGGAATTTCGGTATAAAATCCTTGAAAGCTTCGCCGTTCTGATTACACGGCGATTCGGGAGAAATAACAATCTGAGTGTTTTTAGGGAGATATTTATCGGGAGCATTCTCCATCCACGACAAATCTGTCTGAGCCGAGACACTTAATGCGCCTGCCAACAGCACGACAAATACAAGAGCTTTTTTAATCATACGAAAATGGGATATTAATTTATTGATTTAAAACTGATACAAAATTAATATTTTATTCCAATAATCTTATAATTTATATAGTTTCAGATATATAGCATCTGAAATCTTCCAAGCAAAACAGGAATCTATTGAAATTGAAAACAAAGATACGCAATCTCCGACCTTGTTCTTCAAAAGTGATTTAAGAGGCTGTTTTACAGACTACAACCACACTGACATCTCAAGTAGTATCTTCCCGTCTTTCGACTATTTTATAAAACGTTTCAAAACGAAGAAGCATTCTTCAAGGTGAATAATCCTACAAAGAATGCCTCTAACGATATTAATGCTTCAGTCAAACTATTCCTCAGTTTCTTTAGGAACAAGTTCAAAGAAACCACTTATTTCTTGTTGATCAAGTGCCTGTCGGACATTATAACGTTTGATCTGGTCTTCAAATCCTCTTTTTGATACTTTAATTTCGATAGTGACGTTTCGTGAATTATCGTAGGTGAGACCTAAAATATTGAAACTTTTAGTTTCTTCAAGGGGTGTGGTAGTCAGATAAGTTTCATTGGTATTCTTGACTTCATTTGGTACATTCGATATAACCCTATAGAAAATCCTCGCTCCACGCGGGTCTGAATCGAAATACCATCTGACGATAGCACGTTCCATATCAGTTTTACCGGGATTATCTCTGTCTACACGTGCATTTGCTTGACCTGCAGGAATAGTAGGATCGCTTGTATAAGCATTGCTGACGGGTTGCGTCACTTCCTTTTCGAGATGACAGTAAACAATTGGATTCTTTTTTGCCAATTTTTTGTCGTAAGATACTGTTATGGTTTTGGTTGTATATCCTTTCTTTTCGAATTTAATCATAATCGGTTTACCGATCAAGTCGTTTGACACTTGAATAATAGCGGGTGTCGATTGCACTACCTCTATACCGTTCAAATATGCCTTGGCTCCATCAGGATCACAAGATAACGCAAGATCGAAAGTACCTTTGGAATGGGCCGATACTGCGACTAAACTGAATAACAGTAAAAATGTTGATTTAAATAGATTTCGTTTCATGTCTAAATTTTTTTATAATTTATTTTTTGGGGACGAGTTCAAAGAAACCGCTTATTTCCTGCTGGTCTAATGCCTGACGGACGTTATAACGTTTTACCTGGTCTTCAAATCCTCTTTTTGACACTTTTATTTCAATTGTCACATCATTGGCGTTGTTATATGTGAGGCCTGGAATATTAAAAGGTTTTGTTTCTTCCAATGGAGTAGTAGTCAAATAAGTTTCGTTAGTATTTTTTACTTCGTTTGGTACATTAGATATCACTCTGTATGATATTCTCGCTCCACGCGGATCGGAATCGAAATACCATCTTACTACGGCTTTTTCCATATCTGTCACGCCGGGATTATCACGGGTAACGCGTTGTTCTTCAACGACAGGAGTTATCACCTCCTCTTCTCTATATCCGGCGATTGGAGTCAATGTAGCATTCACCACATCGTTTTTATAATGCATTATTTTTCCTGTCGCTACGTCTATTGCGAATCCGGGGACACCTCCAAACAGAATGTTCCAAAGCGAAGTTTTCGTAAATCTCACAGGTACTTGAATCTCTTTAGTCTGATACCCCTCATGTTGTGCTTCCAGTTTTTTTGCCGAAAGTTGTTTTTTGAGTTTTGCCGTAGCAAAACCGTTTTCTCCAATCTGCGCCACGTAAGTGTTCTTTTTGGGATCGACAATCATAGTTCCGGGCTGTCCCTGAAATGTCACGTCCTGTTTGGATTTAGTGAAAAGGGTTGCGCATGACGAGAGCATCATTGCGGCTGCGGTAAATGTGATACCGGCAATTAGATTTTGTTTCATAATAATTTCAGTGTAACTGCAACCCACAGCTACATTTAAACACACAAAAAAACGCGGGTTGATTGCATTTGCTTTTGTTGAAGGTCCTGAGAAAACCCGAGTAGCGACAATGCAGCCGTAACCCACGCTAAGCGTGAGAAACAGTCTTACCTTACTCGCTACTCTTTTTAGAAAATTTCTCAGGTTTTCAACAAAAAGCGAAGAGCAAAACGTTCCTTATTATTTCAAAATTTACACTTCCTCTGAAGTTGGCTACAAAATTAGTTTATTATTTCTATTCGACAATATTTTTCTGATAATTTTCAAAAAAATCTGTGTGTTGGAGGTATGCGTGTGAAGGTGAAGGAGACTTTTATAGTTTGAATGAGCATTAATATTTCGTTTTGCAACAGTTGTTACCGTAATCTCGGTTGAATTTCTAAGATCTGTCAATGAAAATCTCCCATAAAGACTCTCAGGATATCAGAGCAAGATTATGAAAGAATCTGTTTCTGCGGGTTATTCTTTACAAGATACAATTCGCCAAATTGTTTACTGTAAAGAACAAATTTTATACCTTTTGCTCATGATTTACGGTTAACGTGTTTATTTACCAGCGGAGGGTGGCGGAGGCGGAGGAGAGGGAGGAGGGGACGGGGGGATTGAGTTTACTAACTTTAATCCAGCCGCCAGTGATAATGGGATATTGCAAGAGGATAGCTCTGCGAATGCGCTCAGCTGCATGTTCGATGAGATTTGAAACCTGAGCCATCTCCTGTTGAATCAACGATATGACAAGCGCATAATCGATCGTACTGTCTAACCGGTCATTTTCAACAGCATCAATGACAGGGCATTGAAGCTCACATGAGACCTCAAACCACGTGCCGAGTCGTTTCTCTTCGTCGGTTACACCATGGAAAGCATAGACACGAAGTCGGTCAATCTCGATTGATAGAGATTTTGCGGGAGGTAAATCAACGACGTCCACGAGCTCTTTTTGTAATTTTTTTCGGTTTTGGGGATTTCATAGCAAGGGCTTCGCGTGCACTTACTTTCTTCCCGAGACGATCTTCATCCTTGCGTAGAGTGCGGTCGTCGAGGAGCGCGAAATCGAGCTGTTTTTTCTCAAGGTTAATCCGAGCCACTTTCACTCTTACCTGATCGCCAAGCCTGTAACGAACGTTATTACGTCGGCCTACGAGTGAATAGTTTTTTTCGTCGAAGTCATAGAAATCGTCTTCGAGATCCCTGACGGGCACGAGTCCCTCACAGAGATTTTCGGTCAGTTCAACATAGAGTCCCCATTCGGTTACTCCCGATATTACACCGTCGTAAACCTCTCCAAGATGATCGCCCATGTATTCGACCTGTTTGTATTTAATCGAGGCGCGTTCGGCATTTGTGGCAAGTTGCTCCATTTCACTCGAGTGCTTGCACTGTTCTTCGAGCTTCTGCACGTTGACACTTCTCCCGCCGGCGAGATATCGGTCGAGCAACCGATGAACCATCATGTCGGGGAAACGGCGTATGGGAGATGTGAAGTGCGTGTAGTAGTCGAAAGCCAGTCCATAGTGACCGATGTTTTTTGTGGTATATTCGGCTTTAGCCATTGATCGGATGGCGAGAGTGGAGAGGAAATTTTCCTCGCCTTTTCCCTTGACATCGGCGAGCATGCGGTTGATGGACCGATTGATTTCACGTGACGAGCCCGAGTCTTTCACCTTATAGCCAAACGAGCGGGCTATCTGAGCAAGCTCAGCAAGACGTGTTGGCTCGGGTTTGTCATGGACACGATAAACGAACGCCTTGGCTTTCTTGTTCTTTCCGGGCTTCCCGATAGCCATGGCTACGGTTTTGTTAGCGAGCAGCATGAACTCCTCGATGAGCTTGTTGGCATCTTTCGATACTTTGAAGTAGGTGCCTGTGGGATGTCCGGTTTCGTCGATATCGAATCTTACTTCTGCACGGTCGAATTCCACCGATCCTTCTTGGTAACGTCTCTTTCTGAGTATTTTAGCCAAAGCATCGAGAGCAAGAATCTCGTCGGCAAAATCGCCGGCACGGTTTTCGATAACTTCCTGGGCTTCTTCATAAGTGAATCGGCGGTCGCTGCAAATCACGGTCTTTGCGATTTCCGATTTGATGACATTGGCGTTCACATCCATTTCGAAGATGCAGGAGTAGGTGAGTTTTTCCTCGTCGGGACGCAGTGAACATATCCCGTTGCTGAGATGCTCGGGGAGCATCGGAACTACCCTGTCGACTAGATAGACGGAGGTAGCGCGCCGCTGTGCTTCCTTGTCGAGAAGTGTATCAGGCTGAACATAATGGGTAACATCGGCGATATGAACCCCTATCTCGAAATGTCCATTCGGCAAGGTGCGGATCGAGAGCGCGTCGTCGAAGTCTTTTGCATCCTTGGGGTCGATGGTGAATGTAGTCACATTCCGCATATCACGGCGCGCTGCAATAACCTCGGGGGTGATTCCGGCATCGATTTTCGCCGCAGCCTGCTCTACATTTAACGGATATCTGTATGGCAATCCGAATTCTGCGAGAATTGCGTGCATTTCGGCAGTATTTTCGCCGGTGCGTCCCAAAATGTCGAGCACTTCTCCCCGCGGATTTTTTTCGTTGTCGTTCCAGTCGGTAATGCGAACGAGCGCCTTGTCGCCGGTCTTCCCTCCACGGAGCTTATTTTTCGGAATGATTATATCGGCTGCAAGGAACTTAGAATCAGTCAGGAGCGTGGCATACTGCCGTTCGACCTTGAGATTTCCGATGAAAGTCTGCTCGTTTTTCTCAATAATCTCAATTACTTCCGCTTCCGGTTCGACCCCTTTTCGGTGTGCCGAGACAATAACCCTTACTTTGTCGCCGTTGAGGGCGTGCATAGAATTTCTCTCGGCAACGAAAATTGTTTCTCCGTCCTCGTCGGTGATTACGGAATTTTTGCCATTGCTGCGGCGTACGAAAACTCCCGTGGAGACGTTGGAACGCTGCGGGCATTTGTACTTTCCGGGGGAAACTTCTATCAAGTCGCCGTCGTAAGCGAGCTCTGCGAGATAGAGTGCGACGATCTTCTGTGGTGCGGCTCCTTCCGCTTCAATAGCATGGCTGACCTGACGGTAGTTGAAGGTATTATTCTTCTGTCGAGCAATAAATTGCAACACTCTGAGCCGTATTTCAGAGGCTGTGAGTTTTCTTTTCCCGTTAAGTTTAGCCATGTTTCCAGTGTTTTTTATTTAGAAAACACTTTTACGCGTCGATTGTTGCGTAGTTTGCGTTTTCTTCGATGAATTGGCGTCGGGGTTCAACATCGTCGCCCATTAGCATGGTGAAAATTCTTTCAGCTTCGATAGCGTCCTGAATGGTCACTTGCTTGAGGAGACGGTGTTCAGCAGACATGGTAGTGTCGCGAAGTTCGTCGGCATTCATTTCACCAAGCCCTTTGAATCGCTGCACTTCTCCTTTTCCGCCGTGTTTTGCGAAGAATTGCTCTACCTGCTGCTGCGTCCAGCAGTACTCTTCGGAGTTTTTGCGTCGTCCTACGGAGCATTTGTAGAGCGGAGGTGTGGCGAGGTAGAGATAACCGTTGTCGATTATGGATCGCATCTGCCGGAAGAAGAATGTCATGAGCAGAGTAGCGATGTGTGAACCGTCGACATCGGCATCGGTCATGATGATGATTTTGTGGTAAGCCAGTCTGCTGAGATCCACTGAGTTTTCTTCGTCACCCGTGTTGGGAACAACTCGCAGAGCCTTGTAGATATTCTGAATTTCCTCATTGTCGAAAAGACGGTGTTTAGAAGCTTTTTCGACATTCAGAATCTTACCGCGCAGCGGCAAGATAGCCTGATGGATGCGGTCGCGTCCCTGCTTTGCGGTTCCTCCTGCGGAGTCACCTTCGACGATGAAAATTTCGCAATCTTCCGCTATTTTCGATGAGCAGTCGGCAAGTTTTCCGGGAAGCCCACCTCCGACGAGTGGAGTTTTGCGCTGTATTTTCTGTTTAGCGTCGTAGGCGGCCTTGCGCGCTTTTGCTGCGAGGACGACTTTATCGATGATTAGCTTGGCATCCTTGGGGTGTTCTTCGAGATAATATCCAAGGGCTTCGCTGACAGCAGTCTGAACGGCTCCAATTGCTTCGTTGTTACCGAGTTTGGTTTTGGTCTGTCCTTCAAACTGCGGTTCCATGACTTTTACGCTGACAACGGCAGTGAGTCCTTCGCGGAAGTCGTCGCCTGAAATTTCGATTTTTTCTTTTTCGAGAATTTTTCTATCCTCGGCGTATTTTTTGAGTGTCGAGGTGAGCCCTCTGCGGAATCCCGTGAGATGTGTGCCACCTTCTATCGTGTTGATATTGTTGACGTAAGAATAGACGTTTTCGGAGAAAGTGGTGTTGTAGATGAGTGCGACTTCGACGGGTATGCCAGCTTTTTCTGTGTTGAGGTGAATTACTTCACCGATGAGGGGCTCCTTGTTGGTGTCGATGTACTGAACGAATTCGCGGAGTCCGTCGCGTGAATAGAACTCTTCTTTTTTCGGATTCCCGTTATCGTCGATGTTTCGCATATCGGTGAGCGTCAGTGTTATTCCGGCGTTCAGGAAAGCGAGGTCACGGAGTCGGTTTGCAAGAATGTGGTAGTCGTAGACTGTAACGGTAAAGATTTCGGGGTCGGGCAAGAATGTGATGCTTGTTCCGGTGTGGCGGCTGGTTCCTTCTACGCGGAGTTCGGTAGTGGGCTTACCCTGAGAGTATTCCTGAATGTAGCATTTGCCATCGCGATGTACTTCCGCTCTCAGATAGCTTGAGAGTGCGTTTACACATGATACTCCGACACCGTGGAGTCCACCTGAGACCTTGTAGCTTCCTTTGTCGAACTTACCTCCGGCATGAAGCACCGTCAGCACTACTTCGAGTGCGCTTTTCTTTTCTTTTTCGTGATAGTCGACGGGGATTCCTCGTCCGTTGTCGACGACCGTGATAGAGTTGTCCTGATTTATGGTAACGTCGATATGAGTGGCGTATCCGGCGAGCGCTTCGTCGATAGAGTTATCAACCACTTCATACACAAGATGATGCAATCCTTTAGAACTGATATCGCCGATATACATCGCAGGGCGTTTTCTGACTGCTTCGAGTCCTTCGAGGACCTGGATATTACCGGCGTCGTACTTTTCTTCTTTTTCTGCCATATAATAGATTTTTTTCGTTTTCAATAAGTTAGGGAGGCGTTTGGGGACGCCTCTTTTCCAGCATACAAAATTACGCATTTTCGGCGACTTTCCCAAAGGGAAAGGGATTTGTTTTTTACAAATCCGAGGTGATTTGCAATAGTAATTGCGGACGGCATAAAACGTACGGCCGTCGGAGAGTCACGAGGTGGGTTGGAGGTCGTTTTTTTGAGAAATTGGCGGGGTGTTGTTGCGAGATCGGAAAATTATAATTAACTTTGCGGCGCTTTTAAGCCAATCGGGGTGTAGCTCAGCCAGGTTTAGAGTACGCGTCTGGGGGGCGTGTGGTCGGAAGTTCGAATCTTCTCACCCCGACAAATGACCTTGTACGGAATTCCGTATGAGGTTTTTTTATCGGCTGCCGGAGAATGTTAAAGATAGTGAAAATCAGAGTGTGAATGTTGAATTTGAGTAATTTAGCAATCAGTAACAAGAGTGAAATCAAGATGAAGGAAAGGATAAAGCAGCTGATAGATTTCAGGACGGGTGGCAACCGGTCGAGGTTTGCAGAGCTGATGGGTTGGACCCCTCAGTATCTGAATCTTATGCTAAAGGGTTCGGGCGGAATAGGGCTGAAGCCGATAGTAACGATCTTAGAGCGGATGCCGGATGTTAACGCCCGATGGCTGATTATGGGTGAGGGAGCGATGTTGATGTCTTGCATCGAGGAAACTAAGTTGAAGCTAATGAGGATGTTGTGTTTCGAGCGTTATATGTCGGTTATGACAGAGGATGAGCTGCGGCGATATTCGGAGGGTGACGTAAATTTCGATTTGTCGAGCATGATAAAATGGGAGGAGAAATTGGGGTCGAGAAGTTAAATAATATTAAAAATGACGGTACGTAAATAGGGGAAATTATTGAATATCAGCGCTAAAGGGTGGGCAACTTTTAGCGTATAGGCCAAATTCGCAGATTACCGGGCGGTTCGTGTTGTAATTTTGCAACAGAAGAAATTTATGAGACGTTGGAGAGGAGGAGAGGATGGGGGGGAGAGTAGAGAGAAACGAATCTTGTAAGTTTTATGAACCGTAGAATTTAATAATATCAAATTTAGAATTGGGGGATAAAATTATGAAAGAGAAAAAATTTAAGTTAGCGGCAACAGGTATTGCCGGGGGAAACGGTGTGATGGAATGCGTAAATCTGATAAACGCCGGCGTAAATGGCGGCCTCCGCACACTCACATCTGCCGAATGGTCGGAAATCAAAGCGAAAACCACAGGAAAAGACGAGGAGACATCGAGCGGAGCGCGTGACTTCGAACGCAAAGCAGCTGATTATCCATCAGTTACATTTAAAATCAGAGAAGAAGGAACAATGCAGACGCAAACGGGCAGCTTCACTCCTAAAGATGGAGACTTAAGAAGGCTGAACCCTTTGAGTGAAAAGGACTTGGAAAATTACTCGGAAATGTTGGAGATCGCATACCGCTCGATGTATATCCAAGCAGGGACGGCCAACATGCTCATACAGCCTATCATATTGAGGTATAAGCTATTGGACGGGGAAGGACGAACGCTATTCACGAGCCTTCCGCAGATAGCAGCGAGCAGCTCGGGATGGCAATTATGCGATGTGATGGAGGCTAAGATAAGCAAACGTTCGGATACGGATTTCACCATCGAGAGCCTGACACTGACAGCCAAAGCGTATTCCCTGTGGGTAACGATACCCGAAACAGACCCGGAGAGCGATGTGCGTACGGTGGAGATCGAGATGAGCTATCCTCTTCATCCGTTGGATTTCGACGAAGAAGCGGAATTGAGGACAGTGAACGCCTCGGGCAACACTCCGACAGCGAGAATAGGCCTTCCCGGGGCAACAACGGGTCTTGCAAGCAGGAATGAAGAACGGGCTGAACGCTTGAGACAGATGCTTGCGCACAGTGAGAAGACGCTGCCGACAGTGAAGCGATTCGGCATAGCGGGCGAGAGGCAGGTGATGCTTCAACCGGAAAGCCTTGTGGGAGTGAAAGCAATCAGGATGATGACTGACAAGATTCTGTCGGAAGAGCCGGCGTTGAACGAGGGTGGAAACGAAACGATGGCGAATGTGAACATTCCGCACGGCTTCAAGGCTGAGAGAATGACTTCGAGCGGCGACACGACGCTTTACAGCGGTATCACTCCCCTGCCCTACGAAGGAACCAATCCAAAAGAGCTGGTGGGATTCGAAGATGGCGACGAGGAGATCAGGATTCGCTCCACGGTAAGACTGACAAACGGCAGAGCTGTGAGAAAGGAGGTGACGATAACCGGTGATTTCGGCTCACTTAGTGTCAATCCGATAGCGGGCTATCCAGGCAAGGATGCTCTAAGCATGACCATTGAGGCCAAGAGAGGGAACGAGATGAAGAGCTTAGAACTGGAGCTGACACCCACTGCGGATGCGAAAATGGCCATCAATATAGCGCCTGACATGAAAAAGCGTGAGATGACAGCGGTCGATGCAACTACGTGGGACGAGCCTTACAACCCGCCGGCTCCGGAACGACTTCACGAAGGGACGCTTCTGTGCGGACGCAGCGGCGACAGAGGCAGAATCACCGGCACGACGCGAACAGAAGGAGCAATAAGAGGCTGCGTAGCGACAGACCGCGGCACCGGTAGCTGGGACAACTCCAAGGGTCATTTTTACCTTCTCACCGAGAAAGAGATCGAGGGAGTTACGGCGGAAGGGAAAACGGGCTCAATTAGCGTGACAGAGCTGTGCCGATCAAAGATGGAAACAGATTTAACGGCCGGAGAAGGATGCTACTATGGGGTCACGGACGAAGGCATAGTGAAATTGAGCGGCGGAAAAGCGGAAACTATCGTCAGAGGAATGAGAGTGAAAAGGTTGGGATGGTCGGAAAGATTGGGTATGCTTGTAGTGTTGACGGCGTCGGACGTGAAGCTGCTGATAGACAGCAAAGGGAGACGGTTCGAGGTGACCGAAGAGGGGGACGAATTCCGCTGGAGAGGTACGGTGAAGACCGATGGCGAGGCTCGAGGGATGAAAGTAAGGAGCGTATCGGTGAAGATAAGGGGCGATGACGTGAGGGGAAACGCGGAAGTGACCTGCTACGGAAAAGGGCGCGAAGAACTGCTAAGCCGAGTGAGTTTCGACCGCAACATAGACGAACCCCTTCTGATAAACGGTATAGTGTCGCCCCGGAGATGGATGGCGGGCGTTAGGGTGAAGGGAACATCGAAAAGAATGATGATAGAGGGAGTGGAGATAAGTTGTAATGAATAAGTGAATAAAGAAAAGGGGAAATAGCGATGGAAAGGAATTTTGAGGAAATAGCGAGAGAGAACGAACGACGCAAAAAGCTTCTGCAAGGAAAGCATGATCCGGACACCGGCGAGGGTTGCTGCGGCAAACGGAAACGAGTGAGGGTAGGCGGCCGCTACCTGTATCTACCGGAACCGATGATCAAGGACAGAGACTACAAACGGTTGGCTGCAGCAGTAGACGAGAAAGCGGCTACACGGATGCATGCAGGGATGAGACGCATGGAGTTCGAGAAATTACGCTGCCGCTACGATTTCGAGTTCTGGGCGTGGCGATGCACCAAGATAAAGGATAAAGTGAGCGGCCGGTCGATAGCTTTCATTCTGAACAGCCCGCAGCGCAAACTGTTAGCCGTGATGGAGGATCAACGTCTGAAGGGCGAACCGATAAGAGTGATCCTTCTGAAGGCACGTCAATGGGGAGGCTCGACGCTAACGCAGCTCTATTTTGCATGGCTTCAGTTGGTGAAAGCGAAAGGTAAGAACCTTCTGATATGCGCTCACGTGAAGAACAGCGCGGCGGTGATCCGGCAGATGTATTCCCAGATTCTGAAAGATTATCCGGCCTCTCTCTGGGAGGGGGACAAAGGCTCGGCCAAGGAGCGACAGAAAGGCTTCCAAGCACAGACCGGGGCGACGGACACACGGGTAGTTCCGGGGAGGGATTCGACCGTAACGATAGCGTCGTCGTTCGCCCAGGACACGGTGAGGGGTTTGGATATATCGTTGGCTCATCTGAGCGAAGTGGCGTATTGGATGGATTCGCCGAAGCTGAGCCCTGAAGCGTTTATCCGCGCGGTATGTTCGGGGATTTCGCAGTCACCTATGACGGGTATAGTGATGGAAAGCACCGCAAACGGGACGGGGAATTTCTTCCACACGGAATGGTTGAGGTCGAAGAACGGCGAGAGCGACAAGCGGGCAGTTTTCGTGGCGTGGCACGAGATCGAGATGTACCGCAAGGAGGTAAAAGATGTCGCGGGTCTGTGGAACTCGATGGACGGTTATGAACGGAGTCTGTGGGAGCAGGGATTGACACTCGAGATGATCCAATGGTATCACGACAAGCGTAAAGAGGCTCCAGACCACTCGACGATGATGACGGAATTTCCGACTGATGATACGGAGGCGTTCGTACATACAGGTCAAGGTGTTTTCGCGGCGTCAAACGTAGACGCTATGATGGGCGATTGCCGTCAGCCGTTAGCGAGGGGCGAGTTGGTCGGGGATCTGCCAACGGGAGGCCGTTCGTTAGAAGGTCTGCGATTCCGAGAGGATCCTACGGGCTGTCTGAAGGTTTGGGAGTTTCCTTCGACCAATGCGCGCGACCGAAGAGACCGATATGTTGTCGCAGTGGATGTCGGAGGCCGTACTGCAACTTCCGACTGGTCGGTGATAGCGGTAATAGACCGCGGCGAGAACGACGGGAGTGGGCCAATGAGGATAGCAGCTCAGTGGCGTGGCCATACGGATCACGACCTTTTGGGCTGGAAAGCGGCTCAGATAGCCCGTTGGTATGGCGAGGCACTGCTGGTAGTCGAAAGCAACACGCTGGAACATGAGAGCGCCGGTTCGACGAGCTACATATTGGAGGAGTTACGGGCAGTTTACCCGAGGCTTTATGCAAGGACGGTGCAGGACGAGGTGACGATGAGGAAGGAGCGCAAATACGGTTTCCATACGAACCGTGCGACAAAAGCGACCATCATATCGTGTCTGATAAGCCTGGTGAGGGAGCACGGTTATGCTGAACGCGATATCGATGCCTGCCGGGAGCTGATGACATACCGGCAACTTCCTTCGGGGAGTTATGCGGCGCGTCAGGGTTGTCACGACGATATTCTGATGACGAGGGCGATAGGTTTGTATGTAGCGCTGACGGTGCCCCGGGTAATAGATTCGGGGTGTAGTGAGCTGAAAGAGCAGGTTTATTTTTAATGCCCCGCACGCAGTAGCGTACGGGGTTACTTACGTAATCGTCCCGTTCCGGGACGGTCGCAACGCGATGCGGGGCGGAAGGGGTATGAGAGCGCGAATTAATGAATCCTGCGGATTCGGGGGAAGGGAGGAGGGGATGGAGGTCGTGGATGTGTATATAGTGAAGTACCTACAGCACTTTTTTCTGATGGAGTTCGATGTGCCCCGCACGCAGTAGCGTACGGGGTTACTTACGTAATCGTCCCGTTCCGGGACGGTCGCAACGAGATGCGGGGCGGAAGTGGTATGAGGGCGCGAATTAATGAATCCTGCGGATACATTAGTTGTTGGTGGTTACCGGGCATAGGCGACAATGTCGCCAATACCCGGCTATTGGTAAGGAATCCTGCGGATTCGGGGGAAGGGAGGGGATAATATATGTCGGGGTCATGGACGTATGGAAGTCATGACCCCGACAATTTACGGTCTATATCAGAGGGCGGCGGTGGAGGTCGGAATTATGTTTTCGACAGGCGTCATGATGAATTCGAATCTGTAGTCTCCGTAAGGGAGGAGATACTCTTTGCGCGGCCACGCTCCCCAGCTGTCGATACATCCGAGACCCATCTGCACTTTGTCGATGAGGATGTTTGTAAAGTCGGCTTTGGGTACTTCAGGCGAGTGAGTCTGGCGTTTAGCATCGCCGTCGTCGAGAGATTCAATGGTGTAGTTGAGCGCTGATGCGGAGAAGGGCTCGTTGGATGTAAATTCGAGTCCCCGTCCGGCATGGTTGATCTGTCTCCAGTAGCGGATGTCGGTTTTGTTTCCTGTTTCCTGGGGACGGATATAGGGATAGAACTGTTCGGCGACAGTCTGTGAGTATATTCCAAGGTCGGCACTCTGAATACGGTCGATATAGTTTTCGCCGGGTCCACGTCCGTAGAATTCGATGCGGTCGAAATCGAGCGGCATAGGCATCTGCATTCCGAACCGGAAGAGGTGGGGTACGTCGGCCGTGGGTGAAGCCTTCAGATCCTCTGTCACGAGCACAGCTCCGACGTTATTGACGGTGTAAGTCATTTCGAGTGTAGCCTGAACCGTCGGAAGGTCATAGGATGCAGTAACGAGCACGAGTCCCTGGTCGGTATTTTCGGCCTTGAGGTCTTTGAGCTTCATTTCGGGTTTGCGCCAAGGTTTGAATTTGACTGCGAGATCTGCTCCATAGTCGTTGTCGGTAGGTGCGCGCCAGAAGTTGGGAGTGAGTTGTGCTCCATCATTGAGGAGTGTTGTACCATCAACTTCATATTTGCTTATGAACCCGTTGACACGGTCGAAATCGATCTGGAAGTCGGCACCTTGAACGGTCAGATAGTTTGTCTGATTGTCGACAATACGAGGCTTGACGAGGGGTTGATTGTTGACCGCGACATTGTAGAGCTGCAGAGGGAGGGGATCAACCAATTCCGTCAGCTCGAACTGCTGTCGGGCAAGTTCGGTTCCTGCAGGGAGGAGGCCGTCGTTTTCCTTGAGACGGTAAGCAACGTTGAGCAGATATTCAGCATCGCCTTCAAGCTGCCCGAAAGGAATGACGATGTTAGCCTTGCCTTGGGGAGCGACATTAATTTCGTCGATACGGCCGGAACGCACAACCTTACCGTCGCGCAGCAACTGCCAAACGAGGTAGTGGTCGGAGAGGTCGCGGAAGAAGTTTTCGTTGTAGATCTCGAATGTACCGTTTGAGAGATCGACGGGAGTCGTCCAGATGTTCTGATAAACTCTCTTAACTTCGGCCATGTGGGGATTAGGCACTCGGTCGGGCGAAACGAGTCCGTTGTCGCAGAAATTATTGTCGGAAGCGTCGTAGGGGTTGAAATCTCCGCCATAGGCATAAATTTCTACTCCGTCTTTGTTTTTCCAGCGTATTGACTGATCGACAAAGTCCCAGATATAACCACCTTGCAGAGCGGGGTATTTGCGGAAGAGATCCCAGTACTCTTTGAATCCGCCTTCGGAATTACCCATAGCATGTGCATACTCGCATTGTATCATTGGTTTGTTACCAGTCTTGGCATAGTGTTCGGCCTGGTCGTAAGTGGAATACATCACGGCGTAGATATCGGTGTTTGGTCCGTTGATCGCTCTTTCGTAGTGGACCGGTCGCGAAGGATCTTCTTTCTTCACCCATTCGTAAGCAGCGGTGAAATTCGGTCCGTCGCCGCCTTCATTACCGAGACTCCAGTAGATGATCGAAGGATGGTTGAAGTTACGCTGTACGTTACGCTGATTACGTTCGAGATGGGTTGTTTTCCATGATGGCACTTTAGCGAGCGTAGTTTCTCCGTAGCCCATTCCGTGTGTTTCGAGGTTAGCTTCAGCCACGACATAAAGTCCGTATTTGTCGCAGAGGTCGTACCAAAGATTGTCGTTGGGATAATGGGAAGTACGGACGGCGTTGATGTTGTTTTCCTTCATCAGAAGAATGTCCTGGAGCATGCGTTCGGGCGAAACGACATAACCGCCGTCGGGGTCGAGTTCGTGACGGTTAACACCTTTGATGAGGACGGGCTGTCCGTTGACGAGCAGCTGACGGTCCTTGATTTCAATCTTACGGAATCCGACGCTTACGGGTATCGTTTCAGTTCCTCCGGAGAGAGTGGCACGGAGTGTGTAGAGGTTGGGGGTTTCGGCAGTCCATTTAAGCGGGTCGGCCACATTGATGGTCACGGAACCGGAACCGTTGACTTTAGCCTCGGCAACCTGTTTGCCGGAGGGGTCGAGCAGTACGAGGTCGGTGACACCTTTTCCTTTGAGTTTGACGTCGACTTTGAGTGTAGCGTCGCGATAGTCAGCGTCAAGATCGGGCGTAACGCGAATGTCCTCAATTCTGTTTTTGTCGCGAGCATAGAGATAGACATCGCGACCGACTCCACCGAACCGGAAGAAATCCTGGTCTTCGGCATAAGTGCCGTCGTTCCACCGGAAAACCTGGAATGCGATGAGATTTTCCTTACCCGGAACCAGGTAAGGGGTAAGGTCGAATTCCTGTTCGAGCTTGCTGTCCTCTCCATATCCGACGAATCGTCCGTTTACCCAGAGGTAGATGTTGGATGTGACGGAGCCGAAGTGTGCGATTATGTCCTTGCCTTTCCAGTCGGCGGGGACTGTGAATGTCTGCCGGTAAGAGCCGACATGGTTGTTTTCGACGGGTACCTGGGGCGGATTATTTTTGAATTCGTTACGCCAGGGATATCCGATGTTGACATATTGGGGGTCGCCGTAACCGTTGAGCTCCCAAACCCCGGGTACGGGTATCAAATCCCATCCTTTGTCGTTGAAATCGGTGCGGAAGAAGTCGGTAGGCCTTTGATCGAGATCCTTGACCCAGTTGAATTTCCACTTTCCGTTGAGCGACATGAAGTTTTTAGAATTTTCTTTCACTCCCTTAGCGGCAGCATCGGGATTTTCATAGGCGAAATAAGCAGTGTGCATAGGAAGCCTGTTGACAGAATTGAGATTCTGGTCCTGCCATTCGCGGAAAGTCTGCGCGGAGGCCGATGCAGCGATCAATACAGCCGCAGCGACGAGGGCGAATTTTTTGTTCATATAAGAATAGTCTTATGGATTAGATTCATTAATGTAAATTGGATTCAATATGCAAATATAATAAAAAACTCCGAGGTTTCCTAACGGCAGGCGGCCACCGGTCAGGGATCAGTCGATTTTGAGTATCCTTGTGCCGTCGGGGAGAACGGAAATAGTGACGTTGACAGTGTCGTCGGGGAGCAGTTCGAGGGCTTTGTCAGGCCATTCGATGAAGCAAAGCGCTCCCGAATAGAAATAATCCTCGGCACCTAAATCTTCCGCTTCGGCGAGGGATTTGATTCGGTAGAAGTCGAAGTGATAGATGAGCTCGGCCGTAGTGTCGGACCGGTATTCGTTGACGATGGCGAAAGTGGGCGATCCGGTAGCATCGTCGTTGACACCGAGTTCGCGGCAGAGAGCGTTGATGAATGTGGTTTTTCCGGCTCCCATCTCTCCTCTGAAAGCATAGACAGTGCGGTCGTCCATCAATTCGACGAACTCCTTGGCTGCCTCGGGCAGACGCTGAATAGACTCAATTTTTATTTCTTTTTCCATTAGATCGTTGATTTATTGTTATTTCGGTATCAATGTCACAGTAGGGACAAGCATTTCCTGCATCGAAACGCCTCCGTGCTGATAGGTGTCGTCGAAGAGCCGGGAATAATGATTGAAATTGTTGCGGTAGACAAAATAATCGGTCGAGCCGGCGAATATGAAGGATGTAGCGACTCCGGGGGAGGGAAGACCGTAGGCAGCCGGATCTTTGACTTCGAGCACGTTTTTCCCTTCGTAGTTGAGATGTCGTCCGACTTTATAACGCAATGTGTCGGAAGCCGTTTTGTCGGCCGCCACGCGCAGAGGCCTGTTCACTTTAATCGCTCCGTGATCGGTGGCGAGAACGACTTTTTCGCCGCGAGCGGCAATGCGCCTGAAAAGCTCGCCTACGGGAGAATGACGGAACCATGATTCGGCAAGGGAGCGGAATCCGGCTTCAGTGGAGGACAATTCCTTGACGGCCCGGGAGCTTGTCCGCTCATGGGAAAGCATGTCGATGAAATTGATAACCACCACTTTGAGCTTCCGCGATGTGACATCGGCGAAGGAGGCCAACAATTTTTCGCAGCTTTCGGAGTCGCGGATGATAGCGTAGTATAAATCGTCGTCGATGCCGCAACGCCGGAGATAGAAACGGAGCAGCCGCTCCTCATTGAGGTTCTTACCTTCGGTATCGCTCTCGTCGACCCACAGCTCGGGATACAAGCGGCTGACTTGGGCGGGAAGTAATCCGGCAAAGATGGAATTGCGGGCATATTGGGTTGTGGTGGGAAGAATCGAGCAACAGATATCTTCCTCCATCCTGAATGAGGCTCCTATAATCGGGCGAAGCATGTTCCACTGGTCGAGGCGGAGGTTGTCGATCACCACAAGCCAGAGTTTTTCGCCGTTTTTTAGCAACGGGAGGACTTTCCGGTCGAGTATGCTGTGGGACATCAATATTTCGGGGTCATGGAGCCATGAGGGATAGTGGTTGCTCACAAATCGAAAAAAGAGTCTTTCGGCCTCGTCGATCTGATCTTCGAGCATACTCCGCATTTCCCGGAGACTTTCGTCGGCCGTTTGTCCCGCCGACAGCTCCACCCGCCAGTAGACCAGCCGCACATAAAGTTCGCGCCAGTCAGAGAGGGAGCGGCAACGTCCTATCATCGAGGAAATTTCCCTGAAGTCGTCGACATAACGGGTCGCAGCCATTTCGGAGACCAAGCGGTTGCTGTCGATACATTTCTTGAGGGAGGAGAGTATCTGGCGTGGATGGACGGGCTTAATGAGATAGTCAGCAATCTTGCTTCCGATCGCCCGGTTCATAATATCTTCCTCCTCGCTTTTGGTAATCATGACCACGGGGATATGCGGCAACTTTTCTTTTATGACGGTGAGTGCACGCAATCCGGAAATTCCGGGCATGTGCTCGTCGAGTATAACAAGATCGACATGGCTGCTGACGGCTGTTTCTATGGCATCGAGGCCGTTGTTGACGGTTATCATGTCATATCCATGCTTTTCGAGAAACATGATATGGGGCTTTAGCATGTCGATTTCATCGTCGGCCCAAAGTATACGGGGTTTCTTTTCCATTATTCCTGCCGGGGTTGTGTTGAATCATCGGGTTCGTCGTCAAATTCACCGTACATTTCTTGGGGTGAAGGATATTCGTTGTCGGGCAATACCGCTCGGTGGACGTCGGTGTCGGTTTTCATTTCCAGCGCTTCGAGATAGTCGGCGAGAGAGCGGCCACCATTCAGCAGCAGATTGAAATCGCCTTCGGAAATGACCACCACGCGGGCCTCTTCGGGGAGAAGAGGGGGCAAAGCGGACGAGACGAGGGTATGGTAGTGTTCGGCATCCTGACGGTTGTCGAATCCGGCGAGCCTCACCACGGCAATGCGGCCGTAGCGGTTGAGGGAAATATCGAAATCTCGTACGGTGAATGTGTTGAAATTATAACGCGCTATCTCAAAGAGCATAGAGTTGGGATCGACGATGTCGGCCGGGAAAGCGATAAGTACGAAATGGGGGGCGTTTTCGTCGAAAGCGAAATCGAGCCCTTGAGGCGTCGGGGTCGAGACAGCTGCAGAATCGGCAAAAAGGCGCGTCTGCATCCAACCTGTAAGGTTTCCTTCGCCTACTGCAAGCTGTCGTCCGCTATCGAGCTGTCGGAGCCATTCGGCGGAGAGGGGCGATACATCCGCGGAGGGATATTTTTCGGTAATCTCGCGCAGTAGTTCGCTCACTTTCAGTGGCTGTTGGGCGGTGACATAGGTCAGCGCCTCAAGGAAGATGAATTTAGGCAAAATCGGGCTCAAAGGATAGTTTTTTCT
Source organism: Paramuribaculum sp. (assembly GCA_022511125.1). Taxonomy (GTDB): domain Bacteria; phylum Bacteroidota; class Bacteroidia; order Bacteroidales; family Muribaculaceae; genus Paramuribaculum. The sequence continues at coordinate 76,937 of JAFLSD010000003.1, forward strand.
TGCGAAGGCCACGTTTTCGAGCACTTTGCCGTTACGGTTTTCAAGATAGTTGCGGTAGGTATCTTCATAGAGTTTCTCCTGATTGGCATTCATTTCTTTCAGGTGGTCGATATAGCGCGGATCTTTCACTGCGACACCTTCGGGACTCTCGGGAAATTCACTCAAAATCATCTCCCGCCAGCGTTGTGCGTCGGAATTTTTGTTGTCAGCAGAAGCCATCATGAAGAGATTGTAGAGGACGTCTTTTCGCCTCGCGTCGTCGGGGAATTCTTTCAAAAATCTCAGCCAAGCCGCCGAGGCCGAGGCGTTGTCATCTAGTTCGTTTTTCAGTAACAATCCCATTTCAAACAGGGCATCGGCTATCTGCGCCTTGAGCTTCAGTTTATCTTCTTCAGCGAAAGGTATGTCTTTCAGGTAGTATTCTCTGGTGTATATTCCGGGGAGGGTGTCGGACAGCTCGGTTAGGTCGCCGGATTGCCGAGCAGCGGGGTCATCGGTGAACTCCGCAGGGTTGTTTCTTTCGGATCTTCTCCAATTGTCCTCCTGTCGGCGGTTTCCCCAGAGGCGACGGAATTCCTGCTTGCCCTGCTCGCGCAGAGTGGGATTGTAGAAGTACCATTGGGTTTCGGCGCCGGCGGGTCGGATTTGGGGAGTAATGATGGCTTGTCCGGTAGTTCCACTCACAGCTATCGGCTGATTCCTGGCCTGTTCCAAGCGTTCTTTTTCCCGCTCCAGCCGTTCTTTTTCCTCTTTTTTCAAGCGTTCTATCTTCTTGTCGACGATAGCGTAGATCTCGGGGCGCGGAAGCTCGGCAAGGCGTAGCAGCGAGTCGTCGACGGCTATAGTGTTGGAATAAACGGCCAGCTTATCGAGGATATCCGACTTCTCTCTGAGTTCTTTTATTCCGGCATAGTTTTCAGGTAGGATATTGACAGCCATGGCGTAGTTGGGCTGTGCCTTGTCGTAGCGGGCTGTTCGGAAATAGAGGTTCCCCAGAGCGACGGCGGCGAGAGCCATGTCGGTCGATTTCCGTTGGGACAGACCGATAGCTTTGGCGAGCGATTCTTCCGCCTTCGCAGTGTCGCCCGTGGCCAGGTAGATATTTCCCATGGCATAATATATCTGATCGAGGTATTGGGAGTTGCTTTCGTAGCGTGCAAGCTTGCCGAGCGATTTCAGCTCGTCCTGCATAGTCTTGCGGTCGATATCACTGCCGGTAATGGCTTCACTACGCCTAATCCGCGCATTGAACCTCATGGCGTGGGGAGCCGAAGGGGTCTTTTCTATTTTCTCAAATTCTCTGCGTGCTTCCGGAAAATTGCCTTCGCGCAAATAAAGTTGTCCGAGGAGATATCGGAGTCGTTGGCTCTGCCTTCCGGAGGCATATCGGGCGGCCTCCTTAAGTGAAGGTATCGCTTCGGCATATCTTCCGCGGGCAATATCTATTTCGGCGCGGACAAACGCATATTCACCTTTCAGAGTTCCGTTGGTGAGGTCGGCTGTTCGCACTCTTTTCAGGACAGCGTCGGCCTCGTTTACCCTCTTGGCCGCACAGTAAGAACGGGCGAGCCAAATTCGGGCTTCCGTGACGGTGGAGGGCAACCAGGTGAAGTGGTTGGTGATGTAGAAGAAAGTGGAAGCAGCTCCTAAGAAATCGCCGTCCATGAACTGACTTTTCGCCATGAGCATCCATGCGTTGTGGAGGAACGGATTGTATTCCTCGCGTTTGAGCCACTCGCGATATTCGGGGTCGTTCTTGTGGCCGGGTTCTCGGCGCGGCCGTTTTTTAATGGATCTCAACTGGATGGCTTTCTGCGATTTTTCGATAGACCGGGTGAAAGACCCCGCAGGCTGAGGGAATTCGCCGTTTCCTCTCATCTCGGCCGGGTGTAGGGGCAAAAGACGGCTGTAATCGTCCTGATAGTCTTTCTCCATCGCAGCCACAGTTTCGTCGTAATGCTCCTTCCCGTTGAAATATACGTTATAGCGCGTGATGAAAGCCTGATAGTTTCTCGTGGCGGAGGTGTTTTTTCTGACCGTGCATCCGCCTGCGGCTATCAAAGAGGAAGATATGAGCAGAAATAAGAGCAGCCGGTTCACGAGCGTCGTATTCGTTGAAGATTGATTTGACGCCTGATGTTGAATGTCAGGGCAACGACTATATAGACGGCCGCCATCAACAGCACAATCAGCGCAGAACAAGGCACATCGACGACGGCGGCAAGCATCAGTCCTCCCACGCAGCACGCCAACGACACGAGTGCAGAAATAACCATCATCTTGCCGAAGCGGTTGCAGAAATATTCTGCCGTGAGCTGGGGCAGGGCGAGCATGGACATCAGAAGCATCACTCCCACCAATCTTATAGTCAATACTATGCAAATAGCGGTCAGCACAGTCATGGATAAGCTGATAAATCTTACGGGAAGACCTATCACACGCGAGAAATCCCTGTCGAACGCAACCGATATGATCTTATGATAGAAGATGACGAAAAACAATACGAGGATCGCCAAGAATATGGCGAAGCTCCAGAGATCTCCTTTGCCGATTGTCAGCACGTTTCCGAACAGGAACGAATTGAGCTCGGGGACATATCCCGGGGTTAGAAAGACGAAAAGTATACCGATCGCCATTCCGATCGCCCAGATCACCGCTATAGCCGAATCCTCCCTTACCCTGCCTCTTGTCGACATCAATTCCACTCCCAAAGATGAAGCCACGGCAAAAATTCCGGCGGTAAGGACAGGGCTGATTCCGAGGAAATATCCCAATCCCAATCCTCCGAAGCATGCATGAGTGACTCCGCCGCTTATCGAAACCAGTCTCCTCGTGACGATATATGTGCCTATCAGCGCCGAGGCTATGCTGATCAGTATCAGGCCGGCGAGCGCGTTTTTGAAGAATGTGTATTCAAACAGCTCAGCCATAGATTATGCCGTTTGTTGCCGCGCTTCGGCGACCATCATTAACAGTTCGTCGCGGATGATAGCCGGAAGCTCTATGCCCCGCATCTGAATGCTCCGCGCCCAGCCCGCTATATCAGCAGGGAGAAGAGTGACAAGTACCTCGCGGAATTGCTCTATGGCCTCCTCTGAATAGTCGTCGCGCGACACTCCCTTGTAAGCGTCGAGTTCTTCGTCGTCGTAATATTCTATTTCCTCCCCGATGGACACCGTGAGCGAATCTTTTTCGCACACGAGATGTAGTCCGCAGCAACCAGATTCACTTTGCACGGGAGCAGATTCGTCCACAGGGGTTTCGGCTTTCGCCGGCCGGTCGGTAAGATAGAGTATAAGACCGACCACGATTAACGCCGCCAATATGATTAATGCGGCCGTCATGCCTGATCCTCCGTTTCATTTTCTCCGAGCGGAGCTTCGGCGGTCGCGGTCACTTCCTCGACTTTAAAGCCGGCGTTTTTGAGATCGTCCCAATATCCGGGGTAGGATTTGCTCACCACATCGGCGTTCCTTATTATTATTCCAGGAATAAAAAGAGCTACGGGCGCGAACGACAATGCCATTCGGTGGTCGTCGTATGTATCGAACACCGGCATTTCCCTGACAGGACATCTCTCATCTTCCCACGATATGATATCGTCGCTTTCTATCTCGAGCACTATGCCAACCCTATAGAGTTCCGTTTTAAGAGCCTCGATTCGGTCGGTTTCCTTTATCCTGAGACTGGCCACTCCCGTCAGACGGAACGGAATACCGAGCATGGCGCAGGTCACCACGACGGTCTGAGTCAGATCGGGCGTATCGCTCATGTCGGCTATGAACCTCGGCACTCCGTCGGGAGAAGCCACAAGATCCACTCCACCCTCTTCTCCGTCGAACTCGGTGTTTACCCCCAGATTTTCATATAGCCTTATGACTCTGCTGTCGCCTTGGAGGCTGAAGCGTTGCAATCCGTCGAGTGTCACCCATCCGGAGGTCAACGCTTCTATTTCGTACCAATAGGAAGCGGCACTCCAATCTCCCTCAACCGTGAAGTCGGTAGCCTGATACTGTCCTTTCTTTATCCGGATTTCGTTTCCTTCCATTTCGGCGTCTGCACCCCATATCTTCATCATTTCAATAGTCATCCTGATATAGGGTAGGGACTTGATCTCCCCTTCGAGCGTTACAGTCAGACCATTCTCCATCAGCGGGCCGACCATGAGCAATGCAGAGATGAACTGCGAGCTCACATCGGAACGTATGGTTATCGAACCTCCATTAAGCCGATTCCCTTTGATTTTCAATGGCGGAAACCCTTCCTGACCTTCATATTCTATGGAGGCACCGCAAGCTTTCAGAGCATCCACCAGCTCGCCAATGGGGCGCTGTCTCATCCGTTCGCTGCCGTCCAAGACGACCTCACACCCGGGCTGCGCCGCATAATAAGCTGTCAGAAACCTCATGGCCGTTCCAGCCGCTCCCACATTGACACTGCCGTCGGTTTTCCCCAGACCCGCCATCATGGCTTTCGTGTCGTCGCAGTCTGCCACTTCTTTCAAAGGCAGTGGGTCGGTTGTCAGAGCGTTAAGCATGAGGGCGCGATTGCTGACGCTCTTCGACAGGGGCAGCTTTACGCGTGCCTGCAATAAATCTTCCGGAGGGAATATGCGGTAATCCATAGCTCGTTAAACATTCTTATGTGAACCTAACCGCAAATTTAATCATTTTTTCTCATCTGTCACCCTCCCAGCGTCATATTTCCCATAAACCGCGAGTCTAAGATTTTCCATTTCGTATTGCCTTTAAAAATATAATTCCCCATCTGCTGTTTTGTCGATTATTACAACATAACGACATGAAATAATAGTAGGTAAAATCGCATAATTTTTTTAATCCTTTCTTTTGCGCTTTTTTTGATTCGGGAGGTCATAAATCGCGGATTGTTTGTAACTTTGCAATCTCAACTATACGGAATCAAACGACGTCATGGGATGGATTGACATATTCCTCATCATTATGCTTGCCGGAGCCTGTATTCTGGGTTACAGCGAAGGGCTTATCGGGCAGCTAACCACAATCAGCGGTGTGCTGCTCGGCATTGTCGCCGTCTGGATTCTGGGAGATCCGGTCACTCGCTTTACCGCGATGCTTATGGGAGTGGACTGGCAGACTGCTACCGCGTTCAAACGCTATTCGGCTGCGGTCATAGGCTGCGGAACGCTTTTCTTCATCATCTGGGGAAGCATCTGGTATGTAGGCCGTATATTGCGCAAAACACTCAAGACCGTTCATCTGAATGTCTTCAACAGTTTATGCGGCTCTCTCTTCATGGTTTTCAAATGGTCGCTTGTCGTCAGTCTGATATTAAACCTCTGGTATGTCATCTGGCCGTCAAGCCCCATCTTCTTCTCATCTCGGATGTTCGACGGTAAAATGTTCCGGTTCGTGATGGATCTCGGCCCCTGGCTCATGGGATATATACGCGAGGCGGCAACCAATTCGGCAACGGCGATGTTATAATCATAGAAGTATTTTTTCAGCTGATGCAAGATTACGATAAAAACAAAATAAACACCGAGGGAAACAAAAAACCCGACATCCCTCTCGGAGAATATAAATATGGTTTCACCACCGACATCCCGACAGAAATTCTTCCGAAGGGACTGACGGAAGAAACCGTGCGTTTCATTTCGGCCGTAAAAAACGAGCCCGAATGGCTGCTTGAGTTCCGTCTCAAAGCCTACCGTAAATGGCTCACAATGGAAATGCCCCGTTGGGCTCACCTCGACATTCCTCCTATCGACTATCAGGCGATAAGCTATTACGCCGCGCCCGTTCCGAAAGAAGGTCCGAAGTCGATGGATGAGGTAGACCCCCAGCTCTTGGAGACATTCAACAAACTCGGTATACCTCTTCAGGAACAGAAACAGCTCGCGGGTATGGCTGTCGATGCCGTAATGGACTCTGTGAGCGTCAAAACCACCCATCGCGAGAAGCTCGCCGAAATGGGCATTATTTTCTGCTCGATCAGTGAGGCTGTAAGAGAATATCCCGAGCTTGTAAAAAAATATCTCGGCTCCGTGGTGCCTTACACCGACAATTTTTTCGCCGCACTCAATTCCGCCGTCTTCAGCGACGGCTCTTTCGTCTACATTCCCAAAGGAGTGCGTTGCCCTATGGAACTCTCCACATATTTCCGCATAAATGCCAGCGGAACGGGCCAATTCGAGCGCACGCTGATAGTGGCCGACGACGATGCCTATGTGAGCTATCTCGAAGGATGCACAGCGCCTATGCGTGACGAGAACCAACTCCACGCTGCTATAGTCGAAATAGTCGTCGAACACCGGGCCGAAGTAAAATATTCCACTGTCCAGAACTGGTATGCCGGCGATAAGGAAGGCCGTGGAGGCATATATAATTTCGTGACTAAGCGAGGACTGTGTCGCGGAGAACGTTCCAAGCTTTCCTGGACTCAGGTCGAGACTGGATCGGCTATCACATGGAAATATCCCTCGTGTGTCCTGGCTGGAAGAGGCGCCGTGGGCGAGTTTTATTCCGTTGCCGTCACTAACAATTACCAGCAGGCCGACACGGGCACAAAAATGATCCATCTCGCTCCCGACACCCGATCGACAATCGTCAGCAAAGGTATTTCGGCCGGTCATAGCCAAAACTCTTACCGCGGGCTGGTCAAAGTGGTGCCTTCGGCTTCAGGCTGCAGGAACTACACGCAATGCGACTCGCTGCTGCTCGGCTCAAAATGCGGCGCGCATACCTATCCTTACATCGACACGCTGAACGAAACGGCCGTCGTCGAGCATGAGGCCACGACATCGAAAATCAACGAAGATCAGATATTCTACTGCAACCAGCGAGGTATCCCTACTGAAGAAGCCATAGGTTTGATCGTCAACGGATATGCCAAGGAAGTAATGAACAAGCTTCCGATGGAGTTCGCGGTCGAAGCCCAGAAGCTGCTTCAGATATCACTCGAAGGCAGCGTAGGATAACCTAATCCATTTACCGAATAAAAGAACTACGATATAATGACTAAACTGCTTGAAATACAGAATCTGAAAGCCTCCGTCGAAGGAAAGGAAATTCTTCGCGGTCTTTCCCTGACGGTAGGCGAAGGCGAAGTGCATGCCATAATGGGCCCTAACGGCTCCGGCAAAAGCACACTATCAGAAGTGCTTGCCGGCAATCCCGCTTTTACCGTCCTCGGCGGCCAAGTGGATTTTCACGGGCTCGACTTACTCTCGCTGTCACCCGAAGACCGCTCCCACGAAGGACTGTTTCTATCTTTCCAATATCCCGTGGAAATTCCCGGTGTCTCCATGACCAACTTCATGCGCGCGGCTATCAACGCCAAACGCAAATATTTCGGCATGGATCCCATGCCTGCTGCGGAATTTCTCAAAATGATGCGCACGCGTCGCGAACTCGTAGAACTCGACAATAAGCTCGCATCACGTTCAGTGAACGAAGGATTTTCCGGAGGAGAGAAGAAAAGAAACGAGATTTTCCAGATGGCTATGCTCGAACCGCGGCTCGCAATCCTCGACGAGACCGATTCGGGGCTCGACATCGACGCGCTGCGAATAGTGGCTAACGGAGTAAACAAACTCAAATCGCCGCACAACGCCACGATAGTAATCACGCACTATCAGCGTCTTCTCGATTATATTAAGCCCGATTTTGTCCACGTGCTCTATAAAGGCAGGATTGTCCGCACCGGCGCACCCGAACTCGCCCTCGAACTCGAGGAACGCGGTTACGACTGGATCAAGGAAGCAGAGGACAATAACTGATTCGACCGATGAACGCTCTCAAAGACTATATCGATCTCTATCGGGAAAACCGGGAACTCTTAGAGACGCAATCTCCGGAAACGCTGAACGCCATGCGCCCGAAAGCGCTCGAAGTGCTCGAATCCAAACGACTCCCCGAAAAAGGAGATCCGGGCTACGAACATATCTCGATCGAGGACATGTTTGCCCCCGACAGAGGGGTAAACATCAACCGGGTCGCCATCCCTGCCGACACATCATCGGCTTTCCGATGCGGTCTGCCTAACGTGACCCCATTGCTTGCCTATGTGATTAACGACACGTTCGTTCCCACTCGAGAACTCGACCGACGTCTCCCTGAAGGTCTTCTGTTCTGTTCCATCAAGGAAGCGGCGCTCAAACATCCTCAAATACTGAGCCGGTATTACGGAACAATAGCCGGACTTACCGATACCACTACCGCTCTCAACACACTTCTCGCCCAGGACGGCGTGATGATCTACGTACCCGAAGGCATGACGGTCGACCGTCCTTTGCAGATACTCAATCTCTTCAACGCTCTTACCCCGCTGCTCGCTGTCAGGCGTATCCTCATCGTTGTGGCTCCGGGGGCGAAAGTCAAGATAATATCATGCGACCACACCCTCCCCGAAGCAGGAAACATCCTCTCCTCACTCGTCACTGAGATTTACGTTGCCGAAAACGCAACCCTCGACTTTTGCGAGATGGAGGAAACGTCAGCCCGCACTTCGCGATGCGCGGGCATTTATGTGTCACAGCACAGCGACAGTGATGTCAACATTTCATCCGTCACACTCCTTTGCGGAACCACGCGCAATGACTTCGACATAGCCGTCGACGGCTCCGGATGCCGTACGCGTCTCTCGGGAATGGCCATAGGGTCGGCCGATAGCGTCACCGACAATTCTTCACGAGTGCGGCACCTGAAACCGCGCTCCGAATCTACCCAGCTCTTCAAATACGTGCTCGACGACCGTTCGGTTGGCTCTTTCGAAGGGAACATTCTCGTGACTCCCCAAGCCCCCTTCACACAGGCTTATCAGAGCAACAGAAATATCATAGCATCGCAACAGGCGAAAATGTACACCCGCCCGCAGCTCGAAATCTATAACGACGACGTGAAATGCAGCCACGGAGCAACTACGGGACAACTCGACAACGAAGCTCTATTCTACATGCGCACCCGAGGAATACCCGAGCATGAAGCACGCGTGATGCTCATGCAGGCCTTCATGGCCGATGTCATTGAGTCGGTGCGTATCGACGGATTGCGCGAACGGCTCCGCATGCTCGTCGAAAACCGTTTCGCCGGCACAACTATGGCCTGCGGCGATTGCCATACGGCCTGCAACAAAATGGAAGATGGAAAATAGCACTTACGATATCGACAAATACCGCCGGGATTTCCCTATACTCTCGCGACAGCTCTTCGGGAAGCCTATGGTCTATCTCGACAACACTGCAACCACACAGACACCGCGACGTGTTGTCGACGCCATAACGGAAATGTACTTCACCCATAAGGCTAACGTACACAGAGGCGTACATACGCTCTCGCTCGAAGCCACCGAACTGATGGAGGAAGCGCGCAGGCTCACAGCCTCCTACATCAACGCTTCGTCGACTGAAGAAATAATCTTCACACGGGGAACCACCGAAGCCATCAATCTCGTGGCATCTTCATACGGAAGCCTACTGAAGGAAGGCGACGAAGTGATCCTTTCGGTCATGGAACATCACTCCAACATCGTCCCATGGCAGTTGCTCCGCGACCGCATAGGCATCAAACTGAAAGTCATACCGATGACCTCGACGTGGGAACTCGACATGGAGGAATACCGACGCATGCTTAATCCACGGGTCAAAATGGTAGCCGTCACACACGTCAGCAACGTCCTCGGCACAGTCAATCCCGTAGGCGAAATCATATCGCTCGCCCACAACCACGGAGCTGCTGTCCTTATCGACGGAGCGCAGGCTATAGCCCATCTTCCCATCGATGTCAGGGCTCTCGATGCCGACTTCTACGCTTTCTCGGCTCACAAGATGTACGGACCATGCGGAGTCGGAATCCTGTACGGCAAAAAACATCTGCTCGAAAGCATGCCGCCCTATCAGGGAGGAGGAGAAATGATCCACAAGGTCAATTTCGCGCACACCGAATATGCCGCATTGCCTTACAAATTCGAAGCCGGAACGCCCGACTTTGTCGATATAGCCGCATTCCGGGAAGCACTCGGGTATATCCGGTCTATCGGCATCGAAAACATAGCCGAACACGAAGAACGGCTCCTCCGATATACCACCGAACGTATGAAGCTCCTCCCGCGGGTCAGGATTTATGGCGAAGCGCCCGTGAAAAGCGCCGTCATATCGTTCCTCGTCGAAGGTGCCCATCATTACGACACCGGCATGTTGCTCGACAAACAGGCGGTAGCCGTTAGAACAGGCCACCATTGCGCTCAGCCCCTTATGGAATCGCTCGGAATCACCGGAACCGTCAGAGCATCATTCGGCCTCTACAACACCTTCGAGGAATGTGACCGCTTCATCGCTGCCCTCACCCGCATCCTCACAATGCTCTGACTCTAACCGATATTTTCTCTCTTTTAATTCATTTTTGAACCCTTTTTGTTACTTTTGCGTTTGATAATTAAAAAATAGCATATTATGAAATTAGGTAACAATTGGTTCACTGCCGTTATAGTCTTTATTGTCGGAGTTGCGTTGATCGTCCTGCATAGCCGGCTCGATGTCCTCTCCTGGTTGGTAAGGCTCGTGGGATGCATGCTCGTGATCCCCTCCGTATGCAATCTGATCTTGCAGGCTGTTCATAGCGTCAAACACAAAATCCCCGTTTCGGCATCGGTGCTCATCCTTGCCATAGCAAGCTTAGCGCTCGGTATATGGATGTTGGCCACTCCCGCATTTTTCGTTAATTTCTTCTCTTTCCTCCTCGGAGCCATCTTAATTGTCTACGGTATCATCCATATCATAATCATCGCGCGCCTCAACAAGGAGTTCGTAATGCCGTTCTGGTTCTACGTCATCCCGCTGCTGATGATTGTAGCAGGAGTCGTGATTGTTGCCACCGACATACACACTAAAAACGAAATAGTCGTTCTAATCATGGGAATAGCACTCATTTCATCGTCTGTCAACACATTCCTCGAACTCTACGGCGGCACATCAAGAAACTCCGCCGCCCATCACCACGACGAAAATGGAAGCGATTCTTCGTCCGACGGAACCGCGTCTGTTGGTGAACTCAACTGAATATTTCGGGAAAGCGTCTCCTGACGTAGTCTTTCACTATCGCCACGATATCCTCCTGAGGCAACAGCGACGTGTCGAACGTCAAATCATAGCTGCTCGCAGCACCCCATTTCTTATCGGTATAAAAATTATAGTAATTCGCGCGCAGGCGGTTGGTCTTTTCCGCTTTCGCGCGTGCCTTTTCACGGCTCAGACTCCCGTCGCGCGCCGTTATGCGGTCTATACAGTGTTCCATCGGAGCATGTACGAAAATGCTCACGTGCCTCGGATGGTCGCGCAACACGTAATCGGCTGTCCTGCCCACTATCACACATGATTCCCGCTCTGCTATCCGGCTTATGACGTCGGTCTTGCTCCGGTGGATCGTATCGTGGCTGATCGAAGTCGACCCGGAATAGATATTGGGAGGAGTCATACCGTGGGCAAACGAAAACAGACCGTTCAGATACGAAGGGGCGCGCTCATCGTTACGTTCGAAGAGCTCTTCCACCACACCGGCGCTTTTCGAGGCCTCGGTCAGAAGTTCACGGTCATAATAACCGATACCTAATACATCGGCTATCTTCCTCCCTATCTCACGGCCGCCGCTACCGAACTGACGCCCGATAGTGATCACAACGGTCTTATTGTCTCCTGTTTCTTTCATGGTATTCTATTTCCTTAATCCTCCGACAGCAAAATTAATAATTTCCACCATTTATTCCCCAAAATAATCATTTAAATTTCCCACTCCTCACTAACGTCCTACCCCGCCTCTCTTGCATCGAATCCGTAATAAAACGATGTCCCGGTTATCGACTGATTCACCGCATTTCGGCTACACTCACCACGTAACCTTTCTCGCGATGCACTTCCGTATGAAATATCACCTCGTTTTCCCTCTCCAGAATGCTTTTCAGATCCCCGCGCCAATAACTGAAATCCAGCTTTACCATACTTTCCTTGCGAGTCCATATCTTTGCGAACTCTACTTCAGGATCGTCCGACTCTATGACACGCCTTTTTTCATCCTCGCTCAGTGCATAGTCCATCACCTCGTCGTCCAAAGGCTTTATCTCCTCTATGTCTATACCCGCCGCCCTGTCGGAGATCACGCAACCTGCCGCCTTGTCACAATGCGACAGATTGAAATAAATATCCCTTCTGTCCTGTAGAAAAGGTTTCCCGCTCTCTTCGTAGCCGAATTCAGGAGCTCCGTCGATATCATATTCTTTCTTGAGTCCCTCCTGAAGAGCTCGATAGGCCATCACACTGCCTATCCTATCTGTCCGACGCTTATATCTGTCTGACAGGGAGCGGCGCTGATCCGACACTAAACTGCGGGCGAGGAGATAATCCTCCTCGCCCATATCGGCTATGTTTTCCTTTACATAAACCACCATTTCTATAATTTATTCTCCGATTAGAATCGCTCATCAGAGGCTGAGCTGGTTGTCGAAAAATCCCAGACCTCCGATTGCCGTCAGCATGCGCTCGATATAATCCCACGAAGTTGGCGACCATGAGAAACCGTAACGGTACAGCAACTGCGTCGTATAGTCGTTGCCCGCTTTGACCTCCACTGTCCGCTGACCGTGAGCCATATCCTGATAGGCCAACAGGCTCGCTAAAAGTTTCGATTTCTGAGGATCGCTCTTGGCTTCATCCATCGCACGGTCGAAATCCTCATCTTCGACAAAACGGATACCGTCGCCCACAGTTCGCAACTCTCTTAGCACATCGCCCAATAGCTGGCTGTGATTATTATACGGATGGAACACTGTGCAACCATCGGGAGTCCCTGCAAGAAGCGTGATTGCATGCGCTACTTCGTTGATAGGCGAAAATTCCACTTCGTCAGTGCACATCGAGTAAGGACAGCAACCCAACATATTGAACACTTTGATACGACCCATAAACGAATTGGTCGAGAAATTGGCCTGGAATTCGCCGTCGCTGCTCCTCGCCGCCAGATTGCCCAAGCGCATTATCTTCGCTTTGAGCCCCTTGGTTGCCACGGCCTCAAGAATCATTCTTTCAGCCAAAAATTTTGATCCTATATACTGGTTGTCTAAATACTGTCCGATATACAGATCCTGCTCCGTGAATATCCTGTCGCGTTCTTCGCCTACCCATAGTCCCGCTGTGCTCGCCGTCGAGATATGTATCAGTTTAGCGCCGGTCTTTAAACAATATTCCATGCAACGCTTTGCGCCGCCGATATTGATGTCCTCTATTTCCGTTCCATGGGAGAAATGTTTCACTATCGCAGCGCAGTTATACACTGTATCGGCTTCGATAGAAAGGTCTATTGCGGCGGTCACGTCTCCGCACACCACTTTTATTCTCTTTCCCCACAGTTCCTCATACGACTTGTCGAAATAGAAGAACAACAGCGTCTTCAGTCTCATCTCGGCCTCCTGCTGAGTCTTCCCGCGTACGAGGCACGTTATCTCGGCCTCTCCGTCCAACAGATCCTTTAAAATATGGATACCCAAAAAGCCTGTCGCGCCTGTGAGAAGCACTTTCTTCGAAGGCTCCTCGCAAGGCTCCGACTTGAATGTAGCAAGCGTGTTCTTTGCCAAAACCCTGTTGATCGACGAGTAATCGTAATCTTGTGACAAAGCGCCCAGACCCTCGTCTGACGACGACGCTTCCTCCGACCCTTCGCCGGAAATCAATCGTGCTAATTTTCGAGGAGTCGGGTTAGCGAACACATCGCCGTATGCTATATGCAGACCCGCTTTGTCAGCCTCGATTATAACACGGGTCACAACCAACGACGTCCCTCCGAGATCGAAGAAATTGTCCGTCGCGCCCACCTTGTCAAGATCCAATATTCCGGCGAAAATGCCCGCAAAAGTCCTCTCCTTGTCGTTTGCCGGCTCCACGTAGCTCGTTTCTGCCGCCAGAACAGGCTCCGGTAGAGCCTTCTGGTCGGTCTTTCCGTTTGGTGTCATTGGCATCTTTTCCAGCTGCATATAGGCTGTCGGCACCATATATTTGGTCAGGCTTTTTGAGATCTCTGCTTTCAGTTCGTCAGCAGGGATTGGACGGTCGGCCGTGTAATAGGCGCACAGATGCTCTTTGTCGTGGATCTTTCGGATCATCACCACTACTTTGTCGATACCCGCCACTTTCTGCATCACGCTCTCGATTTCGCCCAGCTCTATCCTCAATCCTCTCAGTTTTATCTGGTTGTCAGTACGCCCCAGTATCACCACATCGCCGTCGGGAAGCCAGCGTGCATAGTCGCCCGAACGGTAAACACGGGTCCCTTTATAGTCTATGAAGCGCGTTTTGGTCATTTCTTCAAGATTGTTGTAACCTCGTCCTACGCCTTTACCACCGATATATAGTTCGCCTACCACACCGACCGGCAATTCGTTGCCGTCACTGTCCACCACGTATTCCTTCACGTTAAACAGCGGCTTGCCCACCGTCACCGTCGTCGAATGTGTCAGATCCATGATATTGGATGATATCGTTATCTCCGTCGGGCCGTAGACGTTAAGTATCCTGGCGTCCGTCAGGCTCTGCATTTTCCTTAACAGCGGTTCGGGGAATTTTTCTCCTTCGGCGCGGATCACCCTCACGGTCTTCAGCGAATCGCAAAGATCTTCGCTCGTAAGCCAGGTTGCCCAGCGTGAAGGAGTGGCCGAAACCATGTCTATTCTTCCCTCTCTGATTATCTTTGCCAATTCTATCGGATTGTTTGCCTGTTCCTCCGTGGCCATCACTATCGTCTTGCCGGCATAAGGGGCTGCGATGTCCTGAAGCGCTACGTCAAACGATATTGTCGCCACGCATAGGGCGCGTTCCACATACTGCGCCAGTGCGTAAGCATATACGTTCGCCGGATCGGGAGTCATATAGTTGCATATCCCTTCATGACGGAGCATCACACCTTTCGGTCTTCCAGTCGACCCGCTCGTATATATGATGTAGGCTAAATCGTCGGGAGTTATCTCGGGGTCTATCGGGCTTGCGTCCGTATGACATATCAGATCTTCCACATTGATGGCTTTGTCCGCCGGAACGGTATCCATAAGCTTCTCGGTCGTGATGATGTATTTCGCTTCCGAATCCTCGATGATGAGCTTCACGCGGTCTGACGGATAGTCCGGATCACATGGGATATAGGCCGCACCCGATTTCAGAACGCCATAGAGCGCCATGACAAGACGACTGTTACGCGGAAGCAGCAGAGCCACGCGGTCGCGCGGTTTCACTCCTCTTTCCCTTAATGCATGCGCTATTCTGTTGGTTATCTTGTCCAATTCTGCGTAGGTGAAAGTTCCGTCGGTAGCGATCAGGGCTTCCTTGTCAGGATGTACTTCAGTGAAGTGGATCAGACCGTCTTGAAGCAATCTGAATTTTATTTCTCCTTTGCCTCCATCCCGGATTTTGTCTAATTCCGCCGACTGCCGCTCGCTGACTATCGACATTTCTCTGACGCGTTTGTCCGTGTTGTCAGCCATCCGTTCGGCTGTGGCTGCTATGCTCTCTGCCAGTCCTTCTGCCAAGCCCTCGGTGTACACCGAATCATCATACTCTATTACGATTTCGTCGTTCTCTATTCTCACGTTTATTTTGAAGCGTGGTTCGTCGAGTGTCACCAACTCATGTTTCACTTCCTTGCCGCCTGTTTCGTAAGCCGTGAGCATTCCCGCCTGATAAGCATAGTTCACTTCGGGATGATAATTGAAATCTGCCGCGATTTTGGCGAAAGGATAGTTCTCGTGTTCCAAAGTCTCCTCCATTATCTGCGACGCTCTTTCCAAAAATTCGCCCGTCGTTATATCATCTATGCTGATTCCTAATGGCAACGTGTTCACAAACATCCCCACTGTCTCCGCTATCCGGATGTCGCTTCTGCCGCTGCTCACCGTCGACAGATATACATCCCTGTTGTTAGTGTAGCGGGATACCACGTAGGCAGTCGCCGCAAAATATAGATGGGCCGGAGTTATATTCAGCTTCTTACATTTTTCGCTGATCTCTTCCATATTGATTGGAGTCGATGCCTCTCCCGTATGTCCCGGAGTGCCGCCCGGCTTCAGATCGCCAGGGATTTCGCTCGCCCCTTCGGCTGTTGATAGCATTTTATCGAAATATGCCTTGGCCGCGTTATAATTCTCATCACCCTCTTTCGACGACTGCTCCCCTACGAAATCAAGCAGAGTGAAACTCTCTTTTGATGTGATTCCGCTCTCCAAGCCTTCACATATTTCTCTTATCAGTAGATCAGCCGAAGTTCCGTCAAATACCAGGTGGTGAACATCCATCAGCAGATACACTCTTCCCTGATCGCCATCGGTCTTGATTACCTCAAACCTGTATAATGGAGCTCTCTGAAGGTTAAACGGTTTTATGAATTCGCGTTTGTATTGCTCTAAATCGGCCGACTTTATTTCTTTAATTTCCACTTTCGGATCCGGGGCACCTTCCGTGGTCTGGACTATCGCACCGTCGCGGGTATCGAATCTCACATTCAGACCTGCATGTGCTTTGACTGCTTCTTCGACTGTTTTCGCCAACTTTTCGGCCTCCGTACCCTCGGGAAAGGTCAGAAGCATAGAAATATTATAGACGGTCGATGCAGGATTTTTCAGACACTCGAAATAAACTCCCGTCTGAGCGTACGATAGAGGGGCTTCTGTCCGGGACTTCCCTGTTGCTGTCGTCGTTTCATCCTTCGTCACTCTCTCCTCTCTATCCTCATTGAGAAGATGTGCAAGCAGTTCGTTCTCTATCGTCTGTAGCGTTCCGTTCTTGATCAGTTTCTTGGGGTCTATCGAAACTCCGTAAAGCTTGTTGATTTTTACAGCTAATTTTATGGCCATTATGGAAGTAAGACCTGCGTATAATAGCGGGGTCGTTACTTTGAAATCCTTATTTCCCGTTATTTCGGATATCGTTTCATGGAGTTGGGTTTCAAGTATATTCATAGGTTCTTCATCTGTTGTTTCGGTTTCGGTAGTTACTTGGATTTTGGGCTCCGGAAGATCTTTCCGGTTCACCTTCTGATTCTGGTTTAGCGGTATCTTTTCTATCTGCATCGTCACGCCGGGAACCATATACGGCGGTTTTTCCGAGAGAATGAACGCATTCAGCTTGTTTATGTCTATCTTTTCGTCGCTCACTATATAGGCCGCTATGAATTTTCCGCCCCCGGCATCGTCATACGCCTGCACCGTCACATCTTTGATTCCCGGATAATCCCTTATTATCGACTCTACCTCCTTTAGCTCTATACGGAAACCGCGGATCTTAACCTGACCGTCACGCCTGCCTACGAAACTTATATCTCCTGTCGGCAGATATCTCACTATGTCACCGGTTCGATAGATCCTCCTGTAGTCGGGCTCGTCAGTAAACGGATTTTCTATATAAGTCGAAGCTGTTTTTTCCGGTTGGTTTAGATAGCCGCTGCTCACCTGACGCCCGGCTATCCACAACTCTCCGGCTGCGCCGACTGGCACTCTCCTGCCCTCGCTGTCCGCGATGTAGAGTTTTATATTGTCGATCGCTTTGCCGATCGGAATATTCTCCTCTTTTCTGTTCACTTCGTAGGTTGTCACGCATACGGTCGTTTCAGTCGGTCCGTATATATTGTGCAGTTTATATCCTTTCGGAGGAGTCAGGCTCGCCAATTTCTCACCTCCCGTCAACAGATGAAGAAGTGAATGGTTCTCCATCGAAGTAGCGAATTGATAGCCTACCTGGGTCGTCATAAACGAATGAGTGATACCCTCGCGGTCGAAATAATTGTTCAGAGCCGGAAGGTCGAGACGTATTTCTTCAGCTATGATGTGGACTGTCCCTCCCGTAGTCAGTGCCGGATACAGATCCATCATGTCTGCGTCGAATCCATAACTCGCGTAGGCCGCTATTTTGCTGTTTTCGTTCAAATCGAAACGCCTCGTGTACCATGCGCAGAAAGCCGCGATGTTGCGATGCAGGAGTTCGCACCCTTTCGGAACGCCTGTCGAACCCGACGTATAAAGCAATATGAATCGCATGTCCGGATTAAGCTCCGGCAGTTCGATATCTGCGTCCGGTAATTCCTTTATCTGAGAGGTATATAATCTTTCACCTGCATACTCGCTGGCAAGATCCGCTGTCTCCACGTCTGTTATCAGAAATTTGGATGTTGCGTCCTCCATCATGAAATTAATTCGCTCTTTCGGATATGTAGGATCCAACGGTTGATAGGTTGCGCCCGCTTTTATCACGCCTAACGACGCTATGACCATCCATTCGCTACGGGCTATCAGGATCGACACGGCCTCACCTTTCTTGATCCCTTTTTTCAGCATATGACACGCTATTTTATCGCTCAAACGGTCTACTTCCGCGTAACTGTACTTGCGATCTTCGTATACCACGGCCGTCGCTTCCGGGCGCACTGACGCCTGCTTACGGAACAGATCGATTATCGTAGCCGATTCGTCATATTCTCGTGACGTTTCATTGAATCTGTCCAATTCTGCGAGAGCCTTAGCCGACGTGATATTAACTGAATTTATCTCCTTCTCCATCAGCATCCCCTGCAAAGCCGCCTCATAGCTTTCCAAAACCGATTCAATCAGTTTTTCGGAATATAAACCGCTGTCATAGATAGCGTCGGTCTTAAGTTTTCCGCCTTCTACATAAGCTTTTATGTAAAGCGGTTCTCTTACATGATCAGCTGCAAGCGATTCAGTTTGTAGAGGTTTGCCAGCGAACGTTGGACGGTCGAACAGTTCACCGTGCCACACGAAAAGTGAATCGCTTCGCAAATCCTGACTTTCCCTGATGTCATAATACCCGTAGAACGGATATTTCCGGCTTTCTGTCAGTTGTTTTTCGGTTTCATGGAGATATTCCGCCGTCGTCATAGCTTTGTCGAAGCTTGTTGTCACTGGAATGGTAGTGACCATCATACCGGTGCTTCGCTTGCTTTTTTCGTCACGCCCGTCGATGATGCTCGTGAACAAGCTGCGGTTATCCATGTTGAATTTCGCCAGCATATAACCGTAAGCGGCTGTCATGAGAGTGTTACGGTAAATTCCTGTCTCTTTGCAGAATCGCTCGATGTCGTCTATGCTCACCGATGGTTCGTAACTCAGGGTCTTTCTGATATGGTCGGTTCTCTCTTGGTCGTTAAGTATTGGAGTGTGTATCTCTTCTCCCTCGAAACGGCGACGGTAATATTCCTTTGCTTCGGATAAAAGCTCGCTGTCAAGTGTTTTAGCCTCCTTTCTGACATAATCCGACCAACTGAATGTTTCCTGCTCTATCGGCTCGCCCATATAAGCCTTCTCGATGTCGTCAAGCAGTATTTTTCGAGATTTTCCATCTGCGGTGAGGTGATTCAGACTGATGAAAAGTTTTGGGCTCTCTCCTCCCGTTAGCAATCTGATCACGGTTTTGCCGCTATTGTCGGATATCGCCTCTGTCAACCTATCGTTCTGTGTTTCAACAGCCAACGAATATGCATCCTCTTTTTGCTCCTGACAGCCCTCACCGTTCTCATCTCCTTTCACCTCAACGCTGAGACCCGGATGTGCATTCAATGCCGTTTTGATAGCCTCAAGCAGTTTTGCGCCATCGATGGAGCTGTCCAAAGTGTAGAGATAAGGGCGGTTGTAAGCCGACATTGGAGTTCCCGACTGTACATCGGCATAAAGGGGTACTTGTGATTTTGATAATTTCTGCATACTCGTTCTTTTTTCTGATTTTCTCTGTTTGTTGCAAAGTTACAACCGATATCATCCCTCAATCTGCGAATTTGGCCTATACGCTAAAAGTTGCCCACCCTTTAGCACTGTCAGTCAAGCATATCGCAATTTTCAAAAACGCATTTTTAATAATATTTAACTATTTGAGTGCCGGACGTAACTATCCTGACATTGCTTATTCCGACTGCCGGGAGGAGTCTCTACACCTCCGGCCTCACAATCTCAGAATGGAGCTTACGCTTTCCTTACCCCTGTGGAACAGTTTGGCTTTGATTGTCTTCGTACCGTTCGGAACATCGATTGGCTTTGAATACACTGCCGATTCCGGACTGGGTTCGCTGCCGTCGGTCGTATAGCGGATTGTAGCATCCCGATATGGGCTGTTCATCATGATTTTACCGTCTGCACCCTTCTTTATTCCGGCCTGACGTATGCGGTAATTCGTATCGCGTCCATCCAGAAACGGCATCTCTACCAAATCGATTATCTGATTGTAATCTTGCTCTGTGTAGGTCGTGTCGCCGTTCCAGCTGCGCTCTACCATCCCCAGCATTTTCGGAAAAAGATAATATTCTAACCACTCCGGGCCGCGAACTGTTTCGCTCCAGAGTTGTCCTTGTACACCGACCACACTGCCACCGTTCTCCTTCGGAGCCATCACGCTCGGATAGGTATTGAACGACAAGAACTCGTCGGTTACTCCTGACCATGTCAGACCGCGCTCATCCGGATGCCAGTCATAGGCCATGTCGAAATAATAACCGTGTGCCGACGAAAGGACAATCGGAATTCCCAATCGCTGAGAGCGTTCGGCCGGTGTTTCGGTTTCGTCGCCTCTCTTCCAGGTCACCCATAGGTTCACGAATTCGATATCCGGTATCAGCTTTTTGGAGAAAACCGTGTCTTTGTCCACGGCTATATCCTGCCAACCAGAAACTTGCAGACCTTTTCCCCTTAGCATGTTAGCCATCTCCTGAGCCCAATAGGCATGAAGTTGACTTTCGGTTTTCAAGCCTTTTTCTGCCATCATTTTCTGAGCCGACGGACTGCCGCTCCATGCACCGTGAGGCACTTCATCACCACCGATGTGAATCGACGGCAGTTCCGCACCAGCCTCCTGGTACATAGCTATTATTTCATCAAAAATCTTGTTCATAAAACGATAAGAACCGGGAACAGAGGGATTCATCGCATTGTCGTGATAGTCCTGCGCCGAGCTATATTTGCTTGTGTCTCCATCCTCTATCAGCCGGTAAGTGTCATCGCCCGTTCTGCGGTATCTCGCCTCCATTGCCTTTATGGCTGCACGGGCGTGACCAGGAGTTTCTACTTCAGGAACTACCCTTATGCCCAATTCTTTGCAATATTTCAGAAAATCGATGAAATCTGCTCTCGAAATAAAACCGTTGGCAAAAGTCGATGCGTCCGGATTGCCGTTACCCGAATATGTCTGAGCTAAAAATTCGCTTTCATCCCTCGTATAGCCTCTTCGCGAGCCTAATTCGGTCAACTCGGGAAATCCCGGGATTTCGAGACGCCATCCTTCGTCATCGATCAGATGAAACTGAAGCGTGTTCAGCTTGTAATCAGCCATCAATTTCACTAATTTTTTCATCTCGTCCAACGACTGCCAGTTGCGGGATATGTCTATCATCAGACCGCGGTAGCCGTAATCTGGCCAGTCCTCGATTGTCCCTGTCGGCAAGACGCCGCCGTTTATCTCGCGAAGTTTGTCTAACGTAACGCGCGCCAGATTGACTGCTTTCTCTGAAGCTCCTTCGATTTCCACACGGTCAGGAGTTATCTCTATCCTGTAATATTCGGGATTAGGACTTTTTACGATTTTAACGTCCGGCAACGATCTGGTCTTGTTGATGCCCCCACGGTCGGTCACTTTTTTCAGCGAAGGCAACATATCGAACCTCCCCGGCGTCTTACCCCCCGATATTCGCTCGTTTATCGCATAGATCGCATCGCCGTAAGGCATACGGTCACGACCCGGAAGAGAATATTGTTCGGCACGGTCGGTCGCGCTGAGACGACTGAAATTAACATCGAAAGGCTTGTCGTTCTTATCCACGCCATGCACCCCGTCTGCGCCGAAGCTGTAATTGCTCCACTGCCCTGAAGTCACTATATCAACCCAGATGCTGTCGGCACCCGAATCGAATCGCTCGCTCTCTATCAGGAAATAGCTCGGTATGATTTCAGTAACCTTGTCCTTCGGGTTAACCGGTGTCAGCAATGCCTCGAACTGATTGAAACCTATTCCTTTAAGCTTAGAGAGATCACCTGAAATGATGAATCGCTGCACATATTCAGGTTTACCGTTCTCATTCAATCGGTTTGTTTGGTTTTGCCATGTTACATTCACATTGGGCTGAGCCGATACGGCCGAAAAGCCGCAAAGACACAACACCCCGAGTATATTGCTTTTGATTTTCATGGATTTATGATTTAAAAAATATTTTTAGTTTGACTACTACAAAAATAGCACAAAAATCCCGGCTTACAAACTAACCGGGAACAAAAAAGTGCGTCGCGATTTGGCCGTGTCAG
The DNA here is from genome assembly GCA_022511125.1 of Paramuribaculum sp. GTDB lineage: Bacteria > Bacteroidota > Bacteroidia > Bacteroidales > Muribaculaceae > Paramuribaculum. Next base: position 99,236 of record JAFLSD010000003.1, read on the forward strand.
GCTCAATAAATCGCAACGCTATTCCCTGTTGACTTTTTGGATATATCAATTTTCTGCCTTGGCAGTCTCTGTCTTGGCAGTCTCCGCCTTGGGAGCCTCCGTCTTGGGAGTCTCTGTCTTGGGAGTCTCTGTTTTTGCAGTTTCCTTTTTGGGTGCAGGTTGTTTCTTATCAGGCAGGATTGTTACAGGAGTCCCTTCATCGATCAGTTTCACGAATCGCTCGATGTTGGCGTTCAACATTCTGATACAGCCTTCGCTCCTACGGTGACCTATCGACGACGGAGCTTTAGTTCCATGGATACCTATGCCTGTCCAGCCGGGAGTGGCAAGCCTTACATACCACGGGCCGTAACAATCGGCCGACCATGAACCGTTGCTGTTTTGATGTAGCCACTTCCTCGAATCCTGTATTTTATATACCTTGAAATCTCCCTCAGGCGTACGGAAATCCTTATAACCCTGCTTATTACCGTAATTGATACCGCAACATACTCTCACATTGAAAATAGTGTCCGACCCATCTATCACATACAGACGAAGATTAGGCTTGTCGATCACGACTCTCCTACCTTCAGCCATTACTGGCAACGTTGTCGCTATTACTAACAACAACAAAAATATTTTCTTTATCTTCATTTTTTCTCGTTTTGTGTGGTGTTGGGTTCCGTTCTATTGGCAACCCTCTCGTTTTGGGAACACAAAATTAATCAATCTTCACCATTTCCGCAAATTACGGTTTTTTCGTAACTTTGAGCAATTTTTAGAAGCTGCCTGATTTTTTTTGTGCATAACGCAGCTTCTTGACCTAATTATACAAAAATGAAAAAAATTATTGTTAATTCAGTTCTGGCTTTTCTGACCATCTCAGCTATTCATGCCGATACTATCCCCGTGAAGAATTTCGTTCATCATGGGCCGTTCCCTCTCACAAAACAGCTGACGGTTGGAGTCGACACCGCGGCGTTGCTCTATAAACAGGATTGGACTACCGTCCTCTCCAAAAATCCACTGCCTTCCGACAATGGCGGACGAGTGCATAGCGATGGAATCCTTCGGGTAGGAGGATCTGAGCCTCAGCTCCATTCCATATCCTTCAATCTGCAAGCCGACCGTTTCGCCAAAGCCGGCCTAAACATCACTGGAATCGACAAATACAAAATTACGCTCAACGGCCGCGATTCCGGCAACGATCTGTCGCTTACGCCGGCGACTTATGCCGTTAACATCAGTTTCATAACCGAGGAAAATGTCGACGATACCGTTTCCGTGGCTATAGTCACCGAAACGCCCGAATATCTTGCCCTACGAAATGACGGGAAAAGAAATTTCACACTCGACGACGTACTCTATGGCCCTCAGATCGTCTCCGTGGCTGTTTCCCCCGATGGCAAATGGCTTTTGACGGGATATGCTCTTCAAACGCCTCAACCCGATCATCGCAGTTGGCAGACACTCACAAACTTAACCACAGGACAGGTAACAGTTCTCAATGGAACGAGGAACAGCTGGATGCCACGCTCCAACCGATATTATTTCGAACAGAAAGGCCTGCGGGGCAAAGAAATCATCACCGTTGACCCGCTCTCAGGAAAAAGCGAGGTTTTTGCACGAAACATTCCCGACGGAAGATATTTCATCTCACCCGACGAAAAGTCACTTTTCTACTACATCAGCAAGCCGGGTCCGACTGAAGATTCTGATATCTATCAGATTCTCGAACCCGATGACCGACAGCCCGGGTGGAGAAACAGAACCCACATCGCTCGTTACGATATCGCATCCGGCATATATCTCCCCTTGACCGATGGACATTTATCCGCAAATGTCATGGATGTTTCCGACGACGCGTCAAAACTCCTTTTGTCGGTACCTCGCTCTAGACTCGAAAAGAGGCCAACTACTGTTTTTGATATTCTGGTTCTCGACCTCAATACCCTTACAGTCGATACGATTGTAAGCCGCGACGGTTTCGTTGGCAGAGCCATTTTCTCACCCGATGCCAATCGTATTCTCATCTCCGGTTCTCCGGAGGCACTCGGAGGAATCGGGAAAAATCTTCCCGAAGGACGGATTCCGAGCATGGTCGACACGCAGCTATTCCTCTACGATGTAAACTCAAAAGCAATCCAACCCTTGACTCGCGACTTCGACCCGAACGTCGGAGCCTTTCAATGGAGTCGGGCTGACGGATTGATTTACTTTACAGCCGAAAACAAAGATCTGATAACACTTTACCGACTTGATCCCAAAAACGGAAAGATAACGACAATACCTGTGCCGGAAGACAATATTTCCTCCTTCTCGTTGCCCCTGAACGGCACGACGGTAGCAGTTAAAGGGCAAAGTGCGTCCAATCCCGACAGGCTCTATACTTTTGACACGAAGTCCTTGAAAATGAAGCTTCTCGATGAGCCTAAAAACGAAATGCTCGGCGATGTGCTCCTCGGCGAATGCCGCCCGTGGACATTTGTCAATTCTCGAGGCGATAGCATAAACGGCAGGTTCTATCTTCCCCCGAATTTCGACCCGTCGAAAAAATATCCCATGATTGTCAACTATTATGGCGGATGTAGTCCTACAACTCGTTCTTTTGAAAGCAGATACCCGCATAACGCTTACGCCGCCCTCGGCTACGTGGTTTATGTCATCAACCCCAGCGGAGCTACAGGATTCGGACAGGAATTCTCCTCCCGCCATGTCAACACTGCCGGAAACGGGGTTGCCGAAGATATCATCGAAGGCACACAGCGATTCTGTGAAGAGCATCCTTTCGTAAATCCCGACAAGATAGGATGTATCGGCGCATCTTACGGCGGATTTATGACGCAATACCTACAGACCGTTACACCCATCTTCGCCGCTGCGATTTCCCATGCGGGTATCAGCGACCACACGAGCTACTGGGGCAACGGCTACTGGGGATATTCTTACAGCGAAGTTTCGATGGCCGATTCTTATCCTTGGAGCGATACCGAACTGTATGTCAGTCAGAGCCCACTCTATAATGCCGACAAGATTCACACTCCTATACTCTTCCTTCATGGCGATTCGGATCACAATGTCCCATTTGCCGAGAGTATACAGCTTTTCACTGCCCTCAAACTACTCGGAAGAGAAACAGCATTGGTGGCCGTGACCGACCAGGATCACCACATCCTCGACATCGACAAACGCAAGAAATGGCAAAACACTATCTGGGCTTGGTTTGCCAAATATCTGCAAGACGATCCCACATGGTGGAACGAACTTTATCCCCCAAAACAGCTCTGACCTTCGATTCACACTGATTTCAGAAAAATCTCTTCACTTCGCTGAGGATGGATTCTTTCGACATATCGTTGGGATTGGTGCCCTCCACTCCTTCCGGCACATCCATACCCAATTTGTCGAACAACTCTACCCAGAAAGCCGGCATACTGCCGTCGGATGCGCGAAAATTCATTGGCTTCGACGAAAACAGCGGTCTACCGTTATCATCGCGATAGCTCTCATACACTAATTCCGAACAATACATCTTCCCGTTATCCGGTAGATACCACCAGTCATATTCCTCCCCCAAATGAGATTTGGCTTTGGCTATCACCGAATCGGGATTAAAGACGACATTTACCCTTTTTACCACCACGCCGGGCTTTCCGCCTATAGTGGGAGACGACGATAGAAAATCGTCAAACGCAGTAACAGTTACTCCACGACTTGGCGAAGCTTCGATCACGCTTATCACTCCCGTCGGATCAATATCGATTATTCCTACATGATCGAACCTTAACGAATCAGATGAGGACGTTGCATCCGTTATCGCTTTCGAAAACTCCGATCCAGAACCCGACTGAAACACGATATCACCGCTTTGCAGACACTGACCCGACAAAGTCATAGCCAAAAAAACGAATATCGATAAAACGACTGACTTCATGATACTATTCATTTCACACCTGCAAAAATAACAAATTCCACTCGTCACCACACAAAAAAAGGCAGCCTTTCGACTGCCCCAATCTATCCGGAATCTATCTCTTAAGCTTCTTCTTTTCCTTTTGCCTGAGCTTTCAAAGCTTTCTTAAACTCATCGAACTGAGGGAAATAAGCCTTGAATATCTCATTTTCAGGATATTTCTTCATCACATGATGCAACAGACGTACACCTACTACAAGCTGTTTGGCATGCTTTTCGGTTATATTACCTACAGCCACTGCTTTTTCAACGATATGTTTCAGATCATGATGGCCTCCGAAGTTAAAATCAAATACTTCTTTGATCTTTCCGTCTTCTACTTCAGTTACATTGAAATGATAGGAACGTTTTACTTTATTACAATTGTTATCCATGACTTTAATTTTTTTAGTTTCTTATTTTCTTGTTTTGATATTAAAACATCCCTTTTCACAAAAAAGTTCATCCCATCCGGTTTTTTTCAAAAAAAATCTCTAATGAGAATTTTGGCTCTCATTAGAGATTTTATCCTTAACGAAGGAAGTTTATTTTTTTTCCTCCTTTTTGATGATTTCTTCAATCGGAATGGCAGTGAACCAGATGTCGTATGACTGATGGCCGTTTTGCGATTCTTCAGTCAGTACGCCCACGCGCCCATCGGGCATCACAGTCATCGAAGAATATGCCGACGGTGTGGTGCACACAACCTTCTTATAAGGGAAAGTCTTGCCGTTGTCTTCACTGGCATAGATCGTCACGTTTTCGCGTTTGTTAGGCGAACCCGGCACCGATTGCAGCAAGATATCCTTGCCATCGTACGTATAGCGGATTATGTCGCCGTTACAAGCCGGATCGAGAATATCGTAAACCGGTTGAGGTTCCGACCACGTTTCGCCTCTGTCCTTGGAATAAGCGAAGATGCGGCGGTTGTAGTATTTTTTGTCACGGTAACGGTTTCGGATGCTCATTATCAACGTGCCGTCAGCCAATTCGACTATTTTAGATTCGTCGCCGTCGGTCGTACCCGGGGTTTTGCCTACTTTCCATGTTTTTCCCCCGTCGTCGCTGTAAACGGCGTAAACCGTAAATTCATTGACTCCCGCGGTGCGCGTCACCAAGGGGAACATTATCCTGCCGTCGGCCAGTTGAAGTGCGCGGCCCGAAGATGCAAAAGCCGCCGTGCATTTGATTGGCTGCTTGCCGTTGGGATCCGTAGTCAGAATCTGAGGGTTGATGTTCAGCATCGGACCCCAGGTCTTGCCGTTGTCTTTGCTTCTAACAACTGTGATCTGCGCCGGAGAGTCCTGCCACAGACCGTTACCGTGGCTGAAGATACAGAGGATGTCGCCTGTTTTTTCGTCGACGACTAAAGCCGGATCGCCGCATCCGCCCACCTCATCATGAGCCGCTACCGTCACATAATCGCTCCATGTCTTGCCCCCGTCGGTACTTCGGCGCGACACGACGTCGATTTTTGCCGGAAGGTCGCCGTTATGTTCTATGCGCTTGTCGGCTACTGTCACCAAAGAGCCGTCCTTAGCTGTAACTATTGCCGGTATGCGGTAAAACTTTGAATCATAATCACCCGGACGATAAACCAAAGAGCGTTCGATGCCGTTGGCCCACTGTTCGGTATGGGTCTGTTGTGCCGTTATCTGAGTGGCCGAACCGGTCAAAACGGCTATGCCCACAATCATTTTCGTAAAATTTGATAATGTCATAGTTCGGTATTTTATTAAAGGATTTATATAAATTTTCTCTCTTTCAGGGTTCAGATCCCCCCTAATCCCTACAAAGATAATAAAAAAAACAAGACGATGCGACTTTTTTAGGGTCACATCGTCATTGCAACAATAATAATCTTTCAAATCAGTGTTCGCAACCGCATCCGTCGTCACATCCGCAACCGTCGCTGTGGCAACCGCAACATCCATGAGCCGGTTGGAGTTCTTCAGGAGTAGCGTCTCTTACTGCGAGGATTTTTCCTTTGAATCTCACATCTTTTCCCGCTAAAGGGTGATTGAAGTCCATTTTTACTTGCGAGTCGGTCACTTCCACGACCTTACCGTTGATTTTATAGCCGTCGGCGGTCATCATCGGCAGTGAAGCCCCCGGTTTGATTACATCGGCGTCAAATTTGCCGTCGACTTCGAATATATCCTTATCCAATGAAGCTATCTGTTCCGGATCATACGGACCGAAAGCCTCGTCAGCCTTAACCGTCACATCGAAAGTCCCACCGATTTCCAAACCTGCGATGGCTTCTTCCAAAGGTCGGATCATGCCTTGCGTTATACCGAAAATTATTTTTTCAGGATCTTCGGTATCTGTCTGATGAACCAACTTTTCACCATCCGGATTGACTTCATAGAGGTCATAACCGAGTTCCACATATTTCCCGGGTTGAATTTTCTCCATAATCTTGAATTTGTTTTTATTATTAAACGTTTTAGATTGCAAAAAGTTCCCTCGCCCTATTTATTTCTTTCCTCTGACTGCCTCGACAGTATCGAAGAGATTGAGCGTCGCATCGGCGAGCAGATCCAGTACAAGTTCGAATCCCTCGGCTCCTTCGTAATAAGGATCCGGCACATAATCATAGCTGGAATTTGGAGAAAAGAAATCGGCCATCCTTACGATTTTTTTCTCTAAATCCGGCGACGGCGCTCTATCGACGAGATCCGAGATATTAGCATCGTCCATACCTATTATCAGATCGAATTTTTCATAATCCGACGGTTTTACCTTCCGACAGATATGGTCGAGAACCAGACCGCGACGCAAAGCATGCGTTCTCATTCGGCTGTCGGGCAGATCGCCTGCGTGGTAGCTCGCAGTGCCCGCACTGTCTATCTCCCAATCGTGAGAGGCATGATGTTCTTTTACCGTCTCTTTCATCATTCCCTCCGCTGCCGGGCTTCTGCATATATTGCCCAGACAGACGAACAATACCTTTACCGGTCTTTCCGAAGGTATATATGGTAATTTTAAATTCTCCAATATCATAAATTTGTCTTTTAATCCGTTAAGTCATTCATTATCAGTTCGGCTGCCCGTTTTGCAGCGCCATGCTCACCCAAGCGATCTCTAATCGTATGATATCCTTCAAGCTGACGCTCGCGTCCCTTATTACCGGGCAGAATCCGCTGTAATTCTTCACTCACGCCATCGACTGTACATTGATGGACAAGCATTTCCGGAATAACTTCATAGCCGGCGATAAGGTTCGGCAGCGAAACGAAGGGCACTTTCAGGATGCGTTTCATGATATTATACGACAGTTTCGATCCGTTTGCCCGATAACACACCACTTGAGGTGTACCCGCCAACGCACACTCGAGTGTCGCCGTTCCAGAAGTCACCAGAGCCGCATCAGAAAGATGCATCAGATCGAGCGTCTGATTTTTAATCACCTTCCAATCCGTAAAGGACAGATAAAATGCATCGTCTATCCCCGGAGCGCCGGCTACGACCGGAGTCAGCTCGGGAAAACGTGCCGCAACAGCCGTCATTATCGGCAGATTGTTTTTAATTTCTCCTCTGCGACTACCCGGCACGAGCGCTAACAGAGGTTTTCCAGCAAGGATACCGTTGGAATTGCAAAATTTTTCTTTCGAAGGACAATTTCCCAGTTTTCTATCCACCTCTTCCAACGATGGATTGCCCACATAACTCACCTCGACACCATGCTTCCTGTAAAATTCCACCTCAAAAGGCAGGATACATAGCACGCGCCTCACATATTTCCGGATATCTCTGACTCTGTACTCTTTCCAGGCCCAGACTTTAGGAGAAATGTACCAATATACCGGGATGGAGAGTCTATGAGCCTCTTTGGCCAACTTCAGATTGAACGAAGGATAGTCGACGAGAATCAGAGCGTCGGGCATGACGTTATGAAGCGCCTGTTTTGCAGTTTTCAAATTCCCGAAGATTTTTTTCAAGTTTCTCAGGACTTCACTGAATCCCATGAAAGCCATGTCGCGGTAATGTATCAAAGGCTCCGATTCGGAAGCCTCTCTCATCAGATCACCACCAAGGAAATAGAATTCTGCCGAAGGATCAAGCTTTTTAATATGTCTGATCAGCTCCGACGCATGAAGATCGCCCGACGGTTCGCCGGCCGAAATGAAATATCGATGTATTTTCGCCTTGTCAGTCAAGCTTTTCAAACTCTTCGATAAAGCGTTCGGCCACAGCCTGATCATGCGTGCGATCCACATCCATAGCCTTGCTGAACTCAAAAACTTTAACCTTGATGTCCGTTTCTGCTGCAAGAATGCGCTGGAAGTCGCTGAGCGACTCCGGCTCATTTTCGCGACTCATTATCAGCTTCATAGCATCTGAAGTCACCCCATATAGTCCGGCCGACACTATTATATCTCCCGGGAAAGGGTCACCGCCATATTTGTAGTCAATCACGTAACCTTCTTCACCAATCAATGCATAGAGTGGACTTTCGTCGTCGACATAGCGCGTAAGACCCATCACCACCTCATCGCTTTGGAGTTCAGCCGTTTCTTTCACAAACTCTTTAAACTCACGGATCGGGAAGATAGTGTCTACCGTCATGGCGATAAATTTCCCTTCCAAATCGGCGGCAGCACGGAAAAGACTGTAATACGAGCTATGGGATATGATGGGTCTAACGTCCAAAGGAAGATTCTCCCTGTCGCGTAAATCCTCTAAATACTCTGTCAGACCGGGCATCCGGCTATTCGCCACTATCACAATTTTTTCGGCATCGCAGCGCATCAGAAGATGAATCAGACGACCTATCATAGGCTCGCCCATCAGAGGCACCAGCGGTTTGGGAGTCTCCACACCCTCCTTCAGGAAACGGGATCCCTCACCGGCGGCTAAAATCACATATTGCATAAGTTGGAAAATTAAGTGTTATTCTTTCTCTTTCTTATCCCACAAAGATAGCAATATTTTTCTTAAGCCCCCAACCCCTGGATCTTCATTCGATCATTTTCATCCGATCATATCGGATATATGTTCCAAAATCTTCCCCAACTGGAATCTTGCTCGTAAACATCAAAATAGTCTTCCGGAACATAAAGCTCCGATTCCATAATAGCCGCATTTGACAATCTTAGATTTCCGCTCGGAGGAGTCGAAGAATAACACCATATTTGCAATGGTTTGCTTATATACAGTCCATTCATCGTTCCGACATACTGCACATACTCTCCAAATGTCAGCTTCATCAACGGGACATCAACTATATACCTGATAGTTCGACCGGCGTAAAGTTCGCGGAATCTTTTTTGATTTTCAGGGGTACTGTTGCTGTAAATTTCAATTTCGAAACTCAAAGGTTCCTCCGAGTCTTCCACCGTTATTTTTTCTAACGCCATACAACCTTTCACAGACCAAACTTCGATTTCCGCCACACTTGCGGGTATTGTCAGCTCTGTCAAACCGGATTCCATAAACGCATTCTGTTCTATTTTTTTCAATCCCGAAGGCAAGTATATCTTTTTTAGTCTGTCACATTTATAGAAAGCGGCTATCCCTATCTTTTCAATAGATTGGGGTAATATCACCTGCGTCATTTTAGTGCCTTGAAAAGAATTTCTCCCTATGGAAGTTACCATAAAGCTTCGCCCGTTCAACTGTATTGAACCTGGTATCGTAATGATGGTGTCTCCTATAGACTTGTCTACCTCCATTACAGTAGCTGTCATATTATTAATATTGACATTATAACCCACCCGGTTAACAACGACATCATATTCGGATCCGAATTCCGGAAAATCTACAAGATCCTTCAAATAATCGCATCCGCTCAGACTTATCGACATGACGAGACAAATCAAAAATAACTTTCTCATAATGCAAAAAGAATTAAATGGTAAAATAAACGGCCGCAAAAATACCCAACTTTAGCTCACATCAAGAAAAAACAATGGTTCAATTCAGTTCAAACTCCATCTTCACAATTGTTTTGAGATACAGAAATTTTTGTAATTTTGCTGTGCGTTTCATAAAGAAACGCTATGACATGAAGAGAATTTCAACTATTTATTTTGCATTTTGCACAGTCAATCCCATCGTGATGAATTGGGGTTTTCTCGAAAATTGGAAAAGCACAGCGTCCCTCTGACCTGAATTTTATAGTGTCGGCAACCTTGACGATGAGTTGCCATAAAAAATCATCCACATCATTATAATTGTAATTACAAGCTTCTTATGAACAATCATAGATTGCTCATAGGCCTGCTGACAGCGGCAGGCCTGTCGAGCGGCGTGGTGTGCGGTTATTCTCAAGCAGTAATATCGCTTGACGAACTGTTTGAATATGCCGAGAGTCACAGCGCACAACTCAAACCCGTTTTCACATCGCAAGATGTAAGCCGATATGAAATCCAAGTGGCCAAAGCAGCAAGATTACCAGAAATAACAGCCACCATGCAAGTAAGTTTTCTTGGCGATGGATTTACGACCGCACGCAGTCTGTCGGATTATCAAAAGGCTGCTATACCTCATTTAGGGACCGGCATGGGAATAAATATCGACCAACCGCTATATACGGGAGGTGCAATATCGGGAGCCATAGAGATGGCCGAACTGAAGTCTATCGGTGAAAGGTTCGCCTTGGATCTTCAGCGTGACAACCTGAGAATACAGCTCGCTGGGTTTTACCTTGATCTTTATAAGTACAAGAATCTCCGGATTGTAGTCGAACACAATATCGAAGCAGCCAACAAGGTTCTCGATGAAATGAAGGCTCGATATTCGCAAGGAACCGCTATAGCTAACGATATCACCCGTTATGAACTTCTCATTTCAAATCTCGAATTGCAACTTATCAGAATCGACAATACGATTGATCTCTTCAACCACAATCTTGTCACCGTAGCAGGACTACCGACTGATACTCAGATTATCCCGGACACCGCACTCATCTCAACCGTTCTTCCTGCCGCTTCAGAGGCGGAATGGAAAGAGAAAGCCACGGTAAATTCACCTCAGATTATGCTCGCGCGTAATAATATCGACTTAAGTGTCACAGCTGAAAAATTAACTCACAGCGATTATCTGCCGAAAATCGGGCTTCAGGCCGGATGGACTATCGACGGCCCCATACTCGTCGAAGTTCCTCCGATCAACCGTAATCTCAGCTATTGGTGGGTTGGCTTAGGTCTGAAATATAATCTATCATCGCTGTATAAAAACAATAAGGCCATGCGAAAACGTAGAGCCGAAACGCTTACAGCCCGAGAGCGATACGATGCGGCTGTAGACAATGTGAATATGGCAGTCCGCGCGGATTATCTGAAATACTTGGAAGCATACGAAGAATTGAAAACCATGGATAAAAGCGTGGAACTCGCCCGTATGAACTACCGCGTCACTTCTACCCGATATTCGGCCGATATGGCATTGATAACCGACATGCTTGACGCGGCTAATGCTTTGCTCGATGCTGAACAACAGCTGGTTAACAGCAAAATCAACATTATTTATTCTTATTACAAACTATTATTCACAACAGGAACTATATGAAATCTTCAACGAAAATAATATTGTCAACTATACTAAGCATCCTTGTAATCATAGGAGCGGCACTTTGGGTCATTTTCAGTTTTCTACATTTAGGTGATGTTGAGTTTACGGACAATGCACAGATCAAACAACAGATAGTACCGGTAAACAGTCGCGTGCAAGGTTATATCAAAGAAATCCGTTTCAATGAATATGAGCCCGTAAAGAAAGGCGATACTTTGATAATAATAGATGACTCCGATCTCCGGCTGAATGTAGCCAAAGCTCGAGCGGAATATCAGAACGCCCTCGCCGGAAAAAACATAACGGGAAAAACAGTAGCTTCCGCTTCGGCGAATCTCGGAGTTAGCGAAGCAACAATAGAAGAAGCCCGGATTATGATGGATTTATCTCACAAGGACCTGGAACGCTACGAAAATCTCCTCGCGCAGGGTGCTGTGACGCGGCAGCAATACGATGGAGCGAAAGCCGACTATGAAGCAAAAAGAGCCAGATATGAAACCCTTAAGAGACAACGAAACGCCACATCGAGCGTCGTCGAGGTAAATCGCTCTCAGCTTTCATCTTCCGATGCCTCGATAGATCTTGCTAAAGCCCTTTTGGAATCGGCCGAACTTAATCTCACCTATACCGTGATCACCGCGCCCTGCGACGGCTATACATCGCGAAAAGAGATACAGGTAGGTCTGTTGGTTCAGCCGGGACAGACGCTTCTTGATATTGTAGACGCATCAGACATATGGGTTACTGCCAATTATAAAGAGACTCAACTGAAGCATATCCGACCGGGAAGTGAAGTTGAGATAGAGGTAGATGCTGTGCCGAATGTCAAATATTATGGTGTTGTCAAATCCATATCGACAGCCACAGGAGCAGCACTCTCAATCATTCCGCAGGATAATTCAGCCGGTAATTTTGTCAAGGTACGTCAAAGAGTGCCTGTAAGGATTGACTTTACCGACAAAAACAGTCCCGAAGACATGGAACTTCTAAGAGCCGGAATGAATGTGGAATGTCTTGTTAAATATTGATTGTCATGAGTGACTGGCATTCAAATCCCGGACCCTTTGACATTCCGGAAATGGTGAATTGGATTCCTCGAAGGGTAAAACCGTGGATATTCATCTTCTTCATTCTCATTATCCAATTTTCAGGCGGAATTTATATGGCGGCTGCCTCCCGAATGGTTGGCACTCAGGCCTTGATGCAGGAAGACATACTTATGGCAGGTTACGCCTCGCTTATCGGTATGGCTGTGAACTTCGCCGTAATGTTCAGAATTAAATTCAGGTTCTCAACAAGAACCCAGCTCCTCATTTGTTGTAGCATACTTATTTTTGCTAACATTATTTGTGCCCTGACTGATTCAATTCCAATTTTAGTCCTTACTTGTCTTATAGCCGGATGGTTCAGGATGCAGGCAACATTAGCTGTTAATTCCACGATTCAATTGTGGCTAACCCCTAAAAGAGATATGGCGGTATTTTTTTGCTATGTCTATTTGGTTGTCGACTGTGTGATTCAATTGAGTGGAATTGCGACCATCTATCTATCCTTCAATTCAAGTTGGGAATATATGCAGGTAATAATGGCGGGAATGTTGGCTTTCATGATGATTCTTGTTTTGATATTGCTAAAACCGATGAGAGGACCCATGTTTATACCATTAAAGGGTATCGATTGGCTTGGAAGTATATTATGGGCCGGCTTTATGCTTTGCTTCACTTTTATCTGTGTCTATGGAAATTATCTCGATTGGTGGGATTCACGCGAAATAAAAATTGCTGCCGTCCTTGGCTTTTTATTTGTTTTGATAAACTTATGGCGTGCGAGTATCCTTCCAACGCCTTACATATCGTGGCAGGCGATGAAAAACCGGAGTGTATGGAGAGCAACAGCCGTATATCTCGTTTTCTTTCCACTTTTAGCAACAGAACATGTCTTTGAACACAGCTACGCCGAACATATACTTGGATTTGATGAAACAAATCTTATAGATCTTAACTGGTATGTGTTTGCCGGAATCATTGTAGGTGTAGCTTTTACATATTACACATTTACCATCCGAAAATGGAGATATAAAACGTTGACACTGATAGCATTCTGCCTCGCGGGATTTTATCTTTTATGGTTTTATTTCAATATAGATTATGGCGTTGAGAAAGAGGCGCTATTTGTTCCATTGTTCTTCCGAGGTATAGCTGCGGTGATAATTTCTATAGTTTTCCTCACATCTATCGTTCAAAGTGGGTTGCCATTCGAAGTCTTCCCTCAGGCCGTATGTATCAACGGGTTCACTGGTGCCGTCATGGGAGCAACCTTGGGACCTGCTATCATAGGTGAATGGCTTAGACATACCATGCAGAGGAACCTTGCTCTTTTCAGTTCAGACTTTACGGATTTTAGCAGTAACATAAGTCATTTTTCATTGGGGGAACTGATTGGAATGGTAAATGAACAGGCATTGATCGTGGCAATGAAAGAGATATACGGATGGCTTCTTATCCTTTGTATACTTTCGTTAGTTGTCATTGTCATCTCTTTCAGCCCTGTGAGACCCAATGCTATTTTCCCGAAATGGAAAAATATAAGGAAAATACTTCGTAGAAGTAATCATGAGATAAATGTAAACACTCACTATGAACTATAAATTTTTACTAGACTGCTTTATAGGTAATGAAAAAATTATTTTTAATATTTTTAATCTTGGTGTCTATAGGGATTCAAACGATGGCTAATATATTTAATGGCAAAGATGAAATTACCTTGGTGGGCGACAGAATGGAAGTTGACTCGACTAAGGTTTATGACATTCTTCTACATAATGCACCTGAAGATTTCCAGGAACCAAATGTGCCCTCAGTAGTGATTGTAGGGAAAAAAGGGAAATTCATTTTTGGTGTCGGAGGATATGTGAAGGCAGTTGCCGGATGGGATTTCGGACACCCCATTGAATCCACTGATGAATTCATTACTTCTGAAATTCCAATGGGACCTACAGACGGGGATGGCAGCAGATTCAGTATTTCTGGCAAGCAGACTCATCTTTTTCTTAATTTCGTTGCACTTCCGGGCACAGGTAACGAAATCGGAGCTTTTGTATCAGCCAATCTTTTGGATGATTACAAGCCTACTCTTCAATTCGCTTATTTAAAATATCGAGGATTACAGGCAGGTTTCGATTATACCCTATTTTCCGACCCGGCTTGTGGCGTTCGGGCTGTTGACTATGAGGGGCCATGCAGCTTTACGGCGATTCCGGTCGCAGGTATCAGTTATTTGTGGGAACCGAAACCGCATGGACGTTGGGAACTGGCTCTTGGAATAGAACTCCCTCAGTCTTCATTCACAACTGTTGAGGGAAAAAACAAATGGGTTTATCAAAGATTTCCGGATATCCCTTTAGCTGCAAAGTATGCGTGGGCTGAAGGGAATTCGTGGGTCAGGCTTTCTTCCATATTAAGGACCCTTACATATAGAAATTTGGAAACTAACGTGAATCATAATCGTTTCGGATATGGGTTCCAGTTAAGCGGTGCAGTCAATTTCCTTGAAAAACTGACATTTTTTTATGAAGGAGTATGGGGAAAGGGTATCGCTTCTCTGATACAGGACGGTGTAGACCAAGGTCTTGATCTTGCACCTACATACAATGGAAATTCCCTTTCACCGGTTATGGTAGGAGGTGGTTTTTGCTCACTGCAATATAATATCAGCGATAGATTTTCTGTCTCGGCTACATACTCCCAGTTTAGAACATACGCCCAAAGATATAACGAGGGTTCAAATCCTTGGGACGAACAATATAAATATGGCCAATATGTCTCTTCGAATATTTTTTATAAGGCTTCATCATTTTTTGAGATAGGTTTTGAATATATCTGGGGAAGAAGGGTGAACTATGACAGCTTGAAATGTGCTGACAACCGTGTTCAGTTGGCATTTCAGTTATCCTTCTAATATTAAACATCCTGAACTGACCTCACAATGCCTATTTTCATCTATAACAGCTTTTTCGAATGTAATTTTAAGAACTTTTAATTTTTAATGATTGTTTAATAAAAGTAATTTAAATCTGCAATGAAAAGAATATTTTTATTAAGCCTGATGACATATCTGATGGTTTTTTCCATTAGCTGTTCTTCCAAAAATACCCATTATACAGATACTGGAGAACCAAAGCAAGAAATGCCAAAAGAAGGAGGACCTAAAATCGGTCAACGGATGATGGGAGGAATGGAGAGACCTAAACCAAGTCCGGAACTTCAGGCATTGATTGACGTGACAGTACCAAAATTCACTCAAAGTTTCTTTATTAGAGACAAAGGCGATACTTTGCAGTATAACCTTTTTGTTCCTGATACTCTTATATCCGGTCAAAAATATCCCCTCGTTCTTTTCATGGCTGACGCAAGCACGCCGGGTCCCGATCCCTTGATTCCCTTGACTCAGGGTTATGGAGGACTGGTTTGGGCTGCTCCGGAATTTCAGAAAGAACACCCTTGTTTTGTATTGGTGCCACAATATTCCTATATAACGGTTGACAATGAATGGCAGACTATGCCGGAAGTAGATCAGACCATAGAACTTCTGGAAAATATTGTTCACACTTACCCGATAGATGAAAACCGTTTATATACCACTGGTCAGTCAATGGGTTGTATGATGTCTTTATATTTCAACATAAAATACCCGGATTTATTTGCAGCATCTCTGTTTGTCAGCGGACAATGGGATGTATCTAAAATGAAGGATTTCAAGGATAAAAAATTTATTTATATCACAGCTCAGGGAGATGCAACATCTACTGGCGGTGCGGATGAATTAAAAGCTCTTTTAAAAAAGGAAAATTCAACATTTGCCGAGGCGATGTGGAGCGCAAGATTCCCTGAATCTGAACAGGATTCTCTTGCTGCTGCCTTATTGTCAAAAGGAGATGAACGGAACTTTATAACATTTGAAGGTAATACGGTTTTGCCTGCGAATATAACAGATCCTCATGGAGCGATGGTACACATGGCATCTTTCAATTTTGCGTATCGTTTGAAACCGGTTACCGAATGGCTGTTAAATCAATCCAAATAAATTCGCCTCAAATATGGAAAACATAAACTGCCGGCTTGTCGAACTGCTGAAAGGAGCTGACGCGTTCGATTCATCCATTTATTTTTCGATAGGCAGTAGGCGACATTCCTAAATGTTTACTGACATACCGGCTGAAATATGACAAGGAGGAAAAATTCATTTCATCGCTGATTTGGGTTAGCGACAGATTGCTATTGTTAAGAAAATCAATCAAAACGGGAACGGCGTATTTGTCTATAAGATTCATTACGCTGTTTCCCGTGATTCGTTTCACGGTTTCCGAAAGATATTTCGGTGACACATTCAGTTCTCCGGCATAATAAGATACTTCTCTGTATCGTTTAGCCCTTCCGCTTTCCAATAGTGCCAAAAGCCTTTTCACTATATCGGCTGTCCGTTCGGAAGGCGATATATCCCTATGGATTTTTGCGTGGAAATCAAACAGATCGTAAATCATAGTCAGAGCAATACTCCCTATCAGTTCATCATAGAATAAATGATGGCGATCGCCGCTCCTTAATCTTAACTGTTCGATATCATTGTTAAACCGTAGGGCATCCTCGTAGTCCAACGGGATTACGGGATTGGTAAACAAACTTATGTGTCCTATAATACCATAATGATTGGCCGGCAGAAGATTGTAAAGAAACTTGAATGGTGCAGCAATAAAGCGTATTTGCAAATCTTCCGAAGCGTTGATATGGGTAACAAGTTCAGGGTGGTTTATAACGGCAGCATCATTTTTTTGAATAGTCACCGGTTTACCGTTGAAAAGAAACATGGCATCTCCACCGTTACATATCAGATGTACCCCCCAGTCCATGAATCGGGGTGAATTGATCTCATGGATATCCTCGGAGTAAACTATTTCAGCTTTTGTTTTTTCCATCTTTTCTATAATTATGCAATCGCCAGTCGGAATTTAGTGTACTTCAGCGGAGCCGGTGCACGGCATTTAATAAAATTACCGATCGCAAATATAATATTTTTAAGCAAAATGTGAAAACTTCAGCGAAAAATTGAAAACATCTACCGAATATCGTATCAGTACTTTTGCAATATAATTCAAATTCAACCGGCAATGGATAAAACAATAAGACTTAACAATGGCATAGAAATGCCCCTAGTAGGCTATGGTGTGTTTCAGGTTTCTCCTGAAGAGTGTGAACGTTGCGTTACTGACGCTTTGGCTGTAGGATATCGTTCTATCGATACTGCACAGGCATATTTCAATGAGGAAGGAGTCGGCAATGCATGGCGTAAAAGCGGCATTACCCGTGAAGAACTATTCCTTACAACAAAGGTTTGGGTAAGTAACTACGACGGTAAAAAAGCAGCGGAATCGATCGACACATCGCTGCGTAAACTTCAGACGGATTATATCGACCTTCTGTTAATCCATCAATGTTTCGGCGATTATTATAACGCTTACCGCGCTATGGAAGATGCTCTGAAAGCCGGCAAAGTACGTGCTATCGGAGTCAGCAACTTCTACTATGACCGCTTTGTCGACTTAGCTGAGATGATGGATGTGAAGCCTGCGGTCAATCAGATTGAAGTCAATGTTTTCGCCCAACAGAAAGCAATGCAGGAACTCTGCGCCAAATATGGCACACATCTCATGGCCTGGGGACCGCTTGCCGAGGGATTCAACAATTTCTTCACCAATCCTGTCCTTTCGGAAATCGGCGCCAAGTACGGAAAAAGCGTGGCTCAGGTGGCATTGCGTTATCTCGTTCAACGCGACATCATCATTATCCCGAAATCCGTTCACAAAGAACGTATGGAACAGAATTTCAACATCATGGACTTTGAACTTTCTGCCGCTGACATGAAAGCGATTTCGGCACTCGACCTCGGTCACGGTGTCGTTGTCAACTTTGAAGACCCAACGCAACGTGTTTCACTTTTCAATATAATAAAACAATATCATGTTTAAGGTGATTAAAACTATAATACTTTTAATCTGCTCATTATTAGGTTTTACGGCTTGTGCCTCAAATGCAAAGCAGGAAAACAAGGAAACGGCAGACCAAACAACAAAAGAAGTTAATATGAACGGTAAGCAATTAGTAGTATATTTCTCACATACAGGCGAGAACTATAATGTAGGATATATCAAAAAAGGGAATACGGCAATAATTGCGGATATGATAGCTGACGCAACAGGAGCTGATAAGTTTGAAATTGTTCCCGTCAAGGACTACCCCGACGACTACAATCAATGTATCGAAGTGGCCCAGCAGGAGAAAAGAGCCAACGCCCGTCCTGCCATAAAAGGTGATAAGGATATAGCGAATTATGACGTGATTTTCATAGGTTATCCCAACTGGTGGGGCGAGGTGCCGATGTGCGTCTACACTTTCATTGAAAAGCACAACTGGCAGGGTAAGACCGTCATTCCCTTCATCACTCACGAAGGCAGCGGCATGAGTGGCACGGACAGGAAAATCGCAAATGCTGCAAAAGGTTCGAACACTTTAGTCGGGAAAGGTCTTGCAGTGCAAGGAAAAGTGGCTCAGGAAAACCGCACTGCCGCTAAAAAATCAGTTGATAACTGGCTTTCGAGACTAGGATATAACTAATTAATCCCTCTGCACATGCAAAAACTAATATTATTATTTGGAATTATTTTAGTTATGAGTGTCTCATGTCAAAACAATCAGAAGGCTTCCGAGTCCAATAACAACTTGCTTGAACTGGCACAAAACCGCCGCTCCATCCGCAGTTATACCGATGAACCATTAAGCCGTGAGACCATCGACAGTATTCTCACGATAGCAATCCTCGCTCCGTCAAGCTATGGACAAAATCCTGTTGAGTTTGTGGTGGTGGAAGGTAAGGACATGCTAAGGAAGCTTGCCGATTGTAAAGCCATCGGAGCCCCTTCAGTGCGAAACGCAACCGCAGCTGTGGTTGTAATGGCCGACACCACAAAAGGGGAATTATGGGTTGAGAATACTTCCGTGGCAGCTGCCTATCTTCTTTTGGCAGCTGAACAGTATGGAGTGGGAGCCTGTTGGAACGAGATACATCTCCGCAACGGACAGCGCAAGAGTGCAAGCAGAGAAATCTGTGAACTGTTAGGCATTCCTCCCAAATACGAAGTGGAATGTATGGTTTCTCTCGGTTATCCAGCAGAGACCAAAGAACCACGCTCCGCTGAACAGATGAAAAAAGGAAGAATCCATTATTTTTCAGACAAATAATTCATTATCATATTAATACATAAATCTATGATCAGACATATTTTCATAGGGGTAATCAAACCCGGAGTTGATGAAGAAAAAATCAACGAAAGATTGGAAGTTATGAAAAACATAGGCAAATCAGTGCCTCAGGTTTCCAATCTTGCAGTCGGTAGAAACCTTAATTGGTACACTCAACAGGACGCTCTTGCTCTTGTTGGAGATTTCAAAGATAAGGAAGACTGGCTTGCTTTCATCAACAGTGACTATCACCAGGAAAAACTCAACAAGGTAGCCGGAGAAGTTTTCGATATGGAAAAGTCTCTCGGTTATGAATATGAATTTTAAAATTATCGGTTATGAAATACGCAGAATTAGGAAATACCGGGATTAAAGTTTCCCGCATTTGTGCTGGTTGTATGTCTTACGGAGTACCCTCCGACGACTTCCTGCAGTGGACTCTCGACTATGAAAAAAGTCGTGAGATGATAAAATTCGCATTCGACAACGGCGTTACTTTCTTCGACACTGCTAATTGCTATTCCCACGGAACAAGTGAGGAATTCATGGGACGAGCGTTTAAGGAACTTGGAATCAAACGCGAGGATATAGTAGTTGCAACCAAGGTTTATTTCAACAAGGGGAAGCTTCAGCCTAAGGCCATAGCCCGGGAAATTGAGGACTCGTTGAAACGTCTCGGTATGGATTATGTGGATCTATACCAAATCCATCGCTTCGATTACTCTACCCCCATTGAGGAAACGATGGTTGCTCTCGACAAACTCGTAAAAGAAGGTAAAGTAAGGGCTATCGGAGCATCTGCCATGTATGGTTATCAATTCTATAATATGCAGATGGCAGCCGAACGCAACGGACTGACTCCTTTCTCTACGATGCAAAACCACTACAATCTGCTTTATCGTGAGGATGAACGAGAACTAATTCCTATATGCAAGCAGATGAATGTTTCTCTTATTCCCTATTCGCCATTGGCAAGCGGTCACCTGACACGTCCCACATGGAACAGCGACAGTAAGCGAAGCGAGACCGACAAGACCATGAAGTCGAAATATGACCATGCAATGGAAAACGACATGAAGATTGTGGAACGTGTTGCAGAAATCGCTTCCAAAAGAGGAGTAAGCATGACAGAGGTTTCTCTCGCTTGGCTCTTTGCCAAAGGTGTCACGGCTCCGATAGTCGGCGCCACCAAACCACACCACTTTGCAGATGCAATCAAATCGGTTGATTTAATACTTAGCGAGGCGGAAGTTGATTATCTTGACGAGCCATATGTAGCTCACTCTGTTGTCGGGCCACTTTCCGCGGGTCCTAATCCGCTACCTCCGTTCATCAGATGATAGACATAACGGAAATGGCAAATACTATTCATCCAGTTTAAAATTCGGGAAAATTGGTTAATTTTGCATAGCTTATTAGCCAAGATGCGTAATTAACCGTATGGGACAATTCTGGAATCTGTTGCGGAGGTTTGTTCCTCCCTACAAGAAATATCTGATTCTCAGCATGGTCTGCAATCTTTTGTCGGCCGTGCTGACCTTATTTTCTTTTGCCGTGATAATGCCCATTCTCGAGATGCTTTTCGAGCTCAATAGCGAGACTTACAGTTATATGCCGTTTTCCGAGGCCGGCGTGAGTCATATCACCGATGTGGCTGTAAACAATTTTTATTACGCGACTCAACTCTCTATCGAACGGTTCGGGCAAAGCGGAACGCTCGCCCTGCTTGGATGCTTGTTGATAGTCATGACGGCGTTGAAAACCGGCGTGACCTATCTGGGTTCGTATTTCATCGTGCCGTTGCGTTCAGGAGTGGTGAGAGACATTCGCAATGAACTTTACGATAAGATAGTGAATCTACCGTTAGGATTCTTCACAGCCGAACGCAAGGGCGACGTGATGGCTCGCATGAGCGGCGATGTGGCTGAAGTGGAAAATTCGATAATGTCCTCTTTAGACATGCTGTTCAAAAATCCGGTTATGATAATAGTTTGTCTGGCCATGATGATAGCCATCAGCTGGCAACTGACTTTGTTCGTTTTTATTCTTCTGCCTGTAGCGGGGCTTGTTATGGGAAAAATAGGCAAAAGGCTGAAGAGAGATTCTTTGGAAGCCCAGGAGCAATGGGGATCGCTCATGAGCAATATCGAAGAGACTTTAAGCGGATTGCGAATCATAAAGGCTTTCAATGCCGAAGAGAAAGTGGAAAAACGATTTCATGAAGGCACGCAAAGATTTTTCGACATATCGAACAGTGTGGCTCGACGGCAGTCGCTGGCTCATCCAATGAGCGAATTTCTGGGCACTGTAACTATAGCTATCGTCCTATGGTTCGGAGGAAGTCTGATATTGAGCGGACGCTCCGGAATAGACGCTCCGATGTTTATCTATTATCTCGTTATTTTCTATAGCATAATCAATCCGGCCAAGGAATTTTCACGCGCTTCGTACGCCATACAGAAAGGGATGGCATCTATGGTAAGAATCGACAAGATTCTATCGGCTGAAAATCCTATAGCCGATCCGGAAATACCTCAACCGATCAGTTCTTCAGACGGACGCGCTAAAGGAGAAGTAGTCTATCGTGGTGTGACTTTCGGCTATGATCCCCATGTGCCTGTAGTAAAGGATATCGATATGGTAATAAGGCCTGGCGAAACGCTTGCTCTCGTAGGACAAAGCGGTAGCGGCAAATCGACGCTCGCCGACCTTCTGCCGAGATTTTATGATGTCGACAAGGGACAAATCACCGTTGACGGCAAAGACATCCGTGACGTTAGAGTTCACGATCTGAGATCGTTGATGGGCAACGTCAATCAGGAAGCTATCCTTTTCAACGACACTTTCTACAATAATATTACCTTCGGTGTGGATTCAGCCACAATGGAGCAGGTAATAGAAGCGGCAAAAGTAGCAAATGCTCATGATTTTATTATGGCTTCCGAAAAAGGTTATGACACAAATATAGGCGACCGCGGCTGCAAGTTGTCGGGAGGTCAGAGACAGAGGATATCCATAGCACGCGCTGTGCTTAAAAATCCGCCTATTCTGATACTCGACGAAGCGACTTCAGCGCTCGACAGCGAAAGTGAAAAATCCGTACAGCAAGCGCTTGACCGCCTTATGAAAGACCGCACCACAATAGTTATAGCCCATCGGCTTTCCACTATCAAGAACGCTTCACAGATATGCGTGATCCATGAGGGCAGAATCGTTGAGCGAGGCACCCACGACGAACTCATGACTCTTGACGGACACTACGCCCGATTGGTAAAAATGCAGTCCGTGAAGGATTGAAATATTATTTTTTCAAGATATCGGAGAAGTAGAAATCGAGGACATCGCGAGCCGCAGCGAATGAAGTCTGCCTATTGGCCAGAACACGTGCTTCGCCTTCGGCAAGACGGCGTTCTATTTCAGGATCATTATAGAAGCTTGACCGCAAGCGTTCGTTGATCGTCTCATACATCCAATAACGTGCCTGTTCGCTACGTTTTCGTTCGAAATAACCGTTGGCCTTAACAAAATCAAAATAACGGTCGATCATATCCCATACTTCCGGTATACCGAGTTCAAAATAGCCGGAATAAGTCAGCACCTCAGGCGACCAGCCTGATGCAGCAGGCGGAAAAAGCATCAAAGCGGAGCGGAATTGAGCTTGCGCCAGACGAGCCCGGTCGACATTGTCGCCGTCGGCTTTATTTATTACTATGCCATCGGCCATTTCCATTATACCGCGCTTTATTCCCTGGAGTTCATCACCCGTCCCGGCCAACTGAATCAACAGGAAGAAATCAACCATCGAATGAACAGCCGTTTCACTCTGACCCACACCAACAGTCTCAACAAAGATATTATTATAGCCTGCGGCTTCACACAACACTATGGTTTCTCTCGTTTTCCGAGCCACGCCTCCTAACGAGCCTGCCGAAGGACTGGGACGAATGAAAGCAGCCGGATGAACCGACAGTTTTTCCATACGGGTTTTATCGCCGAGAATACTACCCTTCGTACGCTCACTCGATGGGTCGATAGCGAGAACCGCCAACTTGCCTCCTGACTTCAACACATGAAGACCGAAAACATCGATAGACGTACTTTTGCCCGCTCCGGGTACTCCAGTGATTCCGATTCTACGCGAATTTCCAGAATACGGCAGACATTTCTCTATCACCTCCTGAGCTATGGCCTGATGGTCAGCCGAAAGACTCTCTACAAGGGTCACAGCACGCGACAACATTGTAATGTCGCCTTTCAATATTCCTTCAACCATTTCGCCGACGGTAGGCATCGGTTTGCGTTTGCGTTTTGTCAGATATGGATTGACGGAAGGAGGCTGTTTCACTCCGGAATTTACTGTAAGTCCGGCGAATTGACTGTCGTTTTCAATATGTTCCATTTAGAAATAATTCGGATTATTTTACTTCTCCCACCACTCTTATAATCTGTGTAGGAGCTGAAGGATCGTTAGTTATCAAGGTGATACGGGCGTTTAGCGGTTCGCCGGCCGGAATCTCCGAGGGATCGACTATGATAGAGATGTCTATCGATTTGCCGCTTTTTATCTTATCGGAGGAAGCATTTACCTTAATAGCACGATCGGGGCTGTAAAGACGTCTGATGTATAGTGTATTTTTTCCTTTATTTGTTATTTTATCCTTCACAGTCAAAGACTTGGAAGCTCGAGAGATAATTCCCATATCGACCATTTCTTTTTCGAGACTCGCTACAGGAGCATTAGCGCGCTCGGAATCGGAAAGAGTAGAGAAATCTTCATTGACGATCATTATGGTAGATACAGGAATGTAGGTTGACGACGAATCATTCGAATCGATTTTTACTCTTAACGAATCCGCGGCCAGTCCCCATAAAGTTTGCCCGTCTGTAACGGCCTGAATGTTTACGACAAATTGTTCTCCCGGAGGTACTGCTTCCGGCCTGACTATCGGAGAAAGATATTTGGGATTATCTGTGACTACAGGTCTGAGTGTGTCGTTTGAAGCGTTATAGCCTCGAAGTGTAGCCGATGCCGTATGACCTTTTTTGACTTCACCAAAGGGCAGCACGGAGCTTGAGAGTCTTATTTTTCCTCCGTCAACCGGATAACGTCCCTTAAGCGAGTTGCTTGACCCTATCACTGTGCCTATAATAGTCAGCACGGAATTTTTGTCGGCATTTGTCGTTACATATACTTTCTTATCGAAACGTCCGGGTCGTCCTTTTGCATCGTAAGAGACCGTAAGGGAAAGCGTGTCGCCCGGCTGGATACCTTCAAGGGTATATTTCGGCGTAGTGCATCCACAATTAGCTCTCGCAGAAAGAACATAGAGCAGTTCATCTCCGGTATTAACGGCTTTGAATGTAGTCGTCACCAATCCTAATTCTTCGTCGAACGCGCCGAAATCATGTGTAGTTTCAAGCCAGCAGATCTTCGGCTCTGCCGCTGACGATAAAGCAACGAATGCAATAATGCTTAACAAAGCCCCTCTCATTCTTGAAGCCATTTTCACTCCTCCTTTGTTCCTTACGGCACTATTACTCCGTTAAATCGCAATGACTCTCTTTTGGACGAAACGTTGGTTTTCACTTTCACCTCACGTCGAAATTCACCTCTACGACCTTCGGGATTGAATGTTATTTTAATCTTGCCTGTCTTGCCTGGGGCTATCGGTTCTTTTGGAAATTCGGGTGTCGTACATCCACATCCCCCGTTAGTCACGTTGACAATCACTAAAGGCTTGTCGCCGGTGTTAGTGAATGCATATTCGTAGGAGACGGCACCTTTGGTAGATTTTATCGTTCCGAAGTCGTGGGTTTTGTTTTTAAAGCTTATTGCCGGTCCGTCGGCCATTGCAGGAAGTACTGCAAAGAAGGAAATCAACAAAAATAAAAGAGTTTTTTTCATAGCCTGAATATCTTGTCATATTTGTTCATTCCTCAAAATTACAACTTTTATTCAATTTTGCAAAAACGACTTGATTATATCGGTTATCGGATTTATTGGGTAGAAGTATCGACACCCACTCCTATGCCGAACAGGGCGTAATCGTACCATACCGGATCCTCGGGTCTTATTGAGCGAAGGGTTTCGGTCAAATCAACCGCCGATTTCTTGTCATTAGCCTTACGGTTTAGCAATCCCAATTCACGGGCAGTATTACCTACATGTACATCCAACGGGATATAAAGTTGAGATGGTTTGAGTACCTTCCATATACCCATGTCGACTATTCCATCGTCTCTGACAAGCCATCTCAGAGCCATATTGACGCGTTTGAGAGCGGAGTTCTGCAAATTCAGCGGAAAACATCTCGACTCACCATTTCCTTCATTCGCCTCAGAAAGGACGCGATTCAATCCTTCCACTAACTTCCACGAAGGCAGTTCTGCATCGGAGATGTTCAGTTTTCGGGCATAATCTTCAAGCGAGCCGAAGGTCGCATATACCGTTCTGAGCCCCCTCATAAGATGCTTGAAGTGCCGATTGAAAAAAGTACGGTGAATATTATCCTCGTCATTTAGATCTTCATATCCTTCGTCCATCAAATAGTTATATGGGTCATGGCCGGTGAGGGCAAGCATTCGGTCGATGTTTCGGCATATCATCTTTCTGTTTCCCCACGCAATTGTCGAGGCCAGCAGACTGACTATTTCAATATCGCGTTTATCTTCAAAACGTCTTGGGAATTGCACAGGATCGGCATTGATGAACGCGGGCGAATTTATCCGTCGGGCTTCCGAGTCGAGTAATTCTATAATGTCAGTTGGCACATTGGCAATCATATCTTTGTGAAATATGGGTTTGATTAAAAAAAATGAAAGACGCTGCCTCACGGCGCATCTCCCATTAAACTTAAAAAATAGTAAATAAGGGGGAAAAGTAGCCCATAGGAGAATCGAACTCCTCTTTCAAGAATGAAAATCTTGCGTCCTAGCCGATAGACGAATGGGCCTTGTCACTTCTCTATCAAGCAGCGAGCTGATTGACGTGCTTCGCAAGCTTGCTTTTGAGATTGGAAGCTTTGTTCTTGGATATTGTTTTTTTAGCTGCAAGCTTATCAAGCATCTTGGTGATTTTCACGAGAGCTTCCTGAGCTTCGGCCTTGTTAGTCATTTTACGTACGCGGCGAACGGCGTTACGCGCTGTCTTAGCGTAATATCTGTTGCGCAGTCTGCGCGATTGGGTCTGACGAATTCTTTTCAGAGCTGATTTATGGTTTGCCATAATTGTTGATTTGTTTCTTATTATTTTAGTAGCCCATAGGAGAATCGAACTCCTCTTTCAAGAATGAAAATCTTGCGTCCTAGCCGATAGACGAATGGGCCGGCTTTGAAAGCGAATGCAAAGGTAAATACTTTTTTTCAATCTCACAACCTATAACGAATAAAAAAAATCAGTTAATTAAGGGATTCCCAATTTTGAAAGCTTTTTAAAACCCCAAAGTGACGAAAAACATCGAGATAAAGCAATCAGTTATCTTTTTTATATTCCAAGACATAGACGGGAGTCGATTTTTCGCTGCATTCCGACCGTCGTTCTCCATCACCTTGATGTGTAGCCTGAACAAAAATATGAAGTTGCCCCTTATTTTTCAACAATTCTATGTCGATCGTAGGTTCCCATGCGTCTACCGAAAAATCAGTCAGATCTTCAAAAGACTGCTTCTTCAAACAGTGCTTTTCGATTTTACATACCGTGATTCTCGACCCTCTTTCTTTATCACGGAATATATAATAGATAATATCACCGATTACCGCAACACGAGGACGCGAAACAGGCACCATCTTCGTACCTTTCCCCGAGAGAGTAAACGGAAGTTGTCTATTTCCTACCAATACCATTTGCCAGACCGCATCTCTAAGCCATATAAGTCTGAACTGAGGCGTATCACTTTCCGCGTCTCTCCAATAAGTCGCTATATACGGCTTGCCATCGTCGTCGGCACACATAGAAGTTTGATTAATAAGCTCTGATTTTTGAGGAATCGTCCAGGCTATTTCAGATCGAGCCAAAGTGATAGGAAGTGTGTAACAAGTGCCGTCGCTCCTTTTCCAAGTCATACCGCCGTCGTCCGATTTCGCATAACAGAGATCATGGTTGGTGGCTACATCAGCAGTCTCGCGCCACACCCACGAAAGGTGAAATGTGCCTTTTTTATCCAAATAAGCCTGCCAATAAGCATTACGCTCGCCTTCTCCATCCAAAAGATTAGCGTTGACAGTGCGCCAGGATTTATCTTTAACATCATATCTTTTCAACACCATGTTTCCATTTCCTGATTTTCCCGAACGATAGGCGAAAAGAAGATCTCCTGACGGCAACAAATAAAATTCAGGATAGGTACACTTCTCTTCATCCTCTCCTGTCATAGCATGAATGGGTAACATTTTCAGCGATCCGGGAAGCACAGATCGTGAATAGTTCAATCTTGTGGCATGCATCCCGAAAGCGATATGCAGGTATCCTTCTCCATCCGTTCCAAGACTTATGACGTTATGTGCATCCTTTACGTTGGCTCTAAAACGGGTTCTATTCAACTCCCATTTCTCGGATCCGATATGCCGTTTGCCCAAGACCACTCTTCCTCGCCTGTCGTAATAAGCTATATATTGAATTTCTCCGTATGTTATCAGCGAGTTTGTACGGAAGATACATGTGTTCACTGACGTTTTACAATAACCTTCTCCAACATTTACAAACCTTTCATCCGAAATTTTTGTGGCTTTATTATAACCACTGATTAAATGTCTGATTCTTTCGAATATTTCGGAAAAACTCATAAACTTAAGGCAGTTATAACGACACGCGGTTGATAATGTTTGCGATATTACTGATATCGTCGAGATCGAGATGATTCGCTATAGGCAAGGTCACTATCTCCCTCGATAAAGTTTCCGTCACGGGAAATTGGCCTGCAAAGAAATCGGCATAACACGATTGACGAAATAGAGGAGTGGGATAATGAATGTCTGTCTCCACACCTTCAGCCAAAAGCAAGCTGCGGAATTTATCCCGCTTCTCCGACGGAACTCTGATCACAAACTGATGCCAGACAGATTCCTCTGGTTTTGAAGGCATTGCGGGAAGAATGATATCTTGTCGTTCTATTCTATCTATATAAGTTTGGGCTTTCTCTCTTCGCTTGGCATTTTCCGAATCTGTATAGGGAAGTTTTACAGACAAGACAGCTGCTTGCAACGGATCAAGCCTCGAATTAAATCCGCAATAAATATTTTCATATCTTCTCAATGATCCATAATTTCCTAAAGCCCTTATTGTTTCAGCAAGCTCTCTGTCATCGGTCGTAACCGCACCTCCATCCCCCATACAACCTATATTCTTAGTCGGATAGAAGCTAAAACATCCTGCAACACCTAAAGCACCGGCTTTCTTCTTCAAATCTCCCCGGATATCTGAATAAGCGGCACCTATTGCCTGCGCGCAATCTTCAATTACTAATAGAGAGTTTCGATTTACGAGCTTTCCCATTTCGTCGCTATAGCATACTCGTCCATAAAGATGGACAGGCATGATAGCTTTGGTAGCGGGAGTCAATGCAGCCTCGATGCCTTCTGCAGAAAGATTCATAGTGCCTGGATCAGGATCGACCAGAACCGGCTTTAACCCCGCGTCAGTGATAGCGAGAACCGAGGCGATATAAGTATTGGCCGCCACAATCACCTCATCATTGTCATTTAATCGACCCAGCAGTTTCAACGCCCTCAATGTAAGTCTTAAAGCATCTAATCCGGATGCAACGCCGACAGCATATTCCGTGCCGATAAATCCTGCCAGTGTTCTTTCGAACCATTCCAACTTTTCACCTCCAATATAAATACCCGAGTCGGCAACACTCCTGATCACTTCATTTATACTTCCGGCGTAAAGCTTATTTGCCGAGGCCAGATCGATAAAAGGATATTTATGACTGCTACGGTTCATCGTCTTGTTCTCCTCGAGTATCTTTTGAACAGTTCATAATCATAGATATAATCGGAAGGGTCATAAACCGTTGACGACAGAATCAGTGCGATGCTGTCATCTTCAAACGAATCCATAGACCTCCATACTTGAGCATTTACAAAAATTGCTCGATTAGACTCTTTGAGCCATATTTCGCTGTTTTTTTCTCCATCGTCAAGTTTCAATCTGAATCGTCCGCGAAGAGCCATTATCATCACCTGCTGACGGAAATGCGAATGACCTCCCCGCTCGGCAAGCGACGGAATATCGGTAATATAATATACCCTTCTGACATTAAACGGAGCTCTTATTTTAATTGGGTCAATTGATATTTCCTCCCATTTAGCATCCTTTAAAAGCATTTTTTCTTCCTCTTGGACGGAAAAAACATTAAGCAGAACGATATCTTTTGAAGATCTCTCCATATTGACATCAGACGATGCTAAAACGCCTTGTCGGCATGATGAAGCTTCTATTGTTTCATCTCCAGTCGATAACGTGCATCTGCCCCTCAAAGCTATCAAAGCACCCGCTACTCCTTTTTTACAATTGACCGAAATTCCGGAGGGTGCGAAAGGTAAGACTCCTTTCTGCAAAAACGAAAGGTTTCCTCGGGGGTCTTCTACAGTCGGTATAGGAAATGTTGATAACCGGAACATCAGACATCATTTTATGTGTAAAATTAATGATTTTATTTCATCCCTCCATATATTCTTAAAGATATGGGCGGAATAAACAAAAACATTAGTAAATTTGTTTTTTTAATAGAATATTATCGCTATGATGAAGATAACAAAATTTTTACTTGTAAGTGTTCCGCTATTAATCGCCTCGTCCTTTTACGTTTCGGCCGACAACTCGGACGTTATAAATAATCAAAAATTCCGCGAACTGCTGAGCAGACTTAATGATTTAAGTTATTATTCCGATTCAGTAAAATTCGTTGTGGGAATGCCCCAGCTTTCCGAGGATATAGTGTATCAGGTCGATTTAAATCAATTCCCGGCCACGGACGATCCGCTCTCACCTTGCAGCTATCTCATCAACTGGTCGATGACCGGCAGGGAAGACCCTCCCTTCGGTTTTTCCGCTTATTTCGACGGGAATCATTACCGATATTCCGGTTCACGTCTTCAAGAGTACCATTGGACGTGGGATAGCATTCCGTTCATGCCAAATGAGTTGAAAGGGATCAATAGTCAGGGTATCCACAAGACAGCACAGTTCGTTGATCTCCTGCCGTCCATGATCGCTGAAAAACTAAGCGATATAATGTCCGACCCTAATTATCGACTAAGTTTTTCATCCGACACTTTGGTTAACGGCACCAAATGCACCGCATTGAGAGCCACTATGATCATAAACGGCGTGACCGCTTCAGAACAAGAATACATTTTCGACGCATCGACTCTCCTGCCCTACCGGTTGCATTTCGAGAACAGTCCGGGCAGCATAAGCGAACAGACAGTTGATGTATATTTCGGAAATAACGCCGTATCACGATCAAACCTCATTGAACTGAATGAAGATTACCTCGTGTCGGTTTATCCCGATATTTTCGCCAATTTTCGGGAAAGTAATTTTAAAATTGAAAATCTTTCCGGCACCAAATTCCCTTCTTTTGCATTGCCTACACTTGCAGGCGATCGATTAAGCTATCGTCAGGGCGATTCGTTTAAATCGCCTGTTATTGTCGCACTCCTTGACCCTGACGGAGGTTTCAACGCCGACTATATCACATCCGTTAGAAACGCGATGGCTTCCCTACCTTATCCTGCGGAAATTATCTGGGCATTTACAGGAACGAATCCTGACCGCATAGAAGAACAAGTGGGTCAGGCAGCCGGAGAAACAGTGCTAATCAACGCCAAAGGATTGGCACGCGATTGTGGTGTATCATCTTTTCCGGTCGCGATAATGGTGGCAAAGAACGGCATGGTCCGCGATATCATTCTCGGGTTTAATAACGGACTGACAACTGACATTTTACAAAAAATGGCATTAATTAATGATTGACATATAACATTAACCATACAGATATACAAATTATGGAAACAGTTTATTTTAACGGACAA
This sequence comes from Paramuribaculum sp., assembly GCA_022511125.1. Classification (GTDB taxonomy): domain Bacteria; phylum Bacteroidota; class Bacteroidia; order Bacteroidales; family Muribaculaceae; genus Paramuribaculum. Next base: position 131,018 of record JAFLSD010000003.1, read on the forward strand.
CCTTGCCATACTTCCGGCACAGTTCCGGCAGTAGGTCAGACTGCTCCCGACTTCGTACTCACAGGAGCCGATCTCAGTCCCGTGAAATTGGAGAACTATAAGGGAAAGAAAGTGGTTCTCAACATTTTCCCAAGTCTTGACACGGCAGTATGCGCGAGAAGCGTAAGAAAATTCAACGAGGATGCATCGCAATTGGATGACACTGTTGTTCTTTGCATTTCGATGGATCTACCATTCGCTATGGCACGCTTCTGCACTCTCGAAGGACTCAAGGATGTAACACCGGCATCGGCATTCCGCTCGCCCGAGTTTTCAAAGGAATACGGTGTTCAACTCGTTGATGGCCCGCTTAAAGGTCTACTGACAAGGGTGGTTTTGATTGTCGACAAGGATGGTAAAATCATATTCCGCGACGTGGTGGAGGAAATCACTCATGATCCAGATTATGATGGAGCTATGCGTGTCCTCACAGGAAAATTCTAAACCTATCCGGCAACTGATAGCCTGTTTATCAGAAAAAATATCCAACAGACAAAAGCCGCGGAACGATAGACCATATCGCTTCGCGGCATTCTCTATGATAATTTCAGTTTAAGCACTTCCATCATTTCGGAAAGTACGGGAGTTTCTTTTATCATTTCAGCAAGAAGTTCACGGTCATTCAGAACGTGACGCATAGGTTCACCGGACCGGACGGCGGCCTCGAACACTATGTTATCGTTTTTTAAGCTGTCGGCCAATGATTTCTTAATGCTTTCCAGACTCCCTTTTAAAGCTTCGAGCTGAATATCGTTCTCTACTTCTATCCGATAACGATTCTCTCCCACGGAAATGGGACGTGACATTCTCATGGTATTGATGAGAATGCGCTCTTTGGCATGTTGTTCGATATATTTGTCCCAAGCCTGCGATAACTCGGCTGCGGAATAAGATTCATTCCGCAATGTTTGCGGCTTTTGGATCTCTTTTTGTTCGGTAGGAGCGACTGTATCTTTACGGTTGATATTGATTTTCGGTCCTGAAATGATGTTTTTCCGTATACCCTGAGTATCGGACATCCTTCTTTCTATCGGTTTTGTTGCCTGCCGAGGAATGTGTGGAGTCACCGGTTTGACTCCCATAGAAACAGGCGTTGCAACCGGATTATTTTGAACAGCGGCATCAGTCGACCGGCTTGCGGCAGCGATTGGTTTCAACTGCCCCTCTCCGTCGCTGCCCTTATTGGGGGAGGGGCTGACTGATTGGCATATTTTTGCGAGCGTCAACTCTATAAGAAACTGTTTGTTGCTCGCTGTCCTGTAGTGCAAGTCGGCTTCATTACACAAATTCATTGCCTTATAAAGAAATCCCGGAGAGCATTGCTTTGCTCTCGCTATGAGCTGCCCCACAGAATCGCTGTCGGTCTCAAGAAGGGGGACCGTCCTCGAATCCGACGCCACCATCAGATTGCGGAAATAGTCGGCAAGACCATTTATGAAGAAGTGAGAATCAAAACCCTTATCCCGTACCTCCGAATAGACTATCCACGCTTCCAGTGGATCACCTTTCATTGCTGCGTCGAAAATGCGGTTGTAATATGAATCGTCCAGAACATTTAGATTATCGATAGTTGCGGCATAACTCACGTTTCCTTCAGTTGATGCTACGACCTGATCGAATATCGACAACGCATCTCTCATCGCACCGTCTGCTTTCTTGGCTATAACACCCAAAGCCGCTGTCTCTGCTTTCACTCCCTCTTTTTCCGCTACCCATGCAAGATGTTCAACCATATCGTTTATCGTGATACGGTGGAAATCGTAGATCTGACATCTTGATAAGATTGTGGGAATTATTTTATGTTTTTCGGTCGTTGCCAGAATAAACACTACGTAACCCGGAGGTTCTTCGAGAGTTTTCAGAAAAGCGTTGAACGCCGACGACGAAAGCATGTGAACCTCATCGACAATAAACACTCTGTATTTACCTGTCGATGGTGGCACCTGAACCTGACTTACAAGCTCGCGTATATCGTCCACGCTATTATTGGATGCTGCGTCAAGTTCTATAATGTTCATTGACGTGCCTCTGTTGAAAGCCTTGCAGGAATCGCATTCGTTGCATGGTTCGCCTTCGGGCGTACGGTTCTGGCAATTTATGGCTTTTGCGAAAATTCTCGCACAAGATGTCTTGCCTACTCCCCTCGAACCACAAAATAGATATGATTGAGCGAGTCGTCCGGTAGCCACGGCGTTTTTCAGAGTACCCGTAAGGGCTTTCTGACCCACCACCGAGTCAAATGTCGTAGGACGATATTTTCTCGCAGATACAATATAGGGATCCATTAATTTTGCCGTTTTCGATTTAATTTCTACAAATATAGTGATTTTATATGAGAAAAATAAAGATTTTATCGCAATCTATTCTCATCGCAAACACTTATCATACAGCTACATAAGCAACATAACAACAAAATAATGTTATAATTGTAACAACTCCGTAACTAATTTAACTTTCGTTAACCGTAAAACTATTGCAGACCCTCTTTTCCAACTTAACTTTGCATCGTAATCAAATTGTAACACAAATTTAAAATATCAGATCATGACACCGAACGACAACTTCCAACAGAGATTAACTTCACTTCAGGCTAACCTGCAGAACTTCGCTCTGATGTTGACCGCTAACCGTAACGACGCACAGGATCTCGTACAGGACACTATGCTAAAGGCTCTCGACAACGCGGACAAGTACACCGACAACACTAACTTCAAGGGATGGGTGTTCACTATCATGCGTAACATCTTCATCAACAACTACCGCAGAGTTGTCCGTTCGGCTACTGTCATCGACCAGACCGAAGATCTGTATCACCTCAACATCTCGCAGGACTCCGGCATAGACTCACCCGAAGAAAGCTACTCCGTACAGGAGATAACAGCCGCCATCGACGCTTTCCCCGAAAAGTACCGCCGTCCTTTCCAGATGCACGTAGCAGGATACAAGTACGACGAAATAGCCGAAGAAATGGGACTCCCCCTCGGTACCATCAAGAGCCGTATATTCTTCGCTCGCCAGGAACTCCAGACCCGATTCGCCGACTACAGATAAAATTCAACAAAGATTAAGCCGCATCCGATGATCTGACGGATGCCTATAAGAAATATGACCTCCGAGTACTCCCCGGAGGTCTCTTTTTTAGCATAAAAAATTAAAGTGCAACAGATTTATTTTGCAAAGGAATAATCATCAATACCAATTATTTATAATTAATCTGTATTAGAGTCCATCTTTACCAGTCTGTTCTATAATTAACAGGCTCCACAGCATAGTTTATTAACTTAAAATCTTGAATATTACAGATACTCTCGTGTTGATAGTGTAAATTTTTGTAATTACTAATAACTTCGTCTATAACTCTACCTTGCGGCGGAATTATAATAGTTTTTGTGTAATTGAATTTTACATTATATCTAACTAGATATGCTTGGCATGAATACTTTACACGTATCCTACTATTGGTTTTATTATAAAAAATTAGCCATGCTTTTTCATATTCTTTTTCACCTGCCATCCATGCATCGAGTTTTGCCTCCCAGTCAATTTTTAACTCATTATTATTGAAATAAACTCCGCTACGTATTGTTGGACCCGGGAGTCCAGATGATTGAGCTTTAGCAGTTGATAAAAACGATATTATAAAAAACAGAAAAATTAATTGTATCTTCATAACAATCTAATTATTAACAAATATATATATTTAAAAGACAATTTCTATTAATAAGAGACTTAAAGGCTTTTCAGAAATCTCCTTGAACCATATAAATATTAATATACATATATAGAAAAGCGCGGTTCATTTAGTTTTTCTTTAACCGGGGTGTTTGGCATACCCATCCAACAGAATAACTAAAAGCCCACGCTATCTTGCGCGAGCATTTTTTGCTATTATTCCTGTTGGATGATAAGTTGCCAAACTTTCGGTTAAACAGAATAAAGCTAAAATGCCTCTCCAATTAAAATATATGTATTAGGGCACTTATGTCATCATCATAGGCAATTCCTTTTATTTATTTCTCAATGCAAATATATAACTATTTATCCTTAGATTCGCTATTTACTATAACTCTTTTTATATTTTAGTATCATAGTGAAATTTTTGTCCAAAAAACAAGAAGATGCGGCCTTATGGGGGAGGCCGCATCCTGTTATGTTGTTCTTAGCATGAAATGAATCATGCTGTGGGATGTCGATTATTTTTTCGCAACTGTTTTCTTTGCTGTAGAAGCCTTCTTGGCTGGAGCCTTTTTAGCCGGAGCTTTCTTTTCAGGTGCTTTCTTAGCGGGAGCTTCGACCTTCTTTTCCTCAGTCTTGGCTCCTTCAGCAGCCTGAGCGCGGAGAGCATGCTCTTCATTGTAATGCTCAAGGTTCTTACGCATAGACGTTACTTCTTTATTGAGCGTTTCGATTTCGCGAGCCTGATTACGTATCGTAGTTAGGAGCGAGTTGAGTTCTTCGTTTTCAATCGACAGCGGATATTGTTCTTCTACTCTCACGATAAAGTCGGCCAGAACGTTCATGTAGTTAGTGAAAGCCTGGAATGGGGTTTCGTAGGGGCTGAAATGTGAATGAACCGCTCCGTCGTTAAGATGTTTTGTCGACATATAGAAGAAGTGGTCGGAATTCTGCAAGTAATTCCAGTCCTGTTTCAAACGGCGGTCATCGCAGAGACGCACGCGTTCAGCCACACTGTAGAGTTTGTCGAAAGCTTCGTTCTGAAGTTTGTTGCCGAGCCAAGCGCTTGTGTCGCGTGCCTCGTCTGCCCATGAAATGGGGTGCATGATCGACAATTCGCCCACTGGTTTGAGTTTCTGAACAGCTTCTGTAGGAGTGATGAAATCAATACCACGTTCCTTAGCAAAGCGGGGAAGAGCTTCGAGGAAATGGAAGATTCCGGTTTCCTTACGTTGCAGTTCGCCGAAAATTTCGAGATTCATGAACAGGTTTACAATCTGTTCCTCCGGCGGAGTATTTGCGATCCAATCTATATATTTGTCGGCCGTCAATGGATATGCATCCCATTCGGTATTGCTGAAACGGAATGCGATATCGTCGCTGAACTTGTCGTTTTTCAACAACAGTTTGAGCTTAGGAGCCGATGCCGCACTGTAAACATAGTTGGGACTCTTCCAGCCGAGGATATGTTTTGCTCCTTCCGTTACAGCTCCTTTATAACCCATAGCCACCATCTGAGGAGCGAGTTCGTCGCAATAAATCATCTCGGTGTTGCGTATCACTTGGGTCTTAACACCAAAGAGCTGATAGAGTTTTTCGTCGTGAGCCTTCACCTGAGCCTTGAATTCTTCGGGATCTGTCAGCGACGAAAGCGAATGAGCGTAAGTCTCGGCTAAAAATTCCACTTTGCCCGTGTCGGCCAATTTCTTAAGCAAATCAACGAATTCGGGAACATACTGCTCGCACTGTTCAAGCGCTGTACCGGATATCGAAAGTGCGCAACGGAACGCGCCTTTACTTTCTTCAATCATGCGTAAAAGGCTTTCTGCTGCCGGAATATAACTGCTGTGAGCGATACGGGTGATGATATCGTCGTTAGCGAAATCGTCGTAATAATAATGGTCGTTACCTATATCGAAGAAACGGTATCTTTTAAGCCTGAAGGGCTGATGAATCGAGAAGTAAAAACAAATAGCTTTCATAATTTTCAAGATTTAGTCTTATTGTTTTTTAATTGAATTTATTTATTTGATCATCAGCCGATGACCTGTTTGTAGATATCTATCACTTTTTTGCCGGCCTTGTCCCAGGTGATTCGGTTGACTTCGTCGAGACCGTCTTCACGCAACTGATTGTACATGGCGGGATAGGTGATTATCGAATTGATAGCGTCGGCCATCGCATCGATGTCCCAATAGTCGGTTTTGATCACATTGTCGAGGATTTCGGCACATCCGCTCTGCTTGGAGATAATCGACGGAACACCCATCTGCATAGCTTCCAAAGGCGAGATACCGAAAGGTTCCGAGACGGAAGGCATCACATAGACATCGCTCGCCTTAAGCATTTCATAAACCTGCTTGCCTTTCTGGAAACCGGGGAAATGGAAGCGGTCGGCGATGCCTCGTTCGGCTGCGAGATTGATCATTTTGTCCATCATGTCTCCGCTACCGGCCATTACGAAACGAGCGTTGTGGTTGTTCTTAAGCACTTTAGCAGCCGCTTCAACGAAATATTCAGGCCCTTTTTGCATTGTGATTCTCCCTAAGAAAGTCACTACTTTCTCTTTGGGTTTATTTACTTCGACGCTTAGCAATTCTTCGCTTAGCGGAGTCACTGCATTATGCACTGTAGTAACCTTCGCCGGGTCAATACCGTATTTTTCGATAACTGTCTGGCGAGTAAGATTGCTCACCGTGATAATATGGTCGGCATGATTCATACCGTCCTTTTCAATTCCGAATACCGTAGGGTTGACATTGCCTCGCGAACGGTCGAAGTCGGTTGCATGGACGTGAATCACGAGAGGCTTTCCTGTCACCTGCTTGGCATGTATGCCGGCAGGATAAGTGAGCCAGTCGTGGCTATGGATTATGTCGAAATCGAGTGTTCTTGCTATCACACCGGCACAAATCGAATAGTTGTTTATCTCTTCCAGGAGGTTATCGGGATAGCGTCCGGAAAATTCAAGACAGCCCAGATCGTTAGTACGCATGTAGTTAAAGTCGGCGTAAATATGGTCGCGGAGCCTGAAATAAAGATCGGGATCCATCAGTTTGCCTATTCTTTGCTCTACATAGTCGCGGCTCACGTCTCTCCATGCGATTGGAGTCTGGGAAGCGCCTATTATTTTCGTAAAACTTTTTTCTTCATCACCGAACGGCTTAGGTATCACAAAAGTGATGTCCATGTCACCACACTCCCACATTCCTTTTGTGAGACCGTAGCTGGCCGTTCCAAGACCTCCGAGTATATGAGGCGGGAATTCCCACCCGAACATTAACGCTTTCATGGATTATTTAGGTGATTACATGTTGAACTTTTTGAGTGTAGTCAGCGTGCGCAGTATTTCGGCCACATTCGTAACGTGGCTTATTGCACCGCGGCCGGAGAAAGGTGGATTACCGTCGTAGAGTTGCGAGAGTGAACCTATACATCCGTTTGTCATTTCATCTTCGTAACCTATGAGCATGCGGTCGAGATATCCCACGCCGCTCATACCGAACACGCGCAGATAAGCGTCGGCATAGAAACCGAACAGCCATGGGCGCGCCGGGCCGTTATGAAGTGCCATTTCGCGTTCTTCGGGGGATCCCAAATAGAACGGACGGTAGCCGAAACTCTTAGGCGACAGTGTGCGAAGACCTTTTGGCGTCAGAAGTTCGCGTGTCACCACATCAAGCACTCCTTTGCGCTGTCTTCTGTCTAAAGGAGAATAATCCATCGCTATAGCAACAGCCATATTGGGTCTAACCGACGGATCGGCATACGAACCATTGACATAATCGAACAGATAGCCGTAGCCGTTTAGGAAAGTATCTATAAACGACGGTTTCAGTTTAGAGGCTATCTTAACCCATTTTTCACAATCGCCGGCCATATCTTCGATATCCTCGACCAAATTGGTGGCATACATCAGAGCATTATACCACAGAGCGTTGAACTCTACCAGATAACCTGATCTTGGCACTATGGGATGACCGTTCATGGCTGCATTCATCCATGACACCGGTTTGTGAGTACCTTCGGTAAACAGGAGGCCATTGTCGTCGACGTGCATGTCGGGATGTTTGCCGTCAATTATATAGTCGATTATTTCCTTGATAAAATCCAGGTAACGCTCTACAGTTTCTTCCTTTCCGTAGGCTTTAGTGTACTGTTGTAATGCCCAGATGCACCACAACGGAATGTCGGGAAGATCGATGCCAAGGATTCGGTCGGACTTCTCGCCTGTCTCCATAAAATGTTTGAGAGCCTTGCGGGCTGTCTCCATTATAGCCTGAAAGTCATCCTTATGATCTATGGCAATAGTAGCGCCGGGAAGAGCCATAAAAGTATTGCGGGCGATGATTTTACCCCACGGATAGCCTGAGATGAGATACATCCCGTCGGGCTCTTTGATATAGCACTGTTTTACAGCGTTTTTCAAACAGTTGAAGAAGCTTGTACGACGCGTACGCGAAGCTATTTCCATGTCGTAAGTCTTCGTGAGCGAACGCGGCTGCACTTCAGAGATACCTGCCGAGAAGATAATCGATTCTCCCTTCTTTATCGATATGTCGAAATATCCCGGTACCCAAAGATCCTCGGTATAAGGCACTCCTCTTTCAAGATCTTTGAGGTATTCGAAACCATTATACCAATGAGGCTCGTAATGCCATTCTGGCTTTCTGCTGAACTGCATAAACAGACGAGGATAGCCATTGTAAAGACAACAAGATATACCGTTTGGAGCGTCAAGACATTCGGTATTCAGAGCATCGTTGGCTATGCAAAGAGCATTGGCATCGCGGAAAGCCAATATAGGACGGAAACGCAAGGTGGTGTGTGAATGAGCATCCACAAGCGTATATTTCACCAATATCCTGTTTTCATTCGATATGAAGGTCTTTTCTTTTGTGAGTATCACGCCACCCACACGGTACGTCGTGCGCGGCACGCTTTCACAATCGAATTCCCTGATATACTTGTGTCCGTTGGGACTATAAACTCCTCCGCTATATCTGTGCAAGCCGAGATTGAACTGCGCACCGTGTTGAATGACTGTCGCGTCGAGCGAGGAAAGCAAAACGTGCGAAGTATTTCCCATTTCAGGCATAGGAATCACCAGCATACCGTGTTGCTTACGGGTATTGCAGTCCACCACCGTCGTACAATGATAAGCGCCGGACTGATTCGTACGGAGCATCTCTTTCATAAGCGATTGCTCCAGGTTAATCATGAGGTTTTTATCAAATTTAAGGTAGCTCATTTGACTATAATTTTAATTGTTAAATTCATGCTTTATGCATCAACAAGCGAATATAGTTAAAAAATCAATCTCAACCAATTAATTGTATAGAAAATTAACACCTCTCCCTAAAATTCACTAATTTTAACATACTTCACTATTTTTATACTTTCATTCTTAGATTGAGAATCGGTTAAAAAAATCGAAGAATGCAAGCAAGGTTACATCCTTCGATTAAAATGGTCATTAGCTAAGTTATTATTTTTCGCGCATGTAGATGTTGATGGGCGTACCTTTAAAGTCCCAGTTTTCCCTTATCTTGTTTTCAAGATAGCGCTTATAAGGTTCTTTTACCCACTGGGGAAGATTGCAGAAGAATATGAATGTGGGTACAAGCGATCCTTTCAGCATCGTCACATATTTAATTTTCACATATTTACCCTTGTTGGCTGGAGGAGGATAAGCCCCTATTACTTCGAGCATCACGGTGTTGAGTTGGGAAGTAGGAACTATTCTCTTACGGTTGTTATAAACTTCCATAGCGGTTTCTAACACCTTAAATATTCTTTGTTTAGTAAGAGCTGAAGTGAATAGAATCGGGAAGTCGGTGAAAGGAGCGAAGCGATCGCGTATGGCATTTTCGAAATGCCTGATCGCTACCTGTGATTTATCCTCGACGAGATCCCATTTATTGACACAGACAACGAGGCCTTTTTTATTTTTCTGAATGAGAGAGAATATGTTGGCGTCCTGAGCTTCGATTCCCCGCGTGGCATCAATCATAAGTATGCAGACATCAGAAGCTTCTATAGCTCTGATAGAGCGGATTACCGAATAATATTCGATGTTTTCGTTTACTTTGTTTTTCTTTCGTATGCCGGCTGTATCGACAAGATAGAAGTCGAAGCCGAATTTGTCGTAACGGGTATAAATGCTGTCGCGTGTGGTGCCGGCTATGTCTGTGACAATATGGCGGTCTTCACCGATAAATGCATTTATGAGCGATGATTTGCCGGCGTTAGGTCGTCCCACTATAGCAAATTTGGGTATATCGTCGAGTGTATCGAGTTCATCATCGCTCTTTTCGGGAAGTTTCTTGACCACTTCATCAAGCAGATCTCCTGTTCCGAATCCACTTACGGCTGATATAGGATAAGGTTCGCCAAGGCCGAGCGAATAAAATTCAGGGACGTTATAGAGCCATTCGTTCGAGTCTACTTTGTTTGCTACCAGTATTACGGGTTTTTTCGACTTACGGAGAATTTCTGCGATGTGGTCGTCGAGATCGGTCACACCATTCATTGCGTCGACGACGAAAAGTATTTCATCTGCCTGCTCGATAGCAAGCTCTACCTGACGGTTGATTTCTCCTTCGAAGATGTCTTCCGAATTAACCACCCATCCGCCGGTATCGATGATTGAGAATTCCTTTCCGTTCCAATCTACTTTCCCATACTGTCGATCGCGGGTTGTGCCGGCTGTATCATCGACTATGGCTGTCCGGCTCTCGGTCAATCGGTTGAACAGTGTTGATTTTCCGACGTTGGGCCGTCCTACTATAGCTACCATTTGTCCCATATCTCTCTTTTTCTAAATAGTTGAAAACTTATAGTCTGTCTTATTCTATATATCCGAATGAACGGAGCTTATTCTCTCGGTTTCTCCAGTTTGGTTCTACCTTTACAAACAATTCAAGGTAAACACTTTTACCAAAGAAAGTTTCGATGTCTTTTCGCGCTTCAATTCCAACTTTTTTCAGTCTTGAACCTCCTTTTCCGATCAAGATGGCCTTCTGACTGTCGCGTTCCACATAAATCACTGCCATAATATGGATAGCACCTTCTTTCTCATCGAATTTTTCCACTATGACTTCCGACGAGTAAGGCACCTCCTTATCATAATTCAACAGTATTTTCTCGCGAATTATTTCCGTGACAAAAAAGCGTGCCGGCTTGTCGGTCAAAGCATCTTTTCCGAAATATGGGGCTGACTCCGGAAGAAGCGAAACTATGCGTTGCATCAGGTTCGTGACATTGAAATGTTCTGTCGCACTTGTAGGAAATATTTCAGCATTTGGGAGAATCTGCTTCCAGCGATCAACGAGAGCTTCGAGTTCACCTTGTCCTTTAAGCAGGTCTATCTTATTTATCACGAGTAGAACCGGAACGGTTTCCTTCGCAACTTTTGCTAAAAATGCCTGATTTTTGACGGGATCTTCCACCACATCAGTAACATAAAGCAAAATATCGGCATCGGTCAATGCTCCTTCGGAAAAACCGAGCATACTCTCTTGAAGCTTGTATTTCGGCGCAAGCACTCCGGGGGTGTCGGAGAAAACGATCTGATATTCGGGTGTGTTGACTATACCCATGATGCGATGACGGGTTGTCTGTGCCTTACTTGTAATTATGCTTACACGTTCGCCCACAAGGTCGTTCATAAGTGTTGACTTCCCTACATTGGGATTGCCTACTATATTTACGAATCCGGCTTTGTGACCGGGCTTGATCGATGTATTTTTTTCTTCTTGCATAACGTTATATTTTTTTGTCTTTTCAAAATATAACAAAAATAGCACCCTAAAAGATGCTATTTTCATAATTTTTTTCAATCACCGGTAGTCAAAGATCCCAGATTAGATACATTGCGCCCCAAGTGAAACCTGCTCCGAAAGCAGTGAGAATCATTTTGTCGCCTTTTTTCAGACGCGACTTGTATTCGTCGATACAGAGAGGTATTGAAGCTGCGCTGGTATTACCATAGTGTTCTATGTTAACAAGCACTTTTTCGGGAGCTATACCGGCTCTGGATGATGTCGCTTCTATGATTCGAAGATTGGCCTGATGTGGTACGAGCCAATCGACATCGTCCATAGTCAAATTGTTGCGTTTAGCTACGTCGAGGGTGGATTCGAGCATATCGGTGACAGCATGTTTGTAGACATATCTGCCGTCCTGGAATACGTAGTGGTCACCGTTGGCTACCGTTTCTGCCGATGCCGGAAGAACCGAGCCGCCCGCTCTCATCAGCAGATGGTCGCGACCCTCTCCATCGACATGGAACACTGCATCAATCACACCGGTCTTTTCTTCAGTAGGTTCGATTAATACTGCGGCAGCCGCATCGCCGAAAAGCGGACAGGTGGTACGATCCTTATAGTTGACCATCGACGACATCATTTCAGCCGCCACTATTATGACTTTCTTTTTAAGTCCCGAGCGGATGTATGCCGAGCCGTCCTCAAGCGCTACGAGAAATCCTGCACATGCGGCCTGAATATCGTATGCGTAAGCATTTTTTAATCCACAACGGTGAGCAATGACTGAACCGGTTGAGGGGAATCTGTAATCGGGATTAGACGTGGCGCAAATGAGCAGTTCCACTTCCTCCGGTTTGGTTCCTGTTTCGGCTAAAAGCTTTTCAACAGCTTTCGCCCCCATATACGAGGATCCTTCTCCCTCTTTCTTGAGTATTCTGCGCTCTTTTATTCCAACTCTTGTAGTGATCCATTCATCATTGGTATCAACCATTTTGGAGAGCATATCATTGTCGAGAATATCGTCGGGCACATAAGAAGCTATACCCGAAATTCTTGCATACAGCATATCGTTTGTGGATTTAATTAGCGGTTTAAATAGCAAAAACATCTCCCAAGCGACTCTTCCGTCTCCTCGGGAGATTAATAATTTCTAACTACAGCGCGATCAGACTGTTTCAGCCTTTTCAATTACGACTCTACCGCGATAGAATCCGCATACTCCACACACTGTGTGATAGATGTGCCATGAACCGCAATTCGGGCAAAGCGCGATCGTTGGAGTAACAGCTTTATCGTGAGTTCTGCGTTTTGCTGTACGGGTTTTCGATTGTTTTCGTTTAGGATGTGCCATTGTCTTATAGTTTTCTTATTTTGTTTCTTATTTTTAAATAGCTTTTTTAAATGTCAGTCCTGAGATAGATTTTTCAGTGCATCCCACCGAGGATCCGTCCGCTGTTCGGAAGCAGTGTCCATAGAGTCAATCTCGTCCATCAGACTTTCTTCGAGAGCCGCGTCCTCGTCGTCAGCACTCTGAGCCCTGTGTTTCTTAAGCATGGCGCTCATAGCCCTATTGCATTTCCCAAGCGGGTGAACATGTTTGATAGGTATGGTAAGAGCCACCGTATCGTAAATCATATACGCGACATTCAAATAATTATCGCTTTCCGGTATGATGAGAAGGTCGTCGGAATCGTCATTATAATCGTCGCCGTATTTCACATTAATAGCGTAGACAGTGTCCACCGGGAATTCCAGATCGTCGAGACATCTGTCGCACAGTAGTGTCAGAATACCTTCTATGGCAAACTGGAGCTCGTAGAGATCGCCCTGATGTTTAACCGTCAATCCGACATGAACCTGGGCGTCGCGGATATCCTCGTTTTCCATATTTTTGAAAAACGTTTTCGTCAGATCGTACTCGAAATTATGAGTCCCTTCCGACATGGTTTTCAGCGGCAATTTATATTCTGTGAATTTACCCACGGTTTGACGAATGAAGCTTTTATTTTATATCTATTTCAAAAAATGTGAAAAAAACGGTGCAAAGATAGCGATTAAGTTGCTTTTCACCAAATAGGCCTAACGGGCTTACTTCGCCTGTTCGCTTTGCAGTTCGGCTCTCTTGATGTATTTTTGAATCTCTATACCTGTTTGGGCAGCGTATGTAGGATAATCTTTTTCTATATCCTTATACATCTCGGCTTCCGCTTTGTAATCTCCTTTTTCTCTGAGCACTGTGGCTGCTTTAAGCATAAACAGAGGTGTATAGGCCGGATTCTCGTCAGAAAGCTTAATAGCCTGTTTGAAGCAATCCAAAGCTTTGTCGAGCTGTTTGAGATTTACATAGCAGTCGCCTTCGAGACTTTTGCTCGACGCACCGATGATAGATTCTGTAGCTTTGTATTTCTTAAGATATTTGATGGCCTCTTCATATTTGCCGTCGCGATATAGCAGTATAGCGGCATTGAGAGCGGCGCGGTTGCCTGCATCATAGCCGTAATTATCGGCCACTTGTTTATACTGATGTAAAGCCGTAGAGTCGTTTCCTGTCGTCATTGTGATGTCAGCCTGTCCTATAGCGTCGTCGGCAGCCTGAATAGCCGGTTTACGGATAGCATAGATGTAAATCAGTATAACGCATACAATTATAGCGAGGACAATTATAGACCACATAATGGCTTTCTGCCCTTTTTGAATTTGATTTATGAGGCCGGTAGTTTTTTCAACTTGTTCTTCCTGAGCCTGTAGGTTCTGGTTTTGGTTGTCGTTTGCCATCGTTGATATATGTTTCTTAAATTATCGTTTATAGTGCCGAAAGAGGTTAGTTTCGACATTTCAGCCTGCAAAATTAATTGTTTTTCCTTAAAATTGAAAGTTTTATTTCGATTCTTTTGGTTTTCTACAATAATTCGCTACTGTTTTATAGTCAAAAAGGGACTGGATTGAGCATCAAGCTGCCTTTCTCGCTCTTGCCTGTATGGATTTACTTCATTAACTTTGTGATAAAAATTTGTCATTATGAAGAAAAGCATAGTATGGTTAGCCGGTTTCATATTGCCGTTTTACTTTCTTTCGTCGTGTAGTGAATCAAGGGAACTTATGGCAGAAATACCTGCGGATTCTGAAGTCATAGCACGTATTGATGCCAGAAGCCTGCTTGAGCTCATGGATTTAGAAACGGATGATGGTTCAATAAAAATATCATCCCAATTACAGAAAATTCTTGACGAAAACGAGGTGCAAATATCGGACAATCTATTTCCGACGATATTAGAATATTTAGAATCTGATGATATATTCTTCTTTACTTCCAAAGGTGGTTCGACATGGGTGGTGGCCAAATCTACAGATAGTGACGGGCTTAAAAAATTCCTTTCGGACAACGGACTGGCATCTTCAAAGGAAGGAGGTTATGAGACCATGGCGTCAAATTCCTATGGCAAATGGTTTTTGAAAGGCGACCTCGTTTGGTGGAACACGACTGGAAATACCTCCACGCCTTCAGATCTTGTCAACTCCATAAAAAAGGATGGATCGATAGGCGATGTGCCGGGTGCAGGCGATTTCCTTCGCAGAGATGGCACTTTCAAAGTGGCTGTACGTAATCCGGCCGACAAAGGTCAATGGATTTGCGGCGACGTTAAGTTCGAGGGTGCAGAGATGAAGATTGAAGCATTAGCCTATAATGCGGAAGGAACTCAAATTCATGACGCTGTGTTGGCTCCGATCAATACCGGATTTCTCAGATATATACCTGAGAATCCAATGTTCGTTGGAGCAGCGGGGTTGACAAAAAATTTCAACTGGAAACTGATAGGGACTTTCTGCAGCCGTTTCGGACTGGAAGCTTATGCAGTTTACGAGTCACTACTTCCGGCGCTTAAGTCCATAGACGGCACTTTAGCGGTGGCCGCCGAATATAAAGGGCAGGAATTGGCTGACACTGAAGATTTATTTGACTTTAATTATAAAAATTACAAATTTATTATTCTCGCCGAAATGAAGAGCGAGAATGCTTTGGCTACCATTTCAAATATTCGGCAGATGCTGGCTCTTAACGGCATGAGCCCGGATACAACTATCCCCGACAGAATGACGATCAACTATTTCGGATTTACTATAAGTGTGATCTATCAGAATGGTTATCTGATGATTTCCAACTATGTTCCGGATGAAAGCAGTGACATGTCGATGGGAGCGAGATTCGAGGGTAATCATCTGTGTGCCGTATTGAATTTAAACAATCAAAGATTAAGTCAATTTACCGGAGAGGACTTTTCTTTCGGAATAGATGCCAATGTTAACATCCATGACAATAAAGGATTTATTACGGTGAAACTGACAGACCAACCGTTACCTTTCCTTTTGGCAATAATTAAAAACGCATTGCGATGACTCAGCAAAGAACAACTGTTGAAATCAACTCCATCACTATCAACAGCCTTCTGCCACGTGTTTTCTCGGGTATGGAACGCGACGAATCGATAGCGTCGTCGGAAGTTTGGTTGAAGAAACTTAAATTCGAGCGAGGAGAGAAAATCCTGATAAGAGCCGAGTCAGGCAAAGGAAAGTCATCGCTTTTAAGCTTCATTTACGGGCGACGTACTGACTATTCGGGTTCTATTGATTTTGACTCTGATAATATCAGAAACATCGGCATCGGACGATGGTGCGACATCCGTCGTCGATCATTGGCATGGTTGCCTCAGGAAATGGCTCTTTTCTCTGAACTGACAGCGCGCGATAATGTCAGACTGAAAAATGATCTGACATCGTTTCGTTCCGACGAATGGATTGAAAAAGCATTCTCTGTGTTGGAAATAGACAACCGCATCGATACCCCCGCAGGCATTCTCTCAGTGGGTCAACAGCAGAGAGTGGCCATAATTCGTTCGTTATGTCAACCGATGGCTTTCCTTCTTCTCGACGAGCCGGTGAGCCATCTTGACCCGCGCACAAACCGTCTCGCCGCATCTCTTATCGAACAGACTCTCGACGAAACGGGAGCAGCCTTGATTACGACCTCGGTTGGAAACAATCTTTCCGTGGACTTTGACAAAGAAATTGTGCTATGAGTAAGAAAAGTAATTATAAGAATATTGTTACCCGGCTGCTGCGGAAAAACATAAGCGCTACACAATTGATCGGATATGCGTTGGCCAGTATGCTGGGATTGACGATCGTTATAGTGGCAGTAAAATTCTACAGCGATGTGCGCGCCGCATCCGAGGAAGACACTACGATTGGTCGCGATTATCTTATAATACAGCGATCTGTGGAGGGACTGGGCAGTCTGTTCGGAGAGTCCGACACCGGATTCACCGAGAAAGATATCAACGAACTCAAATCTCAACCCTGGGTTAAAAAGGCCGGAGCTTTCACATCGGCTGAATACAACGTGTCTGCCACCATAGATATGGGAGGACGGAGTCTCTCGACTGCATTATTTTTCGAATCTATCCCCGATGACTATATCGACGTAAAATCTTCCGATTGGAAATTCGAGCCAGGTAAATCAAAACATGTGCCTATTATCATCAGCAAGGATTATCTGGCTCTGTATAACTTCGGTTTTGCGGCCTCTCGCGGTATGCCGCAGTTGAGCGAAAATATGATGTCTCTGATTCCTGTAAAAGTTTCGCTTAGCGGGAAAGGAAAGCAGGAGTGGGTAGATGCCAGGATTGTAGGTTTCTCTTCCCGTCTCAATACGATTGCCGTACCTCAGGAGTTCATGGATTGGGCCAACAGACGCTTCGGCGAGAAGTCCTCATTGCCATCGCGCCTTATTGTAGAGACAACCTCTCCGGGCGATCCTCGCATATCCCAGTTCCTTAAAGAAAAGGATTACGAACTCGCCGGCGACAAGGACGCACTCGGCAGGACTTCCTATTTCCTCAAAATCATCACCGGTGTAGTATCGACCATAGGCCTGGTAATCAGCATCCTTTCGCTCGGGATATTACTTCTCAGCATCTGGTTGCTGCTCTACAAAAACCGATCGAAGACAGAGAGACTGATGCTTCTCGGTTATTCCCCGTCGCAGATATGCGGTCGTTACTATCTCCTCATCGCGATCGTCAACGGTATTGTTTTCGTGATATCAATCATTGCAATGCTCCTGATTTCTTTAGTCTGGAAAGCTTCGCTCGAAACCATGTCACTCACAACAGGCTCGCCGTGGGCTGCTATAATTACCGGTGTAATCTTGATCGGAATGACAACAGGCATCAGTTTTATTGCCGTCCGAAGATCTGTAATCAAATGCTTCCGTCCGGCAAAGTAATCCTCCGATGAAACCCACTTTCAGACTCCGCACCGCACTTAAAGCCCAAGGATTAGCGATTATCATCATCGCCGCGGCGCTCCTCGTAGTGAGTTCCACCATCCAGTTGCGATTTCAGAGAAACGAGCTTATCGAATCGGTGGAACTTAGGGCGCGGAACGAGATTACAGCTAAAAGCGGAGCTATTGAAGAACTGATGTCGGCGGTCGAATCTGCCGTTTCCAATCATCTCTGGAATGCGAGCCGACTTCTGGCTTATCCGGATTCGATGTTTTCTGTAACGGAAAAAATCGTAGCTCAAAACCCCAATGTCGTAGGAAGTGCCGTTTCCTTTATACCGAATTATTACGCCTCAAAAGGACCTCTTTTTGAACCTTACGCAGTCCGGGACAAATACGGGGAGATTACGACAATGCAGCTCGCTTCCGATAGTCACGACTATACAAATATGGATTTTTTCAAGACTACGATTGCCCGGGACAGTGCCCGCTGGAGCGAACCATATCTTGACAGCGACGGAGCCGGCATGATGTTAACTACTTTTACCGCTCCACTCCATGATTCCAATGGAAAATTGGTTGGTGTACTTGATGCAGATGTCGCTCTGTCAGGCATATCGGAACTTATGAAAAAAGGCCATTATTTCCCATCCACTTATAGCTTCTTGATTTCTCCAGGCAAGGAAATCCTTTCTTGGAGCTCGGATACTACGGAATCCGATGTTGATTCCACACTTCTCGCAGAACTGACAGCCATAATAAACGAAAGCGATTTCCGCTCGGGCGAAGACCCATTGTCTCAGAAAGAAATCACCGATGCAGACGGAAAACGCAATATAGCATACTTTTCTCCCCTCAATGGACATGAAGAATGGACTGTCGCTTTAGTCTATTCACACGACGATATGTATAGGGAATACCGCAGGATGCGCGTTTTTATGCTTATCTTGTGGGGAGGAGGCGTTCTTTTGCTCCTTTGTATTCTTCTTTTATCCGTAAGGAACATCAGTCGGCTCCAAACAGTAACCGAACGAGATGAGAGGAGAGGAGGCGAGCTGAAAATAGCCCGAGACATCCAGATGGGAATGATCCCTCAGATAACAGATAACACGGCAACAGACGAACGAGTTAAAATTTCGGGAATCATTGAGCCGGCTAAAGAAGTGGGAGGAGATCTTTACGATTTCTTCTTTAGAGGAGATTTGCTTTGTTTTTGCATAGGTGATGTAAGTGGGAAAGGGGTTCCCGCGGCTCTTTTAATGTCGATGATAAGAAGTTTTTTTCATACGGCAGCCCACTCTTACGATTCGGCTGACAAGGTGATATCAGTTATAAATGAAGGACTGCTCGATTTTGATCATTCGTCGATGTTCGCCACAATGTTTGTTGGTATTCTCGATCTCAACTCAGGCCATCTGCAATATTGCAATGCCGGCCATAATCCACCGCTTCTCGTCGGACATGACGTCGTCCCTTTGAAAGTAGAAATCAACCTTCCTGTCGGGGTTATCAATAATTTCACTTACCGTCAGGGAGAGCATACATTGAAGCCGGGAGAAACTCTGTTGCTTTACACCGACGGTGTTACTGAAGCAAAAAACAAATCAGGAGAACTGTTCGGCGAAAACCGACTTGTGAATGCCCTAAGGGCTTCCGATGAGACACTTCCGGATAGGCTTCTTATGTCAGTCACAACTTCACTTGATGATTTTGTGGCAGGAGCCGAACAGGCTGATGATATAACGCTGCTCGCTATCGGCTTAACACCAGAAGGAAGGAAAAGCATCGTCGTTAATTGCAGAATTGAATCTCTCCAGGAAGTCGAGAATTTCGTCAGCAGTCTTATTGCGGGTGAAAACGTAGATCCTTCTGTTGTTATGCAGATTAGACTTTTGGTCGAAGAAGTTTTCGTTAATATAGTAAATTATGCTTACGACACTCCGGGAGAAGGAAACGTGAAGGTCGAAGGGACAGTCGCGAATGCGGTTCTTCGCCTTGTATTTTCAGACACCGGCCGTATGTTTGATCCTACTTCAGCCCCTTCGCCCGATATTTTGTTGTCGGCAGACGAAAGAGATATCGGTGGTTTAGGTATTATGCTTGTGCGTGAAATGGCCGACAGTATGTCATATCGATATCTTAACGGATGCAATAAACTTGAAATTATAAAAAAATTAAAATAGCCTCTTTATGAAAATCACTATCCAAAAAACAGACGACCAACTTACAGCGCGTCTTGAGGGCGAACTCGATACTCTCGCTGCAACTCAAGCACAGAACGACCTGAAGCCTCTTTTCGATGCCCGGGACAGTTCGCTTAAACTTGACTGCACGGATTTGAAGTATATATCGTCGAGCGGTCTGCGGTTGTTTCTGAGTCTGCTGAAAGCCGCCAAAGCCAATGGCTCGCAGTTAGCTCTGACCGATTTGAACAGCGATATAACCGGCGTGTTCAAACTGACTGGCTTCGACACGCTTTTTACCATCATCTGACGATATCCTATATTCGTGGTTTTCAGTCGTCCCAAGCCGTGGTTATCGACGAGATTTCGGGGATAGTCGACGAACGGTAAATCGGGTCGCGTCCTTCACGAAGTTGTCGGCGATAATCGTTAAGACAGCGCACGGCATATTTCCCGAGGAGAGCGATAGCTGCTACGTTGCAGAAGGTCATTAGTGCCATTGTAAGGTCTGAAAGCCCCCAAACGAGCTGGAGCGACGACAAGCTGCCTATCCACACCATTAAAGCCACAATCACGCGGTAGAAATAGATCAACAAGCGGCTTCGACGGATAAAATTCAGATTAGTCTCACCGTAATAATAATTAGCCACGATAGAGGTGAAAGCAAAAAAGAATATGGCTATACTTACGAATATGGCTCCGGGGCCTGCATGTCCGAGACCAAGGTCGATAGCCTGCTGAGTCAACACTATGCCGTCGGCTTGTCCGGGCGAGCCGTAAATTCCGCTTATCAGAATTATAAACGCCGTGCATGAACAAATGAGAATAGTGTCTGTAAAAACTCCCAAAGCCTGAATAAGCCCCTGTTTGACCGGATGAGAAACCACTGCCGTCGCAGCCACATTTGGCGCCGAACCTTCACCAGCCTCATTGCTGAAAAGACCTCTTTTGATTCCCATAATTATAGACATACCCAATCCTCCGCCCACCGCCGAATGAATGTTGAAAGCATTGGCGAATATCAACCTGAAGACATCAGGCAGCCGATCGATATTGACAACGATAATCACGATGGCCAGAGCGATATATCCTATCGCCATTACAGGTACAATCACCGAACTCACATTTGCCACGCTTTTCAATCCGCCGCAGATAATGATGGCCGTGAGAAGTGTCAGACCTATAGCGGTCCAAAGCGGACTGACTGAAAATGTATTTTCAAATGCCATCGCGATAGTGTTGGCCTGAACAGTGTTATACGCTAAACCGAAAGTAAGAGTGATGAGGACGGCAAATGTGATAGCCCACCACTTTTTGCCAAGACCGCGGAGAATATAATAGGCCGGTCCACCGACGAAAGACGAATCTTTGCCTCGGATTTTATAAAGTTGAGCCAACGTCGATTCGACGAACGCCGTCGCCGCACCGAGCAACGCGATGACCCACATCCAGAATATCGCGCCGGGTCCTCCTAACGCTATGGCTGTGGCTACACCTGCGAGATTTCCCGTCCCGACTCTCGAAGCTATCGAAACCATGAAAGCCTGAAAGGAGCTTACCGCCTCCTTTCCACGTCGGATCTCTCCTGCAGGGACATCGCTGTCCTTCAAGCCCGACTTCACAAGCAGGCGGCACATTTCAGGGAACATCGTAAATTGCACGCCACGTGTAGCGATCGTGAACCAAACCGCGGCCACGAGCAATATTACAATCAGAATATAATCAGACAGAATATTGTTAATCGTCTGAAGAGTCTCTTCCATTACTTTTCTATCCGCTTTGTTTATAGTTACGACAGATCCATAAACAAAATCCATCCCCACAAAGATACAAATAAAAAGATATAAACAATAAGTCTCTCATACTAAAGAATAGACATTAAATTAGATTATTACCATCCATTTAATCCGTTTAAACGGATTATTATGATATTTCAAAGAGAACGGATTAACTTTGCAAAAAAAGTAATATCTATGGCTAACGATAACGAAATTTTAAAACGGATTAAGGAGAAGGCCGGCGTCGCCATGAATAAAAGTTCGGATTTTGATATTCTTGCGCAATCTATCAAAGACCGCACCAATGAATCATTGGGTGTGAATACACTTAAACGTCTGTTCGGTTATAAAACTGAAAAGGTCGTTCCCCGGTTGTCAACAATGGATATTATCGCACAATATCTGGGCAGCAGCGATTACGAAACGCTTATAAAGGAGTTGGGGGATGACGCCGATATATCGCTTTTTACACCTATTGACTGCATAGAGGTGCGTGATTTGGACAAAGGCACTCAAGTGCGAATCGCCTATGACCCAAACCGTGTGTTTTTTCTTACTTATCTCGGCGATTTCAAATTTATTGTCAATGAGGTGGAGGGTAGTCGCAACATTCAGAAGGGTGATGTGCTGACGATAACTCAATTAGCTGTGGGACATAGATTCGTCGTGTCACACGTTGATCGCGATGGCTTAGATCTCGGAGCATACGAATCGGCAAAATACAGAGGATTGAAATCAGTGGAGTTAATTGGCTGATCTTCTCCGATCAATTTCCCTACCTATTTCACGTATTTCAGGAGCCGAACGGCGCTTGTATGAGGTGTAGACTTTTGAATAAGCAAGTATTCTCCAGATTTCCCTTTCGGAGATACCCGGGAATGTCTCGTTTATAATCTCCCAGGTTTCAGCCATTAATTCATTCTCTATGTCGTCAAATTTACTGATTTCCTCAAGCAATTGTTTAGAGGTGACAGTACTATCTTTTTTCAACTCGATAAGAAAATCGAGCCGCCCATTCAATTTGTCATAGTAGGGTTTTATTTTATCATCCAAAATCGCCGCTTTCTTTTGAGCAATCTCATGCAATTCCGCTGTTGCTACCGCCTCTATTCCGCTATCGGCTGAGTGACCATCCTGTTGGATAATTTCCGGTTTATCTACAGATGTCTCAGTAACAACTTTATCTGAAACATAAGCGGCAGAATCTTTTTCCACTTCAACGTCATTGTTTTCTTTGGTCGTTTCTTTAGGGGGATTAGAGAAATAAAAGAAAGAAATGATTATTCCCGCTATCAGAATAAACGAGGCGAAAATAGCGTAAGCTATTAAAGATGAGCCTGTTTTTCTTTTGTCGAGAAGTTCCAACAGTTCGGAAGCCGATACGTCGGATTTATAACATTCACCAACAAATTTCTTATAACGACCGAATTTAAAGCCCGGGATTTCGCCTCTCATACGTTCGACAATCTGAGCTATTCCTCTGAAATCCATCGTCATCCTGCCTGGTTCATCTTGAGGCAGCCCGTATTTACCGGGATGACCCGACGTGTCGTCAAGAGAGTCGGTATAGCATTTGTCCAGATCGATAAGCAGAAGATTATGCCCGTTAGAAGTAATCATTATGTTGTCCGGTTTGATATCGCAATGGACCACATTATGGCGATGAAGATATCCTACAACATCAATCAGTTCTCTTAGCATCTTGACGACATTTCGTTCGTTGGCTAACCAAGGATCATGATTTTTAATCATTTCATCAAGAGTGAGACCATCAATAAAATCCATCACGATGTAATCACGGCCAAAACAAAGATAGTCCGGAAGCGAGGGATGTTTGAGATTGGCACCTATCTCAAATTCTTTATCAATAGCATCCAAGTAGATCGGCTTGTCGCGAAATTCTTCTTTGAGGCGTTTTACGAATACAGTGCGCCGTTGCCAACGTGTCTTGTAAATATCGCATGTAGATCCACCTGAAGGCAGTTTAATGGCATCGTCGAAATCAATCTCCGATGAGTATTCCATATCTATATCCTTATGATTGATGAATTGCGACATATACGGATAATATTAGCAAATATAGCAAAAAATTGTTCTTTCATAGAAACAAACTGTCAAATTATTCACGGAGTAGGAAAGCTCATTACAGGTTGCATTATTGCAATTTGATTCATAAAAAGCTCAATTATGCTGTTAACCGGAATTTAGATCCAAACGGATGAAGTGGATGGCGGTTTTTAGGTTTATAGCGTCTAATTTTGTGGAGGCGAAAAGTAAAAGACCCACGCCGCAATCCGAGAGCCGTCTGCGATATTTTCTGATTTTTTTAAATGACATATTGCATTATTTTAAAAAGTTAGTAATTTTGCGGGTGTCTAATGGATTCCAAGAGTGGAATCCTCGGAATTTGTGAAATATAAAGCGTTACTATGACGTTTCGGTTCTGATGTCTTGAAACTTCGCAACTTTCAATGGTATCGTCAGAAGAAGCAACTGTAGTGGAAACGTATTAATATGTATTGATCTATCTTATCCACCTGTATCGGTTTGGGTAGGAGCAAAAGATACATATAGCGTGGGTCTTCTACTTTGCTCGTTCGATGATACCGGGCAATGCGAAGGCCTCAAGACGTGGAACGAGCGTAAGTTCGGCACCACGCTTTTTTTATATTAGATCCACATCAGTTAAACGTTTTTTAACATGACTAAAATGAAGCATAAAATTCTTTTTTTCTTGGGATTACTTCTCATAATTCCGACTGCGGCAATGTCGCAGGACATTACCCTTATCAACGATACGGAAGATGTAATTACAATCGACATCAATGTTTACGATGTAAAAGAGAAGGAAAGTATAAATGCAGCAATCCCTTATGCGTATTATACTATTTTCTTCAGAGGATTCCCCGACTCATATTATTTTAAAGATGGATTGGTAGGAACCGATGAGAACTTTGTGAACAGGCATTCCGAATATTTTAAGAAAATGGAAGAAGGACGGTTCAGTTCGTTTATAACCGCTGCCTCTCTGATTAATTATAACAAAAAATCCAAACCGAAGGCGGCAACCGTCAGGATGAGTATAAACATGAGAGCTTTAAAACGTGATTTGGAACAACAAGGAATAAAAAGAAGATTTGGCTTATGAAACAAATTATTAAATTATCGTTGATTTTGGTTTTTTTATCTCCGCTGTTATCTTTTGCACAAAACGTTAATACGGTTCAACCCAGCATCATGGTGGTTCCTTTTACTAAAGAAGGGGAAGACATAAGAGAAATAATCGAAGGTGATGTAAATAAACGAACCGTTTTGACCGCTATAAAAGAAGCATTTGACAGTAGAGGTTTCAGTACTTACGATTTCATAGGAAAATATAAAGCCATTTCAAATCAGGCTGCCTTTAACAGAAACAATCAGGCTGATATAACAAGTGATATTATAGCCAATTCCGGTGCTGACATCTATATCGTGGCTGAAATCGAAATTTTAAAGAGAAGTGATGGCAATTCCGTGAATATTATTTTAAATGCCTATGACACATACACGGGAGTATCTTTAGCCAATAAAACAGGAAATAGCGGTAAGTTCTATACAGACAACTATTCCAAACTGGCAGATGTCGCAATTAAGAAAAATATGGATACTTTTCTTAATACACTTCAGTCAAAATTCAATGATATCGTGAATAACGGCCGATCTATTAGAATTGAAATCGGAGTGGATGACGGCTCTGATGTGACATTGGATGACGACATAAAAAATAACGGCGATTTTCTATCCGATTTAATAATGGATTGGATGGAAAAAAATGCATATAAAAATTACGCTCATTCGCCGGGAGGAAATGATAAGAGCCTGATATTCGATGATGTAAGAATACCCGTATTCGACCCGCAGACGCACAAGAATTATAATATACGGACATTTGCAAATTCTTTCAGGAAATACCTGTCCTCTTTGGGTCTGACGGTAAAACAAAATATTAATGGAAGTCAATTATATATTTCAATACAATGATGAAACATATTAAAATTTTCATATTTGCCATTTTGATCACTATTGGTATGGCCGCTCATGGTCAATCTATAGGATTCGGGGTCGCTTTCCCTCAAGACGACAGTAATATTGACGAATCCAATTCGAAATTGCTTCTCAACAGGCTTCATGGCATTTTGAACAGTTCCGATATCACTGACGACGGGAGTGATTTTGTTATAGTGCCCAAAATATCAACCCTAAGCGAGGATATCATCGAAGGAGGCATGAAAAACATCTATCAACTGGATATAGAATTAACACTTGAGGTGTTACAACTTTCCACTCAGAAGACTTTCGGTACTACCTCGATAGATTTAAACGGATATGGCATGAGATATAAAAAGGCCGCGATCAAGGACGCTCTCGGAAAGATTAAGAAAAGCGACAAACAGCTTAATGCTTTTTTCCAGGAAACGAAAAAGAAAATAATAGATTATTATGAAAAGAATTCCGCTTCGATTCTTTCATCTGCGTCCACCGCAGCATCCAACGGTGATTACGAACAAGCGATAGCTATTCTGACATCGTTTCCTACCGGGATAAAAGGATCGGAGGATGCACAAAAAAAACTCATGGAAGTATATAATAAATATCAGACCCATAACTGCAAGCAGATAATACTTCAGGCAAAAAGCGCTATTTCTGTAAAAAATTACAATGCGGCTTTAAGTTTACTGTCCAGTATAGACTCTGATTCATCTTGCAGTTCTGAGGCGACATCGCTTATTTCAAGCATCAACAAGGAGGTAAGAGCTTCAGAAGCTCAAGCTCGCGCGGACGCGCAAAGGCGTGAACAAATGGCGCACGATGACCAGGTGAGACGAGAACAAATGGCATACAATCTGACCAAAACGCGTATCAACGCTGCTAAAGAAGTGGCCAAGGCTTATTATCAACGGACTTATCCTAAATATTATATTTTATATTGAGTAATAATTATAACTTAAACACAATGAAAAAAATATCCCTTATCTTCTTATTCGCATGTCTATTAGCTTGCGGTACCAAAGTTTATTCACAGGAGCAATTAAAAAAACCGGTGCTCGGTATAGAACAGTTTACTTATTCCTCAGCTTTTACACCGGCTGATGTGGAAATGCTCAGAAACCAATTGGTAAGAGCTATTCAAAATACGGGAAGAGTAATTGTGGTCGACCACAATAGTTCAACTGAAAGAGCTTTAGATGCAGAACGTGAACGTAGAAAACAGGAGTCGGCCATGGAAGCCAATGAAGTAGAGGAAATGACTTCGTTGAATGCCAATAGCCTTTTTTCGGTTCACTTAGATCAATTATCTATCACCAGAGAGATTTATGAAGATTATGAATATAAGAAGGGTTCGGATGGCAAAACCCAAAAAGTACTGAAAGGAAAATATCCTTATTACAAGGCTGTTATTACATATACCGTAAAAATCACAGATCCTCAAAATGGTGCAGTCCAAGGTCAAGAGACATACGCTTACTCGGCCGGTTCATATAGTACATATTCAAACAAGGCCGATTATAATAACGAGAGTGAGGCGCATGAAGGAATAATGAAAAGAGCTGTAAGCCCGGATGCAATTAAACTACTCATTCTCAACACCTTCAAAGCTAAAGGAAGAATACTTCAAGTAGATGAAGGCGATGCGAAAAAAGCTAAGACAGTTTATGTAAATTTAGGTTCCGGAGACGGGATTCAGAAAAAACAGACGCTTGAAGTTTACAAAGAGCTGGATATCGATGGTGAGGTATCACGCAAATTAGTGGGAGAAATCGAAGTTGTTGAAATTCTCGGCAACTCCAGATGCCTGGCGAAAGTGAAAAAAGGAGGTGACATAATTATGCAAGTATTGTCTTCAGGTGGCAATCTGCCCGTTAGCACAAGAGAAGTAAAACAAAAATTCTTTGGTGGCCTTAAGATGTAAAATCAAATGATAGCTTTGCAATATATTAAAAATAGATAGCTTACAATCGTTATGAAGAAAATTATCACTTTGACTCTTGTACTTTGTGCACTGTTTATGTGTGGAGCACCGGTTCAAGCTCAGAAAACCCGGGCTAAAGCAAAAACGTCGCAGACTGCAAAAAAGAGATCATCTAAAGTCACTGTGGCTGAATTTAAAGAAGATGGCGGGGATATTTTCAAATTTTACAATAACGGAAAATATGACGCCAAAAACGGCAGCTCTACTTTTGATACCGGATATTATGTTGCCGACAACGGAGCTGTCATCTATGCTTCTGAAAATTTCGGGAGGTCATGGGCAGTTTTTGGCGACACGATCTATGATCTTGACGGCCTTCAGAAAGACGGAGCGACAGACTGGAATCTCCTCCCCAACATCATCAATTCAAACGGCGATAAGCTGGACAAGATAATGAAAAAAGGAGTCATTAATTTCAATTCCGACACACAAACGGTAACCTATAGTTTCGATGGGAAATCGGGTAAATTCGCCCTTTCTGACATACCCGCCGACTCTCGCTCTCCTCTCACCTGGGTCAAAAAACCTTGAATATATTAATCTAATCACCCCCTATAACAAAACTCTAAAATAACAAGATGAAGAAATTAGCAATTTTATTTTTATTGGCCGCTGTCATAACTACCGGTTGCTCGAAATCCGACGAACCAGAAACAAACAAAATCAACGGCCACGAATATGTCGACCTCGGCCTATCCGTCAAATGGGCCACTTGCAACGTCGGCGCTAAAACTCCCACTGGCTATGGTGAATACTACAAATGGGGTGAAATTATTCCCAAAGGTTCAAATGTTAGTTACCCGGAAATTGCTGAAACATCAATAATGGAAATTACTGGTACTCAATATGATGTTGCACATGTAGATTGGGGTGGGAGTTGGAGAATGGCAACTGAAAGCGAATGGAGAGAATTGATTGAAAAATGTGAATGGGCTTGGATTGAAAATGGAGAACAGAGTGGTTATAGAATCACTGGGCCAAATGGCAATTCCATTTTCCTGCCCGCTTGTGGAATTATCAATGGAGATTCTCTTGTTGTAACAGGTACACAAGCTTATTATTGGTCATCTACAAGATGTGAAGGTGCATTATGGGATTCGTGGGGTCTTCACATGGAGGATTACCAATATAACATCAATGGGTGGAATCTTTCCAATGGAATGGCGATTCGTCCGGTATCCAATTAAAACGAAAGATTACTATCATTAAGGCGAAAGGCTGCGAGTCATTGACTCGCAGCCTTATTTCTTTAACGAAAGAGAGGATCAGCATTAACTAATCCTCTCTTTGACAGTACCCAGACCCGTGACGCAGGGATTTGGGGACACTTATGGTAACTTCTTGATATTTAGAGATGATATCAATTTAATCTTGAATATTATATTGATACATATAAGGAAAGGTGGTCAAAAGGTGGTCAATTGTTTTCACAATATCTCTAAGCATTTTCCTTATCTTCTTAACGGAAATGAGTATCCTCTTCTTCATTGAAAGATGAATATTCAGCCGATTTGATTTATAGACAATGAAAAATCCCTCCAATTCACTCAAAAGTGAAATGATTTAGTAACCTTGTGTAGTAAAATCAATGTCTGCGATGAAAGAAGTTGAAAGGGCCGTGGTATCATTTGATGAAATGGTAGGGATGTGGTCCCGACCATATTCAATAGGAAGTAAATCTGTCTTTTGATATTTCTGATAGAATTGATTTCCTGATGAAAGAAAGAGGGCTTACTAAAAAACAATTCGCAGAAGCGTTAGGCCGACGCCCCAGCGAGATTACCAAATGGTTGAGTGGTCAGCATAATTTCACTGTGGCAACCCTTTCTATGCTTTCAACCTTTTTCGGCAAATCCATTATAAACGTAGGGTAATTTGGTAGACTCTATATTAACTGATATGAAAAACTTCCCAATTCGACCTACAAGCCATTTCATTTCAGAGAAATAGAACTATTTTTAGGAGACTAATATCGATTCTCAAGAAGCCCAACAATCATTGAAGCATCACGTTTAGAGAATCCATAAGCGGAAATTTTCATACCTCCATTCGTTTCGATTGTAATATCGGCAAATAATAGATTCTTATCTATGGACACTGAACTTATTGATTCAAAAGTTATTTTAGTCCGACTATATCCTATTACTTTCTTTTTTTGAAAAGTTATGCTTTCGTCATCTATAATTAACTCATCAGGAAATACTGTGTTGCCATTTCCGGATATGCGTTTGGCTGAAAATCTGTAATACATGCTTATTTTAAATTGAAGATTATAATAGCGTTATCATGGGTTATTTGCCGATATTGCTTTGGAGAACAAATAGTTGCAAGTTCGGTCAATTTCCCTTTATAGTATTGAAACAAATCGCATGATGGGTAGAAGTATTTTGGAATACACATATCTGTTCCCCATAAGACTTTATGAGAAAGTCCAGATTCTATGAAGGCTTTTATTTGGCCTATTGGCATAAAGGCGGTATCAGCAAATGCATTATCAAATCGTTTCACAATTCTAATAGTCTGATTGAGGGGTCGGCCATGTGCCAATATGAATAATACATCAGGATTATTCGCAATTATCGCTTCAAATTGATTGGATTGACAGGACACTTCATTGCCGGTATGTATTAATACTGGTATATCTAATTCTTTTGCAATATCAATAACTTCAGACATTTTACCATCTGCATTTGTCCATACATCAGGGTGTAAGAATGGATGAATTTTCAAACATCTCCATTTTATAGAAGTTTCCAGATACCAGGCTATGTTTCCATTAAGGCCGTCTGGAGTAATCCACATAACTGGTATCACTTTATCTTTATCCAACCATATTATTTCTTGTAATTCATCTATTGCTTTTGGATAATTCTCCTCACATATGGTTGTTGAGGAAACGGCATAATAATCCACATTTAGACCTGCCATTAAATCATGGATTACAGAAGGCTCAATATAGATGTCATTAAATTGACCGACATGTATGTGTGAATCAATCATAAGGGTGAGATTTATGATTATTACGGTCGATAATTGTCATGATTAAACTCTTTCTCAACTTCTGAAGCGATTTGGGCAACTCTACACATATAAGGGTCGGTTTTGAGAAAATTTCCATTCCCACCGTTGTATTTAACGGAAGGACACACATAACAGAACTCATAATCTTTACACGAACCACATATACCCATACCCTCATTGAGAAGTTTAAAAATACCATTATTCAAATTTGCCTCTTGCCATATTTCTTTCAAGGATCTGGTTTTTATGTTTCCTATAACAAGACCAAACGACCCGCAAGGGCAAACATCACCGTTCCCATTAACAGAACAACTGCTATGTATTTCCAAACAAGGATATTGCTTAAGATGCCATTTGAGATTTTCAGTCATAGAGGATATATCGTGAGTGCGAAGTGTAAACAACTTGTTCCCAAGTTTTCGTTGGCAATTAAACAGAGCAACATAAAAATCTCTTACTTCTTCCTCTGTCAGTCGATTTGAGATGTTTTTCTTATTGAAATCCAAATCCATGTTCAATCCACAATTGCACTGCACAATTGCACCTATTGACTCTCCAAAATCAAGGACACTTGTAAAATCATCCTTATTTGTTCTCATAACGATGCAACTGATAGTTAAGGGTACACCTGCATGACAGAGAGACTTTATAGCGTCTTTTGTTTTTTTGCATGACCCCTTTCTACATGTTATGGCATCGTGAATTATTTCATTAGTACTATATAAGGAGGTTTGAACTTCAACA
Organism: Paramuribaculum sp.; assembly: GCA_022511125.1. Taxonomy (GTDB): domain Bacteria; phylum Bacteroidota; class Bacteroidia; order Bacteroidales; family Muribaculaceae; genus Paramuribaculum. The sequence continues at coordinate 162,519 of JAFLSD010000003.1, forward strand.
TGATGTTTTTTTAATATGTGAATCAGCCTTTCATCAAGTGTTGATAAGTTAGATAATATGCTTATGCTACATCCTTTAGATGTTGCATATCCAACGATTTGTTTTAAGTCTGGATGTAAAAGGGCTTCGCCACCTGATAATACAAGTTCCTTTCCTCCCATTTCACAAAAATCATCAATAAGGCTTTCAAGGAGTTGATAATCCAAAGTCCCGCCTCTACTTCGCTTTTCTTCAGGTATATAGCAATGAATGCATCGCTCATTGCATCTCTCCGTTAAATTTATTTGAAGTTTACGCAGACTTTCATCAATTTTCTTTATAAATCCGGTCTTAGTCATGAAATCCAAAAAGTCGGCTAAATCTTTTGAAACTTCTTCTTCAACAGCATTATCATAATTAGCAATCACTCTTTGCATAATTTCTGTTAAAGTTGTAGGAATATAATCAATGGCTTGAATGAAGTCCAAGCCTGTCTCATCAATGATTATTTCTATACCATCAGAGCCATTTCTGACTTTATATTGATTTTGACCTATGTATGTTATAACCGTATTCTTGTCTATATAGAATTTCATAACTAATTGATTAAATCAATGAGCAGAAGGCAACTCTGCTCATTGATACATTAACATTGGTACGTAAGGTGAGAGTACAAGTTAAGCAGATATCTCACACTTTTTACACATTTTGTTCTTGCCGTTGAAGAAAGGGCAGTTCCATGTGCTGTTGTCATGTGTGGGACAACCAGCTGCATATGAACCAGACGGCAAGTTCTTTGCAATAATCTGAGGCTTTGAATACTTTTTCATTGCTTTAAAGATTTTTGGTTTATGTTTTCATCCTATCGAGCGACTCAACTTTCTCTATGCATACATCCTTTATAGCGATTCTGCACTTTCTATTTAAATTACTCCTTTCGATTTATATTCTTCAACCAACCTCTTGTTTAGGCGGGCAACATCACAAAAATGATGATTTATGGCAAACATATCACCACCACTTTCATTGTAATTTCTCACAAGACACATGGCGCAGTAGTCTCTCGCATCACACTCCAAGCATTGAGGAAAAGAAGCCTGCGTTATTTTTCTTAATTCTTTAATTTTCGCACTATTCTCCCAAATTTCTTTTAACGACTGTTTATAAACATTCCCAAGGATATAGTTTTGCCAGCCTGCACATGGGTATACGTCGCCATTTGCTGTAATACAACAATTATCGTATCCTACTCCACAAACCGGCTGTTTTTTGAAGCGTTCAAGATTGAACTTGATTTGATCTGATATAGGTAGTTGTTGCAATGTATTTTCCTTATAGTTTGTGTCTTGCTCAATTAAATCCCGGAGCAGTTCTTCCGTTTCTTCAATACTAAGGCGATTGGCGAGATTTTCTGTATCAAGGTCAGCTCTTGCCATCATTATATAATCAGTCTGTGCCTTGATTTTTAATGATTTTGCATATTCCAATACTTTGTCATATCCCTTCCTATTGGCTTTCATAATGGGGCAACTTATTTGCACAGGAATATCATTAGCAACAAGTTTTTCAATCGCAGACTTTGTTCTTTCAAAAGACCCCTTAACGGTAGTGATTAAATCATGCGTTGCCGGATCCATAGAGTACAAAGAAACCTGAATCAGAGAGATGTTGGCATCTTTTAAATCGGCTATTTGGTCATCCCTTAAAGATATTAGATTGGAGAGAATCGAGATTTTCAAATCCTTTTCCCTGCAGTATTTCACAATTTCAATTATATCCTTATGCAGAAAAGCTTCACCACCAGACAATGTCGCGTGTATGCCTCCCATTTCTGCAAATTCATCAAGAATACTCTTTACTTTTTGGGTCGGCATATCAAACCCTTTGTTCTTCTTATCATTGGGTATATAACAATGAATACAACGCTCATTACATCTGCTGGATAACTCAAATTGAATTCTTGCAATCAATGGATGCCCTTGAACTTCTTCCAGAAAAAAGTCTTGAGTGTTCTCACTAACATTCTCCTCGGTTGGTTGATAAAAATTTTCCACCAGAGTCTTTGGATTATCAATTGCATAGGTGAAATCAGTATCATTATCATCCAACCCCTCAACAGTATCGGCTATGACCACAAATTTCCCATTGGCGAGACTTTGTGCGAATTCAAGGAAGTCCTTTTTTAGAACATCAAAGTCCACGCCATCATAAATATCAACGAGACGTTGCACTATGTCATCAATATCTTGTGGCTCACGCGATATTTCTTTTAACATAACGGCTCCGTTTTCATCGTAAACCCTATCATGACGCAACACTTGGTTGGTTATATATCCATACTTTTTTGTGGTACGTATAAAAGAGTTCTTGCTCTGCTTTATATACATCGTAGTTTAATTATGTTTTTATGGTATTCAGCTTGGAATTCATTATACCCCATTGCCGATTAATTCTAACATTTTTGATTTTAAATGTTATTTCGCAAAATGCTTATCTTCAATTCATTTATAACATTACGCTGTTCGACAACCCTTGCATAATGTTCATTTCCATTCTCATCTGTCCATCTTATTGGTGTACCTTTTATATTCCTTATTTTTTCAATTGTAGAAGCGGAATCTATATCTTTTAGTATTGCGGAGTTGCATTCAACCCAATCACCAGATATAACGTCAGAATATATTCTTAAAGTTAAGGCATTAACTCTAATTTCACGTCTTGATTCAACGTCATGCAGAATAATTTCTTTGGGCATACAGAAATGTGGCCTTATCAAGGAGCTACTCTCTTACTCCATTATTAAATAAAAAAAGCGTGAGAGCTATCACTTTTGCTCATCCCGCTTGTTGAGGCCCTGGAATTGCCCTTTGGAGTAGAACGAGCAAACTGCAGAAGCCTCACGCAGATATGATATATTATATGAAATGCCATAAGGAGGACATACTCATAGTTATATCATTCCACAAGGAATCTACTGTCTGCCTCATTCTTGACTCCAAAATGAAATTTTCCAGGTTTCAACAAGCCAAGAAAGAGCGTCAAGTAAACGCTTTTCTATATGTCTGCTTCCCGCCCACAGAACCCCAATTGGCTTCTGCAAACAGTTGTGCAAAGCAAAATTATAAAATTATTTTGACATGAAAAAATGTACAAATGTAAGGAGTTGATTTGTATAACTTTACACAATTGGTTGAGTCGCCGGATACAGAATGGGGGTATATACAACATACACATCAAAGGTCATACCTCGCACTTGATTAACAGCGTATATGTAAAGATACGAACTACACTCTAATTTGTAGTTCTCTGATTTATATAAAGTTATAGTGTGTCGTGTTTTGTAGTTAAAGCACATGTGCATCTTCCCTATATCGCAACAATAGAAGGTCAGATTTTTAGGTGTCATAAATATCTTTGGCTTAAAGTCTTAAAGTATTTCATTTTGGCAGATGGCGTAATGTCATCTGCTTTTTGTTTTGGTACACATGTGTAATCCCCGTAAATATTATTAAATGATAAACTTTAAGATGAGAATAAGCATTGGTAATAAGAGGCTGGAAGATAAGCCGGTCAGTCAGAGAGAGAAGGGACGTTATTTTAAAGATTTGAGTTTCAAGACAGGTGAATTCAGAAATTCAGATTTCAAACAAATTATTGGTCAGGGATTGACTATCACTTATCTCTTCAAGGACAAGGAGTTTGATAGAAGCAATAATTATATGTCCGTTAACTATGTGGGCACTCAATTCATCTGCGTGGATGTTGATGGATGTGATGTTCCACCAACAGACTTTGTGGAGAATATCAGGTATAAACCATCTATTGTGCATACTACATTTTCTAACCTCACCGAGAGGAAGAACTATAAGTATTGTTATCATCTGCTCTATTTCTTCGATGACATAATTTATGGAGAAGATAACTTCAATATGGTGTTTCACATGTTGACCGATGACTATTATAGTTTTGTTGATAAGGACTGTAAGGACTGCCATAGAGTTATTTTTACTTCCAACTCTTCTTTTTCTGATTATGTTTATCGGGATTATGATCTTACTTACAAGGTAGATGATTTCATTAAGAAGAAGTATGATGATATAAGTGATTTCTTCTCTTCATCCACTGAAAAGGAATACTGTAAAAAAACTGTCTCTCAGGATAAATCAACTATTTCTTCTATCAATCTATCAAGTGAGACCAAAATTTTACAAGAAGATAATAAATTCAGCCTTAATGATGGGTTTTGGAATGACTTATATTCACTGAAAAGGAGTGGGTTTATAGAAAAGTATTCAATGACTTATCCTTATTTTAGAGAAACATGTGTAGACCAAGACAAATATGTAAATGGATATGCCGATTTAAGGGATATGGATTATTATGATGTTCCCACATCAAGATGGCGATGGGATGTAAAAAACAACAGGCCATACATCCCCAAAGTGGAGAAAGGAAACAGGAACAAGATGTTATGGGTGGATGCTGTGTGCCTTATGAAGATAAAGCCTGATATAACAAGGGAGCATCTAATCTATCTGTTAATAGCAGAGGTATACAAGAACTTTGATAATGAGGATGAGCAGATGTCAAATTGGTTTATCGTCAATAAGGCAAAGGAAGTCTGGGATAAAATTGACAATCTGAATGCAAGGCCTTTAAAGAAATCATTTAAGATTGACAAGCACTATTGGCTGGAAAAAGGCTACACAAATCAAGATTGGCTGTTGGTTTCCAAAATCATTATGAAAGAGATGAGGTGTCAGGATTTTGGTGATATGTATGACCTTTCCCTTACCGTTGAACAGAATGTGGCTATGTTCTGTGAGTATGACATCAAGACTACCAAGAGGACATTGGTTAAATGGTGTGAGGAGAATGATATTCCATATGAGACTGATAAGCAGCGCAGGGACAGAATGGTGATGGCCGTCTTCAACGAGGAGCCTTGCAGAAGCAGCAGGGAGATTGCTGCCCTGTGTGAACAGATGGGAATTAAGGTTAGCCACGCCACTGTGGTAAAGATTATTGAAAAATATGGGGATTAAGGGCTGGTGTGGAAAGAAGAAAGAGGTGCATATTTCCTTCTCCATCTATCATACAAGAAACAGATCGCAAAAGGAATAAAGCCGTACGTAGACCGGAACATATTCTGAGAAGGCCGGCGTGTCCCCAGAAAATTAAGATTGATTTAGTAATTTTGTAATCCGATATCCATTAGGATTAACCCTTGAAAGTGAATGAAAAAGACCAAGATAATCTATGACCCCTCGTTGACCATTTCTGAAAACGCGGCCAACAATAATCTTTCTGTGTCCTCCATCAGACGCTATATCAGATTGCAGGGCATCGATAGAGCCGGAGATAATGAGATTATCCGGCAAAGACGTATTCGGGAAGAAATCCAGAAATCGCCGGATATCTCCTTGGCGGAATTATCAAGACGATTGGGATGTTCTGTCAATACCATAAAAAAATATATACATTTATCTCCAAATCAATCAAAAAATGGTAGCGGTAATTTGTCAACTATTGACAAGTATAAAAGAAAGATTGGAATAAATGTAGACAGCCTTTGGGTGATTGGAGCGAGGGCAAAAGGAGGGAAGCGGGAAAACACTTATCACGGCAATTTTATTCCCCAAGTGCCTAACAATCTCATCCGGCGATATACCAAAAAGGGTGAAATTGTCATTGACCTGTTTATGGGTAGCGGGACAACCCTGTTTGAATGTGAAGCTCTGAAAAGACACTACATCGGCTACGACATCAACCAAGCGATAATTGAACATGTCCAATCCAAAATGGATGAAGGTGCCCCCATACAATACGCTATCAATAACTGTGATGTCACAAATAAGGAACTTTTCGCATCAATGACTGAATTGTCTTTATCCAAGATGGGTAAAAGAAAGGCGGATTTTCTGATTGTGCATCCTCCATATTGGGATATAATCCACTTTACAGATAATGCCGGCGACCTTTCCAACATCACATCTCTGGATGATTTCCTGAACATGTTCACTCTCTCGATATCCAATGTCCTGCCATTCCTGAAAGCTGACAGGCATTTTGCCATTGTCATCGGCGATGTGTACAGAAATAGCGAGGTGGCACCCTTGGGATTTTATGTGATGAATGAGGTTAAGAAGAACTTTAAGTGCAAACTTAAAGGGATTGTCATAAAGGATATGGCTGGAAATAAGGCAAAGATTGGAATTGAGAACCTATGGAGATACAAAGCCAGCAAGAGCGATTATTTTCTATTCAAACACGAATACATCTTTGTTTTTAGGAAAATCTGATTTATAATTTCAAGATTGGATACCGATAAGGACGGGGACCATCTCCATATTTATGAATAAAAACAAAACAGGCCACAGACGGATTTGTTCCGCTTGTGGCCTTTGAACATATGATAGAGAAGGTCAGTGAGTTTCTGTCTTTCCAGTATTTTCAATCCTCTCAATCAGCAAGGGGGAAATTGCCCAACTCTGTTCGACTTCACCCTTGTTTATTTTTATGGGCCTGTCGAATGTGAGTCTTCTATATCCGACCAGCCCTGTACAAAGCATCATAACGATTCTTCGAAGAGCGTGATTATCGCAGTAGGAGTGTATATCGTCGGAATGTATCCATATATCTCCATTGGACTCATAACTTCCGCCGTTGCGTACCCATAACGATAGTCCTACCAACCAAGTGAAATACTCATCTAATGTGCATTCGGCGTTGTTTTCGTATTCCTGATTGTATAACAGCCCGTAAATTTTCTGACATCCAATCTGCAACGGGCGTTCGGGGATTAATATCCCGTCATAAGATTTTCTTTTATTTTTCATCGACCTTCTTAATTATATTGTATAAGATATTTATAGGAAGGTGCACGTGTGCGATTTTCATCTATTACCCATAAATACATTAAATTGAACAAAAGAACATATGAGGAAAGATGAAGGAACAGTGTCGGATAATCCGATTAAAGAAGACCTATGGATGTTCGATAGCCTCTGCATACTGGACGAGCCGGTAATGTGGATAGACAAGGACTACTGCGTGAGGGAGGCATACGGAATAGTCTATAATAGAGATATCAACCACAGTCTGGATGATTTCGGCTTTAATTTGAAGTTTCTGATTGCCTATATGATGGGAGCCAGCAGAAATCTTCTACATAATGGAGATGTAGACCCGGAAAACCATATCTGGACACTCAAAAGTGGACATCAACTGAATATGGAGCAACCTAATATGAAAGAATTACTGGTCCGTCTCTTTCAGGACAAATTTTCTTTCAGGCTTGTGGAGTTAAAGAGTTTTATTCCTTATACCAAGGAGAACCGAGAATGTGTCGAGGGATACCTTATCGTTAAGCCGGATTTAATAGACAGGTTGCTACCGAATGAAAAACCGCATACAAAAAAACAAATAGAACAATATGGAGAAGATGAAAATTAAGCGCAAAAAGAGATGGACCGGTAAATATAATGCGATGGCAGTAGTCGATATCCCGGTTAAAATCAAAGATACGGATGTTTACGGATTGTTGCTGTATGTTGAAGACGATGAGGATATGGAACATATGAATCATAGGATAAATATCTACATCAACAACTACTTGATACCGATGTCCCGTATCGTGGCAAAAGGTGAGTTCAAAGAAGGCAAATGGTATTTTCCCCAATACGGAATAGATGTCGAACCAAATATGGCGTTATACAAATTCTTTGAAGTCCTTTTCGACGACTTGGTTGGTTTCAAACTTATACAGAACGGCCATATTGTCTGCAAACGGAAAGAAGCGGATGATGATTTTATAATAGACCGGGCATTGATTGATAGATATTGCAATATAGAATTACAAGATACAAATTAAAAGAACATAAGATTATGAAGAAGTTAAAACACGTACTTAATTTGGAGAACTTTACCAAAGTATACAATAACGGCGAAAAATTAGCCCTACCTGAAATTAACGAACAGCAGGACTATACCGAAGACGAATTACCCGAAGAGGAACAGGAGTTGGAGGAAGAGAGTTTGCAGCCTGACCCCGTTATACAGCATTTGGAAGAGGCGGCTTTTCTTGCTGAATACAAGAAAGTCTTGGATTTCGACACCTATGTCGAGACGCAGTATAAAAAGCCTAAATTATAAATGAGTTTGAAGGCATCCGTTTTTGGTGTTAAGATTATTCTTTTTTTTTGCGGGTGTCCTCATTGAATTAGGGTTTATTCATTGAATTATTTGAGTTGGCAGATGAAGGAGATTTCCTTCATCTGTTTTTTGTATACAATAGTGAGGTTTTTCGTCAGGTTGGAATGTGGGATGCAAAATAACATACATTTATAAAAACGATATATACCCACTCACGAATACGGCCGTACGAAATGCTGTTTTTAAGGTGAGAACAAATATGCAGACCATCAATACAATCTGAAATGCGAAATAAAACGAAATAACCTTAAAACGCTGGATATCTTCAGTTTATTCCTTGGTCGGTCCCAAGATATCGATTACCTTCGGAATATCGAAATAACCTAATAAGATTAAACCGAAGATATGACAAAGAAAGAAATTGATAAATGGAATGCACGTCATTTTCTGGTGTGTATGCAAATACTAAAAGGGTTCTCGAAGAACTCCAACGGGATGTTGACCAAACTGGATATGGATGTGATAATTATCAAAGCCAACAGATTGATACAATTGCTTCAACAACGGGAAGCGAAAATAATGGAGCGATATGAAGAAGAACGCAAATGACAAATGGAATGAAAGGCATTTCCAGATTTGCCTCGCACTCTTATCACGGCCGGTTGTGCCCGACAGTTTCGGATATACAAAGCCGTTGAACCTACTGGATGTGATAACCAAAGCCGATCGGATGATAGCGCTACTTCAACAAAGAGAGCGAAGAGAAAGGGATAATGTGTAAGAAATAAGTCATACAAAGTTTCAGCAGATGGATTCAAAAATAAGAGTGATGATTTATTCCCAGCCCCAAGAAGTAGAACGACTGAACGGTTATGCAGAATCAAAAGGTTATAGGATTGCCGATGTGTTTAACATAACCGATGATAGTAATCAGGTGCACTTATTGGAGTTGATGAAATATATTGTCGACAATGATATTGATAAACTGATTGTACCGACCTGCTCCACATTGTCAATGAAACCAGCAGAGTTGGTACGATTCATAAATGGCTTGAATGATGCCGGCATTTCCGTTGTCATTGTTAATAATAATGAGGAATCGCTTCTTCCAAACGGTCGAATCAATCCCACCTTTCGTTTTATGTTGGATATATTGTATGAGTTGGATTCAGTCAAAAAACGGGCGACAAGGAAAAGATTTGAAAGGTCATACATTCGGTATAGAGAAAATGGCGGACTGGTCGGAAGAAAAACTGGATACAGAAAATCCAGAATCCAGTATAAGAGGGAGTACTGGAGAGAATTGAATTTGTTGAGAGATGGTCTGTCATTAAAGAAATGCCATCGTGAGACTTCGACATCAGTCAACACATTGAGAAAACTTAAATCGATGTTTTTATAATGAGAAATGCGGTCATTTAATAGTTGCGGTCATTTAAGTCTGCAACGCCTATTTGAAAGCACTATGGAATTGCAATTATTTTAATCAAAGAGTTATACGACAGCAAAAATGGAAACCAAAATAATAAAATCAGCAATCTACGCACGAGTGTCCAGCGTAGGCGACAGACAATCGACAGAAAGACAAGTTTCAGATTTGGCCGATTACTCCACTAAAAATGGATATGAACTTCAACAGGTATTTGAGGAACACATATCCGGAGCCAAGAAAAATAAAGAGCGTGTAGTTCTGAATGAGTGTTTGGAATACTGCATCGCAAACGATATTGATGTCCTTCTGATTTCAGAACTCTCCCGCTTGGGTAGAAATGTTGATGAAGTGCTTGCAAATGTCAGGTTCAGCAAGGAGCACCATCTAAACATCTATTTCCAGAAAGAGAACATATACATTTTCGACAGGGAAGGTAAAGAGAACCCGTTTCTGACAATAATGATTGCAGTTTTGGGAACGTGTGCCCAACTTGAAAGGGAAAGCATCTTTTACAGGCTGGAAAGCGGAAGGAAATTATATGTGTCTAAAAATATGAAAGAAACCGGCAAATCCGGTCTCGGTAGGAAAGTAGGATACCGCAAACCCAAAGAAGCGAAGCAACAACAATACAAAGATGTGTTGAAACTTCTGAAAGCCGGCTATCCAATCAGAAAGGTTGTGGTCTTGACCAAAGTTTCCGAATCAACCGTAATGAGATTAAAAAAGGAGTTTGCACTATGATTATGAGAGAGATTATTACAGAAGCTCTTATAGCGACATTCAATCTGCTTATAGACTGCACATGTGCTATCGCTAAAGCCGCCATTTTGTTATGGTTGCCGGTGATGTTTATCTATTTTCTTTTCAAAAATAAGGGTATTTCTAAAAGCAATTAAATGGTGTTAATGTCCTCGTCTGTATTCTGCAAAAAAAGTTGTTATATTTAATTTGACCCCATCACTGAGAAACCTTAATTCAGGTTGGTGGTAAAATTTAATAAAAAATATTGATTCTTATGAGTGATATAATTTTTAATTCAAATCCAACAATGAATAATAGTAGTTGTGGATTTACAGAAGGACTTGCAAATTTCATCAAGTCTGCAGTGAAGGAGGCTGTTACAGAAGCCATCCAAGACAAAATGTGTGAGAATTTGGTTGTTGACCAACATCTTACAACCAAGCAGCTCTGTGAGAGATGGGATATCTCTGATACCACTCTCCTTACCTGGGAGAAAAGGGGTGTGATTTCACCAATTCAAACAGGTGGTAGGAAGAAACTATATTCACTAAAAGATGTGCGGGCTGCAGAAGTTAATGGTTTTATTAAAAATGTTGCTTGATGCTAAAATTGAGTATTAGAACCAAATGTAAAGAGGGGAAAGTCCCTCTTTACACAAAGATGAAAATTAATGGTGTGGCTTTGTGGGTTAACCTACAACTGGTTGTAGATATTGAGAAATGGGAAGATGTGTCTGTTTCAGAAAAGAGACAATCTAATTACTTGGATAGGCTTGGTTATACAAAGAAAATCTCTGAAATAGAATTTGGGATAAAGGATTTGAGAGCACGTCACAGGCTTACCAAAGAAAGTCTGAAGGATGTAATCAGGACAGTTGTTTTTTCAGAGATTAGGGAACAATTTATCAAGGATGAAGAACTGGAAAAGGTTGTTCAGGATCGTAAGAGGAAAGATGTCAAGAACTTTGTCAAGAATTATGTAGATGGGATTATTAAGGGTGAAATCCTTAACAAGAAAGGTCAACCATACTCGAAGAATAGCGTAAACTCTTGGAAACAGTTCAGAGACCATTTCTTGGAATGTTATAAACATATGTCTTTCACTTGGGATGAACTTGACCAAAGGTCAATTCACATGTTCCTCAACTATCTTACCAAGCAGGGATATATGGGTGAAACTATCAGTAGACATATTGGTGTTTACAGTACCATAATCACCATATCAGAACTACAAGGGCTTCACAACAATGGCAAGGTAAGAAAATGGTTATCAGCACCAACACTATCTGATGCAGACCGTCGCAAACAAATCTTTCTGACCAAAGAAGAACTACAAGCACTTTACAATATGCCGTTGACTGGCACAGAAAAAAAGGTGCGAGATTTGTTCTTGATTGGTTGTTTTACTGGTCAGCGATTTTCTGACTATCATAGGATTGATGAGAACAATATTGGGTACACTAAAGATGGGACAAAGGTTATACGGCTGTTTCAGCAGAAAACAAAGTGTCAGGTGGTCATACCTATTTTGAATGATGAGTTGGAAGTCCTGTTGAAGAAATATAACTATTGTGTTCCATCCATTTCAGAACAAAAACTCAATGACCATATCAAAGAGATTTGTCGCAGATTGTCAGAAACAGTTCCTTCTCTGGCACAAATAGAACGTACACTTCTCACCAAAACAGAAAGAGAAATGGAACAAGATAAAAAGGTTAAATATCATCGTGATGGTCAAGGAAATGTTATCAAATATCGCTGGGAAATGGTAGCCAGTCATACAGCGAGAAGAACAATGATAACGAATATGTATCTATCCCGTAATAAGGACAACTCACGCAAGTTCACACTCCAACAGATAATGACAGTAAGTGGGCATAAAAAAGAAGAAACTCTAAAACGTTATCTCAAACTATCCCTTGATGAGTTCGCAGATGATGTAGCCCGTACCGGTTTAGATGGTTTGTTCTGACAATAAGACAGATTATGAATATCAGTGGGCAGAAGAACGAGGAAACATTCCTGAAATATATTAGTCTGTCATTGGATGAGAAGGCAGATGATAAAGTACAAGCTGCCGCTGATGGGCTGTTTTAGAAAAGAAATTTTTACAAATCTTGTAATAATGGGACTAATCTATAATGATTAGTCCCACTATTGTGTATTACTAATTTAAAAATCAGCCGGTTCTGTATTCCAATAGAGTGAAAAGTTAAAACTTTTTTTGATACAAAGAATGATACTAATGTGCTGTAGTTGAATTCATAACGTAACCTTATCGTGTTGAAAAGGTGGTACAAAGGTGGTCAAATTAAGGGATTGGGGAAAAGAAAAACTCTGTAAACTACTGATTTTCAATAAGTTTACAGAGATTAATCGTACCCAGACCCGGGATCGAACCGGGATGGATTGCTCCACTGGTGTTTGAGACCAGCGCGTCTACCGATTCCGCCATCTGGGCTTTCGATTTCGGATGCAAATTTAGGGATTGTTTGGGATTTATACAACAGTTGTGTGCGAAAGGTGATTTTTTTATTAATTATCTGTGTCAAATGTGGCGGTTTTGCGGATTTTTGATTAAGTTTGCCATTATTCACTTAAATATTTCCGACTATGGCCAAAAGAAAGAAAGTTCTGAATATAATCAAGAATGATCCCTGGCTTGCTCCTTATTCGGATGCTATCGAGGGGAGGCACGAGGATGCAGTGAGAAAAGAAAAGGAGCTCACTTCTGAAGCGGGAAGCCTGACGGATTTCGCCAACGCCCACAACTATTTCGGTCTTCACCGGACAGCGGACGGTGGCTGGGTGTTCCGCGAATATGCTCCGAACGCCACATCGATCACCTTGACGGGCGATTTCTCCGACTGGAAGGAGGAGGAGAAGTTCAAACTTAAACGTCTTCCCGATAGCGGGGTGTGGGAGGTTTATATCCCGGCGGGCGCTATCCATCACGGGCAGCTCTATAAGATGCGGGTGCGCTGGAACGGCGGCGAAGGCGAGCGCATCCCGGCTTACGCAACCCGTGTGGTGCAAGATGAGAAGACTTATCTGTTTTCTGCCCAGGTATGGGATCCGGAACATCCTTACAAATGGCAGGTTAAGAATTTCCGTCCCGACACAAAGCCTTTACTTATCTATGAGTGTCATATCGGTATGGCCCAGCAGCGCGAGGGAGTGGGTACTTATGTAGAGTTCCGTGATCTAATCCTTCCACGCATCCACGCCGACGGCTACAATGCCATCCAGATTATGGCCATCCAGGAGCATCCGTATTACGGGTCGTTCGGCTACCATGTGTCGAATTTCTATGCTGCTTCGAGCCGTTTCGGCACTCCCGAAGAGCTGAAATCTCTAATCGACAAGGCTCATGAGTTGGGCATAGCGGTGATTATGGACATAGTCCATTCGCACGCGGTGAAGAATGTGGCCGAGGGAATAGGTTCGATCGACGGCAGCTGCGACTTATATTTTCCGTCGGACGGTCGAAGGGAACATCCGGCATGGGATTCGTTGTGTTTCGACTACGGCAAGGACGAGGTGCTCCATTTCCTGCTGTCTAATTGCAAATACTGGCTTGAAGAGTACCATTTCGACGGATTCCGTTTCGATGGGGTGACATCAATGCTTTATTACAGTCATGGACTGGGACAATCGTTCGGCACATACGACGACTATTACAACGGCCACCAGGACACGGCGGCCATCACATATCTAACGTTGGCCAACAAGCTCATCCATCAGATCAAGCGGTCGGCCATCACAATCGCGGAGGAAATGAGCGGAATGCCGGGTCTTGCAGTACCGTTCAAGGACGGGGGTATAGGTTTCGACTACCGTATGGCCATGGGCATACCCGACTATTGGATCAAAACTCTCAAGGAAAAGAAGGACGAAGACTGGCATCCGACGTCGATTTTCTGGGAACTGACCAACCGTCGCGACGACGAGAAGACCATTTCGTATGTTGAAAGCCACGACCAGGCGCTCGTGGGCGACAAAACGATTATTTTCCGTCTGATAGACGAGAAAATGTATTGGCACATGATGCGCGATGACAACGATATGACTGTTGCCAGGGGAATTGCCCTCCACAAGATGATAAGACTCGTGACAGCGTCGACAATCAATGGGGGTTATCTGAATTTCATGGGCAATGAATTCGGTCATCCCGAATGGATCGATTTCCCGCGCGAAGGCAACGGTTGGAGCCATAAATACGCGCGGCGACAGTGGGATTTAGTGGACCGCAAGGAGCTGAAATATTTCTATCTCAACGATTTCGACAACGCCATGATCTCGCTGATCTCGGGAGTGTACAATTTCCAGGCCCTCCCCGTCGAGAAGCTATGGGAAAAGGACGACGATCAGATATTGGCCTATAAACGAGGTGATTTAGTGTTCGTATTCAACTTCAATCCGGCCAAGTCGTTTGACGGTTACGGCATTCTCACCCCTCCGGGCGAATATGAGGTGATTCTTTCGACGGACTCTCCGGAGTTCGGCGGCTATGGGAACGTTGACATGAACGTTCATCATTTCACTGTGCCTGATCCGCTGTACACTCCGCATGGAGTCGGTTGGCTTAAGCTCTACCTACCATCTCGTACGGCTCAAGTTCTGCGGCTCTACAGACCTAAACCAAAAATTACGAAAACCGAGAGTTCAAAGTAAATCAGTGAATTACAGAGCACGAAAAAGGGGAGGTGGATAGAATCCGCCTCCCCTCTCACGTTTCAACTATTTATTTATGAGAGCCCTAATGCCTAATATCACTATCGGAGCATTAGGAACGAGGGATGTAAAAAGTTTTAAGTTGAAATCTTGTATTTTCCGATAGTATTTTCCCTTTTTTAATGAGTCTCACTAATAACAACAAACGAGCGCCCAAAAAGTTAAATCCATAATTCCTCGACTGAATCGTGGATTTATGACCATTGCCGACGCATCAAGCTTTACGACCGCTCTGTCCTTTACGAGTTTTTGACGGGTCATTACTATTTTGTGACCTGGAGGGCTAAAACCTGCTCGGTCAGACAGTAACTCCTACCCTATCGATACAACAGATTTTGTCGCGAGAACCTTCGGAGTCCGATAACGAAGAAACTCCGCGGAAAGATATGGAATTTGTAACGATTTGGGGAGGAAAATAGTTAAAAATATTTAAATCTGAGGGGTGATATTTTAGATAGTTTGCTGAATATCAGAAGATGAGGGTGGGCAACTTTTAGCGTATAGGCCAAATTCGCAGATTGAGGGATGATATCGGTTGTAACTTTGCAAAGCGAAGGGAAAAATCAGTTTAAGGGGGTCACTGACATTAAGGGTGGAGATGATTTATAGATTTTTAGGGTTCGGGTGGCTTGTAAAACGGGTGAAATTTAGTAACTTTGCACGATTTTTTAAGAACAGAAGAAAATATTTTATAGAAAACAGAATTATGTTAAATCCAATCAAAAAAACCATTGCCTTGCCGGACGGCCGCGAGATCACTCTCGAAACGGGTAAATTGGCCAAGCAGGCAGATGGAGCGGTAGAGTTGCGTATGGGCAATACGATGCTTCTCGCAACAGTGGTTTCCGCGAAGGAAGCCGGCGAGGGCGTAGATTTCATGCCCCTTCAAGTAGAGTACAAGGAAAAATTTTCGTCTTTCGGACGTTTCCCCGGCGGTTTCCTGAAAAGGGAAGGCAGGGCTTCGGACTATGAGATACTGACGGCGAGACTGGTGGACCGCGTGTTACGCCCCTTGTTCCCTGACAATTATCATGCAGACACTTTTGTAAACATCACTTTATATTCGACAGACGGCGAGGATATTCCAGACGCACTTGCAGGTCTTGCAGCCTCTGCCGCCATCGCGGTGAGCGACATACCTTTCAACGGTCCGATCTCGGAAGTGCGCGTTGCACGCATCGACGGTGAGTTCGTGATCGATCCCACTTTCGACCAGCTCGAGAAGGCCGACATGGAGCTGATGGTAGGCGCCACTTACGACAACATCATGATGGTGGAAGGCGAAATGGACGAAGTGAGCGAAGCAGACCTTCTGGCAGCTCTGAAAGCAGCCCACGACGCAATCAAGGTGCAGTGTGTTGCTCAGATGGAGCTTGCGAAGGAAGTAGGCGTGGCAAAACGCGAATACAACCACGAAGTGAACGACGAGGAGCTCCGCAAGGATGTGCGCGAGAAATGCTACGACAAGGCTTACAAGATAGCTCAAGCCGGCTGCGCCGACAAGCACTGGCGCGCGGAGCAGTTCGACAAGATCTGCGAAGAGTATATCGAATCGCTACCCGAAGAGGAACGCGAGGAGAAGACTCCGTTGGTGAAGAGATATTACCACGATGTAGAGAAAGAAGCCGTTCGCCGCTGCATCCTCGACGAAGGCGTACGTCTTGACGGCAGAAAGACCACCGAAATCCGTCCGATCTGGGCAGAAGTGGATTACATCCCGGGGCCTCACGGATCGGCAGTTTTCACCCGCGGCGAGACTCAGTCGCTGGCCACAGTGACCTTGGGCACGAAACTCGACGAGAAGATCGTAGACGACGTGATCAACCAGGGCAAGGAACGCTTCCTCCTCCACTACAACTTCCCACCCTTCTCGACAGGCGAAGCTAAGCCTGTGCGCGGCGTAGGTCGTCGCGAAATAGGCCACGGCAATCTGGCTCATCGCGCATTGAAGCGTATGTTCCCTGAAGATTTCCCATATGTATGCCGCATCGTGAGCGACATCCTTGAGAGTAACGGTTCGTCGTCGATGGCTACGGTATGCGCCGGCACACTTGCCCTTCTTGATGCGGGCGTGAAGATGAAGAAACCCGTGAGCGGTATCGCAATGGGTCTGATCACTGACGCCGACGGTTCGAAATATGCCGTGCTGAGCGACATCCTCGGCGACGAGGACCATCTCGGCGACATGGACTTCAAAGTTACGGGCACAAAGGACGGTATCACTGCGACTCAGATGGACATAAAGTGCGACGGCCTATCATACGAAATCCTTGAAAAGGCTCTCCTTCAGGCACGCGACGGACGACTCCACATCCTCAACATAATCAACTCGACCATTCCGGCACCTCGCGAGGACTACAAGCCTCACGTTCCGAGAATCGAGACTATGCTGATCCCGAAAGAACTGATCGGTGCCGTTATAGGCCCGGGCGGAAAGATAATCCAGAATATCCAGGAAGTGAGCGGCGCCACCGTATCAATCGACGAAATCGACGAAGGCGGCTATATCGAAGTAGCAGCAGCCAACAAGGCTTCGATCGACAAGGCTATGGAAATGATCACCGCTATCGTAGCTCTTCCGGAAGAAGGGAAGGTTTATCAAGGCACAGTGCGTTCGATACTGGACTTCGGTGCATTCGTAGAATTCATGCCTAACCGCGACGGTCTTCTGCATATTTCGGAAATTTCGTGGAACCGTCTTGACGACATGGCGGCATCGGGTCTGAAAGAGGGCGACACAGTGGAAGTGAAACTGATAGAAATCGACAAGAAGACCGGCAAATACCGCCTGTCGATGCGCGCCCTCATGCCTAAACCTGAGGGATGGGTGGAACGCGAACGTCCTCAGCGTGGCGAACGCGGCCCGCGCCGTGAAGGCGGCAACAACCGAGGCCCTCGTCGCGACAGAGACAACGGCAACCGCGGTCCGCGCCGTGAAGGCGGCAACAACAATCAGCCGCGCAACAATCAGCCGGAGACTACCGCCGAATGAGATAAACACTCCTGTTGAAATTCATTCATAAACCAAAGCGGTTTATGAGATCATAAAACAGACGACTCCGCGAGCTCAAGACCCGCGGAGTCTCTTTTTATGTTTTTATCCTACCGTGAGGATTGCTGCCTTCCGAAAGAATTTTATTCGTCGGCGAGGCATTTTTTTCGATTGCGTTTGGGATTGGCGGGAAACCATCCTTTGGCGACACGTTTCTCCTGGTCGAACACTTCCTTTACCGTCCAGAAACTGGAAAACCCTGTAACGCCGAGGACGGTAGACCAAAAGAGGTCGCCGACACATAAAGAAGCGATAACGCAGACCAATCCGGCGATGAGAAACCACCACCAGCAGGCGGTTCCGTAATGATAATGCGCTTTAATCACGATAGGATGAAAGAGGCCAATAATCAGAAATGTGGCCAAGCCTATCGATATCCCTAAAAGATTGTATTGAGATAAAAATTCTTCCATAATCAGATCTGTTTAAAATTACCATCCTCCGGATGCTCCTCCGCCACCAGTCATACCACCGCCGAAGCTACCTCCAGAGAAACCGCCTCCCGATCCGCCTCCAAACCCTCCCGGAAGGATAATCACAGGAGCGCCCTCGGCTTTGGGCGGGATGTCGTAATATTTTTCGTGGCGGTTCCCGCAGTTCTTGCAAGAATAAATCCTGACGCCGCGTCCTTTCGAACGAGCCGTCGGATGAATAACGGTGCGGTCCCCGATAATTGTGCATGCTTTAGAGCCGCAACGAGGACAGACAGTGTATGGAGAATCGGGATTGTCGAACGGAATTATGTCGGTTTCGTTGCAACGGGGACATACCCAGACGTCGTAGTCGACGGATTGCAACTGTTCTTCGGTATCCTGGGCGGGGGTAAGATAAGCGTTGTCGGACACTTCGTCGAGTTTGATCATCTGCTCGCCGCAGTTTGGACATGCTCTCTTGCTGTCGCGCACCTTCTTCATTTTTCTTTTCAAGAGCCAATAGAAGAGGAATGGCGTGCCAAGACCGACAAATGTCAAGATGAGCAGCGGAAGCTTCATTTCGGAGAGCTTTTTATAACGTAAAGTCGGCTCCTCATTACGTGTTGAGGTCAGAATATAAAGGAAAATGATTAACGAAGCCGCCAAGCCAATTGCGGCCATCAGTAAGAGTACCGACCATAGTTCGTCACTATCCTCCTTGTCTTGCGAAGATCTTCGCATCGAGTCATTGGCATATTTCGACTTTATTTCTTTGGTGATATCTTCCCGACCTAACCGCTCGGCAATCTGTGCGACGGCTGCCATAGTGCCTCCGTCATAGTCTTCTTCCTTGAAATGGGGTATCATCCCCTCACGAATGATGCGTCCCAATGTGATATCGGGGAGTGGACCCTCGAGTCCGTAACCGGTACGCAAGGCAGCCCTACGGTCTCCTTTCGAGATGAGTATGAGCAGTCCGTTGTCTTTGTCGGCTTTACCAATCCCCCATTTTTCGAACAGTGAGGTGGCATAATCGTTTACATCCATGCCGTCGAGATTGTCGACAGCCACAACCACCACCTCCGCCGATGTCGAGCTCCATATATCGCCAAGCATCGAATTTAATTCGGCTTCCGCCGCGGGAGATAGAACACCGTCGGGATTTGAAACATATTTTGTGCGATCGGCCACATGGACATTCGGCACATCGTCTATGCTCCTCGCGAAGCATGAGGCGATGAGAACAACCGATATGAGGGCAGACAAAAGTCGTTTCATAATGCAAATTTAAACATTATTAAACTGTCACGGAGGAAAAAATCTGTTAAAAGCGCATCTTTACGAGGAATCTTATATAATTTTGTCAAGATTAATCAGGCAGATATGAAACAGATAATAAACGCCCACCTTCTTACTCCCTCAGGTTGGGAAAAAGAAGGGACAGTGGTGATCGACGGCGGCAAAATAATTGAAGCCGGGAAATTCAGAGGATTAACCGAAAACGCCGAAATTATCGATGCGAAGGGTAATTACGTAGTACCGGGCGGTATCGAAATCCACGCACACGGCGGAGGGGGTCGGGACTTTATGGAAGGGACTGAGGATGCTTTCCGCACCGTGATGGAGACGCATCTAAAACACGGCACGACATCATTCTTTCCGACGTTGGCGAGCAGCACAGTCGAAATGATCGAACAGGCGGCGGAGACGTGCACGAAACTGATGGAGGAAGAGCATAGCCCGTTCATAGGACTACACCTCGAGGGGCCGTATCTGAATCCGGTGATGGGCGGAGGTCAGATACCGGAATATATCAAGGGTGCCAATCCCGAAGAATATATCCCTTTGGTGGAAAAATGGACATGCATAAAACGATGGGACGCGGCTCCCGAATTGCCGGGCGCACTCGAGTTTGCCAGCTATCTGCGCGACAAAGGCATCGTGGCCGGCATAGCGCACACCAATGCCGCCTACGATGAGATACGCAAAGGCTATGAGGCGGGATTTACCCACGCCACTCATTTCTACAACGGTATGACCGGCATCCATAAGCGCAATGAATACCGCCATGAGGGGACAGTGGAAAGCATCTATCTGATTGACGGGATAACCGTAGAAATAATAGCCGACGGGAAGCATCTGCCGCCATCGATTCTGGCGTTGGTGCATAAATTCAAAGGTGTGGAGCGCACATGTCTCGTCACTGACGCTTTGGCATGTACGGGCGTGGCAGACGCGAAGGCTTTCGACCCGCGCGTGATCATCGAGGATGGAGTATGCAAGTTGTCGGACACCAAGGCTCTTGCGGGAAGTGTAGCCACTATGGACCGACTGATACGGACTGTGGTGAACGAGGCAGGCATACCGCTTGCCGACGCCGTGAGGATGGCATCGGAGACCCCGGCCAAAGTGATGGGAGTGTATGACAGGAAAGGCTCGCTTGAAAAAGGGAAAGACGCGGATTTGCTATTTTTAGACAAGAATTTCGATCTGACCAAAGTATTTTCCTACGGGCGGGAAATCAAGCTCGATTAAACTGCAAGCAATTTATATCAGATAATACAATCCGATATTTTTGAATTTTTCACAAAAATTGATGTTAAACAAAAATCCAGCAAAAAGCTGGACTTTTGTTTAAGTGTCTGCTTAGATAGAAAAATAAAAACTGAAGTTCTCAAAGTTAAAATACCATTGTTTTTTAGAATCATCATAAAAACAATACCTTGCTTCTTGTTTGCCGTTCCACATAAAAGTTGCAACTTTTCGAGAGGAGCCTTGTGCATATCTAACCTGAATATCAAGATAATAACCTGTATAAGAAGATCCGTTATAACCTCTAACTTTACCATCAAACAAACAAGGACTATTTACATCACATTTTTGAGGTGCTGAAAGAGCATAAGACTGGATTGTACAAGCACCGGCACCACCGATCATTAACGCTAAAGCCAAAATTATTTTTTTCATTATTGTTTTAAATTTGTGGCCTTACGATCCTATCAGCCATTATCAATTAGAGAAGCGTGGACCGATTCACACACCTCCTAACGACGGTCCTGAGAAAACCTTATGAGCAAGATATGGAAACAGTAGCCCACGCTATAGCGCGAGAACCGTTCTGTTATCTCTTACTCATGTTGAAAATTTCTCAGGTTTTCGTTAGTAAGATAAGCAAAACGCTTCTTTTTTCTAAATTATGTCTGTCGATCTGCAGATTGACATTGCAAATATAACGTATAATTTATCTCTACGCAAAATTTTTTCAACCATCAGCAGGAGATTGAGAGGAAAGGTGGATGGATGTGGTGGATTTAAGATTGGGATGAAGCGATGTCCGGTGCCCCGCACACAGTAGCGTACGGGGTTACTTATATGTCGTCCCGTTCCGGGACATTCGCGGCGCGATGCGCAGCAATGTTACAGGATGACATGCACAGATCGAGAAGACCATTAAGGAGGAATATTTGGGGAAGGGTTTTTTAGTTTTTCAAAAAAATGTGTATTTTTGCCGTATATTGAAAGCTTATCGGAAATGAAAAAGATTCTTTTACTCTCTCTTTTCGTCGTAATCGTGGTAGTGGCCGTGACGGGTTGCCAAGGCACTTCGAGTTCTGAAATGGAAGCAACCATTCAGGATGCAGAGATGGCCGTGGCCGGGGGCGACATGATTTCGGCGAGCAGTATAGCGTCGAAACTCAGCGCGGGGAAAAATCTGT
Source organism: Paramuribaculum sp. (assembly GCA_022511125.1). Taxonomy (GTDB): domain Bacteria; phylum Bacteroidota; class Bacteroidia; order Bacteroidales; family Muribaculaceae; genus Paramuribaculum. Next base: position 184,739 of record JAFLSD010000003.1, read on the forward strand.
CAGGTCTGTCGGCCGAGCAGTTGGCGCGGTTATCGCTCGTCTATATGCAGATAGCCGATTCGTTGGAAACAGAAGAGAATATTTCACGTGCAACAGATCTTTACCGTCAGGCATACATAGCCGATGCGACCTCAGCAGATTCGTTTTATGTGAACATCGATCAGGATAAGCTTCCTTTCGCCCTAATGCTTTCGACACTGGTCAATCTGATGGACGGATCGTCGGATAACGATTTCCTCAACGATTCGATTCTACAGGATTCGCTTTGGACAAACGACATGTGATGGCACAGGATTGGCTTGAAAAACTTCAGTCGCTGCGCGATGAACTTCCGGGCGGTGAAACAGAGGCAGAGACAGACAAGATCAGCGATGAAGCCGAGAGTCCAAGCGACAATTCAGCCCGTCTTGACATCATTCTCGAGAAAAAAGGACGCGCCGGTAAACAGGCCACAATAATAACGGGTTGGAACGGCTCGGACGAGGGATTGGAAACACTTGCCTCAACGCTGAAAAAGCGGCTGGCTACAGGAGGGTCTACCCGCGGGGGCGAGATACTGATACAGGGCGACAGAAGACAGGCCGTGGAGAAAGAGCTGAAAGCACAGGGCTATAAATGCAGAATAATCTGACCATTTTATTTTTCCGATGATATCCGTTTACAGAGCTTCGGCTGGTTCGGGCAAAACATATAAACTTGCCTACGAATATATCCGTCTCCTATTGGGACAGAAGGATGACGAAGGGAATTACACGCTCAACAAGAGACCGGACAACGCCCACAGGTCAATCCTGGCCATAACCTTCACCAACAAGGCAACCGACGAGATGAAGCGCCGTATCATCCATGAGCTGGCGGTGCTCAGCGGCAAAGAGCCGGGGTGGGAGAAGCCGAGCCCGTATCTCAACGACCTTATGGTATTTTACGGATGCACTGAAGAAGAACTTAAGGCAGCGGCCGAACGGGCATTGAAACAACTGCTTTACGACTTCGGCTATTTTCAGGTGAGCACTATCGATTCGTTTTTCCAAAGCATCCTCCGCACGTTTGCCAACGAAGCGGAGCTTTCGGGGAATTACGATCTTGAATTGAACCGCGATTCTGCCATCAACGAAGGGCTTGCGCGAATGTTCCAGTCGCTTGACGACTCGGCTCAGTCAAGAGAGTCGAAACGACTTTCGGAGTGGATTAAGAGATATCTGATGGATCGTCTCCGCGAGGGTAAAAAGGTGAATCTGATGAACCGCGAAAGCACTCCCTATAACAATCTTCTCAAACTGATACGCGATCTGTCGGACGAGATTATGACCGTCCGTTACAGCGAGATGATGGAATATCTTTCGGATCCTTCGAGACTCGAAAGATTCAAATCGGCATTAGCGGCAAAGATTTCATCGCAACGCAAAGAAGCGCGGGAGAAGGTTTCGGATGCATTGGCTTACATAAACACGGCCTCTGAAGCTTTTCCTAAGGGTGCATCGGTCAAAAGCAATGTGTTGGCTTGTCTGGAAGAATATCTCGCTACAGGAGAACCCAAGCAAAGCACTTTGAAAACATACATTTCAAAAACTACCGACACCGAAAAACGAAGCTTTATCCTTACAGCTTCATTAAGCCGATATTTAGAACAAGGAGGGGCACCGGGACTGCAGGACGCGATAGTGAAAGCGCTCGATACGCTCGTAAGAAGCACCCAGGACGCGGAGTTTTATGAAATGCTCGCTTCAAATACATTCGTGCTGGGAATATTAGCGGCAGTTTTCGGCAGGATGGAAGAGTATCTGAAGGAGAACAACACTTTCCTGATCGGCGACACAAACGGCTTGCTAAATAAAATCATAGGCGACGACGAAACCCCTTTCATCTATGAACGTATGGGGATAAGGCTCACCAATTTCCTGATAGATGAATTTCAGGACACCTCTCGGCTTCAATGGGAAAATCTGCGCCCGCTGTTGGCTCACAGCCTGTCGGAAGGGAACGACAGCCTGATAATCGGCGACGAGAAACAGTGTATCTACCGGTTCCGTAATTCGGATCCTACATTGCTTTCGGAGAAAGTATTCAATGATTTCCGGGGCAGCGAAGCGCAGTCGCAGAACAATCAGGAAGGCGACCGTAACTGGCGTTCTTTGCCGGCGATAGTGGGGTTCAATAGCCGCCTTTTCGCAGAACTATCGAAAGAGTACGCTTCAACCGAGTATTCAAACGTTGCCCAACTGTTATCAAAGAAAGCGAGCGAATATGACGCGGAAGGTTATGTGGAGGTGGTGAATATAGCCGCGGGCGATGACCAGCAACAGCGCCTTTTCGAGATGATGGCAGCCAAAATCAAAGATCAGTTCGCTGCCGGTTATCAAGCCGGGGATATAGCCGTTCTCGTAAGAAAAAATCAGGAGGGAACCGCCATAGTGGATTATCTCACGGAACGCCAGCGCACGGATGAGGATTTCCCGCGTTTTCCGATAGTCACGGAAGATGTAGTGAAAATAAGTTCATCGGAAGCGGTGAGATGGATTATCAGCCAGCTGCGGCTATCGGTATTATCGACAACATCAGAAAAGGAGGATAATGATATTGAGCCCGGCCGTCGGAATAAAGATGTGGTAGCTCTTGCCGGACGCTATGATTCGCTATTCGCCGAAAACCATAACATGGAGCAAGCTCTGAAAGGGGCTTTAAACGGCGAAGGCACGCCGCGCGATGTCCGCTCGTCGTTGGTGTGGGACATTCTTTCGTTGGTGAGGGATATAGCCATAAACCGAATGCCCCGCGAACTGCTCGAAACACATCAGGCTTACATCTCGGCTTTTTTGGACCTCGTATACGATTATTCGAAGACGGGGATGAACGATCTGCGAGCATTCTTAAAGTGGTGGGACACATCGGGAGTTAAAGCCAATCTTCTGTTTCCGGGCAACTCCAACGCATTGTCGGTAATGACTATCCACAAATCGAAAGGTTTGGAATTCCCTTGCGTCCATATCCCGATAGAAGGCTGGACCATCACCAATTTCAAAGGAGTGGAATGGTTTGACCTTTCGGAACTTGTCGGCCCGGGCGATCCGTCGGACATACCCCCCATGATCCCTCTTACTCCGTCGAAAGCAATGGAAAACACAATCCTTGAAGCACAGTATCAGAAGAGACTTAAAGAAGTGAATATCGACGAACTCAACGCTCTCTACGTGGCATTCACACGTGCAGAGCGGGAGCTATGCGTGTGGAACATGGAGGGAAGACGATTAAATCAGATAGGGCCTAAGCTCACAGCGGGCATAAACAGTGTATTCGCTTCTTCTATGGACGGCGAATCGTCGAGCGCGTTTGTGAGCGATGACGAGAGTAACAGCATTTTCACATTAGGAAAGCCCACGTCGAAACCGGAAAGAAAAGCGAAAAAGAAGAACGCCACGGAGCCTTCAGTGACGCTAAAAATGCCTGACTCCCAGCACATGATGCGCGAAAACATCTGGCAAAATCTCAATTTCAATCTTGAAGAGGACGAATAGATAAAAATCAGAAGATTATTCATCTTATCCGTTCCGATCATATATCCGATCACCTAAACAGGTTACTTCGTCCGGAGGATGATAACGCCATCTTTAGCTTTAGTTCCATAACGATCGAGTGCTTCTTTATTTTTGAGGACAATTATTTCTTCAATATCATGAGGCTGCAACTTTTCAAGTCCTTTTTTATCTATTATCTGATCATTCAAAATCATCAGAGGAGTATCGACTCCTGAATCGGATTTTAACGACAGCTTTATTGACTTTATATCGCCATTAGGTTGATCACTTTTACGCCTCAATTCTATTTTTGATATCTTATCCGGGTCTACATAGGCAAACGCTGAATTGTCGACTCTTTTGGTACCGATTATCAGAGCACTGTCGATAATCTCTTTCTCAATTGCTTTAATAGAAATACGAATCGTATCGCCGGTCTGATATATTTTAGAAGACTCCACGTTGAAACGAGTCTTTCCGCCATTTAAAATATCTTGCCTCCGATTCAGAATATCTTCTCTCCGATTTATCCGATTCAGAACATCTTGCCTCCGATTCAGAATATCTTCTCTCCGATTTAGAATATCTTGTCGTCTCGCAAGAATTTCTTCCTTTCTTTTATTCACTTCTGCCTTGTAATCTTCAATGATTTTGTCCCTTCGATCGAGATTGTTGTGAATATTCTTATCTTTTTCGTTTATATATTCATCATAATTTTTCAATACATATATCGTATCGACAGGACAACCATACGAATCGTGAATAACATGATGCAATTGCGCCACTCTCAGTGAGCCGTCATACATTGTATATATTTTCCCTTCGTATACCTTTCCGTCATTTTCCGATTCAGAGGAAGAGAATCCTTCAAAGGCCAGCATAATATCGGGAACCTCCGTCACTTTAAATTTCTCGATCTCGTCCACAAGACGTTTTATATCCTCATCTCCTTCAATCAAAGCAACAGGCTTGGAATCCTTACTCACGCTTATCAAGAAGAGATACTTACCCTTACTTTTAGACAGTTTGTAATTATAGAATATACTGGGGACTTCCTCAACCTGCATCAGGATCTCTTCGCCCTCAATCGAAAATTTCAGGGCTTTAGACGACTGTTTCTGGAGGGCTTCCCGAATTTCCATTGCGATTCCGTAGTCTTTTGCGGGAAATTCGAATTTATAGTTTGCTTTTTCTATCCGGTGGGTCGCACGGTGACGCTCCACAACCACCGTCTTGGAAACATTAGAATTTTTGAGCAATTCGTCAACCAACTTGTCGTGCCAGTCCAGAGCCTGCGCCCATAGAGCGGACATCAAAAATAAAACTGTCAGTATGTATGTCTTAGTGGTCATCGTCATAATATATTTCTTTTCATATTAACAGAGTCACATCATAAAGGCAGGATTGTCAAAATTAAGGTTTGCAAGTTCTCGCTCCATTTCTTCCACTTCCTTGAGGGTTGATTCTATTTCAGGCATGATGGCTGAAATGTCGGTGTTCTTACCTACTTGAGTTTCGACATAACTTCCGTAATATATTTCATTACGCGACAGCAGACTTGGGTCGTCGTCAGAGCCGACCGAGAAAGTTGTGAACACAACAGCCACTATGCATGCAGCCACTGCCGCGCTCCACCAGATGACCGATTTTTTCAGAACCGTGGGTCTTTTCTTCGAAGATTCGAGGCCGGTTTCGGTCATTCCCGCTTCGATCCAGGCAAACATCCGTCTGTATTGCTCAAGTCCTTCGGGCAACCGTTTTTCTTCCCGGAAATATCTGCAAAGTTCAGTTTCTTCGGCGCAGGTTGTCTCGCCGTCAAAAAATCTTTCCAGATAGTCATTGATGTTTGAACCGTTGATTTGCATAAGGCAAAATTATAAAAATTATGATTTTCCAGATAAAAATTTGTTTCTTAATTTTTTTCTCGCCCTTGATAGAGCGGTTCTTACGGCTGACGGATTGGATGAAATCAGTGTTGCTATTTCTTCCGTTTCCATTCCTTCGATATGTTTCATTCTCATCACGGCCTGTTCGGTAGTGGGGAGAGTGTCGATGGCTGCCAGCAGTGAGTCGTAGATAGATTCATCGGGAGGCGCGGTGCTTTCGTCGACTATCTGGATAGCTTCGGAAAAGGATAGTGCCGTTTTGCGGCCTCGAAGGCGGTTGATAGCCTGCCGTGCCGTGATCACATAAGCCACGGCGTCTATCGAACTGTATTCCTCCAGCCGTTCTCGGAAGAACCACATCTTCAGCAAAGATTCCTGAACCACATCCTCCGCATCTTCTTCCGAATGAAGTATGGAAAATGCATATTTCACCAAGGTAGGACGCAATCGATGGGCTTCTATTTCGAATACCTCTTTGTTCATCAAATATCTGACTCGTCTCGGGGTCTTTCTACCTAAATGACACATCAAAGGCCGGAAACATTACATCGCCGGCCTTATTTTAACGTTTTTTATTATTCGGAGAGTTCTCCGCAGATCGAATGACCGAAATGTTCCGCCACGTCCTGAGGTGTCAGACCGAGTCCGAAGAGATACATCAGTTTCGTTATAGCCGCCTCGGCAGTGATGTCATGACCCGAAACTATTCCTGCCGACACTAAGCCGTCGCTTGACTGATAGAGGTGCTGGACGCCTCCGTTGACGCATTGCGTGACGTTCACAATCACTTTGCCATCCTTGATGGCATCGGATATGGAGTCGATAAACCATTTAGCCGTCGGTGCGTTGCCGGCGCCGAATGTTTTCAGCACTATCCCTCTCACTCCCGGAGTCGAGAGCTGATGTCTCAACGACTGCTCTGTAATTCCCGGAAAGAGGTCGATAAAAAGCACCCCGGTCTCAAGAGTCGTATGGACACGCAGTGGGCGGCGTTCTGTCGTGCGGTAAAGAGCGTCGACATTGTAATGAATGTCAAGGCCGATCTTGGCGAGAGCCGGATAGTTGTTGCTTTTGAAAGCGTTGAAATTGTCGGCACTCATTTTTGTGGAACGGTTTCCGCGCCATAGATAGTTTTCGAAAAGAATAGCCACTTCCTGAACCATCGGGATATTTCCCGCTGTCGTGTCGGCCGCTATCTGTAGAGCCGTGATCAGATTTTCCTCGCCGTCGGTCCTCACTTCTCCGATGGGCAGCTGGGAACCGGTAATGATCACCGGCTTACTGAGATTCTCGAGCATGAACGACAAGGCTGAGGCTGTATAAGCCATCGTGTCGGTGCCATGGAGTATCACGAAGCCGTCATAATCCCTGTGGTTCTTTCCTATCACTTTGGCTATTTTCCGCCAATGCTCAGGGTTCATATTCGACGAATCAATCGGAGGGTCAAGCGAAACCGAATCGATCTGATAGTTCAGCAGCTTGATTTTAGGCACGTTGTCGATTAGATGTGAAAAATCGAAGGGTTCGAGAGTATGTGTCTCGGGACTTTCGATCATTCCGATCGTTCCGCCGGTGTAGATTATCAGTATTTTGGGTCGTCGTGCAGGATTTTCCATAAATTATTATTTAATCTTCGAGCCGGGAACCACGGGTCCAGCGGGGCTGATGACATAAAGAGTTCCGTCAGGATTCTCTGCCGAAAGAATCATACCTTGCGATTCGATACCTTTAAGTTTGCGCGGCGGGAGATTGGCGATAAAACATATTTGCATACCGACGAGGTCTTCCGGGTTATAATGTTTCGCTATACCGCTGACTATAGTGCGGGTGCCCAAACCGTCGTCGATAGTGAATTTAAGCAGTTTGTCGGCTTTCTTCACCTTTTCGCATTCGAGGACAGTTCCGACCCTTAGGTCGGCTTTCATGAAGGTATCGAAGTCAACATCAGGTTGCTGTGGTTCGGCTTTGAATGACTTCACCAGGTTTTCTTTCTTGATTCTTTCCAGACGGTCGAGTTGTGCCTGAATGGTTGAATCTTCTATCTTTTCAAACAAGAGCTCCGGCTGCCCTATTTCCTCGCCTGCCGTGACGAGATCGAAATTCCCTAAATCGGCCCAGCGCAACGGAGTGGACATAAAGAGCATTTTCACGAGCTTTTCGGACGAGAAAGGCATGAAGGGTTCGAACGCGATAGCCAGGTTGCCGCAGAGTTGCAGTGCATAATTAAGGATAGTGGCAGTTGCCTGCTCATCTGTCTTGATAACCTTCCATGGTTCGGTTTCCTGAAGATAGCGGTTGCCGATACGGGCTATTTCCATCGCTTCTTTCAGGGCTTCACGGAAATGGAACGTATCAAGCGCCTCCGTTAGCCTCCTTACAGCAGCCCTAACTTCTTCCATCATGTTCTTCTCGGTTTCAGTCGGGGCACCTGCAACAGGAACCATTCCGCCAAAATATTTATGAGTAAGAACAATAGCCCTGTTCACAAAGTTGCCCAATATGGCTACGAGTTCATTGTTGTTCCTTGCCTGAAAATCAGCCCAGGTGAAATCGTTGTCTTTAGTTTCGGGAGCATTGGCTGTCAGGACATATCTCAAAGTATCCTGTTTGCCGGGGAAATCTTTCAGATATTCGTGGAGCCATACAGCCCAGTTACGCGAGGTCGATATTTTGTCGCCTTCCAGGTTTAGGAACTCATTTGCCGGAACATTGTCGGGCAGCTGGAAGTTATCACCGTAAGCCATCATCATTGCTGGGAATACTATGCAATGGAACACGATGTTGTCCTTGCCGATGAAATGGATTATCCTGGTATCATCATTCTTCCACCATTTTTCCCAGGAATCGGGAAGAAGCTCCTTCGTATTCGATATATATCCTATGGGAGCGTCGAACCATACATAGAGCACTTTCCCTTCCGCTCCCTCAACGGGTACCGGTACGCCCCACGATAGGTCGCGGCTGACGGCGCGCGGTTGCAATCCCAAGTCGAGCCATGACTTACATTGGCCGTATACATTTGACTTCCATTCCTTATGGCCGTCGAGTATCCATTTGCGGAGATCTTCTTCAAATTTATCGAGCGGCAGATACCAGTGAGTGGTCTCGCGCCAGCTGACGGGAGCGGAGGTCAGCCGCGAATGCGGTTCGATGAGATCGGTGACGCTCAGTGACGTTCCGCACGATTCGCACTGGTCGCCGTAGGCTTCTTTTCCGCAATGGGGGCACGTGCCGGCCACATAACGGTCGGCCAGAAACTCGCCCGCCTGCTCGTCGTATGGCTGCATCGAAGTTTTTACCTCGAATTTCCCGTTCTCATAGAGTTTCTTGAAAAATTCGGAAGCGGTGGCATGGTGGATATCGGAAGTCGTGCGCGAGTAAATATCGAACGAAATCCCGAGTCCTTCCATCGACTCTTTAATTATCTTGTGGTATCTGTCGACTATGTCCTGCGGTGTTACACCTTCCTCACGGGCTTTTATAGTGATTGGCACACCGTGTTCGTCGCTTCCGCCGATCATTATCACATCGTCGCCTTTCAGCCTCAGATAGCGGGCATAAATGTCGGCTGGCACGTAGACGCCGGCCAGATGACCGATGTGAACGGGACCGTTGGCGTAAGGGAGCGCTGTCGTTATGAGAGTCCTTTTAAATTTCTTTTCCATATCTTGTTTTTCTTTTCTTTGATGCAAAGTTACTACTTGAAATTCACAATTCATAGAAGATTATCGGCCTACGCTCACCAAATCGTCGAAAAGACGTCCGAATTCTTCTTCAAGCCTACATAGAGCACTTCCCGAATCTTCATTGCAGTCATCTGCTACTGCTATCCCGGGATGAGAGGGTGAAACCTGAAGAACCGCACTTTTTACCGCCGAGAGCCACCTGTATTTCTCTTCTACCGAGAAAGATGCATCCGGCACATCCTGCCGCATAAACATCGACGCCTGGCTTTCCAATCTGGCCGTATCGGCTTGCGGGTCAAAGGCTTTTACGCGCCTTTCGTCAATTTCCACGCGCCCTTTAAGCCATTTGCGGCGCTTGCACATCATTATCAGACCGATATTCATGAATTCTTCCCGGTCGACACGGGGCACATATCTTACCACCGCATATTCGTAGAGCATATTGTCAGGAGGCGTCATCATAGCGTTTTCCCTCCCGTAAGCCTGACGTGTTCAGCCTTTATCTGCTCGACGAACGGCCGTGTATCCGCAAGCCTCATAGTCAGGAATTTTTTATACTCGTCTTTTATCTCAGCCTGCGTTTTGCCTTTGTAACTTTCTTCCTCCAGCCATGAATCCGGCAGAAGGTCTACGATTTTGTTCAATGTTCTGGGTGTGATGGCCTGGCGCATTAATTTGTCGGCTTCTTCTATCTTGCCGGCATAGGGCAGCAACACATGGCTCTTAACATAAGGGAACGGATCGCGAGCCGCCGTTTCCACATCCTTATCCGTGTGATGGAAATAGAAGGACGACCCATGGTCGATAAGCCATAGATCGTTGTGCCACAACATCATGTTCGGATTTTGTCTCGACCGGTCGATATTTTGGATAAAGGCATCGAACCACACTATTTTCGATGCTGACAACGGGTCTATTCTGTTGACTGAAGGGTCGAAAGTCATGGCACGGTCGAGAAAATGAAGCCCTACGTTAAGCCCTTCCGATTTCCGCAGCAGCTGTTGCACCTCATAATCGGGTTCCGTGATGCCGAAAAGGGGGCTGAGAGTGAGCAAAACCGTCTCGGGCACTCTCAATTTCAACGCTTTCGCTATCAACCCGCCTAAAAATTCCGACACGAGGCTCTTTGTCCCGTGTCCTGCTCCCTTGAGCTTCACCGCATATCGGAAACCATCGTCAGCCTCAGCAAGAGCCGGCAAAGAGCCGCCTTCGCGCAAGGGAAGGATATATCGTGTCAGTTCCTGTTTCCTTACTTCCATGAATGCAAAGATATAAGAAATTTAGCATTTTGCGATTTTTTTCTTCGTCAGGACATCTCGTTTCAAATCAAAATCGCCTTCTGATTTGTTTTCATAGTATGAACGGACTGAAAATAGAGCGACATCCTTTCACGCCCTTCTTGCCGGAAGGGTGCCGTGTGGTATTATGCGGAACTTTTCCGCCCAAGCCCGAAAAATGGTCGATGGATTTCTTCTACCCTAATTTTCAGAACGATATGTGGCGCATCTTCGGCTTGATCTTCTTCGGCGACAAAGAACATTTCTATAACCGCACGAATAAGACTATCGACAAAGAGGCCATAAAAGAGATGCTCGCCGAGCATAAAATCGGTGTTGGCGAGACCGCTACCCAAGTTATCAGGACAAAAGATAACGCCTCCGACAAATTTTTAGAGATAGTGACTCCTGTCGATCTTCCCTCACTTCTGTCGAAGGCGCAGAACTGCCGCGTGGTCGCCACCACAGGAGAAAAAGCCGCATCAGTTATCGCCTCTCTTACCGGCACTCCCCTTCCCAAAATGGGCGAACACATTGAATGCACAACAATGATGGCCGATGGCTCGCAACGCCACTTTCTCCACTGGCGCCTGCCATCAACCTCACGCGCCTACCCCATGAAATTGGAAACCAAAGCCTCCTACTACGCCGACATGCTGAAGTTCCTCCGCATCCTACCGTAACCTCCCCCTAATCAGCAGGATTCGTTATCAATAGCCGGGGATGGGCGCGAAGGCGCTTATCCCCGGTAAAACGATAATTGATATAATGTTTCCGGAGGAATCATTAATGCGACGGTGTAACCGAATCATAAAACGCACGCTCGACCTCATCGGCTCTTCCATAGGACTCGTCTTCTTTCCACTTGTGCTCATTCCCGTGGCTGTGGCTATCAAAATCGACTCCAGAGGACCGGTGTTCTACCGGCAGCTCCGAACAGGTCGTAACGGACGGCTTTTCACCTGCTACAAATTCCGGACGATGTCGGTTGACGCCGACGAAAATCCGGTGAGACGCAGCGACCCGCGGGTCACAAGGGTAGGCCGCTTCCTTCGACGTACATCGATTGACGAACTCCCTCAGCTGATAAACGTGTTCCTCGGGCAGATGTCGCTCGTAGGCCCCCGACCCCATATACCTACCCATACGCTCTTCTACGGCTCGATTATCCCGCGCTACAACGAACGGCTGGCGGTGAAGCCAGGCATCACCGGTTGGGCGCAGGTGAACGGCTACCGCGGTTCGACCGACAGGATGTGGAAGATGGAGCGTCGTATCGAGCACGACCTGTGGTATATCGCTCATCAGTCGCTCCGGTTTGATCTGCGTATTCTCCTGCGCACGTTCATTCTTCAACTCACCGGCGACAAAAACGCCTACTGAACCTACTCCACCATGGCAATGCTAAACGCGGCGATGAAGGGTGTTTATTTGCTTTCTGGTGCGTTTTCTCCCGAAAAATATATTACCCTATTACTTCAATTTTAATCGCGATTGTAGGGCTGTTTCCGTACAAAATTCACACAAGGCATAATTCCCCCCAATTCGACGCCGTCCAAAATCCCTTCAGATCGCCGAACATATGTCTAAAAAAATCAGGAACCGGACGCAGCCGAATTCCTGATTCTTAATATCTGATTCTACCCTTATGCTAAAATCTGGGCTGCGTGATCCTTCGTCTTGATTTCTTTAGGACCGAAGACGCGTTCTATCGTGCCGTCGGGTGCGATAATGAAGGTGGTGCGGAATGTTCCCATATATTTTTTGCCGCACATCGATTTCTCGCCCCAAACACCGAATTCTTCCACGAGTTTATGATCCGTATCAGAAATGAGAGGGAACGGGAGGCTGTTTTTTTCGATGAATTTCCTGTGGGATGCCTCGCTGTCGACACTCACGCCTATCACCTGATAACCGGCCGCTTCAAGCTGTCCGATATTGTCGCGGAGATTGCAGGCTTCGGCCGTGCAACCGGGAGTGCTGTCCTTCGGATAAAAATACAGGGCTATGGTCTTTCCGGGATAGTCACTTCTCTTCACTTCCTTGCCGTCCTGATCCTTGCCAAGGATATCGGGCGCTTTGTCACCTACTTTCATCATTGTCATATTCAGGTTATTCTTCGGCTTCTTTCATGTTGTGGAACACGTTCTGCACATCTTCGTCTTCCTCAAACTTATCAAGCAGTTTTTCGAGTTGTGCACGCTGTTCGTCTGTCACATCTTTCAATTCATGAGGAATCCTTTCAAATTCCGAACTGATTATCTCGAATCCATTATCTTCAAGATATTTCTGGATATTGGAGTATTCTTCAAATGCTCCGTAAAGTATTATTTCTTCTTCGTCTTCAACGAGTTCGTCAACACCGTAGTCGATCAGCTCCAGTTCGAGTTCTTCGAGGTCGATGCCTTCCTTCGGCTTAATCTTGAACACACTCTTATGGTCGAACAGGAACGCAAGCGAACCCTGTGTGCCGAGGTTACCTCCATGTTTGTTGAAATACGAACGGACGTTGGCTACGGTGCGTGTATTGTTGTCGGTAGCGGCTTCCACCACTATTGCGATGCCGTAGGGTCCGTATCCTTCGTAAACTATCTCCTTGTAATCGCCGGCATCCTTATCGGTAGCTTTCTTGATGGCGCGCTCCACAGTGTCCTTCGGCATGTTGGCTGCTTTTGCGTTCTGCATGAGGGCACGCAGACGCGGGTTGGTCGACGGATCCGGTCCGCCGGCCTTGGCGGCTATAGTTATTTCCTTACCTATACGCGTGAACGTCCGTGACATATTGCCCCAGCGTTTCAGCTTTCTTGCTTTGCGATATTCAAACGCTCTTCCCATTGTGATATATGTTTTATGTTTATTGTTTTGTTATCTGAGTGTCGCTCCCGTTTTCTTAGCGAGATTTTTCACTATCTTATCCATCACGGCTTCAATCTGCTGGTCGGTAAGCGTCTTTTCATCGTCCTGCAGAGTCATGGATATGGCATAGGATTTCTTTCCTTCCGGGAGATTCTTGCCTTCGTAGACATCGAAAAGCCATACATTCTTGAGCAGACGTTTTTCGCTTTCCCTGACGGCAGCTTCTACCTGAGCCATCGTCACCGAACTGTCGATGAGCAAAGCAAGGTCGCGCTTCACGGGTTGAGTCTTAGGCAGAGCGGCAAAAGTCGTCTTGCGTCCCCCGGCCAGCTTCACGAGAGAGTTCCAGTCGAGTTGGGCGAAGAAAACCTCCTGCTTGATGTCGGCCTTCTTCAACGCTTTTTTGCCCACTGTTCCCATCACCCCCAGAGTTTTGCCCGAGCGCGTGGCTATTTCGAGACAGGACGACAAAGTCTCCGTCGAACCGGGTGTCAGCTTGATTTCGCGTTCACTGATACCGAGACGGCCAAGGATGTTGGCCACAACCGCCTTAAGGTCGAAGAAAGTGGCTTTTTCCTCCGCACGCGCCCAGTTGCCGGTTCTTACGGCACCCGTCATCCAGATACCTAAGCGGGCACCCTCCTTATAGGGCTGCAACGGCGCCTCTTCTGTCGGTTCCAGAGCAGGATTGAAGCTATAGACGTTCCCGAACTCATACAGGCTCAGGTCGGGCAGCTTGCGGTTTACGTTATGGGCTATCGTTTCCAATCCGCCCCACAGAAGAGTGCGGCGCATCACCGCCAAGTCGGAGCTAAGCGGATTGAGAAGCCTTACGCACGTGTCGAGCGGATATTCCTCCGAGTCGGCGTAATACGACTCCGCGGTGAGCGAATTATTCATTATCTCGTTGAAACCTATTGCCGACAGCTGGTCGCTTATTGTTTCCTTAAGCGCATTGGCTTCATCGGCAGCAGTCTTGTAGGACAGCGACGCCTTGAGAGTGTCGCCAATCTCCACATTGTTATAACCGTAGATACGCAGCACATCCTCCACAACATCGCACGGCCTCTTCACGTCCGTTCTGTAGGTTGGAATGCTCAGTGTCACCCCTCCGTCGGTTTTCGCTTCGATTTCCATTTCGAGCGACCGCAGGATGGAGTCGATAGTATCTTCGCCGATTTTCTTTCCTATCAGACTGTCGGCATACTCATATTTCAGCTCTATTTTCGCCGGTTCTATCGGATTGGGATAGATATCCACCGGCTCTCCGCATATTTCTCCTCCGGCAAGCTCCTTGATGAACAGAGCCGCCAATTTCAGCGCGTAGATCGTTCCGTTGGGGTCAACTCCTCTTTCGAAGCGGAACGACGAGTCGGTGCTCAGTCCGTGGCGTCGTGCCGTCTTCCTTATGGTCGAAGGGTTGAAATAAGCGCTTTCGAGGAATATGGATGTAGTAGATTCTGTCACTCCGGAATCCAGGCCTCCGAACACACCCCCTATGCACATGGGCTTCTCCTCGTCGCATATCATCAGGTCGCGGCTGTCGAGCGTGCGTTCCTGACCGTCAAGAGTGGTGAATTTCGTCCCTGCGGGGCAAGTTCTCACTACTATTTTCTCCCCTTTCACCTTGTCGAGGTCGAAACAGTGGAGCGGCTGGCAGAATCCGTGCAATATATAATTGGTAATGTCCACCACGTTGTTTATAGGCCTCTGCCCTATCGCCGTGAGCCTGTCGCGCAGCCATTGCGGGCTTTGCGTCACCTTAATGTTTCTTATCGTCACGCCCGAATATCGGGGACACAGCTCGGAATCTTCCACGGTCACTTCCACCGCGCCGTCCTTCCGGTCGGGTGCGAAAGCCTCGACCGACGGCTTCCTCAGCTCGCCTTTTTCGCCATGACGTTCCATGCGTGCCGCCAGATCGCGAGCCACGCCGAAATGCGAAGCCGCGTCGATGCGGTTCGGCGTCAGATCCACCTCGAGCACATAATCGCTCTCCAGGCCGTAATATTTCGCCGCCGGAGTTCCGGGAGCGATCTCCTCGTCGAGCACGATGATACCGTCGTGCGACGTGCCCACGCCTATTTCATCCTCGGCGCAGATCATTCCGTTGCTTTCCACTCCCCGGATTTTCGACTTCTTGATCTGAAACTCCTTGTCGCCGTCGTAGAGCTTCGTCCCGACCGTGGCCACCACCACTGTCTGACCCGCCGCTACGTTGGGCGCGCCGCATACTATCTGCGTCGCTTTCCCATCGCCGAGATCCACGGTCGTGATGTGCAGATGGTCGCTGTCAGGATGGTCTTCGCACGTGAGCGTTTTCCCTATCACTATCCCACGCAGACCGCCGCGGATCGATTCCACTTCTTCCACACTGCCCGTTTCCAAGCCTATGGAAGTCAGCGCTTCGGCCACTTCTTCGGGGCTACGATCGATAGTAAGATACTCCTTGAGCCATTTATAAGAGATGTTCATCGCGAATATATTTTTTACGTCGTTTGATAAGATTTGTGCAAAGTTAAGAATTTCTCGTGGAAAAAATAGTAACTTTGCACCGCCCTAACCGAGTCCACCTCTGCGGGACGTAAAATTTTAAACCTCATACAGGCGTTATATTATGGATTTTTCTTGGCTGACCACCCTTATCGGACCCGGCAACACCGAGCTGGGAAGCACCATCGTGCTCTATTCCTTCGTAATCGCTCTCGGAGTCTTTCTCGGCAAGATTAAAGTGGCCGGAGTATCCCTCGGAGTCACATTCGTACTTTTCGTGGGCATAGTCATGGGTCATTTCGGCTACATCGTCAACCCTGAAGTGCTTAAGTTCGTACGCGAATTCGGCCTCATCCTGTTCATCTTCTCCATCGGTCTCCAGGTAGGTCCCGGTTTCTTCTCCTCCTTCAAAAAGGGCGGCATGAGGCTCAACGGGCTCGCTGTCCTCGCCATCCTCCTTAATGTCGCCATAGTGCTCTCCATATATTATATCGACGGCAACACGCAGATCGAAGCACTCGTCGGCATCATGTCGGGCGCCGTCACCAACACCCCCGGACTCGCAGCCGCCCAGCAGACCGTCAACACTCCCGAAGCCATCAACATCATGGCCATGGGCTATGCCGCCGCCTACCCTCTCGGCGTTATCGGCATTATCGGCGCTATGTTCCTCATAAAGGCCATCTACAAAATCAAGGTCGACAAGGAAATCAAAACCCTCGAGGAGGAAGCAGCCGGCAGCCAGCAGGCTCCCGCCCTGCTCACGTTTGAAGTGGCCAACAGCCTCGTCGACGGGAAGACTATCCGCGAGATTCTCGACATCATCAAGACCGACTTCGTCATTTCGCGCATGATACACCGCGGCGACGACCGCATCGTCATTCCCGTTTCCGCAACGCAGATCCATGTCGGCGACCGCCTTTACGTCGTCATGTCCCACAACGACGTGGCAAGCTTCGAAGCGCTCGTCGGACCGCATATCGACATGGACTGGGAGTCATCAACGCCCCGCGACGTAGTATCGCGACGCATTCTCGTCACTAAGAGTGAATTCAACGGCGTGACGCTCGGATCACTCAGGCTTCACACTGCCTATAAACTCAACGCCACACGCGTCAACCGCGCCGGCGTCGACCTCCTCGCCGCTCCCGACCTCCGCCTGCAGATGGGCGACCGAATCACCGTAGTAGGCGACATCAACGACATCAACCGTTTCGCCGACAAGCTCGGAAACTCTATGAAACGCCTCAACGAGCCTAACATGATCACTATGTTCATCGGCATACTCTTCGGCATCATACTCGGCTCGATCAACGTCGGATTCGGCATGAAACTCGGACTCGCCGGAGGCCCGCTTGTAGTGGCCATACTCCTCTCGCGCTTCGGCTACAAACTGAAGCTCGTCACCTACACTTCCAACGCCTCCTCCCTCCTCCTCCGCGAACTCGGCATCTGCCTCTTCCTTGCCTCCGTCGGAATCTCATCAGGAGCCGGGTTCGCCGAAACCGTCTTCAACTCCACCGGCATGTGGTGGGTCATCTGGGGATTCATCATCACCTTCGTGCCCCTCGTCATTGTCGGATGCATCGCCAGGGGTGTCTACAAAATCAATTTCCTCTCAATCATGGGTCTCTTCTCCGGAGGTTACACCGATCCCCCGGCTCTCGCCTACGCAAACGGCTCGACCGGCAGCGACGTCCCCGCCGTGGCCTACTCCACCGTCTACCCGCTCACTATGTTCCTGCGCGTTGTCGCAGCCCAAGGCATCATCCTTGCGTTCATAGGATAATTCCCCTAAAATCATACTGACATGGCACCGCCATGGTTCACCGATCCATGGCGTTGGAAAGCCATGTCCATCCCGCAGAGCCCCCTTTGCGCCTCAACTTCCCGTATCCCGAGGAGCTTCATTATTACCTCCTCACTCTGAACATCGTACAAAATTTTTTTCGTGCCCCGGTGAGTTATTCACCGCGTCAAATGTTAAATTTTAAAATTTTAACATTTTTTAATTAAGGGGGGGGACGAATTGGAACTTTTATGTTACATTTGCGAAAATTTTTATTCGTTTGGCTAACTAATGTTAAGCGGAAAAACTTATTTTCTTATTTAATAACCAACTATTTAACTAACTTTTGCTACGATGTCAAAAACCTTAAATGTTAAGACATGGGCGATGCTTATTCTTGCAGGGCTGGTTTCTTCAGGAACCGCTTTCGCAGCATCGTCGGGCTCGGAGTCAGAGGCTCCGCAGGCCACACAGCAGGCAACTGGAACAGTGACGGGTACGGTAGTTGACGATCAGGGCGATCCTCTGACCGGCGCAACCGTTCGCGTTGACGGCACTTCTATTGCCGCTTCTGCAAACATTGACGGTGAGTTCACACTCACCGGAGTGAAAAACGGTGCGAAAATCACTGTAAGCTACATCGGCTTCAAACCGATGACCGTGACGTGGACGGGAGGTCCCCTCTACATCACTATGAAAGAAGACGGTAACCTCCTCGACGAGGTCGTTGTTATGGGTTATGGTGTTGCCCAGAAACGTACCAAAGTTACCAACTCTATCTCTAAGGTAAGCGAGGAAACACTCACTGTTGGTTTGAACGCCAACCCGGCTCAGGCTCTTGCCGGTGCCGTATCGGGCGTTAAGGTTAACGTTACTACCGGTGACCCGGGTGCTACTCCTTCTATCACCATCCGTGGTGGTACGAACTGGGACGGCTCCGCATCGAATCCTCTTATCGTCGTTGACGGACAGATCCGCGGATCGCTCTCCGATATCAACCCCAACGACATCGAGTCGATGGACGTGTTGAAGGACGCCGGTGCAACGGCTCTTTACGGTGCCCGCGCTGCTAACGGTGTAATCCTCATCACCACCAAGCAGGGTAAACAAGGTAACGGTAAGGTGACTCTGAGCGCCAAAGTTGGTGTTACAAACTATACTTCGGGTTACGAATGGATCAATGCTCGCGACTATCTGTATTGGACTCGTTTAGGCACATCTAAAGAATGGTGGTCTGCCGGTTACAACAACCTCTTCGGTACCGGTAACGGTAACTCGAGCGGTAACAGTGGTGTTCCTACCGACGCAACCACCTGGAACCTCCTGACGCTATCTGATCAGAACAAATTCCTGCTTGACTACGGTTGGGAAACGATGCCCGACCCGTTGGATCCGAACGTGACTCTTCTCTTCAAGGAAACCGACCCGATCAAGCATAATTTAATGAACAATACCCTTTCTCAGGACTATAACCTGAGCTTCTCCGGAGGTAACGACCGCGGCAACTACTATGCTTCTCTCGGTTACTACAAGGCAGACGGTGCTATGATCAATACTTTCTATGAAAGATACAACTTCTCTTTCACCGGCGGTTACAAGATTTCTAACTGGCTGCAGGCTAATTCAGTATTTAGCTACAACCGCGCCAACTATCTTAACCAGACCAACGGCGGACAGTCGATGGGCTTCCTCTTCGGACGTGTAGCAGCTTTGCCTCACACTGTTCGTTTCGAGAACGAAGAAGGAAAGCAGCTCTATGCTGTGGCTATCGGTGGACAGAGCGCTAACACCCGCTTCCAGACCGACGTATTCCCGCGTAACAACCAGACCGACAAATTCCAGATGACTCAGAGCCTCACGGCTACTATCATCCCGGGTCTAACCCTTAAAGGAACAATGAGCTGGTTCTACAGCGAAGGTCTTTATGATTCTTTCAACAAGGATTTCCAGACCAATCCGCAGGGCACGATGAATACACAGCACCAAACAAACGAACAGTTCGAACGTACTATCAGCCAGACATACAACTTGGTTGCCAACTTCAACCGCACGTTTGCCGACAAGCACACTTTGAACGTCATGCTCGGTACCGAGTTCTACAAGAGTGTTTATAAAACAATGTCTGCAGGTGGTAACGGCGCTCCGACTCAAGACTTCCCGAATCTGAACTATACAGAAAACACGGTAGACAATCTGAGCCGTTCGATGTCAAGCGGTACTTATAAAGAAAAAATCCTCTCATACTTCGGTCGCGCCGAATATGACTATATGGACAAATATCTTCTCGCTGCAACTTTCCGCCAGGACGGCTACTCACGCCTTCTGAACAACCGATGGGGATTCTTCCCGGGCGTATCGGCCGGTTGGGTATTCTCGAAAGAAGATTTCTGGGCTAACAACACAAACCTCTCTTGGTTCAACTACGGTAAACTCCGTGCCAGCTACGGTCTCAACGGTATCGTTAATCCGAACGTGATCGGCTACTACACTCTTCAGGGTGCTTACTCTGCATTCCAGTACGGTCAGAGCTTCGGTTACCGCATCTCCGGACTGCCTAACTACAACCTCCGTTGGGAGCGCACACGCACATTCGATGTCGGTGTTGACCTCGGTTTCCTACAGAACCGTTTCAACCTCATCGCTACTTACTACAACCGTCTGACTATGGATAAATACGCTCAGCTCAGTCTCCCGCAGACTACCGGTTTCTCGAATGTGACGAGCAACAACGGTTCGTATCGCAACCAGGGTGTCGAACTCGAATTCAACGGAACCCTCCTCCGCACTAAGGACTTCCAGTGGACTCTCGGTGCTAACATCACTTACAATAAGAACGTCGTTGTTGAACTCCCCGACAATGGTCTGACAAACAACCGTCAGGGCGGTCAGGAAGTATACAACACTAACTGGGACGGCAAGGATGAAAAAACCAGACTCATTTGGGTAGGCGGTCTTCAGGAAGGACAGGAACCAAACCATATGTGGGGTTGGAAATCCGCAGGTATTCTCCGCAGCCAGGCAGATGTTGATGCTCTTGGTGACTATATCGATATCTCAAATTCATTCAACAGCACTGCAATGTATGCTACTGACGCCGGTTACCAGCGTCTTGTCGCTCTCGGCCGTGCAGGTGGTGCCTATAAGCTCCAGCCGGGTGATATGATCTGGGCTGACAGAAATGGCGATAATACCATTGACCCATACGATATGTTTGACCTCGGAACACGCGTTCCTCACTGGACAGGCGGTTTCAACACCTCTCTTTCTTGGAAAGGACTCCAGCTTTACGCTCGTTTCGACATGGGATTCGACTTCCGCGTTTACGACGCCACATGGTGTTGGGTAATGGGTGGTGGACAAGGTGCGTTCAGTACTGTTGCTGACGTTAAGAAAACTTGGACTCCCGAGAACCCCAACGCTAAACTCCCGAAATATTACGAAGCCAGCCAGCTCGGCGGTAACTCTTACTTCCGTCTGTCAGACTTCAACGCTAAACCGGGTAACTATCTCGCATGTCGCGAAGTTTCACTTAGCTACGCTCTTCCCGCAAACATCTGCTCCAAGTTCAAGAGCCAGGGTCTCACACTATCTGTAACCGGTCAGAACCTCGGTTACCTCAAGAAGACCACTCTTCCGCTGCCTGACGCAAACAACGGATACGCAAGCGCTGGTTCAGACTCTGCTGGTACATACAACTTGCCGAAAACTGTGATCTTCGGTATCAATCTGTCATTCTAATTAACGAAAAAAACAGAAACGACAATGAAAAACAAATTTAAATCAATATTCGCTGCGGTTGCTCTTGTAGGAAGCGCATGGCTCATGCAGTCGTGTAACCTCGATGAGAATGACCCCAACCAGTTCGGAGCTACAGGTTTCTGGCGTAGCGAGACTGACTTCACGGGCAATATCACCGCAATGATGAACCAGTTCCGTGGTTATGATCAGAACATAATGTTCAATGCCGGGGAATTGAGAACCGACTATTACGTTCCGGAAGTTAGTATTGACGGATCGGCACTCAACACTGACTGGATTGTTCGTAACCAATATTCCAATTCTCAGACACAGTTCTCGAAGTACATGGATTTCTACGGTTACATCTCTAACTGTAACACTTATATCTATTATGACGAGCAGAACGGTGAAACTGCTTTCGGTAGCAATACCGCAGCAAGAAACTACAATCTCGGCATAATCTACGGAATGCGCGCTTGGTGCCTATTCCAGATCCACAAGATGTGGGGCACTGGTCCGCTCCGTGTTAACGCTGACGTTATCCTCGGTAACTACGACCCTGAATCGCTTTATATGACTCAGGCTTCTGTAGAGGAATTCCTTAACCAGATCAAGTCGGACATCAATTCATCTCTCCAGTACTTCAACAACGCTGGTAGTACTACGTTCCCTCTTAATCCCGGTGGTGTTCCTCATGGATATCATTATTGGACAAAAGGTGCTACTGAAATGCTTGCCGGAGAAGTTTACCTCTGGTCTGGAAAAGTTTCGACAGGCGACCACAAAGCCAATCCGGCCGACGTCACCACTGCCAAAACTTATCTACAGAACGTAGTCAACAACTACGGCTACGCACTCGCTCCAACTTACGATGACGCTATCAACGGCAACAAGGCTCAGAACAACGAGGTAATATTTGCCACATATTATGATAACGGTAAGGAGACAAGTTCTAACTGGTACAACTACGTTATGTATGACTACGTGACCGGCGGTACTCCTAACCAATACTGGAGCCCCGTTGGACAGGACGGAACAAGTCCGGCTACTGTCGCACAGTGCTGGTCTTACTACACCGACCCTGCAACCGGCTCAAAGAGCAGAAACCAGTACTACTACACCAAGCAGAACGGTCAGCAGCGCTATTGCATAAGCAACGCTCTC
This sequence comes from Paramuribaculum sp., assembly GCA_022511125.1. Lineage (GTDB taxonomy): Bacteria > Bacteroidota > Bacteroidia > Bacteroidales > Muribaculaceae > Paramuribaculum. The sequence continues at coordinate 207,140 of JAFLSD010000003.1, forward strand.
TGGTATCAATATGATGCCGAGGACAGCCGTCGTCTCACCCTCATTCCTCTCTACGAAATGTCGCAGGCTCAGAGAGAGGAGAGAACTGCTCTTGGTTTGGACAACCCCAATGCCATCCAGTTCATCGAAAACTTCAATGCCGACGATTACTATCTCGCAAGCTGTTTCATCTGGAAATATCACGGAAGCGCACCGACAGGTCAGGAAAGATTCGTAGGTTCTAACGATATGATCTATTATCGCTTGCCCCTCGCTATCCTCATGCTGGCTGAAGTTGCTAACTATGAAGGCGACAATTCAGGAGTTGTTAACTACATCAACCAGATCCGTCAGCGTGCATACGGTGACAATTGGGATGCAACTCAATTCGGATACACTGCAGGTGACTTCACTCAGAACGAAACTGCCATCCTTCAGGAATACGCTAAGGAATTCCTTCAGGAAGGTCAGCGCTGGTGGACGCTCCGCCGTCTGACTACAGTCAAGGGCGGTACCGACCAGGATCACATGGTATTCCAGCCGCAGGGTGCTCTCGGATACGGTCTTGACGCTAAACTCGCCGCTCATCCAAACTGGGGCGAAGTTAAGACTTACACTATGGCTCCTCAGCCTGTCAATACTTCTAAACCGCTGCTCGACTATGCTACTCAGAAGTACATAGTGCTTTGGCCGCTCAATGCTGATCTACTGGGTAGTGACCCCGCACTCTTACAGACTCCGGGTTACACTTATCCTTCAGATCCTGACCGCGAACAGCCGTGGATAGAAAACTAATAAAGAGTTTATACAAAATGTTAATAGTTAATTGAGGTGACGGTCGCGTCGAGACGACGCGACCGTTATTTAAAAAGCCGTCTACACGGCTGCCACAAAAGAGATTTTTTACAAAATGTTTAGTTAATATAAATGGTGAAGATGGCTGCGTCGTGACGACGCGGCCATTTCATATTATCGATAAAGATAGTTATAGTTTTAGATTATCGAACGGAAGCCTCGTGATGAGGCTTCCGTTTCTTAAAAAACCATTTACACAACGCCCACAAAAAAGCCACACGGCTTACCCGCGGTTATCCCCACCAAACGCCATACTCCCCTCATCATTAATTGTTCACAAACCCCACGGCCGCTTTAGCGTCTTATCGCCGCAGAGCGGTGACAGATAGCGAACCTATGGCAAGCACGGCGTTAGTCGAGCGCAGCCATAGGTATGCGTCATCCTATTAACATTGCTGCGCATAGCGCTTCGATTTCCAATATCCCATATTTATATCGTTGACTTCACTTTTAAAATCCAACCACGTTTTTTCCCTTCCGGTCGTGAAATGTATCCTTTTTCTTCCAAGTTTTCAACTTGTTTTTGAATGGCGGACCTACTTATTCCTAAAGTTTTAGAAATTGTAGTAAGTGAAGCTTTATGATCTGTTTGGAGAAGTCTTAATATTCGAGAGGGTGTCTCAGTTGAAAAGGATATTATTTCTCCTTCAAACCACCATGTTTTTTCTCTATCTGCCGAAACAAACTCTAACATTGAAGCAATGTCTATCGTCAATGAATTGACCATAAAATCCATAAAAGGTTTTATTAACGACAGAGAAGCATGGGCTCCCTCAGATGGAATTGGACCAACGGCCGCATCAGCTTGTCCTAAAGCTCTCAAATAGGCCAATTTACTTTTACTACGAATAACCATCATAGGCCATTTGTGCCTCTTTAATATGAAATTTACCATGAGGCGTGCTATTCTTCCGTTGCCATCTTCAAAAGGGTGAATCCGAATATAACGATAATGGAACAATGCTGCCAATTCAATAGGCGACAACTTACCTTCAGCAATGGCTTCATTATACCAGGAAACCAAATCTGCCATCAAAGCCGGAGTTTCCTCAGGGGATGCATATTCAAATCTGACGCCTGTTGGTGTGATTACTGAATTAGGACGAGTCTTGTATCTACCTGCATGAACTGTATAACTGGTAGTCCCACCACCGGGAAGTTGACGGTAAACTTCATAATCTTCTCTCAGCATAACTTTGTGGACTTGCCTAATAAAATTTTCAGATAGAGGATGATTAGTTCCCGCTTCCTGTTCTACCATATGGAGACAGATATTATGTGCTTTCATCTCCTCTAAATCCTTCATTATAGCATTGCCTATCACTTCACCAAGAAGTAGAAGACCCTCTGTTTGACCATAGGTAAGGGTATTACCTTCAATATGGTTACTATTATAATTAAAGTCCAGCATAAATTTGCGATTCAGCCTTTTCTCATCATCAGAAGAAAGAGGTTGAATTTCCATCCATCGTTGATATAATTTATCTAACTCGTTCATATAATCTAATTTGATGTAAAGTTAATAAATATACCACCTTAATGCAAACATACCACCTTAAAAGTGGTATGTTTAATGCTCCCACCAAACCATGTGCCTCGGAGAGGCTCTTCTATAGTTAACCCCACCATAAGTGAAGCGTAGCGAAACTTGGTGGGGTATGCTCCCATCAAGCCACGTGCCTCGGAGAGGCTCTTCTATGGTTAACCCCACCATACGTGAAGCGTAGCGAAACTTGGTGGGGTGTTTATCAACTATACGCCCCCCACGTGGAGCGGTCGAGATTGCGGTAGCCTATCGCCTCCGCAACATGATGCGGACGTATGGTCTCCGACGCGTCGAGATCTGCTATCGTACGAGCCACACGCAGAATCCTGTCGTATGCCCTCGCCGACATATCGAGCCGTGTCATTGCGTCGCGTAGCCGCTCCACACCCTCCGCGTCCGGTCGCGCATACTCTTTGAGAAGCCGCGAATTCATCTGCGCGTTGCAGTGAACATGCCTTTCCCCTGCGAAACGTTCGGTCTGGATTTTTCGCGCGCGGACAACGCGTTCGCGTATCGCCGCCGAACTCTCGGCCGGAGCTTCCGAAGTCATATCGTCGAAAGCCACAGGAAGTATTTCAACCTGAAGGTCTATGCGGTCGAGCAACGGGCCCGAAATCTTATTGAGATATTTGCCCACAGCACCCGGAGGGCAAGTACATTCTTTCGTAGGGTGGTTATAGTAACCGCACGGACATGGATTCATCGACGCTACGAGCATGAACCCCGCCGGATAGTCGATTGAGTACTTCGCGCGCGAAACGCTTATCATCCTGTCTTCCAGCGGTTGACGGAGCACTTCGAGGACTGACCTCTGGAATTCTGGGAACTCGTCAAGGAAAAGAATTCCGTTGTGGGCGAGTGATATTTCGCCCGGCATAGGGTTCGAGCCACCGCCTACTAAAGCCACGGGCGAGATGGTATGGTGGGGCGATCGGAAAGGACGCACTGTCATCAGGCGAGAGCCCTTTTTCAGTTTTCCGGCCACGGAATGTATCTTGGTAGTTTCGAGAGCTTCGCCGAGAGTAAGAGGGGGTAGGATGGTCGGCAAACGTTTGGCCAGCATCGATTTGCCCGATCCCGGCGGTCCTACAAGAAGAATATTGTGACCCCCCGCGCACGCCACTTCCAACGCACGCTTCACGTTCTCTTGACCCTTGACCTCGCTGAAATCCATGTCGAAACTGTCGGATTGGGCCGCGAATTCTGCACGAGTGTTCACTATGGTCGGAGCTATTTCGCACTCTCCCCGCAGAAAATCAACGACCTCCCGTAGTGACGATGCGCCGATGATTTCAATATTGTTGACAACGGCCGCTTCGGTAGCGTTGGCTTGAGGAACTATCATGCGGCGGAAACCCAGCTGACGGGCGCGAATTGCCATGGGAAGTACCCCACGAATAGGGAGCAACGAGCCGTCGAGCGACAGCTCGCCCATTATCATAGTCCCTTCCAACGATTCTGTGGGAATCTTACTGTTTCCCGCCAAAGCCGAAACGGCTATCGGCAGATCGTAGGCCGCGCCTTCCTTTTTTACGTCGGCAGGAGACAGATTGATCATAACCTTCCGACGGGGCCATTCCTCGCCGCTTTGCGACATCGCGGCCTGCACGCGCTGATAGCTTTCCTTTACCGCCGTATCCGGAAGACCGACCATGCAGAACGAGAAGCCCGTTTCGACTACTGTCTCGATCGTTATCACGATTGCGTCTATTCCTTGAACCGACGCGCCATAGGTCTTTACGAGCATATTATTCTTGGGTTCGTTTAAGTGTATCGGGGATTGAAACGGTTAGCCTGTCGGAGAGTTCTTTCTCTGCCATGCGGATCGACGACCCGCGGTAAAGCTGATGACCTGCCGAATCGGCAACGATAAAGAACGGCGCCCGGCGAACGGAGAGCTTGCGGAAATTCGACGAAGAAACCGTGCCCGGAGCCCACGCCTGGACCCATTTGGCTGAATCGCCCGACACGCTTTGCTTCCACGCCGCCGAGTCACGGGCGAGAGAGACTTCGATCTCCATCAGCCTGTTCTCCGGCCATTTTTCCCTGAGATTGCGCAGCTTCGGGACTATGCTGTCGCGCATTTTGCGGTTAGTGTCGATAAAAGCAATCAAAGTGTACGACTGCCTCGCAGGATTATAGCGCACGGTCGTATCACGGCGGTCATAAAGCGACATGGCCTGAATATTTTCGCGAGACTCCGCAGAAACCTGATTGGCTATCGTCGCCGCAAAATTTTGCATCACCCCCGTCGGTTTAGCCTTCGGAGAGATGAGACCCATCAGAGAGTCGGCAAGCACCTCGTTTCCCCGGCTGTCGAAACGAAGGATGAGCAGCACGGCCGAAGCCATCTCCTTGGGATTGTTGACTATGAAATCGGCCACTCGCTTGTTCATGTCACCACCATTCCCCTTGGCAAGAGCCTCACGGCTTTCAGCATCGAACTGAGCTATAAGTTCCGACGTGCGGTTGCCTTTCACCTTCACCCCTTTCGAGCCGTCGGGACCTTCGAGTTCCACGGTCAGATGGTCGCCGTTTTGCACCACCAGAGTAGCCAACGGTTCGCTCCCGCTAACAGTCAGGAAAGCCAAAGTCGGCTGTGCGGAAACGCCGTCCATAGTCCATTTGCCCGATTCGTCCGAATGGGTCGAGATGCGTTTGAAAGATCCATTGTCCAGATACGTCAGCTCGACGATTTTCATCGTGGGTTCCCAAAGTTTACCTTCAATGCGGAAATGCTCCTCTTCCGAACATCCCCACAGCAACGACAACGACGCCGCAAAACCGACAATCAACACTAACTTAATTTTTTTGAGAAAGGCCATAAAACCGTTTTTTTGATAAGTTACACAAAATTACACAAATATCGCTCCGCCGCCAAAAAAGCTTTCGTCTTACTCGGGGCTTGAGATGCGATTGACTATTCCACTCGCCATGCGACTCGCGTTTTGACATCGCAAAGTTACAACCGATATCATCCCTCAATCTGCGATTTTGGCCTATACGCTAAAAGTTGCCCACCCTTTACCTTTAGAATTCAGCAAATTAACTAAATTCCCATCTATTAATTTTAACCTTATTTAACACAAAAGCCGAACTCCGACTAATTTTGCGTGTCCGGCTTTGCTCGATTATTTCCTAAGACTCAATCAGTCTTCCGACAAGATCGACGGTGCGGTGTAGGTACGTGATGCAAGCTCTTGATCAAGCATGTACAGACCCATACCGTTGTCACCGACAAGAGTGAATTTGTCGATCAGCTGACGGGCAGTGTCTTCCTCTTCCACTTGTTCTTTGATGAACCAGAGAAGACGGTCGCGGGTCGCGTGGTCCTTCTCCTCTTCGGCAAGCGTGAAGAGATCGTTGATGAGGCTTGTAACTTTCTTTTCATGTTCCAAAGTGGCCTTGAAAGCTTCCAAAGGAGTAGACCATTCGCTCGGAACAGCGTCGATCGGAAGAAGAGTCACCTTACCGCCACGCTGGTTCACGTAATCCATGAAAATCTGAGCGTGAGCCTGCTCTTCCTTAAATTGGATCGAGAACCAGTTGGCTACCCCACTGAGACCTTTGTTCTCGAAGTTCATTGCCATCGAAAGATAGAGATAAGCCGACCAGAATTCGGCGTTGATCTGTGCGCAAAGCGCATCCTGAATTTTGTTGTTGAGCATATCGTATTGAGTTTTAATTGTTATTTCATGTTTGGGCTTATCTTCTGCCGTTTCCTTTTTTACGTTTTTCCTGCTCGCGCAGCAAAGCTTGCTGCCTCCGCTGAGCCTCCTCGAGGCGAGCCATGAAACCACCTTTTTTCTTGGGTTTTTTAGCGTTTTCGCGCATTGTGGCTCTCACTTTCTCCTCGCTGACTACCTTGCGGAAAATGTAGGTCTGGATTATTGTGATGAGCAGCGACAGGAAGTAATAGTAGCTCAGACCCGATGCATAGTTGTTGAAGAACACGAGGAACATAACGGGCATCAGATACATCATCCATTTCATTCCCGGCATCGCGGAACTTCCGGCTTGACTTTGCATCGTCACCTTCGTGTAGATGATGTTGACAACAGTCATAAGCAGACAGAACAGACTGATATGATTGCCGAAAGTATTTGAAATTAACGGAATGTTGGCATTCCAGCTGATTATCACGTCGGGAGCCGACAGATCCTTCGCCCAGAGGAACGGTTCCCCGCGGAGTTCGATTGCCGACGGGAAGAAATTGTACATGGCGATAAGAATCGGGAACTGGAGCAATGTTGGCAGACACCCCGACATCGGATTGGCGCCGGCGCGGGTGTAAAGTGCCATCGTCTCCTGCTGCCGCTTCATCGCGTTTTCATTTCCCGGATATTTCTCGTTGATTTCCTTTATCTCAGGCTGCAGCACGCGGGTTTTAGCCTGCGACATGTAGCTCTTGTAGGTGAACGGGAAGAGAATTATCTTGATGAATATCGTCAGCAGAAGGATTATGATGCCGTAATTGCTGATAAAGCCGCCCAGGAATGTGAAAACCGGAATGATTATCAGCGTATTGATCCAACGGAACAGACTCCAGCCCAACGGAATCAGGTTTGTCAGGTGCAGATTGTGACCCGGTTCGATTTCATCCTGAAGGTCTGAGAGCAACGGATAGGAATTCGGTCCGAAAAAGATAGTGAACTGAGCCGGCGTCGGAGATGCCGACGAATATTCCATCGAAGCCTGAGCCGATAGATTTTTCAGATAGTTGTTTTCATTCCCCTCAAGCACTTCCGAATTGAGCGAAGCGTTGGTGAAATAAGTGTTCGGAATCATGATGGCCGAGAAGAACTGATTTTTGAACGCTATCCATTTCACGCGTTCGCTCACGTCCTTCGAGGCGCTTTTCGTTTCGCTGAGATGCTCTATGTCGCCGTTGGCAAACATGTAGTAGAGAGCCGAATTCCTCTCCTCGAACATGCGGCCGGCCTCGTTACGCGCCATCTTCTGATGCCAGTTGAAATCGAAAGAAGCCACGCTCGTAGGAATCACTTTCTGCATGTTCTGCTGTACAATCTGCATCCCCACGGTATAACCGCCCGGCAGAAGAATATATCTTATACCCCACATTGCGCCGTCGCCCAGATCCAGACTCATCAAAACGGTCGTGTCGCTTTCCTGAGTGGCATTGAAATAGAAATCGCGGGTCTCGATATGCTGATTCGATGTCGTCAGTGTGAAACTATAGCCGTCGGTGGTAGGATCCATTAGCTCTACCGCTGTCGAATCAAACGATTTGTAATCCTTAAGAGTGGCACGCGATATGACACCGCCTTTGGTCGAAAGCTCAAGCTTCAGCAACTTATTTTCAAGAGTGACAGTTTCCTCCCGGCCGCTAAGATACTTGGCAAACCCATGATATTTCGCAATAGCCTGCAGTGATTCCCGCAGGTTGCTTACGGCGGCTTTCGCTGTCTGCAAATTGATGCCGTTGAAATTCGACGAAAGAATGTCGGCCATGTCTACACTGCCTCTGGTTGTCATTACGCTTCCCGTGATCTGACCGTTTTCCGAGAGCGCGAGAGTGGCATCCTTAGCTGTCAGGGTGAAACCGCCTGTCGCACTGTCGGGTTCGCCTAAAGCGCGGATTGTGTTGGCTATGGCCGCTTTTTCCGATGCCGTGATAGTGTCTACCGTCAGCAACTCCGGTTGAGTCCGTGCAGAGTCGGCCTGAGCTTCAGCCTGGGCTAATTCGCGCTGACGAGCTATTTCTTCTTCGGAGGGTTTGTTGAGCCACATGAAACCGAATATCACGGCTCCCATGAGCAACATTCCCCAAATCGTATTCTTGTCCATTTTGTCGTTATATTGTCGGTTTTATGATTCTGATTTCAGCGCTTTTTCCTCGCCGTAAGCGATGGCGGCTTTGATGAAGTCAAGGAAGAGAGGTGCCGGGTTGAGGACTGTGCTCGAATATTCCGGATGATATTGAGTGCCTACCCACCAGCGTTTCTCAGGGAGTTCCACAACTTCGACAAGATGAGTGGCCGGATTCTGTCCCACGCATTTCATACCCGCCGACTCGAAACGCTCGCGATAATCGTTGTTGAACTCGAAACGATGGCGGTGACGTTCTTTCACCTTTGTTGTCCCATAAGCTTTGGCAGTCGTCGAATCGGGATCCAGATGGCAGTCGTAAGCACCCAGACGCATTGTGCCTCCCATATTGTGGACACTCTTCTGTTCTTCCATCAGGTCGATCACATTGTCATGGGTCGTCGGATTCATTTCCGTGCTGTTGGCATCCGGCAATCCCAACACGTTACGAGCGAATTCAATGACCATACATTGCATTCCGAGACAGATCCCGAAAGTGGGCACATCGTGTTCACGACACCATTTCAATGCCGAAAACTTTCCTTCTATCCCGCGCTGCCCGAAGCCCGGAGCTATTATCACACCGTCCATATCCTTTAGCAGAGAGTCGACATTTGAATCGTTCACTTTCTCGCTATGGATATATTTCAAGTTCAGTTTCCTGTCGTTATAAGTCGCGGCATGGAACAGAGATTCATTTATCGATTTATAAGCGTCCTGCAATTCTACGTACTTACCAACCAGCCCGATGGTCACTTCCTTCTCAGCATGGCGCATCTTTTCCAAAAATTCCACCCACGAAGCCATATCTGGCTCGCCATTTACAGGTTCGCCTGTCTTCTTCAACACGATCTCGTCAAGATGCTGTTCATGCATTTTCAGGGGGACTTCATAGATCGACGAACAATCTATCGACTGTATCACCGCCTCGGGAGCCACGTTACAGAACTGGGCTATCTTCCTACGCATCGCCGTCGGAATGTCTTTCTCAGTTCTGAGAACCAAAACGTCGGGTTGAATACCCACTTCCTGCAATTGTTTCACTGAATGTTGGGTGGGCTTTGTCTTGAGTTCTTTTGCCGCCTTTAGGTAAGGAACATAGGTCAGGTGTATACAAAGGCTGTTCTGACCCAATTCCCATCGGAGCTGACGCACACTTTCAAGATAAGGCAACGACTCGATATCGCCCACCGTGCCTCCTATTTCGGTAATGATATAGTCATATTCACCCGTTTTGCCTAACAGCTTTACATTGCGCTTTATCTCGTCGGTGATATGTGGAATAATCTGAACAGTCTTTCCCAAATAATCGCCGCGGCGCTCCTTATCGATCACGCTCTGATAGATGCGTCCTGTCGTAACGTTATTGGCGCGGGATGTTCTCACGTTGGTAAATCGCTCGTAATGACCCAGATCTAAATCCGCTTCATGACCGTCTACCGTCACGTAACATTCGCCATGTTCGTAGGGGTTCAAAGTCCCGGGGTCGATATTTATATACGGGTCAAACTTCTGAATTGTCACTCTATAGCCACGCGCTTTTAGCAGGCACGCAAGCGACGCCGAAATTATTCCCTTCCCTAAGGAGGACACTACGCCGCCAGTAACGAATATATATTTGGTTTCCACGATGTGAATGATTTGTTTATCTTACGATTGGCACACAATCGTGCAATCAACCGCAAAATTACAAAAAATCCCCTTATCCAGCATAGTCCGCTACCATTAAATTTCAATCATGCACCGGACGGATAAGAAATCTTTCAAAACGGCTGCGGGTTCCTAAGTTGCCAGACTTATATTTTGTTTTTATGAAATATCCCAACTCTGTCATTACAAATTTAAGATTATTCACAGCATTCTTCATTCCCATGATTTCGCATTAAATCAAAAAATGCTTAATTTTGCGACACTTATAAAATTTATCGAATGGAGCCGACAAATCCTTCCTCGACAGATAAATGGACTGAAATAGAACATCTTCCCGAATGGGACGAGGAGTTCTACGAAGTTTATACGGCAAAAAAATACGGAAAATGGGTGATGATGAAGACGCTCCGTCCCCAATTTAAGGACGATCCGCGTTTTCAGTCCATGATTGAAAAAGAATTCGACGTGAGATATAATCTCGCCCATCCCGGCATAATAATGATCAATGATTTCGAGGATGTACCCGGACTCGGACGATGTATCATCACCGACGATGTTTACGGAGAATCATTGAGGAAACTTATCACGGAAAACCGCGTTGAGCAAAAACATCTCGACAAGATCTGCACGCAGATGATCGATGCCATGGACTACATCCAGCTCAACCATATCGTTCATCTCCCCATTAAGCCGGAAACGATTATATTTACAGAAAACATAGGCAATCTGAAACTAATCGATGTCGGATTCGACCAGAAGGAAACCCTCTCTCCGGCCGACGCTACCGACGACATCTACTGTTTCGGAAAAATACTGTCGGAGACACTCGATCATGTGCCTGACGCGCCCTCCCATCTTCGTAAAGTTGCCGAAAAATGTCTGCAGGAGAAACCTTCCGACCGCTATCGCAGCATCCACGAGCTTCGCATGGCATTGGCCAAAAGATCCGACAACCGGCTATATCTTGCGGTGATTATATTCATACTCATAGCCGCGGGATTGCTTATCTGGCTTGGCGCCACAAATTTCAGCCGACCTTCATCGGCCGCTACAGATACAATCAAGAAAACATTATATACTACACATATCCAATCCATTAATCATGTCTGTTGAAATACGCCCGGTAAATCCTACAAAAAAGGAAATCAAAAAATTCATAAAATTCGGCAACTCGCTCTACAAAGGTAACGACTGCTACGTGCCGCCATTGCTCGGAGAGGAAATAGAGACCCTGCTTCCCGATAAGAATCCCGCTTTTGATTTCTGTGAAGCGCAATCGTTCATGGCCTATCGCGACGGCAAACCCGTAGGACGAATAACAGGCATAATTAACCGAGCTGTAAACCTCAAAACTGGCACTCGTACCGCACGCTTCGGATTCGTGGAATTTATCGACGATAAAGAAGTGGTCGATAAATTGTTTAGAGCCGTAGAAAATTGGGCACGCGAACAAGGAATGACTGAAATAATCGGACCGATGGGATTTTCAGATATGGATCATGAAGGAATGCTCGTCGAAGGATTCGATGAACTCGGAACAATGGCGACTATTTATAACCACGCATATTATCCCGAACACATGACACGAATGGGATACCACAAAGATGTCGACTGGGTGGAATTCCGAATGACTGTCCCCGACCGTGTACCTGAAAAATATCTTCGTATCGCCGATATCGTAAGAAAAAAATACGATCTGCGCTGTCTCCATTACAAATCGAGAAAAAAATTAAAAGAGGACTACGGCCAAGCACTTTTCGAACTGATCAATGAAGCTTACGACGACCTTTACGGATACTCGCCCCTTACCAAACGTCAGATCGAATATTATATTGAAAAATACCTCGGAGTGCTCCGATTGGACTGCATCTGCGTCATCGTCGACAAAAACGACAAATTAATCGGAGTCGGAATTTCCATCCCGTCCTTCTCAAGAGCATTGCAGAAATCCGGAGGAAAACTGTTCCCGTTCGGGTGGATCCACCTCCTGAAAGCGATCAACGGCAAAAACGACATCGTCGACCTCATGCTCGTGGCTGTCAAACCCGAATTTCAAAACAAAGGCGTTAATGCCCTCCTGTTCGCCGACCTACTCCCCAACTATATAAAAAACAAATATAAATGGGCCGAATCAAATCTTGAATTGGAGGACAACACAAGCGTACAGCTACAATGGCAATATTTCGAACGCCGGCAACACCGCCGTCGCCGCGCCTACAAAAAGAAACTCTAATCCCCCTTATTGTCAGCGGTAATCTTATTCCGCTAAATTGACTTGTCCTGAAATAGGTTTACAGAAAAATTAGAATAATTGTAAACTTAAATTAGAACAAGTCAATATTATTATTCTTCCAGATGTCCCTATTATTTAAGGATTTGCCATTTACCTGTCTTATCTGACCCCATTCTTTTTATAAAACCTAATTTCTTAAGTTCTCGGGTTGCTTTAGTAACAGTTAATTCAGAGATATTGAGAATTTCCATGAGTTCAACAGATCTGATTTCAGGTTTATTGACGATTTCGAAATAAACCCTTTGTAGAGTTTTGTTAAGCAGTTTTACACCGTCATTTAGACCGTCATTGGGGACATTTACACCGTCATTCTCTTGATACTGTAAAACTCGCTGGTTCAGGTTGGCGATATGATGACGCAACATTGTGTCCTGTGCTATATGAAAGCCAGATAGGCTTTAAATGCGTCTTCTATCCATATGTCACGTGGATCATATCAATAAATAATTTTTTTGGAGATTACCTTCAATTATATTATTTGGCATTCTTATTTTTTTTATGATAACACATGGTCTAAAGCATTAACATAAATGGGCATCTCTTCATATTCTATTCCAAAGTGCTTATCAATCATAAAATCGACAATCATATTACCATCGATAAGTATTATTGGAACAGCACCAGGTTTTATAGAATTATTTTTAGCTTCTTTTGAAAAAGATGACGTGGTAAAGAAAAGACCTTGTTCATATTCTCCTTGAACTGCGCCACGGAATGCGTCAATTTCCTTTCTACTTACTTTGCCTATATCCCATCGTTTACATTGAAATGCAACATTCATATAAGCAAGGCCAACTTTTAGTTTGCCATGTCCATCAATACCTCCATCACGACTTTTTTTCGTGACAGTCAAATTATGGAAACCGTATTTTTCAAGTAAATTCTTACAAAACACCTCGAAATCATAAGGATTTAAACTTTTTAATTGCCTAAGAATCTTACTTTTAAACTCATCAGCATACTCTTTATGGAGAACTTTGAGTTTAGCAAGTGGTGTTAAATCTTCTTTGCGGTTCTTTTGTTTTGTGATTCGACCTGCAAGACCAAAAGTGCGACTCTTTTCGTCGTATGAAAAGAATTTCTTAGCGGATGCTGAGGGATAATCAATACCGTCAGCATGTCCTCTAAGCTCAACCCTTAAAACTGACAACGATCTTGAGCATGAAACTCATATAATGAGTGTTCTATGATTTTTGCATAAATCTCCGAAACAGGCAGTGGCTTGTCTGAATGCTTTAAAACTTCTATTGCAGCTTGAGTTATAGTCCTTTCTCGTTTCATAAGATAAAAAAGATTATTTTTCTTTCCAATATTGGACTACTTCAAATAATTCTCCTTTGGGTAATTCCTTAATATTAGAGACACATTGACCATTATACAATTTCTCAAGATTACGCATTGTACGTGTTCCATCCTTCTCACTTAGTCCAAGGAATTTATTTATTGCTTTAGTGTTATTTAAGTCATTTATAGGTAATAAGAAAGCGGTTTCACATTCTTGTGAAAAATCAAAACTCCCTTGGTTATATTCTGAAATACCTTGAGATAAGAGAACTATAGATACTCCATAAGAACGAATCTTTCTAAGTAATACCTCTAAAATCTCTAATGATTTTTTTTCACGGAAAAGATCATGAGCTTCATCAATCATCAATACATAACGCATGCTTCTATTACCATCAACAACTTCAGTTCCTCCCATATTGGTAAAGACATTAAAAATATAGTTAATGATAAGAAAGATTGAGGTAAAACGTACTGTACTATCCAATTCTCCTGATAAAGAGAAATAGTAATTATTATTTAGGAAAATACTTGGATCATTTACTTTTGAAGCAAACAACTCATACTCGCTTAGCCTTTCCATAATCTCTGTAAGTGTGTCTCGAGTATCACCAACGGCATCAAGAACTAAATCGTAGATTTCCTTTAAAGAGGGATGTTTACCATCGTTATGATTTATAAAAGCTTCTTTTGTTGCGTCTTTCAAGATTTGTTGCTGCTTCTTGCCAATATTGGAATATTTGGCAATGATATCTACAAATTTATTTATTCCAACTAATTTGTTCTTTTCATTAATATTATCAATAAAGGAAACAGGATTAAGAGGAAAAGGTGCATGAGGAGCATTTATACATTCTGTATGAGTTTCATTAAAGAAGTCACTCATTTTTAATTTGTCATCTTCACTCAGACCTTTGAAATCAAGGAACAAGAAATTTACTTGGCCCTGCGTTTGTTTATGAAGTTGACGAAGAAACTCAAGCGCAAACTGTGTTTTACCTGATCCAGATTTTCCGGCAACAGCTATATGTTGGTTATTATAACGATTGGAATCGTTAAAACAGCAATAAATTTCCTCTCTGGTAGAAAGATTATACCCAACCTTAATATTGATTGGACCAGTAAAAACCCTTTTTGATATGTGTTGATTCCTATTCTCAACAGAGTCAAAGCTTTCAGGAGCATCCTCAATTGCATCTACTCCTTTGCTAAAATGCTCTGTAAGAAAATCAAAGAATGTATATTGAGAGTTATGCTCAAAAAGATAGTTTATTTTTTCTAATCCATGATCCACATGAAGCTTTATATATTTAGGAATTAATTCATCATTTTTTGTGATTCCATATGCCTGACATATTAGAGCAATAAAAAAATCACGATATTGCCCATCAAACAAGATGTGATCCTTATATTCTTTTCCTTGAGAATCATATGATGAGAATTCCTGAGTCGTGAATCTTTTGCCCAAAGATAATGAATAACCTAATGCGATACGAGCTATCACATTTTCTTTAGTTCCGCCTGGGAGTTTTCTTGTCAATTGGGTTACAACGGCTTGGTTTTCACCCGATGTCCTTATATTAATTTGCATTTTCACTATTATTATATTCTTCAAAAAGATTTTCTGGTTTCACTTCGATAAAATGAGAACCACCTTTTTCATTATTGATTAAGTAAGATTTACTTACAATTGGCTGAATATAACGATACTCATCTTCGGTAAGTTCTTTTTTTAGAAGTGGAAAAAGTATAACCTGATTAGAAACATTGGGGTAGAACTTTGTTAGCACATTCTTTGTATGTAATGGATCAAATTTCTGCATCGGACTGTCGATGAAAACAGGAAATTCAATTTCCGTTTCATCCACTAAAGCACTTAAAAGGGCTGAAGCAAACATTTGACGCTCTCCCATTGAAAGAATACTGTTATCTATTTTTCTATCATCGTAGCCAAACAATGAAATATCTACATCATCCCCATTCCCGTTAATATCAACAATTACTTTCTTTACTAGATTGGTTTTATGTAAGTAAGATTGAAGTTTTGTTTCCAATTTTTTTGCTAAAGCTTTTTTCTTCTCATCCTTAAAGCGGATAAGGAATTTTTGTATTGTATGGATTAGACGTGTCGCTTCATTATCTACAGCGCGGTTCTGCTCTGAAACTTCAATCTTTTTAGATAGGATCTCTTTCTGTTTTTTATGTGCAATAACCTGTTCTTTAAGAGATTCTATCTCTTGTTGCTTATTTCCTATTTTTTCGCCGATAGAATCTATCTCACGATCAAGTTTCTCTTTTCGAGTCCTTAAATTTTGCACATAATCACTTTCAGCTTTTTTCTCAGCTTCACGAATACTCTTCTCAATCGTATACAGTTCAGCTTTTAGTTTAGTATACTTATTTAAGAGGGATTCAAAAGAGGATTTCCCATCCTTAATCTTCATTATTAAGCGCATAAATTCTTCAGTCTGTCCTTGACTGAAATCATGCAAAATGCTAAAATGCTCGAATTTGCTGTCGTCTAAGCCATTATAGAAATGTTTCTTGATTAATTGTCTAATCTGAGTTTCATAGAAATCTCTAGCTTTTATATCGATAGGAAAATAAAGTTTCTTTTTAGCTTCTTCTATATCCCCAAGTATTACATCAGTTTTATCATTAACTCCTTCAAGCTGGAGTTTATTCTGTTTATATGCCTTTTCAGTGTCTAATTGTGATACAAGTTCGGCCAAAAGATTTCCAGATAACCCAAAAGGGATAAGACTATAGAAGTCTTTAAGTCCTTCTTCTGTATCTTTTAAAGATGTATTGAGTTCATTTCTGCGAATATTTAATCTTTCTAACTCATCTACTGACATTAAATCTCCTTCACGGATCAATTTTGACTGTAGTTCTGCTGATTCATGACGTTTAATTACTCGGTCATCTTCTAAGTTTACAATTTCTTCTGTCAATCTTTCAATAGTCTCCTCTTTAGAGTCGATTTCGATAATTAACCCATTAAATTCACGTTTTTCTTGAGGTTTAGCAGCGGATCTTCTATAATCATCCTGAATTCTAACTAGTTCAGATTTTAAGTCCTCATACTTTTGTATACCAAGAACCTGAGAATAAGCTAAACTTAATTCCTTTCGCTGTTCAGGAGTATTGATTTGAGCGAAAGATACAATTTTCTCAGCATCAAAAAAGAAGAATTTAGCAATTTCTATCGGGAGGATGTAATCACGAATAAATATTTCCTCTTCTTTAGCAATCTCTTCTTTGGTGCCAGTAAATAAATCGTTTTTTCGGCCATCAATTAAAATCTCTAATTCATCATCATAATTAGTAGCGCTATCGTATGATCTAACAATTGTAATTTCTGTGCATGGAGTGTCCGGAATCTCAACATCGGTAAACGTAACAGCAACAGAAAACCTTGTTTCGCCGATTTTCTGAGCCTCAAAATTGAGGCTATTACCAATATATTTACTATAACCACCCTTCTCATCAATCTCTTTACGATATAGTTCATCCACCTTTCCCATATTCTTGCCATATAAACACCACACTAAGGACATGAGAAAAGTAGTTTTACCGAAACCATTATTACCGCTAACAATAATAATATTTCGGTCTCCATTTGGGGAAAGATTTATCTTATTTCGTCCTTTATAGATGCGAAAGTTATTAAGTTCGATTTCTCGTATGTTCATGATTTCTTTCTTGTATTTACAAATTTTTCTAAACAAGATTCTATTTCTGTCTTTAATCCACGACGTCGTTGCATTAATGACTTACTTTTTTGGAGCATCAAAAGTTGTTCGATTAATTCACCTTCCTCAAGATTTTCTTTGCAAATTTCTCGCATTAAATCTGCTTCCAATCTATTTTTTATATTGTTATTATCCATAGCTAATGTGGAATTATAGATCTTGTTATATATTTCAGATACCTGATGACCGAAATTGAAATCTCTATACCAATTCACTTGAATGGCAATCAATTCTTGATCGGTAATTAGTTTGATTTTGGGATTATGTTGTTGTAATTCATATTGAACAGTTAATAAACCTTCTAATATTTGTGCCCGATAAATAAATGTATATGGGCCCATATCGTTGATAGCTCTTTTTCCATCGCGACGCAGAGGGAATCGATTATCGATAATATTTCGTTCTTGATCCAGTTTTAATCTAAAATCATAGAGTGGCTGCATCCATTCGCGACCATTTTTAATTAGGGAACGCATGGATTTATCATCTTTAACAACTGTACATGTCCAGCATCCAAAACGACTCTGACCACAAGAGCCGTGGCTCTTATCTGTTACTACAGTTGGACATTCATAGTCATCTGCGCTTGCATCCAGATATATATTAAACAATATCTTATTGTCACATCCCCATGGGGAGGGAACTGAGTTTATAATATACCACACCTCCTCTAACAACAATTCCTTAATTGGAGTATAGACATAAGTGTTCGCTAAAAGGGTATGTTTAGTAAGACGTTTCCCGTGAATCTCGTGTTTCTTGATTGAACGAGCTCGTGTTGCGCTTTCATCTTTTCTTGTACCAATTAATATAATGGCTTCTCCACACTCATCTACTTGTTCTGTTATAAAACGAGCGGTAGGCTTAATTTTCATTTTTTCGGTACACCATCGAAATGCAGTATTAGGCACTGGATAGCCTTTACCAATAACGTTAACCCAGAAAGAATCTTCAAGCCTTGGAGTTGTCTTCCTCACAAATATCGGTAATCCTTCCTCTCTAGCCTTTATCTCAATTTGTTCTAAAACATCATCTACATAATTTGCAATAATTGGGTTCTCCACCATAGTATCATTACAAACAACATAAATAGGACGTCTTAACTGAAACGGACAAGGTAGATTTTTTAATTTGCGTATGGCTATCCAAACCAGCATGAGTAACACCGTTGAATCTTTGCCTCCACTAAATCCAATAATCCACGGACGGTTAGATTCATCAGCATAAGCATACTGATCTAAAATCTCATCAATAATATATTCAATCCGTTGATTCCTCATAATTATAATTACATAGGATTCATCAACCTTTAGATATATTAGAAATACATTTTTTATTCACTAAATCTGTTATTTCTAAATCTAAAAGTTGAGCAATTCTAATAAGGGTCTCAATGTCTGGCTGGGTGGTGTTGGTACACCATTTTGAAACAGTTGACGGAGCAATTCCTAATTGCTCTGACAACCATTTGCTTGTTTTCTTCTTTTCGACAAGAACTACTTTTAAACGATTTATATCTTCCATTGACACTAAATTATTCACATTGCAAATATAGTGACTAATATTCAACTTAAATCGTATTTTTCTATTTAATTTCATCTTCGGAGGGAGGGATTGTGGTTGGGGATGGTGAGAAGTGGTGGAGGGAGCCGTAAGAGGATTTTATGAGAAAGGGGGGAAGATTGTCGTGAGGTTTTATAAGGGTGATTGGAGTAATGAGTCTCTGTATGTTGGAGACTCCTTAAGCGCTATAGATTAAGAAATCAATCTTGACTGAGGTCGCAATTCAATCTTGACTGAGGTCGCAATTAGGGTGTCTCGGGGGTTTACTTTCCGATGCAGAAGCGGGAGAAGATGGTGGCGAGGATTTCGGTGTCGGTGACTGTTCCTGTTATTTCGCCAAGGCAATCGATGACTTCGCGAAGCGACTGGGCGACAAAAACCCCGTATTCTTCCGTGTCTAGGTCGCTAATCACTCGGCTGATGGCTGTCCGAGCCCGGTCGAGAGCCTGATAATGGCGCAAGTTCGTTACGGTAATGTCGTCGGCGTCGTCGGAGATGCCTGACAGTCGGATAATCTCATCTTTCAGGGGGTCGATTCCTTCGCCTGTGGCAGCGGCAATGTCAATAGTTCGAAGCATTCCTTCTCCGTATGGCAGTCGGATAGTACGGCGTGTAAGGTCGCGTTTGTTGGCGACGGCGATGAGTGTTTTTGAATTGAAGTCGATTCCGTCGAAAATTTGGTTGAAAGTGTGGGTTATTTCTTGGTCTGTCATTGTGGAGTCGATCACCCACAAAATGATACGTGCCCGGTGGAGTGCCTGACGGGAACGTTCGATTCCCATCGCTTCGACGGGGTCGTCGGTAATGCGTATCCCTGCCGTATCAATGAAACGGAACATGATGTCGCCAATGGTGGCGGTTTCCTCGATGGTGTCGCGTGTAGTGCCTCGGTGTTCTGAAACGATAGCGCGGTCATTGTCCACGAGGCGATTAAGGAGTGTAGATTTACCGGCGTTGGTGTCGCCCACGATCGCCACAGGAATTCCTTCTGCAATTGCCTGACCACGGTCGAAGCTTTTGCAGAGCCGGTCTATTTCGTCGTGAATTTGCCGTGCTATATCCCTCAGTCGTTGGCGTGAAGCGAACTCCACTTCCTGGTCGGAGAAATCGAGTTCGAGCTCCAAAAGCGAGGCCAATTCAACGAGCGAATGGCGCAGTCCGGCCAGTCGGCGCGAAAAGGAGCCTTTCATCTGAGAAGTAGCGATGCGGTGAGCGGCCCGCGATCGTGCGGCAATAAGGTCGGCTACGGCATCCACCTGAGCGAGATCGAGTCGCCCCGCAGTGAAAGCTCTCCGGGTAAATTCGCCCGGTTCGGCAAGACGTGCTCCCTGGCGAATCAATTGCTTGACAAGTTCCTCCTGTATCCATCGAGACCCATGGACTGAAAGTTCGACGGTATCTTGACCTGTATACGAGTGCGGAGCTCTGAAAACCGTCGCCACGCCCCGGTCGATAAGTTCGCCCGTCAGAGGATCGCAAATATCGCCAAGGTGCGCCGTGTGAGTCTTGACATCGAATAATGACTTACCTTTCCATAACGGAGCTACTGCAGATAGAGCAGAAGGTCCCGAAATTCTAATCACGGCAATGCCACCTGTGCCGGGGGCAGTCGATACAGCGCAAATAGTATCGCTCATTTCAGCGTGCTCCAAAACGGGAAATCACATTGATTTTCAACAATATCTTCTATCGAATCGGGAAGTACGGAGAAGAAATCGTGACCCGTGACTCTCTCGACCTCGCGTATTGATACGGCAGCTTTCTGCATACCCCCGGGGACAGAACCGTTAGTCATAATGAATCCTATGCCACGTATGGGTTGGGCGTCGGGCGAGAGAATGACTTTGAAAAATCTGTCGGGAACGGCCACTCCGGTCTCTCCGATATGACCTCGCAACGAATCGGTAAGAACAGGGCCGCAGATGATGATTACCGATCCATCTGCTTGAGCCCATTGGCGGCATTTCTCTTCCAGGCGCAGCCATGCGCCGGAATTGAGCGAGTTTGCTTGGGGACAGATATTCGTCATGAAAAATGTTTCTTTCATGGCTTCTTCATCCCATTTCATATCGCCGGCCGGCGCCATGTGTCCCCGCGAATATCCCGAATTGGTATAATCAGCAGGGAGAGGGCATCCTTCCACGCTTGCATCCTGAAGGAATTTGTTATAGCGCGGCACATCGCCTTGAGTTTCATCGGCAGTCAGTTCCCAAGCCACCCAGTTGGGGACGTGCTCCGCGGGATTGAACGACAGATTCATCCCTTTGTAGAACACGGGCAGATCCTGTTGGGCCGGGTTGGTGATCACTTCTGTCAAGCTTTGAGTAGACGGCCTTTCTGCCTTCTCCTTATCGAGTCGTTGCTCCAGTTTGATCTCCGCTTTTTCGGCATCAGCGATATCGCGGCTACGAGTCGCAACAGCAAGCCACACCGTGGCCGCTCCGACGATCAGCAGTACAAATAGCTGGCTCAGAGAGCGGGCGTTTTTCTTCTTGGGTTTCTTTTTTTCAGCCATATCGATAAGCGTATTTGAGTCGCTTAGAATTCGGCATTTTTTGGAGTACGCGGGAAAGGAATGACATCGCGGATATTAGTCATTCCAGTGACGAAGAGTATCAGTCGTTCGAAACCGAGGCCGAATCCAGCGTGAGGCACAGTGCCGAATCGTCTGGTGTCGAGATACCACCACATATCTTTCATGGGGATATTCATCTCGTTGATTCTTGCGAGAAGCTTGTCGTAGGATTCTTCTCTTTCGGAACCGCCGATGATTTCTCCGATTTTCGGGAAAAGCACATCCATTGCACGTACAGTCTTCCCGTCGTCATTAAGCTTCATATAGAAAGCCTTGATTCCCTTGGGATAGTCGGTGAGAATCACAGGACGTTTGAAGTGTTCCTCCACTAAATAACGTTCGTGTTCACTCTGTAGATCAGCTCCCCAATAAACCGGGAATTCGAATTTCTTACCCGATTGTTCGAGAATCTTAATGCCTTCCGTGTAAGTGAGCCTTATGAAATCGGCTTTCACCACTCCTTTGAGACGTTCGATGAGATCTTTATCATACATCTGCTGCAGGAACTCGAGATCGTCGGCACAATGTTCGAGCGCATAGTTGATGCAATATTTGATGAAATCTTCCGCAAGATCCATGTCATCGGTGATATCATAGAACGACATTTCAGGCTCTATCATCCAGAATTCCGACAAATGTCGGGGCGTATTGGAATTTTCGGCTCGGAATGTAGGTCCGAAAGTATAGATAGCTCCCAGTGCGGTCGCGCCTAATTCTCCCTCAAGTTGCCCGCTGACTGTGAGAGCCGTGGGTTTTCCAAAAAAGTCGGCGGTGAAATCCACCTTTCCGTCTTCTGTTCGCGGCAGGTTTTCGAGATCGAGTGTCGTCACCTGGAACATTGCTCCAGCTCCTTCACAGTCGCTTGCTGTGATCAGGGGTGTATTGAGGTAGAAAAATCCTCTTTCGTTGAAAAATTTATGGATTGCGAAAGCAAGAGCGCTTCTCACACGAAGAACAGCTCCGAAGGTATTGGTACGGGGACGGAGGTGGGCTTTTTCGCGGAGGAACTCAAGAGTATGACCCTTTTTCTGCAACGGGTATGTCTCGGGGTCGGCAGTGCCGAACACCTCAAATTTTTCAGCCTGTATTTCGCACGTCTGCCCTTTTCCCTGCGACTCAACCAAGCGCCCTGTAACATGGAGGCTCGATCCCGTAGTCACCGCTTTCAGTGCTTCATCGTCGAATTTGTCCATATCGAACACTATCTGGATGTTTTTTATGGTCGATCCGTCGTTGAGAGCCACGAATTGGACGTGTTTGTTGCCTCTGCGCGTTCTGACCCAACCCATCACGTTCACCACTTCGCCTAACGGAGCACTATCAAAGAGGTCTTTAATTTTGATGCGTTTCATTTCGTCTGTTGTGTTTCAATTCAATCGATTTATTCAAATGATCCCATTTTGAGGAAGTTCACCTCGTCCTGAGTCAGATAGCGCCAGCGTCCTCGCGGCAAATTTTTCTTAGTCAGACCGGCAAAATAGACACGGTCGAGCTTGGTGACGTGATAACCCAAGCTTTCGAATATTCTTCTGACTACGCGGTTACGTCCCGAGTGAATTTCGATTCCGGCTTGATTTCGATCGGTTTCGGTTGCATAAGAAATGGCATCGGCATGTATGGGTCCGTCCTCAAGTTCGATTCCGTCGGCAATCCTTTGCATGTCTTCCTCGGAAATGTCCTTGTCGGTCCAAACATGATAGATTTTCTTCTTGACAAACTTGGGGTGGGTCAGTTTGGATGCAAGGTCGCCATCGTTGGTCAGCAGAAGCACTCCGGTGGTGTTTCTGTCGAGGCGTCCTACAGGATATATTCTTTCGTCACAAGCACCCTTAACGATATCCATAACGGTAATGCGGCCGTTAGGATCGTCACTTGTGGTAACGCAGTCTTTAGGTTTGTTGAGCAGAATATAACATTTTCTTTCCAATGTCACCACCTTTCCGTCGTATTCCACCGTGTCGTTATGAGATATTTTAGTTCCCAGTTCGGTTACGACGTTGCCGTTGACCTTAACGAGTCCTTTCTGTATCAGTTCGTCGGCTTCTCTTCTTGAGCAAATACCGGCATTTGCCATGAATTTATTGAGGCGAACCTGTTCGTTTGGATCGGGTATGGGCATTTCATATTCCACACGTTTGGGTCTCGGCACGAAGCTTTTTCCTCCGTGAGGCATGCCGAAGCGGTTATGTCGAATCTGTTGACCTCCTCTGTTCTGGTTGAATCCCTGAGGACGTCCTTGATTATATCCTTGCTGGCGGTTCTGGCCATAGCCCTGATTGTTTCTGTTATAGCCACCCTGCTGGCGGTTGTAGCCACCTTGGGGACGATTCTGGCCGTAACCCTGATTGTTTCTGTTATAGCCACCCTGCTGGCGGTTATATGCCCCTTGCTGGCGGTTCTGGCCGTAACCCTGATTGTTTCTGTTATAGCCACCCTGCTGGCGGTTGTAGCCACCTTGGGGACGATTCTGGCCGTAACCCTGCTGATAACGGGGTCTGTAGCCGTTATTGGCGTGGGTCTGCCCTTCCGCGGTATTTCCTTCTGTGTCGGAAGCATTCCCTTCAGTAGGTTGCTGATTGTACTGGGGGCGCTGACGATATCCCTGGAAATCCTGATTGTAGCGGTTGTAACCACCTTGCTGATTGAAGCGGTTGTTGTATCCCTGAGACCGCTGTTGATATCCACCCTGGATTCTCGGTCTGTGTGGTCGAGGGTTCTCTACGCTCTGATCGTTTGAAAAATTTGAAGCATTATCCGATGAATGTTGTGTAGCAGCATCTTCTTTGCTCTCAGATGAAATCCTTTGTTCCCCGATACGTGGACGTTTTGGTTTTCTTTCGTTTAGGTCTTCCATAAATTTTTTTCTTTAATAATGTCATTAATTCTGCCTCGCGGCGGTCATTTTTGAAAAGCATTGCAAAAATAGCTTTTTTCCAATAAATCAGAAAAAAAAGCCGACGATATTTTATGTATAGTCACTTTTCCATGTAATTATCTATCATAGCCGTGAGATATGATTTTCTCGATTGAGGAAACTTTTCGGATTGACCCGAATATTTTGTAACTTTGCGGTATGGGTTACATGAATGAACTTTACGGTTTTCTGGAAGAAGTTTCGGTTAATAACAACCGGGGATGGTTCGCATCTCAGAAGCAGACCTACGAGCGACTGCGAAAGGAGTGGCTTGACGATATCGACCGTATGATCGCCGCGATGAGCGTCTGGGAGCCGTCGTTACGTGGACAGACGGCAAAATCGAGCGCGTACCGCTTTTACCGTGACACCCGCTTTTCTCCAGACAAGTCACCGTTTAAAACATATTTTTCTGCAGCCATGGGCCCGAAGGGTAAGAAGTCGGGGTACGGCTGCTATTACATCGAGACGGGCATACGTAACGATAACGGTCTTTATGGCGGGATATGGTGTCCGGATGTGGCGGTTCTGAAAAAATTGCGTCATGCGATAGTGGACAACATCGAAGAATTCGAAGGTATTTTAGACGAGCCATCGATGAAGAAGCTCTATCCGGGATGGATAGGCCAACAGTTAAAAACCGTCCCTAAAGGTTGGGCAAAGGATCATCCCAACGCCGAATATCTCCGACTTAAGGATTACGGTAAGGCTCACTTCGTCGCGAAGGAGTTCTTCCTCGACAAGAATTGGCCTGAGGAAGCATCAGAACTATTCAGGGTTCTAAAGCCGTTTATCGATTTTCTGAATTATTCAATCGACGAGTGACATGGCGAAGAAAGTGGTAGAAACACCGTTGATGAAGCAGTATTTCGAGATGAAGCGAAAACATCCCGACGCAGTGTTGCTTTTCAGGGTTGGCGATTTCTACGAGACATTTTCCGAAGACGCAATCACGACTTCTGAAATTTTAGGGATCACACTGACAAAAAGAGCCAACGGTTATGCCGCTTCTGTCGAACTGGCCGGGTTCCCTCATCACGCACTGGACACTTATCTACCGAAATTGGTGAGAGCCGGGAAGCGCGTGGCCATTTGCGAGCAACTGGAGGATCCGAAACTGACCAAGAAGTTGGTGAAGCGCGGAATCACCGAGCTTGTCACTCCGGGGGTTTCGATCAATGATAATATTCTCGACCACAAGGAGAATAATTTTCTTGCGGCAGTCCATTTCGGCAACGGGCCGATGGGAGTGGCTTTCTTAGATATCTCCACGGGAGAGTTTCTGACCGCTGAGGGTGATAGTGACTATATCGACAAGCTCCTGACTAATTTCGCTCCAAAAGAGTTATTAGTCGAGAGGGACAAGCGCAGGCGGTTGGATGAAGTTCTCTCCAACAAGTATCTGACATTCGATCTTGACGATTGGATTTTCACAAAGGAGGCGGCTACCGAGAGACTTCTGAAACAATTCGAGACAGGTTCGCTCAAGGGGTTCGGCATCCATTCGATGCCGGCAGCGATAATTGCTTCGGGGGCGATCCTCCACTATCTGGATATCACGCAACATACGCGGGTAGGTCATATTTCCTCAATTTCCAGAATCGAAGAGGATAAGTACGTTCGTCTGGATAAATTCACTATCCGTAACCTAGAGCTATTGGAAGGAATGGGCGAGGATGGGAAATCGTTAGTAAGCGTGA
This sequence comes from Paramuribaculum sp., assembly GCA_022511125.1. Taxonomy (GTDB): domain Bacteria; phylum Bacteroidota; class Bacteroidia; order Bacteroidales; family Muribaculaceae; genus Paramuribaculum. The sequence continues at coordinate 233,083 of JAFLSD010000003.1, forward strand.
TAGACAGGACGGTCAGCCCAATGGGTGCGCGTCTGTTGAGACGTTGGCTTCTCTTCCCTCTGAAAGATCCGGTGGCGATCAACAAGCGTCTGGACGTGGTGGAATATTTTTTCAGACATCCGGACAAGCGTGAAGAAATCAAAGGTTGGTTAGAGCAGATAGGTGATCTGGAAAGGTTGACCGCCAAAGTTGGAGTGGGGAGAGTGTCTCCCCGGGAATTGGTTCAGTTGCGGATGGCATTGTCGGCGGTCGGTCCGATCAAGGAAATCTGTATGTCGTCGGATCAAGTTGGAGTGCGAGCGATCGGGGAACAGCTCAATCCATGTACGGCAGTGCGAGACACGATAGCTCGCACAATCATGGATGACGCTCCGGTAGCGTTGAACCGCGGCCAGGTGATCAAGCCAGGTGTGGACGAGGAACTTGACGAACTGCGTCATGTGGCTTTCAGCGGCAAGGATTATCTGATGGAAATCCAGAGTCGCGAAAGTGCCGCCACGGGCATTCCGTCGCTGAAGATAGGGTACAACAATGTTTTCGGGTATTATATCGAGGTTACGAACACTCACAAGTCGAAAGTGCCGGGAGAATGGATAAGGAAGCAGACTCTGGTAAACGCCGAACGCTATATCACCGAGGAGCTGAAACACTATGAAGAGAAGATTCTGGGAGCTCAGGAGAAAATAGCTGTCATCGAGGCGAGAATCTATAACGAATTGGTGGCAAACGTGGCGGAATATATCCACGCGATTCAGCTTGACGCCGCACAATTGGCGCGTCTGGACGTTCTTTCGTCGTTCACGCGGATAGCGATCGAGAACCGCTATAACCGTCCGGTAGTCGACGATTCTTTGGAGTTGAATATCGTGGAGGGCCGTCATCCGGTGATAGAAAAACAGTTGCCTCCGGGTGAAAAATATATATCCAATACTGTCGATCTGTCGAATAACGGGACTCAGATCATGATGATAACCGGTCCGAATATGTCGGGTAAATCGGCATTGCTGCGCCAGACGGCTTTGAATGTTCTGTTGGCGCAGATCGGTTCGTTTGTAGCTGCAGACAGCGCCAAAATCGGGGTAGTCGACAAAATTTTCACGCGAGTTGGAGCAAGTGACAACATATCTTTGGGCGAATCGACTTTCATGGTAGAAATGACTGAGGCGGCTTCAATCCTGAACAATATGAGCGAACGTTCTCTGATACTGTTCGACGAATTGGGAAGAGGGACCTCGACCTACGACGGCATTTCGATAGCATGGGCAATCGTGGAACATATCCACGATTACGGCGACATCCGTCCGAAAACTCTGTTTGCCACTCATTATCATGAGCTTAACGAAATGGAGAAGAATTTCGGAAGAGTGGTGAATTATAACGTGTCGGTTCGTGAAATCGACGGCAAGATAGTGTTCCTGAGAAAATTGGCCCGTGGTGGGAGCGAGCATAGTTTCGGTATCCATGTAGCGAAGCTTGCGGGTATGCCGAAGTCGATAGTCAAGAGAGCGGATCAGGTTTTGGAGCGGCTCGAGGAGGCAAACCGCCGTGAGGGAGGAGAAAAAATCGAAAAGACTCTCGACGAAATCGGTGCAGGAGGAGGAAGCGGTATGCAACTATCATTCTTCCAGCTTGATGATCCAGTTCTGTCGCAGGTGAGAAACGAGATACTCAATACGGACATCAACAATCTCACTCCCATGGCCGCGTTGAATAAACTCCATGACATCAAGCAGATCCTTACAGGCAAAGGTTGAAAACGGGATGGTGTAATCCATGACTATGTACGAGACAGCATTTTTACAGCCAACCGTTAAAAATATTTAAATCCGACTATTGAAAAAACATTGATTTTATTGCAAATCAAGCATTAAGGGTGGGCAACTTTTAGAGTATAGGCCAAATTCGCAGATTGAGGGTTTAATCGTGTTGTAATTTTGCGACGAATCCCTCGGAGACATGTAGAATCCACGTCTCAAAAAGGATTTGCGAACATTGACATCTTTATTTCAACAATTTGGGGAAAACAGGACGTTTTTCCCTGTCGTTTTCATCAGAAAAGTTTCGGTTCAGGATAAATTTTTTATAAACTTGGCCGGTACACCTCCCACTACCGTATTCGCCTCAACATCCTTAGTGACCACCGATCCGGCAGCTACCACGGCGTTATCTCCCACCGTCACTCCCGCAAGAATGGTAGAGTTTGATCCGATCCAAACGTTTCTGCCGAGAACGATGGGCTTGGGGATGCAAATCTGTCGCTTTTGAGGGTCAAGATCATGGTTTAAGGTTGCAAACACGACATTATGACCAATCAAAGATCCGTCGCCAATCCAAACTCCTCCCTGATCCTGAAACTGACAGCAAGCGTTGATAAACACATTCTCACCCACATGGGTGTTTCTCCCGAAATCCGTATAGTAGGGAGGGAAAACTCTGAATGATTCAGGCGTTTTATAACCATACAGCTCCGACATCAACTCCCTAATCTGCTCCATGGTATGGTATCTGCCGTTTAACTCGAAAGTGACCTTTCTCGCGCGGTCACTCTGACTGTTCAACACTTCTATCGCCTCGGGCGTGTCCAACGGTTTGCCCGACTTGACAAATTCTTTAAACTCTTCAATCGTCATAATTCTCAATTCTTAGTGTGAAACTACAGTATCAACTTTGTCGGAAAGCCCTTTTGCGTAATTATTGAAAAACTCGATAATCACGGGATAGAATGTTTCGAATGAAGGATATGTTTCGTGATTCTGAATGTAGCCTTTAAGGACTTCCACCAATTCGGGCATCCAATAGAAACCAGAGGACATTTCCATGACAATATTATGCCGCACTTGTTCGTCGGGTGTATCTCCTTCGATAAGATACAGAATCACAGCCGCTCGAACCAAAGACTCGTTCACGAGGGTTTTCCCCGTGGAATAGGCCATCCTTCCCATGGCATTTTCCGCGAACTCGAACATTTTATTTCCAGCCTGTTCGATCTGCTCTTTAAATTTCGGATTTTCGGCAAGGGGATTGACAAACGAATGATTGAATTCATGCACGACAGTGTTGAGATATATTTCGGGATCGGAAGAATAATAGGGCCGGCCATCTTCATTGAGGGCGTAACCGATTATGGCATAAATATCGCGAGGGCGCCCAGGCATCTCAATAGAAGGGCCGTAGTTGCCTCCGCCGTTTGTAAACCCTATCACAATCTCAAAATTATCGACAGGTTCTATTCCATAAAACCGGTTGAACCAGCCGAGATTGAATCTGTCGATGACATTTTCGTCGAAACCTGCGCAGACTTGGTTATAAAAGGGTTTGTGGCGTTCAAAAAAATCGGAAAAATCGCTCCGTTTATAAAAATCAGTAATTTCTGAGGCAGCTGTAATTAAATCAACATCTCTCCAACGTCTTTCAGGAAGAATTGAATCATTGAATAGAGTGAAGTTATCGCCGTTCTTTTGAAGACAGAGAGCGAAAAACATCGGGGAATCGAATCCGACCCCATTGGAACGGCGGAGACTATCCATCATCGAAACTGCCGGATGGTTTTTAAATTCGGAAAAATGTCGATCTATGTCGTCGATATATTCACCTGCCAGGTTCATGTTGTATTCGGGGTATCCGGCAAGATGGCATAGAATGCTCATCAACTCTATGCGTTCGTCGAATTTTGCAGTGATTTTCTTGTTTGTGTCATCCTTTCCAAAAAGGAGGAAAAGGGAAAAAGAGAAACAAATCAGGAGTAAAAAACGTTTCATGCAGTTCATATCATCGAATTGTGGAGAAATTTTTCATATTCCGATAAAAAGACCCATTACTTAGATTATGAAGTTTTTGTCTTAACTATGAAATATTAGTTTGTTTAAATTCAGGTCAGCAGAAGGGGTCAAGACACATCAGAAAATGAATACTTTTTTAGATGTTCGACATTAAGAGTTTCGGCAAAGTTAATTATTCTCGCTGATATTTTGTTCTTTTGGGATATCCTTTTGGTAAAATTGAAAACGTAAATCACTGCTGCTCAACAGTCTTAATTTTAAGCTATTTCATAATAGCAGAAGATGAAGAACTCGAATTTTGCAATTCATCGCCATGTCTTATTTTCTTACCGAAATTGAAAGTATAACTTGCCGTGATATTGATGAACTGATGAGAGGAAGCAGAATAGGTTTTTGTTGTGCTGTCATACCATCGGCTGTTAATCCATGCCGTTTGCCTCAGCCAGTCACGACGGAAGATATTAATAGCCGAAGCATTGACATTCCATTTTCCGTTGCTCCATCCTATTTTCAGACTGTAATAATCCTTGTTTGCGGCATATATGGCATAGTTGTCGTCTTCCAACAATTCTTTGCCGCCGGTGGAATAATACGCTGTAGCATAACAGTTTTTGAGGTAATAAGTTGCACTTAGAGTGACTCCAGGATTGACAACAGTATGAGAGTAAATGCCTGTCAGATTTTCATATATCAACCGTGGCCGTGCCGTTAAAACAACTGATCTGTTGAACAACTTTAGAGAAGCCGAAACACCGACACTCAACATATCGTAATCACCAACATCCTGCAGCGTCCGCAACATCGTTCCGCCCGGGCCGTCGGGAGTAAAGACCGGAGCAATGAATTGAGATAAATGGTACCACTCCGCATATCCGCTCATTGAAAATCTGTTATTTGGGAACAACGAATATTCGCCGTTTAAGTTTAGAGTCTGTTTGTTTTTCAACAATGGGTTTCCCGTCTGCCACAACAATTCATTCACTTGCAAAACATCGGGTGTCTTTTCAGCCAAATCAATTGTCTTCACCCCATAACTAAAAGAGAGTTCAAATTGATTCTTATCGTTTGGTGAATAAGATGCATTAACTTGTGCCAATGGGATAACACTATTACTTTTAATGCCGCTTATGGTATTGGATTCGGCGACAACGCCACCAGCCAGAAAAACATTAAATTTCCGGTTACTGAAAGTATATGACGGAGTAATAGCCCAACCATATTGATTGAAAGCCGGAGCTGCCGCGGTATTACCGGTATATTTTACTTTATCATGTGAGTATGCCCCAAAGAACCAGAGGCCTAATGTATGCTTATCGCAGAATGTTTTCGAAGCGGTACCATTCGCAGTCAGGGTTATATGATTTTCAAGGGCATCGGTGACTATCTCATTATCATCAGACCGATAGAGCGTATTTGAGACGTTGTGAGTATAATCGATATTTGTGAATAAACTCACTTGCCATTGTCGCCCCAAATCAAAATAAAACCGTCCGTTCCAATAGGGATTGACGGATTTGGAATTTGAATTATTTAGGAAAAGGCTCGGGGTGGATTGGAAAAGCGGACTTGAAAACAAGACCTTACCGCTGTAATCAGCATGAGGCTGATTATCGGAAATGAAGCTGAACGTGTTAGAGATGGAAATTTTGTCGGAATCGTAACGGGCACGGAAAGATCCCCATATATAATTTTGTTGATAACGGCTGTCGTCGAGTGTCGTTGAACGAGTGATATCAGCCACAGTTCCATCGGATTGGGGGAGACGGAATATCTGATCCTGCTCGGTGCCGGTATGTCCACGATCGGAATATTTATCCTAGAAATTAATATCGTAAGTCATTTGTTTATAGGAAGCCTTGACGTAAGCCTGTCCACTTCCCGAACCGGCAAAAATGTTGCCAACGCCTGTAATTTTAGCATATCCACCGTAATCATAATGATTGAGGATAATGTTGATAACATAATGGTTGTTTCCGAAACGGGTGTCGGTCGGATAACTCAGGAACTCCACTTTCTTAACATCCTGTGGATTGAGGGCGTCTTTCTCTGCTTGGGAAGCAAGTTCGTAGTCAATATAAATTGCTACACTTTTACCGCTGTTAGTCTGCACATCGCCGGTCGGGTCAACAACGATCTGAGGGATGGCCATTTTGGAAAGCAAATCAGCAGCGTTTTGTGAGGTTCGCTTAGAATTACGATCAGGCAGATAAGTTGTCTTGTTGGAAGAAGTGTATTGAGAAGCTCCTTCCACAACCACTTCATTAAGCACATAAGTGTCGATAGAATCGGTAGATTCTTGTGTCTGAGCCGCCGCAATAAAGGGAGTCATTATAATGGCGGCAATTATATTTTTCATTTTAATGGCTTTTTTTAGGGTTCAGCAGGGATAATGACACTTCATAAGTGTTAAGAGCTGCGAGAACCGAAGTTGTCCCAATTACGATCCAAGCGATAGGGTTGAAATTATTGGCAAATGTCTTCAGCAAAGATTCCCTTGGCAGTGTCAATTGCCAATTTGAGACAGTATCGCTCAGATATGGCAATAGGAGCGAAAAGAGGAAGCCAACAATAAATCCCATAACAAGTCCTATTACAACAGCCTTTTTATTTCTTGACCGTGACTCAGCTGCATGTTGCCTGATGATATCAACGGTTGTCAAACTCCGTTGTAGATTATTCATGAATTGAACGTCGGATGTGAGTTCGGGCTCAAAGTCAGCAAATAATGATTTTATCTTATCGTCTTCCATATTATAAGGAATTATTATGGGATAGAAAATTGCGAAGATTTTTACGGCCGCGCGAGAGATGTTGTTTTACGGCATCTTGAGAGGCACCCTCAATTTCAGCGATTTCTTTGATCGAGTAACCTTGCATATAAAACAGAAGCAAGGAGGTTCTTTCCTTTGGAGGGATTCTACTCAATGCTTCATATAAATCCTGATAAACGAAACCGGAGTCAGAACTTTCATGAGCTTTAATCTCTTTTGCGTCATCAATAGCTACGGTTAACTTCGAGCTACTTTTGTGATTTAAGAAAGTATGATAACCTATTTTGAAGATCCAGGATCTGAATTTTTCCGGATCAGATAATGAGTCACAAGAAAGATAAGCCTTGATATAGGATTCCTGAGCTATATCATCGGCGAGCATATTGTCCCCGCAACATAGCGCCACAAGAAATCGCCGGAATGCTTTCTGAGTGAATTCTACCTGAGATATGAATTGCTCTCGAGTCATTCACGGAATATTTAATCCTTCAATTGTCGGCGAGTCACAAAGTAAACCACAAGATAGCTGAGGCCTATAGCCAGCGCGGCACCACCGAAAATCAAAGGAACCGTAACGGGATCGGAAGAAAACTCGGTACCGGTGCAGAGCGATATGATTCCTATGAGAGAAAGTACAATGCCAATGAATGAAAAAATACATCCCCGGAGCAGGCGGAGGTTAAGCACTTCACGTTGGCTTCTCCTTGGTCTTTGGAGAGCCTCAGCCAATTTGTCGGCATCAATTCCGCAGTTGGCTTCGATAGCTTTGATGAGCACCTTAGCGCGTTTATTGTCATTGTTCATTACAGAGGCAAAAACTATTGCCACGATTGAAACGGGAAGCACTACACATATAAAAATCGCATCTAAATCATACATAACTTTTAATATTTAATTGTTTTATATTTTTATTTTGAGGCGTCTCGTATATTAGACCGATTTTTGAGAGAAAAGGTGACAAGAACAAGTAAAAAATTTTTTTTCTATATCTGCAACGAGTTTCCTAATAACTCTTTGAAGCGAAATTAAGACGCACGGGATATTGGAAATCTCAATACCAACACTTCTTTAGCACCCAGGGAAAATCTCAATCTAACCCAGGCGTGGGACAAAGTGTTCTCGAAAAGCGACAAAGCGGATCATCGGAAGGTCACGGCCGGCTTGAGAAAATACCATTCGACCAGATCGCGGCTTTCTTCAACAGCCGGTTGAAGCCAAATCAGAAATAAAAAAAACAGCAGGGAATGAAAAAAAGTTACATTGTTTTAGCATTTATTTTCATAATAACATTAAATGCCATGTCACAGGAAAAAATCATACAGACAGAAGGCAGAGAGCAGCTTGGCGAGTTCGCTCCCGAGTTTGCCCGTTTTAACAAATCCCTTGAATTCCCCAATAGTCTTAATATTTTTCTTTTATCGGATCAGGTAGTTCTTGATAATGATTTAAACCGGCTCAAACTGAATATTCCAGCAACAAAGGCAAAAGCCAATGCGATATAAAGACTTGCATGTACACCGGGGGCACCATTCGAAAGGGATCCCGCATCGGTAGGCTGAGACATCCAAGCGAAAATCAAAGTGACCACCATAGCTCCAAATGTCTGTCCTCCGATACGCGTAGTGCTTTGGAAACCTCCCGCGGCACCGGATCGTGAAACTGGAGTTGCTGAAATCATCACAGTAGCGTTGGGAGTTTGGAATATACCGAATCCACACCCGCATAAGAACATTCTCCACGCGATATCCCATTCGGCCACGACTCCATTCTGTGGCTCAAAAAGAAGCAGTCCGAGTCCCACGGCATAGATCAACATTCCAAATGCAGCTGTAGCTCCGGCATTATGTTTCTCGATGAATCGAGCCGCAAAAGGTGACACTATCATAGTGGCAATAGGCCAGGGAGTCATCAGCAATCCGGTGGTGAGTTCTGAAAAGCCATAACCATTGAGGAATAGGAAAGGCAATGCGATCATAGCGATGTTCTGAGCAATAAAGGAACATGTATATGTGATAATACTCAATGAATAGAGTTTGTTATGAAGGAGGTCGACAGGGAACATGGGCTGTTCATGTCCATGGAGATGACGGATATAAAAAATCCCTACCGCAATTCCACAACATAGCAACATTATGTTAGTGAGCATATCTCCGTTTTTCGCGAAATTTCCCAAAGCATAGAATATCGCTCCAAATACAACCAGATTCGAGAAACCACTGATCCAGTCGAATTTCACTTTATGATCTTTAGGGGGATTTTGAGGGAGATAGCGATAAGCCATCAGGAAAGCAATGATACCGAAAGGGACATTTATGAGAAAAAGCCAATGCCAAGAAGTCACCGATAAAATCAAACCTGCCAATGAAGGACCAGCCGCAGAGGCGATGGCAATCACCATAGTGTTTACGGCCAACCCTCTTCCTAAATATTTAGCAGGGTAAATCAAGCGCACCAACGCCACATTAACGGCCATAGCGGTAGCCGCTCCCACGGCTTGAATCGCGCGGGCTCCCACCATTAGTTTGAAATTCGGTGACAAGGCACATAAAGCAGACCCAATAGTGAAAACAGCGATACCTATGACATAATTGCGTTTGTAGCTATAGATGTCGCCTAAAGAAGAAACCGGGAGTAGGAGCATAGTTATTACCAACTGATAAATAGTGACAATCCAGACAGCATCGGAATCGGAAACATGGAATTCCTTCGCAAGCACCGGCAGCGCGACATTAACAACCGTTCCGTCGAGCATAGTCATCGCCAAAACTATCAGGACAGAGCCGATAGCGATATATCGGTGGATAGTTGATTTTATTCCTTCGTTATGCATAGTGGGCGATTTACACCTCAGTTAGACTTAAGCCTATATTCTTTTGGCGTGAATCCTGTTATTTTCTTGAACATCCGTGAAAAATGAGCGGGATAATCAAATCCCAGGCTATAAGCAATCACACTAATGTCCTGCGATGTTTCCACTATTCTCTTCTTGGCTTCGGAAATGAGATGGGTTGAAATGAGATCCTTGGGTGTCATTCCGGTTTCTTTCTTAATGAGATTGCTGAAATATCCTGTAGTAAGGGCTGCCTTTTCTGCAAAATATCCCACATTGGGTGTGGTTATAAGATCATTCTCAGCAAAATATGATCGGAGATTCTGCTGAAATTGTTTTACAATATCGGAGTTAACTTTATGACGTGTGATGAACTGCCTGTCATAGAATCGGTCGAGATGCTCCAGAAGCAAGGAGATATGAGCCGAAAGGACAGAGGCGGTATGGTTGTCGACGGGATGTTCCAATTCCTCCCGAATCAATTCAATGAAGAAATTGAACTTTTCTCTCTCTTTATCGGAAAGATGTAGCGCCTCAGTCTGAGAATAATTGAAAAATTCAAAATCTCTAATTTTAGAGGCCAAAGGTGTTCCATAGATAAGGTCTGGATGAAACATCAATCCAGTAACATCGGGTGCCAGCTCATCTTTTTCATCTTCGACAGACACGATTTGACCCGGAGCGAAACTTACGATAGTCCCTTCCTGATAATCATAATTTTTTCTGCCATATTTCAATGAGCATTTTGAACCGTTTTTGAGGTATAGGGCAAACACCTCATATTTCATTTCAATATGATTAACGGTCTTTGTCGCTTCTTTGAGATTAAGCACTCCAATCAATGGATGGGATGTAGGCATGCCGTAGAGGGCGTTATAAGCATCAAGAGAGTCAATTGTTATCGTTTTCATAATCCTTTCAGCGATATGTTTTGCAATGCAAAAATACTCTTTATTTTTCACCTTTATGAAATAATAACGGATAATGGTAAGTAAATCCGTGAAAATGGTAAGTTTCGGCATTTAAAATCACATTAAATTTGCAGATATTAATGAGTTACAATAAACAGACATGAGCTATTCACACAAAAAATTAGTTTTATACGCTATATTTTCATCATGTTTCACAATGACATTAACCTCCCAACATATGGAAAATCCCAATCTCAACACATCGTTAGCTCCAGCCGAGAAGCTCGCTCTCACTCAGGAATGGGACAAAGTGTTCCCAAAGAGCGATAGAGTCGAACACAGCAAAGTCGCATTCGTAAATCGTTATGGCATTACTCTTGCCGCCGACATGTACATACCGAAAAATGCCAAAGGCAAATTACCCGCTATCGCTATAAGCGGTCCATTCGGAGCCGTAAAAGAACAGTCGAGCGGCTTATATGCACAGCAACTTGCCGAGAGAGGTTTTCTAACGATCGCTTTCGATCCATCGTTTACGGGCGAAAGCGGTGGTGAGCCACGCCGGGTAGCATCACCCGACATCAATACGGAAGATTTTTCGGCAGCTGTAGATTTCTTGTCTACACAGGAGAACGTTGATGCTGAGAGAATAGGAATCCTTGGAGTATGCGGTTGGGGCGGAATAGCCATAGAGGCTGCAATCAATGATCCGCGAATCAAGGCTACTGTTGCTTCGACAATGTATGATATGACGCGCGTGGCGGCAAACGGTTATTTCGATGCCGATGATTCGGCCGAGAAAAGGAACAGCACGCGCAAGGCTTTAGCTGAACAGCGCACCGAAGATTATAAAAACGGGAATTACAGCAGAGCCGGTGGTGTGGTTGATCCACTTCCGGACGACGCCCCACAGTTTGTGAAGGATTATCACGCATACTACAAGACAGCGCGCGGTTATCATGAAAGATCCGGTAATTCGACCGACGGGTGGAATATCACATCTAATCTTCCTTTCATGAATTTCAAATTTTTTGAGTATGCGGGGGAACTCGAAAATGCAGTGATGATAGTGCACGGTGAAAAAGCTCACTCCCTCTATTTTGGTGAAGATACTTTCAAAAAACTGCATGGCGAAAATAAGGAACTTCTCATCATTGCCGATGCCACCCATGTGGATCTATACGACAATCTTGAAAAAATCCCTTTCGATCAGATTGCAACTTTTTTCAGGAAATGGATGAAGACGGACGAATTTTAATAAGCATTTGAGAATGAAGAAAAGTAGTACTATTTTCGCATTTATTTTCATAATAACATTAAATGCCATGTCACAGGAAAAAATCATACAGACAGCAGGCAGAGAGCAGCTCGGCGAGTTCGCTCCCGAGTTTGCCCATCTGAACGACGACATTCTCTTCGGAGAAGTATGGAGCCGAAACGATCTTCTCTCTCTACGCGACAGGAGTCTTGTGACGATCACGTCGCTGATCTCACAGGGTCTGACTGACAGTTCGCTGACCTATCATCTTCAGACCGCCAAAAAGAACGGCATCACCCGGACGGAGATATCGGAGATAATCACCCATATAGCCTTTTACGCGGGTTGGCCCAAAGCGTGGGCGGCTTTCCGTCTGGCGAAAGAGGTATGGAACGACGATGTGACGAGCGAGGATGCGAAGTCAGCGTTTCAGAAGGAGATGATTTTCCCTATAGGTGATCCGAACGACGCTTACGCCAAATACTTCAAAGGGCAAAGCTATTTAGCACAGATAAGCAATTCTCAGATCCCGTTCATTAACGTGACTTTCGAGCCGGGTTGCCGGAATAACTGGCATATCCATAAAGCGAGCGAAGGGGGTGGTCAGATGCTTGTAGGTGTAGGAGGCCGGGGCTGGTATCAGGAAGAGGGAAAAGAACCGGTTGAAATCCTTCCAGGGACAGTGATCCACATTCCGGCAAACGTAAAACATTGGCACGGAGCGGCCAAAGACAGCTGGATGGCTCATCTGGCGTTTGAGATTCCGGGCAAGGACGGTGAAAACGTGTGGCTCGAACCGGTTGAAGACGAGTACTATCTGAAAATCGGAGACTAAGAACAAGCTTGACAATAATTCATTTTTTCCGTTTATCGCGGAAGAAATCCTGCATCAAGGCCGCACATTCGTCGGCAAGCACACCGGCCGTTACACTCGCCTTAGGGTGGAACGGCCGCGGTGTGAATACGGAATAACCTCTCTTGGCATCGGGAGCGCCATAAACGATACGTGAAATCTGACTCCACGCGATAGCACCCGCGCACATGAGGCACGGTTCGACCGTGACGTAAAGGGTGCATTTAGGGAGGTATTTGCCTCCGGAAGTCCCGGCGGCAGCAGTTATGGCAATCATTTCGGCATGAGCCGTTACGTCGTTAAGTGTTTCTGTCATGTTATGTCCTCTGCCGATAATCATACCAGCCGCAACGACAACAGCTCCGATAGGAATCTCTCCTTCCTCCCGAGCCCTTAGAGCCTCGTCGAGAGCCACGCGCATAAATCGTTGGTCGTCAGTCATCGCTTTTCAACAATTGGGGAATATCCAACCGCAAACCTTCGTTGGCCGCTATCACATAAGGGAATGTCGTCCGCGCCTCTTCAAGGAGAATGTCAGTTGTCCTATAGCGTTTTGAATAATGGCCTATAATCAGGATTTTGGCTCCCGCTTCTTTGGCAATCCGGGCGGCTTGCAAAGCAGTGGAATGTCCACGATCGAATGCTTTCTGCCGTAATGAGTCGTCGTAAGTAGCTTCATGATATATAACATCCACTCCCCTGACGGAATCAGCAACCCTTTGATCGAACATCGTGTCGGAGCAATAAGCATATGAACAGGAAGGGTGGGCAGGTGTTGTCAGTCGTTCGTTAGCGATTAATTCTCCCTCGGGGGATCGCCAATCGGAGCCTTCCTTTAGGCTCTGTAGCTGACTTACGGGAATGTTGAAGAATTTCACCATGTCGCCCCGAAGATGTCGCAATTTGGGTTTTTCTCTGAAGATGAATCCATAACAGGGCACCCGATGAAACAAGGGGAAAGCAGTGACGGTAAGGGAAGGATCGTCGACCAGCAGTCCTCCGTGGCCTGAAACGGGAATGAGTTTTATGGCATAGGAATGCTCTTTGAGAAAAAACTCGAGCATTCGGGTGAAAATATCAATTCCTTCCTGAGGCATGTAAACTTCGACCTCTCCAGTCCGTCCATGCAAGGAGAGGGTGGATAGAAGCCCCGTAAGTCCGAGACAGTGATCGCCGTGGAGATGGGATATGAAGATCCTCCTAATCCTTGAGAAATTGAATCCTAATCGTCTGACCTGTTGTTGCGTTCCTTCTCCGCAATCAATCATCATCAGAGTGTCGCGGAAATCCACAATTTGTGATGAAGTGTTGTGGATGAGGGATGGCGTTGCGGATCCGCAACCGAGGATATTAACGCTGAACTGTGCCATAAGGGAGTGTAAATTTACTTATTTCTTCGGGTATGCGCAAATTCAAGGTCAATTTGGCACAATAATGTAGAAAAACAGCCCGAAAAATGGTAACTTTGCATCTAACTATGGGAGTGTCAACAGAAAGCTCGGGTATCGGCCGGTTAAATATCATCCTGTTAATCTTCATCATTGTCTCGGCGGCAGGATGCAGTACGGTGAAGCATGTCCCAGACGGGGAGTATCTGCTCGACAACGTCCAGATCAGAATAGAAGAGGATGGCGGAGAAGTAAAGAGCTCGGAACTGGTGAATTATCTGAGACAGACACCCAACCATAAGGTGATGGGGTTCGCCAAGCTTCAGCTTTCGACCTACAGCCTTTCGGGTCGTGACAGCACAAAGTGGTACAATAAATGGCTTCGCCGACTCGGTCAACCTCCAGTGATATATGACTCTACTCTGACAGCTGCTTCGGCGCGCCAATTAAGGCAGGCTCTGATCAACCGCGGTTATATGAACGCGGCGGTAACGGTGGACACAACCGGCAACTCGAGCAAGAAGAAAATGAACGTAATCTACAAAGTGGTTCCGGGTCCGCTCTATACAATCGAAAATGTGGCTTACGAAATTCCGGACAGTTCGATCCGCAAGATAGTCATGGCAGATTCGGCGACATTCGTGGTAAAGACAGGAAGCGGATTCAATCGAAACAATCTCGACAGCGAACGGACGCGGATAACGGAACGTCTGCGCAATTCGGGGTATTACGGTTTTACCAAGGAGTATATCACCTTTTTTGCCGATACAGCCGAAAATTCGACAGAAGTAGACTTGACAATGGTGATAAAAACACCCGGACAGCTGTCGGCTCAAAATTCAGGAGACAGTAATATTGCGACGGATTCTCTGCCGGCGGACAGCCATAAAATCTATATGATCCGAGATGTATTTTTCATAACGGACGCCGAATCGGAAGGAATGATGACCGAAGAGAAGCGAGACACTGTGGAGTACAAGGATATCCATGTGGTATATGGAAAGGATCATTTTCTGAAACCCGGCATTCTGGAAGAGAAATGCTTCATACAGCCGGGTCAGAAGTTCAGCACCCGTGCGGTTGACAGGACTTACGAATCGCTCGCCCAGTTGGGAATCCTCAAATCGATCAATATAGAACTCGTGCCCGTAGCGGCGATAGGCGATAACGAGTGGCTCGACGTCAATATCTTTCTTACAAGAAACAAAAAGCAGGGGGTGACTTTCGAGCTGGAGGGGACGAATTCGGAAGGCGACCTGGGATTTGGAGTCGGCCTGACGTACCAGCACAGGGATTTCGCCAATTCGTCGAATCTTTTCACGGCGAAACTGAGGGCGAATTACGAAAGTCTGAGCGGCAATCTGTCGGGTTTGATAAACAACAGTTACACTGAACTGGCAGCCGAAACGGGAATTACTTTTCCGAAGTTTATGTTTCCTTTCGTTTCGAGGAGTTTCAAGCAGAGAATCAAAGCGACGACCGAGCTTCTGCTGTCGTTCAACTATCAGGAGCGTCCGGAATATACGCGAATCATAGCGGGTGCGGGTTGGCGTTACAAATGGACAGCACGTTCAGGAAGAGAACGCCGGGCTTTCGATTTAGTAGATATCAACTATGTCTACCTTCCCAAAAGTACGCTCGATTTCTTAGACCAGATAGCCCCATCCAATCCGTTGTTGCGCTATAGCTACGAGGATCATTTCATCATGCGCGCGGGCTACTCGTTCAGTCGTACCAACCGTCGCATCCTGTCGGCGACATCGGCAAGGAACCAACCATTTCAGAAAACAATTTTCAGTGTGAGAGCTGCGGGTGAGACGGCGGGTAACGTTTTGTACGCTTTGTCGTCGATACTCGGACAGAAGCGCGACGACGGAGTTTACAAGGTTTTCGGTATCCAATACGCACAGTATGTGAAAGCCGAGGGGGCATATTCGATAGTCAGAAATTTCGACCGCAAACACTCTGTGGCTTTCAATGCAGCGGGAGGTATAGGGGTGCCATACGGTAATTCGCGTGTGCTCCCATTCGAAAAACGATTTTACGGCGGAGGAGCAAACGGTGTACGCGGATGGGGCGTTCGCACTTTGGGCCCCGGGGCGTACGAGTCGAACAATTCGGTGACGGACTTCATAAACCAATGCGGCGACATCATGCTGCTTTTA
Organism: Paramuribaculum sp.; assembly: GCA_022511125.1. GTDB lineage: Bacteria > Bacteroidota > Bacteroidia > Bacteroidales > Muribaculaceae > Paramuribaculum. The sequence goes on from JAFLSD010000003.1 coordinate 249,038, forward strand.
AATTTTGAATACAGGATAAAGCTTTTCTGGGTATTCGAGGGCTCATTGTTTATCGACGCGGGCAATATCTGGACTATTCATAATTATGAAAACCAACCGGGGGGGATGTTCCGTTTTTCAACGTTCTGGAAACAGCTGGCAGCATCCTACGGCGCAGGTGTGCGAATGGATTTCACTTATTTTCTGCTTCGTTTCGATTTGGGAATGAAAGCCCATAATCCAGCCATGAACCGTGATCATTGGCCAATAATCCACCCGCGATGGAAACGTGACGCAGCATTTCATTTTTCTGTAGGCTACCCTTTTTAGTATAACGATTATGAAAGAATTGATAATATTTGATCTTGACGGGACTTTGGTAAACACTATAGCCGATCTTGCTGAAGCCACCAATTACGCATTGGGCAAATGCGGCTACCCTCTCCATTCTCGCGAATCCTATCCGATGATGGTGGGCAACGGTGTATTGCGGCTGATAGAGCGTGCGCTCCCCGAGGATGCGCGCACGAAAGAGACAATCGAGAAGGTGCGCAGTCATTTCACAGAGTATTATGACGAACATTGCACCGATCTATCTCGTCCTTATCCCGGAATGGCCGAGCTGCTAAAGGACCTGGTGGACGAAGGCATTAAAGTAGCCGTAGCCTCCAATAAGTACCAGTCGGCCGTAGACAAGATAATAAGACATTATTTTCCGGATATCGAATGGTCGGCAATCGAAGGCCATAAGGCGGGTATGCCCGTCAAGCCGGATCCGTCGATAGTTTTCGAAATTCTTTCGATAGTACCAACCCGGAAGCAGAAAGTGCTCTATGTAGGGGATTCGGGCGTAGATATGCAGACTGCACGTCGCGCATGCGTGGACTCTGTGGGCGTAACATGGGGATTCCGTCCTGAAAAGGAACTGACAGACAACTTCGCGGATCGGATAGTTAACAATACCGATGAGATTTACCGTATAGCGACGGCTAAAGATCCTTTCTGAGATATGAACTAAAACTGACAATAAACCAACTAAAAATAGATTTGAAAATGGAACTCAATTCACTTACAGCCATCTCTCCTATCGACGGCAGATATCGCGGAAAATGCGAAAAATTAGATAACTATTTCTCGGAATACGCTCTGATCAAATACAGAGTGAAAGTGGAAGTGGAATATTTTATCGCTTTGTGCGAGATACCTCTTCCGCAACTTGAAAGCGTGGGCGACAGCTCAAAAGCTGAACTTAGGAAAATTTATGAGAATTTCAGCGTGGCGGACGCTCAACGTATCAAGGAGATCGAGTCGGTGACGAACCACGATGTAAAGGCTGTGGAATATTTCCTGAAAGAACAGTTCGACAAGATGGGTCTTCAGGCTTTCAAAGAATTTATCCATTTCGGTCTCACGTCGCAGGATATCAACAATACATCGATTCCGATGACGATAAAAGACGCTCTTGACGATGTATACTATCCTCTGCTCGACAGGTTAATAATGACATTGGACTCAATGACCGAGGATTGGAAAGAGATAGCGATGTTGGCCAAAACCCACGGACAGCCGGCATCTCCTACTCGTTTAGGTAAAGAAATCGGTGTGTTTTCGTACCGCTTGAAGACCCAACGAGAGATTTTGAAGAGCACGTCGATAAGCGGTAAGTTCGGTGGCGCAACGGGAAATTTCAATGCTCACAAAACAGCGTTTCCTAATATCGATTGGCGCGATTTCGCCGGCAAATTCCTGAAGGAACAGTTGGGAATCATCCGTGAAGCTCTTACCACGCAGATTTCTAATTACGACAATCTCGGTGCACTTTTTGATGCTCTGCGCAGAATAAACACAATCCTCATCGACCTCGACCGCGATATATGGCAATATATATCGATGGAATATTTCAAACAGAAAATCAAGGCAGGTGAAGTGGGGTCTTCGGCGATGCCTCATAAAGTCAATCCAATAGATTTCGAGAACTCCGAGGGGAATCTCGGTATGGCTAACGCAATCCTTACGCATCTGTCGACAAAACTTCCGGTATCACGTCTGCAACGCGACCTGACAGACTCAACGGTGTTGCGCAACGTGGGGGTACCTCTCGCTCATACAGTAATAGCCATCGAGAGCACTCTCAAAGGTCTGGGCAAACTCATACTCAACGACGAGGCTATAAACCGCGACCTCGACGGGATGTGGAACGTAGTCGCAGAGGGCATTCAGACAATCCTCAGACGTGAAGGATATCCAAATCCATACGAAACGCTCAAACAACTCACGCGTGTAAATTCAAAGGTCACTCAAGAGAGTATCGCCGATTTTATCGACACTTTAGACGTGTCGGACAGCGTAAAGGAAGAACTTCGGCGCCTCAGCCCCCACACTTACACGGGCTACTAAACCATACCGGAAAATCCTCATTGCACGTTATCTCCCAAAGCCGTTATTTCGGCAAGGGAGATAACGGCTTTTTCAGACAGCGAACAAGGTCATGCCGGGGCAGGGAGACTTTTGCGAAGCTGCGCCATCTGCCACCAGACCATGGCACCGGTTACCAGGGTTGCGAGAATGTCGCTTGTAGGAAATGACAACCAAACTCCTTCGAGGCCAAAATGTTTAGGCAGAATTATCAGCAATGGAATGATAAAGAGAACCTGTCGAGTGAGGCTGAGAAATATGGATTTTGTAGCTTTGCCAATCGATTGAAAGAAATTGGTGGCTACAATCTGGAAACCGACCATCCAGAACGCCCAAATTGACATGGATACGGCCTTCATCGTGACATCGATCAGTCGGGCATCGACAGTGAACGCTCTGGCTATGAGGTCAGGGAAGAATGTGCCGAAAAGAAAGCCGAGAGTACAGATAGCTGTAGAGTAACCGGTGGCGAGCCAAAAGCATTTCCTTAACCGGTCCAACCGGCCGGCTCCATAGTTATATCCAAGTATGGGTTGCATTCCCTGACATATACCGACAACGACCATCACCAGCAGAGAGGCGTAGGTATTGAATATGCCGGCTGCCGCCACGGCATGATCGCTCCCGTAAAGATAGAGCGTTTTATTGATTATAACGTTGATCACACTGCTGGCTAAATTTACAAGGCTGGGTGCGGCACCGATGCCTATGATTCCGGCGATTATCCTCCATTTAAGACGATATATGCCCGGAATGAAACGCAAGGTGCTGTCACGTCGGAAGAAATGTGCCATTACGAACACCATGGAGCACGTCATGGCCAGATCAGTAGCTATTGCCGCACCTTTGATTCCCCATCCGAGCGCAAAAATGAAAATCGGCGCGAGCACAACATTTGCTCCCGCACCGATAAACATAGTCAGCATGGCTTTCATCGGATAACCTGATGCGCGCATGACGTTGTTGAAGCTGAACGATACGTTCATCACCAGCATGCCCGGAAGAATGTAGGTCATAAAATCGCGTGCATAGGGAAGAGTGGCTTCGCTGGCACCGAAAGCTATCAAAATATCGTCGAGGAAGATCGCGAAGATTGTAAGATAGACAATCGCGTTTGTCACAATGAGCACCAATGAGTTGCCCAACACCAAATGGGCACCTTTGGAATCTTTAGCTCCGAGCATAATGGAAACTCGAGCCGCAGCACCGGCTCCAATCAATACGCCAATAGCCGCAGATAAGTTCATGACGGGAAAAGTAATGGCAAGTCCGGCAATAGCTTCCGTTCCTACCCCCTGACCTATGAAAATGCGGTCGATGACGTTATAGAGGGACATTACCACCATCCCCACCACAGCCGGAAGACTATAGTCCCAGAGCAGACGCCCAATCGAGCCTGTTTCGAGTCTGTTTAGATTGCCTTGAACCGTCTGCCGCATGTCGATGCCTTTAAGATCCGGGAGGTGTTTCCGTTACTTCACCTCCCAGGTTTCTCCGGCAAGTATCATCGACTTCAGGTCAGTGAACCCTTTGGATTTTCTGACATCATCAATCTGACGGTCAAGTTCTTCATTATAGACCGGTGCTTCTACGTCGCGAATCACTCCGATAGCGAGCGGGAGCTCGTGGCCGTCCATCATGGCGAGTTGCTGATGGAGGAAATTACTGGTGGAGTGTGCGTCGTGAATTAGGACATCGTCGAGCGTATAGCCGTCCTTTCCTATTTCGACGGCCTTGAGCAGAAATCCGTCGCGTACCAGACCTTTGTTTTTCTCCTTGCCGAAGATCATTTTTTCTCCGTGAACGAGATGTATTGTCCTGTCGGCGCGATATTCGCGGTCAGTGATGAAATTATGTATGCCGTTGTTGTAGATCACACAGTTCTGCAGCAATTCGACCACGCTCGCGCCCTTATGGCGAGCTGCCGCCACAAGCACCTCCTGGCTGATCTGTAATTCGACATCTATGCTTCTTGCAAAGAAATTTCCTCTGGCTCCGAACACCAATTCAGCAGGGATGAAGGGATCCTCGACCGTGCCGTAGGGTGAGGTCTTCGACACGAATCCTCGGTCGGAGGTAGGAGAATATTGCCCTTTAGTAAGTCCATAGATCTTATTGTTGAGCAACATTATGTTGAGGTCGATATTTCTCCTCACTGCGTGTATGAAATGATTGCCTCCGATTGCGAGTCCGTCGCCGTCGCCGGAAATCTGCCATACGGTCATATCAGGATTGGCCACCTTGAAGCCCGTTGCAATCGCGGCTGCTCGTCCGTGGATGGTGTGGAATCCGTAAGTATTCATATAATACGGAAGTCGCGATGAACATCCTATTCCACTTATCACCGCAATTTTATGGGGCGCCACCCCTACTGTAGCCATGGCTTTGTGAAGGGAATTAAGTATGGCGTGGTCACCGCAACCCGGACACCATTTCACAGCCTGATCGCTCTTAAAATCGGCCGGCGTATATGTCTTTATATCTTCACTCATTGTTCTTCAGTATTTGGTTAACACCTGTAATAATTTCCTCCACCGTGAACGGCTGCGCCTGAATCTTATTGATTCGCTTTATCGTCTTACCGGGCATTTTTTGTTGGAGGTAGTCGGCGAACTGACCGGTATTTAGCTCAGCCACAATCACGTTCTTATATCTTTTCAAGGTTTCGAGCGCGTTTGCGGGTAGCGGATTGATATAACGGAAATGCGCGAAGGCTATCTTTCGGCCTTTTTCAGCCATTTCCTGTACAGCCGTGCGAAGGTGTCCGTAAGTTCCTCCCCATCCTACCAGAATTGTATCGGATTCGGGGTTTTCTATCACTTCCAGACGGGGAATGTTATTAGCCACGCGGGCGATCTTTTCTCTGCGTGCGAGCACCATCTTCTCGTGATTCACGGGATCGGTTGAAATAGCTCCCGTTTCGCGATGCTTTTCGAGACCTCCTATGCGATGTTGAAGTCCTTCCGTTCCCGGAACAGCCCAATAGCGCACCAAAGTATCCTCGTTGCGGTGATAAGGACGCCAATTCGTTTCAGCCGCCTTTTCCGCAGAAATAAGAGGAGGCTGAATAGCGGGATATTCATCGTCGTCGGGTATACGCCACGCCGACGATCCGTTGCCTATAAAGGCATCTGTTAGCAGAATAACGGGCGTCATGTGTTCGATAGCCAGTCGGCAAGCCTCGAATGCCATGGTGAAACAGTCGGTAGGAGTGGATGGTGCGACTACAACCACAGGAGACTCTCCGTTGCGTCCGTAGAGAGCCTGCATAAGATCGGTCTGCTCTGTTTTAGTCGGCAAGCCGGTCGATGGTCCTCCTCTTTGTACGTCGATGACCACAAGAGGGAGCTCTGCCATAACAGCCAGTCCTATCCCCTCACTTTTCAGTGCGAGACCTGGTCCTGAAGTGGAAGTGACAGCCAGATTACCTGCAAACGAAGCGCCTATAGCCGAACAAACACCGGCTATCTCATCCTCCATCTGGAGAGCCTTCACTCCGAGATCTTTGCGTTTAGCCAGTTCCTGGAGAATGTCGGTAGCGGGTGTAATGGGATAACTGCCGAGGAAAAGCGGCCTGCCGCTCTTCTCCGAAGCTAAGATCAGTCCCCATGCAGTGGCTGTATTTCCGTTAATGTCAGTGTAGACACCAGGACGGGCATCGTTTGACTCGATGCGGTAGGTCGAAACGCTGGCGTGAATATTATTGCCGTAATTATAGCCCGCGTGAATCACCTTTTCGTTTGCTTCAAATATCGCCGGCTTTTTGGCGAATTTTCTTTTCAGGAAAAGAACAGCACTTTCCAGCGGTCGGTCGAAAAGCCAACAGATAAGTCCGAGACAGAATATGTTGCGGCATTTAAGTATACTCTTATTGTCAAGACCGCTTTCAGCCAGAGCAGCTTTCGTTAACGCTGTAACGGGCACTTCCACGATCTGAGCCTTAATAGCAAGTTCGGTGAAAGGATCGGAAGTCTCAAATTTGGCTTTCTTAAGGTCGGCTTCTTTGAATGAATCTATATCCACTATTATCACACCGCCATCCTTAACCGTCTGGTAATTTTGTTTCAGTGCCGCCGGATTCATTGCAACGAGCACGTCGCACTTATCGCCGGGAGTATGGACATGCGTTCCCACACTTACCTGGAAACCGGAGACTCCTCCGAGTGAACCTTGAGGAGCTCGTATTTCGGCAGGATAGTCCGGGAAGGTCGAAACTTCGTTGCCAATCCCCGCCGATACATTGGTGAAGATATTGCCCACAAGCTGCATGCCGTCGCCGGAGTCTCCGCAAAATCGCACGACTACTTTTTCGAGCGTCTTCACATTAGTCTGTTCTTTCATGTTATCGATGATAGTTTTTCACTGTTTGTTTAAAGTTAACCGCCGGTCACTTTTGACTCGGCCGCGGCAAAGGTAGGATTTATTTACGAAATATTCAACTTTTATGCAGTCTCTGAATAAATCTATTTCTAAAATCGATTTTGAAGTACATTTGAAAGGCTAAGAAGCCAAAAAATTAATATTAAGACGGATGAAACACAGCATTAAAGAAAGCAAGGTTTCGGGAAAAACAAAGAAAAAGGTCGGAGAGACTATTATTTGCTCCCGACCCTTCATTATAGATTTAAAGAACCTTATTCAAAAATTAAATCCAACTCCGCAAAAGAGAGAATAATCGTTCTCTCCGGTATCAGCGGGACAGAGATTTACCTGATAGCCAGCAAGAATGTTCAACTTCTTCCAATTCCATTGAAGGCCGAGTTCTAAGGGAATTCCAAACTCTCCGTTATAAATAGTCATCCCCAAACCTGTACCGGCAAAGAGATTGAAGTTATATGGGAGAGTCTTAATTACACCTCCTGTCAACGAGAATCCTCCAGAGCAATCGTTTTCACCCCATGCTCCAACTCCTTTAGCATACCATCCCCATTTAGATCCATAATGCCCATACATCAGTCCTAAGGATTGACCTTTTTCGTCATAATCTCCAATTTTAATAGTCGAAGCCACAAGACTTAAAAAAGATTTGCTGCGCTTCATATCCGACAATGTTTGGGGGATTTTAGGAGCTTTCGGCTCTTTTGGACGTTTAAATCGTTCCAAGAATGATGGTCCAGTTGTAGCTATGGCGGGAGTACCAACGCCCACTTTATTACTTAAAGTGTTGATTATCTCCACATCCTTTTCAGTCATGTTACGGAAATTAATGAATTTTCCGGGATGTCCTGTAACGGTTATCGATCCTCCTCGAAATAAACCGCGTTTAACGACTTCGTAAGTGGGCTCGATAAGAACATCTGCTTTAGATTCACGCAAAGCAACAGCTTCTGCATTCTTCTTCCTGCTTGTAATAGTGCGGAAGGGATTCCAGTGCCATGTAACAGTAGCTGATACCTGTTGCTGCGCCACATCTATGTCCGCCACGGTCATGTTGATAATCATGGCTTCCGGCGTTGTGGTATAAGCCGTATTTTTGACTGTAGAGCAGGAGCTTAACGCCACAACCGCTGATACGGCCGTATATATTAAGCTTTTTCTCATAAGTTTTTATTTTTTCTTACCGCTGTTGAGAGTGGTTATAATCTCAGCCTCCTGTTTGTTCATAGGATGAACATTTTTATAAACGGCCGGATGGCCAGTCACAATTACATAAGAGATTTTAGAACCAAAGATGAAACGGCGTGTTTTCTTAACTTCAAACTGAGGATTAACAATTACGTCACCACCTCCATTTTGCTGTAAAGCCTTTTGAACTGCAGCCATTTTGCAAGATTTTTCGCCTGCGCGTGAATATGACTCGTTGACGTCGAATTTATAAGTTATAATCTTCGGAGATACTTCAAGGTCTGCATAAGATACGTTTGTGATAGATGAACCTACTACCTGTGTATATGCACTGTTTGAGATAGTTGAACATGAATTTAATCCTAAAGCTGCAATAATGGCTACAGCTGCCGATAACACTACTTTTTTCATAAAATAATTATAGTTTTAGATTTTTTAAAAAATTCGCGCAAATTTAGAGAAATAATATTTTAATTACCCCCCCCCCATTAGGTTAAATTGTGTTAAACGCACATTACACGGTTTTGCGAATAAAATTAATCTAATATAAAATCAGTTGAAAGAAAACGGTTGTTTATTTTACATTTCTGAGGAAATGTAAATATATCTCATAATTTAATTAGATTGTTCAAGTTGGTCAAGGGAATATTGATATTTTTACCAGCAGCCCCTTATGATCGGTTGGCCAGATATTTAACGGCAGTATGAATTTGTCGTTGGGAGTATCAGGTTCGATAGTTGAACGTTTAACAGATTCGTTAGGCCCGAAGATCATGATATCGTCTATCGTCATCTTGCATGATTCGGGATTTTTAAAATAAATAAAGTCTATTCTTTCACGCTCATCGCTTTTCGGAGCCCAAGTCAGTTTAGATATATCGACAGAACTATTGGCAGATGGATAGGTGAAGCCGGGGTTAAGAACAGGATCGGGATAGACTTTACGAAAAGCATCGACATATCCGTTTTCAAGCATTATTTTCGAAACGGTCCATGGGACAATGAACCCGTTATGATCATATTTATCAGCATTTTCATCAATCCAGTCCAACATTGAAGGCTCATTAAAATCACCCCCTATCAATACTATTCTTCCATCGGATACATCCTTGTTTGCCTCACGGATGAAACATTTGATAGCATCATCCCGCATAGAGAGATCATTTTTCATAAGCAATTCGTCGACACTTTCAGGAAGTTCACATTCTTTCCAGTCGACTCCAGAATATCCTCTCGATTCATAATAGGCGCAATTCTGATAGTCGAGATGGGCCGAATAGATGGCGAATCGATTATTTTCGGGTGAAGTGACATAAATCCTATACATCGATCCATGATCTTGTTTATGGGGGAAAATAGTGTCAAACTGTTCAATAGGAAATCTACTCAATATTCCTGAATCGTAACTATAGTGTGAATAATAAGTGCGTCCTCTCAATTTAAGATCATCTATCAAACGAGCCAAAAAATCTGTATCGTTATAATTTCTCACTTCACTGAACGCTACAAAATCGGGCTGTAAGCGCACTATTTCATTAACTATAGCATCATATCCACCTTTTACCATAGTCCCTTCCTGCCAAATATTCCATTGGAGCATAGAAATAGTTTCAGTTTTCACTAAAAAAGGAATAGTGACTATAACGCAGATCATTAAAAGTCTTATAATTCTCATTGGCTCATTTTTTGAATGTATTATTAGAAAGACGTCAGACGTTAAAGCTAACCCTGAAATGTATGTATCACATTTCAGGGTTAACGATATCTCTAATTACACGACCTATCAGTCGGTGATGTAGTTGTAGGCTTTTAGGTTGGTGATTTTGCTTTTGAAATCGCCGGCTTTCTGAAGAGGCATCATCAGTGTCTGATGATAATACATCTTGTTCTTTCCGCCGTTGTGTTCCTGCATAATTATGTCAAGGCTTTCCTTAAGCTTACCGTTTACGTAAAGTTTCGTGCTTTTGTTGTCGCCAGTCAGCTTGATATGGGCTTTTTCGCCGGGATAAGGACGGAAGTTGAAGGTGTTGAGATAGCCGTCGCGTGAGAAGCCGAACATTCCTTTCACCGGGTCGGCAAGATAGAAAGTAGACTCGGGCGACGAGAGAAGAATAGTTCCGGGCGTCTCTTGTGTGCCTTCAATGTCGAATTCCAGAGTCCAATCATAGCCTAAATCCTGAATCGGAGTTGTTTGACCGGGTTTGAAGGAGTTTGTCTGATAAACGAGAGAATTTGGCTCACCTGTCTTTGCAAGACGATTAACCCCGGGAGCTTCCGAGATAATGAGACTTGCTTTAGCAAAATCATCATACGGAAGGGTAACGTTAACGCCATCCCATAGTTTTACCGCCATTGTGGGCAGAGCCGCCATGATGCGGTGATGAACGTCCTGAACGGAAATGCCATTGCCTACATGATCGTTCCAAACGGCAAAATAGCCGCCTACGAGATTCGGATCTTTTTCCTCGAACTGAACGTTGCCTACTTTTGCCGGCGTCCAATTTTCATAGAGCCATTTAGTATTCAAATAATCATGGTAATAACCTGCTCCGGGAACGATGTAGACCATTCCGTCGGGTATGCTGTTGAGCTTAAAGCCCAGTTCAATCATTTCCTTTGGTTCGGCGTAGCCATTGTACCATGCATCGAGTATCACTCCTTGAGTTTTAACCGGGGTCTCACCTCTGGCATTGGAAAGCGAGCCCCATACCCATGGTTGTTTGCCGTAGGATTCAACAAGTTTGATGTAGTGATCGGCAAAAGCGCGGAATTTCTCTATGGTTTCCTGACGCTTGTCGAAGCCCGGATAATCCTTGCCAAATTCGTCGGTTCCGATGTGCATGTTAGGACCGATGAAAACCGGGTCGTCACCACCGAGATATTCCTCGAAAAGCACGTCAAGGAACGGGATGGTTTCATCGCTAAACAGATTGAGATGATCCATTCCGAATTCCTCACTGCCAATTTCGGGCTTGTAATGAGTGAAAGCCAATGCATGAGCCGGAATGTCGATTTCAGGCATAATGTCTACGAACTGCTTGGCCGATTCGCGCTGAAAATTACGGAATTCTTCTTTGGTATAATAGCCATCGCGAGCCGTCAACCCCGGAAACGAATCGCTTTCCATTCGGAAAGCCGAATAAGTCTTGTTCCAATCGTTGCCGAAATAGTAATGGAATCCATTGTCATTCAGATGTATGCGCAATGAGTTCAATTTATAGTATGACATCACTTTAACCAAATCCTGAAGATAGCTCATCGGGAAAAATTTGCGCCCTACATCCATCGAAAGACCTCTTACAGGATAGTCGGGCCAGTCTGTGATTTTACCTTTAGGAAATTCATGGCCTTTGCTTTGTTCCGCAATCTGGAGTATGGTGCGCGTAGCCCAATAAGCTCCTTCTTTGTCCTGAGCAGTTACGGCAATACGGTCGGTAATATCCATCCTGTAGCCCTCGGACGACATCTTTTTATCCTTTTTGACAGCTATGGTTATATCGCCTTTAGAAGCTTTACCGGCGAGAACATCGAGACGCTCTCCGAACATTTTCTGCCAATCGGCCGCCAACGCCTGCCCGATAGGTAGAAGATCGCTGTTGTCTACGACAATCCTTGCAGTAGGTTCGACACTAAAGGTTCCATCCGTTCCTTGCCATTGTCTGAGTTCGGGTATAACAAACGGTTTCGGATTGGCAGCACTTGCGCCAAGGATGCCTAAAGCCATAGCCGCCGCGAAAAATTTCAGTTTTATTTTCATAAATTGGTTATTAGATTGATATTCTATTGCAAAGATAATGAAAAATGTCAATCATCCCTTATTTTATCCTCTGAATGGAAAGAAATAAGGCTACGGATATTTCGATCCGCAGCCTTATTTGGGGTTGGGCATTCAGTTTAAATTTTGTTTGCCCGGGTGGTTAATTTTTTATGTGGATGAGTGACGAACGGATATCATTCAACCAATCTTTCGGGAAGTTTGGGCATAGCGCCGGGCTGAGTGCATACATAAGCCGACACTTCAACAGCCTTTTTATGGGCTTCGCTCACGCTTGCACCCTTCAGCAGACTTGCTATAAAAGCGGCTGTAAAGGAATCGCCTGCTCCCACGGTATCTGCCACTTCCACTTTCGGTGTGGGCTGGAACGACACGTTTCCGGGGGTAAAGACATAGCTGCCGTTAATGCCGCAAGTCAATATAAGACATTTCAGGTTGTATTTGCCCAGAAGAATCCAGCATTTATCTTGAAGGTCAATCCCCGGATAACCGAACATACGGCTAACCGTCACCAATTCTTCATCGTTAATTTTAAGCACGTTGCAACGTTCCATCGAGTTGCAAAGTATCTCTTTGTTATAAAAGCCCTGGCGCAAATTGACATCGAACACCACCATGCGGTCATCATCTTTCGGCATTACATCAAGGAAACCGTTGATAGTATTGCGCGAAACGACGTTTCTCTGAGCCAGCGAGCCGAAACAAATTGCTTTAGTTCTGTTGGCTAATTCTTTCAACTTATCTGTGAAAGGGATATTATCCCATGCAACGTTTTCCTTAATCTCATATTGCGGAATACCGGCCTGGTCTATTTCGACCTGAACGGTGCCGGTTGGATAGGGCACGGTTTCGATAATATGTTTGATTCCTTTCTGACCGAAATTTTCAAGAAGCTCCGCACCGAGGGTATCATCGCCTATAGCGCTGACCGCACAGCTGTCAAGACCGAATTGCGAAACATGATAGGCGAAATTGGCCGGCGCTCCTCCTATTTTTTTCCCTTCGGGCAACACATCCCATAACGCTTCGCCCATTCCTACTACAATCTCATTCATAATTTAGATTTTAAAGTCGTTTTAAGTATTTGTTTTTTTAATTTTCATGGTATATATCAAAAGATAGGCCACTCCGACAGTCATCACAGCTACAGCGCCAATCTGCCCCATGGCGTCGGCCGCATATCCCATAGCCAACGGGAAAACAGTTCCACCAAAAAGTCCCATGATCATCAGCCCCGACACTTCATTTTTCTCCTTAGGGGTGGATATCAAAGCCTGCGAGAAAACTACAGGGAAGATATTTGAGTTTCCGAAACCTACCATTGCAATACCGGCATAGAGGGCATACAGAGAATGACAGGTAAACAACATTATCATAGCTGCCAACATTAGGAATGCGCTGAATCCGAAGAACCATTTAGCGGGAACAAAGCGGAGAATGAAAGCTCCGAGGAAGCACCCAACAGTACGGAAGATGAAATATACGCTTGTAGCATAGACAGCCTCTTCGAGGGGGAGACCGACACGCTCCATGATAAGGGTCGGAGCGGTAGTGTTAGTACCCACATCAATACCTACATGACACATGATACCGAGGAAGCAGAGGAGAATGAAAGGACGTCCTAAAAGTTTAAGCGATGCAATGATTCCGGAAGCTTTGTCAGGCTTTTCTTCCTGAATGGGGGTTGCTCCAAGAAACGAGATGGACAGCAAGCAAACGACTGCATAGATGACGAAAAGCGCTCTCCATCCTAAACCGAATGTAGGCATAAGGGTTGTTGCACCCCACGTGGCAATAATCGGGGCCAAGAAAGATGCGATTGCTTTCACAAACTGCCCGAACGTCAAGGTTGAAGCCAATTTGTCACCACTGATAAGATTAGTAACGAGCGGATTGAGCGATGTCTGCATGATTGCATTTCCTATTCCCAACAGTGAAAATGAAGCGAGCATTATCATATAACTGTCGCCGGTGATAGGGAGTACGAGTGATACAGCTGTTACACCGAGACTGATAAGCACAGTCTTTTTTCTTCCTATCTTATTCATCAATATGCCGGTTGGCACGGAGAAGATAAGGAACCAGAAAAATACGAGCGACGGGAAGAGATTTTTCTCCGACTCGGTGAGCTGTAGGTCTTGCTGTACATAGTTTGAAGCTGTGCCCACCAGATCAACGAATCCCATGGCGAAGAAACAGAGCATCACTGGAATGATCTGCAACAGTGAAGTCTTTTTTGTCATTGATAATTGAGCGTCCATAATTATGTTATTTTTTTATATTGTTGATTTTAATGAATATACCTTAAGATCTGACACTTTTACATTACCACCCTCGGCTTTCAAAGTCATGGTGGAGAAAGGAGTGGTGGGGAAGACTAAATTTGTCATAACGGCTTTGCCGGATTCCTCAAATACTTCCATGCTTGAAGTGTCGATAAAAATCCTCAATCCGAAAGTTGAGCCGGCCGAATGCACCGGAGCTGCTGTAACAGCTGCAAAATCGTCGCTGAACTCTGTCTGTCCGCTTTGGGACCGGTCGAATGAAAGTTTATCAGTGAGTGGGCTATAAGTCATTTTCACCTGTTCGCCTTTGTCGTTTGAGAATATCAGGGTGAAAGTTTTAGCTCCTTTTGCCTGTACCTTCATAAATATCTCACATATACCATTATTCTGCTCGGGAAGCGCTATCTGCTTCGTATTTTTTCCGACAGTGAGCTGCTTTTCATTCAATGTCATGCGATCACGGAGTGAATCTACTTCTGGACTGGGTTTTGATGCTACATACAACTCGCCATCTTTCCCCCTGAAGAGCTTAAGGTCACGAGGCAAAGTGTTTGCGCTTCGGAACTGCAAAGTAGGTATCTCGTTGGCATACTGCCAGTTGCTCATCCATCCCATTATTACTCTCCTGCCATTTGGAGCATCGCTCCAGCTCACATTAGCATAATTATCCTTACCATAGTCAAGCCATTTTGTGGGAATCATACCGTTAAGGTCAGTGTCGGCCGTAAAAGTCTTTCCATCAAAGTCGCCCACGAAATACTGAGTCGCACTTCCTCCAAACGGCCCTCCGGGATTGATATTACATAGAAGTACCCATTTGGTTTCATTAGTGCCCTCGACCGGTAGTGGAAAGAGATCGGGACACTCCCAAACACCTCCCTGGGCACCCAGTCCTTTGCCGAAAGATCCGGTCAGAGTCCACTTCTTCATATCGGGTGAAGAGAAAATCAACATCTCTTTTTCCAGGGCGTGAGCAAGTACGAGTGTCCATGTTTTTGTATCCTCGTTCCAGAACATATTGGGGTCTCTTGCTTCGCTCTCAAGTGTAATGACAGGGCTTCCTGGATAAAACTTGAAGGTCTCGCCATTATCTGTACTCCACATCAGACTTTGCGTCTGGTTTTTCCCTGCGGTAGTGTACATCGTTACTACGGCATCCTTTCCGAACCCCGCGCTTCCTGTCTTGTCAACAGCGGAACTACCGCTAAATGCGGCGCCAAAACCGTTGGGTTCGATTGCCGCCCCATGGTGATTCCAGTTCACGAGATCAGTCGATGTCGAATGACCCCATGTCATATTCTGCCATTTGGATCCGTAAGGATTCCATTGATAATAGAGATGCCACACACCGTCCTTGTAGAACATTCCGTTCGGATCGTTCATCCATCCGTACTCGGGCGTATGATGGAAGAGAGGACGGTATTTTTCTTTATTGGAGGTGTCGAAATTGTCGGACAGCGAAAATTTATCCCAGCACACATATACGACAGAATCTTTCGCGACAGGGCGTCCTTGGGCGAAGTCCACATCAAGCACCACTTGCTTGCCATTATAAGGCGTCAGATCAAACGGCACGAAATAATCCACCTTTGATTTTGCCAATCTCGCATATATAGTTTTATCGATCTTACCATCGGCTATAACGTTTATTTCGGCATCGTCCGCGGAGTCCTGAATTGGCATCAGAAGGAAATGTTTCCCGCCGTCAACGCGTACAAGAGTATTTGTTTGGCTGAGATGGTCGACCGTAACTTCTTTCTGTCCGGCGGAGGAATGTCCCGGCGCGAACAAAACGGAAGCGATTATAAGCATCAATGGCATCAAGTTCGTTTTCATGATTTTTAGAATTGATTTCGTTTTGCATTACAAAGCTACTCTCTCTATTCCAAAATTGAAATAAATTTTATTGCATCTGCTATAAAAAATGATGTATCAAAATAATTTTTATGCCATAAGCTACAATATTACAATTAATTATTATCTTTGTATCCGTTTCTAACCCTACTCATAAAAAGGAGTACCGTTTCAAATGCGTAAATTAAATTTATTACTTTTATTTTTTTTAATCTTATTTCTCTCCGGTTGTAATAATGGCGAAGCCTACAAAATAGGCGTTTCGCAATGTAGCGACGATGATTGGCGTCGTCGAATGAACGAAGAACTGATCAGAGAAATCGTCTTACATCCGGAAGCTACCATCGAAATCCGATCTGCCAACGACGACAATGAAAAACAGGCTGAGGATATCCGTTATTTTCTGAATAACAATTTCGACATTATCCTTGTAGCTCCCAATGAAGCTGATGCGATAACTCCTGTTGTCGAAGAAGTTTACAATTCAGGAGTACCCGTGGTCATTTTCGACAGAAATATCAATGGTGAGTCCTATACCGCCATGCAAGGTGTCGACGACGAAGGCATCGGTCGCTCTGCTGCCCATTACGCCGCTACTCATTACGGTGATAACATCACGGTGATAGAGCTCCAAGGACTACCGGGGTCAACTCCCGCTATCGCAAGAAATGCAGGCTTTCAGCAGGAAGCAAGAAAACACAATTTTAATACAGTAGCTACGGCTTATGGTAACTGGAATTATGAGGATGCCGCTGATGTCGTAGATTCCCTGTTGGAAGAAAATCCTGATGTCGACCTGATTTTCGCCCATAACGACCGTATGGCAATAGCCGCCTCTGAGATAGCCCGAAAGCGAGGGCTTTCAACGAAAGTAATAGGCATTGATGCTGTGCCTGAAGTAGGCGTCAAGGCTGTGGCCGACAGTGTGATAGACGCTACTTTTATTTATCCTTCCGCTGGAGATAAGCTGATAAATACAGCTTTGGCCATCCTCAAAGGCGAACCCTATCAACGGAAGAATATCTTGCCACCGTCCTCACCGGTAGATGCTTCAAATGTAGATTTAATAATATTTCAGAATCAATCTATCGACGAAAATGCCGAGAAAATCAAAATACTTAAAGGAGATCTCGACAATTACTGGGAGAAACACTCATCACAGACCTATCTTTTCAATATAGTAATTGTGCTCGTCATAATTCTCTGTGTCTTCGTGTTCCTTCTTCTCAGAGCTTTCTGGCAGAGAAAAAAATATCACGACGAGATCCTGAGACAAAACAAGCTGCTTGAAGAACAACGCGACACGGAAAAGGAACTCAACCGCCAGCTCCATGAGGTTACGCAGTCAAAGCTGATGTTCTTCACCAACGTCTCTCACGATCTAAGAACGCCCCTCACTCTTATTGCCGAGCCTGTATCTCAATTGGCCGATGCTGAAAATCTGGATCCGACGCAAAAAAAGCTTATCGGAATCGCCAAAAGAAACGTAATCATCCTCAACCGTCTTATCAATCAAATACTCGATTTCCGTAAATATGAGCACGGAAAACTTGCTCTGCACGTTTCTGAAGCTAACCTTTTGCCATTGATTTCTGACTGGACGGAATCTTTTATCGAGCTAGCAAAGAGACACAATATGAGGCTCACAGCAGAGATCGATATTCCTGATGGTTTTTCAATGGCAATAGATGTGGAAAAGATTGAGCGCGTGTTCTTCAATCTGATGTCAAATGCCTTCAAGTACACTCCTGAACACGGAAATATCACCCTTTCATGTTATATAAAGGATAATGAGCTGTTCCTTTCCGTCAAAGATAACGGTCAAGGTATCAGCGCCATGGATATTGACAATATTTTCGATCGTTTCTATCAGGCAGACAAAGTTCATCCTAAAGGTTCGGGTATAGGATTGTCGCTCGCCAAAGCCTTCGTTGAGATGCATGGAGGAACTATTTCTGTTGAGAGCGAACTCGGCGAAGGCACCGAATTTATTGTCCGTATCCCTGTGACACACACAGAAGGAATTCCTTCTTCATCCTTTGAAAGATCTGTGACTACGGAGGATGTTGAAGCTGAACTCGGCGAGAAACAGGAGACGACTTTGTCTAATTCCGACAATAAGCCTTTGCTTTTGGTTATTGACGATAATTTGGATATCCGTCAACTGATAGGAGAGCTTATGAGCGATGAATACAGCATTATTTTCGCCTCCAACGGCAAAGAAGGCGTCAGGATGGCAACGAAATATATCCCCGATCTCATCATCTGCGACGTCATGATGCCCGAGATGGATGGATTGGATTGCAGCAATTTCATTAAAGGAGAGGTTTCTACGTCCCACATACCAATTCTAATGTTGACAGCATGTGCCCTCGACGAGCAAAGGATCAGCGGTTATGAACATGGTGCCGATGGTTATATTTCAAAACCGTTCAGCAGTAAACTTCTGAAAATCCGCTGCAAAAATCTGATGGATAACCGACGTCGGATTTACGACTACCTGAGTGGAGAAGGCTGTCCACCCTCGGCCAAACGTAAGGAAAAGCCAACTGAGGGCATCACGGATATGGAAAATGAATTCTATTCACGGTTCATTTCAAGAGTAAAAGAAAAAATGTCGGATCCGGATCTCAATGTCGATGCTCTTGCTTCCGACATGGGGCTGGGCAGATCGCAATTATATAGGAAAATTAAAGCCTTGACCAACTGCTCTCCGGTGGAAATAATCCGAGATTTGCGTCTGAAAAAAGCACGGGAACTGTTAACCGCAACTGATATGACTATAAGCGAGATAGCATATCAAGTGGGATTTTCCACGCCGGCATATTTCACACGTTGTTACCGGGAAGTGTACAACGAGACGCCAACTGATCTCCGCGACAAAATCATCAGTAAAAAGACCATTTGATCATACGGGATGCTTAAAATGCCGCGATCTTTACAGACCACAGCATTAATTTTTCAGCCGACAATGACTGGAAACCATGATTATTGTTGCATTCTCTTTCAGAAATCGTTATGCGAATCATTTTTGATAGCCCTTTCAACATTTGTATAATTATCAGTTTATAAGGCTCAAATAATTTTGTCGCAGAAAATTTTAACCAACATTTCTAACATGAAAAAACAAGTTTTATCTGCGTTAATCTTCCTGCTGACAGCATTTATAGTGCATGCGCAGGAAAACATTACTGTCAATGGAACAGTACTCTCAAAGGTGGACGGTGATCCGCTGATGGGTGTGACTGTTATTTGTGAATCAAACACTACAATCGGCGTTTCCACCGATTTTGATGGAAATTTCACACTGGAAGTACCCAAAGGGTCAAATCTGAAATTCTCATATATCGGATTCAAGCCTATGGTGCTTAAAGCGGAACCTCAGATGACAGTCGAGATGGATGAGGACGGAGCCGTTCTCGAAGAGGTTGTAGTGGTAGGTTATTCAACTGAAAAGAAAGCCGACCTTACAGGCTCCGTTTCTGTAGTAAAGATGAAGGACGTTTCCGACACACCTACAGGAAACGTACTCCAGGCGCTTCAAGGTCGCGTGGCCGGTATGAATGTCAGCACTGACGGTACACCGGGCGGTCTGAGTACAGGGGTTTCTATTCGTGGTAACTCCTCTTTCCGCGGCGATGCCAACGGTCCTCTTTACGTGATCGATGGCGTTATGACAAGGGACAATCCCGGTACTATTCTCAACAGCAATGACATCGAATCAATCCAGGTGTTGAAGGACGCTGCTTCCGCTTCTATCTATGGCGCACAGGCTGCCAATGGCGTTGTTATTATCACGACCAAAAGAGCGGGAGCCGGTGAAGCAAGAGTTACTTTCGATGCAACTCTGACACTCCAGAAATATCGCAGCGGGCTCGACCTCCTCGATGCATATCAGTGGGGCGAAGTCTATTGGAGCGCTTATAAATATGCTCACGGAGGAGCTACTCCCGAATCGGCTATTTACGGTAACGGTCCTACTCCACAGCTACAGGCCTACAACAACCTAAACGGTATTTCAGTTAGCCCGCAGTCGACCAACTGGGAAGATATAATCCATCGCACGGCTCTCATGCAGACTTATACTGTCGGCCTCTCTAAAGGAACTGAGAACGGTACTTCGTCAATGTCGCTAAGTTGGCTCGACCATGACGGCGTGGTTAAAGGAACAAACTATCAGAAAGTCAACAGCCGATTCAGTACCGACTACGGTTTCATCAACAACCGTCTCAAAGCCGGAGGTAACGTTGCTATCAACTGGTGGAGAGCACACTATATGCCCGATGGAGCTGAGGAAAATGCAGTTAAACAACATCCGGCAAAGGCTGTATACGACAGCGAAGGCAACTATAACGATGCAATTACCGGCGAACTCGGAGATGCTCCTAATATGATGCGTCTGATCGAAATCAACTCCAACAACAAGCATGAATACTGGAGGATTTTCGGAAATGCATATCTTCAGATTGAACCTATCAAGAATCTCATAGTACGCACAAACTTCGGTGTGAACTACTACAGCGAAATGAACAAGACTTTCATGCCCGAATCATTAAGAGATCCTATCAACTCACTTAATCAGTCCACAGCCAAGACTACCGACTGGGTTTGGTCGACTACGGGTCAATACAACCGTGATTTCGGCAAGAACTCCATAATGGCACTCCTTGGTTTTGAGTCAAAGAGATATCATAACGAAAACTTCGGTGGTTCAGGAACAGGACTTGTTATCAACGACGAAAACTACTGGTACCTTTCCAATGTGACAGGCAACAAGAATGTATGGGCTGGTGCATCAAATTATTCCATGTATTCTTACTTCGGTAAATTCAATTATTCCTACGCCAATCGCTATCTCCTTTCGTTGACCATACGTCGCGATGCATCTTCCCGTCTCTCCCCTGATCATAACTACGACTGGTTCCCTTCGGTATCGGCTGGCTGGCGTATAGCTCAGGAAAACTTCATGGAGAACACACGCGGATGGCTCTCCGATCTCAAACTTCGCGCATCATGGGGTATCAACGGTAATGACCTTATCGATAACGAAGCTTTCTATGCCAAATATCTAATGAGTCTCAACCGCGGTTCTTACAATATGAATGGCGACGGCGCCACACTTTCCCCGGGTGCTTATCGTATCCGCACTACGAACCCCGATCTGAAATGGGAACGCACGTATCAGACAAATGTAGGTCTTGACGCTGCATTCTTAAACAACCGACTCAGTTTCTCCTTCGATTATTTCTTCAAGGAAACAAAGGACATGCTTGTAGAAAAACCCTATATCGCTACTATCGGCGAGGGTGGTTACTGCTGGTACAACGGTGGAGAAATGACCAACCGGGGTGTCGAAGCTCAGATAAATTGGCAAACTGTGGTAAACAAGAATTTCAGCTATGAGGTTGGCTTCAATCTCTCGGTTCAGAAAAACAAAGTTACCGACCTTCTCGACGACATCTATTACAGCTATGGTGGTGGTTATGCAGGACACTCTCTCGTAGGTCAGTCAATAGGCTCATGGATGGGATTCAAGACTGACGGTGTTTTCCATTCGCAGGCTGAAGTCGATCAATATCGCAAAGACTATCAGGTTGAATTCGGTAATCCCGGAGTGGGACGCGTGAAATATGTAGATGTAAACGGCGACGGAAAAATCAACTGGGACGACCGCACTTGGCTCGGTTGCGACCTCCCGAAAGCCACTTTCGGCCTCAACCTCGGAGCTCGCTGGAAAGGATTCGACGCTAACATGTTCTTCTCTGCTATCATTCGTGACGCATTCAACAACTCCAAATTCTATACCGACCTCTTCCAGGGATGGAATGGTAACCACGGTGTAAGCCTTCTCGAAGCAGCGAATGCCTATAACGATTTCCTCTCGACAGGTTATTACAATTGCGAAACTCCCGCTCCTACAACCGACAATAATAATTCCGAGACAGAACTTTCAGAATTCATGCTTGATAACGGCAATTTCCTCCGTCTCAAGACTCTGACTGTCGGCTATACACTGCCTTCTTCGGTGATGCAGAAACTTCATCTTAAGAGTGCCCGCGTTTACTTCCAGGCACAGAACGTGTTCACTATCACCAAATATAAAGGAGCGGATCCCGAAGGCCTCGGCTATCCATACGCTATGCCGCAGCAATTCACTTTCGGTGTACAATTCGGATTCTAAATTGATTAATATTTAATAGATTAGATTATGAAAATTCAAAATATATTCGTATCAATAGCCTGCGCGGCAATGTTGACTGGCTGTAGCGAGGATTTTCTTAAAAACACTCCACAGGGCAGTCTAAACGATGGATTGATGAATTCTCCGGCAGCAATTGATCTCCTCGTTAATGCGGCTTACGCCGGCCTTTCAGGACTCACCAACGAACAGGGTGATCCCACTTTCCGACCCACGTCCAACTGGTGGTATGGCGAAGTTCGCGCCGACAACGCATACAAAGGTGGTGGAGGTGAGGGCGACGTACTTAACCTCGACCAGATTGAAAAGTTCGAAAATATGGCCGACAATGGCGATATGGACGGAAAATGGTTTAACCTCTATAGCCAGATTTCTCGCTGTCAGTCAGCCCTCAGGGTGCTCAATGAAGCCACGGTGGAAGACGTGCCCGAAAGAGCCTCCAGAATTGCTGAAATGAAAGTGCTCCGCGCTCACTTCTACTTCGAACTTGTGCGTTTCTTCAATAAAGTGCCATACATGGACGAGAACCTTCCGGTTACCGAATATGTCAATGTTCCTAACGATGAGTTTACACGTGACCAGCATCTATCTCGCATCGCTGCAGAACTCCTTGAAGCAGCAGAATCACTTCCGGTGCGTCAGGCCGAAGTGGGACGAATCAATCGCAATATCGCTCTCGCCTATGCAGCCAAAGTGAAACTTTATCAGGCCTACGAACAGGATCCTCAGACTCATGCAGTTGTCAACATCAACAAAACTCTTCTTAACGAAGTCGTTCAATTGATTGACCGAGTTGAAGGATGCGACTTACTTCCCGACTTCCAGTATCTCGATCTCGTGGAATATGACAATAGTGTAGAGTCCGTATTCGAAATCCAGTATTCGATGAACGACGGTTCTGATGCTGCCGGTAGAATCAACTGGAGTAACCAGCTTTGCTCTCCGGGCGGAAACAGCCCTTATGGAGGTGACGGTTTCTTCGTTCCTTCTCAAGACCTCATTAATGCTTATCAGACTGACGAAAACGGTCTCCCTGTGTTCGACTATCAGAGTCTGCCTGACTACGCCGTAGTTGAGTTCCTTGACGATGAACATCAGAATCTACTGAACACCGAACCGAATGTTGACCCCCGTCTTGATTTCGTTGTAGGCCGTCCTACTATCACTTGGAAAACTTGGACTGAACGTCCTTGCCAGTCATGGGTACGCGACAGAGGCGTTTACGGACATAACTGTCAGAAGCGATTCCTCGTATCACCTGAAAGTTCCCACATCTCATTCCTCGGTTGTCACGGTCTCTCCGACCTTAACTGGCGAATAATCCGCTACGCCGACCTTCTCCTCTACAAAGCCGAAGCTCTCATTGAACTGGGAGATCTCGAACCGGCACGTCAACTCATTAACCGCGTCCGCGAAAGAGCTATGAATAGCCAATATGTGAAAGATTTCAATGATCCGAGCAAGTATGCGGCCAACTATAAAATCGGCCTCTATCCTCAGGCGGGATGGACTCAGGAATATGCACGTCAGGCACTACGCACTGAAATGCGTCTTGAGAAGGCGCTCGAAGGAGAAAGATTCTTTGACCTCGTAAGATGGGGTATAGCCAAGGAAGTAATGACAAATTATCTTCAGGCCGAACAGGACAACCGCATTTACTATAAAGGCAAAACCTTCGACGCTGGTCGCGAATACTTCCCTATTCCCGTGGCACAGTATAACTTCTCACTCGGACGATATACACAGAATCCAGGATATCCGGCATTTAAATAATATATATGATCGTTAGTAGTTAATTGTTAGTTTTAAGGTTTTAGATTCCCTTACGAAGGAGGACGTGATAGCAACACTATCACGTCCTCCTTACATCTTTATTCTATCTACTCTTTCAACATCTTAAACATTGGGCTTCATTATTATCTCCAACATTTTCTTTTGATGAGAGCGCATGTCGCTATAATTCCACTCTAAACCTTGTGGACGATCAAGACTCTCATCCTTTGAATTATCCTGACATATCTGCATCATTATTTTAAATTTCAATGATGCTACACTCACTTGATTCTGTTTTCTACTGTTATAATGATTACATTTCGCTATTGGATCCCAATTCGAGCCAGAACTATTAGCATCAGCACCTATCATGGCGAAATTACCGAAACAATTGATTTCCGATCTTGTGGGTATGCCATCTGAACTTTCAATGTCGTCGTCTGCAGCATTGGCTTGAGGGTAGAAATGTTCAAGACTTTTGCGTGTCCTTGAAAAGTAAAACTTATTGAATGGTTCAAGACCGAAATCTTTACAACCTAACATCAGGAAAAACAGCATTCTTCTGGGGTTTGACTCTTTTAAGGTCTCGCCCCTCATTTCATCAGAATATTTCTTCCATAGACGATAGTCGGTATAATTGAATACAAACAGAGAAATATCGCTGTCTCCTTTCTCATAAACTTTCTCGAATGCATCGGTTGATAAAGCAGATTCGTTATTAATCTGAACGTCTAGCTTACCACTTCCGATAATGATGGAATCGAATACGTCTGGTTTAGGTTGCTTCTTTTCATTCAGACTTTCATCGCAAACGTATATATCGTAAAAATACTTATCAGCGAGCCGCCGGAGAAATATCAGATAAGAATCAACATCCTCGTTCTCAAATAAATGTATGAGGATATAGAACAAATAATTCTTTCGCGTTTTTGGGCTGAACGAAACTTCAAACATCGATAAAAGATTTATCAACTCGCCTTGAGTATTATTCTTATCTCCTAAAATGCGAGGAGTCATATCTTTTCCGGCCTTATAAAATCGTTCCAATTGCCATGGATTTTGATTGGGGTCTTCGTTGTTGCTCAACGTATGATGCACTACATAATTATCAAGAAAATATTTAGCCTTTAAAAGATTATATGTGAATTGTTGCAGAAATTTTATTTTATCAATTTCAGTAGTACATCGGTTGATAGCGTCATTAAACTCTTCCAAGAGTTCTTTGTCATCTAGTTTGAATTTCTTTATATCCAACAGATTGTTTTGGAATAATGTCAATTTTAACACTATCAACAAAAAATTTGAGAAATCAATTATCGGTTGAAACTTATCTTCTCCGATCACTTTCACCTCCTCATCGTTTTTCTCGGGTGTGAGTTTTAGCAAATCGGCTATGCATTCCTTCTTCGCAATATTTTCGGTAAGAGATATCTCCCTGAAATCAACAGGAGAGAAATCGGAATAATTATTCACAAACAAATTAGGATCATCAAGAACCTGTTGGATGTAACAATTCATCTGAGCGCACGCGTCCCAAATTCTTGAAAACTTTATTCGATCTGTTTCATTATCCAGAATTCCGTATATCTGCGATTTAACGATTTCATGTTTCTCTAATTGTTCGCCACGTGAATTCATCACCTCGAAATAATGATTGAGATCCACATCCTTTGGAACATTATAGTGTATGATTATGACATTCTCGAGAAAATAATTTTTAAAACGTTCAAACATTGAATCTGGAATAAACTCTGTCAGTGCACTTTTAGCGTAATCATAACCTTTTTTAATCATGAAGTCATATTCATCCGTAATTTCGGGTAATTTACTTAACGTTTTGGCTGATATCGGCCGAGACGAATATGTCAGTTTACTATCGATGTTCTTTTGTCCGAGAGCCTTCAATATTAAAAATATAGTGGTAAGACGTTGCTGACCGTCTATTACTTCATAAACCGATTCATCACGCTTAAATGTAACTAGAGTCCCTATATAATAGACCGAATCTGGATCTTTGTCGAACGCATCCTTCACATCTTTGATGAGAGCCGAAATCTGATCTTCATCCCATGCATAATTGCGTTGATAAATGGGGATCCTGTATGTCTTAACATCATTGTTATTAAGATAAATATCTGAGATAGTGCTTTCTTTAAGCGGTAACTGCGTCGCCATAGTTTAAGCTTTATAAAAATTATTGATTTTAAAATAATAAAGATAGTTGGAATGTATATTGTCTTTTATCTCATCTTTTTTCCTGGCCCTCGCATGCAAAATCTTAGAATCCGGAATTGTATACAATCTGTCGGCCAATGTGCTTAACAACGAATTCGGAGAATCTGAGTCGATAATCAGCCTATAGATATTGAACGAATTTATCTTGTCCTTTTTCTGATTTAAAATAAAATTCTGGGCGGATTGCCAACCTAAGCTCGCATGCTGAGCGCGAAGAGAATATGCCCAGATAAAAGCGAAAATCGTAAACTGATCGAAAAGCTCCGTATCGAGTTTAGACGGAAAAGTCGGCGGACAAAATCTATCAACGTACAAAAGCAGTGCCGTGTCGAAAAGTAAACGTGCAATCCTGTTACCTTTACCCCATTTGAAATAATTATCAAGTGTTTTCACTATTTCATTATCCTGAATGTAAAAGCCTTCATCTTTATTATTGTTTCGGATGTCGTGAAGCAACTCGAGATAGTACTGAGTGAAATTGAAAAAAGGTTCCCCGGCAATTATCGGAGCACTAAGTTGAAACGCTGTCACCTCTCTTGTGCCGGTCACAAATGGCATAGCAGAATTATTCACCATTTGAGCATAAGAAAACGCACTTTTGAAAAATTGAGCATAAGGTGTACGGGAGTGCTTATTGATACCTTTGAATTTATAAATATTCTGTTCATTTAATTCTTGGGCAAAATTCCCATTTATCCACTCCTTGAGACGGTAAAGATAATCACCGAAAAATTCATTCAGATCGGTTTGTGGCACCTTCTCCCAATCGGCCACTATTTTCGCCGTTTTATCGGCATCAAGATCTGTCATTTCACGCAAATGAAACGCTTTTAATAAATCATGTGGATAAAGAGATTTCCCGCGAGCGTTCTGTGAGTCAAAAAACTGAAACGCCTCGGACTGATTGGTAGTGATAACTACTATAAGTTCACACTGGTTCAAGATATAATTCAGGAGTTTCTGATTATTATATTTATTCTGCTCCCGTTCCAGATCGCCAGATGTCGACTTTATAATGCGCCTTTTGAAGGCTTGGAGATTTTTTGGTATATTGTTTTTCGTATGCCGATCGGCAAATACAGTCTTGTTGATGAAGCTTAGTTTGTCTATTCCATTGTTATCTATTTCTTCAAACAAAACGTAAAGCAATAACGAAAAAGTGATAAGCCTTTGCTGACCGTCCACAATATTGTATATTGTTTCACCGTCAATTATTTCCTGATGAAGTATTAGAGTGCCCAAACGATAAATTCCTTTATTCTCGTTTTGAGCTTCCTTTATATCGTCTAACAGTTGAATGGCGTTTCTTGCTGTCCATTTATAAGGACGCTGATAATCCGGAATATTCAATTTTATATTTTTGATCATCCCGTAAGTCGACTGCGTCACTCTGTTCTCTAACAAAAGATCGCCAATCGTTGTCACTCCTAAAATTAAATTTTCATTTCTCATATATCAAACTGATTGTTTCTTGTCATAAACTTCACTTCGACCTCACTATCTAACTTTTGACATAAAAAATAATTATGTTGACATTCCATTTATAATCAAAATATGACCATCGGCGCGGAAGTTAACTTCTCATACTAACATAACCAACTTATAGGCATAACCAACTTATAGGCTCCATATAAGAAAAATGCCCTCCGTTATAAAACGGAAGGCATTCAAAAAGGGGCGGTTACCTACTTTCCCGCTTTCGCAGTATCATCGGCGTGGTGAGGTTTAACTTCTCTGTTCGGAATGGGAAGAGGTGGAGCCCTCACGCTATCACCACCTTAATAAGGTTACTGAAACAAAGGCGGAGAAAAAAACCAACGACCGAACTGTCCGAAGTCTCGCGTCTAAGATCTATCTTTTTTACTTTTCGATATTTTATGCATACACAAGGTTTATTCAAAACCAACGATGCTCTCGTAGCGGAAAGATTTCGGGTGATTAGTATCGCTCGGCTATAGACCTTACAGCCCCTGCACCTGCGACCTATCTACGTCATCGTCTCTGACGACCCTTAACGACGGATATCTTATCTTGGGGAGGGCTTCGTGCTTAGATGCTTTCAGCACTTATCCTTACCAGACGCGGCTACCCGGCGGTGCACCTGGCGGTACAACCGGTAAACCGGAGGTCTGTCCAACACGGTCCTCTCGTACTAGTGTCGGAGCCCCGCAAATATCCTGCGCCCACAACAGATAGGGACCGAACTGTCTCACGACGTTCTGAACCCAGCTCGCGTGCCACTTTAATAGGCGAACAGCCTAACCCTTGGGACCTTCTCCAGCCCCGGGATGTGACGAGCCGACATCGAGGTGCCAAACCACTCCGTCGATATGAGCTCTTGGGAGGGATCAGCCTGTTATCCCCGGAGTACCTTTTATCCTTTGAGCGATGGCCCTTCCATACGGAACCACCGGATCACTATGCTCTAGTTTCCTACCTGATCGACTTGTCGGTCTCCCAGTCAAGCGCGCTTGTGCCATTACACTCTACGGCCGGTTACCAATCGGCCTGAGCGCACCTTTAGAAGCCTCCGTTACGCTTTTGGAGGCGACCACCCCAGTCAAACTACCCGCCAAGCAATGTCCTCGTTATTACAAGTTAGAAACCAAATGCGCAAAGGTCAGTATTTCAACAACGGCTCCTCGACAACTGGCGTCGCCGATTCATCGCCTCCTGACTATCCTACACATCGCGCACCCGATCACAATGCTAAGCTGCAGTAAAGGTTCACGGGGTCTTTCCGTCCCGTTGCGGGTAATCGGCATCTTCACCGATACTACAATTTCACCGAGCTCACGGTCGAGACAGTGTCCAGATCATTACACCATTCGTGCAGGTCGGAACTTACCCGACAAGGAATTTCGCTACCTTAGGACCGTTATAGTTACGGCCGCCGTTTACCGGGGCTTCAATTCAAGGCTTCTCTTGCGATGACCTCTCCTCTTAACCTTCCGGCACCGGGCAGGTGTCAGGCTGTATACTGCATCGTTTGACTTCGCACAGCCCTGTGTTTTTGGTAAACAGTTGCCTGGACCTATTCTCTGCGCCCACCCCGGAGGATGGGACCCCTTATTCCGAAGTTACGGGGTCAATTTGCCTAGTTCCTTGACCGTGAATCACTCGAGCGCCTTGGTATATTCTACCCGACCACCTGTGTCGGTTTACGGTACGGGCTTCATACGGATTAATACTAGCGGATTTTCTTGGAAGTATGTTTTCTGCCACTATCGGCTCGCCCGAGGGCTCGCCGTACTTTCCCACTTCATCACACTCCCCGGATTTGCCTGGGAAGCATATAACTATATGGTTCAACGCACTATTCCGTCAGTGCGCGGACATGCCACTGCTCCGTCTCCACATCGCTCCGCATGAAGGTAACGGAATTTTTACCGTTTGTCCATCGTCATCGCCATACGCTTAGACTTAGGCCCCGACTTACCCTGATCCGATTAGCGTTGATCAGGAACCCTTGGTCTTACGGCGGGAGGGTTTCCCGCCCTCCTTATCGTTACTTATACCTACATTTGCTTTTCCGATATCTCCAGTATACCTTACGGTAAACCTTCGGCGACTTACGGAATGCTCCCCTACCAACCATGCCCTAAAGACACGGTTCCATGGCTTCGGTAAGACACTTATGCCCGAGTATTATCCACGCAGGATCACTCGACTAGTGAGCTGTTACGCACTCTTCAAATGAATGGCTGCTTCCAAGCCAACATCCTAGCTGTCCTTGCAATCCCACCTCGTTATGGTCTTCAACTTAGTGTCCGTTTGGGGACCTTAGCCGATGGTCTGAGTTGTTCCTCTCTCGGACGCGGACCTTAGCACCCGCGCCCTCACTCCCGGATAAAATGCCGCGGCATTCGGAGTTCGTCAGGACTTGACAGGCGGTGAAGCCCTCGCATCCTATCGGTCGCTCTACCTCCGCGGTAATTCCTCCGAGGCTGCACCTAAATGCATTTCGGGGAGTACGAGCTATCTCCAAGTTTGATTGGCCTTTCACTCCTACCCTCAGGTCATCCGAAAGCTTTTCAACGCTTAACGGTGCGGCCCTCCGGTGTGTGTTACCACACTTTCAGCCTGCCCAAGGGTAGATCACTTGGTTTCGCGTCCCCCGCAACTGACTAAACGCCGTATTCCGACTCGCTTTCGCTTCGGCTCCGGGCCTAAAGCCCTTAGCCTCGCCAGATACGGGGACTCGTAGGTTCATTATGCAAAAGGCACGCCGTCACCGCATCACACGGCTCCGACCGCTTGTAGGCACATGATTTCAGGGTCTTTTTCACTCCTCTGTTCGAGGTTCTTTTCACCTTTCCCTCACGGTACTGGTTCACTATCGGTCTCTCGGGAGTATTTAGCCTTACGGGATGGGCCCCGCTGATTCACACAGGATTTCTCGTGTCCCGCGCTACTCAGGTGCCGTCTCGGGATGACTTCCGTTTTCGCCTACAGGGCTTTCACCTGCTACGGCCACTCTTTCCAAAGTGTTCGGCTAACTTCTTTCATCCCTTTGATGACGGTCCTACTACCCCGGCTCATGCCGTAACACGGCCGGTTTGGGCTAATGCGCGTTCGCTCGCCACTACTTGCGCAATCACGGTTGTTTTCTTCTCCTGCGGGTACTAAGATGTTTCAGTTCCCCGCGTTCGCCCCGGATTATATCCGGTGACACGCTCGCGCGTGCCGGGTTGCCCCATTCGGAAATCCGCGGATTGATGAGTATTTGCCTCCTTCCGCGGCTTATCGCAGCTTGTCACGTCCTTCTTCGCCTCCGAGAGCCTAGGCATCCTTCATGTGCCCTTCGTCTCTTTCCTTTTTCCTTTTACCTTCGACGCTTCGAGAACTTCGCGCCGTATTTCATCCGTCTCCCGCAACACAGGAAACTTAACACGGCGGAAATTCGCTCGCTCTTTTTTCTCTCTACCTCTGTCAGTATGTCAATGTTCTATCTATTAAGTAGTCCCTGGCAGAGTTGAACTGCCGACCTCTACATTATCAGTGTAGCGCTCTAACCAACTGAGCTAAAGGACTATGAGGTCCACAGGACTCGGAGTCAGCTCACCTGTCTTATCATGACGGCCTTCTCCAGAAAGGAGGTGTTCCAGCCGCACCTTCCGGTACGGCTACCTTGTTACGACTTAGCCCCAGTCA
>JAFLSD010000030.1 GCA_022511125.1 Paramuribaculum sp.
GTTCCGGAGTTCAGGTAAGAATAGTCATGAATGCCTTGGGACTCATAGCCTTCGTGGCTTCGTGTATCTATTCCTTTTTCACATTCTCGCCGGAAGGTTATTGTATCCCCCTTGGTGTCTTTCTGATTCTTATGTTGGGTTTTGCCAATAAAATCTATAAGAGCGGTGAATAGGAATCCATAAATCTATTTAAACAGTATCAATTCAAAGCAGTTACACGCTATTGTCAACAGAAGGCGTTCGATACCCATTACCACCACGGTAATCCACCGAGTGGGATTCTTGCTTACATTAGTGACTTAAAAAATTAAGTCAAATTATTACTGTCCGCTAAAAATTTTTAGGCTTAATAAAATTAGGACTGATTCCATTGCAGGATTCAGTCCTTTTAGTTTAGTTTGTGTCCGCCAAAACATAAAAACATAAACTTTGGGTAAAAGTAATCATTTTCTCGGACAGCTGATAAAATCACTTAACAAGGCAAAAATAACTGAATTCAGCCTAAAACATGGGGGTGAGAGGTATATAAAGAAGTTCAATTACTTCACACATCTGCTCACGATGCTGTATGGTGTGATGACGCGGTTTGAGTCTCTACGGGAGATAGAGACGGCCATGACGGCCGAAGT
>JAFLSD010000031.1 GCA_022511125.1 Paramuribaculum sp.
GAGCCCGAGCTCATCGCCGTACACGACGCCGTGCGGCCCTTCGCGACGCCGGAGTTGATCCGCCGTGTCGCCGAGGCTGCGGCCGAATGCGGGGCCGCCATTCCGGTCGTCGTGCCGGCCGATTCGTTTCGGGAGGTCGGTCCGCAGCAGGGGAACCACACTCCGGCAGCAGACGGATGTACGGACCATGCAACGGGTTCGGACGGTGCGGCGGACGATTCGCACCGCATCGACCGGAGCCGGCTGCGGATCGTGCAGACGCCCCAGATTTTCCGGCCCGACTGGTTGAGAGCGGCCTATCGCACCCCGTACGACCCGCAGTTTACCGACGATGCGTCGGTGGTCGAGGCGGCAGGGCATGCCGTACGATTGGTCGAGGGGGAGCGCACGAACCTCAAAATTACGACGCCCGACGATTTTCTGCTCGCTGAAGCGCTGCTCACCGTTCTCGAGGAGCGTGACAGCGAGGAGCACGCCCCTGCCGACGAACCGGCAGCCCTCACAATGCACGACCGAACCGATGAATCGTCTGTCGCGACAGACCGCACGACGGACGCAGCAACCGAAAACGCCGAATGATAACGATTTACAAATACCGATTCGACCGCCGGACGCTCTATTGGA
>JAFLSD010000032.1 GCA_022511125.1 Paramuribaculum sp.
GTCGGCCTTCCCATGCCGTTCTCCTAGGTTCTTCTGATCACGATGGCTGTCCACAACCCCGAAGAACTTGCGTCCTTCGGTTTGGCCTCCTCCGATTTCGCTCGCCACTACTTTCGGAATCTCGGTTGATGTCTTTTCCTGGCCCTACTTAGATGTTTCAGTTCAGGCCGTTCCCCTCCTACGCCTATTTTGTTCAACGCAGGATAACACGGTATTGCCGTGTTGGGTTCCCCCATTCGGAAATCCACGGATTTAGCGGATATTTGCTCCTCCCCGTGGCTTATCGCAGCTTGTCACGTCCTTCTTCGGCTCCTGATGCCAAGGCATTCCCCTTGCGCTCTTTTCAGCTTGACCTTCCGTACAACCTTCTGGTTCTACGTCTTTGTCCTCGAATTATGCAGGCTTCAGAGTTCTTTCGGCTATTGTTGTGTTACCCATTTATTTAAGCTCCACAATTTTTTACCTTCTCTGTTGCTTGCTCTTTACATCTGGAATTTCTTCCTTCATTGTTCAGTTTTCAAGGTGCAGTCTCCGGTCTCTCTTGAAACCAGATACAAGCATTCAATCCCTTGAATACTTGTATCTGTCTTCAATGGTGGAGATAATCGGGCTCGAACCG
>JAFLSD010000033.1 GCA_022511125.1 Paramuribaculum sp.
GGATACCGCCCCAGTAAAACTGACCGGCTGACACTCTCCTTCCACCTGATTCAAGGTGCTAAGTTAGTTCCTCCAGTTTCAAAGGGTGGTGTCTCATTGGCGGCTCTGACACCCCCTAAAGGGTGTCTTCTCTGCCTCCCACTTACTCTGAGCATTCAAACCGAAGAAACAATGACAGCTTACAGTTAAGGTCTATAGGGTCTTTCCGTCCTTCTGCGGGGAGCCGGCATCTTCACCGGCGTTACAATTTCACTGAGCACCCGGTTGAGACAGTGCCCAACTCGTTTCACGATTCGTGCAGGTCGGAACTTACCCGACAAGGAATTTCGCTACCTTAGGACCGTTATAGTTACGGCCGACATTCACCGGGACTTAGGTTTCGAGCTTCGCCTTGCGGCTAACCCCTCGCCTTAATCTTTCG
This sequence comes from Paramuribaculum sp., assembly GCA_022511125.1. GTDB lineage: Bacteria > Bacteroidota > Bacteroidia > Bacteroidales > Muribaculaceae > Paramuribaculum. The sequence continues at coordinate 422 of JAFLSD010000033.1, forward strand.
GCATTGGTCACGTGTCACACCCTATACGTTGACTTGCGTCTTAGCAGAGTGCTGTGTTTTTGATAAACAGTCGGTTGGGCCATTTCTCTGCGGCCATGTCTCCATGGCACCCCTTTTTCCGAAGTTACGGGGCTAATTTGCCGAGTTCCTTAACCAGGGTTCACTCTTTCGCCTTGGTATATTCTACCCA
>JAFLSD010000034.1 GCA_022511125.1 Paramuribaculum sp.
GGCGCCTTGCATCTCACACATTCTGACAAGCCTCAGATTGCTACAGTTTTGAAAAGGGTTGCTTTAACCTTTTTCATTGCCTTTGCGTCTGCAACCGCTGCTGCGGCTGCAATTGCCTTTACGGTTTTGGTTTACCGGCATTTCTGCCGGCGCTCGCTTGTATTGGTTGTGTCTAACTCTTGGTTTTTCTTCTCTCGCTGCCCGCAGACGAGTCGTTTCCTTCTCGCTGCGAACTCGCTTCCAGCCTTGTCATTGTCCTCTTTCCTTGGGTAGTCCGTGGCAGAGTTGAACTGCCGACCTCTACATTATCAGTTTAGCGCACTAACCAACTGTCAAATCCCTGCGCACGGGCCACGGCGAACTTTTCGGCGCTCCCCCTTTTTTTCTTCGGGGAGGCTTTTTTTCCGTGTCCGCACCGGTATAAGGTGATGCCACAGTACAGAGAGCCTGCCTTTTCTCCTGTAAGGCCGCTCCAGAAAGGAGGTGTTCCAGCCGCACCTTCCGGTACGGCTACCTTGTTACGACTTAGCCCCAGTCACCGGTATCTCCCTAGGGCGCGCCTCGCGGCGACGCACTTCAGGAGCTCCCGGCTCGATCGGAAGAGCG
>JAFLSD010000035.1 GCA_022511125.1 Paramuribaculum sp.
GAGGGAATTGGTCGACAGTAATTTGTCATTCGAGCGCAAGGAGCGGCTGACATCGCATGTGGTCGATTTATTCCGTAGTGAGGGGCTGGATGACAAAGTAAAACTCCTTGATTCCATCCATGAACTTTATACGGTATATTACAGGCTAGACAATGTGAGCGATTCCTATTATGGTTCGCTTGTCCCTTACACGGGGATACTCCGGGTTTTCGAGCTTCTGCCTTTTAAAGACGGCATGTTGCTCCTTGGTCCGGCATCGAGCAGAAGCAACGAGCCCGAGCAACCGGTAACGCAGGAGAAAATGTACCGCGCTTTCACCGAGCATTTGGATTTCAACGCAATCGTCGGAGTCCGCAATGTTGGCGAACTGAACGCAACTACCAGGCAGGGCGGGAGCGCCATGCTTATCAATGTAAGCGAAGCCCTCCACAGCAAGAAAATAGCCGCCGTGGCCGACGAGATAAAAGCGCGGTTCGATAAGGGGGGCGCCAAAATAGCGCTCATTGCCGGACCTTCGTCAAGCGGCAAAACGACGTTCACCAAGCGGCTTGCCATCCAATTGATCACCAATTTGCTCGAGCCGCGG
>JAFLSD010000036.1 GCA_022511125.1 Paramuribaculum sp.
AAACCTGCTTAACGGAAACATCCAAGTAAGCGGAGGAAAAGAAAACAAACGTGATTTTCCAAGTAGCGGCGAGCGAACGGAAAGAAGCCCAAACCAGAGCGATCTGGGGTTGTAGGACCCTCGTTAAAGACAAGTAATGCTAGCCAAAACCGATGGAAAGCGGTGCCAAAGAAGGTGAAAGCCCTGTAGGCGAAAGCAAAGCGCGTTTTGAGGGAATCCTGAGTACGGCAGGACACGTGAAATCCGGTCGGAATCCGGCGGGACCATCCGCCAAGGCTAAATACAATAAGTGAGCGATAGTGAACTAGTACCGTGAGGGAAAGGTGAAAAGAACCGCGCAAGCGGAGTGAAATAGAACCTGAAACCGTATGCCTACAAGAAGTCAGAGCCGAAAGGTGATGGCGTGCCTTTTGTAGAATGAACCGGCGAGTGACTTGTAAATGCGAGGTTAAAGAAATGGAGCCGCAGAGAAATCGAGTCTGAATAGGGCGTTTAGTACGTGCAAGTCGACCCGAAACCGGGTGATCTAGCCATGTGCAGGTTGAAGCTTGGGTGAAGCCAGGTGGAGGACCGAACCGACTA
>JAFLSD010000037.1 GCA_022511125.1 Paramuribaculum sp.
CTTGCCGAGGCTCAGGGCTGTCTGCCTAGGGGCTTCGAGGTGGCTCACGACCAGATATTCATCAAGAACACATCGGCTGCGGCGGCCTTCGCCACGAAGGGTGCGCCGCTCAGCATAGCCGACGACGGCGCGAAGATTACGGTCGCCTCGCCGAAGGTCAGCTTCACCTTCGACCGTGCGGCGGGTGCCGTCACGTCGTACCGCGTGGGCGGCACGGAGTACTTCGCCGAGGGCTTCGGCCTGCAGCCCAACTTCTGGCGCGCACCGACCGACAACGACTACGGAAACTCGATGCCGCGCCGTCTGCACGTCTGGAAGGAGTCGAGCCGCAACTTCAAGGTAACGGAGGCCTCGGCCCAGAAGGAGGGCGATGCCGTGCGTCTGACGGTCACCTACCTGCTGGCGGCGGGCAACACCTACAAGGTGGGATATACCGTGTGGCCGTCGGGTGCGGTCGAGGTCGAGGCGGCATTTGCCTCGGCAGAACGCCGCGCCGTCAACGTAGGCCCCACCGAGGCACAGCTCGAGGCCACATTCACCCCCGGCGCCGCCGAGGGCCGCAAGAGGGC
>JAFLSD010000038.1 GCA_022511125.1 Paramuribaculum sp.
GATGCAAATGCCGTTCTCGCGCAGTTTATGCGGCTGCCGCTCAACTGATAACGTTCAAGACTGAAATAAAAGAAAGAGGTATGGCGAAGGTCATGCCTCTTTCTGTCTTTTGGATGAACGATTGATAAATTTTTTTGTTATAAATATGAAGTCCGGTAATATTGCCGGTAGAAAATAAAAATTTGATATTATGAACTACACGGATTTAATCAAAAGCAGCAACGTAGTACTCGTTGAATTTTTTACATCATGGTGTCCTCACTGCCAGAGGATGATGCCGATAGTGGCTCAGATTAAGGAGCTTCTTGAAGGCAAGGTCAACGTCTATCAGTTTGACATTGACGAATACAGCGAACTTGCTACGAAGGAAGGAGCTGACTCGGTGCCCACCTTCATCGTCTATAAGGACGGCAAGGAGGTTTGGCGCGAGAGCGGAGAGATGGACGGTCAGGTTCTTCTCTCGAAGATTCAGTCATATCTTTGATTTTCGGTCTAAACCGTAACGATTAGAAAAGCAAGAAGATGGCAACTGTAGACCATACTCTT
>JAFLSD010000039.1 GCA_022511125.1 Paramuribaculum sp.
GGGTCGCCTTACGCCATAAAGGACTACTATGATGTGGATCCCGCTCTGGCCACAAATGTCGACAACCGGATGGAGGAATTCGAGGCCCTCGTGAAGCGGTGCCATATGGCGGGACTGAAATTAATCATCGATTTCGTGCCCAACCACACGGCCCGCGTCTATCATTCCGACAAGGCCCCGGCAGGCATCGAGGACTTCGGGAGCCACGACAACATTCAGATGAATTTCGAAAAAGACAACAATTATTATTATATCTCCAACCAGCAGTTCTACCCGGATTTCGACCTCGGGGCCGAGGGTAAGGAACCCTACGTGGAATTCCCGGCCAAAGCCACGGGAAACGACTGTTTCACAGCCTTCTGCACAAAAAACGACTGGTATGAGACGGTGAAACTGAATTATGGCCACGACTACAACGACCATTCCGACCATTTCGACCCCGTGCCCGACACCTGGATGAAAATGCTTCATATCCTGAGGTATTGGTGTGCCAAGGGAGTCGACGGGTTCCGCTGCGACATGGTGTTTATGGTG
>JAFLSD010000004.1 GCA_022511125.1 Paramuribaculum sp.
GCCACTCGTTGTTGATGGCGATGAAGACCATCGTCCGCAGCGGCGTAACATAGAGCCACACGGTATTGGTGCGGCAGTGCTTCACCGTGCGCAGGTACATCTCGAAGTCGGAGATGAATGCCGGCGTCAGCTCTTTGAGGGCGATGTCGCTGATATGATACCGCTCTTGCAAAAACGATTGCAGGTGCCGGTACACGACCTGATATTTCCAGAGGGTCTTGACCGATTTCATTCCCGCCTCGACTTGGCGGGCATAGTCCTCGTTGTGCTGGGCAAACACCTTCATCAGCGTATGGCAGCGGTGTTCCAGACCCAGAAAGGCGTTCTTCACTTTCTCGGCGGTAACGTAGTTATCCCGCTCGACTATCTCCTGATAGTGCTGGCGTATGCGCACACGGATTCCGTCCAGCATACGGTTGGCCTCCAATGCCGCCGTGCTGCGACCCGTAGCGCGACCGCTCTTCGTGTCCCAAATCTTGGGGTCGATGGTAATCTTGCAACTGAACTGCGTCTGCGTGCCATCGACAGTGATGCGTCCCATGACGGGGACCGTGCCGTCATTCTTGACGGCTTGACGTTTCAGATAGAAAATCGTCGAAAACGTACTTTTCATTGCTCTACAATTTTTAAGTTTCAAAGTTATGTTATGCAGAGCGTTTGATTGATACGCAAATCGCTGAAATACAATGAAAAAGAATCTCTTGACAGACTTTTTTCACTCTTTTTTGCCGCCGATGCCTTCGGATTTCGCCATTCCGCAGTCGGAAAATGTTGAAAATCTGCGCTTTTCGCCGTTCTGCCGTTCCCGAAGACCGGTTACGGATTGGTTACGCAGCGACGGTTTCAGTTGGCATTCGGGGCGGGTCTGCGTGGCATCGAACTCCCACAGCCTCAGTATGCAAATCGCCTGTCAGTCAATTCTTTTTCTATCTCTTTCTCTATTTCGGTTTTTTACACTATCTTTGTATTACAAAACATATGGATTTTATGCAGACTAAGGATATAGCCATAGGAGATTATTACTATGATCTGCCGGAGGACAGAATAGCATTACATCCCGTTGAGAATAGATCGTCCTGTAAATTGCTTGTCCGCACTCCAGACGGAGTTGTAATAGACAGTACGTTTGAAAAGATAGGGGATTTTTTGTATAAAAACTCATGTCTGATAGTAAACAACACGAAGGTTGTCAAGGCAAGATTGCGGTTCCGCAAGAACGGAACGGGCGCCCAGATAGAAATTTTTTGTTTGGAACCGTGGGAGCCTCGGGATTACGAACAGAATTTTGCTTCGAAAGGGGAGTGTGAATGGGTGTGTCTGGTCGGTAACAGTAAGAAATGGAAATCGGGAACGATAAATCTGACTGTAGCAATCCAAGACGGTAAAGAAATAGTTCTCACAGCAGAGAGGCTCATGAAAAAAGGGGATCAATCGATAGTGAAATTTCGATGGAATGGCGATCTAAGTTTTTCGGAAATTCTGACGGAAGCAGGAGAAATACCAATCCCTCCCTATCTGAACCGTTCATCAGAGGAGAGTGACAATGATGATTATCAGACAGTTTATTCGAGGATAAACGGGTCGGTGGCAGCCCCGACGGCAGGACTTCATTTTACAGAGGAACTTTTTGATAGGTTGAACCAGCAAGGGATTGAGAAAAAGGAAGTGACATTGCATGTAGGCGCAGGTACATTTCAGCCTGTAAAGTCTGAAAAGATAGGCGAACATGCCATGCACGTGGAGTTTATAAGCGTGGATAAGAATGTTTTAGAGGCGCTTAAGAATCATAAAGAAAAGATAATCGCTGTGGGGACAACCTCTGTTAGAACTTTGGAAAGTCTGTATCATCTCGGATGCAAAGTGTTAAAGGGAGAGGTTCCGGACAAACTAAGCCAGTGGGAAGTTTACGAGGATAGGATCGGGGCGCCGACACGCGAAGAGTCGTTATGTGCACTGTCTGACTACATGGAAACTAACGGTTTGGAGGCTCTTTCAGCGGAAACGCAGATAATGATAGCTCCAGGTTATAAATTCAGAATGATAGACGGAATGATCACAAACTTCCATCAGCCAAAATCAACCTTATTGTTGCTGTTGTCTGCGTTTATCGGTGAGGATTGGCGTTCGCTCTATAAGCATGCCTTGGACAGCGACTACAGATTTTTGAGCTATGGCGATGCGATGTTGCTTTTGAAATGAATTCGATGAATAGAATTCTGATTTCAGATGTCAAAAATCCGGAGTAAAAACTCGCGCAAAGGTTAAAAATTGCTAAAAATGAGGTTTTATATTTGGTTGATTTGACTGGTAATCAGGAAGTAAAGGTGGGCAACTTTTAGAGTATAGGCCAAATTCGCAGATGACCAGCTCAATCATGTCGTAACTTTGTGTCGAAAGAATTAAATATGTTTTTTGGTTTGGGGTCACAATGAAATATTTTATGAAGAGAGTTATTAACAAAAGGGGTGAGTTATCAACAAATCGGTAATTTTAGCGTGGAACAATTGAATTTTTTGAAGTTTAATGAAGTAATTTTGCATGAAATTTGAGATGAACAAGATGGGAAAAATTATAGCAATAGCAAATCAGAAAGGTGGTGTAGGCAAGACCACCACGACAATCAATCTGGGCGCATCGTTAGCTGCCGAAGGCAAGAAAACATTGATAATCGATGCAGATCCTCAAGCCAATGCTACTTCTGGCTACGGAATCAATCCTCAGGAGATGAATTCCTCGATATATGAATGTCTTGTGGATGACTATCCCATCAGAGGATCTCAAATATCCACTTGTGTGAAAGGTTTGGATCTGATCGGTTCGCGAATAGATCTTGCAGGCGCGGAGATAGAGCTAATCAATAGGCCGAATCGTGAAAGAGTGATGGCCAACGCTCTGAAGGATCTGAAAGAGGAGTATGATTATATCTTGATAGACTGTTCGCCATCATTGGGTCTGATAACAGTGAATGCTCTGACTGCCGCAGATTCGGTGATAATCCCCGTCCAGGCGGAATATTTCGCTCTTGAAGGAATCACCAAACTGATAAATACAATCCGCATCATCAAGCCAAAATTAAATCCCGGTTTAGAGATAGAAGGATTTCTGCTGACGATGTACGACGCAAGGCTAAGATTGGCCAACCAGATTTATGAAGAGTTAAAGGGTCACTTTGGAAAAATGGTGTTTGATACTGTAATTCCGAGAAATATACGTTTGAGTGAAGCTCCGTCGCACGGTCTGCCGGCGTTGCTTTATGATCCTGAAAGCCGTGGTGCGACCTCTCATATAAATTTAGCGAAAGAAATCATAGCTAAAAACAATAAACGTCAGACCAAAAGGAAATAACTAACGAAATCGAATAAAATGACAACACATAAACGCAAAGCATTAGGACGTGGTTTAGGATCGTTGATCCAGATGGATGATGTGCCGGCAAGCGGGACTTCGGCAATAAATGAAATAGATTTAGATTTAATATCTCCGAATCCTGATCAGCCCCGAACAACGTTCAACGAGGAGGCTTTAGACGAACTCAGCGTTTCAATCAAAGAACACGGAATCATTCAGCCATTGTCGTTACGCAAAACGGGTGGAACATATCAGATAATAGCCGGTGAGAGAAGATATAGGGCTGCATTGAAAGCGGGTCTGAAATCAGTTCCGGCATATATCCGTACGGCAAACGACGTGGAGCTTACTGAAATGGCTCTGATAGAGAATATTCAAAGGGAAGATTTAAATGCTATTGAAATTGCATTGACATTCAAGAAGTTGATTGATGAATATGCCTTGACGCAAGAACGTCTGAGCGAACGCATCGGCAAAAAGCGCACGACGATAGCTAATTTCCTTAGACTGTTGAGATTGCCTGCGGAAGTTCAATTAGGACTTCGGGATAAGAAAGTAGACATGGGGCATGCGAAAGCACTACTGTCGATTGAAGATCCTACCAAGCAATTGGAATTGTATAACAAAATAATCAAAGAAGGGCTGTCGGTAAGACGTGTAGAAGAATTGGCGAAGAAAGCTCCAGTTTCATCTTCGTCGGAATCTCCTAAAAAAAGGAATATCACGGGTGACTTTACAATTCTTAAAGATCATTTATCTACAAAATTCAAGACTCCGGTTAGTTTTTCCTGCGATAAATCCGGTAAAGGAAAAATAACATTTGTTTTCAAAAATGAAGATGAACTTGAGCGATTAATTACTATCTTTGACAAAATAAAAGATACGGAAAACAAGTAATTTATGCGCTAAAGAGCCAAAGGCTCTAAGTGGCAGTATCCCAGCCGTTTAACGGCTGTGTGTTTGTTTTGTGAAAAGGTAGTATGCTTAAGCTGAAAGATAGAAAATTGTGGATAATCGGTGTCGTGGTGATGGCCTCGATACTTCCTTTTAACATTTTTTGTCAATCAAATAAGCCAGTAAGACCGGCTCACAAGCCGAAAACAACAACGACATCACGCGATTCTCTCGGACTTCAGATACCCGATTCAATACCTTTGAGTGAAGCAGTTATATTGCCGGCGGCAGTTGTAGAAGACAGTATGATAGTGGAAGGGAATAAAGCGGTATTCTTACCGGTTGACACTTTCCCAATCGCAGACGATTTCTCTCCGGAATTTCTTGCAGCAGACAGTCTTTTTACGGGAGGTGGCATGAAAACATACGAATTTTCGCCCGATCCTATGCGCGCGGTGTGGATGTCGGCTTTATTTCCAGGTTTAGGTCAACTCTATAACCGTCGTTTTTGGAAACTGCCAATTGTCGTAGGAGGATTTATGGGTCTTGCTTACGGAACGTCGTGGAACAACATGATGTTAAGGGATTACACGAGAGCCTACAGCGACATAATGGACAATGATCCAAATACAAAAAGTTATATGGATTTTTTCCCTCCTACTGTGCAGGAAGGAGATTTAGACAAAAAATGGTTGGAGAGTATCCTCAAACGTCGTAAAGATTTTTATAGAAGAAACAGAGATTTATGCATCATATCAATGGTAGGTTTATATTTGTTGGCGATGGTGGACGCTTACGTGGACGCGTCGTTAGCGCATTTCGACATTTCGGACGATCTGTCGATGGACGTAAGCCCGGCTTTTATTCAGGATCAGAGGCATCGTCCCGGCATAGGCATCCATTGGGCATTCACTTTTTAACGGCAAAATGATTTAATCATGAATAAATTAATCTTATCAATTTTAGGAATAGGTTTAACAGCGTTATCTTCGACAGCGGCTCCGGGGTCGATATTGGATATCAAACATTCGATAAAAGACGACAATGTCATTGCACCGGAAAGTTTTGAAATCAAAAGCCGCGAGCTTGAGGAAAATTTCTATCTGAAACATTATGGCGACAAGGCTCAACAGCCTTCCGGTAAAGCTAAAAAAGGGAATGCAAAAGAATATGAACTTCTTTTAAGCCAACTTCCCGCCGAAATAGAGCTTCCCTATAATTCCATAGTGGGGAAATTCATAGATATGTATTTGGACAAACGTCGGACATTGGTAGCCGATATGCTTGCGTTGGACAACTATTACGGCGAGATATTCGTTGAAGAATTAATCAAGGAAAATATGCCGATGGAGTTGCAATATCTTCCAGTAATAGAATCGGCACTCAATCCGAATGCGGTCTCCAAAGCCGGCGCAGCAGGCTTGTGGCAGATCATGCCGAAGACAGCTACGGGCTTAGGTCTTGAAGTTAATTCGTTGGTGGACCAACGTCGCGATCCCTATCTGTCGACGCGACATGCCGTAAAGTATCTTAAACAATTGTATGACATCTATGGCGACTGGTCGCTGGCTATCGCGGCCTATAATTGCGGCCCGGGAAATGTGAATAAGGCGTTGAAACGTGCAGGAGGCGGAAAGAAAGATTATTGGGAAATCTATGCCTATCTTCCCGCAGAAACGCGCGGTTATGTGCCAGCATTCATCGCTGCCAACTTCGTGATGAATTATTATGACAGATACGGCATACGTCCGACTCTGTTGAGTAAAAAATTAGTGACAGACAGTGTGTTGGTAGACAAGCGCGTCCACTTCAACCAGATCGCCGAGGTGCTAAATATTCCGATTGAAGAAATAAGAATGCTGAATCCTCAATTCAGGAAGGATATCATTCCCGGCGACAACCATCCCTACGCTCTAACGCTTCCTTCACAACAGGTGTTGAGTTATATCATGAGCGAACAGCAGATACTGGAACAAAATGCCGATGCATACGCCCGCAGAACATACGTTGAACCAGGTGAGAATAATAACATGGGATCGTCGACAGGGAGCAATAACGAACTCTCAAGCCAACAAAATGTTCAGCAGACTATAACACAAACAACAACCGCTCCTAAAACTGTCACCCATACAGTGGGACGCGGCGAAAATCTACGAGGTATAGCAAATAAATACGGTGTTAGCGCAACAGACATCAAGAGATGGAACCAAATGAGGAGCGGTAAAGTGAAAGAAGGCACAGTGCTGACAATAGAAGTGCCCGGTACGACCACCGTAGCAGCAAATACGTCAAGCCAGTCAGTGGCAGAAAGGACACAGCAAAAGAGGGATGATGCATCATTAGCTACAGCTTCTCCTGCGAATGTATCGTCAAGACCTATAAGCAATCCCGGAAGCCGTACGACAGCCCAGACATCGAAAGCGAACAATAATGCAGGTAAAAATAAGACTACCGCAGCGAATTCGAAAAACAATAAAAAGAATACGAAGGCAACTCCGAAGTCATACAAGGTAAAGAAAGGAGATTCGCTTGAGAAAATAGCTCGTGCCAACAAGACAACCGTGAAAGCCCTCCAATCGGCAAACGGCCTCAAAGGGACCAAAATAATAATCGGTCAGACTTTGAAAATACCTAAAAAGTAAATGTAGAAATAAAATAATTTGACGAGGAAGCTGTTTTGACAAACAATATGTCAAAGCAGCTTTCAAGTTGTATGGAGACTAAAAATAGATGTCTGAGGTGGAATTTTTAGCAAAATGTCAGCAGGCATCCTTGTTTTAACATTTATTAGCGCAAAAATAAATCCACTCGGGCGAAAAACTGTATTATCTTTGCCGTACCAATTAACAAATCAATACCAATTAAAACTAAACGTATATGGACATAAATAAAGTAATGAGCGGCCTTGAGGCAAAACATCCGGGTGAATCGGAATATCTACAGGCTGTGAAAGAGGTGCTGATGTGCGTGGAAGACGTATATAACGAGCATCCGGAGTTCGAGAAAGCAAAAATAGTGGAACGCATGGTAGAACCGGATCGGATAGTTACTTTCCGCGTGACATGGACTGACGACAAAGGCGAAGTTCAGACGAACATCGGTTATAGAGTACAATTTAATAATGCAATCGGTCCTTATAAAGGCGGTATCCGTTTCCATGCCAGCGTCAATCTGTCGATATTAAAATTCTTAGGCTTCGAACAGACATTTAAAAATGCTTTGACTACTCTTCCAATGGGTGGTGCAAAGGGTGGAAGCGATTTCTCACCCCGCGGAAAAAGCGAGGCCGAAATAATGAGATTCTGCCAAGCTTTCATGTTGGAGCTATGGAAGAACATAGGTCCGGACAGAGACGTTCCAGCCGGAGATATAGGCGTAGGAGGCAGAGAAGTAGGCTATATGTACGGAATGTACAAAAAGCTTAGAAACGAATGTGACGGCTCGATGACCGGCAAAGGTCTTGATTTCGGAGGTTCGAAAATACGTCCAGAGGCAACCGGATTCGGTGCATTATATTTTGTCCAGAGTATGCTTGCTGAAAAGAAAGACAGCATAGCCGGCAAAACAATAGCTATTTCCGGTTTCGGAAACGTGGCGTGGGGAGCGGCTCTTAAAGCCAACGAATTGGGTGCAAAAGTAGTGACAATTTCGGGTCCTGACGGTTATATTTATGACCCGGAAGGTATTTCCGGGGATAAGGTAGAATATATGCTTTATCTTCGCGCAACGGGTGAAGATATAGTAGCACCATACGCGGAACAATATCCAGAAGCCACATTCTATGAGGGTAAAAAGCCGTGGGAACAGAAAGTAGACATCGCACTGCCATGTGCAACACAGAACGAGCTTAACGGCGACGACGCGAAGGCATTGATAGCTAATGGTGTAGAACTGGTGGCAGAAGTGTCGAATATGGGTTGTACGCCGGATGCGATCGATGAGTTCATCAAGTCTAAAGTAACTTACGCCCCGGGCAAAGCCGTTAACGCGGGAGGAGTAGCAACTTCGGGTCTGGAGATGAGCCAGAACGCCATGCATCTCCAGTGGAGTGAAGAGGAAGTTGACGAAAAACTACATGTGATAATGCGCGACATTCATGGCCAGTGTGTGAAATACGGTACAGAAGCGGATGGTTATATCAACTATATGAAAGGTGCAAATATCGCAGGATTCATGAAAGTGGCCAACGCAATGATAGGTCAGGGCGTGATTTAAGACAGACAGCCAATATAGATATATACAAATACAACAAGGTGGAACGGCTTATCTCCGCGTCCACCTTGTTTTTTATCTATATGAGGGGATGTCAGAATGTAAACTGTAACATGGTCTGGAGTCGATTATCGTGTCGGGAAAGTCCATTCATGTCGACACGTCTTCCCCAATCCCACTCAGCGCCCCAAGTGAGTTGCGATGTGATGTTATAGAAAACGTTAGCGGCGAGATATTGTCCGTATTTGTACTGGGAGTCCCACGGTGTTGAACCGTCCGAATAACCGTTAGCATAGTTCCTCGTCTGGCTGTAAGTGACCGAAGAATAACATTTTTTACTGAAATTATATTGCAGTCCGATGTATCCTCCCCATGCTTTCACAGCTTCGAGTTTTCCAGAAACAGAGGGGTCGGGTGTAAGGTCAAGTCCGAGACCGGCCATATCTTCAAAGTAGCTCGTTATTCCTTTGCCATACCCCATTTGGAAATAGGCGATAAATTTATTTGATGCCGGCAGTATGCCACTTGCTTTGATACCCCATCCAGTGACGTTGCCATTTTTGTCCTTAACGTCGTCACGATACTGCATATTTCTCAAGATGGCCGAGAAGCGAACGTATGAATTGGGATTGCCTTTAAAGTTATATTGAATGTAAGCGGGTATGTCGGGTATGCGCTGGTTGACAGAAGCGGTTTTAGATGTTGTCGTGAACGATTCCGGTCCTATTTCCGCTCCCACTGCCAACGTGATACCGTTTTTGAACTTGTGGGCATAATCGACTAATGGATTTATGGCATAAGTGGTAGCGTTTGGGCCTTCTTTATCTATCGTGGGAGCACTGGCAGCACCGTCAAGGAACAGTGTAGTGTTGTAACCTACGATGAAATCTCGCCAAGTAAGATAAGCATATTGCAGGAAGGGAGTGTAATTATTTCCGCATAGGTCGAAGTTGATATAAGCGCCAAGTCTGTTTTTGCTTCCTGGAAACGCAACGAAATTGAAGAAAAGACTGGATTGCTGTGCGTTGATTTGAAACAATCCACCGTTACCCGGCGCGCCGTGCATAGGGATATTGGCAGTAGTAAAATATTGTCCGCTGTTGATAGGATTAGGGAAGTCGAAACTAACTGTAGCTTTAGCAAGGCCCCCTATTCCGAAATAAAATTTTTCATCTTTTCCAACGATGGCGAACCTGGGAGCTCCGGGAATGTTGAATCGTTTAGGCGCATTTTCAACAAAAGCATCATAAACTTTAGTCGAATCAGCCGCATTTCCCATGACGATATGGATTTCTTTGGATTCGTTAGCTTTTGCCGGATGGTTTTGAGCATTAAGTCCCATTCCGGTCAGAATCGTCAAAAAAAGTAAAGTTTTTTTCATTGTAGGTAGTTTTAGTGGTAATGTGTATGTTTATTACAAAAGGGAAGCCTTTGTAAAGAAAACATAGATTAATACAATAATGTTCGTGGGGAGATAGAATTTTAGGTTAGGGGCTCTTAGTGGATATGGACAAAAAATAGTAATTTTGCAGGTCGAAAAGATAAGATCGATCTTTCATGTTTCAACGTATCCGGTTCATCATATTAATGCTTTTTGCGGTTTCAGGATTCGATAGTTTTCGGTTGTTTGCCGAAGAAAAGGATTCCGTACTTGTGGTTTATGAATATGATGATCCGACAATAATAGAACAGAATTCGGATAATTTTCTGATAGAATATATCCCTTATTTAGATAAAGCTCCAAAATGGATGCAAAGTTGGATGAATTCTTTTTTCAGGGGAAATGTCGACAGAACGCGTGAGAAAAAACTGGATCTGAGTTTTGGTATATCTCCATCTTATACGCGCGAGGCTTCTTTCGGTTTAGGCGCATTATGCACTGGTCTTTACCGTATGGATAGAAACGACACATTAGATCTTCCGTCGGATATTTATGCGTGTTTCAATGCGTCGTTAAACGGTTTCTATGTATTGACTATCAAAGGTAACAATCTTTTTCCCGACAACCGTTCGCGATTGACTTACAGATTTGAAGTATATCGGAAAAGGCTGGATTTCTGGGGTATAACTTCGGAAGAAACTCACCATAATGTGAAATCGCGTTATGACCGGCGACAAATAGATTTACAGTTAGAATATAACTACCGCCTGACTCACAATCTATTTGCCGGAATACATTTAAGGTCAGATTATACAGACGCGCGCAATGTTCAGAATCCGGAATATCTACTGGGCGAAAGACGGCAAATTTATGTAACCGGCATCGGGGCGTCGCTGGAGCTTGATTCGAGAAACAGCCTGCTGACTCCCACAAAGGGTGCTCATTTGTCGTATACATTCATGGCTTTTCCAAAGAAGCTGGGGAGTGCTCCGATGTTTTTCAACAGTCACAAATTTATAGCCGACTATTACTTCGGAGCTTGGAAAGGGAGTACGATAGCAATGGATCTTTACGCTAAAATCAACAGCAATCATACTCCATGGACAATGAGAGAAATGGTTGCAGCCGACGGAATGAGGATGAGAGGATATTATATGGGATCTTATATCGATAACAGCCAGATAGCTTTTCAAACAGAAATAAGACAACATATTTGGGGTAGAATAGGTGTCGTGGCTTGGGGCGGATTCGCTACTGTGTTTTCGTCTCTGCGAGATTTAAAGAAAAAAGAGATACGGCCCGAATGGTTGCCCAACGGGGGATTAGGTCTTCGTTTCGAATTTAAGCATAATGTTAATGCCCGTATAGATTTCGGGATAGGGCGTCACACTTCCGGTTTTGTGTTCGCCGTAGGTGAGGCCTTTTAATAGGGATTTCAGTCCAGCTGTATTTCTGCTTGTTTCATCTCTTCATACTGTTCCCATCCGGGGTCATTTTCCGCTGAAATTTCAAGCGGTAGCAAAGGGAGTGAAGCCAGTGCCTCGTTAAGCTTCTTTCCGAAGATATGTGTACTTAAAGTGTAAAAGATCCAATCTCTTTCATCGTCGCCGGTGAAAATCCCTGTTAGGACTGCCACGGGATCTTTGCTGAATGTGTCTTCAAGAAGAGAAGTGACACGATCCATCATTTCAGCATTGTTTTGATCGGGCATTCCGGATGAATCGCCTTGATATTTCCAAATGATTTCGACACGGATATTAAAACGGGGATTCTGACGGAATTTATCGACATCCTTCCTTCCCGTTACCATTATAGTCCTTCCATTGTCGGCTTCTGCGGGAGCCGTCCACCATAGAGCTTCTTTAGTCATCTTTTTCGGTTTGTTTTTTTGTGTAAAGTTAAGAAAATTAAATTTGGTTCAAAGAGAAAATCTAATTATATTTGCATATTAGTTGCAGGATCTTGCCAGATTCTGACAGCTCAAATTAAGTAATTGTAAACTAAACAAAAAACATAATGGAAGTAAAAGGAAAAATTATTAAGGATCTTGGTGAAAAAAGCGGGACTTCGCAAGCCGGTAATCCTTGGAAAAAGCATGAGTATGTATTGGAAACCGTGGAAGCCCGTCCGCGTCAGATCCACTTTGATTTCTTTGGCGAAAGAGCCGATCAGTATCCTCTGCAGCAAGGTGATGACGTAACGTTGTCGTTCGATATAGAGAGCCGTGAATATCAGGGACGCTGGTATACAAGCATTCGTGGTTGGAAGGCCGAAAAAACGGGGGCGCCAATGGTAAGCGAACCGTCTTCTTATCCTTCATATCACAATGATGGGGCGAGTGTACCTCCTCCTCCCAGTCCCGAAGTATTCAACCCCGGTAGTGACGATTCGGATAACGAGGATCTGCCATTCTAACGTAAATAAAAATATGAAAGGGGTTCCGACCTATTTGTTACGTCGAAAATTCCTTTATCGTTTATATAATCTATAATAACCTTAAGTTTAAAATAAATATATGAGAAGTAAAATTTTACAGAGTATAGGATTGAGCGCGCTGCTCATGTCATCTCAATTGATCAACGCGCAGAAGATAGTAGCAGAAGAAGTTTATGTACCCTCTCCTGAAATCATAGAAGCCCAGAAAGAATTTGCAGACAATGGTTTTGGCATATTCATACATTGGGGTATATACAGTTTGTTCGGTCAAGGTGAGTGGTATCTGAACTACGGTCCTACAGCCGAGGAATACGCGAAGTCAGCCAAGGCATTCTATCCTAATGACTTCAACGCGTCAGAATGGGTGAAGGCTATAAAGGACTCGGGTGCTAAATATATCACGTTCACGACACGTCATCATGACGGTTTCTCAATGTTCGACACAGATCAGAGCGACTACAATATAGTCGATGCAACACCGTTCAAACGTGATATCTTAAAAGAACTTGCTGACGAATGCCAAAAGCAAGGGATAAAACTGCATCTGTATTATTCGCATATCGATTGGACTCGGCCAGATTATCCATCGGGTAGAACAGGACTGCAAACAGGCAGAGACAGCACTTTGCGAGACTGGCCCCATTACTATCAGTTTATGAATAACCAGCTGACAGAACTGCTCACAAATTACGGTCCTATCGGGGCTATCTGGTTTGACGGTTACTGGGATCATAAGGATGATAAAGTGCCTTTCGACTGGCAACTTCCGGAGCAATATGCCCTGATACATAAGCTTCAACCGTCATGCCTTGTAGCCAACAATCATCATGTTACACCGCATCCGGGTGAAGATATCCAGATATTTGAACGCGATCTGCCGGGTCAGAATCTTCACGGTATGTCCGGTCAGGAAATATCTCGTCTGCCACTTGAAACATGTACGACGATGAACGGAATGTGGGGATATAAGATATTGGATCAAAATTATAAGCCTACTCCTGAATTAATAGAACTCCTTGTAAACGCCCGCGGTAAGGGTGCCAATCTGTTGTTAAACATCGGCCCGCAGCCAAATGGCGAATTGCCGGCTGCTTCGCTGACGAGATTAAAAGAAATAGGGGAGTGGATGAAAGTGAACGGTGAGACAATTTACGGAGTGACAGCAGGAGATTTTCCCGAACAATCATGGGGAACGTCTACCCGCAAAGATGACAAACTTTATGTTCATGTATTCCGTCCAGAAGGCAATGAACTTGTTATTCCCGTGACTGGCAAGGTTAAGAAAGCTGTGGGTTTCGCTGACAAACAGCCCTTGAAATTCAAAAAATTAAAAGAAGGAGGAATTTCCCTTACTTTGCCTGAAATACCGGAAGGAACGATAGATTATATCATCGAACTCGAAACGGCTTCAAAATAAAGTTATATGAATGTTCTTGAAGTCTGCGCCGGCGATATAGACAGTGTTAAAGCCGCAGCTGAAGGCGGAGCTCAAAGAGTGGAATTGTGTTCAGCTCTTAGCGAAGGAGGCGTTACACCATCTATAGGATTTATCAGAAAGGCTTTGGATGTGTCGGGGATAAAGGTTCATGTACTGATAAGGCCGAGAAACGGTGACTTTCTTTATTCCGATGATGAAATACGTCTGATGATAGAGGATATTGTAGCCGTAAAACATGCGGGTGCACACGGCGTAGTCATAGGTGCTTTGACACCAAGCGGGAACATCGACATAGAAGCTTGCAAACGAATGGTAGCCGCCGCTGAAGGACTCAATGTGACATTTCATCGGGCTTTCGATCTCTGCAAAGAACCGTTGAAGGCTTTGGACGAGATAATAGAGATCGGATGTAACCGCTTGCTTACTTCAGGTCAGGCAGCGACGGCTTTAGAAGGAGTGGACTTGCTCAGACAGCTAACTATCCGTGCCGGCAAAGATCTAACTATTCTTGCCGGTGGAGGAGTCACCCCGGAGAATGCAGCCGAAATTCTCAATCTCTCGGGGACGAATGAAATTCATGCGTCTGCTCGCGAGACTGTGAAAAGTAAGATGGAATACCGAAAGGGTGGCGTTTCGATGGGTGCTACCGGTTCGGATGAATATACAAGAAAGGTGACCTCATCTAAAATCGTGTCAGAAATCGTTAGAGCGATTAATTTCAAGTGAAAATTTCAAACTACAGACCAAGATGAAAAACAAGAAACTAATTTGTTGTATCTCTGCTTTTTTCATACTTATCTTTTCTTCATCAACGATCTTTGCATTCGATGCGCAGGTAAAGAAAGATTTTGAAAAAAGAAAAGCTGAGACGAACCCCGATTATTTTAAAATATTCGAGCGCGATCTCACAAAGGAGCAGCGTGAGGCATTGGAATTTCTATATGCTTACAGTCCGTTGCCTGACATAGCAGATAATTCGGGTGATTATTTCCTTGAAATGGCCGATTATGCGATAAAAGCTCGCAATGAGATGCCTTGGGGCAAGCAAATTCCGGATAGAGAATGGTATCATTTCGTACTTCCTGTCAGAGTGAACAATGAAGCACTTGACGGACATCGCCCCATTTTCTATGAGGAATTGAAAGAGAGAGTGGGAAATATGACGATGGAGGAAGCTATTTTGGAAATCAACCATTGGTGCCATGAGAAAGTTACTTATCAGCCGTCGGACAGTAGGACTCATTCTCCTTTGGCTTCTGTTTCTTCGGCAATAGGTCGATGTGGAGAAGAATCGACATTTACCGTTTCGGCACTGAGATCGATGGGCATTCCCGCACGTCAGATTTATACACCACGATGGGCTCATACAGACGACAACCATGCCTGGGTAGAAGCCTGGGCCGACGGGAAATGGTATTTTATGGGCGCATGCGAACCAGAACCGGTTTTAAACCTTGGATGGTTCAATGCTCCGGCTTCGCGCGGTATGATGATGAATACGAGAGTATTCGGAAATTATAACGGTGAGGAAGAAGTTCTTGACCGTCCCATTGGCTACACAAATATAAACGTTACGACCAACTACGCCTCAGTCGACACTATTTATGTAACGGTGACAGATGCGGCAGGTAAAGTCGTGCCTGAAGCCGATGTGAGTTTCAGACTGTATAATTACGGCGAATTTTATCCGATAGCAGTAAAAAGCGCTGATAAAAACGGTAATGCATCTTTGAGTTCAGGTCTGGGCGATATATTAATATGGGCTACAGATGGAACTAACTATGGTTTTACCAAAGGAAGTGTGGGTAAGAATAGAAAGGTTACAGTGAAATTAGATCGCAATTCCGGAACCGGAGGAAGCGTGGAAATGAATATCATCCCTCCGCCTCAGACCTATCGTCCGTTAGAGCTTGATCCTGAAAAGGTAGCGGAAAATGACCGTCGTAAAATTTACGAAGATTCACTTCGCGGCGCTTATACAGCGACGTTCATGACTCCCAGTCAAGCTGAAGCATTGGCAGAGAGACTCGGTCTGGATAAATCGGAACTCGTAGGGGTTATGACAGATGCAAGAGGTAATCATGCTGTTATCGAACAATTTCTTACCTCAACTCCCGAAAAAGACCGATCAAGAGCTCTTAACCTCCTTAAATCTCTTACTCAAAAGGACCGAAGCGATGTTCCCATGAATATCTTATCCGATCATATCAATACTCCAGTATTTGAAAGCCCGCTTTATGTTGATTATATCATGTCGCCGAGGATCGACAATGAAGCATTGACTCCTTTCAGATCTTATTTTGTAGAGAACTTCAGCAATGATGAACTGGCAAAGTTCAAATCGAATCCCACAGCTTTGGTAGAATATGTCGGAAAGAATATAGAAGTTATCCCCAACTGGTATCCGGCAAACGTCAGAATGAGTCCCGAAGCCGTTCATAAATCAAAGGTGACCAACGCCGCCTCACGAGATATTTATTTCGTAGCGGTGGCGCGTACGGCAGGGTTACCGTCACGAATCGACCCCGTTACTGGTAAAACACAATGGGCTGACGCTGATGGAAAATGGAATGACGTGGTTTTCGGTACTCTGGCTGTTGAAGAATCGAATGCTCCTCAAGGCACACTTCAGCTCCTTTATGAAAAAACCGGTAGAATCGATGACCCGAAATATTATACTCAATTCACATTGTCAAAAATTGTAGATGGTAAACCGCAATTATTGAATTATCCCGACGAAGCGACATGGAGTCAGCTATTTTCGGAACCTGCGGCGCTTGACGAGGGTCAATACATGCTCGTTACCGGTCAAAGAATGGCAGACGGAGGAGTCCTTTCACGCACTAAATTCATAACCATAGAACCTAATGTTGCAGTAGGCGATACTCTTATTCTACGTCAGGACAATAAAGGTGTACAGGTGATAGGTAACTTTAACTCCGAAGATATTTATCGCGATCTGGGCTCCGGCACAGATAAGTCGATACTGTCAACTACCGGCAGAGGATATTATATAATCGGTCTTCTCACTCCGAAC
Organism: Paramuribaculum sp.; assembly: GCA_022511125.1. Classification (GTDB taxonomy): domain Bacteria; phylum Bacteroidota; class Bacteroidia; order Bacteroidales; family Muribaculaceae; genus Paramuribaculum. Next base: position 16,747 of record JAFLSD010000004.1, read on the forward strand.
CATGAGCCTACTAATCATGCTCTCCGCGATATCGCAGCCTTGAATCCCGAGTTTGAAAACTGGGGCAGGAGTATGATTCTCCTTTTCAAAGACGAACAGGATGCTTCGCGTTTCGATCCGTCCTTGTTGCCGGCACTACCATCGACGGCTACATTCGGTATCGATAACGACGGTAAAATTTCAAATGAGATAAGAGAAGCGCTCCATCTCGAATCATCCGAAACACCGATATTTATCATTGCCGATACTTTTAACAGAATTGTATTCGTTTCCCAAGGTTATACTATCGGTCTCGGAGATCAATTGGTAGATACTATTCATCAATTAAAAGAATAAACATGAAATTTGTTAAGACATTCATTTTAACCATAACAGCGATAATGATTATTTCTTCCTGTAATAACAACAAGACGGTAACGGCCGGAGAAAACACCTCGGCTACTAACGAGATTATAGATAATATAATGACTCGTACAAGTATCCGTCAGTTCACCGATCAAAAGATTCCTGCTGACACACTTGACTCAATATTGAAAGCGGGATTTGCAGCTCCGACTGCAATGAATAAACAGCCCTGGGCTTTTGTAGTTGTGACAGAGCGCGAGATGCTTGATTCACTGATGGCGGTGCATCCCTATTCCAGACTCGAGACTGCTACGGCAGCAATAGTGGTATGTGGAGACATGCAGAAAGCGGCTGAAGGAGATGCCCGCGAATACTGGATTCAGGACTGTTCAGCTGCTTCGGAGAATATTCTTCTTGCTGCACACGCCTATGGATTAGGTGCAGTTTGGTGTGGTGTTTATCCTAATAATGAAATTTTACCGCATGTAAAGAGGGTTCTTTCCTTACCGGAATATGTCATACCTTTGAATATAATATCCTTAGGGTATCCTGCTCAATCTCCGGAGCCTAAGGATAAATGGAATCCCGAGGCGGTTCACTACCAGAAATGGTAAATAAATAAGATTAATAATAAAAGATGTGTCGACTGAATTGTCAACACATCTTTTTCTTTATGTGTGAGTTTCCAGTGTTATAGAATGGGATATGTCGGATTATGATATATCGGTTATTATAGTTAACTTTGTGTCGGTAAAAAGCGAGTGATGCCATTAGACGAAACTATTGATTTAGGAAAAGCTCCGGAGATAATAAAGGAATTATCGGAAAAATTAGCGGATGCTGATTTTTTGCCGGGTGTCTGTCATTCAAGATTGCAAGGAGAGGCTTTACCCTCTCATTCGGCAATGGAGAAGATCGTCGGTATTTGTCGTACTCTTTTGTTTCCCGGATTTTATGGTGATAACGGTGTTACTCGTAGCACTTTAGGTTTTCATGTGGGAATTTATGCAGATCAATTGTTGCGACTTCTTATCGAGCAAATCACGGCAGCTATAATTTTTGATTTGGAGTGTGCAGATAATATTCCAACTGAAGAAATTAGCAGGAAAGCTGAAGAAAAGTCTTTGCTATTCCTTAAATCTCTGCCCACACTAAGAAGTTTGGCGTGGTCGGATGTAATGGCCACATATAATGGAGATCCAGCCGCTTTGTCACCCGGTGAAGTGATTTTCAGCTATCCCGGGATACGCGCCACATGTAATCATAGGATAGCCCATCTTCTGTTTCAATTGGAAGTTCCTATCCTCCCGAGGATGATCAGTGAACTTGCTCACAGTGAGACCGGAATTGACATACATCCGGGTGCTACTATAGGCGAGGCATTTATGATAGATCACGGCACGGGTGTCGTTATAGGTGCAACTGCGATTATCGGTAAAAATGTAAAGATTTATCAAGGAGTGACATTAGGAGCGAAAAGCTTCATAAGAGATTCCGCTAATAATCCTGTGAAAGGCCATCTGCGTCATCCGATAATCGGTGACAATGTGGTGATATATGCCAATACGACTGTATTGGGTCGTATTAATATAGGCCACGACGCAGTAATTGGCGGAAACCTTTGGATAACCGAAGATGTGCCGCCCGGAGAGAGATTAGTTCAAACGCCTCCCGACAATATCTTGAGAATTTCTTCATCGAATCAAAACAGACAAAAACAATGAGACAGGTCGACATGACGAACCGGTTTGAGATGGTAGCTAAGACGTTCAAGGGATTGGAAGATGTCCTTGCCGAAGAGCTGCGCGATCTCGGAGCCATAAATGTTGAACCAGGCAGACGCATGGTATCTTTTGAAGGTGATTTAGCAATCCTATATAAAGCTAATATGTGTTGTAGGACAGCATTGAGAATCTTAAAGCCGTTCTACAAGTTTACTGCCAATGATCCGGAAGAATTGTATGAAAAGATAAAAGAATACGATTGGAATAAGCTTTTATCTTTAAGTAAAACTTTCTCCATTGATACTGTGGCTAATTCCGATGAGTTTACCCATTCGCGTTTTGTTACCTATAGGGTTAAAGACGGAATCGTGGATTTTTTCAAAGATAAATTTGGACCCGACAAGAGGCCGGGTGTTCGTCTTCATGATGCAGATGTTAAAATAAATGTCCATATTTCAGGTGAAAACGTAACGTTGTCGTTGGACTCATCGGGTGAGTCTCTGCATAAAAGGGGATACCGGGTGAGTCAGACCGACGCTCCAATCAATGAAGTTTTAGCTGCCGGAATAATCCTGAAAAGTGGATGGAGAGGGGATTGTCCGTTCGTAGATCCGATGTGCGGTTCAGGTACTTTTCTCATCGAAGCAGCTATGATCGGAGCAGGAATAAACCCCGGTGTTTATAGGAAAAAGTTCGCGTTCGAAGACTGGCCTGATTTCGATGCCGAATTATTCGACGAGATATATAACGATGATTCTGGGGAGAGAGAGTTGAAGTATACTATCTATGGCGCTGATATATCGCCAAAGGCTGTTTCGATTGCGCAGAAAAATATTAAACAAGCCGGTGTGGCTCGCTTCATCGATCTACAGGTCAAACCTCTATCATCATGGGACAGTGCTCCGGAGAACGGTATTCTGATTACTAATCCGCCTTATGGCGAAAGAATCGGCAGTGATGATATGGAGGGTCTTTATAGGATGATAGGAACAAAATTGAAGCATGTTTTTACCGGTTACCATGCTTGGATCATAGGTTATAAGGAAGAATATTTCAACAAGATTGGATTGGCTCCCTCATTAAAAGAAAGGCTATTCAACGGTTCGTTGGATTGTGAACTTAGGGAATATGTAATCTTTAAGGGTGAATATAATGAGTTCCGTCGTCATGGTGGCCGATTGAAACAAAGAGAGGAGGACGCCGTTCTCAAAAACGGAAAATCCCGTCATTTTGACAGAACCGATAAGCAAAAGGATCGATTAAGGAAAGAAATTGATGCAAGATTCCGTCTTCATAGTAAAAAAGAAGAACGGCATCCCGGCTCATCTAAAAGATCTTTTGACGAGAATTTCCTCGATAAGAAAAAAGAGAGACGAGATAGCAGGGAAAATAAGTCGGCAGCTCAGATTGCCAACGAACATTATATTAGACAGCTCGAAAGATTCGGTCCAAAACAGCCGAGTATTCGAGATGATAAAGCGATGAATGAAGAAGGCAGGATAATGCGTCTTAGGAAAGGATGGAAAAAATAACACTAAAAATTAAAGAAAATGAATGTTTTGTTGCTAGGTAGCGGTGGCCGTGAATCGGCTTTAGCATGGAAATTAAGTCAAAGCCGTGAACTTGATAAATTATATATAGCTCCAGGGAATGGCGGCACTCCAAATTATGGAACAAACGTAGCAATATCTCCTATGGATTTTGGAGCTATTGAAAAATTCGTCAATGATCATCAGATCGACCTTATCGTTGTGGGCAATGAAGACCCTTTGGTAGGAGGCATAGCAGACTATTTCGACAAGGATGGTGCACCACTTGTTTGCGGGCCGAAGAAAGCCGGAGCAATGCTCGAAGGTAGCAAAGACTTCGCAAAAAGATTTATGGCTCGTCATCAAATTCCGACAGCATCATATAAATCGTTTGATTCCTCATCTTTAGAGGAAGGGATTAAATATCTTGAAACGCTGAAACCACCTTATGTTTTGAAAGCCGACGGTCTGGCTGCCGGTAAAGGTGTTTTGATTTTGCCGACACTTAAAGAAGCTGTCGATGCACTCAGAGAAATGATTGGAGGTATGTTCGGAAAATCCTCATCAACAGTAGTGATAGAAGAGTTTCTAAGCGGTATCGAATGTTCGGTCTTCGTTCTAACGGATGGCAAAGGGGAATATAAAATCCTCCCGGTCGCTAAAGATTATAAGAGAATAGGAGAAGGTGATACAGGCCTAAATACCGGAGGAATGGGAGCTGTCAGTCCTGTGCCTTTCGCAGACAGTGAATTTATGGACAAAGTTGAGAAGCGAATCATAATTCCTACTGTCAACGGTTTGATAAAGGACGGAATCGATTATAAAGGATTTATTTTCTTCGGATTGATAAACGTAGACGGTGATCCTTATGTAATAGAATATAACGTACGTATGGGAGACCCGGAGACTGAAGCTGTGATGTTGAGGATAGATTCCGATCTACTCCATTTGTCCACTGCATCAGCAAAAGGTTCTTTAAAAGGAGAAGAGCTCAAAATAAAGCCGGAGACAGCGGTAACTGTAATGATGGTATCGGGCGGTTATCCCGGTTCATATCCAAAAGGCTTCCCTATAAAAGGAATCGAAAATGTGAAGGAGAGCATAGTTTTCCATGCTGGAACTTCCGAAAATGAATCTGGAGACATTATTACATCCGGAGGTAGAGTCCTAACAGTTAGCTCTCTGGGTACGAATATAGAAGAGGCACTTAAGAAAAGTTATTCTTCCTTGGAAAAAATTGATTTTGAAGGCAAATATTTCAGGAAGGATATCGGAAAAGATTTAATGTGATAATCCGAAAGGTTAAGTGACATCATTAGAAGTCAATCTTACCAGAGTCATCAAGTCGAGAGGAGTGACATGGATTGTCATTCTCCTCTCTCTTGCTGTTTGTTTTACTTCTTTTTCTCGATATTTGGAGACAGAACCTAAACAGAACTTTGGTTTATTTATTTGGTCGCCACAATTCTGGATAAGTTCCCGATCCTGGATATTTTTTATTAATATTTTAGGGTCATTTATGTGCGCCTTTCTAATGGTGGCCATAAATAGAACCTTCAACCTTCTCCGCACTGTTTCCGACCTGTTCGTAGGTCTATTCTTCGTATTTCAAGCTACTGTCCCGGCATCAATGACCTCATTCTCGGGGGGTATCATTCTTGATATTTTCGTCCTCGCAGCCATGATGATGCTTTTCAGTATTTACCAACATCCCCAACAGACAAGAAGGATATTTTTGATTTTCTTTTTGCTTGCTTTCGGTTTACTATGGGAGTATGGTTTCCTGTTTTATATAATTATCTTTGTTGTCGGATGTTCGCAGATGAGGTTAATGTCATTGCGGGGAATTTTGGCGTTACTGATGGGTTTATTCACACCAATTTGGATATGCTGGGGCTTCGGCTGGGTGTCGTTCCATAATCTTCATGCAATTCAGTCACCTGATTTTTCTCACTTTTTCGACCTGAGTTATGCACCGTCTTTGACTATAACAATCGCTCTTACACTTTTTATCGGTTTGATCACAGGAACGATGAATATCCTTAAAGTGTTGTCATTCAATAATCAGAGCCGCATTTATTTTTCATTCTTATCATCAATCGGGATTCTATCTGGGCTTCTCTGTCTTGTGGATTATGCTAATATATTGTTTTATAGCCCATTAGTGTATTCCATCACGTCTATGCAGATATGCATGTATATGCGTCTATATGAAAAATCGCGATCCTATATTCTTTTTCCGGTAATTCTGATAATTTATTTCATTATTTATCTGTGGATTATCTGATGTGAGATGAAAATAATAGTAGAAAGCAAAATCCCATATATACAGGGTGTTCTGGAGAGTTATGGAAATGTGTCATACCTCGATTCAGAAGATATAACAGCTGAAACTATCGCAGATGCTGACGCTCTTTTCGTTCGAACACGTAACGTTTGCGACAAGTCTCTTCTCGAAGGGTCTCAATGCCGATTTATCGCCTCAGCTACCATCGGGCTTGATCATGTCGATCGGGATTATTGTAATGCCAAAGGGATAAAAGTAGTCAATGCACCGGGGTGCAATGCGCCTGCAGTTGCTCAGTATGTTTTCTGCTCCATAATGCAGATGTATAAAGATTTAAAGGGTAAGACAATAGGAATTGTGGGCGTTGGCAACATAGGTAGTATAGTCGACAGATGGGCAAGAAGTTTAGGGATGGTTACATTACTTAATGATCCGCCTCGTCAAAGAACTGAAAAAGACGATATTTTCGTTACACTTGATGAAATAGCTGAAAAGTCCGATATCATAACTATTCATGCTCCATTAATCTTAGAAGGCGTTGATAAGACGTTTCATTTGTTTAATCAGGAAATCATTACGAAATTTCAAAAAAAACCGTTAGTTATAAATGCTGCAAGAGGATCGATAACTGATTCCAATGCTTTACTCGAGGGTATGGAAAAAGGCAAAATCAGTGACGTAATTTTAGACTGCTGGGAAAATGAACCAGATATCAATCATGTCTTACTTGAACGGGCAGCAATATCGACACCTCACATCGCAGGGTATTCAATCGAGGGTAAAATGAGAGCCACACGTATGGTGGTAGACAGCTTCACAAAACATTTTAAATTTCCTTCCGTAAAATGGGAAAGCCCGATATCAAACTCACCCGACAAAATAACTATAGATGAGGCATTAAAATCATACGATGTGCTGAAAGATTCATACGCATTAAAATCAAATCCGGAATCTTTTGAAAACCTGCGCAACCATTACCTATTCCGTCACGAAATCGGGTTATAAAAAACTCCTAAACTAAGTAGCTTAGGAGTCTTTCCGAGCCGCGAGTGGGACTCGAACCCACGACCTTTTCGTTACGAATGAAATGCTCTACCGACTGAGCTATTGCGGCTTTCTAAATCGTCGACAAAGTTAATAATTTTTTGTGTATTGTCGAGTATATGTAAGTTTTATTTTTGCGGCATCAATGTTCAATTTTACCATAGCCGGTTTAGTTACGTAAGGGGATACATTAACAATATACGTGGTCGAAGTGCCATAGTAATTATCACTTGAAGTCTCAGTTTCGAGGTTAACAGGTGTGATAGTGAACGTATAGTCGCTTAAATCTATCTCATCCTGATCCATAAGATCGATGATATATTGGCGAAGATTGCCGAAACTGTATAAACTATCAGTGGGACTATAGGTGCCCATGAATGAAGTTTTATTGTCAGCTATCTTATTTTCAGCAAAGAATTCTTTTTTGTTCTTTGATAGAACCATTAATAGATAATCGGGCGGTTTTATGCCGAAAGAATTTTCTATCTCTTCAGCAGGAATACTGAATTCGAGAGTGTTTAACAATGATAGTTCGGGTGCGTTCTGCTTATATGTAGAAATTATGTCTAAAGCAGGGAAGGTAAGCTCAACTTCCGTTCCGGTCGGAGTGACTATCAATGCTTCTCCGGCATCGATCTTTTTTGAAAGGAAGTCGCTCATCTCGAACTTGATGTTATTGTTTGTGATAACTTCGGGTACAACTGCCAAGTAAGATCTTACGAGCTTGTAAACCGTGTCTCTTTCTTCTCCGAGGCTATTCTCATAAGTAGCATGTTTGCGATAGTGCAGATTTATGCGAGTCTCGGAAATATTCACTATCAAACCTGAACCGAAAGAATTCGTTACATACAGTCCTGGGAACCATTTGGTGAAAGCGTTAGGATCTGCGAAATCTTCAGGACTCTCGACATAATGAGAGAAAATATCTTTACCTAACTGTAATGGCAGATCAACTGAAATAGTGCGATAGGACAGGTTGTTGATCGAATCATTGTAGAGTGCATTCCCTGTATATATCTGAGAAGCGATTGGATTCGGATCATAATAACCTTCCGGTGAAAAGTCACTGTAGATAGGCGAGGGGAGTTGCTTGTTGAGTTTATAAATTTCCAGACCCATGGGGACTAAAGAATCACCTGTAAAATCACCCGGAGTCATGAACATCAACAATTTTATGGAATCGATGTCTTCTGTCGTTACTCCTACTGTGTCTATACCCATAGAAGGCATGAACTGCATCACAACATCGGATGTGATATTGCCATATTCATCAGCCTGAAGTCTACCAAGAAGTTGGGTAATCGTTCTCGACTGAACAACAGGGTCGGTAAGTGTTCTGCCTGTTAATGTAAAGGAAGAATCAACTAAAATAACCGTTTCATCCGTGACAAGCGAACTGCCGATAGTGGATGTTTCGTCCTGACATGCATAAAATATAAGTCCGGACAGAAATATAGTAATTAAAGAAAAATAATTTCTCATCAAAGTGTGTTTGAATGAAAAGTACTTAAAATATATTCGAATCTTCAGCAATTAAGCTTCTATAAAATTCGTTGTATTGTTCGATCTGATTATCCGAGCCTGCAATCCTTAGGAAGGGTTTATTCAATTTTATAGCATATTCCGTGAGCTCAGCCGGAACCCCTTGTTCGGATTCAATAATAGCATCAGAATTGTCCATGGCTATTTTGTTTAATGCAATCCAGTCGACAGGTTCGTTATTTAGAATTTCCAAGTCGGCATCGTTGAAATCCAACTGACGCAGTTTATTCACGAACTCCGGATGAAGTGTTCCATCGAATTTTTCGGGTCGCAAAGCATAAACTATCTTAGCTTTTGTCAGCGACAGATCGTCTTGATATAGTTTTCTTATATATAACGGAGCTAAAGCTGAAATCCATCCGGTACATTGTATTATCGCCGGATTCCATCGCAGTTTACGGATTGTCTCAATAACACCCTTTACGAAAAACATCATTCTTTCGTCATTGTCATCGGGCGAAACTTCTGTTTCAAGTTGCTTTGCGCCGGCTCTGAAGAAGAAATCGTCGTTGTCTATGAAATAGACCTGCATGCGTGAGGGCTGGAGGGTGGCGACCTTAATAATCAGCGGATGATCGTTGTCATTGATGACAATATTCATACCCGACAGACGGATTACCTCGTGAAGTTGATTGCGGCGTTCGTTTATACTGCCGTATTTGGGCATGAAAGTCCTCACTTCAAATCCTTTTTCATGGATGCTTTGAGGTAGTTTGTTGCCGTAAATAGACAACGGATTTTCTCTTAGATAAGGAGTAATTTCCTGTGATATATACAGAATTTTCTGTTGAGCCATTTAATGATTATTTGGTTCTTTAATTCAATGTGCAAAGATACGCATTTTTTTTCAATTAAATCAGACCCCTATAATTGCAATGCTTAAATAACTACAAAAAAGTCCTAAAAACCATAACTATTAACTCAAATAGACTATCTTTGCATTATCAAACGTATCTATATGAAAAAAATTATTAGTTTTCTGATTATTTTGTCATGTTTCTCTATGGGAATCGGAGTCTTTGCACAGACGCAACAATCGATTAAATGGTCTCAAAATATCGAAATGCAATCCAATGACAAAGGTGTTCTGATTCTAACAGCGCATATTCAACCCGGATGGCATCTTTACGGGATGGACATGCCTGAATTTGGACCGAGGCCTACAGAAATCGATCTTTCATCAAGCAAAAATGTGATTTTTTCCGACCCTATCACGGATAAAGAACCCCTGAAGGTTCACGACGAGATGTTCGATTTAGATCTGACATGGTGGGACTCTGATGTCCAATTTTCTATTCCGTTCACTCTCATCAATGATAACCCTTCTGATGGCCCTGTAATTCAAGGTGTTATTACTTTCATGGGATGCGACAATAAAACTTGTCTCCCTCCGCAAACATTTAAATTCGCTCAAAACGCCTTTTTTTAATACCGTTGAAATATGAAATCAATAAAACATCTTTCATATATCCTTGTAAGCACCCTTGTGCTCTTTGGTTTCACTGCAAAGGCACAGATTGTCAATCCAATTACATGGAATATCTCTTTCGATAAAACGGGAAACGACAGTGGAGAGATTCTTTTTTCTGCCAAGGTAGATAAAGGATGGCACTTATATGGAATTAATCTCCCCGAAGGAGGCCCCAATCCCACTTCCGTAGAATACGAAAAGCTTGACGGCGTTGAACTTATCGGAAGTCTTGAACCCTCTGTAAAGCCCATCGAAAAAGATGATCCCATCTTCAATCTGAAGCTGAACTGGTGGGAATCAGATGTAGTTCTCAAGCAGAAAGTGAAAATCTTATCGGAAGATTATGCAGTAATAGGAACACTTAAATTTCAGGGATGTAACGACGAAAGTTGTACTCCTCCGACTAAAGAACCTTTCGAATTTCTATCAGATGGATATGTCTTATCCGATAGCCCCGCTGAAACCGACATCTCTGCAACGGTTGATCTCGATAAAGCATCTTTCTCTTCCGATGAAGAGCAATGGTGGAGACCTGTAGAATTTCCTGAAACAGACAAGAGAAACAATCAGAATATCGCAGAATCTTCATGGTGGTATATCTTCATCTGGGGTTTCGTAGGTGGACTGCTCGCGCTGCTCACCCCCTGTGTTTGGCCGATGATACCTCTCACTGTAAGTTTTTTCTTGAAAAAGAATAACAATAAAGCAAAATCTGTTGGAGATGCATTAATCTACGGTTTCAGTATCATTGCTATCTACCTAATTTTAGGCTTGGCTATCACTTTGATTTTTGGAGCCAGCAAGCTTAACGACCTTGCAACTAATGCGATATTCAACCTGGCATTTTTCCTGTTGCTTGTTGTCTTTGCAGTGTCGTTTTTTGGGGCGTTCGACATCAAGCTCCCGTCAAGTTGGAGTAACGGAGTTGACAGTAAAGCAGAAAAAACCACGGGTCTGATATCCATTTTCTTCATGGCATTCACTCTCGCGTTGGTTTCCTTCTCATGTACCGGACCCATCATCGGCACCCTGCTGGTTGAAGCTGCTTCTGTAGGGAATATCGTAGGACCGGCCGTGGGAATGGGTGCTTTCGCTCTCGCTCTTGCAATCCCGTTCACACTTTTTGCTATTTTCCCCTCTTGGCTCAAAGAAATGCCTCGTTCTGGAGGTTGGCTTAACTCCGTCAAAGTAGTGCTTGGTTTCCTCGAACTTGCCTTGTCACTCAAATTCCTTTCCGTGGCAGATTTGGCATACGGCTGGGGGATTCTTGACAGGGAAGTCTTTCTTGCCTTATGGATTGTCATATTCATTCTACTTGGCTTCTATCTTCTTGGGAAAATATGTTTCAGTCATGATTCACCGCTTGAATATGTATCCATCCCGAGATTTTTCCTTGCGCTTGTTTCATTCAGTTTTGCCGTTTATCTCGTGCCTGGCCTCTGGGGTGCTCCCCTTAAAGGTGTAAGCGCTTTTGTGCCGCCTCTATATACCCAGGATTTCAATCTATATGCAGGAGGGCAATTCCGCGAATTTGATGATTTCGATGAAGGTATGAAGTTTGCTCAGGAAGAAGGTCGCCCCGTGCTCATTGATTTCTCCGGATACGGATGCGTCAACTGCCGTAAGATGGAAGGAGCCGTGTTCGATACGGAGGAAATTTCTTCCATCATCAAGGAAAATTTCGTACTTATTAAGTTGATGGTCGATGATAAAAAATCGCTTCCCGAAACGATTACTGTAGAAGAAAACGGTAAAAAAGTAAAACTTGAGAGTGTTGGCGATAAATGGAGCTATCTGCAACGAAGTAAGTTCTTTGCTAATAGTCAGCCATATTACGTTATCCTTGACAATTCAGGAAATGTGCTCGAGCAGCCTTACTATTATGACGAAAGTGTGGAAAAATTCGCCGAATGGTTAGGACGCGGAATAGAAAACTATGTCTCTGAATATTAATGAACCAGCCATGCCGAGAACTTCTTTGGAAAAAGCAGCTCGTATAGCCGAGGTAATTGATACTCTTGATCGTTTGAGAGTTGAATGCCCTTGGGACAGAAAGCAAACCAACGAAAGTCTTAGATCAAATACGGTTGAAGAGGTTTACGAACTCTGCGACGCCCTGATGAGAGATAATTCTCCCGACATTAAGAAGGAACTGGGAGATGTGCTTCTCCATGTGCTTTTCTATGCCAAGATCGGAGAAGAACAGGGTCGTTTCGATATTGGCGATGTTGCCGATGCGTTGAATAAAAAACTGATATTTCGCCATCCTCATGTTTTCGGAAATGAAAATGTCGGAGACTCGGCAAAGAAGGTTTCTGAAAACTGGGAGCAAATCAAGCTTCGTGAAAAAGGTGGCAATAAAACGGTTCTTTCTGGTGTGCCGGCAGCATTGCCGGCTCTCATTAAAGCTTTCCGTATACAGGAAAAAGCCGCAAATGTCGGTTTTGACTGGGATAATCCCTCTGGGGCGCTTGATAAGGTGAAAGAAGAGCTTTCAGAATTTTGTAATGAAGTTGAAAAATCAGATGCTTCCCGGATGGAAGCGGAGCTTGGCGACTTGCTTTTCAGCGTCGTTAACGTCGCACGTCTTTATGGGATCAACCCCGAAAATGCACTTGAAAAAACTAACTTGAAATTTATTAGGCGCTTCAATCATATTGAGCAGAGCGCTATAAAAGCCGGAAAATCCTTGCGCGATATGACGTTGGATGAAATGGATGTTTACTGGAATGAAGCTAAGAAACACGATGAATAAAAAACTATTCTATACGCTTATTTTACTTTTCGCCTGCAACTTCCTTGTTGTGGCTCGGGATGTTTATGACTGTAAGGCTCAATCCACAGGTATTTTAATTTTTCTTGCAGATAGTATTGACTTCCGATCCGATCTCACCAGAGTCTACGGAAGAATGTCCGGCCGTCCTCATACTTCAGGACGGATTGACTTCATGTCAGCTGTTTCTGGAGGAAAAGAAATGATGGCGACTGATATTGACGGTGTGGATTTTAAAAGATATTTCCAATGGGAGGACGATGGGATCATCCCCATTGAGATTGATTTTCCTCCCATGAAACCGAATGGACCTATTACCATTAAAACTAACGGGCCTACGGGAGAATCGATTTGGAAAATCTCGCTCGGCAAATTGCGTAAAAAGAGACGTAAGTGAGAGTTTGCATCACAGAAAAGCCAAGTGTTGCAAAAGATATTGCCGCTATCCTTGGAGCTAATGTGCGTCACAACGGCTATTTCGAAGGCCATGAAGTTAGGGTTACATGGACTTTCGGCCATCTCTGCACTCTGAAAGAACCTGCAGATTACACAGAGCGTTGGAGTCGATGGGCTCTCTCCGTTCTCCCCATGCTCCCTCCGAATTTCAGCATCAAACTCATTGATAACGAAACTTATAAAAAGCAGTTTGAAGTAATTCGCACGTTGGTCTCACAGGCCGATGAGGTAGTGAATTGTGGGGATGCCGGGCAGGAAGGAGAACTCATACAAAGGTGGGTCCTTCAAAAAGCTGGAGTAAAATGCCCTGTATATAGATTGTGGATATCCTCGCTCACCGAAGAAGCAATTCGCGAAGGATTTCGGTCATTGAAGCCGGCTGCTGAATTCGACAATCTCTATTATGCCGGGCTCTCAAGAGCCGTTGGAGATTGGATTCTCGGAATGAACGCCACCCGATTGTACTCCCTCAAATATTCTTCTCCCGGTAAGGTTTTGTCGGTTGGCAGAGTCCAGACTCCTACATTGGCTCTGTTGGTTGCCAGGCAGCAGGAAATTGACCGCTTCACCCCCGAAGACTCTTGGGAAATATCCACTAAATGCAAAGGAGCCGTTTTCAATGCTGTTGGAAAGCGTTTCCCCACGGAAGAGGAAGCACAAGAGCTCCTTTGGCGACTGAAAGGATTGCCGCTCGAAATATTGGAGGTGACTGAAAAAGCCGGTCGGGAAGCCCCACCAAGATTGTTTGATCTTACTTCTCTTCAGGTTGAATGTAACAAGAAATGGGGCTGGAGTGCCGAAGCCACTTTGCGCCACATTCAATCGCTTTACGAAAAGAAAGTGACTACATATCCCCGAGTCGACACTACCTATCTGAGTGAGGATCTATACCCCAAAATTCCCGGTATACTTTCAAAAATGTCACCTTATGCCGGTTTGACTGAAAAATTGCTTATCGGCAAGATCCCCAAAAGTAAGAAAGTTTTCGACAATGCTAAGGTCACCGATCATCATGCCATTATTCCGACTGGAGAGTCACCCGCAGTGCTCGTCGGAGATGAACGAAAACTTTATCATCTCATAGCATTGCGTTTCATTGCTGCTTTCTATCCCGATTGTTTGTTCAGAGCCACGACTGTGGATGCTTCTGTCGGAAACGTAAAATTTCGAACCAAAGGTAAACTCATCACCTCACAAGGATGGAGAGAAGTATATGGAAATAAAGCCGAGGACTCCGCCCGGGAAGATGATTCAACCGATAATATTATACCACCCTTTGAAAAAGGAGAGAAGCTTTCACATCAACCCTATTTGCAGAAAAAAACCACTCAACCTCCCAAACCGTACACTGAAGGCACCCTTCTTCGCGCCATGGAGTCGGCCGGTAAATCGGTTGAGGACGAAACACTAAGGGAGGCTTTGAAAGAAAACGGAATTGGACGTCCCTCGACGAGAGCTGCCATCATTGAGACGCTTTTCAAAAGACACTATATCAAGAGGGAGAAAAAAAATATTATCCCCACTCAAGCTGGAAAAGATCTTATTGCCACAATTGAGGAAAAACTGCTTAAAAGTGCCGAACTCACTGGAATATGGGAAAATAAGCTTAGAAGAATTGAAAGAGGCGACTATTCTCCCAAAGAATTTGTTGATGAACTCAAGAGCATGATTTCTAAAATTGTCAGGGATGTCATTTCCGACGATTCATTGAGAAAGATAGAAATTGAAGAAGAAAAGAAGCTTCCGGTAAAGAAAAAGCAGTCATCGTCTAAAAAATCGAAGTCTTCCTCGGGGTCGAAGATTAAAAGTGTAGCAGATATTTCCTGTCCTCTCTGTGGCGAAGGTCATTTGCTTAAAGGGAAAACGGCTTACGGCTGTAGTCGTTATCGTGAAGGATGCAACCTTCGGTTGAACTTCACCGAGTTTGACGAAAATTTGACTCCTGCAAAACTGCAATCTGCCATCAAAAAGCATTTTAAAAAACATCTTTGAAGATATGAACGAAGAACTATTTCCAGTCGTCGACGAATTAGGTAATATAGTGGGAGCAGCTAAGCGTTCCGAATGCCATTCGGGATCCATGATTCTCCACCCTGTAGTGCACCTTCATGTTCTTGATGAGCACGGAAATATACTGTTACAGAAAAGATCTTCCGCGAAAGATATTCAGCCCGGTAAATGGGATACGGCTGTCGGAGGTCATGTCGATTTGGGTGAAAACATCAGAACGGCGCTCATGCGTGAAGCTGGCGAGGAACTGGGGATAGATGCATCACAGGCAGAATTTATTGAGTTTTATGTCTTTCAGTCCTCAGTTGAAAGAGAACTCGTCTATACCCATGTTCTGAAAGTTCTGAGTGATAATCTGCCGGAAATTAAATTTGATCCTGTTGAAATCGACGAAGTGCGCTTTTGGTCGCCCGAAGAACTGAAAAACTCTTTAGACAAAGGCATATTGACTGAAAACTTTGTCATGGAATATCGTAAACTTTCATCAAGATTTGAAGAGATTGTATGTCGGAAGAATTAAACACTATTTTCCAATGGATTGGGGTAGGAGTTGCCCTGTTTATCTGTTTGGTTTATATCATTCGACGTCTTAAGCATAAAAAAACAGACGCGTCTTGCGATACGTCTGCTTGTGAGGGTTGTCCGTTATTAAAGGATTGTGATAGAAACTCGAAAAAAGGCAGAATTTCCAATCATTCCGATAATTCCTGCTGTCGGTAATCAATTATCAGTCTTATAGCTTCCTTCAATTCTACGGTATGCTGAACGCCGTCTGCCATCCTCTTGACAGTTAGCTTGTTCGCTTTTATTTCATCTTCTCCGACGATTGCTACATGGCTGATATTCCTATCGTTGGCATACGACATCTGTTTTTTCATCTTAGCCTGATCAGGATATATTTCTGCCATAATTCCTGCTTTCCTCATCTCTTTTAGCATTTTCATCGCCACTTTCGATTCTTCACTACCGAAATTCACGAACATCACTTCTGTTGAAGGAGTAGCTGTAGAGGGGAAAAGTTCTAATGAATTTAAAACATCATAAATTCTGTCTGCTCCGAAAGATATTCCTACCCCCGACAGACCCGGCATTCCGAAAATCCCTGTCAGATTGTCGTATCGACCTCCGCCGCTAATGCTGCCGATTTCCACATCGCGTGCTTTCACCTCGATGATTGTGCCCGTATAATAATTCAAACCTCTGGCCAGAGAAGTATCTAATTCTAATATTGCATTGATGCCTATCGACTCGGTTTCATTGATTACTTCTTCCATCTCGGCCACACCCAGCAATCCGGTGGGACTGTCTGCCAATTGAACCTTTAAAAAATCTAACTTCCCGGCTGTAGTACCCGACATGTTCAGGAAAGGTTTGAGAAGATCGATTGACTTTTCTTTTAGACCGCGTGACAAGAGCTCTTCAACTACCTTGTCTTCACCTATTTTTTCTATCTTGTCGATGGCGGTTGTTATATCGGTAAGCTTATCCGGTTCACCGATTATTTCTGCTATTCCGGTGAGTATCTTTCTATTGTTTAGCTTTATGACTATTCTTATGCCAAGCCTATCGAATACCTCGTCGATCATTTGGAGCAGTTCTACTTCATTGATGAGCGAATCGCTGCCCACAATATCGGCATCACATTGATAAAATTCTCTGTACCGTCCTTTTTGTGGACGGTCTGCTCGCCAAACAGGCTGGATTTGATATCTTTTGAACGGCATCGTTAAGTCCTGTCGGTGCTGAACTACATACCGTGCAAAAGGCACCGTAAGATCATATCTCAGTCCTTTTTCCGACACTTTTGACGTCAGTTTCGCATATTCGCCTGATTCAACATCAGCCGGTGTCAGATCTTTCATCCAATTGCCCGAGTTTAGGATTTTAAAAAGAAGTTTATCGCCTTCTTCACCGTATTTCCCCATCAGGGTCGATAGATTCTCCATCGCGGGAGTCTCTATTTGGCTGAATCCATAGAGCTGGAATACATCTCTGATGGTCTCGAATATATAATTCCTTTTCGCCGTTTCCTCCGGGCCGAAGTCGCGGGTTCCTTTGGGAATTGAAGGTTTCTGTGCCATATTTCAAATTTAGCTTTTTAATGCTTCCAAAGCGGCAGTCAGGTTTGCTATCTTCGCTTCTGCATCCGAAAGTTTTTTCCGCTCACCCTCTACCACCTGCGCCGGGGCGTTATTCACAAATCGTTCGTTTCCGAGTTTTTTCTCTACTGACTGTTTGAACCCTTTATAGTATTCCAGATCTTTACTCAGTTTTGCTATTTCAGCCTCCTTATCTATATTATCGGCCAGAGGCACGTTAACTTCAGTCGTCCCTGCCATAAAGGAAGCTGCCGCCGGATCTTTTTCAGCATTATGGTTGATAGCCGAAGCATTGGCAAGTTTTGCGATTGCAGGATCAGCCTTCTTGTCCCAACTTCCCAAAACATTCACCGTAATTTGCTGTTTATTGGGTATGTTCTTTTCTGCTCTGACATTGCGTAAGCCGTTCACTGTTTCCATCACATGATCCATGAGCTGTAGGATTCCGCGATTAATTTCTCCAGGTTCCGATATCTGGGCATACATGATTGATTCACCGTCGCGCCGCTCCTTCAGATGCTGCCAAAGTTCCTCGGTAATAAACGGCATGAAAGGATGAAGAAGTCTGAGAAGTGCATCGAAAAATTCGATTACTTCATTATATGTCTTTCTGTCCACCGGACTTCCATAGGCTGGTTTTACAAGTTCGAGATACCACGCCGAGAAGTCGTCCCTAATGAGTTTATAAACTTCTCTCAGCGCTTCCGAAATGCGGAATTTGGAGAAAAGGTCGTTAATCTCTTCTGTCGATTCCGATAGACGTGACTTCATCCATTCCGAAGCGAAAGCAGCCGCTTCGGTCTGATTAGCATCATCAGATATTTCCCAGCTCTTTACAAGACGGAAAGCATTCCATATTTTATTGCAGAAATTTCTTCCGGTCTCGCAAAGCTTCTTGTCGAAAAGAATATCGTTCCCTGCAGGAGCGCAAAGCATTATGCCTGCTCTTACACCATCCGCTCCGTATGTTGCGATGAGATCAAGCGGGTCAGGGGAGTTCCCTAACTGTTTCGACATCTTACGTCCTATTTCGTCTCTCACGATTCCGGTAAAGTAGACGTTCTTGAAAGGCTCTTTTCCCGCAAAACCGAATCCGGCCATTATCATCCTGGCAACCCAAAAGAAAATAATATCTGGAGCTGTTACCAGGTCTGTAGTCGGATAATAATATTTCATTTCTTCATTCTCCGGCTCCAAGATGCCGTTGAACAACGAGATCGGCCACAGCCAGGAGGAAAACCATGTGTCAAGTCCGTCTTCATCCTGATGGAGATCGGCTGCCGTGAGAGAAGGGTCTTTCTCTTGAGCTAACTTCAACGCCTCGTTTTCAGTTTCGCCAACCACAAAGCTGCCGTCCGGAAGATACCATGCCGGAATTCTGTGGCCCCACCACAACTGACGCGAAATGCACCAGTCGCGTATATCCGTCATCCAGTGCCTGTAAGTGTTCTTGAATTTATCTGGAATAAACTTCACCACGTCCTCTTCCACAGAGTTGAGAGCCGGCTTAGCCAAACCTTCCATCTTAAGAAACCATTGGTCGCTTAATCTCGGCTCTGTGACGGTATCGGAATTTCTTTCCGAATAGCCTACTTTATTCTCATAATCTTCTATTTTCTCGATAAGTCCGGCTGCTTCCAGATCTTTAGCGATCTGTTTTCTTACGTCGAATCTATCCATTCCGACATACATTCCTGCCGCTTCGTTCAGCGTCGCATCGTCGTTGAATATATCGATACTATCGAGGTTATGTTTCTCTCCGAGCATATAATCGTTGGGATCGTGTGCAGGAGTCACCTTCAGACATCCTGTGCCGAAATCCATATCCACATACTCGTCTTCTATCACGGGTATTTCCCTTCCTACCAGAGGTACTATTACCTTTTTCCCTTTAAGATGGGCATTTTTAGGATCATTTGGATTGATACACATTGCAGTATCGCCCATTATCGTTTCCGGACGCGTTGTCGCAACGACCGCATATCTATTTTCGCCTGCAATGTAATATTTCAGATAATATAGCTTGCTGTGTTCCTCCTTGTAGATTACTTCTATGTCGCTCAGAGCAGTTTTTGCTTTCGGATCCCAGTTAACCATGCGTTTGCCACGGTATATAAGACCTTTGCGGTAAAGTTCAACAAATACCCGTATTACGCTCTTGCTTCTTATCTCGTCCATAGTGAACGCCGTACGGCTCCAGTCGCAAGATGCACCGAGTTTCCTGAGTTGCTTCAGGATGATACCACCGTAGTTATTTGTCCAGTCCCAGGCGTGACGCAGGAATTCTTCCCTTGTCAGATCGCTTTTTTTCATCCCTTTTTCGGCAAGTTTAGCTACGACTTTTGCCTCGGTTGCTATCGATGCATGGTCTGTGCCGGGCACCCATAGCGCATTCTTACCCGTCATTCTCGCCCTTCTTACGAGTATGTCCTGGATAGTATTGTTTAGCATGTGACCCATATGCAGAACACCCGTCACATTTGGCGGAGGAATCACTATCGTATAAGGTTCTCTTGCATCGGGAACACTTTTGAACAACTCATGGCTCATCCAATAGTCATACCATTTGTCCTCTACATTGGTCGGATCATATTTGGTGGCTAATTCTTCCATCATTAAAATTCTATTAAATTGTTTTATGGCTAAAATCATGCAAAGTTACGCAGAAAAAACGACATTCCTAACATCTTTTCTTGCCTATTGTCCCCATGCCGAAATCTCGATTATTTTTATTAATTTTACAACGGTTTTAAGCAGACTTAACTCTTTAAAAAACTTCACTTGTCTCGAATGGCCACGTTAAAGGAAAAATGGAATGCATACAAGCAATGGCAGAAACAGCCTTTTCAGGTTGCCCCAATGTCCGACGAACGACATATTTGCTCCACGTGCGCCACTGAATATCAGGGAAATTATTGCCCTCGTTGCGGTCAGTCAGCCAAAGTCGTGCCTAAAATGTCGCTTCTCAAGACCTTTCTCCTCTTTATCGATGTGTGGGGATTGGGAAACAGGGGGATGTTCCGTACGTTGCGAGATCTTATTTTCCGACCCGGTTACCTGATATGCGACTATCTCCGCGGTATGCACCAGGCATATTTCCCTCCTTTCAAACTCTTGTTTCTTTTAACCACTCTTTCCCTACTCATAGGCCATGGTTGGAATCTTTCAGGAGAAAACTACGATAAAGATTTCCAAAAAATTGAGAAAAAAGAAAGAGCTGAAATGGCTTCGCTATATAAGCAGGACGCAGAAAAGAAAGCTCAGATTAAATCCGAAGAAAAATTGATGGAAGAAGAAGAGGATGAGATGATTAGATTTGTCTTGGATAAATTCGTCTATATTCGGGATATACAGATTGATTATCCGGCTCTCTATCAGATTGCGTTCATGCTCCTGACGACTGTTTTTTATTTTATTCTTTTCCGCAAATCGAAAATAATCGGGAGATTTTCGTTTCATGAATTCTTCATCGCCATGATCTATATTTCAGATATGGTCGGAATATATACCTGTCTTTTCCGTTTCTTCGGGCTCAGTCCGATTTGGATTACTATAAGTGGTATCACATATCTCATTCCATTGAAACAGATGACTGGATATAGCTGGGGTAAAACAATCTGGCGATATCTCCTCACATGGATTATGGTGCTGGTTGCTATCTCAATCTTCATTGTGCTGATAGCCGCTACAATGGCCTCCATTATCGAACTCCGTCATCTCTGAACCGGTAGTAAATAAAACCTCGCCATCGTTGACGGCGAGATTTTATTTGTTTATGCTAATTTATCCGATCAGTCATTTCTGATGAAATGTGTATAATGCTCTTTCTCTTGAACGGGAATGCCTGATTTTTCTTTTTCTGCTGCTATAGCACGTAGCAAGAAAGCCATATTTTTCCCAAGATTTCGCATCGTTTGAAGACCTTCCAAATCTTTTTCCACATCTTCTGCCGTAAATCCGTGCACCTCATTCCAATAAGTACTAGATACTATTGGCATCGAAGTAATGGTAAAATACTTGTTGATTTCTTCAAACGCCGATGTGCTGCCCGCTCTTCGCGAGGATACCACAGTAGCTCCCACTTTCATGGCCTTTGAAAAAGGAGTGCTGTAAAACAGCCTGTCTAAAAAGCTTATAACGCCGCCATTTGCATGAGCGTAATAGGTCGGAGTACCTACTATTAGACCGTCTGCTTTCTCGAATAGGGGAGCGGTATCGTTCACGAGATCGTTGAACACGCATTTTCCGTGCTGTTTGCAATAGTTACACCCGATGCAACCTCTCACATCCTTGTTGCCTACGTTTATTATTTCACATTCCACACCTTCTTCTATGAGAGTCTGTTCTACCTCTTTCAACCCTCTTGCCGTACAACCCGACACATGAGGACTACCGTTGATTATCAATACTTTCATTATAAAAGAATAATTGTCTGGTTTCCGTTTTCCGTTATTGGATAAATAAAGAGTGCATCAAATAATAAATTCATTGACGCACCCTTTTCTATTTCTAAATCAGATTATTTCTTATTTAACTTCACAAGATTATATTTCTTCGTGCCGAGACCGATTTTTTCAGCATGGTCTATAGTATGGAGACCGTGCATATCGTTGATTCGTTTGATAAGTGGAGCCGCAGTATCTCCATCCTTATTTTCATGGTTGAACACCATATCGATGCAAGCCTGATCCAGAGCTACCGGGTCTGTTGAAGCCATGATTCCCATGTCCAGAAGTTCCGGATGCGCAGGCTGACCATTGCAATCGCAGTCTATCGACATATTGTTCATCACGTTGATATAAACGATATTCTTACCCGGTTGCTTGAAATAGTTATGCACACCTTGGGCAGCTGACGCCATGGATTCCAAAAATCCGTCCTGATTGTCGACATGTTCCCAGATATGTTCGGGAGTGTCCACTACACCTGCCGAATGGATATAAGCCTTACCGTCAGCGGAAGCCACGCCGATACTTGCATTCTTGAGAACGCCGCCGAAGCCGCCCATCTGGTGACCTTTGAAATGAGCCAGATTGATCATGAAATCATAGTTCGGAAGATGAGATCCCACGATATCGTAATGAATCCAGGTCGTGTCGTTCACGGGTATTTTTAAATTACCCTCCTCATCCATGATGTCAACTTTTGCTATCTTGTCGTAGCCACGTTCGGCTATAGCTTTACGGTGAGCTTCCGCAGTATTGCGGTTCCCCTCGTAAGCTGTGTTGCATTCCACTAACGTGCCGTTCACTTTCTGCACCAGATTTTTGATAAGTTCCGGACTCAGATGATTCGACTTGCTCGATTCGCCTGTCGAAATCTTGACCGCCACGTTACCCGATGGCTCTACTCCCAAAGCTTCAAAAATTTCCACAAGAGATTCCGGAGTTATCTCGTCCGTAAAATAAACTGTTGCCGTTTCCATAATACTGTCTGATGATGCTTGATTTTCAGATTCCTGCTGAGCAGCTTGTTTATTACCTCCGCAAGCCGTAAGGGCAAATCCTAAAATCGCCGTTAAAAAAAAATTTCTTCTTCTCATATTTTAGTTATTTGTTTCTTTACAAAATTACTGATTTCCTGCCAATTCTACAACAACTTCTCCCCTCAAAACACCGCACTCTACCCCCGAATCGATCTCTGCCCTTTTGTAAGAACGCTACATGTATCGTTCGCCTAATCACGCTGAAATTCAATAGCTTAACCAACAAATTCATCTTCTCACCTTTGTAGGGACGCTACATGTAGCGTCCGACCTCCGTATCCGCAGGATACCTTAATAATACCCGGGTATTGGCGACAATGTCGCCTATGCCCGGTAACCCGCCACCAAACAATGTATCTGTAGGATTCATTAATTCGTGCTGCGACCGTCCCGGAACTGGACGATAACGTACGTAATCCCCCCGCAGGCAAAGCTGGCGGAGCCATCGTTACTTTGATTAACCGCCGGCAGCATGCGCCGGCGGACACGCCCTCTCCAGCCTTCGGCACGGCGGAGCTGTGCTACATCACACTCACACCCTCCGCCATCTCATCCCTTATCTTATAATGCCGCTTTGGAGGCACACCGCTGCAGAGCAGCGACAGATAACGAGCCTTGGGTCTGTTCGGTGTCAGCTGAACGCAACCCAAAGTACAAAACCTCAAAAAACAGGTGCGCATCGCGCCGCGACATCCCCCACCGTTCCGGAACGGCACGAAATATAAGAAACCCCGTACGCTACTGCGTGCGGGGCACCGATGCAACAAAATCCAAAAGTGCCGTAGGTACTTCACACCCTCCCCGTCGCAATCTGACCCAATAACTTTTATCATTCATCTTTTAACATCTCTCAACCCCGAGACCTTATGCACCATCTGCCGTATTCGCAGGATACCTTAATAATACCCGGGTATTGGCGACAACGTCGCCTATGCCCGGTAACCCGCCACCAAACAATGTATCCGTAGGATTCATTAATTCGCGCTGCGACCGTCCCGGAACTGGACGATAACGTAAATAACCCCGTACGCCACTGCACCCCAACCCCCACCATGATCTTTTATCTTCCAACTCTCCCCGCTATTTGTAGGGACGCTACATGTAGCGTCCGACGCGTAACCATCTGTAAATAAGTTGCATTCTTTGAAAATCTATTCATACTCTATCCCCGCACATTGCGCCAAAAAGCGCCAATAATCAATACGACATACCATCCCTCTTTACAACGATTCAACACCTTACTCCACCTCTACCACACCATCATCACTTTCCAAAACGATCCAATGCCTCTTGTGCCGCTGCATTTCCTTGTTCCGCCGCCATCCTCCACCATTTTATCGCCTCATTGTAATCCTGCTTGACTCCTTGACCATTATAATACATCACCCCTAAATTATATTGTGCTTGTGCAAATCCCTGCTCCGCCGCCATCCTAAACCACTTCATCGCCTCATTGTAATCCTGCTTAACACCTTCTCCATCACAATACATCACCCCCAAATTATATTGTGCCGCTGCAAATCCCTGCTCCGCAGCCATCCTATACCACTTCACCGCTTCATTATAATCTCGCTTAACTCCATATCCATTATCATACATCAAACCTAAATTATTTTGTGCCACTGCATATCCCTGTTCCACCGCCTTCATATACCACTTCAACGCCTCATTGTAATCCTGATTAACTCCTTGACCATCATAATACATCACACCTAAATTAGTTTGTGCTTCTGCATTTCCCTGCTCCGCCGCTTTCATATACCACTTCATCGCCTCATTGTGATCCTGATTAACTCCTTGACCATCATTATACATCAAACCTAAATTATTTTGTGCCAATGCAAATCCCTGTTCCGCCGCCTTCTTATACCACTTCACCGCTTCATTATAATCTTCCTTAACTCCATAACCATTATTATACATCACCCCTAAATTATATTGTGCCTCTGCATATCCCTGTTCCGCCGACATCCTATACCACTTCACCGCTTCATTATAATCTTCCTTAACTCCATATCCATGATAATACAAACTCCCTAAAACCTTCTGAGCCACTGCATCATCCGGAATCTGCATTGCCAATTCCATGCATTTTTCATAATCGCCTGAGTCGTATGCTTTTTCTACATCTTCCGCCGTCACATTCGACTTTATCATACATAAAACACCCACAAACAGTATCCCTATCACACCTGCCGCTATGCCTACCTTTGTCAGCAATTTCTTTTTTCTCCTGTCGCTATGCTGTGAAATATTGTCTGTCGGTTTTTCTCCTCCATTTATAACCCGCGTTTCATTATCATCCTCTCCCTTATTCTTCCTTACTGCTTCATGGTTTTCTGTCAGTTGTTTTCCATCTTCTTCTTGGGTCTCATCTATCCGTTCAATGCTCAGGAGTTTTCTGACATCTTTTTCCCTATCGAATTTCGACATCCTTGTCCCCCTGCGGATTGCTTCGACCATCTCTTCTGAAGCAACTCCTTCAAGTTCGTTTGCCAGCTCGCCGTCGCGCAGTTCTGACGCATTTTTTGGACTTTTACCCGTTAGACAGTAGTATACCGTCGCCCCTAAGGCATAAACATCCGCTTCCGGGCTGAAAGATGTTATTCCAATATATTGTTCGCTTGGCGAATAGCCGTCAGAACAGCCAAGTGTGTTTATAGTGGAAGTCGGAGTTCCGTTCTTGCTGTAATGTTTCGACAGGCCGAAATCTATCAATACCGGCCTCAATATTCCGTCATCGGTCTTTACCAACATGATATTATCCGGTTTGATATCCAGATGGGTCATGTCGTTTGCATGGAGTGCAGCCACAGCTTCTACTATCGGAGCTATTATCGATCGTGTTTCGGCCTCGCTCAGTTTCCCTTTTTTGGAAACATAAGACCGCAGCGATTCGTCCTCAAGATACTCCATCACATAATATGCCGTATTGTTCGCTTCGAATATTTCATTCACTTTCACAATATTCGGATGCTCCACTCCCATCTTTTGAAGTCTTTGAGCCTCAGAGATGAAATCTTTACGGGAGCCTTCAATCCTATCTTTCACAGGATTGGAATAAATCACATTGCTTGTTTCTGTATCCCTTTCGCACATTTCGGAGATGAAATGTTCCTTGATTGCTACTTTACCCTCTATGTTCAAATTTCCCACCTTCACGTTCATTGTTGCAAGATAAGTTATCCCGAAACCCCCATTGCCGAGCATCTTTACTATCCTGTAGTTGTAAGTACCGCTTTTTAGCGTAGATCCTTTCTCTAATCCTTTGTTTGTCATTTTTTTCCGTGTGATTTTAAGTTGTCATTCGCAAAATTACAACATATTTTCCTGGTCAATCTGCGAATTTGGCCTATACTCTAAAACTTGCCCACCTAACTATCTCAGATAATCAGACACTTATAAAAATAACACCTAAAAGTTTAACAAACTTTAACTAACATGTATCCTAAATATTACCCTTTTAAATCCCAATAAATCTCAACTCTAAATATGTCGTTATTAACGGCTCAATCCCTGTTCTCTCAACCACTTAAGGGGCTCCAGTACAAAATCCCGCTCATTCATTCTCGGATGTGGAAGAATCAGCCGATCCGATTTTATTTCCCACTCACCGTAAAAAATCAGATCAACATCTATCCGCCGGTCCGTATAATTTCCGTGCTGATCCCTGTGTGAAGTAGGATCTATCTCGTTTTCAATAGTTTGTAGGATGGTCAGCAACTCAAACGGATCAAGTTCCGAATGAATCAACATACCGACATTGATAAACTCATTCTCACTTTCAAAGCCTTGTGCTTCACTATAGTACGGCTCAGATATGAGAGCGTTCATATCCAGAGTTCTCTTAATGCCGGTGACCGCCCTCTCTATTTGAGCCGGACGGTCACCGATGTTAGATCCTATATTGATATATGCTTCAGGCATTTATCATAGCGATTTCTTAACTTCCACCTCATCGAAAGCTTCGATTATGTCGCCTTCTTTAATGTCGTTGTAACCGGCTATGTTAAGACCGCAGTCATAACCCGACACAACCTCTTTTGCATCATCCTTAAATCTCTTAAGTGACCCTAATTCACCGGTATAACGAACAATGCCGTCTCTGATCAGGCGGATTTTACTTGTCCTCTTGATACGACCTTCACGGACCATACATCCCGCAACTGTGCCCACTTTCGAAATCTTATATGTCTGAAGAACCTCAGCCGTACCAAGAATCTCTTCCTTGATTTCCGGAGCCAACATACCTTCCATTGCATCCTTCACTTCTTCTATCGCTTGATAGATAATGGAGTACAAACGGATTTCCACACCGTCACGCTCTGCCGCACGGCGAGCTGCCAGTGACGGACGCACCTGGAAACCGATGATGATTGCATCTGATGCGGCTGCCAGAGTCACATCGCTCTCCGAAATGGCACCCACCGCCTTGTGAAGCACGTTCACTTGGATCTCCTCGGTTGAAAGTTTTATCAGAGAGTCACTTAAAGCCTCAATCGAACCGTCTACGTCACCCTTCACGATGATATTCAGCTCCTGGAAGTTGCCGATTGCACGGCGACGTCCGATGTCTTCAAGCGTCAGTATCTTCTTCGTTCTCAGGCCGAGTTCGCGCTGGAGCTGTTCGCGTTTTGCTGCTATTTCGCGAGCTTCCTGCTCGGTCTCCATCACGTTGAAGGTATCACCGGCCGTAGGAGCACCGTTCAATCCGAGAACCAGAGCCGGCTCCGAAGGACCTGCCGACTTGATGCGCTGATTGCGCTCATTGAACATCGCTTTGATTTTGCCGTAATGCGTTCCGGCAAGAATGGTGTCGCCGACTTTCAACGTACCGTTCTGAACCAGCACCGTGGCCACATAACCGCGACCTTTGTCAAGCGACGATTCTATAATCGAACCTGTGGCGTTTCTGTCTGGATTTGCCTTTAGATCAAGCATTTCTGCCTCCAGAAGAACTTTTTCCATAAGTTCCTCCACGCCGGTTCCTTTCTTTGCCGACACATCCTGACTCTGATAGTTACCACCCCAATCCTCAACGAGATAATTCATGTTTGCGAGTTCTTCTTTCACCTTTTCAGGATTTGCTCCCGGCTTATCGATTTTGTTGATCGCAAACACCATCGGTACACCTGCTGCAGAAGCGTGATTGATTGCTTCGACTGTTTGAGGCATCACATTGTCGTCTGCAGCAACTATGATGATACAAAGGTCTGTCACTTTCGCACCGCGGGCACGCATTGCCGTAAATGCTTCGTGACCCGGAGTGTCAAGGAACGTGATTCGTCTACCGTCAGGAAGTTTCACATTGTACGCACCGATATGCTGAGTGATACCACCAGCTTCACCGGCTATCACATTCGCATTGCGGATATAGTCGAGCAAGGAGGTTTTACCGTGGTCTACGTGACCCATCACGGTTACGATCGGAGGACGCGATACCAGTTCCTCCTCTTTATCCTCTTCTTGAGCTATAGACTCTACCAGTTCAGCTGACACATATTCCGTTTCAAAGCCGAATTCTTCAGCCACGATGTTGATTGTTTCCGCATCAAGACGCTGGTTGATCGAAACCATCACACCGATGCTCATACATGTGGCAATGACGTTGTTGATCGGCACATTCATCATCGATGCAAGGTCATTCGCAGTCACGAACTCCGTGAGTTTTAAAACTTTGCTTTCTGCGAGTTCGTTCTCATGAGCCTCTCTTTCGCGGGCTGCGTTCGATTCACGTTTTTCTTTACGCCACTTGGCCGCTTTCTTCTGCCCTTTATCCTTGCTCGTAAGGCGTGCAAGAGTTTCTTTTACTTGCTTCTGAACATCCTCCTCGTTCACTTCATTGTGAATCGGATGTTTGAACCCTTTTTCGCGCTTCTTTTCTTTCTTTTCCGATCTCGCCCGTTCGCTATTCTGCTGAGCTGCTTGCTGACCGGTTTTCTCTATGTCGATCTTTTCTTTGCCGATGCGTTTGCGTTTCTTGCGGTCTCCTCCTGTCGATGCTCCTTCTGCGCCCTGACGTGAAGCGTTTAGACGCTCGTTTCTACGCTCTTCCTTTGTCTTCTTCTTGGGGCGTGTCGACTGATTGATCGCATTCAGATCGATTTTACCGACTACGTTGATCGAAGGACCGGTTTTAGGAAGAGGTACGCTGAATATTTCTTCTTCAACTTTTTCAGTCGCTTCTTTTGACTCTTCAGGCTTTTCTGCCGCTTCTTTTTGAACGTTGGCTGAAGGCTCGGCATTCGATTCTTTTACTTCGACATTCTCTTTCTCAACGGCAGGTTTAGCGGTTACCTCAGTTTTCTTTTCATTCTCTTTCTTCTCCGCGGAAGTTACGGGTGGCTGTTCCACCTGTTTTACTTCCTTTTTCACGGCAGCATTCTCTTTTGCCGAAGGAATATCAACTTTGTTTCCGGCTGACGTCTCAACATCCTTCTTAGGCGCCGTTGGCTTCTCGGAAGAAGCTGCTACAGGTTTTTGACCGCCGAGATCAATTTTCCCAATCACTTTAGGCCCCTGGACGGCTGCCGCTGTTATTTTGATTTCTTCGGCCTCTTGAGTCTCCTGCTGATTTTGCCGTTCAGCACGTATTTTTTCTTTCCTGCCCGATGAGAAATTGTCAGATTTATGTTTCTGTTGTCTGTCCGGCTGGAATTCGTTCAATAATAGTTGATAGACCTCATCGCCTATCTTGGTGTTTGGATTGTCGTCTATGGTAATCCCTTTCTTCTGCAGGAAATCCAATACTGTTGGAAGACCTACATTAAATTCGCGAGCGACTTTACTTATTTTTATGGGCATACAATTTAATTGCTTTTTTAGTTCTGATATGGCTGGAATTCACAATTTTGCTGCTAAAAATCAAGCATCCTGATCAACATCTTCTTCTTGTTGATCTTCGGGATCCTCAAATTCAGCTTCAAGAACAGAATATACATGTTCCACTGTGTCTTCCTCTAAATCGGCTCGTTCCATAACTTCAGCTTTAGGAAGACCCAATACATTTTTGGCCGTCATGCAGCCGATATTCTTTAGAGCTTCGATTACCCATTCATCTATTTCGTCCTTAAATTCGTCGAGGTAGATATCTTCCTCAATAGCTTCTTCGGTATCACGATAAACATCGATCAAATAACCCGTCAACATCGAGGCCAATTTGATATTCTGACCTTCAACACCAATAGCTTTGGCAATGAATTCCGGACGGATGAACACTTCAGCTTTTTTCTCATCTTCATCGATTCGGATAGATGATATTTTTACTGCCGAACCTAAAGCTCGCTGGATATAAAGTGCCGGATTGGTCGTGAAATTCACTACATCGATACTTTCATTATTTAGCTCGCGGGCAATACCCTGAATACGCGAGCCCTTGATTCCAACGCAAGCACCTACCGGATCAATTCTGTCATCATAACTTTCCACCGCAACTTTCGCACGTTTACCCGGGATACGCGCTACACCGCGTATATTGATGAGACCATCATGGATTTCAGGCACTTCCAACTCAAAGAGTCTGCAAAGGAAATTATTGTTTGTGCGTGATACGGTGATTTTAGGATTGTTGTTTTTGTTGTCTACGTTACAAACCACGGCTCTTACAGTTTCGCCCTTACGGAAATAATCATTGGGGATAGATTCTGTCTTAGGTAGAAGTAGCTCGTTTTTGTCATCGTCAAGCAGAAGAGTTTCGCGGCTCCAGGTCTGATAGACTTCACCGCTTACAAGTTCACCTTCGAGATCTTTGAACTTATTGTAGAGCGCCTCCTTCTGTAAGTCAAGTATTTTAGACTGCAATGTCTGACGTAAATTTAAAATGGCACGACGACCGAAATCTGCAAAAAATATTTCGCGTGTATGTTCGTCACCTATCTCTGCGTCAGGATCCTGATCGGCTATTGCATCCGACAGACTGATCTGCAAATTTGGATCTGTCACTTCTCCGTCAGGCACGACTTCCAGATTCTGAAATATCTGAACGTCACCTTTGTCTGGATTCATGATGACGTCTAAGTTCTCGTCCGTTCCGAACATTTTTGCTAAAACATTCCTGAACGATTCTTCGAGAACGCTTATCATCGTTGTTTTATCGATGTTTTTTAATTCTTTGAATTCCGCAAAGCGTTCCACCATATTCGGTGCACTTTCTTTTTTTGCCATATCTTTTATCTTTTGTTATTTTCTTATTTGAGATATAATTTCACATACTTGACGTCATCGGTAGAGAAAGTCAAAGGATCTGCAATCAATTCCGGTCTCTTTTTATCGGGAAGCTTAATTTTTTTAGCTGTTTCCACGATGAAACTTGAGCTTTCTGAGTTGAATTCCACCAAAATACCATGTATTTTACGGCCATCCTTAGTCAGAACCTCCACTTCATTGCCTAAATTCTTAATATATTGACCTGCAACCTTAAAAGGTGATGTTAGTCCGGCACTCCCGACTTCGAGCTCGTAATCTTCCACATCGCGATCATACTCATTAAGTATACCATGAGTGATTTTTTCGCATGTTTCTATGTCGATTCCGTTCGGGCTATCTATTTCAACCACGATTCTATTGTCTTGACTTACTGTAAGATCTACCAGAAAAATATCGGTGTCCTCAATAAGCCTCTCGACAGTCGCTATAAGCTTCGATTTGTCTAACATATCATTTTAATATGAATTTCTTTACGTTATCCAAACAAAAGGAGGAAGCATTCAGCCTCCTCCGTGACGTTTGGATATGCAAAGATAATAAAAAATCCTAAATCAATATCATCTTTTCCACTTAATTGCTTTGTTTTTTAAATATCCGTTAACTACAATTAACATATTTAAGCATAGTGTATTCCTCTAATGATTAACAGTTGAAGAATTCTATGAAAGCTCGGATGATATATTCGTGATCGGCAACAGAAGCGGTTTCTCTTACAGAGTGCATTGCCCAAAGTGCAGCTCCCATATCAACACCTCTCAAGTCGATCTGTGAAGTCAATATATTTCCTAATGTAGATCCGCCGGCAACGTCGCTATGATTGACAAAATATTGGAAAGGTACGCCCGCGTTTTGGCAAATTGTGCGGAAAACAGCCGCTGAGTCTGCATCCGTCATATACTTGCAGTTCGCATTGATTTTTATTACCGGCCCTCCACCAAGGAAAGGATGATTCGTAGGATCTTGTTTCTCAGGGTAATTCGGATGTATGCCATGGGCATTGTCGGCCGATACCATAAAAGAGTTTGCGATCGCTCTGAAGTAATCTTCTTCTGTTCCTCCTATCGAGTTGTTTATTCTACGAAGAATATTGTGAAGGATTGGAGAAGCTGCCCCTTGTTTTGTGCCGCTTCCTGTTTCTTCATTGTCGAAAATGGCGATGACTCTTGTCATGTTCATGTTGTCGCTTTCGAGAAGTGCTGTTAGAGCTGCATGCATCATGCTCAGATCATCAAGTCGGCCACTCGAAATATATTCCCCGTTAAGCCCTTCTATAGTAGCTTTGGAAGTATCGTAAAGCGAAAGGTCGAAATCAAGTATCCGGCTTTCCTCCACACCCAGTTCCTCGGCAACAAGTCTTGTCAGTAGTCCTTTTTCATCACCCTTGTACTCAACTCTCCCTATTACAGGCAACATGTCTTTCTGTTTTGAAAGCTTAATCCCGTCGTTTACCGTTCTATTGAAATGAATGGCCAAATGGGGAATGGTCAACAGCGGTCTTTCAAATTTCACTAATCTTGTTATTGGTCGCATAGGATCTGGCCCCGATAGGATCACTCGTCCGGCTATGGATAATGGGCGATCGAACCAAGTATACAGAATAGGACCTCCATATACTTCTGTATTCAATTTCACGGTTCCGTCAGAACAATATATCTCGGCATTGGGTTTGATTCTGAAACCGGGTGAATCACTATGTGCAGTAATGATTCTGAATCCTGCTTCCGGGGCATTGTCGCCTACCACGAATGCAAATATTGCAGAATCGTTTTTTATTACGAAATATCTTCCTCCCGGTTCGATTTCAGCCCATGAGTCTTCTTCACGAAGCCGTACGAAGCCGGCTGCTTCAAGACGATTTCTGGCTGTATCTACTGCAAGGAAATTTACAACAGAGGAATTAATAAATTCTTTTAGATCGGAAATGTAATTATAACCCATGGTAATGATTAGTTTATTTTACCGCTAATGAAAAAGTTAGAAATCAAAACTATAATGATATCGGATAGAGTTCAAAGGTCGCAATAGATTACACAATTTTTGGCTCCAATAATTCTCAAAATCTTCCTTCATGGCAGTGATCGCTCCCCGAATAGACTCTGAAGGCAGATTTTTAACGGTTTCAACGAAATTATAGAAGACTTGAAATAAATCAGACAGTCCTTCTGAAACTGAAGATGCTATCGGAGTGTCGGAATATTTCATATCCTCTTCGAATACTTCAAGAAAAGTATCAGCTTCACCATAGATGGATTCTATGATTCTTCTAATAGACTCATACTTTTCTTCATCTAAATAACTGTCGATATATACATTCTCATCATCTTCAGCCTCCAAATCAGTAGCCGTAATATAAATTCGGGGTAGAAGGCGGAGCATCTCTTTTGTTAGATCTTCAGAAGTAGATTCGGCCGAATGCTCGATAGCAGCACAAAATTCGTTGCAAAGTGCTATGAATGCCAGTGAATTATTTGACAAATTTCCCATAAATGTTCAGTCGTAAAGATTGTGCAGTTTGATGTATTTTGAAACTCCATAAGGTAGACAGCAAGACATGTCCTTCCTTGCTTTTATCCCGTCACGGATCATAGTGCTTGAAATATCCAACATTGGAGCATTAATCTGCTTTATTTTTCCACTCTGAATCAAAGGCGCTATCTCTCCGGGACGTGGATAAACTAAAAGCCCGAAATTATCAAGTATTTCATCTGTTGCTTTCCAATTGTCGAATTTATGAAGATTATCACTTCCAATGATCCATTTGAAAAGAATGTCAGGATGCTGTCTTTTCAGTTCGGTCAGGGTATTGATCGTATATGATGGTCGTGGCATAGACAGCTCAATGTCGCAAAGTTTAATTTTTGGATTATCAATGCTTTCTAATGCTATTTTCAGCATGTTCAGCCTATGGTGTTCAGAGATGTTCTCAAACTCTGCATTGACTTTTAACGGATTGGTAGGAGAAAGAACAAACCACACCTCATCGACTTCATCAGACGAAGCGATGTGACTGCCTATAATCAGATGCCCTATATGGACGGGATTGAATGACCCTCCAAATAGGCCGACTCTCATCATTGATTGATAAAATCGCTTATTACTGATTCGGTTTCTTTTATGGCCTTTTCAAGATCGTCGTTTACTATCTTACAATCGAACTTGTCGGCATAAGTCATCTCAAATCTGGCTTTACCCATTCTTTCTGCGAGGGATTCAAGAGTTTCAGAGCCTCTTTTCTTGAGTCTGTTCATAAGTTCGTCCATGGATGGCGGCTCTATGAAGATTGTTAACACTCTATCGCCGAAAAGTTTCTTTACATTAATAGCACCTTTTACATCGATATCTAAAATCAAATTTTTGCCTTGGTTGCATTTATTAGTGATTTCGCTTTTCAAAGTGCCGTAAAAGCGTCCGGGGAAGACTTCTTCATATTCTACGAAAAGATCGCTCATAATCGCTTCGTTAAACTCTTCCTCAGTTAAAAACCAATAATGCACGCCGTGAGTTTCACCTTCACGGGGAGGACGGTTTGTGGCTGATACCGAAAACTCAACATCGATGTTGCCCCTATTCATGACGGCATCGATAATTGTCGATTTGCCGCATCCCGAAGGAGCACTGATAACGATAATTTTACCATTCATAATATTAAAGGACATTTAAAACTTGTTCTTTGATCTGTTCGAGTTCATCTTTCATTTTCACAACAATCTTTTGCATTTCAGCATGATTGCTTTTCGAACCGAGAGTATTGATTTCTCGACCCATTTCCTGAGCTATAAAACCTAATTTTTTCCCTTGACCGGGATCGGAGTTTATGGTTTCCATGAAATAGTCGAGGTGCTGGCGCAAACGTTGTTTTTCCTCATTAACATCCAACTTTTCGATGTAATAAATCATCTCTTGCTCCAAGCGACCTTGATCGATTTCTACGCCTGATAGTTTAGCGAGATTATCGAGAATGCGGGCTCTGATTTTAGGAATTCTTTCAGCTTCATAACTGTCTACTTCTGCAAGCAAACGTGTGATTTCAGAAATTCTTGCGCTGAAAAAGTCTTTCAATTTTTCCCCCTCCTTCATTCGGAATGCCGTGAGTTGATCTGAAGCTACTTCCACGGCTTCTATCAAAGCTGCAGAATCAACATCTTCAAGTTCTTCATGTATTTCAGATTTCAAAACATCCGGCAGTCGAAGGAATAGCGAATACCAGTCGTTTGGCAGAGGAATATTTAAATTGGCTGAGATTTCTTCAATCTGACTTTTATAAGCGGCTATTATTCCTGAATTGAATTGAGAAGCAGGGGTTTGAGAATCATTGTCGAGATATACGAATAGTTCTATTTTCCCTCGCAATAATTTCCTTGTCAAGATATTCCTTATCTCATTGTCTTTCTCTCTGAATAGAGAAGGCATTCTGATGGTGAAGTCCATCTGCTTGCTGTTGAGAGATTTAATCTCAACGGTTATTTTTTTATTATTATTTTCGGCTGAAGCTTTGCCGAAACCTGTCATCGAAAGAATCATATTCAGATATTTTTTACAAATATACTATTTAAGACTCAAATAACGTAACTTTGCAGATAATTTTAATTGTTTTGCATGGCTATCATTTTAAATATTGACACAAGCACTGATGTCTGTTCGGTAGCAGTCGGTGGTGACGGCATGATAATCAGTCATTTCGAAGATTATGAAGGCAGAAATCATGCCTCTTTGTTAAGTGGTTTCATTAAAGCTTGTCTTGATCGTATCAGTGAGATAGATCTTAAATTGGATGCAGTGGCAGTATCAATGGGTCCCGGAAGTTATACGGGCCTTCGTATCGGACTCTCTGAAGTTAAAGGTTTATGCTTTGCGCTGAATATTCCATTAATAGGAGTTAATACCTTGAAACTTCTAACAACATCGGTAATGTTTTCGGGAAAAGATTTTTCTGATAAGACTCTTTTTTGTCCAATGATCGATGCTCGCAGAATGGAAGTTTTCACCGCAATCTATGACGCGGCTCTCGACGAAGTTCTATCACCACAGCCAATGATAATATCCGCTGAGAGTTTTTCAAATTTTCTTGATTCTAATGAGATATGGTTCTTTGGTAATGGAAGTGACAAAGTCAGAGAAATAATTACATCGCCTAATGCCTCTTTCATTCCCGATATAAAACCTTTAGCAACTGACATGCTCGCTCTTTCTGAAATGGCATGGATGAAAAAAGAGTTTTTAGATCTTGCCTATTCAACACCATGGTATTTCAAAGATTTTCAATCTACAGTCCCTAAAAATAAAGTATTTTAGAATCGGTTTTTAATCAGATTTGAAAAAAGAATCTTTCTTGAATTTTCGGCTTAGAACTTTTAGTATTAATCCTCGCGTCATAAGATATAGTATAAAAGCTAACCAGAGACCATGATTGAATAATGTCCCGGCAGTCAGCAAATACACCCCGAAGAACACGATAGTGGCTCCGATGAGTGACCACAGTAAAGATCTGACCTCTGTTACTCCTATAAAAATCCCATCGTATGTAAAGGCTAAGAATGCCGCTAAAGGTATAGTTACAGCCCAAATGTAGTATTCGTTAGACAAGGATTTTATCGTTAGGTCTGAACACATGAAGCTTATCAGATTCTCTCCGAAAATGAAATATAAGATTGAAAAGATCAAAGACAGGGTAAAAGCTATTTCCAACAAAATGCGACACGTGATATGAAACCCCTTCTTGTCGCGAGCGCCTTTATATTTACCACACAAGGCTTCAGCTGAAAAAGCAAATCCGTCGATAAAATACGAAAATAGAGTGAATAATTGTAATATAAGTGCATTAACCGCGAGAATTTCAGCACCAAGAGCTGCACCTGCACGAGTGAACCACAAAGTAACTGTCACAAGACATAAAGTTCTCAAAAAGATATAGATATTTATTCTGAAAAACGAAAAAATATCGCGGTTGAAAATAGCAGAAAACCGAGTTTTCGCATGCTTGCCGTATTTTCGGACAATGAATGTGAGGCCTAATAAAAAACCTACCCATTGTGCCGTAAGAGTGCCGACTGCTAGTCCTTCAATTTTCATCTCCAATGAAAAAACGCACCAAACACTCAATACTATGTTTATAATATTTACGGCTATAGAGATAATCATCGGACTTTTAGTGTCCTGCATACCCAAAAACCAACCCGTAATGGCGAACGTGCCTAAAACGGCAGGAGCACCCCAAATCAGAATATTGAAATAATTTACGGCAAGCAAACGTGTTTGCCCTTCAATATCCATGACATTGAGAAGAATAATTTTTAGTGGATATGATAGAACAATTAAAAGAATACCGCTACAAATTCCGATGGCCAGAGCCCGATACAGAATGAGAAAAGAATCCCCAATCTTACCTGCACCGAATTTCTGAGCTGTAAGGCCGCTTGATCCCATCCGGAGAAAGCCGAAAAGCCAATAGACGAGATTGAACATATTGCTCCCTACAGCAATGGCACTCACATAAAAAACACTCCCCATATGTCCGGCAATGGTGACATCAGCCATGCCGAGAAGGGGAGTGGTTATATTGGTAATTATAGCAGGAAAGGCTATTGAAAGAATAGATTTGAATATCAGCTTACGGTTTTCTTGCATAAGCCTTTCCTTCTTTGATTATGCTTTAAACTTTGTCTGATTTAGCAGAAAGACTGCTCCATACCAGATAGATGATAAGAAGTGCATAAACTACAATACCTAATATTTGATTCAGAGAAGTCGACATTGTATTCTCATACTCGAAACCGGCGAAACGGGTGAGTGCCGCGAACACGCCGAATAAAGCGCCACCGGCTATCAGACCTGAAGCAATCAGTGTGCCACGGTCTCTTCGAGCATCATTTACATTGTTATCACTAGATCTCGAGGTCACAAACCAAGCTATAGCACCACCTACCAAGAGAGGAGTATTCAGTTCCATCGGAATGAACATACCCAGACAGAATGCAAGTGCAGGGACTCCGAGCCAGTTTAGCAACAAAGCAAGGATAGCACCGGTCATATATAAAATCCAGGGAGTATCGCCACCCATCATTATCGGTTCTATGACTTTGGCCATAGCGTTCGCTTGTGGTGCGACCAAGGCATTTTCACCGGTAAAACCGTAAACATTGTTCAAGAGCAATATTACTCCGCCTACGGTAGCAGCGGAAACAAGAGTTCCTAAAAATTTCCAGCTTTCCTGCTTTTTGGGTGTTGATCCAAGCCAATAACCGATTTTTAGATCCGTCACAAATCCACCGGCCATTGAGAGAGCTGTACAAACGACTCCTCCGATTACCATAGAAGCTACAATGCCGGAAGTGCCACTGATTCCGACTGCCACAAATATAGCCGACGCTACAATCAAGGTCATAAGTGTCATTCCCGAAACAGGATTTGTACCTACTATGGCTATGGCATTTGCCGCTACGGTGGTGAAAAGGAAGGCTATAACAGTGACTACAACCCAGGCCACGAGAGCTTGCCAGAAGTTATGTAGAACGCCGAACCAAAAGAAGAGCATCACTGCTATGAGAGCTATGACAATAAAGAAGACGATATGTTTCATCGAAATATCCAATTGCCACCTGATCTGTTTCGGACCCGAACTACCACCTTTAAATTCTTTACCCGCTAATCCGGCTGCTTCTACGATGATACTCCATGATTTTATAATACCGATAATACCGGCCATTGCTATGCCTCCGATACCAATCAGACGCGCATAATCGCTGAAAATCTTTTCAGCCGGCAAAGACATCAAAGTTTCATTGCCGTAAGTCCCTATTAATGGTATGATTACCCACCACACGAAGGCAGACCCGGCAAAAATGATGAATGCATAACGAAGTCCTACGATATATCCCAAACCTAAAAGAGCAGCACCAGTATTACAACTGAATATCAATTTAGTTTTAGCTGCAAGAGATGCACCCCAACCTGAAAGGGCAGTTGAAACACTTTCAGCCCACCAACCGAATGTTGCCACGATATAATCATAGATACCACCGATCAAAGAGGCTATTACTAAGATTTTCGCCTGTCCTTTGCTGTCCGACCCGGACGCTTGACCGCTGACAAGCACCTGAGTTGTAGCTGTTGCCTCGGGGAATGGATATTTCCCATGCATATCTTTGACAAAATACTTTCGGAACGGAATAAAGAAAAGTATCCCGAGAATACCACCCAAAAGTGAACTAAGGAAAATCTTAAAAAAATCTACCGATATTTCAGGATATGCGGATTGGAGAATGAATAATGCAGGAAGAGTAAAGATAGCACCTGCTACTATCACACCCGAGCAAGCACCTATCGACTGAATAATTACATTCTGACCTAAAGGATTCTTCTTTTTAAGCGCTCCCGAAAGACCCACCGCTATAATCGCAATTGGAATGGCAGCTTCAAATACTTGACCCACTTTCAAACCAAGATATGCTGCGGCGGCACTGAAAATGACAGCTAAAATAAGTCCCAATGTAACGGAATAAGGAGTGACTTCACGGTAATCATGAGCCGGATGCATCATGGGGCGGTAATGCTCGTCATCTCCTAATTCTCTAAAAGCATTTTCCGGCATTTCAATTGGATCTTCAGTCGCGAAAATCCGTTTGTCAATAATATCGTTATTCTTGCTCATTGTAGTTCGGTCTTAATGATGATCTGTTATTGTTGAGGGCGAGAAAGAATTTCAAAATTTTCTACTAAAACTTCGGTAGTTCTGTGGGAAATTGCATTTTTGTCTGTCCATGTCCTCGTTCTTAATTTCCCTTCGACATAAAGTTTTGTTCCTTTACGGATATATTTTTCTGCGACTTCGGCTGCACCGTCCCACATAACTAATCGATGCCACTCCGTTCGTTCTGGTACTTCTACTCCCGAGGTCGTTTTAAAAGCTCTTTCCGTAGTAGCCAGCGTAAAATCCGCTACGGGACGTTTTTCGACATACCGGATATTCGGATCAATTCCTACATTTCCGATTAAAATAACTTTATTGATGCTCATAATGATTAGTTTATTTTGGCAAATATACATAAAAAAAGAATTTTTTCCTCTCCAAACAGCGAATAAAGTATCCAAATTATTATTTTTGTGAAGATAATGAATTTAAGAATTTCAAACAGTCACAACATCATGAGATTTTTCCCAATACCCCTGATCCTTTTAAGTTGTATTTTACCGTTAGCCCGAACACATGGGCAGACTAAACAATCTTCCCAGCCCAGTGCCGTTTTGTCAAAGAAAGGGGATTCCGTTACTACAAGCGACGGAAAACTTACGATTGTAAATATAGAACATAAAAGAGGTTTCGGTAAAGATGGATACGATCCGGATATTAAATCGCCAAAATCAGCAGGATTTTCCATAAAAGGAGACAAGCTCTATGTCAATTCTCTTGAGGGCTATAAGACTGTTGTTTATGACGGAAAAACAAAAGACAAAATCAAGACTATCCACCATAACTTTAAATCGGGAAACGGCGGTTTATGGCTCCCACCGTCCGGTTACTATCCGTTTACTCATTATCCCGGAGGGGAAAAGAAAGCGTTTAGCGGAAAGCCGGTCGAACAAGCGTTATCAAAAGACGGAAAATATCTTTTCGTACCCTATTACAGAAGGAACTTTGACTTAAATGCACAAGATCCATCCGCACTTGCTGTTATTGATACTCGCTCTGATTCTATAGTCCTCATGACCGAAACCGGTCCGCTGCCCAAAATGGTAAAAGTGTCGCACGATGGAAACTTGTTGGCTATAACGCATTGGGGCGATAATACCGTAGGTTTTATGGATATTTCTTCCTCTAATCCTCGCGAGTGGAAACATTTACCTCCGGTAACTATTGGTCAAAAACTAAAACTGAACTATAGTTTGAGTCAGCCGGTGAATCGAGATAATGGTAGTGGTTACGCTCTCAGAGGCACTGTTTTCTTACCTGGTGATTCTATTTTGTTGGTAGGAGGTATGGGAGGACCTACGGCTGTTATTGATTTAAAAAAAATGAAATGGATCGGTATGATTCCAGAATTGTCAACCATACGTCACATAGTACTGAGAGGTAATACTCT
Source organism: Paramuribaculum sp. (assembly GCA_022511125.1). Lineage (GTDB taxonomy): Bacteria > Bacteroidota > Bacteroidia > Bacteroidales > Muribaculaceae > Paramuribaculum. The sequence goes on from JAFLSD010000004.1 coordinate 57,793, forward strand.
TTATTTGAGTAATAACAGAACAGGGGAAGTTTTAAAGGTCCCTGTTTCATCAATTCTCGAGGGTATTAAGGAGAGCAATGGCAGTACGATTCATGTCTCAAATATCAGAAAAGTAAAAGTTGGTGGAGGTGCCAGAACGTTGGAGGTTACGCCCGACGGCGATTATATCTTTGTGGCCTGTAACACAGCCTCGGCAGTTTATATAGTTAATGCTGAGGAGATGCAAGTCGTAGGAAACATTAGAGCTGACTCTTATCCAGTAGGACTTGATATATCACCTTCGGGAACAATTTTAGTGACAACTTCACAAGGAAGAGGGGGAAGAGGAGGAAATGCGGTCGATTTATTCAGAATCATATATAACGAGCCAGAAATAACATAAACAGTTTATTAATTTTGTAAAGTACTAAAATAAAACAGGAGGGAGCGCGCCTCGCGACGTGCTCCCGCTGTACTCGAAATTTTTATGTGTGTTTTTCGATTACTCCTGTATTTTTGGTCTCATTTCATAGCTTAACATCGCTATAGAGAAACCCCAATAGATGAATGCCAATGAAGTGAGAAAACTTATCATCATCATGTTCTGTACCCAGCCGGCTTCGATGAAGAAAAATCCAATCGCAATCATCAGAATACTATCAATCAATGACAGCCACCAATATTTTCTTCCACCGCTAACTGCGCTAAAGAGCAATCCCATGCCCCAGAAAATAAATACGATCGCTAAAAAATAAGGGAATACTTCTTCGGAAAGGACAATGCTTCTGACAAGCATGAAGCCTATAAATAAATCGATGACACCACCTACTAACCACCAGCCCCATCCACTGCCGCGGTTAGGTCCCGCAGCCTGACATAATTGGACGATACCTGCCAATACAAGCATCCAACCGAATATTTGAGAACTTACAGCATAGCCCGCTGCAGGCCAAATCCAATATGCGAAACCGCATATTACCATTAATACGCCAATAAGTAGGACAACCCACCAAGCTTTTGTCTGACCCCAATAATTGTTTATCGCTTTCATAATTTTTAATTTTTTAGTTTCAACGTGAGTTAATATGTTTTAGTTATTTCTATAACACTGGTAGCACTCGTTTTGTTGATTAAATTTATTACTTTTGTAAATTAAATTTCCATTTCATCAAAAGGTATTATCCCATATGATTTATCCTTCTTCTTTCGAAGAAAAAATAGGTTTTAATCAGATTCGAAATGCCATTGGCGAATTATGCTCGTCTGAACCCGCTAAAGATTGGATTGTTACAATGCAATTTTCTTCTTCTTTTGAAGAAGTGATGTCTAAATTGCTTCCTGTTTCGGAAATGCTCAAGATTCTGGAAAGAAATGATAATCTTCCAATTGAAGGCCTTGGAAATCCAAGACCACTTCTTGAGTCTATTAAAATCCAGGGTTCTTTTTTACAGCCGGGGGAATTATTAAGTATTCGGCGCACGCTTGGGGTCATAGCCGAGGTTATTTCTTTTTTTGCTAGACACAGAAATCCGGAGGGTGTGCCCACCTATCCTTCACTTGCCCTAATAGCTGATCCATTATTACCTTTTCCTAAGATTATCAAAAATATAGATTCGATAATCGACAAATATGGAAATATCGCAGATAACGCTTCAACTGAACTGAGTCGTATAAGGAGATCGTTACTCTCGGTGAATGGAACGGTAAACTCTACTCTCAGAAAGGTCTTGTCAAGAGCTGCTGCTGAAGGAATTGTTGATGCTGATACAACTCCTACAGTCCGCGACGGACGATTGGTAATTCCAGTGCCACCGATGAACAAAAGACGCATTCCAGGAATAGTGCATGATGAGAGTGCCTCCGGAAAAACCGTTTTTATCGAGCCATCTGAGGTTGTAGAAATCAACAATCGCATACGTGAACTTCAACTGGAAGAACGTCGTGAAATCCAAAGAATACTCGTAGAAATCGCAGACGTGATTCGTCCGGAAATTGAAGGAATTTTAAATTCCGTATATGTAGTAGGGCATCTTGATTTCATCCGGGCTAAAGCTAAATATTCGATTCAAATAGAAGCTAAGATGCCAGTCGTGGAAGACCATCCAGAACTCGACTGGTATCATGCCTGCAATCCCTGCCTCTTGATTGCCCTGCAAAAACAGAACCGTCAGATAGTCCCTCTTGATATTAGATTGACACCCGAGAAACGCATTCTTGTAATTTCCGGCCCAAATGCAGGTGGTAAGTCAGTGTGTCTTAAGACTGTCGGTCTGATTCAATATATGCTGCAGTCAGGATTACTGCCGCCATTATATGAAAACTCACATATGGGCATATTCAGTGATATTTTTGTGGACATAGGTGATGATCAATCGATAGAGGATGATCTATCGACTTATAGTTCGCATTTACGATCCATGAAATTTTTTGTCGCGAAAGGTGGAAAAAAATCACTTTTCCTGATTGATGAATTTGGCGGAGGAACCGAACCTCAAATCGGAGGAGCGATTGCTCAAGCGATTCTCCATAAATTTAATGAGCTCGGGATGTGGGGAATCGTGACAACCCATTATCAGAACCTCAAACAATATGCAGAAGCCACAAATGGACTCGTTAACGGTTCGATGCTCTATGACAGACATCTTATGCAACCGCTTTTTCGCCTGTCAATAGGGAGTCCCGGAAGTTCTTTTGCTATTGAAATCGCCCGGAAAACCGGACTTCCAAAAGACATTTTATTAGAAGCGGAATCTATAGTAGGTAGTGATTATGTGAATCTCGATAAGTATCTTCTTGATATAGCTCGCGATAGAAAATACTGGGAGAATAAGCGTCAACAGATCAGAGTTAAAGAGAAAAAAATAGAAGACACTCTTCAGAGATATGAGTCTGATTCAGAAACATTACGTCTTAAAAGAAATGAATTAATAGAAGATGCGAGAAAAGAAGCGAAACGTATTATTGATGAAAGCAATTCGTTAATTGAACGTACTATAAAAGAAATAAAAGAATCGCAAGCTGAAAAGGCACGCACATCCAAAGCGAGAAAGGAACTGGTAGAAAAAAAGACAAATTTGACGGAACAACACAAAGTTTCGGAACATCCGCTTCTTCGTCTAAAAAATAAAAAGATTAGGAAAACTCCAGAACATACCATTAAGTCTGAGCTTACTGATATAAAAGTTGGCGATATAGTCAAGCTTGATGGTGAGGGTAGTCCAGGAAAGATACTCGAAATAAACGGGAAAAATGCAATAGTTTTATTTGGAATGCTCAAGACTAATGTGTCAATCGATAGGCTTAGAAAAACCGACGCTAAGATTAAACCTGCGTCCACTGCAAAATCATCTTTTCTTACTTCGTCGACTGTCGATGGCATGCGCGAACGTCAACTTTCATTCTCTCGAGAGCTTGATGTTAGGGGCATGAGGGTTGATGAGGCCATTCAAGCTGTTACATATTTCATTGATGATGCAATTCAATTTTCGGCGGATAGAGTTAGAATACTGCATGGTACAGGCACAGGAGCCCTTCGACAAGCCATAAGACAATATCTTGATTCTATTAGAGGAGTAAAATCTTTTCATGATGAACATGTCCAGTTCGGAGGAGCGGGAATTACAGTAATAAATTTCGTATAACCATTAAAATATAGATATTATGAATAAGTTGATCCTTGCGACATTAATCCTAACATTGTGTTTATGTTCCTGTACAAAGCTCCCTCCGGCAAATGATGATGTTTCGATGGTTATCGGTACGTATACGGATTCTGGCAGCTATGGAATGTATTCCGTCAGCTTTGATCAGGAAACAGGAACTTACACTTTGCTTGACAGTATAAAAGCCGTCAATCCGTCATACTTGATATTTTCGGCTGATAGTACGATTATCTATGCAGTAAACGAAGTCGATGACAATCAAGGAGGAGTAAGTTCGATCAAATATGATAAGGCAAACGGAACCTTCAATCTGCTAAATGGAACTGCCACCGGTTCAGGAGCTCCTTGCTATTTGGCGACAAACGGTAAAATATTAGCCACAGCTAATTACGGAGGGGGCTCACTGACAGTATTCCCTATTGCAGAAAATGGGATAGTTCTTCCCGTTGATACGTTGTATGTAGGATCTGTTGGTGGACCTGACTCTACGCGTCAAGAAAGCCCTCATGTCCATTGTGTTGAATTTACTCCTGATGGTAAATATCTTTTTGCGAGTGATTTCAGTGCCGATCGTTTGTTAGCATTTGAAGTCGTAGAGGGAGGCCATAAATTGATACCGCTATTGAATGAAAAAGGTGAACAGGTCGTTGTTCCTGTAGAATCTGACTATGGACCGAGACATATCATATTTGATGAATCAGGAAAACATGCCTATGTGATAGGAGAATTATCCGGTAAAGTTACCGTATTTGATTATAATGATGAGCGCCTCACACAAAAGCAAATCATAGATGGGGATCCTTACGATGGAAGAGGAAGTTCGGATATACATCTTAGCCCCGACGGACGCTATCTTTATACAAGTAATAGGCTTAAAGGAGACGGCATTAATATCTTCGAAGTTAATACAGAAACAGGAGAACTGACTCAGGCAGGGTATCAATTGACCGGCCCACATCCGCGACATTTTAACATAACACCCAACGGAAAATGGATGCTTGTAGCTTGTAGGGACAGTAACGAAATTGAAGTATATGCAATCGACAAAAAGACAGGCTTATTGTCTCCCACCGACACACGTATAACCATTCCGAAACCCGTCTGCGTTCAATTCCTCCCATAGTCTGTTGCAGATAACAATTCTATTTCCAAAATTCAATAAAAATTGCAGAGGTGTTGTAACGAATGAAAAATTTTATGTAAATTTGCAGACGCTTTAGGTAATTCTGGGCACAATGATTGTCTTATGGTGTAATGGTAGCACTGCAGTTTTTGGTTCTGCCTGTCTAGGTTCGAATCCTGGTAAGACAACCGATGAAAATCGCAAAAGTTGAAACCAACTTTTGCGATTTTTTCTTTAGGATTATTTTTTTTCTTCTTCAATACAATATTAAAGCTTTCCTAATTGTAGAAGCCAAAAAGAAGGGCAGACTCATATAAATGAATCCGCCCTCTGTAATGTTTGTTATTGTTTATTTACTTACCACCGGGAATATTGAGTCTGGAGTCTTTTTGATCTTCTTTGAGAAGTCCTCGGAAGCGTAATAGTGCTTCAACTTGTGGTTCATGACCACGAAATCTCTTGTAAAGAGTCATAGGATCTTCTGACCCTCCGGCTTCAAGGACGTTCTTCTTGAATGATGCTGCTGTTTCAGGATCGAATATACCTTTTTCTTCGAAAAGTTCAAAGCCATCGCAGTCAAGAACCTGTGCCCACAGATAAGTGTAGTAACCTGAGGCATAACCGTCGCTGCCGAAAATGTGGCGGAAATAAGGCGAACGATATCTGAATTGTACTTCTGAAGGCATACCTAAATCTTCAGCCACTTGTTTCTCAAATCCCATTACGTCTATATCGTCTTCAACATTAAGTTGTCCCCATTTCAAATCGAGAAGTGCAGCTCCTGCAAGTTCGGTAGTCATAAAGCCTTGATTATGTTTTGAAGCGGCAATCAGACGATTTATCAAAGAATCGGGCATTGCCTCACCGGTTTTATAGTGATGAGCGTACATCTTCAGCATTTCCGGTTGGAAAGCCCAATGTTCGTGGATCTGAGATGGTAGTTCTACAAAATCACGGTCAACATTCGTTCCCGCTTGACTTCTCAGTTTCGCTCTGGTAAGCATACCGTGCAGTCCGTGTCCAAACTCATGGAACATAGTTTCTACTTCATCCAACGTAAGCAGAGAAGGTGAGTCGCTTGAGGGTTTTGAGAAATTACCTACATTATAGACTATAGGTCGCTGGAATTTACCGTCTTCGTCCTCAAATGCACCTTGAAATTCACTCATCCATGCTCCTTGGCGTTTTGAAGACCGTTGATAATAATCGGTCATGAAGATAGCTACATGATTTCCCTCAGAATCTTTAACTTCATATACTTTTACTTCGTCATAATATTTTGGCGCGTCTGTTAGTTCGGTGAAAGTGACTCCATATAATTTTTCTGCCATCTTGAAGATTCCGTTACGAACACTATCTGTTGCGAAATATTGACGAACTTCATCTTCATCAAGTGCGTATTTGTCTTTTCTCACCTTCTCGGCATAATAGTAATAATCCCATGGAGCAATCTTAAATGTATTGCCTTCTCTGTCGCTTAAAGCCTGCATAACGGCTACTTCTTCCTTTACTTTCTCCACCGCCGGTTTCCAAATTTGCATCAGCAGACCTTCGGCATTTCTGACATTTTTGGCCATGACGTTTTCTGTCATATATGACGCATAATCCGGATATCCTAAAATTTTAGCTTTTTGAGTACGAGCTTTTAAAATTTCATTTATTACCGGCTGATTGTTGTATTTGCCGGATGAAGCGAGGTTGATATAGCCTTCATACATTTGTTGCCTTAAATCACGGTCGTCAGCATATTGTAAAACAGGCAGTCGACTGGGGGCATGCAGTGTAAGAACCCATTTGCCATCGAGACCTCTTTGTTTTGCTTCATCAGCCGCGACGGCGATGCTTCCTGCCGGCAGACCGGAAAGACGTGATTTGTCGTCGATTATAATTATAAAGTCGTTGGTGGCATTGAGCAGATTCTTATTGTACTGGAGGTAAAGATCAGTCAATTTGCTATTAACCTCCATTAATTGCTTCTTTTCGGCATCATTTAATTTCGCACCGTTCCTGACAAACTCCTGATATAATTCTTCTACGGCGCGTTTCTTTTGTGGATCTAAAATTTCTCTGTTATTATAAACCGCGACAACTCTTTCAAAGAGTTTCGGGTTCATCATGATTTCATCGGAAGATTGAGAGTAGAGAGGATATACAATTTCTCCGATTGCATCCATCTCGGGTGAGGAGTTCGTTTCGTCAAGACTGGAAAATATTGCCATTACACGTCCAAGTCTATCACCAGATTTTTCGAGTGCTAAGACTGTATTGTCAAAATTAGGAGTTTCATTGCAATTTATAATTTCCTCGATTTCCTTTTTGCGAAGCTCAATGCCCTTTTTTATAGCCGGCACATAGTCGTCATATTTAATTCGTTCAAAAGGAGGAATGTTGAACTGTGTGCCATATTCCTTTAATAGAGGATTGTCGTTAGTTTGCCCCATAATTTCATTTTTCTCCGCGACGCCGATTAACATGCCGGCGACTGCGATTGTCATTAGAAGTTTTTGCATTATTATTTTGATTATTGGTTTTGCTTTTATTGAAGTTTCGCTTTTTACCTCGATGAAAACGTCTCGATCTCTTTATATCTGGTTTATACTCGGGTCCCTCACCAAGTTCTTCAGGTATGATCTCCTTTTTTATTTCCGCTTCTATAAATTTTTCTATAATTCCAAACTTAGACTGTTCTTCTTCATTGACTAAAGTCAGCGCAATACCTTTAGCATTAGCTCTTGCCGTTCTACCGACTCTATGAACATAATCTTCTTCTTCACGCGGCACGTCATAATTGACTACCATTTGAATATCATCGATATCTATGCCTCTTGATAATATGTCAGTCGCAACAAGAATATCGATTTTACCCGATCGAAAATCTAACATCGCGTTATCACGCTGCGATTGATCGAGATCGCTATGTATTTCTTCCGCGTTATAATGTCGTTGCTTTAACTCTCTAACGAGCAGTTTAACTTTTTGTTTTGTTGAGGCGAAAATTATGACACGTTTGGATGAAAAAGTTTTGAGTGCGTATTTCAGTAAAGAGATTTTCTGAGTTTCATGACAAATGAATGCACTTTGTTTTACTCCCTCGGCCGGTTTAGAAACGGCGAATTTTATTTCAATTGGCTGGTTTAATATTTTAGAAGCCAATTTTTTGATTTTTGGAGGCATAGTCGCAGAAAAAAGCAAAGTCTGCCTTTCTTTGGGTAAAAGTCGTTCAATCTGCAGAATATCTTCTACGAATCCCATGTCAAGCATTCTATCAGCTTCATCGAGAATAAAGAAAGACACTTTTGACAAATCAATATTGCCCATTTTTATTAGAGCTATTAATCTGCCAGGGGTAGCGATAACGATATCCGCTCCGGATCTTAAACCTCTTTCCTGTTGGGAAAACTGATGACCATCTGTGCCTCCATATATTGCTACACCACTGATAGGTAAGAAATAAGAAAATCCTTGAAGTTGTCGGTCGATTTGTTGTGCGAGTTCACGGGTTGGAACCATTATTAAACAATTTACCGAATCTGAGGGATATTCAAATTTACTCAATTGATCTATTACGGGCAGAAGATAAGCAGCCGTCTTTCCGGTTCCTGTTTGTGCAATCCCAAGGATATCATTTCCCTCCAATGCAATCGGAATGGCTTTTTCCTGAATAGGTGTACATTCGGAAAAATTCATATCCCATAAAGCATCAAGCACTTTGTCGCCAAGATCGAGTTCTTCGAAAAGCATATTTCCCATGAATTTTCACTTACAAAAATACAAAAAAGAAACTATATGTGAATTATTCTCTAAATTTGGAAATCCACCAAAACAGGATAATGATCGCTTGAAGGGTTTTTCTTTACTGTAGCATAATCCGCAGTAAGACTACCTCGATAAAAAACATGGTCAATGCGGAAATAGAATCTGTTATCATGATAAGTAATTGCCGGTCCTCTTCCGGCTTGCCTATAAGCGTCTTTAAATCCATGTTTGAGCAGGGCAGTGCAAGCATAACTGAGTGTCACGTCATTAAAATCGCCACAGACTATAACCTTACCCTCTATTTCATCAGTCATCTCGCATATTTTGTCTATCTGGTTGGCTCTTTTCTTAAAAGCAACCGAGAGTTTGCTGAACAAATCATTTTTTATATCCTTTAATTCTCCTTTTAATCCTTTTTCTTCTGTTTGACCCTCTGTAAGTTGCATATATAATTCTTTATCAGATTTCGAAAGTCCGATAGATTGTAAATGAACATTGATTAGAGTCAAAGTATCACTTCCGATAAATATTTGATATGAATTAGTTTGAAAAGAATAATCAGGATGATATTTTTGTTCAATCTTTTTGAATGGATAAATAGACAGGAGACCTATTGCTTCGGGAGAAAAGTCTGTATAGGGATATATTTTACAAATGCTGTCTATGAGTTCTTTGGACGGCTTTTGTCCATCCTTGATGTAATTTAGAGAATAACATTCTTGAAGAGCTATAATGTCAGAACCAGAATTTAATAGAAACTTTAAGGTCGGATTCTCAGGATCGGTAGTTTCCGGATTTGAAAAATCATGTAGTTGAAATACATTATAAGTCAATAGTTTAAAGCAATTCTTGTCATTATCGTTATGTCCGAAATTTATAGGACAGAAAAATAAGATAGCGTTTCCGCAAATAAGAAGACAAAGGAGATTGATTCCGGCACATAGTCTTGACACGTAAATATTGACAATAAAAAGAATTATCATCAATATTAAGAAAAGAGGAAACATCATGACGACAAACGACGGAAGAACCCATTCTCTTGGATCAATATTTCCGCCATAAGATGAAAGAATCAGCAGTAGACCCAAAATGAAGCTTAGTGATAGATCAATTATTAAGATAAGTCTACTTTTCACATCAATGAATCTTATTTGTTTTTATCCAACAATGATTTTTTTTCTTCTATGCTTAGCGAAGAGTATCCAGAATTCTTAATTTTTTCCATTAAGGCTTCTAAACTATTATTTTCCTCGCTTGGATTGGAAATATCCTTTCCCGATAAACGGTGAAATATATAAAATAAGACTCCACCGAAAGCTCCTCCCAAATGAGAGAAATTGGCTGCATAATTTTCCCCGGTAAGCCCTAATAAGTTCAATAATAGAAGAGCTCCAACTAACCATCTAAAGGGAAAATATACCAAATATTTTATCTTGAATTCGAGGATTGATTTTTTTAAAGTTATGAATACTAAAATAGCATATAAGGCTGCGCTTGAGCCCAATAGAAGATTATTCTCAGAAAATGAAGGCGGAATTACAGAATAAAAGAAAAGAAAAAATAAAGCTCCGGTAAGCCCTCCGATTACATACATGCTGATGATTCTTTTTGAATCGACTATGAGAGAGGCCAATGAACCGACGACGGAAAGGCATACCATATTAGTGACAAAATGAGAGATATCATCGTGAATGAACATATAAGTTAAAACAGTCCACGGTTTAAGCAACATTTCATCTATGGATGCGGGTAATGAAAATAAATCATATATATAATTGGAGAATGAAACGGATATTTTAGCTAATTGCAAAAGGCAAAAAGCAAACATATTGATGCCCAATAAAAACCAGATTCCGTAATTCTTACATATTTGTTTAATAATATCCCCCATGAAATAGTCCTCTTTTTTTCCAATAGAGTATGATTAAAAAACCGAATATCATTCCTCCGAGGTGAGCAAAGTGAGCCACTCCGTCGTTTGCTTGGCTTATACCGATCAGAAGTTCGATGACACCATATCCCAACACCATCCATTTCGCTTTTATGGGGAAGGGTATGAACATGAGATATAGTGGCCGGTTAGGGAAAAGCATACCGAATGCAAGAAGTATGCCGTATATCGCTCCTGATGCGCCGACTGTCACCAACATATTGAGAAATTGATTTTCGGCAATTGATAAGGTTCCGGAATCCATTAATGACCTAACCTGAGCGAAATCCATTCCCCATTGAAGAGAAGCGTTTTTAATGAAAATATCTTCCCAGGTGAAACTCCAGACTAATTCTTGGATTAGTGCAGCTCCAATTCCACACGAGATGTAATAGAATAGAAACCTTGCTCCGCCTAACACTCTTTCCAATGTTATGCCAAACATGAAAAGGGTGAACATATTGAATAATATGTGAGCAAAATCCTGGGTGGAATGCATGAACATGTATGTGAATAGTTGCGCCGGATTAAAATCAGATGCTTTGAAATAATGGAGACCTCCCAATGCTACGATATCAACATCAATTTTTTTACCGACAACCATCATGGCAAGCCAAATAATAAAGTTGATGATAATCAGATTTTTTGTAACCGGTGGTAAATTGCTGAAAATCGATCTGCCTGTACCTAACATAATGATAATCCTTAAAATTTACGTATCTCTCTATACAAAATTACAAAATTTGGTCAAAATATAGTGCAATTATAACTTTTGGACGAAAAAATACTTTAATTTGATATTTTTTTTAAAAATAATTGAAGATATTCCATATTAATGAATTATTTTTGCAAATGTAACGATATTAACTTAATAATAAACAAAATGAACAAAACAGAGCTTATTAACGCAGTTTCCGAAAAGACAGGAACCACAAAAGTGCAGGCTAAAGCAGCAGTTGAAGCTACACTCAACAGTATTGCTGAGGAAATCTTAAAAGAAGGCAAGGTTGCGCTCATCGGTTTTGGAACGTTCTCAGTTACCGAAAAACCCGCTCGTACTGGTATTAATCCCCGTACTAAAGAAAAAATTGAAATCCCCGCTCACAAAGTGGTTAAATTCAAAGCCGGTGCTGATTTAAATCTTGGAAAGTAATAAAAGATAATCTTTCTGCAGAACAGACACAGAAGAGGGCTCTTTTAAAGAGCCCTCTTCTGTGTCTGTATATCTATTCCATTAACTCTGATGGTATAATTCCAACTGAGTCGGAGCGAAGTTTGCAATGAAGTCGGAATGCTTGGCTATTTCACTTTGGGCATATTTACAATAAACCTCAGCAGAACGTGTAAACGACTCGTTTCTACTTGCATCGGAAAGAAGGAGATATGTCATGATCACATTTCCGGCCATTTCTACAAGACGTCGAGCGAGAAAATCGGTAAGTTGAGTGTCGTTAGCTTCCGTGACTTTAGAAACCGCTTTCTCATAGAGTGAGGTCATTTCTTTAAGATTCTCGTGTATCCATTTGAGGTTATCTGCCACCGGTTGCTGTTCATATTCCTTTATCAAAGAAAGATAAGTTCCCGTAGTGACATGACGAATTGCTGCTACAACTTGAAGCTGGGTAGTTCCTTCGTAAATAGATGTAATTCGCGCATCACGATATATGCGTTCGCATGCATAATCTTTCATGAATCCGGAACCGCCATGAACTTGAATGCAATCGTATGCATTCTGATTGCAATATTCACTTGCCATTCCTTTTACTAATGGTGTAAGAGCGTCAGCTAATTTTGAGTAATGCTTCATCTCTTTCCTTTCTTCAGCTGTGAGTGATCGTTCCTTTGCTATATCTTCGTATATTTTATAGATATCCACAAATCTGGACGTCTCATAGAGCAGTGCGCGTGATGCATCAAGCTTACATTTCATATTTGAAAGTAATTCAGCTACTGCCGGGAATTCGATGATAGATTTGCCAAATTGTTTTCTATCTTTTGCATATGCGAGAGCTTCACGATAAGCTCTTTCGCTTACTCCTACAGCCTGAGCCGCGATACCAAGACGAGCACCGTTCATTAGGGCCATTACATATTTGATGAGACCTAAACGACGTTGTCCGACAAGTTCCGCAGGTGCGTTTTTATATGTCAGCTCACAAGTCGGAGAACCTTTAATGCCCATTTTGTTTTCGATGCGTCTAACGTCTACTCCACCTTTACGTTTGTCATAAATAAACATGGAAAGGCCGCGACCGTCTTTAGTCCCCTCTTCAGAACGGGCTAAAACCAAATGAATGTCACTGTCGCCGTTAGTGATGAAACGTTTCACTCCGTTCAACACCCAACTTCCGTCGGGCTTCTGCGTGGCTTTCAACATTACCGATTGAAGGTCCGAGCCGGCATCAGGTTCTGTCAAGTCCATTGACATTGTTTCGCCTTCACAAACTCTCGGTATATAGCGTTTTTTCTGATCTTCATCAGCGAACTCATAAATTGTTTCTGCGCAATCCTGAAGACCCCACAAATTTTCAAATCCCGTATCGGCGCGGCTAACTATATCCGCAGCCATGATATAAGGAGTGATGGGGAAGTTAAGACCACCTAAACGGCGTGGCATTGACATACCCATCAGTCCGGCTTTACGACACAGGTCAAGGTTCTCTTTGGTCCCTTTTGCGTAAATCACGCGTCCGTTTTCGACTCTTGGACCTTCGTGGTCGACATCTTCAGCATTTTCGGCAATAGTTGTTCCGCAGATATCTCCCACGATCTCTAGGACTTTATCGTACGAATCCATTGCATCGTCAAAATCAATTGGCGCGTAATCGTACTTATTGGCATCGGAATAGTTTCTTTCCTTCAGCTCTACAATTTTTTGCATTAACGGATGTTGAAGATGATGCTTCAGATCCGGATTGTCAGTATAGAAATTTGCCATTGTCTCTTACTTTGAGTTCTTTTTATAATATTTTATAATTTTCGGGACGATATCCTCTACATTGCCAGTGATAACATAATCGGCGATTGTATTGATTGGAGCGTCGGGATCGTTGTTGATCGAAATCACCATTGCGCTGTCCTGCATTCCGGCAATGTGTTGGATCTGACCGGAAATACCGCAAGCAATGTAAAGCTTCGGACGAACGGTAACACCGGTTTGACCTATTTGTCGATCATGTTCTGCAAAACCGGCGTCGACAGCTGCACGAGAAGCTCCAACTTCTGCCCCAAGCACATTAGCAAGATCATGAAGTATCTCAAAATTTTCCTTGCTTCCCATCCCGTATCCACCGGCAACGATTATAGGAGAATTTTTAATGTTGATTTTTGACTTCTCGATGTGGCGGTCAAGAATTTCGACTATGAAATCTTCCGGTTTAACGTATTTTTTTACATCTAAGTTGACTACTTGTCCTTTGTGGTTCTCATCATGTATCTGTTTTTTCATCACACCCTCGCGCACAGTAGCCATTTGAGGTCTGCAATCAGGGTTTACTATAGTAGCTACAATATTTCCACCGAATGCAGGACGAATCTGATATAGAAGATTTTCGTATTCTTTTCCTGTTTTGGGATCTTTGTGAGGACCTATTTCAAGCGCCGTACAGTCAGCTGTCAGTCCACTATGTAAAGCAGATGATACTCTCGGGCCTAAATCTCTACCAATACAAGTGGCACCCATGAGGCATATCTGAGGCTTAATTTCTTTAAAGAGATTTATAAGAACCGAAGCGTGCGGATTGGATGTATACGGATAGAGTTTTTTATCTTCAGCTTTATATACAGTGTCTGCACCATATTTGAAAATCTCTTTTTCTATGCCTTGGAGTTTGTCACCTACGACTACAGCTTCAAGTTTAACTCCTAAAGTGTTGGCTAATTGGCGTCCTTTAGTCAGGAGTTCAAGGCTGACATCGGCTATTTTGCCATCCTCGTACTCACAATATACTATGAGGTTGTTTTTATCTGTCATAATTTATTCTTTTTTTCGGATTATCAGCCTATTGTATGGTTGGCAATTAAGTCTTTAATGAGGTTTTCAAGGGCTTCGTCATTATCTTCAAGTCTAAGATTTTCTTTTGCCGTGAAAACCACATTTACGATATTCTTCACTTTAGTCGGAGAGCCGGGAAGGCCTATCTGCGCAGGATCCGCGTCGACATCAGCTGCGCTCCATTCTTTAATTTGGAGTTCGGGACGTTTTTCAATAATTTCTTTAATGCGTTCTTCTTTGTTTGCCATTTCAGAAGGGGAGCAGGCAAATTTATATTTCATTACACGCATTGCGTTGCGAGGACGGCATTCAGCGGCAGAACCATTGACTGTTACTACACAAGGTAGTGGTGCTTTTACTGTCTCAACACCGTTTTCAAGTCGTCTTTTTACCGTAACGTGTCCTTTACCAAGATCTAATATCTCTTCGGCGTATGTAACTTGTGGTATGCCAAGTTTTTCAGCAATCTGAGGGCCTACTTGAGCAGTATCTCCGTCTATGGCCTGTCGTCCACCGATAATTATGTCGAAATTTCCTATCTTCTTAATCGCTTGAGCAAGGGAATATGAAGTAGCTAATGTATCAGCACCACCGAGTGCACGGTCGGTTAGAACTATACCACCATCAGCACCGCGGAAGATAGCTTCACGAATTATTTCAGAGGCTCTTGGCAAGCCCATGGTCAGAAGTGTAACTGTGCTCCCGGGATTGGCATCCTTCAGTCGGAGAGCCTGCTCGAGAGCATTAAGATCTTCGGGATTGAAGATCGCGGGAAGAGCCGCACGGTTGATCGTGCCGTCTTCCTTCATTGCATCTTTACCCACATTTCGGGTGTCAGGCACCTGTTTAGCGAGCACAACGATGTTTAGACCCATATCTTTTAAATTTATAATGATTTAAATTAATATTCCGTTACAAAATTACTAAATTTAAGGCAATTACTCAAAATATAACCTAATATGTTTAATCATAACTGCTTCCGTCGAAACAATGAGTGCATACTTTTTCCTTTGGCAGACCTATAGATTCGATTACATTTTCGATAGATGAAAATTTCAATGAAGAAATCCCGAATTTTTCCCTGATTTTTTCCACCATAGCTTTATATTTGGGGCTGTCTGTCTGGGTATATTCTGCAATATCATCAGTATGATGGCCTTCGAGTTCATCTATTACACGTCGCGTAATCAATTCCATTTCGCTTTTCGAGGCAGTGAAGTTCAAGAAATTACAGGGGTAGAGGAGAGGTGGGCAACTTATACGGATATGTACTTCTTTGGCTCCTCCTTCAAACATATCGCTGATATTGTCTCGAAGTTGAGTGCCCCTTACGATTGAATCGTCACAGAAAATCACCTTCTTGTCTTTTAACAGGGTTTTATTGGGAAGTAACTTCATTTTTGCCACGAGCTCTCTTCTTTCCTGAGTACTCGGAGTGAAGCTACGAGGCCATGTCGGAGTATATTTAACTATTCCTCTTTTATAGGGAATTTTCTTTCCTTCGGAATATCCCAAAGCCATTCCGATACCGCTGTCCGGTATAGGGCAGACGAAATCTGCTTCTGTTAAATCCTCTTTTCCCATAGTACAACCGCAGGAATATCTCATCTCGTCTACATTTCTATTCTCATATTCACATACGGGATAGCCATAATATGTCCATAAGAACGCGCATATCTGCATTTTCTTCTCCGGCTCTTTAAGCTGCTTCATCTCTGAAGATGTGAACTCAACTATTTCTCCGGGGCCGACATTATACTCTATAGTAAACCCGAGATTAGGGAAAGCGCATGTCTCGGAAGTAGCTGCATACGCATCATCTTTTTTCCCAATTATAATAGGTGTTCTACCTAATCTGTCTCTGGCGGCTATAATTCTGTCTTCAAGAAGTAGCAACATCGAACACGATCCTTTTACCCGTTTATATACATTTTGTATTCCGCTGACGAAATCTGTACCCTCACTTATAAGAGCCGCTATCATCTCCGTCGAATTTAATATATCATAGCTATGCTCGCAAAAGTGATGACCCTTAGCTAAAAGTTCGCATTCAAGTTCTTTGATATTGTTTATCCTGGCTACTGTCACTATTGCAAATTTTCCTAAATGACAGTTCACTATTATAGGTTGAGCATCGGTATCACTGATCACTCCGATACCACAGTTGCCATCGAATTCCTTTAGATCGCCTTCGAATTTGGTTCTGAAATAAGAATTCTCGATATTGTGGATAGAACGGGAAAACACTCCTTCATGACATGTTGCCATTCCGGCTCTTTTTGTGCCCATATGGCTGTTGTAATCCACTCCGTAAAACAGATCGTTAACACAGTCGGTCCGTTTTGCTATTCCGAAAAAACCACCCATTTTTTTTGTACTTATTTTGTTTCTTAAGATTTTTTATTTTCAATCCACTTCCTCGCGTTGATGAATGCATCGATCCAAGGGGTTACCTCATCTTTCTTTCTTGAAGACGGATAATAACCGCATTGCCAAGGGAATATAGCTCTCTCCGGATGTGGCATCATTGCCAAATGCCTGCCGTCAGGGGAGCATACTCCTGCTACTGCAGCGCGAGACCCGTTTGGATTGGCAGGATAAGCATTGTAATTATATTTAGCAACAATATTATATTTATCAAGAGGTAAAGGAATGTTGAATTTTCCTTCACCATGAGCAACCCAAACGCCTAATTTAGTGCCTGATAAACTTCCAAGCATAACGGAATTGTTTGTA
Organism: Paramuribaculum sp.; assembly: GCA_022511125.1. Lineage (GTDB taxonomy): Bacteria > Bacteroidota > Bacteroidia > Bacteroidales > Muribaculaceae > Paramuribaculum. The sequence continues at coordinate 74,973 of JAFLSD010000004.1, forward strand.
GGGATAGATAATCCTACAAATTGCGATTCGAATTTATGGCTGTCATTATGCTCCATTTTTGTCTTTTTAGAATGATCAGGATTGATGAGATTCAATTCGATCATTAACTGGCAACCATTACATATTCCGAGACTTAAAGTATCATCTCTTTTATAGAAGTTATCAAGTGCTTTACGTGCATTCTCATTCCATAAGAAAGCACCAGCCCAACCTTTTGCTGACCCGAGAACATCGGAATTTGAGAAGCCACCGCAGAAAACTATCATGTTGATATCTTCGAGAGTTTCACGACCACTCATCAGATCGCTCATGTGAACATCTTTCACATCGAACCCTGCCAAATAAAGTGAGAAGGCCATTTCTCTATCGCCATTGACACCTTTTTCCCTGATTATGGCCGCTTTTATGCCTGTTTTGCCTTTATGATCAAAAGAAAGATTTCTGGAAGACAATTTGCCATCAAAATTCTTAGGGAGACGATAACGGATAGGCTGTTTTTTATAGTTCTCAAATCGTTGGGCCGCAAGTTTTTCACCGCTTTGACAGCAATCCATCAAATAAGAAGATCTGAACCACACGTCTCTTAAATAATCGATACCAAACAGATTTTCATTGTCGTTATGATTGACTATAATTACACGTTCTTCATTGGGGTTTCCGATTTCCAGAAATCTAACGCCATTATCATTCAACAAGCGCTCGGCAGTTTCTAATTTATTGTTAGAAATCTGAACTACAACAGCAGGATTTTCGGAAAATAGTATCTTCACGAGATCTGTTTCATTCCACTCCGAAAATACATTGGCATTTAAAGAAATTCCCCCCGTTGTATTAGCAAAACACATTTCGAGCAACGTAGTGATCAGACCTCCAGCTGATACATCATGCATGGCAAGGATTGCTCCACGGTTAACGAGCTTTTGAATTGCATTAAAAGTTTTTACAAAAAGAGAAGCATCAGTGACAGTAGGGACATCGGAGCCAATATGATTTAAAGATTGTGAGAAAGCGGAGCCACCAAGACGCAAGCGGTCATTGGAGAAATCTATATAGAGAAGCACAGATTCCTTGTTTTGTAGTACAGGACTGACTGTCTTTTTGACATCGGTAACTTCGCCTGCAGCTGAAATTATTACAGTTCCGGGAGAAAATACCTTGTCATCACCATATTTTTGCGTCATAGACAGACTATCTTTTCCTGTAGGAATATTTATCCCTAATGCACAGACAAAATCACTGCAAGCTTCGACAGCTTTATAGAGAGCAGCATCCTCACCTGCATTCTTACAGGGCCACATCCAGTTTGCACTCAGAGAAACTGCTTTCAAACCATTTTTCAATGGCGCTCCAACTATATTTGTCAATGACTCCGCAACAGCCATAATGGAACCTTTTGCTGAATCAGCAAGAGCCACTTGAGGAGCATGCCCTATTGACGTAGCGATTCCTGCTTTTCCTTTGTAGTCCATAGCGACGACCCCGCAATCACTCAGCGGTAACTGGATCTCGCCTTGACATTGCTGACGAGCCACTTTTCCCGTGACTGAACGGTCAACTTTATTTGTCAGCCAATCCTTGCAGGCCACAGCTTCAAGACTCAAAACATCTTTGATATATTCTTCTATTCGTGAATTTTCATATTTCACGTCTTCATAGCTTACAGAAACCGTCCGATCCTTCATGATTGTCTTAGGAGAGTTTCCGAACATATCTTCCATCGCCAGGTCAATGGGTTTTATCCCATCTTCCTGCTCGAACACGAAACGGTTATCGCCGGTAGTCTCACCAACTACATAGAACGGACTTCTTTCTCGGTCAGCTACACGTTCTATCATGTCAAGATCTTTCTTGTTTATTACAAGACCCATTCGTTCTTGACTTTCGTTGCCGACTATTTCTTTAGCTGAGAGGGTTATGTCTCCTATAGGGAGGTATTGCATCTCTATCTTCCCGCCTGTAGCTTCAACAAGCTCGGAAAGAGCGTTGAGATGTCCGCCAGCGCCGTGATCATGTATCGAGATAATAGGATTGACGTTGCTTTCAGCCATAGCGCGAATCACGTTCGACACACGTTTCTGCATCTCGGGATTGGCTCTCTGAACAGCGTTAAGCTCTATTGAATTATCATATTCTCCTGTTTCGACAGAGGAAACTGCTCCTCCACCCATTCCGATGCGATAGTTGTCACCTCCCATAACGACTACTTTCTCACCTGCCGTAGGAGTGCCTTTTAATGCATCTTTTTTATTGGCGAAACCAATTCCTCCCGCCAGCATAATAACCTTGTCATACGCATAAAGCTTCCCATTCTCATCATGTTCGAAAGTGAGTAATGAACCGCAGATCAAAGGCTGCCCGAATTTGTTTCCAAAATCAGAAGCTCCGTTTGAAGCCTTGATCAATATATCGCACGGTGTCTGATAAAGCCATACTCGGGGATTCATCATCAATTCCCATTTATGCTCGGGAGACATGCGCGGATAAGAAGTCATGTAGACTGCTGTTCCGGCAATAGGCAGACTTGCTTTCCCTCCTCCCAATCGGTCGCGTATTTCACCTCCAGTACCTGTAGCTGCACCATTGAACGGCTCTACTGTTGTCGGGAAATTATGAGTTTCAGCTTTCAGCGATATAACTGTATCAATCTCCTTGACTTCAAAAAAATCCGGCCTATCCGGATTGACCGGATAAAATTGGTCTATTTTCGGACCCTTCACGAAAGCTACATTATCTTTATAAGCGGAAACCAGCCCATTGGGATTAGTTTGCGACGTTTTCTTAATGAGCTTAAACAATGACATAGGTTTTTCCTGCTCGTCTATAATAAACGTGCCGTTGAAGATTTTGTGACGACAATGCTCAGAATTAACCTGTGAGAAACCAAATACTTCGCTGTCGGTAAGGGGACGGCCGATTTTTTTTGTCAAATTTTTGAGATAATTTATCTCATCCGGACTTAATGCTAGACCCTCTTTCTCGTTATATTCCGAAATATCTGAAATATATACGATTTCATCCGGTTGTTTATCTATTTGGAATATCTTCCCATTCAGACCTTCATAAATCCTCTCCAACATTTTATCATATTTCGGAGGATTATCTTTAGAAAGCCGATATTCCTCTATACGAGTTATGCCGTTTATACCCATATTCTGAGTAATTTCTACAGCGTTAGTACTCCAAGGGGTTAACATTTCTCGGCGAGGACCGATATATGTTCCTTTTAGGGATTTAGATTTTAGGGGGTTAGCTCCATCAAAAAGCCAAGTGAGTTTTTTAATCTCAGTGTCATCTAACCTATGGTCAGTTTCGACCGCAATTACGTGGTTAGAGCCTTTTTTGAAAAATACGACCATGCGTTTAAAATATGGGGTTTTATTGACTGCAAATTTAATCAAATTACGTCTAATTTGCCAATATGATTTCGTTAAGAATCAACATTTATAGATTGGATTCTCTGTCTCAATTTTTCCAGTGTTTTTTCATTCAGTGAATTGACCGGAATTATAAGAAAGCCTAATTTGCTTTTTTTAAGCCTGACTATGAGATTTTTGTTTCTTATCTCCAATCCATATATATCTTTCGTTGAAATGATTTCCTGAAAGGAAGGGACAGTCATATTATCATCCTCATCTGATGCAAAATATTCGATTATAATATCTCCGTTTGCTTTAAATTTTACTCGTTTCATGTTTAAAGCTCGGCGTGCTTCCGGCGTCAGGAGATAAAAGAAATATGCATTGAAAATAATAAAAGGAAAAATAAGGAATATCAAAATCAAACTAACAAAAAACCATCTAATGTCGTTGAAAGCTAAAACAATCGACAAAAAACATAGAATGATAAATATCACAATCATCCATTTAAGATGAAATCTGATAGCATTCTTGAGATAGACTCCAGCGGTTGATTTGAATATTTCTGAATATCCGTCCATAAAATTAAAGGATATCCTTTTTAGTCGGATATCCTTTGAAAAATTAGTCTAATTTATGTATTACAAGACCTGATCTTAATTTTGGCTCGAACCAAGTCGTTTTAGGTGGCATAATATTACCGGTATCGGCAATGTTCATCAATTGCTTCATTGAAACCGGATAGAGGGCAAGTGCCGTCGCCATTTCACCGCTGTCCACACGTTTTTGCAATTCCTCAAGACCTCTTATCCCTCCTACGAAATCAATTCTTTTATCACTTCTAAGATCCGTAATACCGAGAATATCTCTTAAAATAAGGTCGCTTGAAATGGTGACGTCAAGGACTCCGATAGGATCATTGTCATCGAATCTTCCGTCTTTTGCGGTTAAAGAATACCATTTGCCGCCAAGATACAATGAAAAATTATGCAATCTGTCAGGACGATAGATGTTTTTCCCTTTATCTTCAACGATAAAGTCCTTAGACAGCTTTTCGAGGAATTCATCAGGTGAAAGTCCGTTGAGATCTTTGACCACTCTGTTATAGTCAATGATTTTTAAGTGAGAAGCGGGAAAAGCTACAGCAAGAAAATAATTGTACTCTTCATCGCCCTTGTGGTCGGGATTTTGTTTAGCTTTCTCGTTACCTACAAGAGCGGCAGCAGCTGTGCGGTGATGGCCATCAGCAATATATAAATGGGGTATTTTTTCAAATTCTGAAGTGATTTTTTCAATTGTAGCTGCATCGTCGACAAGCCAGAAATGATGACCAAATCCGTCAGGTGCCACAAAATCATATTCAGGCTCTCCTTTCACGACATTCCGAATGATTTCTTCTAAAGCTTCATTATCGGGAAAAGCAAAGAAAACAGGCTCCACGTTAGCGTTATTAACTCTTACATGCTTCATCCTGTCTTCTTCTTTGTCACGTCGTGTTAGTTCATGTTTTTTAATCTTCTCGGTCATATAATCGTCTACGTTGGCAGCGATAACTATGCCATACTGCGTTCTACCGTCCATAGTCTGCGCATAGATGTAATAATGATCTTTTTCATCCTGCACCAACCAGCCGTTATCTTGAAATTTTTTGAAATTCTCAGCTGCTTTAACGTACACGCGTGCATCATGTTCGTCAACATCTGCGCCGAAATCTATTTCCGGTTTTATTATATGATATAAAGATTTTGGATTCCCTTCCGCCTCGACAACCGCCTCAGCTGAGCTAAGGACATCGTATGGGCGAGATGCAACCTCCTCAACCATAGATTTAGGAGGACGTACTCCTTTGAACGGTTTAACTTTTGCCATGATATGATAGATTTACAGTTTATTATTTGTCGCGTATGATTGTTTGAGTTCTGTCAGGACCTATGGAAACGATAGAAATTGGAGTTTCTAACTCTTTTTCCAGGAACTGGATATAATTTCGGAATGCAGTCGGTAATTCATCTTCCGTTTTCATTTTTGTTAAATCTGTCTTCCACCCTGGCAAAGTGACATATACCGGTTTGATGGAAGCTTCTTCGATAGAATATGGGAAGTCTACTATCCGCTCACCGTTTACCTCATATGCTACACATGCTTTGATCTCATCAAAACTATCAAGCACATCGCTTTTCATCATAATTAGTTTGGTGACACCATTAATCATAATCGCATATTTCAAAGCCACCAAATCAATCCAGCCACAACGACGTTCTCTGCCGGTCACAGCACCGTATTCATGACCCAAATCTCTTATCTTTTTACCTGTTTCATCAAACAGTTCTGTAGGGAAGGGACCGCTCCCCACACGGGTGCAATAAGCCTTAAAAATACCATATACGTCTCCTATTCTGTTTGGAGCCAATCCCAAACCTGTACATGCCCCTGCGGTAACTGTATTTGATGATGTAACGAAAGGATACGAACCAAAATCGACATCTAATAAAGTACCTTGAGCTCCTTCACATAAAAGACTTTTTCCTTCTTTAAGAGATTTATTTATAAAGAATTCACTGTCTATCAGTTCAAATGACTTTAAATATTCGATAGCATCAAACCATTGTTTTTCAAGCTCTGATACATCTGGATTTTCTCCCATCGATATCAACTGTTTGATATGTTTATCGCGTGCTAACTCATATTTAGTCCTAAAGTTATCCGAAAGAGATTCTCCGAGTCTTAAACCGTTCCTACTTATTTTGTCAGTATAAGTTGGACCAATGCCTTTTCCGGTAGTGCCAATTTTTGCACCTCCTTTAGCCTTTTCATTAGCTGCATCTAGAAGACGGTGAGTAGGTAGAATCAAATGAGCTTTTTTCGAAATTTTAAGCAACTTTTTTAAAGGAATGCCGGAATCTTCCAATGCTTTTGCTTCCTCCATAAAGAGAATCGGATCGAGTACAACACCGTTTCCTATAACATTGACTCTGCCATTCTGGAAAATTCCTGAAGGGATAGAACGGAGCACGTATTTCTTACCTTCAAACTCAAGAGTATGACCTGCATTCGGACCGCCTTGAAATCTTGCTATAATGTCGTAGTTGGGGGTTAGAACATCAACTACTTTTCCTTTGCCTTCGTCTCCCCATTGGAGACCTAAGAGAACATCTGCTTTCATGATTGTTCTTCTGATGTGGTTATTGTCTTCGTTTTCGTTTTTTTCTGACAGCGAGCACACAAACCGTAAATATGGAAATCGGCATACTGAGCCAGGAATTTACCATAATGTTGTGCCGCTAAAATGTTGTTTATTGAATTGTCTTTTATTTCTCTTACCTTTCCGCATTGTGTGCATATCAAATGATGATGATTTGCAATCCCCGTCACTCGTTCATATTTTGATCGGTGGCCTGCAAAATTATGTCTGTGAACCAATCCCGCATCCACCAAGAGCTCAAGGGTGTTATAGATTGTGGCGCGACTCACATGGTAAGTGTCCTGTTCGAGAGCATTGAAGAGTTCGTCAACAGTCAGATGAGCGTTAAGAGAATAAATTTTTTCCAGAATCGTATAGCGTTCAGGAGTCTTACGCAGTTTATGCTGCGTAAGATAATTGGTAAGTTTAACTCTCACCGCCCCTTTTATTTTTTCTTCATGGCTCATTTTCCGCAAAGATAGAAATTCCGAATCATTCTCGCAACAAACAGAATATTTCTCGGTTTCTTATTTGAGATTTTCCCTGACATCTGATAAATATTTTTTCATAGCTTCACTGTCACGATTTTCTACTATCTCTTTTAAGTACGCGAGTCGTTCCGTTATTTTCTGCAACTGTGCCGGACTATTAGGATTGAATAATATTTCGCTAAGGAGATAATCGTCTTCGCTCATCAGACCTTTGGCTATCGCCATGTGACGCTTGAAAGTCGTTCCTGGTGCGTCTTGATGCTTCATCACCGATGCAAACACCAGTGTTGAAGCAAATGGTATGGACAAAGAGTATGCTATTGTTTCGTCATGCTCCCTGAAGGTATATTCCTCGATATGCAATCCGAGCTGGTTGTATAGATCTTTGAAAAAAATTTTCCCTAAATGATCACCTTCTTTTATGATAATTGCATTCTCGTTCGATAAATTTGATAAAGATGCAAAAGTCGGGCCAAACATTGGATGGGTAGAAACAAAAGGCCTTCCACACTTATCATAAAATTCCGGTAAACCCGTTTTGACTGATGCTATATCGGAGATGATGCATTGTTGATTCAGAAAAGGGAGTACTTCTTCGAATGCAGATATGGTGTATTTTACAGTTGCAGCGTTTATGACTAAATCAGGCTCGAAGTCCTTTATCTCCTTGATATCTCCAAATCGTAATGCATTGAATGTAAATCTTAATTTTTCGGGATTGGGATCGTAGACAGCGACCTCATGGGTGAATGATAAAAGATCGCTAAAAAACGATCCCATTTTTCCGGCACCTAAAATTAATATTTTCATAATTTCATTCATTAGCGGGCACGATCGTTAAGCACCTCAATCTGTTGTCTGACTGATTCATCATGGATTGCCAATAAAATAGTCTTCATGAAATCCACACTCATTCCCATTTCTTCACCTAATTTCACTCTCGTACGCATAATGTCGTTATATCGTCCAGCTTGTACGGCCGGCATACGATGTTCCTTCTTGTACTGGCCTATTTCTCTTGAAATTCTCATACGTTTAGAAAGCACTTCAAGCAATTCATTGTCTATTTGGTCAATCTGTTGCCGGAGAAGGGTGAGATTTTCGGTAGTCTGTTTTGAGTCACGAATAACGAGGGTATTTAGGATGAAGTTAAGAATTTCCGGAGTGACTTGTTGTGAGGCGTCGCTCCATGCTTCATCAGGGTTGCAATGACTTTCTATTATAAGACCGTTAAAACCCATGTCCATAGCCTGCTGACAAATTGGGCCGATAAGTTCTCGTTTACCACCTATATGACTCGGATCTACAAAGATAGGAAGATTAGGGAATCGAAGACGGAGTTCGATTGGGATATGCCATTGAGGCAGATTTCGGTAAAGATGTTTACCATAAGTACTGAATCCACGATGAATAGCTCCGATTTTACGAATACCTGCATTATAGATTCTTTGCATAGCTCCAATCCATAGTTCAAGATCAGGATTGACGGGGTTTTTAACTAACACGGTAATGTCTTTACCCTCTTCTTTTAAGGTATCGGCAATCTCCTGCATCGCAAAAGGATTCGCTGAAGTCCTTGCACCTATCCATAAAATATCAATCCCCGCTTCAAGTGCTTCTTTTACGTGCTGGCGAGTAGCGACTTCAGTTGAAGTATACATGCCGGTTTTCGTTTTAACTTCTTGAAGCCAAGCAAGACCTTCAGTCCCGATACCTTCGAAACCTCCGGGTTTGGTTCTGGGTTTCCATATTCCAGCTCTAAATATTTTAATACCGTTATTAGCAAGTTCTGTTGCGGTTGTAATTACTTGTTCTTCTGTTTCCGCACTGCAAGGTCCCGCGATGACAATGGGTTTTTCGGGATCTATACCATCAAAAATTATGGGTTCTAAATCTTTCATGACTATGTGTTATTTTGTATTTGTTTCTTTTATTCTTTGAAGTGCAATTCTCATGTTTTCTGCCGTAGCACAAAGTGAAATTCTGATATATCTATCGCCGTTGGAACCAAAAATGAATCCAGGCGTTACAAAAACTCGCGCTTCATGAAGCAGTTTGTCTGCCATTACTTCACTTCCGGCAACATTATCCGGAATACGTCCCCACACGAAAAGTCCGCTTTGGCCAGGATTATATGTGCAATTTAATTCTGCCATAATATCCTCTGCGATTTTTCTTCTTTCGCGATAAATATTATTTACATCATCGTACCAATCCTTATCTGCTTCTAAACCTTTTATCGCCGCGAGCATAGCCGGTTTGAACTGCCCGCTGTCGATGTTCGATTTGACTTTTAATATCCACTCTACAAATTGCGGATTAGAAGCAAGCATGCCCATCCTCCAACCGGCCATATTGTGGCTTTTACTCATAGAATTCATTTCTATTGCAATTTCTTTAGCCCCGGAGATTTGTAAAAGACTTAACGGTTTTTCATTCAGAATGAAACTGTAGGGGTTATCATTAACAAGGACAATACCATGCTTTTTTGCAAATATCACTGCTTTTTCAAACAAATCTATAGTTGCTGGAGTCCCTGTGGGCATGTGGGGATAATTAAGCCACATGAGTTTAATCTTATCTAAGGGAAGTTTTTCTAATTGTTCCCAATCTGGCATCCACCCGTTTCCTCCGGTAAGATCATAATAATATATTTCAGCCTGAGCCAGTTTGCTTACAGAGGTATAAGTTGGATACCCTGGATTGGGTACCAGGACACCATCTCCCGGATTGATAAACGCTAAGGTGATATGTAATATACCTTCTTTACTTCCTATCAAAGGGAGGATTTCATTTTCTGAATCTAAATTGACACCATACCATTTATCATACCAGTTTGAATAAGCTTTACGCAATTCGGGTATTCCGGTATAGGATTGATAACTATGATTCCCGGGTTTACGGGCTTCTGCAACCAATGTTTCTATTACATCAGTAGAAGGCATTCGGTCAGGGCCTCCTATCCCTAACGATATAATGTTTTGTCCCTTGGCATTAAGCTTAGCTATCTCTTTCAGTTTTCTGGAGAAATAGTATTCTTTTATATCACTGACCCGGTGTGCGGGGCATATTGTCTTAGATTTCATTTTTACATTCATTGTATTCGCCTAAATTTTTAAAATCGCTCATCAAAGGGAGAGATGCATCGATTGCTTGAAGATAACGGGCATAACTGTCGAAAGTGAGATCAACATAGAAACGATATTCCCATTCGCGACCTATTATCGGCATCGATTGGATTTTCGATAAATTAATATCATAAAATGAAAAAATAGTTAGAACTTTTGATAAAGCGCCATGAGTATGCGGTAGAGTGAAAGCAATAGACGCTTTATTTGGTTCGGGGAGATCTTTTTGTAGATCTCGCACCATGACGGGATCCGCAATGATTAGGAAACGCGTAAAATTCCGTTTATTTGTTTCTATAGAGCGTTCGATAATGTTAAGTCCATATAAGTTGGCCGCAAATTCTCCACATACCGCAGCATGACCCATCAGATTTTTTTCAGCTATTTCTTGAGCAGAACCAGCTGTATCGAATTTCTCGATCATTTTAAGATTAGGATGCTTCCTTAAAAAAAGCTCACATTGCATTAGAGCCATGGGATGGGAATTAACCTCTATCAACTCGTCGATTTTCTGATCTGGAAGAGCAGCGAGCACATGTGATATTCGCATTTTGTGTTCTCCCGTAATCTTGAGGTTACTTTTTCTAAGCAATTCGTGATTCTGAAGTAATGCTCCTGCAATAGTATTCTCAATTGCAATTATTCCAATCAAGGAAGCATCTTCGCTGAGCATATCAAACATATCATTAAACGTTTCACATGCCACAGTCTCTATCTCTTCATTGCTGAAATAATCTCTTGCTGCTGCATCATGAAAACATCCTGCCACGCCTTGTATTGTCACTCTTTTTTTCATTGTTCTTTCTTTCTCATAAAAAATCCCGTTGCCATTATCGACCCGGGATTTCATATTTGATTTAATGATTGGTTTGCAGATAATTTATACACATAAAATCCCGTTTTTATTTGAACTGAAATAAAAATAAGAAAAATAATATGCGTAAAATCGTGTCATTGCTTTCTGTTTGATACTGCAAATGTAATAAATTATTTATTAATTAAACAAAAATCCCACAAAAAAAATCAAAATGGAACAACAATTAGCCAATTCAATTCATTTTGAGGATATGCATGATAAATGGTAATAATAAAATGTTAAATTTAGAATATAAAGAATTTTCGTCAAGATGTATCAATTTTTAAGACAGGAAGTATCTATCTTTGTATTGACAAAAAACAACCAAATTCCAAAATTTAAATAACTACTAAATTGCAAAATCATCAAACCTCACAGTAAAAAATGATATGACTGAACACGATAATCTACGCTTATACCAAATAAACCGTCCGTATAAAAATATTCCTAAGCTGCATGGTAATTTTGCGGCTATAGATTTTGAGACTGCTAACGGAATGAGATCCAGTGTATGTAGTGTGGGCATTGTAATAGTCAGAAATGGAGAAATCGATGATCGATTCTATAGTTTGATAAGACCAAGGCCAAATTATTATACTGAATGGACAACAGCTATCCATGGTCTTGATCATTATGATACGGACTTTGCCGATAATTTCCCCCAAGTCTGGAGCCGCATTGCTCATAAACTACAAAATCTACCATTAGTAGCCCATAACAAACCTTTTGACGAAAGTTGTTTAAAAGCGGTTTTTAGAGAATATCGGATGACATATCCCAATTATGAGTTTCATTGTACCCTGGCTGCTTCAAGACGATATCTTAGGCTGCCCAATCATCAACTACATACCGTTGCAGCAGCTTGCGGATTTGATTTAAGAGCACATCATAATGCACTTGCCGATGCAGAGGCATGTGCCGCTATCGCCTTACGTCTCCTATAAAATGATAGTGTTAATGTGATTTGTCCTAAAAGTGTTTTTTGTTTATTTTTGTAGTGTTTTGATATTTTATTGGTTGACGATTTATGGATCAGGAGATGTTGACAAAAGCAAACTTAACGAAAGAGGAAATTGATGAGTTGTGCCGATCAACAGAGGAACTCATCGACATGAGTCGTTCTGTGGCTGAAGCAAATGATCATGCAATTTTAGAAAAATATTATAAAGACGCTTTGGAAGCGGATGTTTTTATTCGGGATTCTTTGAATTTCCATCCTGTACTTCACGCTGTTAAGACTGCCATAGAAGTGGGAAAAGTAATAAGTCCCGATCGATGTATGCTTCTGGCTGTATTATTGTCTCCTTTGACAAGATGCGGTATCCTTTCGCGAAATGATGTTCTTAATAATTGGGGGAAAGAAACTAATGATTTACTCGAAGGTATCGAAAATGTAGCATCTTTATATGAGAAAAGAACTGCGGTAGATACAGATAATTTCAGAAAGCTCCTTCTCACTTTTGCAAAAGATATCCGAGTCATAATCATTATGATCGTGGAAAGATATGTAGTGATGAAGGCTATAAATCACCATCCAGCTCAAAACCTGGTTAAGGAAGTCGCTTATGAGGCGAAATATTTATATGCTCCTCTTGCTCATAGATTAGGACTATACAAGATTAAAAGCGAACTTGAAGATCTGTCTTTGAAATATCTTAACCGTGAAATTTACACTCGGATTGCAAAGAAGTTAAATGAGACAAAGGTGTCCCGCGATGCTTATATTGAGTCTTTCATAGCTCCGGTGAAAAAGAGTCTGGAGCAACATGGACTTAACTTTGAAATTAAAGGGAGAACTAAAAGCATTTCATCTATTTGGAATAAAATCCAGAAACAAAATAATGATCTGGAACACATATATGATTTGTTCGCTATAAGAATCATCCTTGATGTTCCGAAAGAATTAGAGAAAAGAGATTGTTGGTTGGCATATTCGGTAGTAACCGACATGTATCAGCCCAATCCCGCGAGGTTAAAAGACTGGATTAGTATCCCTAAAAGTAATGGATATGAATCTCTTCATATAACTGTTATGGGACCTGATGATAGATGGGTCGAGGTGCAAATACGCACCAAACGAATGGATGAGACGGCAGAAAGGGGAGTAGCCGCCCATTGGAAATACAAAGGAATCAAGAGTGAGAATAATCTTGATATCTGGATGAATCGTGTCCGAGAAATCTTAGAGTCGGCGGGAAATGATCCGCAACAGCTCATAAATGATTTCAAAATGGATTTATATAAAGAAGAAGTTTTCGTATTCACTCCTAAAGGAGATTTGTTTAAATTACCATTAGGCGCGACAATTCTTGATTTCGCATTCAATATCCATTCTAAGGTAGGTAGTACTTGTATCGGAGGTAAAGTCAACGGACGAAATCGCAAGATAAATCATAAACTAGTAAGCGGCGATACAGTTGAAATACTGACATCTTCAAATCAGACTCCCAAGGCCGATTGGCTTAGTTTTGTAGTTACTTCCAAGGCTCGAAATAAAATTCGGCAGAGTTTGAATGAAAAACGGATGCATCAGGCGGAGCTTGGTAAAGAACTATTTTACCGACGGTGTAAGAACCGAAAGGTAGAGATTGAGGAATCGGAACTGATGAAGATAATAAAGAAACTGGGTTATAAAACTGTAACCGATTTCTTTGTTGATGTGGCAGATGAAAAGATAGAACCGCTCCAGATAATCGCTTTGAGTGAGCAGATACATCAGAAAGAAGATGCGAAGAGCGAGGTTAAATCTGCAGAAGCTTTCCAATTGATTCAAGACGCCGATGAGACAGACTCTACATCGGACGTATTGATGATAGGTGAAAACATCAAAGGAGTCAATTATAAAATGGCTAAATGTTGTAATCCCATATATGGTGACAATGTATTTGGTTTTATTTCATCCGAGGGTGTGATAAAAATTCATCGCGACGATTGTCCAAATGCCGCTAATATTAAAATGCGTTATCCCTACAGGATAATAGCGGCTAAATGGTCGGGAAAGAGCGGTCAACACTTTACTGTTTCGCTTAGTGTTGTAGGAGTGGACGATATTGGAATCGTGACTAATATCTCATCCATCATCAATAAAGAAAAAGATGTGGTGCTCCGTAGTATTGCCATTGACTCACATGATGGAATTTTCAAAGGGCAACTTTTAGTGGGCATAGCCGATACGTCGAGACTTAATGAACTGATAAAGAAAATTAAAACAGTGAAAGGAATTAAAGATGTGCAAAGGATTAAATAAAGTTGTTTTTTTAACTGGATTAGGTTTATTGTGTTCATGTTCGAACAATAATAACGAGGCGGCAAAGTCATTGCTTGAAGAAGCCAGAATGCAATATGAGTCGGGATTATGGACTCAATCGTTGGAATTGTTAGATTCGATCGATCGTGCATTCCCCGAGCAGATTGAACTTCGGCGAGAAGCGATGCATCTGCGGCCACAGATTATCGAGAAACAATCTCTTATCGAGCTGCAGTATAATGATAGCATTATAGCTGAACTTACTCTCGAAAGCCAGAATTTAAAAAAATCGTTCAGCCGTGTATCTGATGGTTTTGAAGGATATTATACAACAAAGAGTCTTGCAGGGAAATCTCCGGCTGATAAGGAAGGAATTTATGCCCGAATGTCGCCCGACGGAGTGATTTCCCTGATATCAAGTGCCCGTCCAGGTACCATGAGCACCGCAATCAAATTGTCATCCGGAGCAGATGAAGCAATATCGGCATCTGTGTCTGTAGACGGAGAAAGAAATGACAGAAGTATGGGTCGGGAAATTATTACCTTCATGCCGGATGAATGCGATACGATAGGAAAGTTTGCGATTAATCATCGTTCTGAACCGATAAAAGTAACTTTCATTGGTAAAAACAGTTATTCTATAAATCTTGACAAAGATCAACTTGATGCCATAGTAAGACTTTATTCCGCAGAGAGCGTAGTGTCAAAATTACGAACCGTTCAGTTAGAAAAAAGCAGGCTGGAACGTCAGATAGATATTGCTCGCAGTCAAGCTGCACGGACTTTCAGAGAAGCAGAATAAAGAAGAAGACCCCGGTAAAGGAGCCTTCTTTTATACAAATATTGTAAAACCCGTTTAATTCAGCAATAAGCGTCAATAAATTTCGCTTTACCCGAAAGTGAAATTTTTGTTGCCATAGCCGGAATTAGCACGCTTTCTCCTTGCTTCACTGTAACTGAATTATCTCTGTCGTCCGTAATTCTCATTTCTCCTTCTATACATGTTATAGAAGAAAAAGACTTATGGGATCGGAAATAAGTTCGCTTTCCATCCAATTCAATTAAGAAGACGCTAAAATGATTACATTTTACCAGCTCTTTCGCTCCTTCGGGAAGATTGTTAGGTTTGGTGATATAAGAAGGATATACCTTGTAATCAATAGCATCCTTCGCTTCCTCAGTGTGAAGTTGACGAGGTAGCCCGGTTTTGGAATCCAATCTGTCATAGTCGTAGATTCGGTATGTGATATCGCTGTTTTCTTGTACTTCAACCAGCAGATTCCCGGCACCTATAGCGTGAATCCTTCCAGCCGGAAGAAAAAATACATCTCCGGGATGGGATTCATGGCAGGCTATTGATTCCATGATAGTTTTATTAGCGACTTTTTCTACATAAGTATCCGGAGTTAATGTTTCGGCAAGACCTGAGCATATCTTAGCACCTTCTTCTGAATCGACAATATACCACATTTCGGTTTTCCCAAGACTGTTGTGACGTTCTTTTGCAAGATTATCATCCGGGTGGACTTGTATCGACAAATCACCGGCTGCATCGATTATTTTAATAAGGAGAGGAAACATATCTCCGAATTTTGCATAGTTTTTTTCGCCTACAAGCAAAGAGCCATATTTTTCAATCATGCCTGTCAGGCTCATACCTTTGTCAGGACCATTAGCAACAATTGATTCATTGCCTTTCACTCCGGATATCTCCCAACTTTCACCAACATTTTTCTGATCTGAGGAAAGTCCTTTAAAAGGTATGATTTTTTCTCCTCCCCATACAACACTTTTTAATATGGGTTCAAACTTCAAAGGGGGTATATTAGCTTCCATAATTCAATTATTTTTGCAAAATTAAATTATTTCCGATAGATATTCATTAATATCTTTAAAGATTATCAAGATTGACTTCAAATCGACCGCGGTTTAGAATGGTGTCACCAGGTATTGAGTCATTCCCGATCTTAATGGGTGGAATTATAAGTGTTGGACCGCTATCATTAACTTGTTCAATGTCGACAGACGTTTTTCCCTTTTTCGAATTGTGCTTCAGAAAAGAGAAGACATTGTCAAAATCCTTTTTAAACACAACTCCTACTCCCTGGGTCGTCAACGCACTTTTTAGATAATAATTCCTGTCATTGTATCGGTTATATGCTTTAAGTCGTATACTACCTGTGCGGTTTAATAAATATTCGACATCGAAATCTCCGATAAAAGTATTGTTGTTAAGTGATTTGTCACGATAGCCGAAATTCCCGTTAAGTAACAAACGGTTGTTTAGTAACCTACTTGATAACGCCAGATCAACCTCGACATCGGAAAAATCACCTTTATCGCTTCGGAAATTAGGAGAAATACTCCAGTTGTCACTAAGCTGTCCAAGAATATTACTTAATTGAGAAGAAATTGTTGACGATGCCACCGATACAAACTCATTTCCTTTCGTCGTCGTCATATAATCAGGCGTGTAAAAACGGCTTAATGCAAGTAGATATATTATCTGCTGGTTCATCATTTCCTCCGTGCTTACTATACTTCTGACTTTTCGATAGGTGTCCTGAGTGAGTGTCGGGAATTCAAGATCAAAGCTGATATCAGGTTGGCGAATATCGCCTTTAACCAAAAGAAGTGCATGTACCGGCACTTTAGTGCGGTTTAGTTCTTTGTCTTGTAAGAAAGATTCGTCAAGGTCGCTCAGATTGGCATTAATTGAGTAAACGGCTTCGATATCAAGTGTCGCTGCATATGGATCGCCTTGGAACGTTATTGTACTTCCTTCGCGTATAGTAAAGTCCTTTATTATAATATCTTGAAGTGTGAAATTATAATCACCTCTATCGAGTGTATATGCTCCATACATTTTGAAATCTTCGTTGGCAGATTCGTAAGTCATTCTGATATGACCTTCTCCATTTGCTCTGATTTTGTCTCCACCAACCGGATCCATCACTATTGTCACATTAGCAGAAGGATTGACATCTACAGAAATATTCATGTTATATACGCTCCCCGTCCCTTGATCTTCAGATTGTGAAATTCTATCCTTAAGTTCTTTAATGATTGGAGGCGGAGCATTTAATGCTTTTATAGAATCCTTTTTAGCTTGATCTCTGTCGCGAAATGTTATGAAATTATATTCGTAAGCTTCTTCGGCATCAGAGAGTACAAAAGTGAAGGAAGACCTGGGAGCAGTCGACATATTGACACCGATATTTACTGTTCCCGGATACCCGGTTACAAGTGCAGAGCCGTTGCCATAGATCTTGCCATACCATCGTGCTTCAGGACTATCCTTTATATCATATACCAATAAATCCTGAGCATCAGTTATTTTAAACTCAAATCTTGGTTGTTTGAAATATTCATGATCGATGTAGCCGTTTAATAAAGCAGTCTTACCTTCCGTATCTCGTAATGTGATGTTATCCAAAGCAATATGTCCGGGGGTAAGAACAACAGTATCGGTAGCCAGATAGGACGTATTCGTGAAATCCAGTTTGATTTTGACATCCTCGGCATAAATTATACCTGTCATGTCAATATATTTGAAGTTGCCCCATAGTCGTGCTTTCCCAGAAGCGTAGCCGCTTACTTCTGACGTAAAGGCATTCATATAAGGAAGCATAAAACCGACTTCGATCTTATCTGCATCAAATCGGAAGTCTAAAGAATCCGCAAATGGGAATATTTGACCTTTAACAATTGATTTCAATTCATTTGGTTGATTGATTGTAGCTTCAATATTAACAGCTTTATTAACTTGATCCCAGTTTGAAATAATATTGGCATTTCCCATCAAAGAATTATTATATTTGAGAGCAGCGACATTAAGCCCTTCGGTATAGAACTGTGGTTTAGGAGATAAAATCGAAGATGCATGAAATTCACCTGTTGCGATACCTCCAAACATAGCTTTTTCTATATCAAGTGTTTCAAATATATAATCAAGATTGACATCTTTAAGCGAAAGATTCAGTTGATCCTTTTCTGATTCAGAGATTTTTCCGTTGATTCTGATATATTGATTTTCTCTGCCAACCCTGAAATTATCTATGTTGATCTGATTATTTGCATATGAAACATTACATGGATTGACATGCCAAACAGTATCGTTGAACACCATTTCCGACGGGTTTATTCTGAATTTGTATGCAATTTTATTACTTTCCTCATTCCTCTGTATGAGTGTTGTCAAATCAAGTGCACCATGGAAATCTCGTTCTCTGTCTACTTTCCAGGCTAATTTACTGTCTATCTCGTTGTCTGTGGCATAGGTTTCAATGTTTAAACTTAAAGGACCTTTCTTTGTGGGATAAAGGGTAGTTAAGGAGAATGTACCGGCAGGATTTCCATATTCTTCCTTTAATAAAATATTAATATTTGAATTTTCAAGCAATTTTCCCTTTTGTTGCAAATAGGGCGCGTTTATCGACAAACTTAACTCCTTATTCTGATTATTTAAAAATCCGCTTATTTCAACCGGATAAATTATTGCGATAGGAAGATCATATGGGTCTCCTAAAGGTTCGGTTGATTTAACCGTTATATGAAGACGAGCTGAATCTGGGTGAAGATTCTTATCCCGCAAAGATAAATTGCCTCCTGGGTATAGAGTTGGTGTCAAAGATAGAACCATATATTTAACATCATCAATCAAAGAAGTCAACGAATATTTGCCGATAAGTTCCCCGTCGGCTATATCGCTTCTTAGGAAGAGTCTGTTTTCCGTTGAATCTCTTTCGGAAACTATTCTGATCTCATTGAAAGACAATAATTTCTTTTTCGTCGAAATAGATATATCATTAATATTTATGTTTCCTGTAAAATCATCTATATTATTCCCTTGTAGATCCAGGTTGATATAGCCACTCAAGCGGGATGGTTCGTTGGTAATCTTTCTGCTAAAGAGAGTGTAATCAAAATCATTAACAGTTAATTCTGATTTAATCCGTGATAAAGGTGAAGTTTTATGTAACTCTGCAAACATTTCAACAGCTAATCCTCGGTTATCAGAGGTGAAATTCATGGTATAATTCGAGCCATCTACCGTCGCGTCTAAATCTATATCGGAGAAAGTCAATCCTCGATATTCAATTTTCTCAAGATTTAATTCCAAGGCGGCAATAGTATCTTTTCCTATTTTATAACTGCTGTTAATGCTACCTCCGATATTACCGATGTCACTTAAAAGGTTATTTGAGCCGTTAAACAGTGTTCCCACATTAAATTCGGGCATAGACAATGAGGCAGTGCCTTGATATGAAGTAAGTGCAGGAGATACTTCTGCCGAGATATCGGAGTTAAAAGTTATAGAGCCGGCATCACATGAAAATGTACCTGAAACGCTGCCATGATCTGATGAAACATTTAAATTGCCGTTGAGAGATAATGTGCCGGCATTATCCAATATGATGTCTAATGGCTCTTTTATTTCTTCTTTCCTTACTTTAGAAAGGATATATTTCAAATCGGATCCTGGGAGGTTTAGCTCAAATTTGCTCAAATCTAATTGCTTGAAAGGCAAAATCATCCCTTTTTCAGTAAAATCGAGATATCCTTCGGCAGAAAAAAGAATATTATTTTGAGGCGAAAATAGAGATAACCTTTCGATAGACAGATATTTTGAATTAATATAAAATGAACTGCTGATATCAAAATCAATCAGTTCCTCTTTAAAAAAAGGAACAAAAGCAGCCAGATCCGGCAGATAAAGATGACTGCCATTTAAAAGTTCTACCGGTAGAGGCTTTTCGTTAAGTGCGTTATCTATATTTTTGTTGTTTGTGTCTATGTTAATGTCTGAAAAAGCAATGCGCGAATTGGGTAGTTGTAGATAAAATCCTTTTAGACAAATACTTTCTTTCGACCATAGGAATTCCCCACCCATGGTAGTTATTCTCAGACCGTTTTGTTCAGAGAATGCTAATCTCCGTAATATAATATTAAAACCTTTATCAGAGATAAGAGGAAATCGCAAATCGGCGCGAATATCTGAAAGTGCTATGTGTGATGTAGAAAATTTTAAACTATCTTGAGCCTCCGAGAGGACATCATAACTCAGCGATGATTTTCGGACGACTATTGTATTTATCTTTAGGTTAAATTCGTTGGATTTTTTTTGCTCTTTAGGGGATAGCGCATCAATAATTGGTTGTATGTTGAGTGGAGAATCGGGAGTCGCTCTGGATAATCTCGCATCCATCCCTATGAGCTCGGCATAATTGAAAATTAATTTTCTTTTAAATATGAGACTCGTTAAATCTATTGCGCCCCCCAATCTGTCAATTTCTATAACGGGATTGTTAAGACTGTCTGAAATAGAAATATTTTTTAGACTGACTCTGTTGAACGGAATAATATCGACATTTCCAATCGACACAGACATGTCGATAAGTTCTGACAGTCGATCTTCTGCCAAGGATTTGATTTTGTTTTGAACGCTATCGGTGGTTAAAGTAATATAGAGTGCCAATGGTATTGTAAGCGCCAATATTATTGACGTTACGATCAATGCTCTTATCGATTTGTAAAACCACTTCATATACAGAAATGCGAATTTACAAAAAAATAGCGTTATACAGGGTCAACATCATAATATATCTGAGCGGATTTAATAAAACGATGACCGGTTGAATGAAAATTAAGATATAAATCCCGTAAAATTTCCCTTACCTTCTGCATTGAAGCGGTAGTCTCTATTTTGAGCATTATCTTCCTGATATACAAAGATTGTATCCTGCCGACATAAGGCTCCTCGGGACCGAATATTCTGTTTCCGAACAGATGATGAAGTCTGTGGGTATAAGCAATCGAAAGTTCTTCAACTGCTTCTTTATCCTTATGCTTGATATATATATAGATAAGTCGGGTGAACGGTGGATAATTGAATGCTTTGCGTTGTTCGATCTCATAGTTATAGAATCCGATATAATCATGCTTTCTTATAAACGAAAGTACAGGGTGATTGGTAGAATAAGCTTGAATTGCGACTATCCCTTGCGTATCGCTTCTTCTTCCCGAACGTCCGGCTACCTGTTCAAGCGTATTGAATGCTCTCTCCGAAGCTCGGAAGTCAGGTGTGTTAAATAAAGCATCCGTATTCAAGATTGCGACTGAACTGACTTTTCCGAAGTCGAGACCTTTAGTAACCATTTGAGTGCCTACAAGAATCTGGGCTTCTCCTGAAGAAAATTTATGAATCAAGGTCTGATGGCCATCTTTGTTTCGAGTTGTATCTCGATCCATTCTTAGAATAGAAATGTTTTTAAAGCTGTTTTCTATTTCGTCTTCTACTCTTTCTGTCCCATAACCCTTGATTTCAATATTGGGTTCCTTACATTCGGGACACTGTTGAGGCATAGGATATACCGCTCCGCAATAATGACAGGTAAGACGGTCAGTTTGTTTATGAAACGTGAGTGTGACGTCACAGCATTCGCATTTAGGAGACCATCCGCAATTTTTACATTCGACAATAGGAGCGTATCCTCTTCTATTTAAGAAGATTATCGATTGACCGCCTTCGGAAATTGAATTGTCGATTATATTCTTTGTAGCTAATGACAACGATCCTAAGACTTCTCCTCTCTTTTTTGAGATGCCATAATCGATAATGCGTATTTCCGGGAGAAGTGAGTCCCCAAATCTTTTTGTTAATTCCACAAGTCCGAATCTACCGGTCAGAGCTTTATAGTAAGTATCTATTGCAGGGGTTGCGCTTCCGAGAAGAGTCTTTGCTCCATGCATTCTGGCGAGTACAATGGCTGTATCTCTCCCATTGTATCTTGGCGCCGGTTCCTGTTGTTTATAACTGGCGTCATGTTCCTCATCTACTATGACAAGACCTAAATGCCCGAAAGGTAAAAATACGGAAGACCGTGCGCCTACTATTATGTAAGGTTCTTCTGTATGTAAGAGTTTTTTCCAAATATCTACTCTTTCGTTGTCGGTAAATTTAGAATGATAGATTATTATTTTGTCTCCGAATACCTTCTGAAGGCGTTGGGTAAGTTGAGTCGTAAGTGCTATTTCCGGGACTAAATATAAAACTTGTCTCCGTTTTTCCAACACAAACTTTGCCAGATGCATATAGATCTCTGTCTTTCCGCTTGAAGTAACTCCACGTAATAGAGTGACATCTTTCTCTCGCCACGAATTGTGTATTTCTTCAAGTGCACTACTCTGATCTTCGCTGAGGGTAGGAAGTTGTCCGGAAATGAGACCTGAATAAGAAAAACGATTGATCTCTTTCTTTGTGATTCGTATTAACCCCTTTTGCTCTAAAGCTTTTAGGATGGATTGGGAGATGTCTGCTCTTTCTTTTAACTCTTTTGATTTGATTTCCTTTGATTCACCGCGCATCAATCCCGACATCTCAATTATGGCTAAGAGAGCTATCTCTTGTTTTTTCGCTCCTTTCACCAATTTGAAAGCCGATTGTAATTGAGACTCTTCTTTCGAAAATTCAGGCGTTATGTAAGTCTCCTTTTTTGCTTGATATCTTTCGGCAAGATTTTCATGAATGTTGACTATACCTTTGTCAAGTAGATGAACCAATGTCAAACCCACACCTGTTAGACCGGTTTTTTTTTCTATGTCTCCGATAGATATTTTTTTTGACGATTGACGGAGAACCCCGATAATTATAGATTCTCTTTCGTTTAGAGGAGTAGTATCATCAGTGAAGTCAGGATTGAGCTCTACAAAAGTTTCGCTTTCGATTTTTAATCCTGCCGGTATAGCAGCCTTGAAGACTTCACCCACAGAGCACAAGTAATAATCGGCCACCCAGTTCCATAATTGAAGCTGAGGTCTTTTTAAGATGGGAAATTCATCAGGGATGCTAAATATTTCTTTTATTTCGAATCCTTCGGGTTTTGTATCGGTTAAATCTGCTACTATCCCGGTATAATATTTCTTTTTACCAAAGGGTACTATCACTCTGAATCCCTGCCGAAGTTTTGAACGCAAGTGCGCAGGAATGGCATAAGTATATGTATTATGTAGGGGGAGTGGTAGAACGACTTTGGCGTAACGCATAACAGCTGCAAATTATTTCTTATTTAAGCCTAAAGCGAAAAAGCGCCATAAAGGGGCTGCCATAAGGGCCTGTTTCATTCGGTCTTCTACAAGCATACTGTAAACTTCTTTTTCACTCATCAATAAAACCGCAATATCCTCGTTTTTGTCAAGATTTTGCTCTGAAGTTTTTTTAACTCCTCTTGCTATATAACAATAAGTCAGGTTATTCGTGACACTCGGATTCCCACTAATCACACATCCTAATTCCCACGTCCCTCCGGAATATCCCGTTTCCTCTTCCAATTCTCTTCTCGCTGCCTCTTCAAATGTTTCACCTTCTTCGCAACAACCGGCACATAACTCAATTCCGACTTCGCCTAAACCGTGACGATATTGTTCGATCATAACGAATGTTCCGTCCTCAGTTATCGCTATGACATTGACCCATGCGGGATATTCGAGAACATAAAATTCAGGATTGATTCTTCCGTCAGGTAGTTCAACCGTATCGCGACGTGCTGTAAGCCACGGGCGATTGAAAAGATATTCTCTTTTCAATACTTTCCACTTCTTTTGATCCGTATTTGATTTATCCATGATTTTAAATTGCCTTATGCAAAGATAATTTAAAATCCCGATAGTTTTGTTATGGTTTTAAAAATCTGATTGCCACAAAAATATTTCTCCGTCCCCATTGAGAGTTTTATTTATGTCAATCAAGCGTTGATTTGCCGACCCTCTGAAAAGCAAAGAGGTGTCTTTTAGATTTTCGATAAAAGGTCCGTCTACGATTACATCGACCATTTCTAGGATTTCTCTGTATCCCGGAGTATTCAAAAGATTTTCAAAAATGTATCCGGTATAAAGCCAGATATTAAAATGCTTTTTCTGTAGTTTGGAGCATAAGTCTTTAACCCCCTCTTTTTGTACTAAAGGATCTCCTCCGCTTAGTGTCACGGGCATTCCCGCTTCGATAATCCGTTTGATAAGATCATCGACGCTTATTTCATATCCTCCGTTTAAGTCCCATGTCTGAGGATTGTGACAACCTTGGCAGTGGTGTTCACACCCCGCCAGATAAATAGAGGTCCGGAAGCCCGGACCGTCTACTGTTGTTCCCTCTATTATATCATGAATTCTTAAAGTATATTTCATTTATGCACCACTCTGTCGTTTAATTCAGCCAGTTTGGCATTGTTCCAACGGTCAGTTGTGCCTACTAAATAGCCCGTAATGCGCTGAAGTTTGTCTATTTTCTCACTACCACACTTCGGACACTCCCGTAAATCTTCCTCGGCATCTTCGTGACCACAATCCATGCAACGATTTCTGTTATGGTTCACTGAACAATAGCCGATGTTATATTTATCCATTAGATCCACGATATCTGCTATAGCTTTGGGGTTGTGAGTGGCATCGCCGTCGATTTCCACATAGAAAATATGACCTCCTCCGGTAAGCTCATGGTATGGGGCTTCTATTTTAGCTTTGTGTTTTGGAGAGCACTTGTAGTACACCGGTACATGATTGGAATTCGTATAATAAATCTTATCTGTAATACCTGGTATAATTCCGAAACTTTTGCGATCCTTTGCCGTGAATTTTCCAGCAAGACCTTCCGCTGGTGTTGCCAATACGGAAAAATTATGTTTATATTTTTCGCTGAATTCATTCACCCTGCTTCTCATATGAGATACGATTTTTAAGCCTAAAGCTTGTGCTTCGTCGCTTTCGCCGTGATGCTTGCCTATCAAAGCCACTAAACATTCTGCAAGACCGATAAAACCTATTCCTAATGTGCCTTGATTGATGACACTCTCTATCGTATCATCCGATTTAAGATTTTCGCTTCCGTTCCAAAGTTTTGACATCAAGAGAGGAAATTGTTTTGCAAAAGCAGTCTTTTGAAATTCAAATCTTTCGCATAATTGACGGGCAGTGATTTCAAGAACATCGTCAAGTTTTTGCATGAATTTGTCAATTCTCTCTTCTTTGTCTTGTATCATCATGCACTCGATAGCTAATCTTACGATATTGATCGTAGAAAAACTTAGATTTCCTCTACCTATAGATGTTTTTGGGCCGAAACGGTTTTCAAATACTCTTGTGCGACATCCCATAGTGGCTACCTCGTAGTTATATCTTTCCGGATCGTCTGCACGCCATTTCTCATGGAAATTATAGGTTGCGTCCAGATTAACGAAATTAGGGAAGAATCTGCGTGCAGTGACTTTGCATGCTAGTTTATACAGGTCATAATTTCTGTCCTCTGGCAAATAGCTCACTCCACGTTTCTTTTTCCATATCTGAATTGGGAAAATAGCCGTTGCTCCATTCCCTACTCCGTCGTAAGTGGAGAGAAGGAGCTCACGGATTACGCATCTGCCTTCAGCAGAAGTGTCTGTCCCATAGTTGATTGAGCTGAAAACTACCTGATTTCCACCTCTTGAATGAATCGTATTCATGTTGTGGATAAAAGCTTCCATCGCCTGGTGAACTCTTTCTACAGTTTTGTTTATCGCATGCTGTTTTACACGATCGTCCCCTTCTAAGTTCTCTAAAGGCCTCTTTTCATAGTCGTCTATTTCAGCGTTGTACAGATGTTTTAAATCTTTCCCTGTAAGCGATTCGATAGTCTTAACTTCTTCTATATAAGAGCTTCTAACATAAGGTGCCAAATAGAAATCAAAAGCTGGAATTGCTTGGCCTCCATGCATTTCATTTTGAGCAGTTTCCAATGATATGCAGGATATTATACTTGCGGTTTCTATTCGTTTGGCAGGGCGGGATTCTCCATGACCCGCACTGAATCCGTGTTTCAAAATTCTATCCAGCGGGTGTTGGCAACAGGTAAGACTTTTGGTAGGATAATAGTCTTTATCATGAACATGTAGATAACCGTTTCTTACGGCTTCTCTTGCCTCCTGTGAAAGAAGATAATCATCGACAAAAGGCTTCGTGGTCTCACTTGCGAATTTCATCATCATACCCGCAGGTGAATCTGTGTTCATGTTGGCATTTTCTCTGGTGATATCATTGTTTTTGGCTTCGATAATCTCCAGGAACATATCTCTCGTTTTGGCACGGCGTGCAATACTTCTCTGATCGCGATAAGCAATATACCTTTTTGCCACCTCTTTGCGAGGGCTTTTCATCAGTTCGATTTCCACACGGTCTTGGATTTCTTCGACCGTCATTTTTTCTTTGCCGGTCACTCCGATGCGATCCACTATTTTCTGAATGAGAGCTTCATCTTCTCCCATCTCAGTCTGAATCATAGCTTTTCTTATCGCTGCCTTTATTTTCTCTTCGTTGTATCCAACAACGCGGCCATCGCGTTTAACGACAATCTGTATCATGATGTTTTTTGATTAGTTTTTCATTAATTTCTTTTCAGTGACCGCAAAGGTATATAATATCTCCATTTCCGACAATAATTCTTGTGAAAAATCGCATAAAAAAAATTTTTTGGGAAACTTTTTTAGATGTTAAATTTGATATTATGCTGATTTTCAGTGGTAATTTCTTTTGTTTTGGAAAACTTTATAGATTGGTATAGAGTTTGCGATTTGAAAATTAATAATCTCGATGATAAGTTGAGTTGATTAATATTAAAATGTCCGATACCTATTGATAAACATAAAATTCAAGAAATCTCGGTATTTCCAATATATGATAATGCATTTCTCTTTTTTTCGTAACTTTGCCCTGATTGAATAGAGCAATTTAACTGATGCAGGAAAATACATCTAAAACCGTATGCCGAAATTTGGCGGATCTTCTGGTTGCCCATGGAGTGGAGGCTGTTTTTTCATCTCCGGGATCCAGAAACGCACCTATTATAGTTGCTCTGTCCAGTAAGGAGGAATTGAATATCACTCCTGTTGTCGACGAAAGGGTGGCCGCTTTCATGGCTCTCGGTTATTCTCTGATATCCAATCGACCAGTTGCATTAGTCTGTACATCTGGGACGGCACTATTGAATTTTCTTCCAGCGGTTGCTGAATCTTTTTATAGAAAAGTGCCTTTGATTGTTATATCGGCTGACCGACCCGTGGAATGGATAGATCAGGATGATTCTCAGACTATTCGGCAACTCGGAGTTCTCGACAATTTTGTAAAGAAATCCTATGACATAGACGACAGAGATGATGTTTCGTCATTATGGTATGCCAACCGACAGATTAATGATGCATTGCTTTTGGCAGTAAACGGTAGGAAATCTCCTGTACATATAAATATTCGCTTGTGCGAACCGTTGAATGGACTTATAAATCAGAAATCCCATGAAAGAGTTCGCGTGATATCTCAAATAACTCCCCGGGAAGACATTGAAACCGCTTTATCACGACAATTGGCAAGTGATATTGCGTCTCCGCGTAAGATAATGATAATTGCTGGATTTAATTCTCCCGACAATACTCTTAACAAAGCTCTTAACAAAATAGCCGCACTTCCTAACTTTATAATATTGACTGAGACTATCTCTAATTTACATGGCGCGGATTTTATTTCGAGCATTGATACGGTCCTTAGCGTCATGTCTGATGATAGTAAGCGGGTTATGGCACCCGACGTGGTTATTACTTTAGGGGGTGCTCTTGTCTCACGTCACGTCAAAACATACATAAGAAATAGTAAGATTAAGGAGCATTGGCATGTCGGATTGTCTCATACTACGATTGACTGTTTCTGCTCTCTGACACGTCGAATTGAAATGGAGCCTGCTATCTTCTTCCGTCAACTTGCATCAGGCCTTCAACCTCATCGTATTCCTTCAGATTATAAGCAAAAATGGCTGGAAATTAGAGATTTCGCTCTAAAAACTCATGATGACTTCTCTGTCCGTGCCCCCTGGAGTGATTTTAAAGCCTTTGCAATTCTTACGGAATTATTGCCTCGAGATTGTAATTTGCAGATTTCTAACGGAACACCGATAAGATATATGCAATTGTTTGCTGGTAAGCGATTTCATCGCTCGGATTGTAATCGTGGAGTAAGTGGAATTGACGGTGCGACATCAACCTCTGTAGGCGCGGCAATGGCCGCACCCGACAGATTGACTGTCTTGATTTCGGGTGATATGGGAGCCCAATATGATATAGGCGCTTTAACTTATGCTCATAAAATCCCTAATTTCAGAATGGTCGTAATTATGAATGGTGGCGGTTCAATCTTTAGATTTATTGGATCGACAGAAAATCTGCCCCAGATGGAACAATATCTTGCAATAAATAATACTTTTCCTATAAAAGAGCTTGCCGAGGCTTATGGTATAAGATATTTTGAGGCCGCATCGCCCCAAGATTTAAACGATGTTTTCCCAAAATTCATTGATCGACAGCAAAAAAGTGCGGCGCTTCTCGCTATCTACACTCCGATTGATGACAACGCTACTATATTAAAGAAGTACTTTAGAAGAACAATGATAAATAATTGAATAATGAAAGAATGGATTGAAATAAAAAAATATGAAGATATCATTTTCCAAAAATTAGGGAAGATAGCTAAAATTACAATCAACCGTCCGCATGTATATAATGCATTCCGTCCTCAAACCAATCGGGAGATGCTGGATGCCATGAGTTATTGTAGAGAGTCGTCAGATATAGGCGTGATTATTCTCACAGGAATGGGCGATAAAGCTTTTTGCTCGGGGGGTGACCAAAATGTTAAAGGAATAGGAGGTTATATCGACTCTAACGGTATCCCGAGACTTAATGTACTTGATCTTCATAAAGCGATTCGTTCTATCCCTAAACCCGTCATTGCGATGGTTAACGGATATGCGATAGGTGGCGGAAACGTACTTCAGGTTGTATGCGATTTGACGATTGCTTCTGAAAATGCCCGTTTTGGTCAGACCGGGCCAAAAGTTGGTAGTTTCGACGCCGGTTTCGGGTCCTCCTATCTCGCTCGATGCGTCGGACAGAAAAAAGCGAGAGAAATTTGGTTTCTCTGTCGGCAGTATACTGCAATGGAAGCTTTGGAGATGGGTATGATTAATAAGGTTGTGCCTCTTGATCGGCTGGAAGAAGAAACTATAGAATGGTGCGAAACCATCCTATCACGGAGCCCCATGGCAATACGTATGATAAAAAGAGCTCTTAATGCGGAACTTGACGGTCAAAGGGGTTTGATGGAATTTGCTGGCGATGCTACTCTTATGTATTATCTCATGGCAGAAGCGCAGGAAGGGAAAAATGCTTTCCTTGAAAAGCGAGACCCTGATTTTGATAAATTTCCGAAATTCCCCGGTTAGCTTATGTTAAAAGCTGAATGGGCTCCCTATACTCTTAAATTCCGTGAAGTAGCTATCACTTCCCGGGAGAAGATGAAAATAAAATCCACTTATTTTGTCCGGATCTTCGATCCTGACTCTACTGATAGATTTGGCATTGGAGAATGTGCGCTATTTAGAGGCTTAAGTGATGAAGACTCAAATAACTATGAGAAAAACATCGACCTTTACTGTAAGGCCTTTAGTGAAGATAATAATATCGCACCTTCACCCTTATCATCTATCAGGTTCGGCTTTGAAACGGCATTAGCTGATTTACAAAACGGTGCCGTTCACATACCGTTTCCTTCACCATGGACTCAGGGATTTGGTGGAATCCTAATCAATGGTCTTGTCTGGATGGGGACTGTAGAGCAAATGTATTCACGTGCTCTTGAAAAGATCGAGGATGGCTTTCGTTGTATCAAATTTAAAATCGGAGGTTGCGACTTTAATGATGAGTTAACATTATTGCGCAAAATACGTGAGCGTTATCCTGCATCCCGCCTTGAAATAAGATTGGATGCTAATGGTGCGTTTACCCCTGAAGATGCAATGAAAAAACTTATCGAACTGTCCGAATTCGACATACATTCCATTGAACAACCTCTCAAGCCTCGGCAGTGGAATGAAATGGCTCGCTTATGCTCTCATTCTCCCATTCCTATAGCATTAGATGAAGAACTGATAGGTATAACATCCTCAGAGCTCAAACATGAAATGCTTTTGACAATTCGGCCAGCCTTCATAATTCTCAAACCCTCCTTGTGCGGTGGATTCAGTGGAGCGGAGGAGTGGATTGATCTCGCAATGGAAAATAATATTGGTTGGTGGATAACCTCGGCTCTCGAATCTGCTGTCGGCTTAAATGCCATTGCTTCTTGGACTGCCCGACTTGAAACAGATCTCCCTCAAGGTCTCGGGACTGGTCAACTTTATACAAATGATATATATTCCCCTGTTTATAGAGAGTCACAGAATATCTTTTTTAATTCAAACGATGTGTGGGCTTTCCCTCCATTCGATTGGCGATAATACAACATTTTGTTGACCACTTTAAATATCTACTCTTAAGTATGACTGATTTGAAATTAACTGACCCATTGCATTTAGCTGACGATTTTTTTAAGGAATGGTTTAATGAAAGCTCGTTTGTGTTGGCTCATACATCCGGATCGACTGGGTCACCTAAAAATATCCGTCTGAGTAAGGAGGATATGATGCTGTCAGCTCGTGCCACATGTGATTTTTTTTCAATTAATTCCGACAGCACCCTCTTTTGCCCTCTGTCTACCGATTATATTGCCGGAAAAATGATGATTGTAAGAGCCCTCGTTAGTGGTGCTCGACTGATTATGTCAAAGCCGTCCAATATATTAAACATAGATTATACCGATTCTATTGACCTCCTCCCCATTGTTCCCTCGCAGATTCAAAGTTTATTGACAGCCGCTCACTTATCACATATTCGTAATGTTATAGTTGGAGGTGCTCCTATTTGTCTGGAGCAAAGAAAAAAGCTCATGGAAGCTCCTTTTCAAACATTCAGTACCTACGGAATGACAGAAACCTGCAGTCATATAGCTTTGGGTACTGTTACCTTAGATCGTCCCATTTATCATGCTTTACCTGGCATTACTTTTTCTGTCACTGAAGAGTCGTGTCTGATCATTGAATCGCCTCAATATTCTTTCTCTCCTTTGATTACTAAAGATATTGTAGACCTAATCGATTCTCGGAGCTTTCTATGGAAGGGGAGAGCCGATAATGTTATTAACTCTGCCGGAGTAAAAATACATCCCGAAGAAATAGAAGCTGAAATTCTCCCTGTTTTATCACAGTTTAAGTCGATAAAAGACTATTATATTACTAAGCGGCCATCCTCTAAATGGGGGGAAGAAATGATTTTGGTTCTGGAATCTGATGAGCCGATAGACAAGGATTCAGTTATGATCCTGATCAGAGAAATAATGACTGATAAAAAGAAAATGCCTAAAGAGATTATCGTCTTGACTTCATTTCGCCGGACCGCCAACGGCAAGGTTCTGCGCTACTGATTTCTCAGACGAGCTCATCCCTTCGTCAAGATCTATTGCTGAAGGATAATTGTAAATCTGGAGATCGAAATCGGGACATACGGCGCAGATATGTTCGAATATTTGGCTTTGAACAGCTTCATATTCTGTCCATGCAGTTGAAGTATAGCAATAAATCTGCAACGGGATGCCAGAAGCTTCTGGAGTCATAATCCTTACAAGAATCTGCTGATCTTTTGCCACTAAAGGATGTTGGAGAAGATATTGACACATATAGGCTCTGAAAAGGCCTAAGTTCGTTTCGGTTGTGCCGTTCACACAGGCTACGCCCGGATCAAAATTCACTTTCCCGGATTGAATTTCTTGATCTATAAAAACTTTCATTTCAGGATATTTCACGGATACTCGAGTAAGCTGTTCCTGAGTGCATGGAGTCACATGACATGAATCGAAAATCATCGAACGACTTATGAGGCGCCATCCGCTCTCTTGCATTGGTCGCCAATTTTGAAAAGACGTGGAAACCAATGTGTAGGGAGGCAACGTCACTATCGTATTGTCCCAATTTTGGACTTTTACTGCTGTTAGAGAAACATCTACAACTATCCCGTTGGCTATCGTTGAAGGCACTACTATCCAGTCCCCAACACGCAGCATGTCGTTCTGCGATAACTGGATGCCGGCCACAAAACCTAAAATCGAATCTTTAAATATCAACATCAGAGCGGCTGCAAAAGCACCTAAACCCGTCAGTAAAACTGCCGGAGACTTATGCAGAAGAACCGACATACTGATGATTGTTATGATTATCCACACCAATCCTTGACAGATATATAATATCCCTTTTAACGGAAGGTTTTTTGTGTTGTCTTTGGCGTCGAAACGTTGCCATATCAGGTTGAGAATCGAGTTCAGAGCTATTGCGAGCATAACCAACGTATAGACTATCAACAATCTTTCTATAATATGTTGAACACCCGACTCATTATTGAATGCAAGGGGCAGGAGGGCTAAAATTACCAACGGAGGAATTATGCGGCTGCTTTTGGTGAAAATATGTTCGTCATGCAGACTTCTCGTTAATTCCGTATTGTAATGCTTCATGATGCGGCGGGAAATCACCGCTATTAGCAGACCGCTCAACCATCCGATGAGAACGGCCAACAACGTTATCAGAACGATATAGATTATCTCCTCTAAAGTACGGTCATGACTTAAACCGAATGCATCAAGCATCCTGTCGATAAATGTCAGAAGATTTGTTGCTACCCTATGGGTCGGTATTATTTCAGCTAACATCCTGTTGCTCGCTATTTTGTCCCTATCTCCATAATCGCACCGGTAGTTCCGTCGAAAATCACGTAAGCAGGCGCTTTTTTGTCGGTGAAAAGTGCCGGATCAAGGCCGAATACTACACCAAGTTGGGCTATATCCATGTTTCCCCTGTAGAAATTCTGACCTCGCATTGTCACGTTAACATCGATTGATCCCGGTATACGATAGGCAAGCCCCCCTTTGGGAAATTTTTTCTCTTCACCTTTTTCGTTTTTAGGAAGTTCGCCTTTTGAGGTTACCTTCATCTCTATGTAGATCGGATCCCCGCTTAGGTCACTTACGTCTACCGGTCCGTCGGTGATTGAAAGCCTTGCCGCTACTTGTTTCGACTGTATTTCTTCGGTTGGTTTGACTGTATACGTTCTTACGCTCGTTGAAGTCTGCGTCGTGCCGGTAAACATAGCCGTTAAAGCTGCCTCCTGTTGCTCTAAGTTGTTTAGTACGAGTCTCATCGATTCCCCATCGGTAGGCATTTGATCTGCTTTCCCTGAAATAATGTCATTACGGCTTTGTCTCAGTTCATATATTTTCTGAGCTGCAAGTTCAGCCCTTTTTGCCGACGATGTACTTTGAAGCATCTCTTCTGTAATGGCTTGCGCTGCATAGGGCGTCTGCAGGATTGTCGGTTGTGCTGCCACGCTTACAGGAAGATTTGGAGCTGCTGGTGGTGTGTAGGTCTCCGAATTTACAGTCAAAGGAAAATCATTATTGTCTAACAACATATATGGAGTGCTCCCGTTTTTGAACTGTACTAAATACTTTTCCTCCTCATTCGCTATTCCTCGCGGATTCACAGTCACACTTTCCAATGACCATTCTTCCGATCTCTCGGTTATAGGCTGGATACCGAGATATTTGGTGGAATATTTATAAAATTCACCCGGTATTTTGACCGTCTTCTTTGCTTCCACTGTCACGTCTATAACGGTAGTTGGAAGAGTATATATCAACCCATACTCATTCAGTTTCGAAGCCGTTAGCTTTTGAGTGGTCTGGCCATAGCTTATTAAGCTTGCTGATGTTAGAACTATTGCTGCTAAAGTTCTCATTTTATGTTGTTTTGTTTGTTAGTCATTGTCAATTTAAATGCTTTCCCGATATTTGCGGCTATATCGCTTGCTGTCATACCGTATTCGCCATGCTCTTCGCTTGCTAAATCTCCCGCTAAACCATGGATATAGGTTCCTATAAGAGCACTTACTTCTGGTTTGTATCCCTGGGCCATTAATGAAGCTATGACTCCCGTAAGAACATCTCCGCTTCCGCCGGTAGCCATCCCCGCGTTCCCTGTAGAGTTGAAAAATACTTTGCTGTCTGGACGCACTAATGCCGTATAATGTCCTTTGAGGATTATCAGTATTTCATATTGCTTCGACATCTCCATCGCATGCAAGAGACGGCTTTCCTCATCGGGCTGTTCGCCGAATAGTCTGTCGAATTCTATGGCATGAGGCGTGAGAATTGAAAGAACCGGTATATCTTTATTGGTTAGAAGAGATTTCCTTCTCGATATGCAGTTCAACGCGTCGGCATCAAGAACGACGGGATTTTTCATCGTTTTTAAGAAATTATCTAACGCGTTTATGGTCTGCTCGTTCGTGCCCAATCCCGGGCCTATAGCGATTGAGTTGAAACGATGTTTTAACATCATGTCCGAAACTATCAGTTTATGAGCGTCTGCGTCAAAAAGAGCTTCGGGAACCGACGATTGTAGAATTTCGTAGCCACATTGCGGCGCGTGCACAGTCACTTTTCCTGCTCCGCTTCTCAAAGCTCCCTTTGTTGATAGTACGGCGGCTCCCATCATCCCGTAGCTTCCCCCGATTATAAGACATGAACCGTAATCCGCTTTTGAGGAGAAGGGTGACCGTTCCCTCAACAATCTCTTTATCTCGTTTCCTTCTACATAATGGAAATTTGAGGGAGTCTTAGCGATTGCTTCCTGACTAAGACCGATCTTTACAGTTACCCATTCGCCAACGAGTTCCGAATTATTTTTGAGGAAAAAGGAAATCCTGGGAAATTCTATAGCTATGGTTAGATTGGCGTGTACTATATTACGGTTTATATTGCTGCACGTTAAGTCACCGCTCATACCGGAAGGTATGTCTATGCTCACTATGGTTGCACCCGATTCGTTGATATAACGAACTAAAGCTTTGAAACCTCCTGTCAGCTCTTCACGTAGTCCGGTGCCGAAAAGACTGTCTATCACGACATGCCTCTCTGATAATTCCGGTAAAGTGAACTGTCCTGTAACCTCTATGAAATCTATCCCGGGGCCCAACGATTTGATCTCCTCCTTCAGGGTCTTGCAGTTTTTCCCTAACATACTGCCACCGATGTTGAAAAGATAAATCGAAGGATGATAGCCGGCAGCTATAAGGTTTATGGCTGTCGCGAGGCCGTCGGCGCCGTTATTGCCGGGGCCGGCGAAAATTACCATCGGATAGCGGGGTGACCACCGTTTTGTAATCTCGTCGGTTATACCGCGTGCAGCCCTTTTCACTAATTCTAAACTGCTTATACCCGTCGACTCGATGGTTTCTTTATCTATTGATCTGATATCTGAAGTCGTGAATAGTTTCATTGCTTTTTTCGCTCTTTCTGCAAAGATACAAAAAAATATAGCTTCTGATTATTTTTTCAGCCTTTATGCAGTCCTGAACAATAAATTTGAAAACAGATAGCCGGCATATACCAAAAATAGACCTCCCGCAAGGCTAACGCCCATATAGGTTAAAAGCGTTAGAGGCTGAGGTGACTGGAATAAAAGGAAGTTTTCATGACTGAACGTCGAAAATGTCGTGAAGCCGCCGCAGAACCCTACGGTCAGGAAAAGACGCATATTTTCCGAGAGGGAGAAACCTCGGTCTATAGCACCGTAAATGCTTCCGATCACTAAGCATCCAAGAAGATTGACCACAAGTGTCCCCCATGGGAATGACGGGAAAAAAACCGGATGGATGGCCTTACCTAACAGATACCTGCCTACACCACCTAATCCGCTCCCCAAAGCAATACATATAAGTTTGGTAATCATAAAAAATGCGGCATAATTTGTTGATTATGCCGCAAATTTAAGTAATATTTCTAAATAAGCACAAGTAAATTGATTCGGAAACCTTAGGGTGGTAACCATATATGTGCGGGATTTCTCGGAGCAGAAATCATAGACATGTTTGTTTCCCATAACTCTTATACTGCCCGCTTCTCCATACATAAATTAAGGGCTCAACCGCATAGTGGATGCGGCTGAGCCCTGTAAAATTATCCTGATTTTGATTTAAAGGACGCTAATAAAAAATTTCATTGATTAAAGAAGGCTTACCGAACGTTTGATGAAGTCATTCAGTTCCGAGCCTTTCAAGAGGCCGTTGGCAAGCAATGCCAGGTCTATTGTCTGTTTCACTAAAGGTTGATTGCTGCCGAACTCATTGATGAGTTTTTCTTCCTCGGCTCTTTTTGCTGCCGTTGCATCCTCAAGAGCTTTGACTTCGGCTTCCTTATCGCTTTCAAGTTTGCCGTCCTTTGCACCATCACGGATTTCCTTGATCTTATTGTTGTTTTCGGAAATCTCTTTATTCAATGGAGCTAACGATGGAGCAAGCTCTTTTTCTGCTGATTCTGATATTTTCTTTATCACAGGGCTCTCCATGTTCACTATCAGATTATAGCTGTCAGGAAGTTCTCCGTAGAAACTCATCCCTGGCTGCATGGCAGCCATATCTTTCATACGCCTCATATACTCGTTCTGAGTTATCAGAACCGGATTGGAATCCGACGACAGACTTTCGAACGAAACTATGAATTCCGATTTTTCCACCTTCGGAATCTGATTTCTGAACAGACTCGAAAGCATTTCCCTTGTCTCGCTCGACATTTCAGCGGTCTTGCGCTCTGACTTCAGGATGAGGTTGTCTATCACGTCCGAATCAACTCTCACAAATCTCGATTTCTCGATCTTGCTTTCGAGTAGTCCTATGAAGTGGCTGTCGAGCTGACCGTCCATCACCAATACGTCATAACCTTTCTCTGTAGCTGCTTGGATATATGAATATTGTGCTATTGGATCGGTTGTGTAAAGATAAACTACATTGCCGTCTTTATCAGTTTGATTTGTGGAAATTAAAGTCCTGTATTCATCAAGAGTATAATATTTGCCTTCAGTATCTTTAAGCAAAGTGAATTTCATCGCAGCGTCACAGAATTTTTCATCCGTCAGCATACCGTATTCTATGAAGATGCGGATATCATCCCATTTCTTCTCATAGTCTGCACGGTCGTTCTTGAAAATCTCCTCAAGTCTCGAAGCGACTTTCTTGGTTATGTAGCCTGAGATTTTCTTCACTGCCGTGTCGCTTTGCAAATACGAACGCGAAACATTCAGAGGAATATCTGGTGAGTCGATCACACCCTGAAGAAGCATCATGAAGTCCGGAACGACACCCTCGACTGAATCCGTCACATAAACCTGATTGCAATATAGCTGGATTCGGTTTTTTGTGATTTCGAAGTTATTCTTGATTTTCGGAAAGAAGAGAACTCCCGTAAGAGTAAAAGGATAATCCACATTCAGATGAATCCAAAACAACGGATCTTCCTGACCCGGATAAAGTTCATGATAGAACGATTTATAATCTTCTTCAGTCAGTTCGCTTGGTTTCTTTGTCCAGGTGGGTTCAGTGATGTTGATCACCTTGTCTTTGTCTGTATCAGTCATCTTACCGTCTTTCCATTCCTGCTCCTTACCTGAGATTACTGGCACTGGAAGGAAACGGCAATATTTCTTCAGAAGCATGTCGATTTCGCTCTGCTGAAGGAACTTCTTGTTCTCATCGTCGATATAGAGGATTATATCCGTGCCTCTTTCCTTCTTGTCGGTTGGTTCCATGCTGTATTCCGGGGAACCGTCGCATTCCCATTTCACGGCCTCCGACCCTTCTTTATATGAAAGGGAGCGGATTTCTACCTTTTTCGCTACCATGAAAGCGGAATAGAAGCCAAGACCGAAATGACCTATGATGGCATTCGCATTATCCTTGTATTTCGCAAGGAATTCTTCTGCGCCTGAAAAGGCTATCTGATTGATATATTTCTCTATATCCTCAGCTGTCATGCCGATACCGTGATCGCTTACTGTCAGAGTGCCTGCTTTTTCGTCTACAGTCACTTTCACATTCATCTCGCCTAACTCTCCTTTGAATTCACCGAAAGATGACAAAGTTTTGAGCTTCTGAGTGGCATCGATTGCGTTCGACACTAATTCTCTCAGGAATATCTCATGATCGCTGTATAAAAATTTCTTAATTACCGGAAAAATGTTTTCGGTGGTTACACCGATTTTGCCTTTTTGCGTACTCATATTATTTGTAAGTTTTAATTAATTTTAGTTTTATAACAATTTATCAAAGAAAATGCCACATGAATTATGTGACATTTTTGGATAAAAAACTTTAAACCGACTGACAAATTGTCGCATTATTACTCTGTCTTTATCACTGTCGATGATTTTTCCGGGTCGTAATCCACTGTTAGTGTGGCACCTTCTTTTAGATCGCCTCCTATGATGAATTCTGCCAGTTCATCTTCAATGTATTTCTGAATTGATCTCTTTAGAGGACGAGCACCGAATTGGGGGTCATAACCTCTTTCGGCTATGAAATTCTTTGCCTCGTCGGTTATTTTAAGAGTATAGCCGAGTTGCTCGATTCTCTTGTAGAAGCCATCCAGTTCTATGTCGATGATCTTGAAAATAGATTCCTTGTCGAGGGAGTCGAACATGATTATATCATCTATCCTGTTTAAGAATTCGGGAGCAAAAGCCTTATTGAGAGCTTTTTGCAGCACACCGTGCGTATATTCTTTATCTACGGCTTTGGTAGTGAAGCCAACGCCTGAGCCGAAATCTTTCAGTTGTCGCGTTCCGATATTCGATGTCATTATGATTAGAGTGTTCTTAAAATCTATCTTTCTTCCAAGACTGTCAGTCAGACGACCCTCGTCCATCACTTGAAGCAACAGATTGAATACGTCGGGATGAGCTTTCTCTATCTCGTCCAAAAGAACTACCGAATATGGTCTGCGTCTTACTTTTTCAGTGAGTTGTCCACCTTCCTCGTAACCAACATATCCCGGAGGTGCTCCGACAAGTCGCGAAACGGTGAATTTCTCCATATATTCGCTCATATCTACGCGGATTAGCGTATCAGCTGAGTCAAAGAGATATTCGGCAAGTTTTTTTGCCAGATGCGTCTTGCCAACCCCCGTGGGGCCTAAGAACATGAAAGTTCCTATCGGTTTATTCGGGTCTTTTAGGCCGATTCTGTTTCTTTGAATGGCTTTCACTATCTTTTCGATAGCTTGATCCTGACCTATGATATCCGACTTCAGTTTCGGACCCATCTCTTTTAAGCGTTTGCCTTCAGCTTGAGCTATTCGCTGAACCGGAACTCCTGTCATCATGGCAACGACTTCCGACACTTCCTTCTCATCCACAGTCTCACGCTGGGAATTGATAAGTTCTTCCCATCTCTCTTTCGCTTTCGCCAGATCCTGTTTCAGAGACTGCTCCTTGTCACGATAGGAGGCCGCTTTTTCAAAATCTTGTTCTTGAGCAGACTTAAGTTTGTTTGTACTTGCTTCTTCTATCGCTTTTTCTATCTCTTCTATCTCCTCTGGTACACGGATATTTGTTATGTGAACCCTGCTGCCGGCTTCATCCATCGCGTCGATTGCTTTGTCTGGAAAATTGCGGTCGCTCATATAACGTTCCGTCAACTTTACGCATGCTTTCAGAGCGTCATCCGTATAATTCACATTGTGATGCTCCTCATATTTCTCCCTGATGTTTTGGAGAATCTGTAAGGTCTCTTCGGAGGTGGTCGGTTCTACCATAACTTTCTGGAATCGGCGTTCCAAAGCACCGTCTTTCTCGATATTCTTCCGATACTCGTCTAAGGTGGTTGCACCGATACATTGGATTTCGCCGCGGGCTAAAGCAGGTTTCAAGAGATTCGCCGCATCCATCGAGCCGGCGGCATTCCCCGCGCCCACTATTGTATGGATTTCGTCGATAAAAAGTATTACATCTTTGTTTTTCGACAGCTCATTGAGGATGGCTTTGATACGTTCTTCAAACTGTCCGCGGTATTTAGTGCCTGCTACCAAAGATGCCATATCCAATGACACTACTCGTTTATCGAAAAGAACACGCGACACTTTACGTTGTACTATCCGAAGAGCAAGACCTTCAACTATCGCGCTCTTGCCTACACCTGGTTCGCCGATTAAAACAGGATTGTTCTTCTTTCGGCGGCTTAGAATCTGCGCTAAGCGCTCTATTTCTGTTTCTCTTCCTACAACTGGGTCCAGTCGGCCTTCCTCGGCTGCTTTGGTCATATCGTAACCGAATTTGTCTAATACCGGCGTATCGTTGCCGCGCTTCGACTGACCCGTCTGACTCTGTTGGGTGTTCCTCTTGTTTTGCGATGATTCGGGCGGTTCTTCCATATCGTCGTCATCCTCGGTAAAACCGGCGCCCATCCGCGGATTCGATGAGCCGTCGTTTAAACTGCGGAACAACGTGTCGTACGTTATCCCTGCATTGAGAAATTTTGTCATATAATCCATTGATTTTGTTTCTGAATTATGAAAAAAAGCTAAAAGAACATGTTCGATACCCACCTCCTTGCTTCTCATCATCCGGGCTTCAAGAAAACTGAGTTTTATTAGACGGCTTGCTAACTCGTCTACAGTCACTTGGGTTTCACTACCCGGAGTTAAATTCATTAAGCGGTTTTCTCCTTGATCGGAAGACCTTTCGTGGATATATTGATCCAGATATTGCTGCAGCTCGTATGCTGAGCAACCCACTGATATTTTCTCTATCAGTCTGAATCCTGTTCCGTTCATGTCGTTCATTACTGCCAACAGGATGTGTTCGGGCCGGATCACATCGGT
The DNA here is from genome assembly GCA_022511125.1 of Paramuribaculum sp. Lineage (GTDB taxonomy): Bacteria > Bacteroidota > Bacteroidia > Bacteroidales > Muribaculaceae > Paramuribaculum. The sequence continues at coordinate 115,872 of JAFLSD010000004.1, forward strand.
ATTCTCCCGAAGAGCTATCATTGTGCTTTCAGCTAAAGTTTTCTGTAATTCTTTTGAAAAGTTGTTCTCCATCTGGTTTGATTCCTTTCTGCGTGTGTCGCTTGATACTATGTGTTTATCATTGTTATGCAATAACTGTGCCAAACTTTCTGTTTGATATGCAAAATTAATCACTAATACCCGCATTAATCTGCGAATTTGGCCTATACTCTAAATCTTGCCCACCTTCTCTTTCTGATTTACAGATAATTGACCGATTTCAATGTCTCACTTTTAATTATTTTTAACTTTTGCGGCTCCTTTTTTATACTCCTCATTGCTCTTTGTCACTTTTGCCCGATAGTTAAATTATGGTTGCCGGTGAACTCGTTTTTAATAAAAAATTCTTACCTTTGTATGCTTTTACATCTACGGAAAAGCTTCTTAAAGTTTAGACTAATAGAAAATGGAAGAAGAAGAAATTTTTAAAGAAGACAGAATACAGAAAATCGATATTGAAAACCAAATGAAAACGGCATACATCGATTATTCTATGTCTGTCATTGTATCGCGCGCTCTCCCCGATGTTAGAGACGGTTTAAAGCCCGTTCACAGAAGAGTCCTGTTCGGAATGAACGATATGGGAAACACATCATCCAATCCATACAGAAAATCGGCTAACTGCGTCGGAGAAGTTATGGGTAGATATCATCCACATGGCGACTCTTCCATTTACGGCACGGTGGTTCGTCTTGCACAACCATGGGCTATGAGATACACACTGGTCGACGGACACGGCAACTTCGGATCTGTCGACGGTGACCAGCCGGCTGCAATGCGATATACTGAGGTTCGTCTCCGTAAGATTGGTGAAGAAATGCTCAGCGATATCGATAGCGAAACAGTAGATTTTCAGCCTAACTATGATAATACCAGAGTAGAACCCGTCGTTCTCCCGACACGCTTCCCCAACCTTCTCGTCAACGGAGCTTCCGGAATCGCTGTCGGAATGGCTACAAATATTCCTCCTCATAACCTTACTGAGTCAATCAACGCATCGATTGCCGTGTTGGATAATCCTGATATTACTGTCGAGGAGTTGATTCATATCATACCGGGCCCGGATTTCCCCACCGGAGGCACGATTTGTGGCACCAAAGGCATTCGCGACGCATACGAAACCGGTAGAGGACGTGTCCTCATACGTGCTAAAGCTACCATAGAGCCTGAAGACAATCACGAAAACATTGTCATTACCGAGCTCCCTTACAATGTCAACAAAGCAGAGCTGATTAAATATATCGCCGGCCTGGTTAACGAAAAGAAAATCGATGGCATAGCTGACATTGACGACTATAGTAACTATCAGGGAATGAGAATAGTTATAAAGCTTAAATCTGATGCCAACGCTAAAGTTGTCCTCACCAAGCTTTATAAGATGTCTCAGATGCAGACCTCTTTCAGTGTCAATAGTGTCGCATTGGTAGGTGGACGACCCAAGACATTGAATCTTAAGGAAATGCTTCATGCTTTTGTTCAACACCGTCATGATGTGGTGATTCGACGCACCAAATTCGAACTCAATAAAGCTGAAGAAAAAGCCCATATACTTGAAGGTCTCATCATTGCTTCTCAGAATATAGATGAAGTTATCAGAATAATCCGCGGATCAGAATCTACAGAAGCGGCAAGGGCTACATTGGCCGAAAGGTTTGGCCTGACAGATAGGCAGACTGCCGCGATTGTAGAAATGAGACTTAAACAGCTCACTGGACTCGAACAGGATAAACTCCGCCAGAATTTCGAGGAGATTCAAGCTGAAATAGCGCGGTTGAAGAATATTCTTGAAGACGATGCTGTTTGCCGTGGAGTGATTCGAACCGAACTTGAAGAAATTCGTGATAAATTCGGCGACGGCCGTAAAACGGTTATTGATCCTACTCTTAGTGGAGATTTCAATCCTGAAGCTGAATATGCCGACGACGATATGATTATCACCATTTCGCACATGGGATATATCAAACGCACACCGCTGTCTGAATTTAGAGCCCAGAACAGGGGAGGAGTCGGAGTCAAAGGTAGCGATACCCGTGATCAGGATTTCATCGAGCACATCTATCCCGCATCGATGCATAACTACATGCTCTTCTTCACGAGCCATGGCAAATGTTACTGGCTGAAGGTATATGAAATTCCCGAAGGAGCAAGAAATACCAAAGGAAGAGCAATACAGAATTTGCTCAATATCGAACCGGGAGACTTCGTACAGGCATTTATCAGAGTGAAAAATCTTAACGACAAAGAATTCGTATCGAATCATTATCTCGTATTCGGTACTAAGAAAGGAATCGTTAAGAAAACTTCTCTCGCTGCTTATTCACATCCGCGCGCCCAAGGAGTCAAAGCGATTAAATTCAATGAAGGCGATGAACTGATTGCAGTAGAACTGACAGATGGAAATTCTGAAATCCTAATGGCAAACAGAAACGGTAGAGCTATCAGATTCAACGAAAGCAAAGTCCGAATGATGGGAAGAATCAGCACTGGAGTCAGAGGAATGAAACTTGATGAAGGCGATGATGAAGTGATCGGTATGATTTGCATGTCGCCGGATACTACCAATGACGTACTCGTTATATCTGAAAACGGCTTTGGTAAGCGTACACCTTTGGATGCAACGGTAACCGATGCCGACGGTAACGTAGAAAAGGTCAACATTTACCGAATCACTAACCGTGGATCGAAAGGTGTCAAGACAATGAACGTCAACGAACGCACGGGTAAACTCGTGGCGATTAAGAGTGTAAACGACGACGATGACCTCGTGATTATCAATCGCAGCGGTATCACTATCCGAATCCGAGTAGCAGATATCCGTACTGTCGGTCGTGCTGCAATGGGTGTTAGACTCATTAACCTCGAAAAGAGAAACGATGTTATTGCTTCTGTCTGCTGTGTTGACACTGACCCGGAAGAAGAAGTCGATGCAGTTGAAACACCTTCCGAAGAAGAACTCAACCGGATTGACGAATCATTGGAACTCGACGACATTGATGAATCAGAAGGAGACATCGAGGACGACGAACTCGTCGATGAAACTGAAGATGAAGATATTGAAGAATAATCAACCTTAATAATAACATAAAAAACTGAAAATTATGAAGAAGTTTAGCCTTTTAAGCATTTTTCTGACAGCCGGACTTGTTATGTCGGCTCAGACAGCTCTTGTTGAAGAGGTGAAACACATGCTTGGACAATCTAAGCCCGATTATGCTGCAGCACTCAAAAAAATTCAGCCTGCACTATCCGACCCCTCGACAATGAACACTGTTGCTCCGTGGTATTATGCCGGAAAAGCAGCATTCGGTGTTTATGACACGAATTACCTGTTACAGCAACTTGGTAATGAACTCACAAAAGAACAGAAAGAAGCTGCCGGTAACGCTATGCTTCAGGGATATAACGACTTTTTCGTTGCCATTCCTCTCGATGTGGAAGTGGACAAAAAAACAGGTCAGCCCAAACTCGATAAAGACGGAAAGGCTAAACCCGGCAAGTTCGTTAAGGAAATGCAAAAGACTTTGAAAGATAACTATCAGCATCTTTTGCAGGCAGGTATTATGTTCTATGATGCTCAGAATTACAAAGGCGCATACGATGTTTGGGAAATCTATGTAAACCTTCCGTCCAATCCTATTCTTGGTTCTGAAAAGCCCACTGCCGATGCTGATACTCTCGTTGGTCAGATAATGTATTATCAGCTCCTGGCTGCACTTATTGATAATCAAAACGAAAAAGCTCTTTCAAAAGTGGCTCAGATTGAAAAAACCGGTTATCAGAACATTGACGTATATGTTTACGGCCTACAGGCAGCCAGCCATCTCAACAACACTGCTGAAGTGGCACGTATTGCAAAGAAAGGGTATGAACTCTATGGAACCCAAAACATCGACTTTATTGGTCAATTGATCAATGAATGTCTTGATTCAAACGACTACGCTGGCGCACAAAAGTTGCTTAACGAAGCTGTTGCAGCTACTCCTTCCGACAATTCTGAAACGAAGAGCCGTTTGATCAATATCCTCGGAATCGTTTTCGAACGTCAGGACAAATTTGATCAGGCATTGGAGCAGTACAACAAAGGTATACAAGCCGATCCCAATGTAGCTAAGAACTATTATGATGCAGCTCGTATCTATTACAACACTGCAGTTAAGCAGGACGAAGAAAGTGCAGATGAATACAACGTTTCGCCCGAAGTAAAAGAAAAACTTCTCAAGGCTGCCGATCTTTTCGAAAAGGCCTATGGTCTTGATGAAGATAATATGACGGATGTACCCAATATTATGTATAATCTCTATTACCGTCTTGGTGATGAGGCTAAACAAAACTATTGGAAAAATCTAAGATAATCTATAAATTTATAAATTGTTGATTACGACGACCTTAAGATATCTTATTGATATAGTTTGCCTATCAATAGTTAAATAGTGTTAAATAATCGGCGGATTTACGATTTCAAACGTTTTATAGATAAACATAACAATAACTTTAAAAACTTACAATTATGAAAGGTTCAATCGTTTTAGCTATTATTTTTGCAGTTATCGCAGCAGGATGTGTAATCGCAGAATTATTTATCAGTGGAAGAATTGCTGACATTTGGGTGACCACAGGTGCTATCTTTGCTTTCGCAGCATTCATAATCACACTGGTTGCTTACGTAAACAAAGCAGCGAAATAAGATATTTATTTTTATCCTACAATGAAGTGTGGCGGAATCTCCGTCACACTTCATTTTTTTTTGCTTTAGCTCTGATAAATATCTAAGATTTACTATTTTTGTCAATGATAAACAAAACAAATTTCACAGTGAACACAAACACATTGCAACAATTCGCCGACGCTCTCAAACTTTCGAAAGAAATTTTTGAAAAGAAGTTGATTGACTACGGTCCCTCTTGGCGCATAATGAGGCCGATGTCGATTACCGACCAATTATATATAAAAGCTAAACGTATTAGGACGCTTGAACTGACGAACGTTTCGATGGTGGGTGAAGGGATTCTTCCCGAATTTATCGCTATCGTCAATTATGGAATAATAGGATTGATACAACTCAGTCTCCCATTGACCGACGATATCGATATTGATAACAATAAAGCGGTTTCTTTATATGAAAAATTCGCCAGTGAAGCTGAAAAACTTATGATAGCTAAAAACCATGATTATGGTGAAGCATGGAGAAATATGAGGGTCAATTCTTATACGGATTTGATTTTGACTAAACTGCAGCGTATTAAGCAGATTGAAGCTAACGGAGGACACACTGTTGTCTCGGAAGGTATATCCTCAAATTATCTGGATATTATCAACTATGCAATTTTTGGCATAATTAAACTGACAGAAGATAGATGACCTTCGCTCACACTGAAAAACTAAATGGCTGGATTAAATTTGGTGTCTGGAGCTCGAGGGTTCTAATTGGACTTGTTTTCATTCTCTCAGGTTTTGTTAAGGCTATTGATCTATGGGGGTTTGTATTCAAAATCGATGAATATCTTACTATTTGGGAATTCAACGTTTCCAGGTCGCTTGTTTTCTCTGCGGCTCTGTTAATCTCATCGTTTGAATTTATCGCCGGACTAATGCTCCTGGTGGGAAATTACAGAAAAGCTATACCGATACTAATGCTGTTGATGATGGCTTTCATGCTTCCCCTTACCGGTTATATATGGTTTAAAGATCCTGTGGCCGATTGTGGTTGTTTTGGCGATTTCCTGATTGTCAGCAATGGGATTACTTTCTTGAAAAATATCCTTATTACAGGTATTTTGGTCTTCCTCGTTATTTATAATAAAAAAGTTAGCGGATTATATGGACCATATATTCAATGGCTAACATTGTTACTGTCCGTTTTTTATATAATCATCATTGGTATATCTGGCTATAATATTCAACCACTATTGGATTTCCGATCTTTCCCCGTAGGCTCTCGACTTTTAGCCGATTCCGATTTAGACAATGAAGAGGTGGATATTGATTTCATTTATGAAAAAGATGGTCAGAAAAAAACATTCAGTTCTGATGATCTGCCGGATTCTACCTGGACTTTTGTAGAAAGGATTGACAACCCTAAAAATACAATCGACAGAACTGAGTTTTTTATTCTTGAAGACGGAGATAATATAACTGAAGAGGTAATCGATACCGCTCGGAATCAACTGCTTGTCATTATTCCCGAATATGATAAAGCTGACGCCTCTTATACCTATCTGATTAATGAAATGAATAGTTATATTTCAGAACATGGCGGATCTACTGTGGCTTTAATTGGAGGAAACTCTGATGATGTTGAAGAATGGCTTGATCTTTCGATGGCTGATTATCCCGTTTATTTGGCTGAACCAACATTATTGAAAGAGCTTTCACGTGGTATTGTCTCCATGGTTTATCTTGATCATGGAACGATAGGTTGGAAAAGAACTGCCTCTTCGATTGACCCGGCTCTATTTGAAGCTCCCGCACGGGATAACCTTATCGCGGACTTAGGTTTTGACGGACAATATTATCTGATGATTTTATCGCTTTTCTTAGGCGGTCTATTTGCGGTTATTTTCATACTTGATAAAACCGGTCGACTGATAAAATGGAGAGCCAAATTAAAAAAACACCCATTACTGAATCAAGATTCTTCTTCCGAATAAAAATAAAGTGTAAATTTGCAATAAAATAACAATATTAATAATTTGTGATATGAGAAAGAATATCGTAGCCGGAAACTGGAAAATGAACACAACGCTCAATGAAGGCGTTGGCTTGGCAAAAGATGTCAACGAAGCTCTGAAAAATGTTGACGCAAAATGTGATGTCGTAATTTGTGTGCCGTTCACTCACCTTTATCCCGTTGCACAGGTGATTGATCCTGCGAAACTTGGTCTTGGAGCGGAGAACTGTGCCGACCACACTAAAGGTGCTTATACTGGAGAGGTTAGTGCTTCTATGGTTGTGTCGACAGGTGCTACCTATGTGATTTTAGGACATTCTGAAAGACGTCAATATTACGGTGAAACGGCCGAAATACTTAAACAGAAAGTAAATCTGGCTCTTGAAAATAATCTCACTCCGATTTTCTGCATTGGTGAAGTGCTTGAGCAGCGCGAAAACGGTACATATCTCGACGTTGTGAAAGCGCAGATTGAAGATGCTCTTTTCGATCTCTCTGCTGAAGATTTTTCTAAACTGGTTCTTGCTTACGAACCGGTATGGGCGATTGGTACAGGTAAGACTGCTACAGATGATCAGGCTCAGGAGATGCATGCTTTCATAAGAAAAGTCATCGAAGATAAATATGGAAAGGAAGTGGCTGAAAATACCTCTATCCTCTACGGCGGAAGCTGTAAGCCATCCAATGCTAAAGCTTTATTTGCTAAACCCGATGTCGACGGTGGACTTATCGGAGGAGCTTCACTCGATGCCGAATCGTTCATGGGTATCGTTACCGCATTTTAAGTAATTTAATTATCTTACTAATAGGCTGCAAAAAAATAATTTTGTATTTTTGCAGCCTATTTGATTTGTTATGCGAAAGATTTTATTGTTTCTCTTCATATTTTCAGCCTGCTCTGCTATAGTGTATTCCCAGAAGCCGGATAGCATACCCACTGTCAATATCATTGACCATATCTATGAGGCTGGAAATATAACAATCTCACAGCCTGATTCTCTATTGCTGATGTTGCAATTTCAGGAACAATCGATTAATGGTGAAGATCCGGAAAAATCTCAAAACTCAATGAAACCTAAAAATTACGGTTTTAGAATACAGATTTTTTCTGATAATAATGCAAAAACTGCTAAGAATGAGGCAAGAATCAAATCTCGCAATGTCGGAAGCCACTTCCCTCAATATCGCACGTATGTCTCTTATAATTCACCATATTGGCGTGTTAAAGTAGGTGATTTTAAAACTCGGGAAGAAGCCGAATCTGCTTTGCAGCAGATGTCAAAGGTCTTCCCCGCAATGAAAAGAGAAATGCGAATTGTTAAAGATAGAATCAACTTCTCTAATTAAAATTCCCTGTAATGAATTATAAATCGGAAGACTCACAGTTAATTGGTGAGCTTTCTCATCATATTGAAGAAATTTTAAAAATCTTAGGAGAAAATCCAACGCGTGAAGGACTTCTGAAGACTCCTCAAAGAGCTGCAAAAGCATTGCTATATGTCACAAAAGGTTACCATGAGAATAAGGAAGAAGTAATAGGTGACGCTATCTTTCCCACCGATTCTAAAGGGATGGTTTTGGTAAAAAATATTGAATTTTATTCTCTTTGTGAACATCACCTGTTACCTTTTTTCGGACACATATCGATAGGTTATTTACCGGATGGTAAAATCTTAGGTCTTAGCAAACTTGTCAGAATAGTCGAAATGTTTTCACGAAGATTACAGGTTCAGGAACAATTGACACATCAGATATGTCTTGCATTGTCAGAAGCGATTCCAAATAGGGGAGTCGTAGTTAGAGTTCTGGCTGATCATCTGTGTATGAAAATGAGAGGAGTCGAAAAACAAAATGCCACGACTTTGACTGTTGAAGCTACAGGCCTTTTTGAAAAGTCTCCTGAGATGATGCAACAATTCCTCGCTCAACTTTAAGGATATTTATTTCTTGATATCTTCGAGTTTGATTAATTTGCTTACTATAGCATAGATTGTTAGGCCGGCAGTAGAATGAATCTGCAATTTTGATGCTATATTTTTCCTGTGTGTCATTACAGTATGGACAGAAATATTAATTTCTGCTGCAATCTCTTTATTAGACAACCCCTTCACGACACCTATCACGATTTCTTTTTCTCGTGGAGATAATTCTTTCTGCTCGTTATTCTTTTGAGCACTTATCTCATTGAGAAGTGATTCAATTTTTGATGGAACATCATAAATGTTTATTATCCCGTCATACTGTTTTATTATAGTCTCGGGAAGTGAAACAGCAGTAACACAAGCTATAAAAAGGTCGTTGTTTATGTCTCTTATTTCATTAATCGTTTCATGGCTATATATTAAAGGATCAATGAAAACAATTTTGGGATTATATCTCTCAATTTTATCTATCAAGGTGGGAAAGTCGTCGATTGAAACAATTGAAAGATGATTACTCTTAAAAGATCTTAAAAGAGCGCATAGACCTTCAGAAATAATGGCTGACTTTAGGGCGGTTAATACCGTTATCTGCTTCATTTACGATCTTTATGAATATTTCCCGATTCTTTCTCTAATTGCCTCATCATTGGCACCAGAATATTGTCCTCGATGTCCGTATGAGTGTTGAGGTCTTCTTCGCAATTGAATATATCTACCAACGCATCGTACATCCGGTTCGGTTTACTGGTTCTGTAATATCGCAAAATAATATTTTTTAAGTCTGAGAGCTTTTCACCCACTTTATCATGCTGTTTACTGAATACATCTATTGAATAATCAGTAACTTCTTGCCCGAATCTTCTGATATAAGGAAATAAATGATTTTCCTCATGTTTAAAATGTTTTCTGACTTCATCCACATAACTGTCAAAGAAATTAATGATTGAAGGATTTATTTCTTCATGATTTTCATCTAATGCCTTCAACAGATTTTCGCGTATATGAGGAAACTTATAATCTAAAAAATAGTCATGAGAATTATGGAGGAAATCAACTATACCTACTGTCTTTTCTAACGAAGCTTCTCGATAATTGATCTTCCTGTTAAGAATATAGTTCACTATGAGAAGAAATATTTCTACATTGATGTTTTTCTCCAAGCAAATCTCCTCTATACTCCCCCCGCCAAAACCTAATGGAACTCCGAAACGGCTCAAAATAGGAAGTATGTTGAAATCCTCTTTTACAAGATCCAACATACTGTCCTTATACGAAAATAATTTCCCCTGCTTCATTAGGGAAATTATTGATTGTCACTATTTTCTGACTTTTCGTCTTTATTCTCAGACTCTTCCAGTTCTTGATAATAATCTACGCCTGCATCCAAAAGGTGATTGTACCAGTTGAAAACCTTTTTGATATCATTAGTGTAAACTCTTTCCTTATCAAAATCCGGCAAAATTTCTTCAAAGTGCTTTCTGATGGAGGAATCGTCTTTAAATGATGACATGTCTATTTTCTCCCCATTATGCTTCTCTTTTATCGAGCCGAAAACTTCGTGTAGGGGCTTCTCCTCCGTCTCGGTGTAGATAGCAATGTCACCTAATGACATAACTTTGTCACGACTATATATAGGAGACCGTTTTTTATCGCTTAGTGATTCCACTATAAGCATATTTTTTCCATGGTTGATCAATTTGTATAGACCAGGTTTGCCTGAAATTGTCAATATTTTTTTCAGCATAATAATTAAGTTTGATTAATATTTGATGCAAAATTAACAACTTAATCCGAAATTTCAATCTCAATTTTGTAACTTTGCAATTATAAAAATCAGATTACAACAATTTAATCCGATGCTGAAAAAAAACGGGACAAATAAATTTCTTGCTTGGCGACCTAAAAGTTATGCCTTATGGGTTATTATTAATCTTTTCGCGATTGCGTTAGTTGCCGTTATTATTGGAAGTTTGATGTATGGTTGGTTAGATATTTGGACCCATCATGGTCAGCATATAGAAGTTCCGAAAGTTAAAGGTATGTCTTACTATGAAGCATATGACAATCTTAAAAAATCTGGTTTTGCGGTAGAAATTTCCGATTCGATCTATGATTCTAAACTGCCGAGAGGTGCCGTGATCGAACAAAATCCTAAGCAAGGGGCTATAGTGAAAAAAGGCAGGACTATATTTCTTACCATTAATGCATTCTCCGATAAGACTGTATCTATTCCTCCACTCGGTGATATATCCTTGCGCCAGGCAAAATCAATATTGGAAGGGCTCGGCATTAAAAATATAATTGTAAAATATGTAGTGTCGGAATACAAAGATTTGGTCATGGGAGCGAAAGTGAACGGAAAACCGATTAAACCGGGACAAAGGGTGTCGATAAACACTACCGTTACTCTCGAAGTGGGACAAGGTTTACCCGAAGAAGAAGATTTCTTCTTTTGGGATGATGAGCCACAAGATTCCGACATGGAGCTCATGGATGTCGAGCATGAGGAAACTGATGTGCAGGATGCCCCTGATGTTGTAGAGACTCCGGAAGAAAATCCCGAAGAATTCGAATGACAAATCACATGGAAGAGAGTCCTATACTCTTTACTGATCCAGAGGGAAATGAGCTATATGAACATTTTAGATTTATAGCAGATCCGGGTCAGCAGTTACTAAGGGTGGATAAATTTCTCGTTGCGAGGATTGAAAACGCTTCCCGTAATCGTATTCAACAAGCAGCTGAAGCAGGGTGTATCATTGTCAATGGAAAATCGGTTAAAAGTAATTATCGCGTTAAGCCCGGTGACATCGTTAGTATTGTGATGGATAGGCCGCCTTATGACAATGAGATAATTCCCGAAGATATACCGCTGGATATCGTATATGAAGATAAAGATTTGCTTGTTGTGAATAAACCAGCCGGACTGGTTGTTCATCCGGGTCATGGTAACTATTCCGGCACACTGGTCAACGCTTTGGCTTGGCATTTTAAAGACACTCCCGAATATGATGTGAATGATCCACGGATGGGGCTTGTGCATAGAATTGACAAAGATACTTCAGGATTACTCGTTGTTGCAAAAACACCTGATGCAAAAACCGATTTGGGGAAACAATTTTTTAATAAAACGACGAAACGGGAATATAATGCATTGGTTTGGGGGTATCCATCCCCACATTCCGGTACAATAATAGGAAACATAGGTCGCTCCCTTTCCGACCGTCTTCAGATGGATGTATTTCCGGTTGACAGTGAATATGGAAAACCTGCTGTAACCCACTATGAAACTCTCGAAACATTCGGACCTGTTTCCCTCGTAAAATGTGTACTCGAAACAGGAAGAACACATCAGATAAGAGTGCACATGAAACACATTGGGCACCCTCTCTTTAACGATGCACGATATGGAGGTGATAAAATTTTAAGAGGTAATAGAACCGCAGCCTATGCAAAATTTGTTGAAAATTGCTTCAATATCTGTCCACGTCAGGCTTTGCACGCACGAACACTTGGATTCATTCATCCCGTCACTAAAAAAGAAATGTTCTTTACCTCAGAAATTCCGGAAGACATGACTCTTCTCCTCCAAAAATGGCGCACTGTCTCCTGATATCTCACTATCCACATTTTCAAGTTCGCGGCTTGGCGCTTCTGAAAAGATGGGAAAACTCACGGTCGTAAAGTTTGGAATAACCATCTCGGTTATCGATTGCATCGCCAACTATAATTAGCGTGGTAAGTTTTAACCCATTATCCTTCACGATTGATGCTAAATCTTTGAGCTCTCCCCGATAGATTCGCTGATCTTTCCATGTTAATTTGTAACATGCTGCCACTGGAGTAGTTGGCGGATAGACCTTCATAAGTTCTTCTTGAACATGATCAACCAATGAAGCGGAAAGAAAAATGCACATTGTGCTTTGAGATTGAGCAAGTTTATGGAGTTCCTCTTTCTCAGGCATAGGGGTTCGTCCTTGATCTCGGGTAAGGATAATTGTTTGAGTTTTTTCAGGAATAGTAAACTGTGACTTCAGTTCTGCTGCGGCTGCAAGAAAAGAAGATATGCCGGGTGTGATATGATATGACATGCCGTAGTGATCGAAAAAAGCCATCTGTTCCTGAATAGCACCATATATACAAGGGTCGCCTGTATGAAGTCGGACTACCAATTTCCCTCGATCATAAAAATCTTTCATCAATAAAAATTGAGATTCAAGATCCATATCAGCGGAGCTTTTGACTAAACAGCCGTTTTTAGCACAAAATGTCAGGTCGATGGGTACCAAACTTCCAGCATAAAGAATTAAGTCCGCTTTCTCAAGGAATTTCCTCCCTCTCACTGATATTAAATCCGGATCACCAGGTCCTGCTCCGACTATTTCTATGTGTCCCCGCTTTACTTCAGAACTATTTATCGCAACGGCATAAGTGAAATCTGCCCCGGGTAATAATCTACCTTTCTGTTTTTCTATGACAAGGACTCCGTTGTCCGAACTTTTCATGGCGCAGGCTTCGGCTACGCTATCCGTGCCGGTCACCTCTTTTACTTTGGCAGATGGATGAGGCACATTTACATATTCAAGATCTTTTGTGTCATAAATGTCTACTCTGTTGTCTGCAATCTCTTTCGCTAATTGAACTATCAGAAATTCATCCTTTTTCAAGCTGATTGTCGATACCTCTTTTATGGAGAGGGGAGAATATCCTTTGCTTATCATATCTTCGCAGATGAATTCCTTGATGCCTTCGGGATTACAATTTTTCCGGCAGCCTACCCCTAATGATAATACCTTTGGCCTGAACCATAGCACTAAATTATCTCCAGGATTATGAACCTTAGGAGAAATAACTATTATAAGTCTATAATCTGAAAGTGAAATATCTTCAAAATCATAGTAAATATCCACATGCTTAGGTTTAGAAGATATGAGCTCATCACAACTCTCGCAATTTGATTCAATGCATAAGGCTGTTTTCTCACCGTTGACAAATCGGCTTATTGCTTCATTATAGTTTCTTCCAGTTATTTCTTGACGCCAACCATATCTTTTACCGATTAAATCGAGTGCCCATAGACCTGAATTGTCACTTTGAGTCGTGATGACGGCTGTAGCACCCAATTCGCGAGCTAACGACCGACTTAATTCATTGGCTCCTCCGATATGTCCCGACAAAACGGGAATGACGAATTTCCCCATGGAATCAATGCATACAACTGCTGGATCAACATACTTATTGTTTATAAGCGGTAAAATCTTCCGTACGCAGATCCCCATAGCTCCTATGAAAATTATTTTTTCATAGTTTGACAATATTTCCTCTGATAGATTTTTTATCGATATTCTTTCTACCGATTTTTCTCCTTTCAAAATTTTGTCGGAAACTTTTCCGCTCCTATCATTGGTATGAATTATCAGCACTCCCATTTTACTTGCAATATTGTTAGCGGATTGTGATTGTCTACAGTCAGATGATATTCTGCAGTCACCTTCATCCCGTTTTCGTTCGAATATTTGATAAATTCGCTTCTGCTTTTCTCGGAAACAGAATTAAAAACTATTGTCGTCTCACTTTTTATCACCGAACGGATTGTTGAAATCATTTTATTTAGATCACCTCCGTAACCCCCGAGAAAAATAGCGTCGGGGACTGGATATTGGCTTAAATCTATTTCTAAGAAATCACCGATTACTGTTTCGATACCTGGTGTCCTGAACTTTTTGACGTTTTCCAACATCAACTTCTCGCATTCCTTGCGTTTCTCAAACGCAATGATTTGAAGATGAGGAAATCGTAATTTTGCTTCAATAGAGATAGAACCTGTACAGAAACCTATATCCCATAATGTATGCTTGTTTCCTAACTCCAATAAAGCTATATCAAGAAGACGTGCTGGCATTTTTGTGATCATATTTGGGCGCCCCTCAAGTATAGAGAAATCATTGTCAGGAATTCCGAAATGAATAGCTCTCTTCTGTATTTTCTCTATAATTAAACAATTAGGAGAAACGTAGTCGTGAGATATAACATCATTTATATTCAGCCCTTTATATATTTTTTCTTCTTTGCTTCCAAGGTTTTCTCCTATATTGAATCGATAATTGTCATATCCGTAAGCCATCATCCTTTCTGCAATTGTCCTCGGAGTTTTCTTCCGGTCAGTAAGGATTCCTATCATATCTTCACCTCTGATCAGGCTACTGTCAAAATCGCCCCAACTTCTACCGGTTAGTGATACTGTCTTCATCTTTCCGTAAGGCAACATAATTTTAGATGCCAAAAGTTGCAGTGAATTCAGATAAGGTTTGATTTCAACTTCCGCCTCTGGAAATTCGCGTATTATGGTTTCGCCGATTCCGAAGAAAAGTGGATCCCCCGAAGCAAAAATCAGTATATTCTTTTCCGCCGCATATTGATTCAACGTATTTTCTATTGATCTGCCTATTTCGATCCAACGGTGTTTGTCGGGTAAGATTCCTTTTACGATATCATAATGACGTTTACCACCTGAAAAGACGGTGCCTATAACGACTTTTTCTATCTCATCCCGAATTATATCTTCGTTTTCAGAAAAAGAGTCTTCAGTCAGACCGATTATTTTAAATCGTTGTTTAAACATCTCTACCGGGTTTAAGAGATTTGGCATCTGGAAAACATAGTATGGAATTTACCAATGTAGCTGCTAAATTGCTACCTCCCTTTCTTCCGTCAACAATGATTTTCGGAATTTTTGTCAGTGTTTTGACCGCATGTTTGCTTTCCAGAACATGCACGAATCCCACCGGAGCGGCGATTATACCAGAGGGTCGAGCTAAACCTTTTCTCGTGAGGTCACAAAGCTCCAATAACGCTGTTGGAGCGTTCCCAAAAGCAAAGATGGCTTCAGGATGTTCTCTCACTGCTTTTCTGATGCCTGCTTGTGTGCGTGTGATTCCTTTTTCTTCCGCTTCTTCCGTTATGTCTGGGTCGTTGAGATAACATTTCACTTCGACATTCATACGTTTCAACGCCCCTTTCCTTATTCCAGCAGCCACCATAGTCACATCTGTTACTATCGTACGCGTCTTTCCCGAAATAATAGCATCATAAATTTTTTCAACAGCATTATCGTCAACTCTGAGCATGTTCTCCATTTCAAAATCAGCCGTCGTATGGATCGCATGCAGCAGAGGCCATTTAAAGCCTATTTCGCAGTCGGGATTATTTAGTTCCTTCTCGATAGTCCTGAAACTTTCTATCATTATATCTTGCCCTTTGCTGCGAGTAAGATTATCCGAAGATTCTCTGAAATAACCTCTTGGCGTGATTATTTTTCCCTCATGCTCGTAAGACTGTGAATTTCCTATGATCACAATGGTAAACATGTCCGCGATATCGGGGTCAAATTTGCCTAAAGTCGTTATTGTCACTTCCTCGCCATCTCTTCCTGCATGTCTGATTATTCCCACCGGTGTCTTTGGCGATCTCTCTTCTAAGAATAATTCTTTTAAACGATGCAATTGCCAGTAGCGACCGTGACTTTTGGGATTATAGATAGCTGTAATGAAATCTCCATTCGAAGCACTTTTGATTCGTTTTTCTATCAACGACCATGGAGTCATCAGATCGCTCATTGAAATTACGCAGAAATCATGGCCCATTGGAGCGCCAAGCAATGCGGCTGCCTTTTGAAACGCACTGATGCCAGGTATCACTTCTATCTCAACATCGATTTTGCTTTCTTTCGTCAGTTCATAAATTAAAGAAGCCATGCCATAGATACCCGGATCGCCCGAACTTATTACGGAAACCCTTTTCCCCTCTTCTGCTTTCGATATGGCCAACCGGGCTCGTTCGCATTCCTCTCTCATTCCCGATTCGTACAGTTCTATATCTGCCCTTAAATCCAAAGCTTTGATAAATCGCATATAATACTTATATCCGACGATAACTTCCGAATTCCGCAACGCTTCTATGGCCGACAATGTTATGTCTTTATCATTGCCCGGGCCTAAACCGATAATGGTTATCATTCCCATAAGCAATCCTGCTTTTCTTTGTCTCTACTTAATTTCAATCTTCAAAATTACTATTTTTTGAATTTGTTTTATAAATTTGCCGATATAAATTTCATTGTCTGGACGTTTGTGCATACAATTATTTAAGTCTTATGTCTGAAACAGTAAAATACATCTTGCTCTTCCTTCTCGCAGCTATGTTTGTCGTGTTGACTTGCTGTAAGACCGACTCGGCTCAAGATAGGATTATCACCGTTTCGATAGAACCACAAAGATGGCTACTGGAACAGATTGTTGGAGATAAGATAAAAGTTAAGACATTCATAAGTTCCGGCGGCGATCCCGAAAATTTCGATCCGCCGATGTCTGTTGTCAAAAATGCGTCAAAAAGCATTGCGTTTATGAAAACAGGACATCTTCAATGGGAGGAAACACTCATCGATAGAATTAAAGAGAATAACGGCAAACTCACGATTGTCGATACATCGGAAGGCATTCCCATTATTTCCGGAACTCATGATCACCATGGTCAACATGACTCCGAACCCGATCCACATATCTGGAGCTCAGTGAAAAATGCCATTAAGATGTCCGATACTATGTTGGCGGAAGTTTTGAAAATAGATCCGGTAAATGCTGAGTATTATAGAAATAATCATCGTAAACTGGTAGCTCGATTGAATCTTTTGGATCAACGGTTTCAGTCCGTCGTAGATTCATTGCCAAATCCTGAATTCCTTGTCTTTCATCCCTCGTTGAGTTATTTGGCGCGTGATTATGATTTGCATCAGCTATCTCTCGGAAGTGAAAATAAAGAGCTATCCATTGCGTCTCTTAAAGAAAAGGTAAAAAATATCTCGCAAAACGAGTCTCTGATTTTTTTCTGTCAGCCCGATGATAATCAGTCAGGTCTGAAATCTCTGATTCAGTCACCAAGATTGACAGTTGTCGATATTAACCCAATGTCTTATCGATGGGATGAAGAAATGGAAAAAATTTTAAACGCTTTCAAACAAAATCGTTGAAATGACGACATATTGTCATCACAAGGAAATAGAATGTCCCTCCTTTTCGGCTAATGAGGGAACACCCTTGATTGAACTTGCAGATATATGCTTCTGGAGAGGAACTAAAGAGATTCTTCATGATATAAATCTGACGATAAACCGGAATGATTTTATTGCGATAACCGGACCCAACGGAGGCGGAAAAACCACACTCCTGCGTGTCATTCTCAAATTGATCAAACCTCAGAAAGGTAAAATAATATATTCCTTCGACAATTCTGGAACGGATGGATTGACGATCGGATACTTACCCCAAAAGAATATGATTGACTCGCGGTTTCCGCTCACCGTTTATGATGTGGTTTGGGCGGGACTGATAAATGATAAAAAGTTGTCGAAAACGGATAAACAAGAGAGAATTGCTGACATGATTCATCTCATGGGTCTCGAAGCCAAATCGAGACATGCAATAGGGGAGTTGTCCGGAGGACAATTGCAACGAGTTCTTTTGGGGAGAGCTTTGGTGGCCTCACCTGATATATTGATCTTGGATGAGCCTCTAAGCTATATCGACAAACACTTTGAAAATAAGATCTATAATATTCTCGGAGATTTAAAATCTACAGCTACCATTCTTTTAGTCTCTCACGAAATAAGTGAAATCGCATCGATGGCCAACCGACATATCATAGTTGATCACACTTTGCGATTCTGTAAATCAGGCACTCATTTCGTTCATTACAACTGTCACTCCTGATACTGAGCTTCTTTATCAATCGGTAGTCTCTTTGCGGAGCTTATCGTATATGCCGAGCACTTTTTTCACGTAAGGAGTCACTTGACGTTTCTTTTTGAGTGCGCTTATCCCTTCTTTCCATATTCTTAGGGCGAGAATGATGTCATTATTCGGATTATACTTCTGTTGTATAATATAGAACATCTCTATCGACTTATCCTTGTCATAACGATCCTTATAACTGTATTTCTTTTCGCCTATTATCTTATTACAACCGTCTACAGCCACTTTTGAAAGTTGAAGGTATCCCACATAATTTCCCTTAGGTGATACTGCTTTGGGATTGCCCCCGCTTTCTACTTGTGCTACAGCTTTGATAAGTCGATCGTAATCTATCTTGCCGGCAGCCGACAATTTGACTGCAGCTTCGATCGGATTGTCATAATCATATTCCGAACCGTCGTTTTCCAATACCAAATGGATAAGTTCTTCATATTCGTCCGGACATTCGGCTATCGAATCCGTTGGTTCCATAGCCTGTACGCTCGTTATCATTAATGCGGCTATCGCTAATAGATAAAATCTGAGTTTAAACATAGTCAATTATTTAATTTAAAATCCCCGGCGTGGTATGGTTACCGCCGGGGATGGTATTATCGTTTTCTTATTGGTCAGAATTTAAAGCCGATCGTAACAACTGCCTGATTGTTATTGGTTTTAAGGTCGGCTAAAGTCGGTGAAGCACCGTAATAATTGCTCGGTGTATAGGGGTGGAAAGTGCTTTTGCGAGTTTCATACACGTAGGCCGCGTCGATATAGAAGTTGTTATATCTGTAACCGAAACCTAAGGCGGCGTTAACCGTAGTGTTATCCGTCGTGTAACTCGGAGTCATTTCCGTGTCGTCCGGTCCCGATGTGTAAACATACTCGTTGCCGTCGGTGATTGATGAACTGACAGGTGAACTCTGGAGTGATGCTCCTGCTCTGAGGCTCCAGTTGCGGTCTATACGGTATTCGGCTCCCACTCTTACGATATTCACTCCCTTATAATAAGTCTCAACATCGCCGGTGATTGTAGTATATTCGTTGCCGTCGCGATCCTGGACGCTCATCTTGTTCATCGGACGATATTCATAGTCTAAGCTGATGATGCCTTTTGACCCGATCACACCGGCTATACCGGCCATAAAGCGCCAAGGAGTTCTAAGCTTCCATTCGAAATAATCCGTGTAACCGTTGTTTGCTTCCGTATATCCCGATATATTTGAACTGAAGCCGTAATCTATCGCGCCCCAACCTTCCTGTTTTAATGAATACCAAGTCGGTGTATGAACAGCGAGACCGATTCTCAACTCATTTACCGGACGTAAAATCAAACCTAATTTCACATTGAACCCCGTGCCGTTTATATGCTTCCAGCTGTCCAGGCCGAAACCGCCGGCACCCGTAATGGTCGAATTGCCGTCTGAATCGGGAATTCTTGCGTTTTCGAAATCCTCTTCATAATATACGCTTGACGTATAATCGATGTCGGTGATTCCGAATCCTATACCCCACATCACGGAATTTTTGAAGTTACCGCCGAAATTGATTGAATACTCGTCGTTATAGCCGTTTTCAACTATATCGAAAGCACCCGAACCGTATGTGCCGTCTTGCCACAGGCCGTTATATTGGGTCGTTGTACCGATCGGATTGATTATATAAGAATTGTAACCTAAAATGCTGAGCCATGGAGCGAACGACTCCTGATAAGGATTATAATTGTCGTAATAGCTCGAAAGATCGCCTGACGACCACCCGTCAGCCATCGTATATCCTGCTATCAGATTACTCAGCGAGCCGCTTAGATTGTTTATTGTGCCTTTGTATTTACGGTTGAAGCTGGCGTTCCTCGAATAACTCGCTCCCCAGTTGAAATATGGCATAACATCGCTCCCTGTATAGACTGCTCCTACATAGCCGAAATTATTGCAATTGAACTGGGTGCTGTTCCTGCTCATGCTCAATCCCTGTACTGTCGATTTATTGCTCTGGAAATTCAAATCCAAAGTCACACTCACGTCATTGCTCCTGTAGACACCGATACCCGCCGGGTTCTGTGTCAGAGTTGAAATGTCGCCGCCTAAAGCTGTGAATGCACCTCCCATCGACATAAATCTTGCTGTCCCCTTAAATCCCGGTTGAGCTATCTGAAATGCATCCATCGCCGTCTGGCTCATTGCGAAAAACGGAAGAGCAAAACTTAAAATTGATATGACTTTCTTTTTCATCGTTGTCTGTTTGATTGGTTTCAAATTCATTTGAATCATGTTCACTGCTGCGGAGAAGAGATAGTGACATTAATGTCTGCCGCGGCCACCGGCACCGCCCGAAGTGCGTCCGCCTCCTGTGCTTCCTCCGGTGAAACTGCCGCGGCTGCCGCTCGACGAGCTCGAATTGCTTCTGTAGGTCGAATTGTTAGTGCTGCCGCTATTGTTCCTGCCGGGACGCGTATAGCTATTGTTCTGTTGGTTGGAACTATTGTTGCCGGTATTACTCGGGCGATAACTGTTGTTTGTGCCCGTCGACACGCCCGGACGGCCGCTCGAAGTGTTGCCTGAAACGCCCGGTCTGCTAAAGTTGCCTCCCGATATTGCCGGTCTGCTGTTATAGTTGCCCGGTCTCGTTCCGCCGCCGGCTGTGCCGTATAGAGGTTGTCTGCCTGCACCGGGATGGCGGTTATAGTTATAAGCCGGACGGCCACCGCCCGTCCATCCTATTGAAGGACCATGACCCCAGTGAGGACCTCCCCATCCTGGGCCCCAGCCCCATGACCAGCTCGGACCCCATGACCAACTCGGACCCCAGGCCCAGTTCCAGCCCCAATTCCAGCCGGGTCCACCCCAGCCCCACGACCAGCTGGGTCCCCAGTACCATGGATCCCACCAGCTTCCCCAGAGAAGGCTGTTCCAGCCCCAATAGCTTGAATAATAAGGAGAGTTCCAGCCCCAATAACCTGGTGAATTTACATATATGTTCACGTTCGCAGGTTCTGCGTAATAGAGTTGAGCCAATTCATTGTCGGATGATCCGATAACAACCGTAGGATTATAAAACTTCTCGATCCTTCTTGTGTTCTCGAAATCTGCCACAACCGTCGTATCTGTCATATTTGCACTTGAGGGCGCGAATATTCCCCGACGGTTATATTCATCTATATCCCTTTGTGATGAGGTTTCGTCCCTATAAGTGTCGGCAGCAGGAAAATCTGCCACATTGACCGGATACAAAATCATTCCGTTGGCTTCATTCTGTCGTGTTGTTGCCTTTTTGGCCTGCTCTATATTCTTGTCTTTATCTTTCGACGGATTGAAATAAATATCGTCCTCATAATAACTCTGAGCAAACGAAATACTACCCACAGTAGCTATAGCTAAAGCCGCGGAGATTAATCTTTTTGTGGTTTTCATAATTCTCTCAGTTTTTCTGTTTGACTGTTATCTTTAAATTTGACTCGAATTAAGCCTGTAGGTTTAATCGTTCAGCATCGATAAATATCTTTTGTCGATATTTCAGCGTCCCATAAAAGGACTTTCTTTCACCGATCACACGACTACCGACTCCACCAAGTCAACGCAAATATAATAAATCTGCAACCAAAAATCGACCGGACCACTCCTTTTTACGCTTTTTTAACTCCGCTCATAGCCATCTAAACCATATTATGCGTGCCGAAGTCGCCTGATAAGCTCGCTCTGGAGTGCATCGGCCTGACCGAAACAGAAAAACTGACAGACATCCTTTACCGCTCCTCCGCGATAAAAAGAAAACTCCCGCCGGCATGACGGAAGTGATAACGTTAAGCAGAGAGGTAAGACGCGAAAGCGTCAATAATCATGGTGGAGCTGGAGGGAGTCGAACCCTCGTCCAAACGCGGACCCAATATGCTTTCTACATGCTTATTCGGTTATTGGTTTTCGTATAAAGACAGGCAATCGACAACCAATCCTTATCTTATCCCCTCTGATTTCAGACGCTTCGCGGGGCTTTCGGCGTCCTATTCCCGATTTTCCTGCACCACCTTGTCGATTAGTCTCGGGACGACGACAATCGGGTGATGTCTTGTCTCTGCAACTGTTGCGGAGATTAAGCCGATCTACTGTACTTCAATCAGGCAGCAAGAGCGTAGTTTCTTTCGCCATTTAAAATTTTGATGTCCCATATTATAGAGCGTAGCCATCATTGCTCTGCATGCTTACATACCGTATCTACACGCTGTCAAAACCGGTCAACCCCATGTATTCATACGATTTGTACACGCAAAATTACTAAATTTTCACCACATCGCCAAATCCTACATCATCAACCAACCACCTTCATCCCAGAATCCGCAAGAATCATTAAACCCCTCCCATTAGCCCCAACCCTTAGTTTTTTCTGATTTTGCTAAAAAAACTCCGACTGGCTGTAGGCCGGCCGGAGTTTTTTATACTAAATGCGGTAGTTATTCCGCTATAACCTCAAACTCTGCCCCGGAAGCATAATCTCTACCGTCCTGAGCACTTAAAGCCTTGAAACGGATATAGCGACCTTTAACTGGCTTCGAGAACATTACGGTTTTAAGCTTGTCGCCGCGAGAGAATTCTCCTTTTGCAACCGGCTCGCCCCAGTTGTCCTTGTCGTTGGAAACATATATTTCATAGGCTTTTACGTTACCCGTTGAATTTCCGTCCTGCCTTGGCAGATAAGAAACACCCTTAATAGTTTTTGTTTCCCCTGCATCGAAATCCACCCAGTGAGGATAAGGTGCTACGGTCACCGAATACATAGTATGCCATATCGTCGAAGGATCGCCGTCGGTCAGATTGCTTCCTTCGCCGTAATCCGGCTCCTGACTGCTTGAATAGATGGCTTCCGTATGGATGGTTTCTATTTTCGGGAATGTAACGATAGTGGAAATAGCCGGATTGCTCTTCAGCCACGCTTTGATCGACCCTCCTTTTTTGAATTCGAACGGAGCTTTATATGTTTGAGATTTCTTAGAGCCGTCGATCGAATAGATTATCTCTTCTGTCCCCGGATAATCGATTGTTACATATCCTTGGCGGTCACGGCTTATACCCATCGGTTTGTCACCTGCTCCTTTAACTTTTGCTTTTTGGTCAAGTTCGGATTCGCTTGATGGTCTTATGATGAACGTGAATCGGTGCGATTCGGCTTTCACACGGTCCGGTTCGAGTGGGCCCCCCTGGCCGCAGCTTGCGCCGCCAAGACCCGTAACACCAAGGTCGAGATGCAAAGTAGTTGAAGTGCTCACCGGTAATTTATATGGATGGTTAGCCTCGAAGAGCTCCATCTCGGTGTATGGAATTGCAGTTGCCGACATCGTCTCGGGAGCTACAAACAGCACACCTTCATTTCCGTCTGTCAAAGCTGCCCATCTCACTTCTTCACGGTTTCCGTTGCTCTGAGGTCTTGTATATTCGGTTAACATATTGGCCACCGAATTGGAATAGCGACCTACGAACTGACCCGTCTTTCTGTCGTTATAGTTTTCCTCCGGACCGCGGCCATAATAAGTGAATGTGCCGAAATTATCGGGTACTTCCATCGTATAGCCGAGTCGGGGCAGTATCAGCGATGGATTGTTTGAGGTAATGATCGCATTTAGTTCTATCGATCCGTCGGGGAAAATTGTCCAGGTCTGATTCGTAGTGAATTTGAAATCATCCGGGCCGAAAGGTGTTGACTGACTCTCGTCGATACCGTAAATACCTTTGGAATTACCGTTGCCGCCTGTCATTTTTCCACCCTGAGGTGCCTGCGATTCTATTGTGAACGAAAGAACCGGATTCCCTTTTTTATCGGTGTAACTGTCGAAGGATAGAACTTTATGCTTTAGGTTGTACAGACCGTTGGCAAACCATTGTCCGTAAACCCATGTGTCGTTGTTCAGGTAAGCTCTGAAAGCGTCTAATGTCGGACCGTGTCCCGGGACGATTACATTTTTATCGCCGTAAATCAAACTGTAAAGAGTTCCGGTCGAAAGATCGAATTTGGCAGTAAAGCCCTCGCCCGATACTGTCTCGAAGCCGTCGCCTTTCTCAACCTTCACTTTCTCTCCCTTCGAAGAACATGCAAGACAATGTAGGCCTTCTGCCGATTTTACTGGAAGCTGTTCCGACATCTGAACATAACCTGCTTCAGCCCAAGGCATGTTCTTTGCGAGCTTGAACTCCAGATTTACGAAATATTCACTGTCATTTTTAAATTTCGTAGTATCGAAAGGAATTGTAAATTGCATTTTCTCTCTCGGATCTACTGCCTTGCGGGGGCCTTGGAGACCTAAGCCGTTCTGAACTAGTTTACCATCTTCATAAAGGGTCCAGACTATATGATAATCGGTCAGAGGTGTGAAATAATTTTTATTGAATATTTCGATTTGACCTTTCATAATGTCTATTGGAGTGACTCCAACGTTCTGATAAACTTTCTTGACTTCCCAATATTGAGGTTTCGGACTCATGTCGCCGAATACGATGCCGTTCATCACAAATTGACCGTCGGTAGGAGTGTCGCCGAAATCGCCTCCGAAAGCCAGGTATTTGTCGCCCGTTTCCGGATCATAATAATAGAGGCTCTGGTCGATCCAATCCCAGATGGCTCCTCCCATAAAGTGATTCGTGCTTTCTATCGCATCCCAGTAATCTACAAGGTTGCCTACGGCATTACCCATCGAGTGTGCATATTCTGATATGTGGAAAGGATATTTTATCTTCATTTTACCTTTCACTGCCTCCTGAACCCATGCTATGGAAGGATACTGGTTAGAACCTATATCGACTATGTCGTTGTTTCGCTCGTATTGAACTGGACGAGAGCTGTCGAAAGCCTTGATGGCATTGTAAGCTGTGACGAAATTTTTACCGGGACCCGCTTCGTTGCCGAGCGACCAGATCACTACCGAAGGACTGTTTACTCGAGAATGTACAAGTTCCATGTTTCTGGCGATATGGGCGTTTTCCCATTCCGGCACATGCGATAAAGAAGCTTGACCGTAGTAATATTCATGACTTTCAAGATTGGCCTCGTCTTCAAGATAAATTCCGTATTTGTCTGCAAGATAATACCAGTAAGGATCATCGGGATAATGAGAGTTGCGCACATGATTGATATTGGCGCGCTTCATCATCATCACTTCCTGGGTCATCCAGTCGCGGTCGATTGCATGTCCTACCGATGGGTTGGTCTCGTGACGGTTTACGCCTTTAAGCTTTACAGGCTGACCGTTGACGTAGAAATATCGTCCTGCAAGACCGAATTCATCCTCCTCAGCCGGTGTGTCGCGGAGTTCCACTTTTCGGAAGCCGACATAAGTAGATACGGTTTCCAATACATTCCCTTTCTTGTCGGTCAGCTGGGCTACGAGCGTATAGCGCCAGGGTTGTTCGGCACTCCATTTGTTGGGATCATTGACATTCAGCACGGTGACGATATCTTTTTCGGTCGCCTTTGCTAAAGAGATCTCTTCCGAACTTATTTCTCCGCCGGCTACTGGCTCGTTTTCATCGCTGTAAAGTTTGTTGGCGAAAAGCGTATATTTCACTCTCAGATTCTTTACGTCTTTACCCGATAGATTTCTGATGGAAGAAGTCATTACTAATTGACCGTCTTTATAGTCGCTCGACAAATCGGGTATCACAGTTAAGTCACGGATCTGTAACGGAGAAGTCGAATAAAGAGAAACCGAACGGAATATACCCGGAAGGCGGAACATATCCTGCGCCTCTAAGAATGAGCCGTCGCTATTGCGGTAAACTTCCACTGCTATCGTGTTTTCACCTTTCACCAAAAACTTTGTGATATTGAAACGGGCAGCGTTTCGCGAATTTTTGCTGAATCCTACATAATTGCCGTTTATCCAGAGGTAGAAGAACGAATCCACACCGTCGAAGTTAACATAGACTTCTCTGCCGTTCCAATCCGTTGGTATTGTGAACGTTCTGCGATACGAACCCACTTCGTTGCGGTCTGTATAAGTGGTCCAATTTTCCGGAGGGGTGCGCATCACTCCGCCTTTCCAGTCATCCACTTTCACCTGATGCCAGAAAATTACCGGCTGATTGACATAAATGGGAGTGCCATATTTTTTTGTCCCGTCAGTCTGCAGACCTGCGATATTCCAGTTGGAAGGTACTCGGATTTCATCCCAGCTTGAATCATCGAAATTACGCTGATAGAAATCGATCGGTCGTTTTTCTGGAGTCGGGACCCAGCTGAATTTCCAATTGCCGTTGAGCGAAATATGATACTTGCTGTTGTCAGGAAGAACCTGTCTTGCTGCGTCTAAACTCTCGAAAGTCCAAAATGTGGCTCTCGGTTGCTCCTTGTTGTAAGATAACGAATCCGGACTTTGCCATTCATGGCCTTTGGGAGCCGTATCGTTACCGTAATAAAATCCCTTAAGAGGGGGAGTAGTGGCGCCGTGGGCAAGCGATGCTATCGACAGGACGGCGATTGAAAGTAAATTCTTTTTCATGATTATGCTGTTTTGTTATTTTTCGAGTTAATATGACAAAGATAATATAATTTTTCCTAATTGTGAGGTTTGTATTTCAAAAGGAGGAACCTGAAATAGATGACCTTGTTTTAATCTGATGCAAAATTACATTCAGAATCGATAGGCTATCTGCGAATTTGGCCTATACATTAAAAGTTGCCCACCCTCTATTTCTGATATTCAGGCATTTAAGCTATTTTAGTATAGTCAGATTTAACCTTATTTAACTATTCTCTCGTTTTTGTTGAATTTCATTCCGACATTGACATTAGTTTTTTTCACTAATTTTGGAAAATGTTAGAAATAATCGGATTATTCATCGCTGGAGTTCTCCTGGGAAGACTACTCAAAAACATAAAATTTTTGGGTAAACTCTCTGGTTACGTTAACGTTACTGTAGCGATGTTGATACTGGTTTTAGGAATTTCTATCGGCTCGAACGAGAATGTGATAGGGGAGTTGAAACGCGTTTTGTTTACATCCGTCGTCCTTTCAGTTCTGGGAATCATCGGGAGCGTCTGCGGAGCCTGGTTTATTGGTAAATATTTGATAAATAGAAAATGAAGGGTAGTCTGACTGTATTCGTTTGTTTTGTGGCCGGTTGTTTGATAGGAGTATTCATCAAGCCCGATTTCGACTTCCACCGACTGTCTCTAATTCTGCTCTACCTTCTCATGATTCAGGTCGGCTTCTCGATTGGAGCTAACCCCATGCTGCCTGAAATCTTGAAAAAAATCAGCGTGAAGGATTTATTGCTACCGATTGGAACTGTGGGGGGAGCATTGATTTTCTCTGCTGTCGCCGCATTGATTTTCAACGAACTCAAATTGTCCCAAATATTAGCCGTTAACTACAGTTGTGGATACTACAGCATGGCCTCTATCCTTATCAATCAGTTGACGGTACCTTCTCTTGGAGAAATTGTCGCCGCTGAATTGGCAACCATTGCATTGCTCACCAACGTTATGCGCGAACTCATGGCACTGATTTTCGCGCCTTTTCTGAGCCGACGTCTTGGACCGTACGCAATGATTGGAGCGGCCGGAGTCACTTCTACTGATGTCTGTCTCCCCGCGATCATTCGTTACAATGGCGACTCCTTTACAGGAATCGCCATCATACATGGCATACTCATCGACATATCTACACCATTCTTCCTCACACTCTTCTGTCAACCTTAATCCGTCAATCCGCCCTATCGAACGATAAAATTATTTTCTGTTGACTGCCGAATCACAAATTTGAAATCCACCCACACCCCCATCGATTATCCTTACATCACCTGTGACTGTTCGATATTTCGCTATAAAATTTCTGCCAATAGAAGATTTTTTTTAAATTTGTATGATATTTGAAAGGGACTATAAGTGAATTGCTGTTCCTTTTATCCGTTTGTGGACGGGATAATTGTTGAAAAAATTATGCCCAATCTCCGAAATTATCTCAATTCCCGGAGTCGTTTTGTATATCCCTCTTTTTTCGTAGGTTAAAAATGCAGTTCTCAGAAGTCATTGAGAATTTTATATTCTCGTGATTGAACAATCTATCTGAAAAGCACTTAATCAAAATGGATGAAGTCATTCGATTTGAAAATATTGGGAAACTCTACAAATTAGGTCGGGTGGGAACCGGCACACTCTCCCATGACCTTAACCGTTGGTGGCATACCGCTATATTGAGGAAAGAAGACCCGTATTTAGTGATAGGCGAAACAAACCATAGGGACAGCAAAGGAGAGTCAAATTATGTATGGGCGTTGGAGGATATTAATTTTTCGGTAAAACGAGGAGATGTCGTCGGCGTTATTGGTCAGAACGGCTCCGGAAAGTCTACACTTTTGAAAATATTGTCCCGAATCACAGCACCCACAACAGGAGTGATAAAAACAAAAGGCCGTATAGCCTCATTACTGGAAATAGGTACCGGATTTCATCCCGAACTGACTGGTCGCGATAATATTTACATGAACGGCTCTATTTTAGGTATGACGAAAAGAGAGATTTCTTCCAAATTAGACGAAATTGTGGAGTTCTCTGGCATTGAACGTTATATTGACACGCCTGTTAAACGTTATTCCTCGGGTATGACTGTCAGATTAGGATTTGCTGTTGCCGCATTTTTAGAACCCGAGATCCTTTTGGTCGATGAAGTTTTAGCGGTCGGAGATGCTGAATTTCAGAAAAGGGCTATCGGAAAGATGCAGCATATCACGACAGGTGAGGGTAGGACGGTACTTTTCGTTAGCCACAACATGAATTCGGTGCTCCAATTGTGCAATAGAGGGCTTTTGTTGGAAGACGGCAAAATCGCATACAGCGGAGACATACACTCTGTCGTCAGCAAATATGTTGGGAATCTGCGCGGATCCACAATGTTTGAAGGTCTTGATGGCAACGAGAACATACTTTGTGTGCGACGTGCCGTCGTGTCGAGTGATGAACGGTCGGGCAATATTTTTGAAAACACCTCGTCAATAAAAGTAGAAATTGAGGTAGAAATAAAAGAAAAATTGAAAAATTTGATAGTAGGTTTCATTCTGATGAGTCAGTACGATTCACCTCTGGCACGCGCCGATTATAATGATGAAACCTTAGAAAACACTTTGCCTCCCGGAAGATATGTTTTTCAATTCGAAATTCCTCCATGTACTTTGGCACCCGGAAACTACGGCATAGTTTTCGATGTAGCTCATAAGAGAGTCAAACGTTTTTCAACTCCAAAATCAAATCTTTACTTCGAGGTTGTCATGGGTAAACAACCCTTCGGTAACACGTTCTCTATTCAAAGACCCTTTCTCCATTCTTTAATCCATGAAAAATGGATCAAAGGTAGAGAATGTATATGCAGCTATTGAGATATTTTAATCCAGGTTATAAAATCAAATAGTGGAGAAAAAGGTACTTGTAATAGTTGTAACCTATAATGCTGAAAAGTGGCTTAATGAGTGCTTTTCCTCAATCCCGTCGTATGACAGTGCCATCAAAGGACTTGTGATCGATAATGGCTCTACAGACGGTACAGTCGAAAAAATTAAGCGACGCTGCCCATATATTAAACTAATCGAGAATAAGAAGAATTTAGGGTTCGGCGCTGCCAATAACATTGGTTTTCGTTATGCCATCAAACACGGTTATGATTATGTTTATCTTCTAAATCAGGATGCGTGGATAGCGCCCGACGACATCCTGCAGCTTGTCGAGATAGCAGAAAAAAACAAGGATTTCGGAATAATCTCCCCTCTCCAAGTAAACAGAGAGAAAACAAAATTAGATAAAAATTTCTCAGTACATCTCTCCGCTCAGTTATTCAACGACTCAGTTATGGGATTACCACTTAACACTATCTATAAAGTGAGACCGACGGGTATGACTCAAGCAGCTCATTGGCTACTTTCTATTGAAACGATAAAGAAAGTTGGTGGTTTCAGTCCATTTTACTTTCACTATGGTGAAGATGGTGATT
Source organism: Paramuribaculum sp. (assembly GCA_022511125.1). Taxonomy (GTDB): domain Bacteria; phylum Bacteroidota; class Bacteroidia; order Bacteroidales; family Muribaculaceae; genus Paramuribaculum. The sequence goes on from JAFLSD010000004.1 coordinate 146,247, forward strand.
ATTGTCACAGACTGAATTATTTAGGTGGAGAAATAGGAGTTGTACCCATGATTAAAGGCGTTCATGATAGAGAAAATCGAATATTGAATGATTCTCAAAAAAGACATTTAAAAGTTCAGAGGTGGAAGACTATTTTATCAAATCCGAACAAAAACACTAAAAGAGCTTGGTGGGAAACCCTCTCTTTGATAAAAGGATATTTCTACAGTAGTCCTTGGAACGCTTGTTTAGCGTTAAAGCTTTTTATTCCCGAGCTTTTTAAAATTAATTATTATAAAAGGCAAAACAGAAAGCCGGGCTCATTTCTTGGCGATTTATAGACCATTAATCCTACATCATACAGTTATGCAATTTGTCTATATCTTAATCAGTGAAGAATCGGATTATGGGATAGAGCAATTGTTGATATCTGTTATATCACTTAGAAAATATCATCCTGATGATGAGATTATATTGGTTACCGATATTCCAACTAAAGATTTAATTTATAAAATAAAATCACCGGTAATTAATTATATAAACGAAATTAAGGTCGAAATACCTCCAGCTCATTTTTCCAAAGTTCAGAGATCCCGTTTCATCAAGACTAATTTAAGAAATATAATTGATGGGGACTATGTAAGTTTAGACACTGATACGGTGATAATCGGCAAACTTTCTGAAATTTGGAGCTCTTCCGGTCAGTTATGTTGTACACGAATTTTGGGATTATGTGAGAAATATGGAAGGGTACTTCCTGCTCAATTGATTGAGTATTATAATTTGACAGGTAAAACAATCGAATTGGATGAAAAAATTACTGATTTCTTTAATACTGCCATTATATTTTGTCGGGATACCGAATTAAACCGTAGGTTTTATAGTACATGGCATAGATTGTGGTTGAAAAGTAGTATAAGTTATGGTTATTCTTCGGATCAACCCGATTTCTGGAGAACTAATTGTATTTTTCATAATGTCGTTCGAGAAATACCCATTCAATACAACCTTCCGGCAATCAGGCCACGAATAACATTATCCCATCTTTATAAAGGCAAGGTTTTACATTATTATAACTCCTCTGTTAAAGAAACAGCACTTAAATGCAGAGATCATAAATTCCTCCAATCTGTAAAAGAAAAAGGGATTACAAAAGAATTAAAAAAATATATTTTCAATATAAAATGGCATTACTTTAAAGGGTTACTGCCTATGGTGAAGGAAAATAAAGGCAATATTCTTAAATGGTTGAATAAAAGATAATGTAATTAATAAATAGACCGTTTTTGAGTAGTTTAAGTCTTGTTATATAATATCCATGACGTTATTCCGCAGATTGACAAAGCAGAATAAAAAGAATTTAGAATTTAAGATTTTAGAAAATTTATTCCGGTTCGGTTTTCTAAATAAAAGGAACTATATAAAGTTATTGTTTAAAAAAAGGATGGGTTATAAATGCGATTTATTTCATCCCGTTACCTTCAACGAAAAATTGCAATGGTTAAAATTAAACGCTATAAATCCCGATTATACCCGATTGGCTGATAAGGTCAAATTAAAAGAGTTCGTCAGAGAAAAATTAGGAGAAGAGTATGTAGTTCCTACCTTGGGGATCTGGAATAAACCCGAAGAAATAAATTTTGATGAACTGCCCTCAAATTATATAATCAAATGTAATCATGGAAGCGGTTCGCTATTTTCTTTACTCGTTGATGAAACAATAACCAAAGAAGAAATAATAACGAAACTAAAGAATGGTTTAAAAATCAATTATTATTATCACGCGGCTGAATATCCGTATAAAAACATCGAGCGGAAAATTATAGCGGAAAAAATTTTGTTGGATGAGTCGGGTAAATTTCCGCCGGACTATAAAGTTTATTGTTTTAATGGTGTTCCAAAGATCATTTTAGTATGTATTGACCGATTCGGGAATCCCAAGAACAATTTTTATGATGTTAATTGGGAGAAACTTGATCTACAAAGGAGATATCCTAATTGTGAAAATTTCAAATTACCGTCAAAAGAGTTTTTAAATAAATTGCTTGAAACAGCCAAAGTATTATCGGAATCCATACCATTCGTAAGAGTTGACTGTTATCTTGCAAATAATAATATTTATGTTGGAGAAATGACTTTTCACCCATTAGCTGGTTGTGTTGAATTTAATCCTCCTATTTGGGATACGATATTGGGCGGTTATCTTAATCTATGAGACAAATTGGAAATTTATCAGTTGTAGCGAAGCCATTCTGTAAATATCGTTTTCTACCGGTTAAAGCAAACCGGAAAGTAATTCAGAAGCTGACATAAGAATGGCTTACAGATAATAAGAAGATTAATCACCTCAATGTTTCAGATAGTTTATATATTGATTAGTGATGAAAACGATTACTATGCCGAGGAGTGTCTGCTCTCCATGTCTACTGTAAAAAGACATAATTCCGATTGTAATATAATCTTGATTACGGATGAAGCCACTTTCAAAGGATTGAATAATGGCAGGGAAAGAATAAAAGAATACATCACCGAAACTAAAATCATTGACTTGCCTGAAAATAATTCAAAAATATTTAGATCTCGGTTTTTAAAAACAGGTTTGAGGGAATACGTTTCAGGCGATTATTTATATTTGGATACAGACACTCTTATTTTAAACTCATTGTCAGCGATTTTTGAAAATACACACGATATGGTTGCCGTACTGGAAGAACATATTGATGATGTCAATCTATATCAGTTAAACAACTATAGATCCATGACAAGTTTGCCTGAAGAAATATTCGGTAAGTATTTTAACAGTGGGGTTTTATTCGTAAAAGACACACCGGCATCGCATAAACTATACCATGACTGGCATACGTATTGGTTGGAGGACGTAAAGAAATATGATTATTTTAGCGATCAGCCGGCTTTGTCTAAAGCTGTAAAATTAAACCACGATGTCATAAATGAATTGGACGGTAAATATAATTGTCAGATGGAATGTTTGAACTCGAAATTGTTCAAATTGACAACTGAATGGTTGAATCTATTATCGGACGCTGTGGTTATTCATTATTTTAACAAGAAGAAGGAAACGCATTTCTTCCCTCTTAAGCAAGTTGATTTCTTAAAAAAAATAAGGGAAAACGGAATCACAGACGAAGTTAAGAAGGTATTGATTCAGCCACATCCATATTATTATAATAACTGGATCAATAGATTATTGGTTGAAAATAAAAGAATACATGATAAGCCTATTTTAAAACTGGAAAGATTATTTATTAATAGATATCTCATAACTCTTAAGAGATGGATGAAACTACTGATAAAAAAATAATCACGATTATTCTTCCCTGCTACAATGAAGAGAAAAATATTTCGATCTTATACCGGGAATTAGAAAGGGTTATCTCTCATTTCAGGAAGTATGATTGGGAATTGCTTTTTATTAATGATGGGAGCTCGGATCTAACTATCAATGAGATTGTTAAGCTGCAAATTAAAGATGAAAATATAAAATATATAGATTTATCGCGCAATTTTGGTAAGGAAGCTGCTATGTTAGCTGGCCTGGATCACTCGATAGGCGACGCGGTGTTAATAATGGATGCTGACCTGCAGCATCCCGTTGACGTTATTCCCGAGATGATAAAATATTGGGAAGAAGGATATGATGATATTTACGGTAAAAGATTATATCGGGGAAAAGAAAGCTGGTTGAGGAGGCTATTGACACGTATTTTCTATAAAATCTTGTCAAATACTTCTAAAATTGAAATATTGCCTGACGTAGGAGACTTCAGATTATTGGACAGAAAATGCGTTGATGCTTTGAAAGAAATGAGAGAGACCGAAAGATATACCAAAGGTCTTTACTGCTGGATAGGTTTTAAAAAGAAAGAGATTCTAATCCGCCAGGGAGAAAGAAGAGCAGGAAAAACAGCTTGGAACTTAAGGGCTCTTTTCAAATTGGCGTTAAATGGAATCACTTCTTTCTCCTCCGCTCCTTTGCAGTTAATGTTCACTATAGGTATTCTTTTCTCTTTCCTTGCCTTCTGTTATCTTCTTTTCATATTATTCCGAACTGTTATATACGGTGAGCCTGTCAGAGGATTTCCTACACTTGTTATATTGATATTGTTTTTAGGTGGAGTTCAGATATTGTGTTTCGGCGTATTAGGTTTGTATCTAAGCAGAATTTTCAATGAAACAAAAAAAAGACCGCCTTACATTATTCGGGAAAAATCATAAAATGTATGATTGCTGGATGAATTTGGATTAATTAATTATGGAATATACAGATAACATCCAAATTGATTATAAAAGGCAAAATTTAATCAGTATTTTCTTAGTGCTATTATTGATCTGGGGAGGAATGTATATCCTTAATTATGAAACGCCCGAAAATAGAGATGATTTCTATCATAAATATATTACATTTTCAGGAAATAATGTAAAGAGAGTAGAATCACTTCAGGAGATTTTGACCATTCAACCTCAACGATATATGGAAACTGCCGGAAGAACAATAATTAATATTGCAGAATATACTTTTACCGGCTTATTGGGCAAATCTGTTTTCAATTTTATAAATCCCATAATCTTCACAATCTTTATTTTAGCATTATCGGCTTTTTTAGGAAAAATCTCACCATCTAATATTCTTTTCTCTTTTTCTGTAGCCCTATTTCTTTTCCCTATTTGGGCAGACACATGTTTATGGCTATCGGGTAGTATAAATTATTTATGGCCTTGTACGAGCATAAGTATTTTCTTGATTTATTATTTGAAAATAAATAATGCACAGAAAAATAATTTGTTGAAATATATATGGATATTTCTTTGTTTCCTAATTGGATGGGGGCATGAAAGCCTAAGTTTTCCTTTGGCAATAAGTTTAATTTTAGCGGTGACAATATTCCAAAAGAGAGAAACAAGTAAACTAAAGAAAATAATGGCTTTTGCTTTTATCCTTGGTGCCTGTGTTTGTTTCTTCGCTCCAGGAAACTTTAATAGGGTTAACAGATTCGGGCAGGAGTTGATTCCTATTGATGAAAGAATAGAAGCCGGTATATCGTTACTTACTCAACTTCGCGCTTTTATAATTTTATTGATATTGGTATTTATAATTAGTATATATCAATTTAAAAGAAATAAAAATTTCTCTTGGCTTAAAAGATTATATTTAGAAAATGCTGTATTGATTAATGCTTTGATTTTTAGTTTCGCCTTTTTATTCGTCTCCGGAAGTACTGGGCGAAGAATTATAACAGCTCCCGAGTTCTATTCTATCTTACTACTTCTAATCTTATTTTCCAAGGTTAAATCCCCTATCTCAGTATGGTTAAAATCCGTTGTAATTATAGCTGCTATTCCGGTTTTATTCGGTATTTTTTACTATACAAATTTAAATTACTGTGCTACAAAACGCTATCTGGATCGCATTGAAAGTCGCACGTCAGAGGTGATAATCTATGACCCGGTAAATATTCCGTTTCTTTTTCCTAAGTATGTTGCTAATCCTATACCGAAAGATTTAATAAGCCACATGCAGGGTATGAACAAAAATATAGCAAGGTTGTATGATTATAACAGAATTGTTTTTCTTGCAAGACCAATTTACAATCTTATAATTTCCATGAAACTCCCCATGGAACAATCAAAACAAGAAAATCTGCCTTTCTATATTGTTCCTCTTAATAATATTAGGGCTATCAAATTAATTGATGATCAGGATTATGAATTTAATTTCATCAACTCAGAACGTATAATAAAACTTCCTGCGAAACAAAGTGAAGTAATGAAAATAGATGGTAGATTATATTTATTCATAAGGAAGTATCGTTCTGATGAGTCCCTTGTGAAAGAAATATTTGCAGCCGCAAATCAAAAAATATAATAATAGGCGAGTCAAGAAGAGGATTATGCGGGTTGTTTATGTGATTGTAGCAAATAAGATGGATGGCTTGTTACAGCAAGCGTTAGTATCTATGTATTCATTAAAATTACATAATCCGCAAAGCGAAATTATTGTTGTAACAGATGATAGTAGTTGCGATATAATATTAGAAAACGCAAAAGGCATCTCCCGATTAATTCATGAAATAAAAAGAGTGGACAGTCCATCCTGTTTGAACAATATGCAAAAATCGAGATATCTTAAGACGTCTCTTAGAAAACATATAGAAGGAGATTTCCTTTATCTTGATTGTGATACAATAGTTCTAAAGCAAGTAGATGATATCGCCCAAATGACAATAGCTGATATCGGAGCAGTAAAACATTCTCACCATGAAGACGTTATGCTTAATTCGTTAAATAATTACCTGAAAATAACCGGAAAACAATATTGGGGAAGTAAAATTCACTATAATAGTGGGGTGTTGTATGTTAAAGATACTGATAATTCTTACATGTTTTTTGAGGGATGGCATAAGAAATGGCTTTCGGATTTGAGGACTTATAATGTTAGTTTAGATCAGTTGGCTTTATCACAGACTGAAAATAGATATCCTTCTATAATATCCGAGTTAAATGGTGAATTTAATTGTCAGATCGAGACTAAAAACGGCAGAAATTATATGTTTAATCCCTATATAATCCATTATTATTCCAAAATTGATGAAAAGAGTTGTTTTCCACTGAAAACTCAATCTATTCTGGATTCTATTAGGGAAAATGGGCTGACAGATAATATAATAGCAATAATTCGGAATCCACAATTGTTTTATTTTAAACAGTGGAAGATATTTGAAGATAAGGAAAGCGGATTTTATAATAAGATAACTAAAACCGCGAAGAGATTTTATCATTTAATCAATAAATTACATTGAATGGCACTCAAAGAAAGTAGTGCTCGACTTCTATGTTGGTTGAAAAAAACCACCGATATTAAGTTAGATAGCCTTTTGACATTAGGGAAGTTAAGACTTTATATGAAATCGAAACAAATAGAAAGTCTATATAAGGATTATTCCGATGTCTTGCAGGAAAAAGAAATAACCAATAGTGACACACTTTTTAAATCCTTGGGAGTTCAAACGTTATGCTCTCTGGATTTTTCAGATTTCGAGGGTGCCGATATAATCCACGATCTAAATTTACCAATCAAATCTCATCTTAAAGAACGGTTTGACTGTGTGATTGATGCAGGTACAAGTGAACATGTGTTTAATGTTTATCAAAACATTTTAAACATAATGTCAATGATAAAAAAAGGAGGTTATTATATCGGTACTTTGCCTACAAATAATTATAGCGGACATGGTTTATATCAGTTTTCTCCCGGCTTATTCATTCAATTGTTCAATCAAAACAATAATTTCCAACTAATTCATATCTTTTATTGCCATCGGAGGAATACTAAACGTTTATATAAGATAATCGAAAGCGCCTTTAAAGACAGATTTGAAATCAATGATTATATGCCGGCGGAGATATATGTGGTAGCAAAAAAAACAGGTTCAACACCGGGAACGCTAACTCTTCAGCAAAAAGACTACGAGGCAAAATGGAATAAAACTTTTTCACCTCCAAGTCTTAAAAAAGGTCTATTATGGAAAGCTTATGATAAAATATACATGAGATTGAGTTTTGAGTACAGAGAAGGCTTTTTTCGAGTCTTTGAAAAAAACATGATTAACAGAAAGTACTTAAAGAAAATAGAAATTTGAATGCATTGATACCAATAGTTTTCGCGACAGATCATAATTTTCTGCGTCCCACTCTTGTCGCTGTCCATTCATTGCTAAAATCTTCCAAAGGAAGTCTCTATGATATAATTATACTTAAAGCGAAAGATATAACAGAGTCGGATGAAGATACAATCATAACACAGGTTAAGGCGGAATCACCGCAATCTTCAATAAGATTTCTGACACCTGATTTTGATTTTAGCTCGTCATATTTAAGAACCAATTTTTCAGAAGTAACTTATTATCGATTGAGGATACCATGGTTGCTCCTTGAATATGAAAAAGTGATTTATGCAGATGTCGATATTGTTTTTAATACCGATCTGTCGGATTTATACGAAAATTTCAAGCTCGGTGATAATTATTGTGCGGGTGTGAATAAAAGGAATTATTATAGTGGAATTAAATATAATAACATCGTAAAACTCGGCTTGGATCCTAAAGAATATGTAAATGCAGGATTTCTAATTATAAATTGCAAAAAACAAAGGGAAGATAATCTTTTTAAACTATTTGAGAAATATTTGAAACCGGACGAGTATAAATTTTTCGATCAAGATCAGGATATCATAAACTTAGTATGTAAAGGTCATATCGCCCAATTACCTGTAGAATATAATTTGGCTCCCGATGTTATTTTCAAAGAAAAAATAAAAGATTACAAATTGATTCATTATACATTGGATGGGAAACCATGGAAAACCATCACTTGGGGATGGTTAGACTGGTGGGAGTCGTATAAAGAATTAATCGCTTTCGATGAATACTTTTACTTAAACAGTATGCGCGACATATATGGTTCGGCCATATCTTTGAGACAGGGAGTTAAAAAGCTCTCTTTTTTGGGGAAAATTTATAAAATCATTACAACTAAAAGAGATTGAGAAAACTGTTACGCAAAATATTCGATTATCTGTACAAATCGAAGAAAGTTCTGATGCAACGAATGGATTTAAGTATTCATGCAAATGAACATTGCAATCTGAATTGCAAAGGTTGTACACCGTTTTCACCCATAGCAGAGGAAGAATATTGCAATCTGGAAATTTTAGATAGAAGTCTTAGAAATCTTTCGAGGGTGGAAAAGGGTTTTAATGAGATTAAGATAGTTGGAGGAGAACCTTTACTTAATAGGGAATTGGCCAAAATGATTAAGATAGTAAGGACTCACTTCGATAAAAATCCTATCTATATCTGGACAAATGGAATACTTCTACAATATCCTGAAAGAATGCCAGCAGATTTTTGGAAAGCTTGTAAAGACTATGATGTATCGATAAGGATTACCGCTTACCCGATAAGATTGGACTATGCGAGATTGATCGATACATGTAAGAGTAATGGAGTACAGGCAAGCGTTTTCATTGATAAAAGTGATGAAGGCTCCGGCTGGCTTTCAAGGGAACTGAACGAGAAAGGGAATATTAATTTTTGGTCGAAATTAAAAATTTTTAAATTATGGAGATGTGATTCTTATAATTGTATGCATCTTGTGGAAGACAAGATTTTCGCCTGTTCCCCGATGGGAATGATTAAACACTTGAATAGACGATTTGGAACAGATTTTCAATATTCAACCACAGATTTCTTGTTTGTTGAAAAAATAAAAAAATTCAGTCAGATAAGAAAATATTTGTTTTTAGAGTCTCCTTTTTGCCGATATTGCCCGGGTAAATATCAGTCTTCGCATTGGGATGTGTCGAAGAAAGCGAAAGAGGAGTGGATAAACACATCGTATTAGTTATGAAATATATACTGAAACATTTGAAAAATCTCAGCAAAAAGTTTTGGTTAAGTTTAAAAGTGCCTCTGAAGATAGACGTGCATGTCACCGAAATTTGTAATCTGAATTGCAAAGGTTGTTCTCACTTTTCACCGTTAGCGAGGACAGAATATCTGGATTTGAAGAAATATGCAACGAGTTTGCAGCATCTGGCGAAAATAGAAAAAGCAATAGGTTCAATACAGTTGCTAGGTGGTGAACCTTTATTGAATCCAGAATTGACAGAAATAATTCGAATAACACGACATTATCTTTTGAACACTAATATTCACATCCTCACAAACGGCATTCTGTTAAGCGATGATAAAAAATTACCTGAAAATTTTTGGTCAGTTTGCCAAGAAAATAATGTCATCATTAAAATTACCAAATATCCTTGTAAAGTTGATTATGATGTCATTGAACAAAGATGCGAGAATCACAATGTTAAATATGAGATATTAGGAGATCGTGGCAGACAGGGAGAATGGGCTTTCTTTCCCCTTTATAAAAACGGATTTAAGCATTGGAGCGTTAAATTTAAATTCTTGAAGTTGGCGAGATGTAGTTCTTTTAATTGCTTTCAATTGGTTGGTGATAAAATATACCCTTGTTGCCATGTGGCCTATATTAGGCATTTTAATAATTATTTTGGAGAGAATTTTAAAGTCGAGGAATCCGATAGTGTAGACGTAACTAAAATAAATAAGAGTTTTCAGGTAAGAAAACTATTGTTTACGGCCACTCCTTTCTGTAAATATTGTGGTAAGGGCTATATTCCAAGCTCATGGTCACATTCAATGAAAAATAAAGAAGAATGGCTCGCGGAATAAAAATCGTCTATGTTTTGTCAGGAAAGGAGGAGGATTTCTTTTATGAACAGACTCTGTTGTCTCTTTATTCGCTAAAACACACCAATTCCGAAGCTTATGTAATTCTAATTACCGATAGGGATACAGAACAATATTTAAATAGCGACAGAAATGCGATCAATCAATATATTGACGATATAAAAATAATTGATGTTCCTGATAGATTTTCTTCTATCCAAAAGTCAAGATTTTTAAAAACATCTTTACGTAAAATCGTTGAAGGCGATTTTCTTTACATTGATAATGATACTATTATATCCGGCTCATTAGAAGAATTAGTAAATTTATCAGCTGATGTCGCAGCGGTCCTTAACGGACATAAAAATACCTGGAATGAAACAAATTTGCATTTTCAGTTACAAGAATATTATGACATAACCGGAATTAGACCTGAAATAGACAAGAAAATTAAGTGTTATTTTAATGGAGGTGTGATTTTTGCACGGGATACTGAAAATGCACATAAATTTTTTGATAAATGGCATGAACTATGGCTGACAGATTCTGTAGATTTCAATTATCATAAAGATCAACCGGCAATGTGGAGAGCCAACTATCTCAGCGGTAATCCTATTCAAGTTATGGACGGAACGTATAACTGTCAATTAATTTATCCTAACGAGTCGCTAAAGTATTTTTTAGACGCTAAAATACTTCATTATTTTAGTAGCGCACCGATGTGTATGCATCTAAAAATAAAACATGAAAATTTTCTATGCGAACTAAGAGATCGAGGAATTGATATGGCAATAAAGGCTTATGTCAATAATATCAAAGTGGATTATATAATGGGTGTGAAAGTTTTAATTGACAATGAAAAGAAGTTTTATGATTCTCCATTTGGGATTATGTCAAGAAAAATATACAGAACCTTCCCTATTGTGGATAAAATCTCACAAAAAATATATAGATTGTTCGGTTATAAGATTTAATGCGTAGCAATATAACAAGATTATATACGTGCCGTCGCATATAATTTTAATTATAAGAGCACTGAGTTTTTTCTAAGGTGATAATAAATAAGTTGCAATAGTCCAATAAGTTATAAGTTTAGGCATTTTAAATTTAATGTTATCCTTGATATGAAATTTGTTTATGTACTTGTGTGCCAAGGAGCTGATGATTATGCTGTTCAGTGCTATCTGTCAATTTGGTCGTTGAGATATCATAATCCCAATGCCGTTATTGTCTTGACAATCGATCAGTCGACAAAGAATAGTTTAGAAAACCAATATCCGGTCCTACTCAAGTCTGTAGATGAAATAAAGATAATAGATGTTCCTAAGGATTATTCTGTGAAAAGTAGATCTCGATTTATCAAGACATCTTTGCGCCAAAATATTCAAGGAGATTTCTTATATATAGATAGTGATACTGTGGTGACCGGTAATTTGGATGAATTACAAAACTTTAATTGTGATGTAGCAGCAGTTTACGATCTTAATCAGGATGGAACCGGGAATTCTTTTATGTCGGAAAAATACCATAAAATCGGCATTTACGATGAAAATAAGTTCACTTATTTTAATGGTGGAGTATTTTTAGTAAAAGAAACCTCTAAAGCTTATGATTTTTTTAAAGATTGGCATAAACTTTGGCTTTGTAATTATGAAAAACACGGCATAGAAATAGATCAGATATCCCTTTTACAGGCTAATTATAACAATAATAACATCATAAAAGAATTACCAGGAATTTATAATTGTCTGATACCATATAGACAGTCGATTGACTATCTGTTCGATGCGAAGATTTTACATTATATCGCCCACTGTACATTATATAGTTCTTTCCCATTAGAAGATAGAAGCATTATAAATGAAGTGAAAACAGAAGGCGTTACAGAAAGAGTCAAGGACATTATTTTAAATCCAATAAAAAGTTTTATTAGATACAACACTTTGCTCGGAGGTGAAACCTTGAAAATATATGAGAGTCATATCGTGTTATTAGCCAGAAAACTATCTCGCGATTATCCATGGACGAACAAAATAGCTCGATTGATTTACAAGCTTGGAGGATATAAAATTTAAACAAACCTTACCTATCAGAAGTATAATAAAACCATGAGATTAACTGTTTTTACACCGACTTACAATCGGGAAAAAACTTTAGAAAGATTATATCGAAGTCTTTGCGTACAGACTTGTCGGTCATTCGAATGGCTTGTAATAGATGACGGTTCCACGGATCAGACAAGGAGGTTAATCGAGAGTTTCAATAAAGAACACAAGTTCCCAATAAGATATATTTATAAGGAAAATGGAGGTCTACACACGGCATATAATACTGCATACGATGTTATTGATACCGAATTGAACGTATGCGTTGACAGCGACGACTTCATGCCAGCAAATGCAGTAGAGCTAATACTTGATAAATGGAATAATGAAGGTTCGGATAAATATGCCGGAATCGTGGGACTTGATTTTTATGCCGATTCCAATAGGCCTATTGCTGGATATTTTCCTGGCAATCTGAAGCAATGTTATCTTCTTGATTTGTATATAAAACGAATACATAGAGGAGATTCCAAGATCGTTTTAAGAACGGATTTAACGAAAAGCGTTTCTCCGCAGGAAGGTTTTAAGGGAGAACGGTTCTTCAATCCGGTATATATGCATTTGCAGATATGCGACGATTATCCTTTACTCGTATTGAATGAAAATCTTTGTTATGTAGATTCTCAACAGACCGACAGCATGTCAAAAGATATTTTTATGCAATATTTACAGAGTCCAAAAAGTTTCGCAAAATTAAGAATTCTGGAAATGGGGTTGAAGAGGAATAATTTAACAAATCGTTTTCGCTCAGCCGTGCATTATGTGTCGAGTTGCCTTATAGGAGGAGAGTACAGAAAAATCATTAATAGGGATCATAAACTATTGACATTGGCTGCTCTTTTGCCAGGCTTAATATTTTCAGCTTATATCAGGGGAAAAGATTAACATGTGGCTTAGTTATATCATACCTCTTTATAACTGTGAAAAGTATATAGAACAATGTCTTGAGTCTCTTCTGGCTCAAGGACTAAAAGAGAAGGACTATGAAATAATAGTGGTGAATGACGGATCAACTGATTCGGGTGCCGATATAGTTGGAGGATATGTTTTGTCTCATCCTAATATTCTATTGATAAATCAGAAAAACAAGGGTGTAAGTGAAGCCAGGAATAGAGGGATGGAAATGGCGCGAGGAGATTATATTATTTTTGTAGATGCTGACGATTATCTGATAGGGAATGGACTCGAGTTATTAAAATCTCAATATTATGATAAAGGTGACTCACCGGATTTCATTTTTGTGTTTAGCCGTACCGTCGACAGATATTATAATAGGATGAAATATGAAAATTTGGGAAATTCAAAACTAATTTATGAGGGAGACGTAAAAGGATATGTCGAAAAATATGGTTTCCGATGGAATGTCTGGGGATGCTTAATTAAACGAACATATTTAGTGGAATCTGGAATAAAGTTCAAGAAATTCCCACATACTGAAGATGTGATGTTTATGTTGGATTTGTTTTGTGAGAAAAATGGTAGCGTGCTCTCCACAAGTTTAAACATATACAGATATCGTCTTAGAGAGGGGAGTGCTAATACAAGATATGATTATGAATTTTTGCGCAGAACAATAATCGGTGTTGGTGAAATTTTAGACAATATAAGAAATCATAGCATCCGTTCTGACTTATCTCAGAATGCGTTTGACGAAAGAATATATTGCTGTCAGCGAGTAGCATTCACACGAATTTGCTCTTCCTGGCCTCATAAGATAGGCACTTTAATAAAAATCGCAGACCAAAGAAATATTTTCCCAATTATCAACGCAGATTCAAAAGAAAAGAAAATATTAAATTTTATAACTTCCCATCCAAGGCTTTTTTATTTAATTTGTTTGCCTTACCGCATTATTTTTCTGCCGTTTATTAAACCTTATTTACAAAGAAATTGATATCTTATTCTATAGCTATTCGTACAATAGGAACTGCGGGAGATAAATTCCGCCGTGAACTTGAATCGATAAACAGACAGACTTTACAACCCGATAAGGTCTTGGTATATATTGCAGAAGGGGGGAAGCTTCCGGATTTTAAAATCGGAAAGGAAGAATATGTCTGGGTTAAAAAAGGTATGGTTGCACAAAGAGCACTATGCTATAAAGACATAGATAGTGATGTTTTGTTCTTTTTGGATGATGATGTTGAATTAGCACCTGATTCAGCTAAAAAGATGCTTGATATGATGGAATATCATTCTGCTGACGCTGTTGGTGCAGACGTTTTTCAAAATCATAAAATGTCACTTAGAAATAAAGGCAAAGCAATGATAACGAATCTCGTCATACCACATTGGAATAAAGAATGGGCGTTCAAAGTGAAAAAGAGCGGATCTTTTTCTTATCTCTTGGAGGCGAATAATGATTTCTATTGGTCGCAATGTTGTGGGGGACCAGCATGGATGATAAAGAAAAAAGTGTATAATGCACTTTCAATGTCTGATGAAAAATGGCTCGACAAATTGGGCTTTGCTTATGGAGATGATCAACTGGAAACCTATAAAATTTTTAAAAACGGTTATAAACTGGGGGTCATCTTTAATTCCGGAATAATTAATCTTGATGGGGGCACCTCGAGTGAGATTTATAAGAATGATAAAAAAAGGATTTATATTCGGACCAAAGCGTCTTTTGCAATTTGGTGGAGAAGTATTTTTAAAACAGTTTCCGGAATTGAAAAGTCTAAATGTGTCCTATCTTTTGGAATTAAATCATTATGGCTTCTTTTATTCTTCTCTTTCCTCTCCCTCATTAAATTTTCTCCCTCCTTTTTAACTTTATATATCCGAGGGTTATTCGATGGTTATACTATGGTTCATTCTTCGGAATTCAAGAAAATCCCCTCTTACTCCATTATGAGATCAAAATAATTATCACCGGAGATGAGATTAAAAATATTATATGTTATAACATCGCTTCGGCCGGGAGGAGCAGAAAGATTGGTGGTCGATCTGGCTATTGGCTTGAAAAGGAGGGGACATATAGTAGATATTTTGGTATTTGACAATTCACCCTCTTTCCTTTATGATGAACTTAGAAATGAGGGCGTGAAAGTTATCAACTCTGGAGCGGGCTATTTGCAGATGTGGAACCCTATGCATATTTTTAAAATCAAGAAAGTTGTCAAAAATAATAAGTACGATATAGTTCACAGCCACAATACTTCAGCTCAGTTGTTTACTGCTCTTGCAAAACCCGGGAAGACAATTAAATCGGTGACCACTGAACATAATACAACAAATAGAAGGAGAAAATTGAAATTATATAGACTGTTAGATTCCCTAATATATAATAAATATGATAAAATAGTATGTGTTAGTAATGCGGTAAGAGAAGAGTTGGTGTTTTATTTAAGAGATATTGATTCGGAAAGGGTTATAACTATTTATAATGGAGTCGATTTAAAGAAGTATAATAGAAGTGATTGCGAAAGTAATATGTCACGAAATAAAATCATATTAATGGTAGCAGGCTTTCGCAAACAAAAAGATCACTTCACGGCCATAAAAGCAATAAATAAACTTCCAAAATCGTACATTTTGTGGTTAGCGGGTGACGGTGCGACAAAAAAGAAGTGTGAGCAATTAGTGACAAGACTAAAGTTAAATGAACGAGTCATTTTTTTAGGGGTCTCACAAAATATCCCCGACTTGATTCAAAAATCAGACATAATTCTATTATCCTCCCATTATGAAGGGATGAGTCTTTTTATTGTGGAAGGGATGGCTTCCGGAAAACCGTGTATTGGTAGTAATGTGCCTGGTATTAGTGAGGTATTGGATAAATATGGAATTTTGTACAAACATTCAGATCCGGATGATTTGGCATTCAAAATTGAATTTTTGATAGAGAATCCCCAATTATATAATTCGGTCGTCCGATCTTGTTATGAAAGGGCTCAAGATTTCGATATTGAAAAGACAATATCATGCATTGAGTCTCTTTATCTTTCACTCTAGTCAAAAATATCGAACCACATAACAGAGAATTAGATGTCATTCTTTTCTGTAATTACCTGTCTTTATAATGCCGAAAGATATTTAGAAAAGGGATTAAACTGTTTGTTGACTCAAAAATTCAGAGATTATGAAATAATTCTGATTGATGATGGTTCGACAGATTTCACTCCTGTATTCTGCGACAAAATGGTCAATCTTTATGATAATATAAAAGTAATTCATCAAGTAAATATGGGGCCAGGTGAAGCAAGAAACAGGGGGATTAAATTATCTTCCGGAAAATATATTTGTTTTTTTGATATAGATGATACCGTTGATGAAAATTGGCTCGATAAAATTTATAATAATCTAATTTTATCTTATCCAGAGGTTCTAATTTATAGTTATAGAGAGATTAATCTTAGATATGGAACTCAATCTGAATTTCATTTTAATAATTTGGAGCTGATTTCAAATTATCAAATAGGTCAATCTTTTACAGAGCATCTTTCGGGTTTAAAATTCAACAACGGTTTTGTCTGGAATAAAGTATATGACCGTAAATTTATAAGCGATAACAATATTTTATTTCCATCCTCAATAATTCAGCAAGATGAGTTGTTTAATCACAACGTTTATCGTAACGCTCATCATATTGTATTAATAGATGAGATTCTCTATGATTATTATGTTTATTATAATGGTAATATTCGCTCAAGAATGGTTCCACAACGGTTTGAGATTTTTAAGGAAGTAAAAGCATCGTTTTTAAATCTCGTTGAATTTTGGAGAATATCAGACAGACGCATGCTTGAATATATAGATAAACGTTTTCTTTTGAATACGTTTTTCAATATTGGTATGGGAATGCGTGAAAAGCAATTATCTGATTATTTATTAAAGACTGTCAACGATGTTGAGGTATCTATGTCCTTGAAACAAATTAAGAATACAAAGAAAAAGGGATTCACATTTTCATGTTTATGCTGGTTTTATGAAAATAAAAATTTGTTTATGATAAAATTGACATATAAAATTCTCAATCTGATCTCAAAGTTAACATATATAAGGCAACATTTCAGATGAAAGAGCTACCTAATTCAAGCTTGTTATAGTTGAAACCCAAAATACTTTTTCATATCCATTATCTTGAAATCGGAGGTGCGGAATCATCGCTGGTTGGATTACTTCAGTCTTTAGACCCCAAAAAAATAATTGTTGATTTAATGATCAATGATAAGAGGGGAGAATTAATGAAATTTGTGCCGCCGTGGGTTAATATTTTGGCGATTCCAAAAGCATATATGATGGTGGAGAGACCACTCACAGAGGTCATAAAATCTGGATTTGTAAGAATAGCTTTAGCAAGAGTTTATGCTAAACTCAAGTTCAGAAGATATGTAAAAAAGAATAAGCCTAAAGACGGTAATGCCATTTTTAGTTATGTGAATAAATATGTAACCCCTTTCTTACCTCCCTTAAAATTGGCAAAATATGATCTGGCGATTTCTTTTCTTACGCCCCATGATATTGTACGTGATAAAATCGATGCAACAAAAAAAGTTTGTTGGATTCATACCGATTATTCAAGTATAGATATAGACAAAAATCTTGAATTGTCGGTTTGGAGATGTTATGATCAAATTGTTAGTATCTCCGCGAAAGTTACTCAGACTTTCTGTAACGTTTTTCCGAAGTTAAAAGATAAAATTATTGAAATTGAACCGATCTTGAGCCCAGAAATGATTAGGCAGCGATCGATGGATATGACTCCTAAAGAGATGAGCAAGGTGAAAGATGCAACCATCTTTCTCACAATAGGCAGATATTGTTATGCAAAAAATTTGGAGTGCATTCCCACAATTTGCAGGCTGACGCGTCAAAAGGGAGTGAATCTTAAATGGTTTATTATTGGTTATGGAGGCAGCGATGAATATATACGCAATCGGATAAAAGTCAACGATATGGAAGACCATGTGATCATATTAGGGAAAAAAGAAAATCCCTATCCATATATTGCAAACTGTGACTGGTATGTTCAACCTTCAAGATATGAAGGGAACTCCATAACTGTAAAAGAAGCTCACATCTTAGGTAAACCGGTCATCATAACAGATTATCCCACAGCCGGATCTCAACTCAAAAATGGAATCGACGGAATGATAGTGCCGTGTGAACCCGAAAAAACAGCCGAGGGAATAGTTAATATATTAAAGGATGAGAATTTGTATAAGAATCTCAGTGAAAATATAACTCGATCTGATTATTCAAATAAAAATCAGCTGCAGATATTTTATAATCTTTTGCCGTCAGTTTAGATTAAGAGATTAAATTATTGGGTTACATTTAATCTGTATTCGGAGAGGGGACAAGGAAGATTGAGAGTTCCCATAGAGAGTAAATAGGGAAAAAGACAACAAGAAGAGTAAATGGGTCCCCGGTAGGCGTTACGATAGCGGCCAACGCGAGAAGGATAACGATAGCATGTCTTCTGAACTTTTTGAAGAAGGATTTATTGATTATACCGGCCTTCCCGATAAGCCACGCCAACAAGGGGAGTTCAAATATAATTCCCATGACCAGGATAAGCACCATGAAATTATCCATATAAGAATCCAAGGATATTTGATTGGGAATGCTTGAACTTATCTGATAATCGGCCAGGAATCGCAGCGTCAGCGGAAAAACTAAAAAATAGCCAGTCGCGACTCCAAGGTAAAACATGATATTGCCTATTAAGAAGGCTTTTTTTATGCCTTGTTTTTCACGAGGATAAAGTCCTGGGGAAATGAAATTCCAGATAAAAAATATAATAAAAGGAAAGGAAAAAACTACGCCTAACCAGAAAGATGTGGTCATATGAATGAAGAATTGCGAGGCAAGTTGAATGTTGATCAACTCTACTGTATGACCTGTAATAGATAAGTCCGGAAATAGATTAGATAGAGATGAAATTGCGGTCAACAAAGTATATAAGGGAAAATCAGGATGACATGGAGCTAAAATCACATGATCAAACAACCAGGGGAGTGCAAAAAAGAATCCGGCTGTGAAAACAGCGATTACCCCCAAAGATTTAAGTAAAACAAAACGGAGCACCTCTACATGCTCCCAAAATCCCATTTTTATGGAATCTGCTGATTCTCCCATCAAATATAGTTACAGAACTTAAACTTTTATGTTTAATTCTTATCGTTATTTTCTTTTACAGAGCCTTTTATCTCGTCATTAATTTCGTTCATTCCTTCGCGGAAACCTCTTATCCCTTTTCCAATTCCTTTCATCAATTCTGGAATTTTTTTACCCCCGAATAACAATAGGATAACAACGACAAGTATGATTATTTCAGCTGTGCCAAGGTTGAAAAATGTAAGTATCATCTTAAATTATAGCGTTTTATGAAGTGTTGTCTTAGTTTTATCAAGATATCTTCTATCTCTTTCCTTATGTAAAGTTAATGATTTTTCTTCATTTATCTAACAGTTTTCTAAAAAAAACGTAACTTTGCTATGAAATTTTATTATTATTAAACTATTTTTTATATGAAAGCATTTGTATTTCCCGGTCAAGGAGCTCAATTCGTAGGGATGGGTAAAAATCTTTATGATGAAAATCCCTTAGCAAAAGAATTGTTTGAAAAAGCCAATGAAGTTCTGGGATTTCGCATAACGGATATAATGTTTGAAGGCACCGCTGAGGATCTGAAGCAAACGAAAGTGACCCAGCCTGCGATTTTTCTTCATTCCGTTATCTTAGCTAAGACTTTAGGCAAGGATTTTAACCCAGATATGGTGGCTGGTCATTCTCTTGGCGAATTCTCAGCATTAACTGCTGCCGGCGCTTTGTCCTTTGAAGATGGCTTGAAACTTGTAGCCAAAAGAGCAATGGCAATGCAGAAAGCGTGTGAGCTAAGACCTTCTACAATGGCGGCTGTATTGGCTTTGCCGGATGAAAAGGTTGAGGAGATATGCAGTACTGTAGCAGGTACTGTAGTATGCGCTAATTATAATTGTCCTGGCCAGTTAGTAATATCAGGTGAAGAAACTGCCGTTGATGAAGCATGCAAACAATTATTGGCTGCAGGAGCGAAAAGAGCGCTCAAATTGCCTGTAGGCGGTGCTTTCCATTCCCCGTGCATGGAGCCTGCTCGCGCAGAGTTGGCTGAGGCTATTGCCACCACCGACATACAGACTCCGATTTGTCCTGTATATCAAAATGTGGATGCTAAGCCGCACACCGATCCGGTAGAAATAAAAGAAAATCTTGTAGCTCAATTGACAGCACCGGTTAGATGGACTCAGACAGTGAAAAATATGATTGCCGACGGAGCTACCGAATTTATAGAGTTAGGCCCCGGAAAAGTATTACAAGGGCTTGTCGCTAAAATAGACCGCAACGTTAGTGTCTCAGGCCTGCAATAAACATTAACAAAATAAGAAATTGGAACTGAATTCTCTTATTCTTGAAAACGGTTTCAGAATAATTCACCTCCCCGCTCTCGGGGAGGTGGAATATTTTGGGATGTTCATTAATGCTGGTAGCAGGGACGAGCCAAAAGGATATGAGGGACTTGCTCACTTTGTGGAACATACCATTTTCAAAGGAACCGAGAGAAGAAAGTCCACTTATATTCTGAATAGAATAGAGAATATA
Organism: Paramuribaculum sp.; assembly: GCA_022511125.1. Taxonomy (GTDB): domain Bacteria; phylum Bacteroidota; class Bacteroidia; order Bacteroidales; family Muribaculaceae; genus Paramuribaculum. Next base: position 167,191 of record JAFLSD010000004.1, read on the forward strand.
GGTGGTGAACTCAATGCCTATACTACGAAAGAAGAAACCGCCATTTATACGATTTCCCCATACGGCAATTTGAAAAGAGCGGTAACCCTTGTCTCAGATATTATATCGAATTCCATTTTCCCCGAAAATGAAATAAGAAAAGAAAAGTTTGTAGTCGAAGAAGAATTGCTTTCTTATTTAGATACTCCGGCAGAAGATATTTACGATAAATTCGACTCTTTTGCTTTCAAAGGTTCATCATTGGCTCACAACATCTTAGGTTCTGATGATTCATTGAAGCGATTTAACCGAGAACTATGTCTACAGTGGTTGGCGACAAAATTTACTCCAAGACGATCCGTTCTGTTTTATATGGGAAGGGAAAACAGCCGGAAAGTATTCAATCTTATAAGTGAACATTTTGCGAATTTGGACCGAAATGAAGAAACGATCTATCGAAAGAAGCCCGCTAATGTCATCCATTTTCATGAAACGATAGGACTCAATTCTCTACATCAGTGCCATAATCTGTTCGGAATGAGAGTGCCTGGTATATATTCTGAAAAAAGGCCGGCTTTAGCTTTGATATCTAATTTGCTCGGTGGACCGGGGCTGAATTCTATCCTCAATATAGAAATGCGCGAAAAGAGAGGTTTGGTGTATTCTGTGGAGTCATCATTGTCATCATATACGGATTGCGGACTGCTGACGATTTATTATGGCTGTGATCGCAGTGAAGAAGAAAGATGTAAGGAAATTTTGAGAAAAACATTAGATAAAATCCATCAGAAGGGACTTTCAGAGGCTCAGGTGAATGCAGCCAAAAGACAATTTATAGGACAGATGATTTTATCACACGAAAACCATGAACAACACGTTTTGTCCTCAGCTCGTTCAATGTTGCATAAAAACATTGTCTATTCTCTGGAAGAAAATATAGGATTGATAAAATCTATCGACAGGGATTGTATTATGGAAATATTGGAAGACATTAAGTTCGATAATCTTTCAAGTCTGACGATGAAAGATGTGTCATAAAAAGTTCCAAAAGGATGAATAATTGTCTTTAAAGTCATCGTGAGTCAATCATTTGCTAAAAAAGCACTAACTTCGCATAAATTATATCATTAATCACAGTATATGAAAATTGGCGAAATTGATTTGGGTGAAAAACCAATCTTGCTTGCACCTATGGAAGATGTGACTGATGCATCTTTTCGTCAGATCTGTAAAGAGATGGGTGCAGATATGACATATACTGAGTTCGTGTCGGCCGACGCGTTGGTGCGTAATATCAGCTCTACAACCCGAAAACTCGTACTCGGTGAGAGCGAGAGGCCAACAGCAATACAACTATATGGCCGAGATGTAGAGTCGATGGTTGAAGCTGCGAGAATCATAGAAGATGCTAATCCTGATATTATAGATATTAATTTCGGATGTCCGGTAAAAAAAATAGCAGGCAAAGGGGCCGGAGCCGGTCTGTTGAAAGATATACCGAAAATGCTTGAAATCACTTCAGCAATAGTAAAAGCAGTAAATAAACCTGTTACGGTGAAAACACGATTGGGTTGGGATCATAATTCGAAAATAATTGTCGAATTATCGGAAAGATTACAGGATTGTGGTATCAAAGCTCTTACTATTCATGGTAGAACCCGTTCACAGATGTATACCGGCGAAGCTGACTGGGATACTATCGGCAAAGTGAAGAACAATCAAAGATTACATATACCAATAATAGGTAATGGCGATATAACTAATGCAACTAAAGCGAAAATGGCATTTGAACAATATGGAGTCGATGGGATCATGATTGGACGGGCTTCTATTGGGTCACCATGGATTTTTCATGATATAAAAATGGCATTCGAAGGTCAGGCTCGAGACACTCTGACAGATGCGGATAAATTCGCCATTCTCAGACGTCAAATAAAAGAAAGCATTGAGCGAATCGATGAAGTAAGAGGTATTCTTCATATCAGAAGGCATTTAGCAGCGTCACCCTTATTTAAAGGGATACCTCATTTCAGGGAAACACGAATTAAAATGCTTAGAGCGAATACATATAGGGAGTTAGATGAAATATTAACATATACCGAAACGTTATTAAGAGATATAAAAAATTAGAATATGCGTTACAAACTACTGATAGCTTTAATATTAATGTCATTGACCGTTTTAGCTGACGAACCTACGCGCTATGAACTGAATATGAATGATTTTATAGAACTGAAGGTTACTGACGGTATAAATGTGGACTACAAATGTAATCCTGATTCAGCCGGTAAAGTCGTATTTGAAACTGTGCCCAATTTAGCATCACAGATTATCTTCGTCCCTGGTGGTGATAAGTTAGAGATTCAGTTGGCCACAATTGAATCGGGAAGTTATAAAGATCTTCCCGTAATTACAGTTTATAGTACTTTTCTGACTAAAGTTCAAAACTCAGGAGATTCAACTCTGAGAGTATTGAATATAGCACCGGGACCTAAGTTTAAAGCCAAACTGATAGGAAACGGAACCTTAAGTATAAGAGATATAGAGACGATACAATTAGACGCGTCGATAAATACAGGTAATGGGACAATCGTGATTTCCGGTAAAACCCAATCTGCCTCCCTTAAAACAACAGGAGCCGGAACTATACAGGCCGACGGACTGAAAGCACAGACATTAAAATGCAGTTTATGGGGTACAGGATCTATCGGATGCGATGTGTCGGAATCATTGTCAATATTCGGCGCCGGTTCAGGAACTGTCTACTATCGAGGTAATCCTATTATTAAAAATAGAACGATTGGAGTAAAGACATCTCATATTGAATAAGCATCGATTTGGATGAGTGACGGAATCCCGGAAATGAAATTGCGAGTGGCTCGCACTGTAAAATGGAATGTAATCGATAAATTTCTATCGATGATTCTGTATAGCGTTACGGGTATTATTCTCGCGCGTGTCCTTCCGAATTCCGATTTCGGCTTGATTGGAGCGGCTCTTATATTCTCGGCTTTTGCATCCTTGTTCATTGATAGCGGTTTTTCCTCCGCTCTGATTCAAAAGAAGGAAGTGACTGATTTGGACTACAGCACGGTGTTATGGTTTAATGTAGGTATGGCTGTAGTTATTTATATCGGATTATATTTCGCTGCCCCGCTTATCGCTACTTTATTTCAAAACGATTTGAGGCTTATTCCTGTAAGCCGTGTGATATTCTTGACCTTCATATTTAATGCGACTGCTATAGTGCAGGCTAATAGACTTGTGAAGCAAATGAATGTCAGATTAATTACAGTGGCCAACAGCTTATCTTTATTTGCGGGTTCGGTTTTAGCGGTATGGATGTCATTAAACGGTTACGGGGTGTGGTCGTTGGTTTGGCAATCAGTTAGCCAGTCGGCATTAAAATCGTTGATACTTTGGATTGGATGCGGATGGGTTCCTCTCTTCAAAGCTTCATATAAATCACTTAGAACATTCTTCTCAGTAGGATTCGGAATGATGGGAAGCTCGTTTTTGAACACAGTGTTTAAAAACATTTATGCTTTTGCTATCGGAAACAGAGCCGGTATCAATTCTTTAAGTTATTATACTCAGGCAGATAAATGGAGTACGATGGGTATCTCATCACTATCAGCAATTTTTACGCAATCTTTTCTCCCTGCTCTTTCAGAATACCAAGACGAACCGCGGAAATTTGCGTCAGCCACTGCAAAAATGAATAGAACAACCTCCTATCTCCTGTTTCCTTTTTGTGGCGTTCTTATAGCAACGGCAGCTGCTATTTTCCATTTCTTATTCGAACATAAATGGGACGATTCGATCTATCTTTTCCAATTGCTTCTCATAAGAGGGATTTTCACAGTTCTGTGTGGTGTCTATAATAATTATATCTTAGCTTTAGGAAGGACAAAATTGATAGTGGTGAGTGAAATTATACGCGATGCAGCGGCGATAATAGCACTTATTATAACATGGGGCTACATAGCGATTGAAAAACCGGGAGACATTACTTACGGAATAGGAATAATGTTGTGGGGACAAGTGATTGCATCATTTATCACATGGGGGATAACACTATGGATGTCAGCGAAATTGTCGTTCAGGACATGGTGGCAGTTTGTCGCTGACTCTGTGCCCTATTTAGTGATAACTGTAATTATATTTTTAATCATCAGCCTTTTCCCCTTGTATATAACGACCCCGCTCCTTCTTGTCATTTGTCAGTCAGGAGCGGGTGTAATAATATATCTCTTTATTAATTTTCTGCTTAAATCGAAGATTCAACAGGATGTTTTGTTCTTTGTTTTTAACCGTATGCAGAAATAATTATTCATCGAAATTCATTTCATCGAAACCTTCCGAATCAAATTCATCTTCATTATAACCGTCAGAGCCATAAAAATCTTCATCTAAATCGGAGTCAGCACTTTTAGATGCTTTTGCATCCATCTTGGCCTCGAATTCATCAAGATCAACATATTGAGGCGGGGGAGTACCCATTGCCACTGTGCAGATAGGTTCGCTGAGCGTTTTTCCGGGGACAGTCTGTTTCAATTCGATGAAGAATGCACGATCAGTGAGGTAATCGAACACGAAAATCATCTTTTGACCCTCATCTTCCAGATAATCAGATAGAATACACTCTTCCATCAGATAAGTGTCGTCGGCTATGTCCGAACCCATATCTTCAAGCGTTATTTCTTTTCCTTTTTCCCAGCTATCATCGCAAATAAAGAAGGAATTCATCTGTCCTTTGTCGTAGCCTAAAGAATCGCATATTGCGTTTCTGAAAGTCAGAAAACTTGAGTCCGCATCAATCTCAATTTCTCTTTTGAAATTGTCGACCTCATCCGACACTATTCGAAATTTGTATATCATAACAATACCGTCTTAAATTCTAATTTGTAGTGCGAATTTAATAATAAATAGTGTTATCAAAAAAATAAAATAAAAAATATTTTATTGGTGAATAAAACAACACTCTGACATCGAAGTATGTCTATTGGTTTAGAAAGGTGTTGAAGGCAGTAATGTCGTCTGAGGAGAAACACAGACTCGGAGCATACCTTATCCACTTATAAAAACTTCATCCTATATATCTAACTTAATTCAAATAATCTATGAGCACAATCCTAATAGACAATCGGAACAACCATCCTTATCAGGATACGGATATAATCAAAGATGGAACTAAAAGTGATAAATCAGATGTTGGGGGAGCAAGTATAGGTTTTGAGAACTCCAAAACCACCGCCATAGCGGAATCCGGGGAGCCTGACACCCCTTTAATTTCCCAACCCCAAACATCCTCTTTCAAGAAAAGGAACAACGGAGGAAGACCAAAACTCGAGCCTGAACGTAAAAAGCGGTATGGTGTCAAGGTTTATTTCGAAGAAGAAAATTATAACAAACTTGTTTGGAAAGCCTCCATTTGTAAACTGCCGATTTCAAGAATCGTATATGAATTCGCAGTCAATGGCTATGTAAAGGAAGCCCTTTCGACAGAGGTTCTCTTTCTGATGAGAAGACTTTCCGGCATGGCAAACAATATGAATCAGCTTGCAAAAGACTCCCATACTTTTGGCTTTCACACCATCGAGAAAGACCTTTTATATATGCGAGATGAAATAATTGAAATTATAAACAGTGTAAATCATTGATATATTTTAATGCCATGATTGCAAAAATAAAACAAGGTGTAGGATTCGCCGGGCTGCTTCACTATGCCAATGATATATTGAAAAAGGATACAAAACTACTGGATTCTGACGGGGTGATATTAGTTTCCAACAAAACAATTGCCTCTTGTTTTAAAGCACAGGCAAAAGCAGTGCAGGGAGATAAAAAGTTTGTCGGTCATCTGATCCTTGCCTTTTCTCCAAAAGATAATGACAAGCTAAATGATGATAAATTGAAAGAAATATCCCATGAATACATGAGGAAGATGGGGATTGTTGATACGCAGTTTGTTATATTTCAGCATCATGATCAGCCCCATCCACATGTCCATATCGTTTATAACCGAGTTAATAATTTCGGTGAATTCATAAAATGTGACACTAATTGGAGGAAGTCAGCCGCTATTACCAAAGAACTGACAAGGGATTTCGGACTGACATTCGGTAAAGGTAAAGAGGGTGTGAGAAGAAACCGGCTTAAAGGTAAAGACAGGACGAAATACAAGATTTTTGATATTGCAAAGAGGGTTCTTGAGACAAATTTTGATTGGAAAAACTTCATACGGGAGATGAAAAAACAGGGCGTTGAGATCAATTTTGCAAGGAATTCCAAAGGAGAAATCACCGGAATCGTCTTCACTGCTGACCGTATTTCTTATAACGGATTCAAGGTTGACCGCTCTCTGAGTTATGATAAATTGACTGCAAAGCTTGGTGTTTTTGAGAGCCAAAATATGAATTTCAAAAATGAACATCCCCTGAATTTAGATGAAGAAACAGCCTCTTTAACCGAAAAATCACAAGAAAATTCCCCCGTTTTATCTCGAGGAAAGGAGCAAAAGACACCATTTGTAAGCGAGGATTTTACTTCTATTGCAAAGCCTGATGAAGTTATTTCAGATGAAAATTCTATGGTTTCCGATAACATTTCAAGCCCTGTGGGTAGCGCTGTTAATGCTGCAATAGAGTTGGTATTGCAACCTCATGTTGTTCCGACAACAGGAGGTGGTGGAAGTTCAACACCTTCAAAGAAGGATGATGACGATGATAACTATAATAAAAAGAAAAGAAGTTTTAGAAGGAGATAAGTTATGGAAAAAAGACCTGAACCCTTAAAGAAAGACACCATGGATCCTTTCAAGAGGATTGATGAAAAGCTAAACAGTATTTTAGTTGCCGTTGAAAATAACGGCAATCGGAAGATAGATTTTAATCCTTTGGAAGTCTCACTTAATCGGAAATTTAACAATATTCCAGAACAGGTAAAACCTGTTATAAGCGAAATCCTTACGGATAAATTACAAAATATTTCTCCCTCTCCGTTATACCCGGGATCCAGATTATACCCTGAAGATAACTATGCTATGTTACGAAGTATGTATGATCTTACAGATTCTCATATAAGTTATATTGCTGAGTGGGTAAGAGATATGAAAGACCGGAAAGTACCGAACCATAACGCTGAGCTTTATCAAATGAGGATAGCTATTTCTAAATTTTCTGAAGAGGTCAGAGAAATAATTCATAGTGAATTTATTGCTTTCCGGGACGAACTAATCAAAGAAAAGGAACTAAACCTCCCTCCAAAACTACAATTTATAATGCCTTCCGGCTTCACGAACAAACTAAAATACCTGTTTTATACTTACCCTATTCAGTGGCTGAAACAGGATAAAGTCTTACCTTTCGCCAAACAATTCGGAGTAATCTTGCTCTCCATTTTTACGGCTATCCTCCTTTTCTTAGTTATTTTACTTGCCAATGATAACAACCATTTAAAACATGAATACCAATATCTCAAGCAAATAGAACCATTTAAATTTACTGCTCCCGGATAATCCGAGAGCAGCAAATAGATTTTATGATATATAAATTATTAAAGATCAGCCCTACCTTTTTCCTCGTATCTTTTTGATCCTAACTTATGACCATAAAAATATGCATAAATTGCCATTTCTTTATTACCTCCAAAATAATCGCTATTCTCTTTTATGTGCTGCATGCTAAGAGTCTGATATTTTTCCCATTCTTCAAGAGTAAATTCATTAATGGGTTTATATGGACCTGATGTTCTATGATGTGAATTATAACTCACTGCACCTTCCCTATAACCTTTTATAAACCAATTTTTCCAATTATAAGTTTGTTTAATTCTTCTAATCTTTTCATTTGTTGCATATAATGAGGATAAATGCTGTTCAGCCTCTTCTGCTAAATATGCATCTATAGTCTTTATTTCTTTATTAAGTTTATAGTCATCCACTTTATTGCCTATCCATATTCTTATTGCAACTATAAGAAATATACCCATAAATAACAACATGAAGAAGGCTCCTACAGGGCTTATTTCATTAGAATGGAAGGTGTAATGGCAAATAATATTCTCCAACATAAAAATTTATTTATTTTATGCATTAAATTTATTAAAACTTAAATTTTTCATTAATGTATAAATTCTTTTTTACATTTATTAGAAAGTTGCCTTTTTATCAAGTGTCAAATATTTAGTGTCTCATAACATAAACAACAAGAAGACACTACAATTTAACGAACTTATTGTCTTCTATTAAAATACTGCACTCGACCTTCCATTCCACGTTTCAACACAAGAGTATGGTCATCTAAACTCAATATATTAAATTCAACAGCTCCTCCTGGATTATATTGGCCTTCATAGTTAAGGTATAACTTATCATCATTTCTTGTCCAATTTCCTTTGATTTCTTTATCGATACCTTCAGTAAAAGGATCATCTAAGCTCAACAAGCATGTTCCGTCTTCGCGTAGAATTAGCTCTGCCGATCCTATATTTTTAGCTTCGAACCAAATTCCACAAATAGGGTCTTTTTTTGAACAAGAAGGCATCAGAAAAAAAACCATAATAATTATAAGTATGTTTTTAAGTTTCATGGTTTAGGCGTTATAGTTGCAATCCCGAAAATTAATAATTGAATGTGTTGCTTATTTAATTATAGAATCACAAATTCTCAAGACTAATCTCTTCAATTTCCTTTGTCGGGTGATAAAACCTATTGAATAGCAAAACATGAAGTCTTTTAAATTGATTGAGGAATTCTGAGATGGGCATTTCTGGTAAGCTAATACTTATGAGTTTACTTTCATTTTCTACATTCTCGCAGATTATAGATACTGATACAAAATGATCGTAGCTGCAATAAAGAGAGATGCCATGAGGTATGAACTGCTTAGTGTTGATGCCAAATCTTTTTGCGAAATCTTCAAGAGAAGAATAATCACTAATATCGGCTGCCGAAGTACCTTTGAAATCATTGTACTGGACAGATGCTTCTGAACTTAACATAAATTTAGTATTAATAAGTTTTAAAGTATTCAAATTCGATATTTTCAATCCGATTCAAAGCGGTTGTCTCGGTTGAAGCGAGGTGAGGAGCGAGCTTGGATGACACTTCATTCTACCATCTGGGATAGCTTTCCTCTAATTTAAATCGCTAGGTGGATTATATTGGCGCCTTTTGCCTTGCGAAGTTATAAATTTTATTTCTTTTTCTTGATCTTGGGGAGGATTTTCTTTTCTTCGGCTTTAAGACGACGTTCTACCTTTTTTACATCTTCACCTCCGGGAAGGTTCTCCGGCCTAATTCCACGGTCAAGAAGCATATCTCGGACAGCACTGTTATTATCGATATGTTCCTTTTCTATTCCTACCTGTCCTCTAAGATCTTTTTGTTGAACATTAACAGAGGTCATTCCTGCTGCTAATGCTTTGGCATTGATTGCAACAGTGGAGAGAAAATCGGCAAGAGGTCTCTTATCCGGAGCACCGACCCTTCTTTTCATCATAGCAGTATCAAGACCGAAAAGGGCTTTATCTCCTTTGGCTCTGATTATAGCAAAGCCTTTTGAATCGACTCCTCTTTCATATAAAACACCTGAAAGAGTATTTTCAGTTTCTGCTAATCTTGCCCTTGCCTGGATTCTTTCAGATTCAAGAAGTCTTTGTTGCACCAATTCAGCACGCCTTGTCTGAACGGCAAAATAATTCTGGGCGAAAGCAATTTGAGGTTTACGAGGGTCGCCATTTTGCGCTACAAGATAACAGGCATAACGTGTCAGCATAACGTCATCTATCTGACGTTGAGCACCTTTGGCTAGGTCTATCATTTTGCTGACGTTAGCAAAATGATCCGATGGATTTTCACCGGCATTAATGGCGGATTCTTTAGCCTTTTCTATGATTGAACTAAAATTACGCCATTGAGCATAACCCATTACCGGGGCTAATTCTCTTGCACTCCAACATTCCACACCATCATATTCAATGGCGATATTCTCAAAGCTATTAAAAAGATCCTGAATCTCGTTTGCTTTCATCTTTTTTATCTTAATTTGCAAAGATAACCATTTTTAATCAAATAAATCTCCCCCATCAGTTTTGATGAAAGAAGATGAATTTGTAAATGTTTTAAATTTAAGAACATAAAGTCGATTATCATCATTTCATCAACTTTTGAAAACAAAAATCCTAAAAAAAATGCCTGGTATAGACGCAGCTAAGGTTATCTTAATTATGATTCGCCAAACCAATGCTCTGAATTAAGAATTTGCAAGAGTTTCAATCCGGTTTGGTTAAGCGTTACAGTATCATCGTTTTTCCATATTCCACCTACATAGGTATTTATCAACCCCAGATTTATAAAATTCATAGCTTCTATACTATTCCCCTCTGTCGGAGTCCTAAAAAGAGGTAATTTCCTTAAGTCCGTGATAAAACATCGGTCGATAAATGAGCATAACCTTAACATTTCTAAATGAGAAATCTGTTTTTTTACAGCAGCCTTATAGATAAACCCCATGATTAAAGTCTTATCACCAGACTCGGCATTATTCAATAATCCTATAAGATACTCTGTTATCTTTTTATTATCTTTACCTAAGGACTTAAAGAAGTTTTCTATTTCAACATCAGTTACTTCATTGCTATCTAAGGGGAAAAGGAACTTTTCAAGTTTCCTATAAAAAAGATAATCGCTTATACAAACAATTGAATCATCTAATGTTTGTAAAAGACTTCCCATTGGCACAAAAGGTATAGCACTATCAAAAAGGGCTATACCTATGTTATCACCTATTCTTGTTAATTTCTTTTTAAGGGTTTCTCTATTTTGCTTTTTTGAGATCTTTAACAAATTCCATGACATAAGTTACAAATTCTGTGGTGCAACGGTGGTGCAAAATGGACAAAAGAAAATTGCAACTATCTGGGAATTAGATAATTGCAATTTTGAGGAGTGATCCGCCTGGGGCTCGAACCCAGGACCCCAACATTAAAAGTGTTGTGCTCTACCTGCTGAGCTAGCGAATCATCCTTGTTGCTTTAAAAAAGCGATGCAAAGGTAAGTGTTTTTTTTATTTCTTGCAATAGGGAGTTGTTTTTTTATGTGTTTATTTTAACCGTGAGTTGTATTTCTTGCGTTCCGGGTCGTAAAGCCACCCCCATTTATTGAAATAGCGCATCATGTTGATGAGATGGACAATCAGTATTTTAATGGATTTATATGACTGACGGTTGTGTGAGTGGACTATGCTTACTTCGGGCAGATAGATTGTTTTCCATTTAGAATGGATTCTACGCGTCAGATCAATATCTTCAGGATACAAGAAGAAACGCTCGTCGAACATGCCTACTTGTTTAAGCGCTTCACATCTGAAAAGCATAAAGCAACCGAGCAGGTAGGGAGCGTTGATGGGTTTGGTGTGGTCGATGTGTTTTAACAGATAGTTGTCATCTTGTTTTTTTATGATGAAACGTGGTAGGAACCTGCGTGCCAAGAGATGTAAAGGTCTAGGAAGTTTTCTACATGAATATTGCAGGCTTCCATCACTGTTTCTGATTTCCGGAGCTATAAGCCCGATGGATGAGTCCTCATCAAGATGATTTATCAGAGTCAGAAGAATGTCACCTGTCCAAGAAATATCGGCATTCATGACAAGATGGTAACGTGACCCCATTTCAAGAGCTTTGCGTAAAGCGATATTATGGCCTGCTCCAAATCCTCTGTTATCTGCAGGAATAAATTCTGTACCGGGGATATCGGAATAAAGTGAAGATTTGGATATGTCTCCATTATAGACAATCCAAATCTTTTCTACAGTAGAGCGTCGAATACACTCAATGGCTTCGAGTACTTGCTCAAGAGGGGAGTCGTGAATAACAAGAGAGGCAGTCAACATATGGGTCAGTTAATTTCCAATACCCCTCCTCCCATAATTTCTTTATGGTCTATATATTCCCGATCAAGTTTCCTCCCGTTGAGATATATGATGCCGTCACTCCGGCTACCCCGTATAACCTTAAACTCTTTACCACCCTCGAGTTCAATCACCGTCTCATCATAACGGGGTATACCGATCCAATATCGAGCCGAAGCTGGTTCCACCGGATAGAATCCTAAAGCAGACATGACATACCATGCCGACATCTGCCCACAGTCTTCGTTACCTGAAAGTCCGTCGGGCTCAGTAGTGTAGAGCTCGTCCATCACTTGAGTTATCAACGGTATGGCTTTTGCTCGGTTCCCAAGCATCGTATAAAGATAAATCACATGATGACTCGGCTCGTTGCCATGTGCATATTGTCCGATAAGACCACTTATGTCAGGGGAAGCATCCTCACCAATAATTTCAGAGGGAACAGTAAAAAGGGAATCAAGTTTGGCCACCATCTTTTCTTTTCCTCCAAACAATTCTACCAGACCCTCCACATCTTGCGGGGCAAGCCATGTGTATTGCCATGCATTCCCTTCACAATAATCATCCTCGCGGTGCGACGCATTGCGTGGGTCAAAAGGAGTCCTCCATCCGCCTTTTGTATCTTTGCCACGCATAAAATGCGTTTCCGGATCAAAATAATTTCTGTATGATTTACTACGAGCTGAATAGTTATCGTAGATAGTGTCATTTCCAATGGCTTTTGCTGCATTAGCAATAGCTCCGTCGGCAATGGCATATTCCATATCCCATGCAATAGCTTCTCCTTTGAGGTCAATGGGAATAAATCCGTATTGCTGTCGAATACCTCCTCCTCGAGCTGTATCCATCGAGGTTTCAATCATAGCTTTCATCGCCCGGCTTTTATCTATTCCCGGCAGGTCTTTTGCTACGGCGTCGGCTACGACGATAATGCCAGGATTTCCTACCATACAATCGGTTTCGCAGCCCCATAGATGCCAAACGGGCAGCCTGCCTTGTTTATCATGAATGTCCAGCATCGACGTTACTATTTCGCCACTCCTTTGAGGATCGAGTATAGTCAGAAGAGGCATCTGCGTGCGGTAGGTATCCCAGAGAGAAAGAATCGTATATGCCGGAGTTGCTCCATGGTCACTGAAAGTGGCCGGTAACATTAATAAATGATACATGGATGTATAAAACTTCGTCAGTTCGTCCTTGTCATTTGATGAAATCCTGACTTTTTTAAGTTCGTTTTCCCATGCATCCGAAGCTTTTTCAACAGCCATATCGAAAGTCAATCCCAAGGCTTCAGCTTCAAGGTTAGCTTTGGCTGCTTCAACCGATGTCGGTGAGATACCGACTTTTACTATTATCTGATGACCGTCGTCCATTGCTGGAAAAGATAAACGGCCAAAACGGTTTTCATTACCATGCAATGAAAAATCGGAAAACGGTTCAGAGAATTCAGCGACAAAATAGACTTCCTGATTATCGGCCCATCCGGTAGATTTCCTTACACCGACGATTCGGTTATTACCTTCAGGAGTCATTTCAGTATAAGTGGGCCGATCCCAACATCCACCGTTTTGAAGATCGATTACTATAGCAGCCGAATCTGTAGCAGGGAATGTGTAACGGTGCAGACCCGTGCGGTTTGTAGCTGTCATTTCGGCAAGAATTCCATATCTTGTCAGGGGAATACTATAATATCCCGCCTTAGCTATCTCTTTTGACCGATCGGCATAACTCCACATACCGCTTCCCTGATCGTCATGCCGTCCTCGGGAATAGGTGACTTCACCAATGACGGGCATAAATGTTATGTCGAAAAGGTCGCCTACCCCCGTACCGGAAAGGTGGGTATGGGAGAAACCAATCACGGTACTGTCGGAATCATGATAACCGGAGGTCCAATCCCATGCCTGTGTAATACTCGTAGGGCCGAGCTGAACCATTCCGAATGGGACATTCGCTCCCACAAAAACATGCCCATGCCCTCCGCTTCCTATTTTAGGGTCGACATAATCTACCAACTTACCGCCGGCATAAGCTCCGTCAGACAACCCGACTAATGCGACTAAGCTGAATAAGCTAAAAAAAAGCCTATTGTGCATATTATTTTGATTTCAGTTTAAAATTAAGTTCTTTACCATTAATAAGCTCATCATGAGAAATTCTGTATTTACTCAAAGGCTTGCCTCCAAGAGTCATCCTGTCAATATAGATTGAGCCGGTTTCAGGACGTTCTGCGGTAATTTTAATAGTATTGCCACTGGGAACATCAATCTCCACTTCATCAAATACTGGTGAAGTAAGAGTATAGTAAGGTTCGCCAGGACAATCGGGATAGAATCCGAGCATTGAAAAGACTGCCCATGTCGACATAGTTCCCGTGTCATCATTTCCCGGTATTCCATCCGGTTTTGTTGTGAAATATTTATTGAGCAGACGGTTGACTTCTTTCTGCGTACGCCATTCCTCGCCTTTGAATCTACTGAAAAGGTAAGGATAAGCTATATCGGGTTCATTTGCGGGATCGTAAAGTCCTTCATCGAAAACCATCTGGAGTTTATCGACAAATGCTTTTTTCCCTCCCATTGCCTTCGCGAGGCCATCTACATCATGAGGAACAAAGAATGTATAATTCCATGCACTTCCTTCATGGAACCCAGGTACTTCTTCGAAGTTCTCTCCTTGACGTGGATTAAAAGGCTCAAGGAATTTGCCGTCTTTATCAAGCGGGCGGAGAGTACCGCTTTCTTTCGAATAATAATTTTTCCATCCTGAAGCTCTCTTTCTCAATTCTTTAGCGAAGTTCGCGTCTCCTCTCTGCTCAGCCAGCCAAGCCAATGCATTGTCTGCCACATAATATTCCAAAGCATGACTTACTGAATTGTCGCCCGAAAAGTCGCCGGCGAAATATCCTAAAGGAACATAACCTTTTTCTATATAAGGATCGATATCAGGACGCATCGGATTGAGTTCTCCGGGCATTGTTGCCGATTTTTTCATCGCTTCATAGGCGGCATCTATATCGAAATCTGTTAGACCTTTGCGCCATGTGTCAACTATAACGGGAAGAGCAGGATCGCCTTCCATTGTGAATGTCTCGCGTCCGAAAAGTTCCCATTTGGGGAGCCACCCCCATTCTTTCGACATATCGACCATCGATCTGACCATATTGAGCTGTTTTTCCGGATATACCAATGTCAACAATTGGTGAACGTTACGATAAGTATCCCAAAGTGAGAAAACGGTATAACGGTCATAATCGGTCTGTCCGTCATCGGGATTTTCCATCAAAGGATATTGGCCGTTTACGTCATTCAAGATGTTTGGATGTATGAGAGCGTGGTATAGAGCCGTATAAAACACTTTTTTCTGCTCGTCTGTACCTCCTTTCACTCTGATGCGCCCGAGGTCATCATTCCATCTCTTTTTAGCATCCATACGTATATCTTCAAACGAAAGTCCGAGTTGTTCTTTCGCGAGATTCTCTCTTGCATTTTCTATCGAGACGAAAGAAACACCCACCCTTACTTCTATCTGTTCGCCTTCTTTAAGATCATCATAAGTCCACCAGAAACCTATATCGTCGCCCGACAATTCTCTTCCGTATTTTGTATACAGTTTATATGTTCCGTTATCCGGATCCCAGTTGGCTTCCGGCCCGTTCATCACCGGTTGCATTTTCCAATACCCGCAGGCGTCGGGTTTTTTGCTTACTTTCATGACGAAATATATCGGGAAAACAGCCTGGGCGTTGTAACAGAATGTGCCTAAAAGTTTTGAGCCTTCTATTTCGGTGTCACTTACTTTCTTTACGGTAGCTCCGCTCTCATTTGTTAGACCTTCACCGAGATTTATAAGGATATTGCCCTTCCCGGCCGGAAAGGTATAGCGTTCAGCCGATGTGCGCGTTGTCGCTGTTACCTCTGTTTTTATGTCATATTTTGTCAGACGATTGCTATAGTAACCGGGTACGGCTATTTCGTCGGAGTACCCCGAACCGTATTTGTGATAGTCGGGTTCGAGATTGCCGGTAGTTGCCATCGTCAGCAACGAGCCCATTTCAGGGCAACCCACCCCGCTCAAATTCACATGGGCGTAACCCGTAAAGTATTTATTCGTGAAGTCATAAGGCGTACTCCACCATCGCGAATCTTTATCAAACCTGTTTTCATCCGAACCCATTACATTGAACGGCACGACAGACATCATGCCGTTTGGTGTAACAGCTCCCGGATTGGTAGTGCCGTAATTTGTAGTACCAACGAAAGGATTGACGTAAAGTGTATAATCCTCCTTATCAATCGATTTAACAGTAAACGGAATCAAAGCCATCGCAGCAATGGCTAAACTGCTATAGAGTTTTTTCTTCATATCGTTAAAGAATAATTGTTTATTATCCCCAAAGATACATAAAAAAGCTCATTCCTAAAATTGACTATCTGTAAATTTATCTGTTCGGCAATCAAATCTATCCTCAAGAACTATATTGCCGATAGTTTCGATATTAGTTGTTGTATTTCTTCATCGCTCGTTCCCCAATCGGTAACGAATCTCACCGGCGTGTATTCACGTCCTTTCGGCCCCCACTGTTCGAATGTAGCCCATCTTTTCAAATATTCGATTGTTTGGTTCGGCAGATTGAAAAATTGTTGATTGGTAGGCGAGTCGATGAAGAGTTCATATCCTCTTTCCAGGAATGCATTTTTTATTTTCATTGCCTGTAATATAGCGTTGCGGCAAATACGTTCGTATAAATTATCTGTAAACAGGGCTTCGAACTGTAATGCTGTCAATCGACCTTTCGAAAGAAGTGCCCCATGCTGTTTTATCAGTGAAAAGAAAGCGGGTAGAAGTTCGGGTTTTGAAGTCACGACGGCCTCACCGAATAGTGTGCCACATTTAGTCCCTCCGATATAGAAAACGTCGCATAAGCGAGCTACATCTTTCAGACTGATATCGTTGACATCGCTCGCTAAAGCATAACCCAATCTCGCACCGTCAAGATATAACGGTAGTTTAAATTTATGACAGACCTCACTTATTTCACTTAATTCTGTTAAAGAGTATAAAGTGCCGTATTCTGTCGGATGCGAAATATACACCATTGCGGGTTTTACGCAATGATCTCTTGACTCATCGCTGTAAAAGTCCTCCATAAGCTGCTCTATCTCTGAAGCTTGCAATTTGCCGTCGTGATTCTGAAGAGTCAAGACCTTATGACCTGTACTTTCAATCGCTCCCGCTTCATGAGAGTTGATATGGGAACTGTCGGCGGCTATCACACCCTCATGATGGCGCAGTAGGGCGTCGATCACGGTGGAATTAGTCTGTGTTCCGCCTACGAGAAACCACACGTTACCGCTCGCTATACCGCAAGCATCAAGGATAAGTTTTTTTGTTCTCAATGTATATTCATCGGTTCCGTAACCGGAAGTCTGTTCCAGATTTGTTTCAATGAGACGTTCAAGAACTTTCGGATGTGCACCGCGCATATAATCGCTGTCGAAATGTAACATAGCTTTAGACATTTTTTTAACAATGCTAAATTACTGATTTTTTCATAAAATGGAATTAAATATCGTGAATATGAGAGAATTTTGAGGTGGTTACAAGAAATTGTGTCAAATTTATGGGATTTTCAAAAGCCGAATCATCTTTTTTGAGTAATTTTGCAGTGTCAAATATAGAAGCACATTAAAATGATTAACCGAATTTTGATCCGCAACAAGGTAGTTCAGCTCTTATATTCATATCTGTTGACCAAAAGTGAATTTAAGATCGAGTCAGAACCGGAGAGTAATTCAAAGGAAAAACGATTCGCATATAAAGTTTATTTGAACACATTGAATTTGCTATTTACTATAGGAGGATTGCGAAAAACAGTTGACGGATCCGGTAAGTCCCTTTTATCCCCCAATCTCAATCTCTCTTTGCTAAAATCTCTCTACAAAGAGGAAAAGATGCAATTAGCATTGCAACAGAGGGTTCTGATGATAGATTCAACCGCTGGTTTAGCTAAATCTATAGCTGGAGAGGTCATTGATACTTCTCTTTACCGTTCATATGTTCGTCTAAAGGACAAGGATTCAGCTAAAGAATCTGAATTTCTCTGTGGGATAATCGAAGAGATAATATCTAAAAACGCGGCATACATTAAAGATTTGAGAAAAGATGTCGATTTTTCTATTTCAGGATATGAAAAAGGAATCAGACTGGCCGTTGAAACCATAGAGAGTTATAACGAAAACAAGTTCAATGATTACCTGGCGGAACGCGAATTGAAAAAATCGCTTGACAAGGCTCACGAACTCTATATATCTCTATTATGGCTTATCGTTGAGATTACTCGACTACAGGAATTAAGACTAGATTCGGCTAAACATAAATATCTGCCCACAGATAAGGATTTGAATCCCAACACCAAATTTATCGACAACTGCTTGCCTCGTTTATTAAGACAGTCGCCCGAGATGAAAGAATATCTGAAAAACGGTGTGGAAAGGTGGACGGATGATCAGGATTTTATTTCCCGTTTGCTCGATTTAATCCTTCAGAGCGAAATATATAAGGAATATATCGAGTCGGAAGATCATTCTCGGGAAAAAGATTGTGATCTATGGCGGAAACTTATGAAAAACGTCATACTCCCTTCCGATGACCTCGTGGAGATTCTTGAATCCAAATCTGTTTATTGGAATGATGATCTTGAAATTATCGGAACATTTATCGTCAAAACGATTAAAATGGCTGGAAAATCTGATTCAGATTGGATAGAAATACTTCCTAAATATAAGGATAAGGAAGACGAAGACTTCGGCCTGACACTTTTTCACAAAGCAGCCGTAGATTATGAAGAGTATCGGGATATAGTCCAGCGTTTTATAAATGTCTCCTCATGGGATCCGGAAAGAATTGCTTTCATGGATCTGGTAATACTTGTCACTGCGATAACCGAAATAGTTAATTTCCCGAAAATAGCCCTCCCGGTGTCAATTAATGAATATATCGAGATTGCAAACGCTTACAGTACGGCGAGGAGCGGTCAGTTCATAAATGGAGTTCTATTTTCCGTGACCAACTATCTTCGGGATCAAGGAAAACTGATCGGCAAATAGAATATTTCATTTTTTATCATTATTTTTGCATTTCAATTCAGATAATTATAAACAACTTCTAAATCAAAACGATATGATTACAAATCTTATAACTTTGCAAGAAAGTCCTAACGGTGCCATGAACCTGATAATGATTGTAGTGCTGATAGGTATTTTTTATTTCTTCATGATTCGCCCACAGCAGAAAAAACAGAAAGAAATCCGCAAATTCCGCGATTCAATAACCGAAGGCGATAGGGTGATAACTGCCGGGGGAATATATGGCAAAGTAAAGAAAATAAACGATAATGTAGTGAGCCTTCAGATTGCGAATGACGTAGTGATTAAGGTTGACAAAGGCTCCGTATATCCTTCAGCTCAGGATATAGCGCAGGATCAGAATAAAAAGACTGAAGAAGGAAAATAATTCTTTCTCTCCGTCATATAATAATCTTCTAACCATCCGTTTAGAAACTTGGCTTCAGGCAGATTAGCTAAACTAAAGGATAGTACGGCAACTGCACTTCGCTCTAAAAGAGGGAAGGATGTGTTGCTGTATTTGCTCTTTGTATGTGTTGCCTTTGTTTTTTGGCTATTGCTTTCATTAGATTCCCAGGTACAGAAAGATTTTGAAATCCCGGTCGAGGTGACCGATGTCCCGACTAACGTCACAGTCATAGGACGTGTACCTGAAAAGTTTTACGTGACAGTCAAGGCAAAAGGTTCACAGTTATTGAATTTTATGTGGGGGAAAAATCCTACGGTCAAACTCAAATTCAATAATAATGTTTCCGAACCGGGTGTTTTCTCTTTATCAAGACTTAAGATTGAAGGGAAATTAAGAGATTACTTTGGTCAAGGGGTACAGATCGTTTCGGTGAAACCGGATTCTATCCGCTTGCCTTTTACTACGCTCCCTGGAGAGGCTGTGGCTTTGAAAATAGATGCTGACGTTCAGCCTGATCTGCAATGTATTATTAGTGGTGCAATAAGAGCTAACGTCGATTCTGTGAAAGTTTATGGAGTGAACGGAGTTCCACGATCATTAAAATATGTCGAAACTGAGCCTATTAATCTCTTCGGATTGAAAGATTCCACTAATGTCGAAGTGAACATTAAACCTATAGAAGGGTTGCGTGTTATCCCCGATAAAGTGACTGTTACAATACCGATTGAACCACTGATTGCAAAACGAAAGAATGTGCCTATAGAAGTTATCGGCTTGCCGGAGAATGTAGGTTTGCTGACGTTCCCGTCTTCTGTAGAGGTTTCATATCTTGTGCCGATGAGCCGTTATTCGGAAGATTATCCCATTAAGTCATTTGTTGACTATAATTCAATCGATTCTGTAGCCCCGAGAGCACCGGTCACCGTATCGTCGCTCCCCGAATATTATAAAAATGTATCGGTAAGTCCCGACAGCATCGAATATATTATTGAAAGGCGAAATATTGCAAAATGAAAATAGTTGCGGTGACAGGGGGCATTGGATCAGGCAAAAGTGTTGTCAGTTCCGTTTTGAGAACACTCGGTTATCAAGTCTACGACTGTGATATCGAGGCGAAAAGGTTGATGGACACCGATGATAAAATCAAAAATTTTATTTGTGATAAAATAGATTGTCATTCAATTGTACCACAAGGAGATATTACAGTTATAGACAAAAAGAGACTCGCGGAGGTCATTTTCAATGATTCGGAGAAACTATCGCGTCTCAATACGATAGTTCATACTGAAGTCAGAAAAGATATTATCAAACGTATTTCTTCGTTTCAGCAAAAACCTCACGGCGGAATTTTCTTTTTTGAAACAGCTATATTAAGGACAAGCGGTCTTGACAATATTGTTGATGAAATTTGGTATGTGGATGCACCGGCTGACATTCGGCTTCGTCGCCTGGTCTGCAGAGGGTTATCGCAGGCTGATGCAAGTGCCAGGATTAATACTCAAGCTGCTGATATTGAATCATTCAACGAGCATAATTCAAAGTTTATATTGAACGATGGATTAAGCCCTATAATTCCTAAGATCCTAAAACTGATAGAAAAGTTAAACGATGAATAACGGCTTTTTAAGGATAGCTGCAGCCGCTCCGGAGATAAGGGTGGCAGATGTTGAATTCAACGTGGAAAAGATTATTTCCACTGTCGAGCTATTGAAGAAAGAAAGAGTGGAAATTGTCGTATTTCCTGAACTTTCCCTAACTGGCTATACTTGTGGTGATCTTTTTCATTCATCTGTTTTATTGAATAAAGCAAAAGAAGGTCTGAAAAAATTAAGGGACTATAGCGTTGCTGCCGATATTGACATAATTGTTGGGCTTCCCATTTCTGACGGAGGTAGGTTATTCAATTGTGCGGCTTTACTTCGGAATGGACAAATCGATATAATCAAGAAAACTTATCTGCCGAATTATAACGAATTTTACGAGCATCGTTGGTTTGCTTCCGGTTCTGAAACGGAAGAACAGAAGGTTATAGAAACTCGCGGAGTTAGAATCGGCATCGAAATCTGTGAAGATCTCTGGGTCACTATTCCTCCTTCGTCGAGGCTTGCGCTCGCTGGAGCTGAAGTCATTTTTAATCTCTCTGCCTCAGACGATTTGATAGGCAAATATCAATATACGCTTGAACTTGTCAAACAGCAATCGGCAAGATGTCTCTGTGCTTATGCTTATTCAAGCTCTGGAAGGGGAGAGTCGTCAACTGACCTTGTCTATGCGCCCAAGACGATAATAACGGAAAATGGGACTGTTCTCTCTGCCAACCGTAGATGGGAGGACAACGATTTTTATTCAATAGCGGATGTCGATATCCAGGCTATCAGGAGAGACCGTATGCATACCACAACTTTTGCCGACTGCGCGACTAATCATAATATTGCTTCTCGCGCGCTAAATCTTGACGGTGAGCAACAGTCGATAGATTTTAACTTTGATTTGGCCTATCGTAATGTTAACCCTACTCCCTTTGTTCCGTCATCTGATAAAGATCTTGACGAAAGATGTAGTGAAATCATAAATATTCAGACGGCTGGATTGGTTCAAAGACTTAGGGCTATAGGATGTCGTTCATTGGTTGTCGGAGTGTCGGGTGGACTGGATTCTACATTGGCCTTGCTCATCGCGGTTCGTGCTTTTGACAGACTCGGCATAGAACGCGAAAATATTATTGGAATTTCCATGCCGGGATTTGGCACAACTGGCAGGACTTTCGGAAATGCACGCGCTTTAATTGATGGTTTGGGGGCTACTTATCTTGAGATACCCATTGCCGCTGCCGTAAAGCAACACTTTAAAGATATATCTCACGATCCGGGTATTAAGGATGTTACTTATGAAAACTCTCAGGCAAGAGAACGCACTCAGATCCTAATGGATGTTGCAAATAGTCGGGGAGCTATCGTACTTGGCACAGGCGATATGTCTGAATTGGCGCTTGGGTGGGCAACTTACAATGGCGACCACATGTCGATGTATGGAGTTAATGTTGGGGTGCCGAAAACGTTGGTTAAACATCTTGTGCAATGGTTTGCCGACAACGAAAAGTCACTTCAATTGAAAAATGTTCTATTGGACATTATCGATACTCCCATTAGTCCTGAACTCGTTCCCGGTGACAAGGAAAATGAAATAAGCCAAAAAACAGAGGATCTTGTCGGACCATATATACTTCATGATTTTTTCTTGTATTACACGTTGCGCTATGGTTTCTCTCCTATGAGAATCGAATTCTTAGCTCGAAAGGCTTTTCGTGGTCAATTCTCTGAGGAAGAGATTGCAAAATGGCTGAAAGTCTTCATAAAAAGATTTTTTAGTCAACAATTCAAGCGTTCATGTCTTCCTGACGGCCCTAAAGTCGGGAGCGTGTGCCTTTCTCCGCGTGGTGACTGGAGGATGCCTTCTGATGCAAGTCCCGAAGCTTGGCTCTCTAACCTCGCATAATTCAAGCAGTTAAGAATAATATCGTTTCTTCGCTTTGACATTAGAATAATTAATATTCTCTTACTGGCCTGTATAGAGACAGCGTATTTTTCCCACCTTTAGCTTCCCTTCCATCTTGAGCGGTATTTTTCGATCATTGGCCCATATCCATGTTTCGATATCATCGGAGGACTTCTTCTTTCCGTCGGAGGTGAATATGAACGAGATTTTATAAGTCGGATATTTCTTGCCGTCGAGATCTATCGTTTCGTTGCCTATGTATTTGATTGTGAGAAGTTCCTTTTTCTTGCCGGAAAAAATATTGATTTTCTTGGTGTAACCGGGTTGCATTTTGTTGAAATCAAGGCTTCGAATATAATAAAAAGCACTTAACATGTCGACTGTTGTTCCTTCGGCAAGGAGTTCAATTGTGTTCTCCGTAGTTTCCGTAGCATTCTTTTTTCTACGAATTCGGGTCGCTGAACCCTTTACCGTTCCGTTTTCCACACCGACTTTTCGCTCTATTTTGATAATATCCCGAGCATAATTACCGTTTTCATTGGCTATTCGTTCATAGCTTACAGGAAGTATATCTCGTTCATCCATTTTCGAGATAAGCGTATCGCGAAGTTTATAGAATTTGTCAGCCCATTTATCTGAACGGGCTATCAATTTGGCAGTGTAATGTCCGTTTTGTTTTGCTAGAGTTAAACGGGCGGTTCCGGCCTGTTTCTGAACCAGTCCCCATTTATACAAGACTTTATAGTTCAACGTCTCGTTTTGAAGACTTATTGCACTCGCTTTTAAGATCCCTAATGTTAGAATTAATAAAACTACTACCTTTTTCATTGCAATTGTGATTTTCTTTAGATTTACGATATTGGTTAATTAATAATTTTAGAATTGTAGTTCAGAAGTGTGTTGCAAATTTACAACACAAATCCGTAGGTTATCTGCGAATTTGGCCTATACATTAAAAGTTGCCCACCCTCTATTTCTGATATTCAGATATTTAAGCTATTTCAGTATAGTCAGATTTAACCTTATTTAACCAGATAGGCTATTCAATTTCTTTCAACGGGAGTATATAATTCTATCATTTTCGATCAGAATCCTATCATGAAATCAACGAATCCTTAAATCCTAAGAAGTAAAGTATTCCATCAAGTCCCATGGTTGAAATTGACTGGTCGGCCGTAGCCTTTACCTTTGGCTTTGCATGGAAAGCTATACCTAAACCGGCTGTCGAAAGCATGGGAAGATCGTTAGCCCCGTCGCCTACTGCTATAGTCTGTTTTATGTCTATATTTTCCACTTGAGCCAGCAGTCTGAGTAATTCCGCTTTGCGTTTCCCGTCTACGATATCTCCGGTATGCTTGCCGGTCAATTTTCCGTCTACAATCTCTAATTCATTGGCATAGACATAGTCAAATCCGAATTTCTGTTTCAGATAATTCCCGAAATAAGTGAATCCACCCGACAATATGGCCGTTTTAAATCCCATCCTCTTTAAAGTTGACATCATCCGGTCTACTCCTTCGGTAATGGGAAGATTCTCAGCGATGTCTTTCATCACCGATTCGTCGAGGCCTTTAAGCAGAGCGACTCTTCTTGTGAAGCTTTCATTGAAATCTATTTCGCCGCGCATCGCGCTTTCTGTGATTGCTCTAACTTCGTTCCCTACGCCTGCACGGTCGGCAAGTTCGTCGATTACTTCCGTCCGGATTAAAGTCGAGTCCATATCGAAACACACCAATCTGCGAGCTCTTCGGAACATAGTGTCTTCTTGAAGTGAAATATCTGCGTCATGTTCGGTCGCGATCTTCATGAACTGCTTTTGCATTTCATCTTTATCGATTAAATTGCCTCTTACAGAAACCTGTACGCAGGATCGTGTCAACGAGGTTTCGTCATTAAGAGGCATGCGACCCGTTAATCGCTTGATGCTGTCAATATTCATGTCCAGTGAAGCAACGACATCACTGACAGCTGCGATGGTCGCAGCTTTAATCTTTCTTCCCAGTATTGTGATTATCCATCTGTCTTTACCCTGAAGGCTTACCCAATTTTCATACTCGTCGATCTTGACAGGTGAGAAACGGATATTGACATCAAGTTCGCCTGCTCGAAACAGTAAATCTTTCATAAGATTGCCCGAAACTGAACTTTCTGTTCGGATTAAAATACCTAGTGCCAAAGTGTGATGGATATCCGCTTGGCCGATATCAAGTATGGTAGCGTCATATTTTGCGAGAATTTGCGAAAGGGCAGCTGTTACCCCCGGACGATCATTACCCGTTATATGGAGAAGAATGAGTTCAAATGATTTAGAGTCAGACATGAAGATTATTTTAAATAGTTTATATGGTAATTGGCTAATGCTTCGATGGGGGACTGTAACACGATAGATACCTCTAAACGATTGTCATCCATTACTTTTCTCAACACGTGTTGGAAGGAATGAGCTATTGAACCCACAAATCCAACAGGCAACGGTGACTTCTTGATAAGTTGCATTACGTTTCTTTTCACGAAACAATCAAACGACTGATAAATAATATTCTGTATTTCTGAAGACTGACGGTTCTCTCGCGCGAACATTGCGAAGGAAGCGATATATCTGTTGGCGTCCGTCTCTTCATAGACACGCGATAAGATGCCGTCTTTATCAGTACCGGCAAATTCAAAGAACGAAGCAGTGAGTTTCGACGATAATAAACCTTTGAGCGCGTCGGAGATTATGCGCTTACCAATAAATGACCCTGAACCCTCATCTCCCAGAATGTAACCTAAAGGAGGAACCGAATTTGTTATCTGGCCACCGGATTCGGGGCTGTAAAGACAAGCGTTTGAACCGGTACCGATGATGCAAGCGACGCCTGGAGAATTTCCGAAAAGTGCTCTTGCTGCACCGAGAAGATCATTATTTACATCTATTTCAGCTTCAGGAAAGAACTTTTGAAGTGCAGCGGCTATTGCCGACCGCTGTTCTTCTGTTCTGCATCCGGCGGCATAAAAACAGATGTCGTTGATCGTATCACTCATGAAATCTATCGGAATAGATGATTTTATTTTCATCTCATATTCCGACGTCGGTGTCAATGAAAAATTGATGCCTGAATTTTTTCTGAATGATATGTTACCTTTTCTGTCTATCCGCGCCCAGTCAATTGTTGTGGCACCGCAATCTGCTATTATCATCATTTTGTTAACGTAAAAAGCGTGGAGCTAACATAAATATACCCAGAGAGATACCGAAATTCCAATTCTTCTTAGGATAAGAAAGATAATTCCCGTACGCGCTAAGAGTCCCGAATGGAAGACTTATCACGAACGCAGTCTCTCCGAAAAATCTTGTCTTTGAGAATGTTTTTCCGTATGACGCCGTCCCGTCAGAATTCTCAATTATGCTTTTGAACGGCGCGAATGCATGGAATGTCCCTCTCAATTGCACCATAGATCCCATCTTCCATACCGGTGTTAATCCGGCCGTGGCGAATGAATTAGCTCTGAAAGCAGGATTAAATGAGTTGTAGGATGATGGAGTTGGATTAAACGAAGGTGCTAACACAATAGTGGATGCGTATGAAGATTGAAGTTTTCTTGTAGATGCCAGGACATTGACTTCCGCACCGAGTGAGAATGACTTTCCAATAGCGAAAAATTGATTGTAATTTATTTCAATCTGGCCGAATGTGACATTCTTATTTTCGGCCGACAATGAGTTGCTTTCCGAGGGTTTGAATTTGTATCGTCCTGTAGCTCCTATTAATGTGGTCTTAATATTTTTACCTTCTGTAGGATAATGGATGTTGTCAAGAGTGTTCAATTCATAACGAATTAAAAATTCCGATAGATTTCGTGTCGTTCTGTCACGTTTTATCTTTGAATAATCAAGTTCGGAAGAGGGAAAGAACCGTTCCTGGATATGACCTATTCCGGGTCCGAAGTCTATTCTTCCTGATTTTCCTGCTGCAAACGAATATTGAATCCTGACAAATGCTTCCATATCGGTTAAGAAAGTAGGAACTTTGTCCTTGAAGAATAAGATATCGCTTTCATAGAATTTTTGTCGGGATGCCACAGCCTGAAGTCTTAAAGCCGACGGAATTGCAGTTCGTATGTTGATTCTGGCGTTAAGAAGCCCCGCCATATAGCTTTGGCCTAACCATGCATTTAAATCTGTAGTTAATGCATTATGCTGAAAGGTGTTATAACCTACAGAGAGAAAAAGCATTGAAGCTGTAGAAGACGAGAGATAGCCTCCGAAACCGAATTTGAAATGATCTTTAACATCAGCTATCAAATCAAGATGAAAAAGCCCCGTGGAATAATCGGGTACCGCCGTGGGAATGAGGTTCTCCAGTTTCCCCGGCGTTATTGCCCTGTAATATGCGTCTTTTGCTTTTTCTATACCGAATGTGTCTTTTCTGTCTTTCGTGAAGAGATACTTGATATAAGAATTTTCTGATGGCTTTGCCCCCGTCACTGAAACGGAATTAAAGACGACTTTCGGAGTTTTTGCCTTGAATTCCTTTCTCTTTTTATCGCGTACCGATGACGGTGTTCTCGAAGTTACTCTGCTTTTTATCGAATCCATCATGGCTATAGCTGTATTATAACCGATTTGGTATATTGTGTCAGCTTTATCCCATTCCAGCACACCGAACATTCTCACCGGAACATTCATGCTCGGCCCCCACTCCTTAGGCAGATCGTAATCGTTATTCTGGATTATCATATCTTCCAATTGTTGAAACATATCGTTACGTTGTGGCTTTTTGTCTGGCCCCGATACATTGCTGCCTATCATTATATCAGGATGAAAATCCGAATGCATCACATCGAATGGATAATTATCGTATATGCCACCGTCATAAACTAATACTGAATCAATTTCAATCGGACGGAAAACTAAAGGGAACGTCATAGAAGCTCTGATTGCATCTCCCAGCTGGCCTGAAGAAAGTACGATCTTATGTTTAGCATAGACATCTGATGTCACCGTTCGCAATGGTACGAAAAGCCGGTCGAAATTACCACCGCATTGTGCGGTAAAAGGTGCAAAAAGCTCAAGAAAAGCAAAGTTCATCGGCAAAGGATTTATTAGACTTGTCGGCAAGATTGCAGGAGAGTTGCCTTTTCCGTTATTCCCAACGTTAAGCTTTACGAGAGCAGGAGAGGGGTCTTCTCTATCGAAATAATATTCAAGTTTTGGGTTGATTTTTCCCGACGACCATTCTGCGAAGCCCGGTGATTTTATCAGAGCTAACATCTCTTCCGGAGTATATCCGCACGCATATAGGCCTCCGATTATTGCCCCCATTGATGTGCCGGTTATATAATCTATTGGAATATCGTTCTCTTCCAAAGCTTTGATTACGCCTATATGTGCTATACCTTTTGCTCCACCACCGGAAAGCACTAAACCGACTGACTGTTTTTTCTGTGAGAAAGTCGGTAATATTACACAACACATTAAGAAAATAGATATGAAATGCCTCAGAACTCTCATAAATTACAGCTTAAAAATATAAAAACTGACTATAGAAGCTATATCAAGAGTAGTCGATATTTAAAAACTCTTTGTTAACTTTGTCATCGCAAAAGTAATAAATTATAGGAAAAATAAGTAATAATACAGTTAAATTATGAGCAGGCAACAATTTGACAGCCTTGACAGCAAGATTTTACAGATGCTATCACAAAACGCCAGGATCCCATTTCTTGAAATTGCCCGCGAATGCAATGTCTCGGGTGCCGCTATCCATCAACGGATACAAAAACTTACAGCATCCGGAGTGATACAAGGTTTTAATACTTTAATTGATCCGGCTTCACTCGGCTATGAAACTTGTGCGTATATAGGTTTCTTTTTGAACGAACCCTCTAATTTCGATAATGTCGTAGAGCAACTGAAAACGATTCCGGAAATTGTAGAATGCCATTATACGACAGGAAAATACGATCTGTTGATAAAACTTTATGCAAAAAATAATGCCCATCTGCTTGAGATCATTCACGGCCCATTACAAAGTATCGGATCAGGCAGAACCGAAACGCTGATATCTTTCAAACAGGAATTCATGCGTCAGGTTCCCATTAACGAAGACCATGATTGAGATTTAAAGTTTATGAGGGGTTTTTAATTCTAAAATGGTTGAAAATAGCCGTTAAAAGTATTAACTTTGCAATATACAAAAGAATTATACACATAGAAAATAACTTAACGAAGAATGAGTGACAGATTATTTATATTTGACACGACGCTAAGAGATGGCGAACAAGTCCCGGGCTGCCAATTGAATACGGTAGAAAAGATTGAAGTAGCGAGACTTCTTGAAGAATTGGGAGTCGATGTAATAGAAGCCGGATTCCCGGTGTCAAGTCCGGGCGATTTCAATTCGGTGATGGAAATAAGTAAAGCTGTCACATGGCCGACTATATGCGCTTTGACAAGGGCTGTGGAAAATGACATCAAAATAGCTGCCGAAGCGTTGAAATATGCCCGACACAAAAGAATACACACAGGCATTGGTACGAGCGACTACCATATCAAATATAAGTTCAATTCAACTCGCGAAGAGATAATTGAAAGAGCGGTTGCATGTGTGAGTTATGCCAAAAAGTTTGTAGAAGACGTGCAGTTCTACGCCGAAGATGCAGGAAGAACGGATAATGAGTATCTTGCTCGTGTGATTGAAGCGGTCATAAAAGCTGGAGCTACCGTAGTCAATATTCCAGACACGACAGGGTATTGCTTGCCTGGAGAGTTCGGCGATAAGATAAAATATCTGATGGAGCATGTTGACGGCATTCATAAGGTGACGATCGCAACTCATTGCCATAACGACCTCGGTATGGCTACGGCCAACACAATCTCCGGTATTCTGAACGGAGCGAGACAGGCAGAAGTGACGATAAATGGTATTGGCGAACGAGCCGGCAACACATCCTTGGAAGAGGTCGTGATGATATTCCGTTCTCACAAGGAACTTGGAATCGACACCAACATCAACTCCACTAAGTTGAGCGGAGCAAGTCGTATGGTCAGTTCATTGATGAATATGCCGGTTCAACCGAACAAAGCTATTGTCGGAAGAAACGCTTTCGCTCACTCAAGTGGTATCCATCAGGACGGTGTGCTGAAAAATCGTGAAAGCTATGAAATTATTGATCCTAAAGATGTTGGCATAGATGAAAATTCCATCGTCCTGACTGCTCGAAGTGGCAGGGCTGCTCTTAAGCATCGTCTACACGTTTTGGGTGTCGATCTCAATAAAGAAGCTTTAGACAAAGCCTATGACGCCTTCTTGAAATTAGCCGACAGAAAAAAAGAAATCAACGACGATGATGTCCTGATGTTGGCCGGCAAACATCATACAGCTAACCACAGGATTAAACTGGATTATCTTCAGGTTAGTTCGGGAGTTGGCATTCGTTCAGTCGCAAGTGTCGGGCTTGATATTGCAGGCGAAAAATTTGAAGCGTGTGCATCAGGTAACGGTCCGGTAGATGCCGCGATATCAGCCATCAAAGTTATAATTCGACGCACGATGCTCGTTAAAGAGTTCCTCATTCAGGCAATCAACAAGGGCAGCAATGATATCGGTAAGGTACATATGACTGTGGAACACGACGGACAGCAATATTATGGTTTCTCGGCTAATACCGACATTATTGCGGCAAGTGCCGAAGCATTTGTAGACGCTATAAACAAATTTGTAAGATAATTAATTATGGGAAAAACTCTTTTCGATAAGATATGGGATTCACATACAGTGAATGACATAGAGGGAGGACCTTCTCAAATCTATATTGACTGTCATTATTGTCATGAAGTTACGAGCCCACAGGCTTTCACCGGTTTGAGAAATAGAGGATTAAATGTGTTCAGACCCAACCGCACGTTCTGTGCGCCTGATCATAATACGCCCACTAAAAATCAAGATAAACCAATTGCTGATCCGGTATCGGCCAACGCCGTGGCAACTCTCACTAAAAACGCTGAAGATTTTGGTTTGAAGTTATTTCCTCTGGGAGATAAAAAAAACGGCATTATTCATGTTATTGGACCCGAACATGGACTTACACTCCCGGGTAAAACCATCGTTTGCGGCGACAGTCATACTTCTACGCATGGGGCCTTCGGGGCTGTGGCTTTCGGTATAGGAACATCGGAAGTAGAGATGGTTTTGGCTACACAGTGCATTCTTCAACCGAAACCCAAAACCATGCGAATCAATATCGAAGGAAAGCTTAACCAAGGAGTAGGAGCGAAAGATATCGCTCTTTATCTCATCTCAAAACTTACTACGGGAGGAGCTACCGGTTATTTCGTAGAATATGCGGGTGAAGCGGTTCGTAATCTTTCGATGGAAGAACGAATGACACTATGCAATCTTTCTATAGAGATGGGTGCACGTGGAGGCATGATAGCTCCTGATGAAACTACTTATGAATATATCAAAGGTAGAGAATACGCACCAAAGGGCGAGGAATGGGAAAAGGCATTGGACTATTGGCGTAGTTTGCCGAGTGATTCCGATGCCGTATTCGATCGTGAAATAACGTTTAACGCCGAGGATATTGAGCCGATGGTTACTTTCGGTACTAATCCTGGTATGGGCATGGGGATAAGTCAGAAAATCCCAGCACCTCCGGCTGATGAAGCTGCAAAAAAATCTTTTGATAAAGCTTTGGAATATATGGGCTTTCAATCAGGTCAAAGTCTGGAAGGAGTGCCTGTCGATTATGTATTCTTAGGCAGTTGTACCAACGGGCGGACCGAAGATTTCAGACAGTTCGCAAAGTATGTGAAAGGTAAGCACAAAGCAGAAAATGTAACAGCATGGCTCGTTCCGGGTTCATGGTCGGTTATAGAAAATTTGAAAAAGGAAGGAATAGATGTCATACTAAAGGAGGCCGGTTTTGAATTGAGAGAACCTGGATGTTCGGCATGTCTTGCCATGAACGAAGATAAAGTTCCTTCAGGGGAATTATGCGTTTCCACATCCAACAGAAATTTTGAAGGTCGGCAAGGACCTGGCGCGAGGACTGTATTGGCGGGTCCGTTGGTTGCAGCAGCAGCAGCTGTCAATGGTGTTATTTCAGACCCACGTAAATAATTGAAGATAAAAAGTCAAATATGAATCCTACTTTTACGACAATTACATCGAGTTGTGTGCCTCTTCCTATGGAGAATATAGACACCGATCAGATTATACCGGCCCGTTTTTTGAAAGCAACGGATCGTGAAGGTTTCGGTGAAAACTTGTTCAGGGATTGGCGTTACGATAATGAAGGAAACCCCAAAAAAGATTTTGTTCTTAATAATCCTAAATATAGCGGCTGTATATTAGTGGCTGGCAAGAATTTCGGATGTGGTTCCAGCCGAGAACATGCTGCTTGGGCTATAGCAGATTATGGATTTCGTGTCGTCATCTCAAGTTTTTTCGCTGATATCCATAAAAATAACGAACTGAATAATTTTGTTCTTCCCGTCGTTGTGACAGAAGGTTTTCTACAAGAGTTATTCGCTTCCATTGAAAAGGATGAAAACACCCAGGTAAAAGTTGATCTGATAAATCAAACGGTAGAGAATTTATCGACTGGTTCGAAAGAATCGTTTGATATAAATCCCTATAAAAAACAATGTTTGATAGACGGATTGGACGATATCGGTTATCTTCTCTCAAGAAAAGAAGATATAGAGAAATTTGAAAAAGAGAACAACAAGTAAATAGACACTTATGAAACTTAAAATAGCTGTTTTGCCTGGCGACGGCATTGGACCGGAAATATCGGTTCAAGGCGTAAATGTTATAAAAGCGATCTGCAATAAATTCCATCACGATGTTTCGTTTGAAACGGCATTAGTTGGAGCTGCGGCAATAGACGCTACTGGTAATCCCTTCCCGGAGGAAACATATGTCATCTGCAAAGAGGCAGATGCGGTATTTTTCTCCGCAGTCGGAGACTTGAGATTCGACAACAGTCCGGATGCAAAAGTTAGACCGGAACAAGGTCTTCTTGCAATGAGAAAAAAATTGGGACTCTATGCCAATATCCGACCCATTGAAACATTCGATTGTCTGATTCATAAATCGCCATTGAAAGAAAGTTTCGTTAAAGGAGCTGACTTCATCTGTATTCGAGAACTGACCGGAGGTATGTATTTCGGTGAAAAATCCGAAGGCGATGACAAAGCTTATGATGTATGTATCTACAGTCGTGGTGAAGTGTCAAGAATACTGGAGGTGGCTTATAAATATGCCCGGATGCGCAAACGGCATCTTACGGTTGTAGACAAGGCTAATGTTCTCGCATCATCAAGATTATGGCGCAAAACGGCGAAAGAAATGGCGAGCCGATATCCTGATATTGAAACGGACTTTATGTATGTAGACAATGCATCCATGAGTATCATACAAAATCCTTGCTTCTTCGATGTTATTGTCACGGAAAACACGTTCGGGGATATTCTTACGGATGAAGCAAGCGTTATAACCGGTTCGATGGGGTTGCTGCCATCGGCATCAATTGGCGAAGGCACTCCCGTTTTCGAACCGATTCATGGCTCATGGCCCCAAGCTGCCGGCAAGAATATTGCAAATCCTTTAGCACAGATATTGAGCGCGGCAATGATGTTTGAATATTTTGGCTTATCTGAAGAAGGCCGGTTAATTCGAGAAGCGGTGAATGCATCTTTGGACGAAGGTATCCGTACACCCGACATTTCCGAAAATCCTGATTCCGTCTATGGGACAAAAGAAGTCGGGGAGTGGATTGTTTCATATATCGAGAGAAGATAATCTAATCCAATGAAGAAATTATTGACCTGTCTGTTGTTTTTAGCCGGATGCACGGGAATTTATGCCATTGACCTGAGTTGCCCCTCAGACAATACCGATTTATCTGTAGTAAGAACAATCTCCGGAAAAAGACCTGCGATCCAAAATCGTCTATTCCGGTCAAAAGCGGTGGAAGAAACCATTCAGAAGGTCAAAGGGATGCTAAAGAATCAGAAATTGGGTGAAATGTTTGAAATATGTTTTCCCAATACCATTGATACGACTGTTCATTTCAAAGTAGACACTGTCACAGGGTTACCCGATACTTTCGTATATACCGGTGATATCCCGGCAATGTGGCTGAGAGATTCCAGTGCACAAGTCTGGCCTTATCTTTTGCTTGTAAATGAAGATCCCGAACTAAAAGAAATGATTAAGGGAGTCATAATAAGGCAATTGAAATGCATTTTAATAGATCCGTATGCTAATGCTTTCAACGACGGACCGACTGGAGGTGAATGGCAAAGCGACTTTACTAAGATGCAGCCTGAACTCCACGAAAGGAAATGGGAAATCGACTCTTTGTGTTATCCTCTTCGTCTGATTTATGAATATTGGAAAAAAACAGGCGACACGTCGATATTTGAAATTGACGAATGGCCCGCAGCTGTCGATCTTATCCTTCAGACTTTTAAGGAACAACAGCGCAAAGAAGACAAGAAAGGACCTTATCGTTTTCTGAGAAAAACCGACCGTGCGCTCGACACACTCAACAATGTCGGCTGGGGGGCACCTGTCAGCGGTTGTGGCTTGATTGTATCGTCTTTCAGACCTTCTGACGATGCCACGACATTTCAATACCTCGTTCCTTCAAACTTTTTCGCCGTTACTTCTCTTAGGAAGGCTGCTGAAATTCTTGAACAGATCAACCATGACTCTGATCGGACGCAAGCTTGCCGATCACTGGCAGATGAGGTAGAGAACGCGTTGAAACAATACGCCACATACGAACACCCTGACTTCGGAACGATTTATGCATATGAAGTAGACGGATTCGGCAATCGCTTGCTGATGGACGATGCGAATGTCCCGTCCCTGCTCGCTATGCCTTATCTGGGCGATGTAGATCAGGACGATCCTATCTATCAGAATACACGGAAATTGGTCTGGAGTGAAAATAATCCATATTTTTTTAAAGGAGAAGCAGGTGAGGGGATTGGCGGACCTCATGTTGGCTATGACATGGCTTGGCCTATGAGCATAATGATGAAGGCATTCACCTCCACAGATGATCAGGAAATTAAAGATTGCATAGTGATGCTGATGAACACTGATGCCGGAACAGGCTTTATGCACGAATCGTTTAACGTGAACGATGCATCGCAATATACAAGAGACTGGTTCGCATGGCAGAACACTCTATTCGGAGAACTCATCCTGACTCTGATTGCCGACGGCAAGCTTGACCTTCTCAACTCCATAGAATAAACATTCTGTATAAACAAGGTTTTAGAATGAGAATTCTAATTATTATCTCATTTTTTATTTGCTCTATTGTGAATCTCTTAGGGCAAAATCATTATTTTGTTGTTTCTGACTCGGTAACCAGACTTCCGTTGTCGAATGCTTCAATTTTCGATAAGAATGGCAATTTAATTGGTTTGAGTAGCGGTAAGGGTATCACTCCAATGATTTCGCAAAAACAACTACCTATAACAATTCGTTTCATAGGTTATAAAGAAAGACATATCAATGATTTGCTTAAAGATACTATCTATCTGGACGAAAATTATTTTGAACTGCCGGAAATAGAAGTGGTAAGCAAAAATAGCCATATTTTACATATTCTCGGATATGTGAGAGAATATTCCACTTTGTCGACTTATAACGATTCTATTATATTATTCAGGGAAAAAATGGTGGATTTCATGATTCCACTGGAAGACAAATTAAAGTTTAAGGGTTGGAACAAACCGAGAATTTTAAAATCGAAATCGTACTATCGTTTCACAAATTCTTCGGGATTGGATAGTGTAAGTGACGAATGTGAACATCACTTTTCATGGTCAGACTGGATAGGAGTGCTCCCGAAAACAGCTATTCCTAATGAGTTGATCAAAGATGAAATAGCAACCGACACAATTTTTGGCAAATATAGTCCTACTGAAATTTGGCTAAAAAACAATGGATTGATCTCTATAGATATAAATGTCATGGCAGATACCTTGAGTAGGAAATGGGTGCCTAATCTGTCCGGTTTTTTCGATAAGAATTTAGATTTTGAAACAATTCGATTGCGTCTGAATTATGACGATTCGGGGAATAAGAATTTGACCCCCATGGATCTTCGTGGATATTCTTTCAACATTGAATCCACAGGTAGAGGAAGAAAAATGTTTCGTTTTAATCATTTAGATGAAAAATTCTTTGTTTCTTCCTATGCGGAATTCTATATTCTTGACAAAGAGATTATAACACTGAAGGAAGCGCGAAAATGGGAGAAACAAAAATTTGATTCTGAGGATATCGAAATTTTTCAAGCTTTTGAAGCGCCGGAACTTCAACCCGAAGTCGTCTCTTTGATAAATAGAGTGAATCAAATCGATAAAGATAAAATCATATTATCCAATAAACCCGACCTTAGCCTTATAAGCCATAATCGGAATAATCGTAATTTTGATGTAGGAACCAGATTTCTCAATATCTTAAAGAACCTGACAGGTATTACATCAATTAAATATCATAGAAATAACAAGAAAAACTGGAAAAAATTTCAGAATCAACTGAATGAAATGAACAAAAACCGAATACAGGAACAGATATTTTAAACGCTGTGTGTATAGGATTAAAAGCAAAGTAGTAATTCGGTTTTATATAATTATGCGAGACGATCTGGATTCTTCTGAAGAAATTCTTTCCAGGATTTGAAACCGGTGGATTTTATTGGTTTGGTTGATTCATAATGATGACATAGAGCCGCACCTAAAGCATCGGTAGCATCAAGATAAGGTGAGAGATCTTTTTCCGAAATATTTAATATTCTGCGAAGCATTTCCTGCACTTGTTCTTTAGATGCTGCGCCATTGCCAGTTATAGCCATTTTTATTTTCCGCGGTTCATATTCAGTGATCGGAACATCGTGGGACAGGGCGGCCGCCATTGCTACCCCCTGAGCTCTGCCAAGTTTTAACATCGATTGGACATTTTTCCCGAAAAATGGAGCTTCGATTGCCATTTCGTCTGGCATATATTGATCCACCAATCCCACAATTCTCTCATAGATACGTTTCAATCTTAGATAGTGACTCTCAAATTTGTTTAGCTGAATCACTCCAAGAGCTATCATTGACGGTTGCTTCCCCTTAATTCCTAAAATGCCATAACCCATTATATTCGTTCCGGGATCGATACCTATTATGATTTTGTCCCATTCCGAAATATTTTGCTTAAGTTCTGGAGTTTCGCTTTTCTTCATAATTTGATTTCCTTCATTTTAGATATGAAAAAAAGCATATTCTGTTCGGTGGAGATTCTGAATTTGTTCAGTGTGTCATCCAATAGATTTTCTAAAGAGACAATTTTTTCTTCTCCCTCTCTCAAACGTAGTTGTAGTGAATAGGTCAATTCATCAGCTTCTGTAGTCAATGGTGATAAAACCTGAAATAAAGAGAATTCAGCAGTAATGCAAACTGAATGGATATCGTTCGCAAGGGAATGTCTGATAAAGTCAAATAGTTGACTCTTCAAACTGGTTTTTATAAAAAATGTAATATTTATCAGATTCATTTATTCAATAGCCTCAGCTATTCAATATAGCCAGTCCTGCTAAAGGAAAAAACATATATGATAACATAAAGCAGTGTAATTCCTATGCCAAGGATAAAGCTCCATTTTGTCCATTTGCCGGCTTCTTGGGAATAACGTTGCGCTTCCGCATAATTTCCCGCACGATATGCCGATTCCACATGAGAAGCTTTTATTATTCCAACTATTCCAAAAGGAAGACAACAAAATAAGGTTACCAAAATAGATTCAACAAGCCATGTCTTAGGACAGACTCCATAATGTTGAGGCTCCTGACGACTATAATTATATCCATTGTCTGACATCTGTGGAGGTGCCGGAGGAACTTCGTTAAAACATATATTTAGTTCCGGTACATTGCCGGCAGGAGTCCATGATGTTAATTCCTGATTCCAAACAAGAGTAGATTTAGAGATATTCAATGCGCGAAGTTGTTCTACAGAATATGGCCCTTCCGGCGTTCCGTTATTTGCTAAATAATATTTCATGATGATTATTTCTTAACTAAAGTTATTTTCCAGTTTAGTTCTTCTGATAAATCGTGGAATGAAACCGAT
Organism: Paramuribaculum sp.; assembly: GCA_022511125.1. Taxonomy (GTDB): domain Bacteria; phylum Bacteroidota; class Bacteroidia; order Bacteroidales; family Muribaculaceae; genus Paramuribaculum. The sequence continues at coordinate 205,246 of JAFLSD010000004.1, forward strand.
ATGTCGGAGCATCGTTGGAAAAGTTCCGAAAAATTGGCACATTATTTTAAATCTTTCTTTCAATGATTTTAATCTATTTTTGTCAGACACCCCTCCAAATAAATAATCTATCAATATTTCATCTATAAGAAGACTATTTTTTGCTCGTTCCACACATTCAATGCACCATTTATAATCAGCCGAAAAACGATATGATGTGTCATAATTAGGAGCAATCGCTTTTTTTGGAATAAATGCTTGGTGACATACGACCATACCGTTTGAAAAACTTTTCACAGTTAATTCCTTTGGTGCAATTAAATGACGGCCAGCCAACCGCTTTCCTCTATTATCTACAATTTCCGTTTGTCCATAAACGATATCGGGAGAATCATTGTTCGATATCGAACTTGAAATAATTTGAAGGGTATTGTCATTGTGAAATACATCACCGGCATTTAAAAAAATAAGATATTGACCTGAAGCTCGTTTAAGTCCCTTGTTCATTGCATCATATATGCCTGAATCTTGTTCTGAAAAGAATTTAAGATTCCCCGATTTAGCTAAATTGGAATTTAAGGCTATTTCAGGAGTCCGATCTGAAGAAAGACCGTCGCATACTATATATTCAAAATCATGGAAACTTTGTGATTCAACGCTTTCTATGGTAGCGGCAAGCGTTTCAGCTGCATTTCTCGTAACGGTGATAATTGAAAATAGGGGCAAAGTTGTCATCGGAAAACTATCTAACGACTAATTTTTTTGACCACTTCTCACATTTGACAATGTAACAACCTTTAGAGAGATCTATGCGGTTTGAATTACCTACAATCTCTATCTTTTTTGCCAATTGACCTGTAATAGAGAAGATTAGAAAGGTTGATTTTTGATTGTCACCAATGCTGATTTCGAGTCCTCCTTCTACCACATTCACTTGAGGGTTTTCTTTAGAAGGCTGTTGATCTACTAAATCAAAATCATATTTATCCTGCTCATCGTATGTATTTTGTGCATTTGCGGATAATGCGAGAAACGCACATAAAAACATTAATATGAGGGGTTTTAAATTCATTTTCAAGATCTTAATATGATTTTAGTTGCAAATTTACAATTTTCATATCATATATCAAAAATCATCAGTCGTTTTAACTGTTCACATGATATTAAACATGATGGATGACGATTTGATTTGTAATTTGGCTGAAAAATGGTAACTTTGCAGACGAAAAAAATTAAATTATTTATATGGAAGTAGCTCCGGTAGCTCTTGAACTGCTTTTTGAAACGAGCTGGGAGGTGTGCAATAAGGTAGGTGGAATCTACACCGTTCTGTCAACTAAAGCATATACTCTTTCAACGTTATATAAGGATCGTTTGATATTCATAGGCCCTGATGTTTGGTCTGAAGACAAAAAATCTCCTTTTTTTATAGAATGCGACACTGTTCTTGATTCTTGGTCGAAGAGTGTTTCTTTACCATACGGGATTAAATGCAGGACAGGAGTTTGGGATATTCCCGGAAAACCATTAGTTGTTCTCGTCAGATTTGACGAGTTATATAAAGAAAACAACAGGTTATACGGTGAAATGTGGGAGCATTTTGGAGTCGATTCGCTCCATTCCTATGGCGATTATGGAGAAGCTTGCGCTTTTTCTCATGGTGCGGCAATTGTTATAGAGAGTATCTATAATCATTTCAGCAGCCAGAAACCGCTTAAAAATGTAATTGCCCATTTCGATGAATGGACAACAGGAATGGGGTTACTTTATTTAAAATCTAAGGTGCCCGGCATAGCAACGATATTCACTACTCATGCCACCAGCATTGGCAGAAGTATATGTGGTAACAATAAGCCGCTTTATGGTCAATTACCCAATTACAACGGTGACCAAATGGCAGAAGAGCTAAATATGCAGTCTAAACATTCGCTTGAAAAAATTGCAGCTCATCAGTCTGACTGTTTTACGACAGTCAGTGAAGTTACTGCTCTTGAGTGCGAACAGCTCTTATCTTTGAAACCTAATATTGTAACACCTAATGGTTTTGAAGCGAATTTCGTGCCAAAAAAGAGAGAATTTGTAAAAAAGAGGAAAGAAGCGAGAGCAAAATTGCTGGAAGTAGCCGGCGTTCTTACCGGCCAAAAATTAAATGATGATTCTTTCCTAATTTGCACTTCTGGTAGATATGAATATCGCAATAAGGGAATAGATATATTTCTCGATGTCGTAAATACTTTGAATGGCAAAGTAAAGGATCGGGAGATAATAGCATTCATTCTCGTCCCCGGTTGGGTCAAACACTATAGGGAAGATCTGCAAAATGCGATAGAAAACCAAAAAAATGGATTGACCGCGTTGCCTAATCCGGTGATTACCCATGAATTGGTCGAAGCATATAATGACAACATTCTTAAGCGTCTGACAGAGTTAAATCTAAACAATACGGAGGGGAAAGTAAAGGTTATCTTTGTTCCATGCTATTTAAATGGAGATGACGGCATATTTAACAAAGACTATTATGACCTTTTGATAGGTTTTGACGCAACCGTATTCTCATCCTATTATGAACCATGGGGTTATACACCTTTAGAAAGTATTGCGTTCGGTGTTCCCACTATCACTACATCATTATCCGGATTTGGTCAGTGGATTCTAACAACCACAGAAAATCAGTTTGAAGCCTGCGGAGTTAATGTAATAGGAAGAGGTGATTATAATTATGGAGAAGTAGTTGAAAACATTTCTCGATCGTTGACTTTTTTAAGTCAGTGCGATAGAGAAGAGAATGACAAGATAAGTAAAGCGGCAATTAAAACTTCAAACAATGCCTCTTGGAAGTATTTTGTGAAATACTATATTGACGCTTTTGAAATAGCTTTAAATAACAGAAATAAACGAATAAAATCTCAAACGAAATAATTATGAAAATTCAAGCAAGCAATTCTAACAGTCCTATCTGGAGAGATACAATAATCAGTGCGGAACTACCCGAAAAATTAAAACCATTAGAAAAAATTGCAAAAAATCTATGGTGGGTTTGGAATAGTGAAGCCAAAAATCTATTCAGAGACTTGGATCCTGATATGTGGCGTTCAACAGGAGAAAATCCGGTCATTCTCCTCCAAAAACTTTCGACTGATAGAATGGAGCAAATCAAGAAAGATCCGGAGATGATGGAACGAATAAATCATGTTTATTCGAGTCTGAAAGAATATTTAAAGAAACCAATGAGAAAAGATATCCCGTCAGTCTCATATTTTTCAATGGAATATGGACTATGCAACTGTCTGAAAATTTATTCAGGCGGTCTGGGAGTGCTTGCCGGTGACTATATCAAAGAAGCTTCAGATTCTTGTGTTGACATGACAGCAGTGGGCTTCCTTTACAGATACGGATATTTTACCCAGACGTTATCGGTAGACGGTCAACAAATAGCTAATTATGAACCTCAGAATTTCAATCAATTACCTATCGAACAGGTGTTGGATGATGAAGGTCATCCTATGATTCTTGAAGTTCCTTATCCCGGAAGAATAGTTTATTCACACATCTGGAGAGTTAATGTAGGCCGTATGAAACTGTATCTGTTGGATACCGATTTCGACATGAACAGTGAATTCGACCGTCAGATCACTCATCAGCTTTATGGAGGAGATTGGGAAAACCGAATCAAGCAGGAATATCTACTCGGTATAGGAGGAGTGTTGATGCTTAAAAAATTAGGTATCCATTCAAATCTGTATCATTGTAATGAAGGTCATGCCGCTCTTTTAAATCTTCAGCGTCTTGTAGATTACGTACAAGAAAAAGGTCTTGATTTTGAAACGGCATTGGAAGTTGTCAGATCATCCTCTCTTTACACCGTTCATACTCCTGTCCCTGCAGGACATGACTATTTTGACGAAGGTTTGTTTGGCAAATATATGGGTGAATATCCTGCTAAATTGGGTATCAGCTGGAATGATCTTATGAATATGGGTCGTGAAAATCCTGATACTAACGAACGTTTCTCTATGAGTGTATTTGCCTTGAAAACATGTCAGGAAGCAAATGGCGTGAGCTGGTTGCATGGAGAGGTGTCGAAAAAAATGTTTGCGGGTATCTGGAAAGGTTACTCCTGGGAAGAGAGTCATGTGGGATACGTGACTAATGGAGTCCACATGCCAACCTGGGCTGCTTCTGAATGGAAGGCTTTTTATGGTGAAAGATTAGGGCAACAGGTTTTTGAAGATCAGAGTAATCCTAAATCCTGGGAAGGTATATTCGATGTGCCTGATGAAGACATCTGGGATTTAAGAATGAAGATGAAAAATAAGTTCATTAACTTTGTAAAACGTGACTTTAAAGCAAAATGGATAGCTAATCAAGGAGATCCCTCGGCAGTCATGAAGGTATTGGATAAGATTAATCCCAATGCTTTGATTATCGGTTTTGCTCGTCGATTTGCAACTTATAAGAGAGCTCATCTGCTTTTCACTGACCTCGAGCGTCTTGCTAAAATAGTTAATAATGAACAATTCCCTGTTCAGTTCGTGTTCTCAGGAAAGGCTCACCCGGCTGACGGCGCTGGTCAAGGTCTGATTAAAAGGATAATGGAAATATCCAGAATGCCTCAGTTCCTCGGAAAAATTATTTTCTTGGAAGACTATAATATGGTTGTTGCAAAGAGACTGGTTACAGGTGTCGACATTTGGTTGAATACACCCACCAGACCTCTTGAAGCTTCAGGAACTTCCGGCGAGAAAGCTGAGATGAATGGAGTGCTTAATTTCTCCGTGCTTGATGGCTGGTGGTATGAAGGCTATAGATTCGATGAAAAGGCAGGCTGGGCTTTGACTGAGCAAAGAACCTTTACTGATCAATCACAGCAGGACAAATTAGATGCTGCAACTATATATACAATGCTGGAAAACGAGATTATTCCGCTATATTTCGAGAAGAATTCAAAGGGATATTCTCCTAAGTGGATTCAATATATAAAGGGATCTATTGGACATATCGCTCCTCATTTTACGATGAAGCGTATGATCGATGATTATATCGCAAGATTCTATACTCCGGAATATCATCGCTTCAAAGCTTTAACTGCTAAAGATTTCTCATTAGCGAAGGATATCGTGAAATGGAAAGAAAAAGTGGTTGAGAAGTGGGACGGCATCACGGTGGAAGCTTTGGAAGTAAATGAACCAGCCCATAATCAGACAGGAGCTCGTTTCCAAGTTACGGCAGTAGTCAATACTAACGGATTAGATAGAGATTTAGGAATGGAATATGTTTCCTTTAAGGTTGAAGACGGTATAGAAAAATTCTATGAGTCTAAACCTCTCAAAGTAATCAAGACTGACGGCGATGTTCTGACCTATTATTTGGATGAGAAAATAAGACAGGCAGGTGTCTTCAGATATGGTTTCCGTCTTTATCCTAAAAATCCGAATCTTGCTCACAGACAAGATTTCGCCTATGTGAAATGGGTATAAAATAAATTATTCAAACAATTATCGTCAATGGATGTATCTATATTAGATGCATCCATTGTTCTTATGTATAAATATAATTTATTAACTTTGCCTAAAATAAACATCTTAAGTGAAACAGATGAGAAAAAAAATAATCAGGGATTTCAAAGTATGTGAGAATCTTAAATTAAATGATTCGTTTTCTTTGCTAATACTCAGACCGGCGACAGGAGAAAAGTTAAATGTAACTGTGGAACCGGGACAGTTTGTTCAGATCAAAATACCTGAATCCGTTACAACATTGAGAAGACCGATATCTATATGTAATTATATTGAAGATAACGATGAATTATGGCTCCTTGTTAGAAAAGCTGGAAAAGGCACAGAAGTTTTATGCGGTATTCGTGAAGGGGCAGTTCTTAATCTTATCTTACCCCTTGGCACAGGATTTAAACTTCCGCAGTCAGGAGAAAAAATACTTTTAGCTGGAGGGGGAGCAGGTATGGCGCCTCTTCTATATTCGGGAAAAATATTTAATGCTCATGGCGCGAATGTATCCTTTTTATTAGGGGCGCGGACAGCTAATGATATTTTTCTTTTAGAAGAATATAAAAAATATGGTAATACAAATATATCAACTGAAAACGGATCATTGGGGGAGGCTGGTCTGATAACATTCAATAGCGTGTTAAAAGAAGACTTTGACATGGTATATTGTTGTGGGCCGTTGCCTATGATGAAAGCGATAGCTAAAATATGCAAGACAAGAGCCATCGAATGTGAAGTTTCACTCGAAAATACGATGGGTTGTGGAATAGGGGCGTGCTTGTGTTGTGTTGAAAAGACGACACAAGGAAACAAATGTGTGTGTACCGAAGGGCCGGTATTTAATGTTAATCAACTAACTTGGGAAATATGATAGATTTGACAGTATCAATCGGAAACTTAAAGTTGAAAAATGCTGTTCTTACCGCTTCCGGAACTTTCGGATATGGTGAAGAATATGCTGACTTTATAGATCTGAATCGTTTGGGCGGTTATATAGTAAAAGGAACAACTTTAGAACCCAGAGAAGGCAATGATTATCCCAGAATGGTTGAAACACCTTCCGGAATGTTGAATGCGGTAGGCCTTCAAAATAAAGGCATCGAATATTTTATCAATGAAATCTATCCTCGGATCAAACATTATGACAGCGAACTTATTGTTAACGTTTCTGGGAAACAGATTGAAGATTACGCAAAAGTTTGTCAATTAATCAACGAAAGGACTAATATAAAAGCTGTCGAAATAAACATCTCATGTCCTAATGTTAAAGAAGGGGGTATGGCTTTTGGAACAACCTGTTCTGGTGCAGCAGCAGTAACGAAAGCTGTAAGAAAAGCTTTTGATGGAGTTTTAATCATTAAGCTTTCGCCAAATGTGACAGATATTGCCGAAATTGCACGGTCGGTAGAAGAAGCAGGTGCTGATGCGGTATCGCTAGTCAATACCTTTATGGGTATGGCAATAGATATCGACAAAAGGACGCCATATTTATCTACAGTCACGGGGGGACTTTCAGGGCCAGCAATAAAACCGATTGCCCTCAGAATGGTTTGGCAGGTAGCCAAGGCGGTTAAAATTCCGGTTATTGGTCTTGGCGGTATAATGACCGGTAGAGATGCTATAGAGTTTATTATGGCTGGAGCCAGCGCAATTGAAATTGGGACTGCTAATTTTATAGATCCTACGGTAACTATAAAAATTATAGATTATATCGATGATTATTGCAGGAGAAATAATATCACTTCGTTAGATGAAATACGTGGTATTATTTAAGAAATCCCTTTTCCATCAGGAATAAAGGACTCAAAACTATTGTCATTATAATATACTATAATATTCACTATCTTCTTTCGTGAATCAACGTGTGATTCTGATTCTGTTGAATATACCGGGAATTCAGTTTTTCCTATGGGAATTTTATTATTCGATTTTTCTACCGATTGATTAGCAGTAGAATTATTTTTGTTATTTATCGAGGTCCCATTATTTTTTAAAGGGGAGTCCTTTTCAGGAAAATTAACCGCTATTCCAGTTAGTTTTTTATCTTCTTCTTGTTTGGATTCAACTCGGTTAAAATTTAATGAGTTTTGTAAAGTTTGAATTCCATTATTTTTACACAACATATCACCTTCGCCATACAAAAGCCACAGAACATTCAGAGAAGGATACTCTGTGTGTAATTTTCTCAACAACTCATCACTAACTTTTTTATTTCTGCCATTTAATAATTGCGAAAGAGTAGGTCTGGGAATTTTACATGCGTCCGCAAACTGAGTGACCGGTATATTGAGATAATTAATGAACTCTTTTAAACGAGAAACAATGTCCATTTTGTAAATTTATAAATGCAATTAAGAGTTGCAAATGTAATCATTGTTTTTTAATTATGCAAATTTGTCTTTGTAAATGTAATTTTACAGATGCAAACCAGTGTTCTCGAAGATAAATTCAAGATCTGAAAGTTACCATAACTAAATAAACTATTACATTAATTAATATCAATATAATACTGAAATATAGCTTGTTATTACAATTGTGCTTATTATACAGCTTAATAAAGTCGCATTTGACTATAATATTTAAATATATAATTTAAATATCAAGTGCAATTATATG
>JAFLSD010000040.1:0-248 GCA_022511125.1 Paramuribaculum sp.
GACCTGTGTTTTTGGTAAACAGTTGCTTGGGCCTATTCTCTGCGGCCAACCGTAGTCGGCTCCCCTTATCCCGAAGTTACGGGGTCAATTTGCCTAGTTCCTTAACAACCCTTCTCCCGTTGGCCTTAGGATTCTCTCCTCATCTACCTGTGTCGGTTTGCGGTACGGGCACCTTAGTATACCTCACACCTTTTCTCGCCACAGAGCATCGCCGGCTTCCCTACTATAAGTTCGGTCCCTTACGCCCC
>JAFLSD010000040.1:258-533 GCA_022511125.1 Paramuribaculum sp.
CCGACTTCCCTACTGATGTTCGGTCCCTTTAGCCCCGGTCAACCAACGCCGGGGATCGGATATCCCAATGTGTCCCTGTGCTTAAATTTTTCGGTGGCCACGGAATTTCAACCGTGTGTGCATCGACTACGCCTCTCGGCCTCGCCTTAGCTCCCGGCTTACCTTGGGCGGACGAACCTTCCCCAAGAAACCTTAGATTTTCGGCCATTATGATTCCCACATAATTCTCGCTACTCATTCCGGCATTCTCACTCGAATACAGTCCACACGTCCTT
>JAFLSD010000041.1 GCA_022511125.1 Paramuribaculum sp.
AGGAATTTCGCTACCTTAGGACCGTTATAGTTACGGCCGCCGTTTACTGGGGCTTCAATTCTGTGCTTGCACACATCCTCTTAACCTTCCAGCACCGGGCAGGTGTCACCCCCTATACGTCATCTTACGATTTAGCAGAGAGCTGTGTTTTTGATAAACAGTTGCCTGGACCTATTCACTGCGGCTCACTCTCGTGAGCACCCCTTATTCCGAAGTTACGGGGTCAATTTGCCGAGTTCCTTAACAACGCTTCTCCCGTTGGCCTTAGAATTCTCTTCCTGACTACCTGTGTCGGTTTGCAGTACGGGCACCCTAACTATATACACTAAACTTTTCTCGCCACTATCCAAGCATACTTCCCTACTAATCTTCGTTCCCTTACGCCCAGGTCAACCAACGCCCGGCTTATGCCCTTCTAATGTGTCCTTTAGCTTAAATTTAAGGTGGCTACGGAATCTCTACCGTATGTGCATCGACTACGCCTCTCGGCCTCGCCTTAGCCCCCGGCTAACTAGAAGCGGACGAACCTT
>JAFLSD010000042.1 GCA_022511125.1 Paramuribaculum sp.
ATTGGCTGCCCTTTCCAGTTTGTATTGCTCATGGCACCGGCAGGAAAGAACCCTACGGGCTCCCCTTCTCTCAGCTGTTTCATTGTCTGGCGGATACCGTTCACACTTACGGCACGTTTTGATGGATCGTCTGACTTCCATGCATCTACAGATATCATATTCGGGCGCATTGCCGATATCTGATTTAAAATCATGTTGACCATCACCTTGTATTTAGGTCTTCGGGACGCCACCAGATAAATCAAAGCTATGCCATCCACAGAACCGAAGGGGTGATTGCTGACAGTTATGAATGCTCCTTCGGGAAAATCATCGAGTACTTGCTCGTTGTCAACCCTCAGAGTCATTTTAAACTCATCGAACAACAGACGTTTGACGAAATCTGGGCCCGGAGTGTCGCAAATTCTTGCATGAGTCTCGTTCACGAGATCCACCTGTAGCCAGTGCATGGCCTTTTTTACAAACTTCTCATGCCCTGCCAACTTGGGGGCCATTTTTATTATATCTTCATAAGTGAGAACTTCCGGTCT
>JAFLSD010000043.1 GCA_022511125.1 Paramuribaculum sp.
CGGCAACTATCAGAACCTTAATTAAGCCGGTGGGCCATAAAGTTTAGTAATTATCAAGAATGGGACTGTTCAGCAAAAAAAAGTCGCTTATAGATACGGGCGTATTTGAAGGATTCACGGATTGGCATTCCCATATTCTTCCGGGAGTGGACGACGGTATCCCCACAATGGAAGATGCTTTAGCCGTGCTTGAGGAATATGAGAGAATGGGATTCAAGAAAGTGTGGCTCACACCCCATGTGATGGAAGACTATCCCAACACTCCCGAGGACCTGAGGAAAAGGTTTGAGGAACTCAAGGCCAACTGGAAAGGAAATGTGGAGTTGGCTTTGGCATCAGAAAACATGCTCGACAATCTCTTTGAGGAACGCCTTGAGAGCAACGATTTCCTGCCGATAGGAAAGGACCCATCATCAACCCGGATTTTAAGCCTCCTCTGCCCAGGACTATGGAACCCGCCGTGCCTTATATGTTCCTGTTCGGTGACAAGGACTGGCTGTGTGTGGACCGCGAGAACGGCAAGCTGGAA
>JAFLSD010000044.1 GCA_022511125.1 Paramuribaculum sp.
CCGTTTTGTGGATTTAGCCGAAATGATGTCGGTAAAGCCGGCTGTTAACCAGATTGAAGTAAACGTATTCGCACAGCAGCACTTCATGCAGGAGGTGTGTGAAAAATACGGGACACATCTCATGGCATGGGGACCGCTTGCCGAGGGAGCCAATGATTTCTTTTCGAACTCCGTTTTGACCGAAATCGGGGCTAAATATGGCAAGAGCGTAGCTCAGGTAGCGCTTCGTTATCTTGTTAAGCGCAATATTATTGTCATACCCAAATCGATTCACAAGGAGCGAATGGAGCAGAACTTCAATATTCTGGATTTCAACCTGTCCGAAGAGGACATTAAGGCAATTTCCACCCTTGACCTTGGTCACGGTGTTGTTGTGAATTTTGAAGATGCAAGGCAACGACTCGGACTGTTTGACATCATTAAACAATATAAAGTGTGATTAAGCCGAGCCGAAGTCTTGCAAACTCATTATACCAATTATAAAGTTGAAACAGAATCAAATGACGATAGAAGAATTCAAAGAATTT
>JAFLSD010000045.1 GCA_022511125.1 Paramuribaculum sp.
TGGAGGTTGGGATACTCCAAGAATGGCTCACCGTTCACAGTATAAGTAATCTTATCCGATGTCCATTCCACACCATATATGTTCCAGTCATCTTTGTTGACAGGCACGATTTTTTGGGCCATAGGATCATCCTTATGCCCCATGTCGTCAGCATACCAGGAGTGTACAGTTTCATACACAACATCTTCTTTATTAAGATGTTCCATTATATCTATTTCTCCGCTCTTAGGCCATTGTTGGGCCGGAGGTGCGGGCATCATCCAGATTCCTGTATGTCCTCCCATCGGCATTTTTACGAATCTGGCCCGACATTCCACCATGCCATGTTCAAATTCAAATTTCCCACGGGTTTCTATCCCTCCTGTTAAATATTCCCCATTTTTCTGTTCTCCGATAAGATATAAGGAACCATCTTTGGTGTATGCCTGATCATATGAACCGGAAAGATACCGGGCCCATGTAGCCGATGTTTTTTCGCAAAGCACCCATTTATCAGGATCCGGAATTCCCGTGGAGTTTTCGAAG
>JAFLSD010000046.1 GCA_022511125.1 Paramuribaculum sp.
TTCCACCAGCTGGAGGGGTTGGTCATCGACAAGGACGTGACCATGGCCGACCTGCGCGGCACCCTGAACGCTTTCGCGGAGCGGCTCTACGGCAAGGGCATCACCACCCGCTTCCGTCCCAGCTTCTTCCCCTTCACCGAACCCTCCGCCGAGGTAGATCTGACCTGCATGGCGTGCCACGGCGCGGGCTGCCGTGTCTGCAAGGGCACCGGCTGGATCGAGGTGCTTGGCTGCGGCATGGTAAATCCCAAGGTCCTCGATATGTGCGGCATCGACAGCTCCGTCTATTCCGGCTTCGCTTTCGGCATCGGTCTGGAACGCATCACCATGATGAAGTACGGCATCCCTGATCTGCGTCTCCTCTATGAGGGTGACATGCGGTTCCTCGGTCAGTTCAGGTAAGCAGGGACGCTGTCCCTGCACCCTGCCAAAGGGCCATTGGCCCTCTGGACTCCCTTCGCGCGATGCGGCTGGCGCACCCCGTTCATGCTGTGCGCGCGTGATAGTTGAAGGAGGCGTTTCCA
>JAFLSD010000047.1 GCA_022511125.1 Paramuribaculum sp.
TCGCTCTGATCTTGCCATCTTCCGGTCCTACTACCCCGACTCGGCCGGAACCGAACCGGTTTGGGCTGTTCCCCGGTCGCTCGCCACTACTGGGGGAATCACGTTTTGTTTTCTTCTCCTGCGGGTACTAAGATGTTTCAGTTCCCCGCGTTTGCCTCCCTCAATGATGAGGGATGACGGCCCATCAGGCCGCCGGGTTGCCCCATTCAGGTACCCCCGGATCGAAGACCGCTTGCGTCTCCCCGGGGCTTTTCGCAGCTTGCCGCGCCTTTCATCGCCTTCCCGAGCCACAGGCATCCGCCGTGCGCCCTTTCTTGCTTTCGCCTGCCGCCTTACATTTTAATGCAAGGCGGCGCATACCCTGGAATGCCATGTCTTCTCTTCCGTGCGGTCACGCACGGAAGGAAGGGCCTTCCAAATCTACTCGTTTCTCTTTCTTGTTGTTTTTCTCTTCTGTTCCACAATGTCAATGAGCGTCCTCCCCTAAGACGGGGAAAAGTGGAGAATAACGGATTC
>JAFLSD010000048.1 GCA_022511125.1 Paramuribaculum sp.
TCACCTGAGCAAAGCTGAGACATGACGCCGCGCGCCCGAGCGAAGTCGTTATCGGAGAATACAAAAAGCCCTCCCCTAGGGGAGGGCTTTTCTATTCAAATGCAGCGGGGCAAAAAAAAAGAACCCCGAAGGGTTCTTAAATGGTCTGGCTGTTTGCTATCGTCGCGTGAACTATTGTCGCCGTTTGAGCGTTTCACTTCTGGGTTCGGAATGTTTCCAGGTGGTTCCACTCAGCCATCACAGCCTTACCCAATGGATACCATTAAGAATGTTGCTAATCTTTTCGATCAGGTCCTCGACCGATTAGTACTGCACCGCTCCACAAATCGCTTTGCTTCCACTTGCAGCCTATCACCTCATAGTCTTTAAGGGGTCTTACTAATTGGCAGATCTTATCTTGGAAGGGGCTTCGTGCTTATATGCTTTCAGCACTTATCCTTTCCCTACTTAGCTGTCCAGCTGTGCTTCTGGCGAAACAACTGGTGCACCAGCGGTAGGTCCATCCCGGTCCTCTC
>JAFLSD010000049.1 GCA_022511125.1 Paramuribaculum sp.
ACGCTCTTCCGATCTAATCTCGGTTGATGTCTTTTCCTCGCCCTACTTAGATGTTTCAGTTCAGGCGGTTCCCCGCGTACTGCTATGGATTCACAGCACGTTGACACGGTATTGCCGTGCCGGGTTTCCCCATTCGGTGATCCACGGATCAATGCTTATGTGCAGCTCCCCGTGGCTTATCGCAGCTTGTCACGACCTTCTTCGGCTCCTGATGCCAAGGCATCCCCCTTGCGCTCTTTCCAGCTTGACCTATGCTCTCGCTAGTTCTCGTCGAGAATTATGCAGACGAGGGTGTACCCTCTAAATTAAACAATGCAAACTTCAGAAGAGGTCTGACCTAGGAAGTCTGTGAGGATTGGTTACCCCACATGTCTCCTTAGAAAGGAGGTGATCCAGCCGCTGGTTCTCCAACGGCTACCTTGTTACGACTTCACCCCAATTACCAAGCCCACCTTCGGCCGCGCCCTCCTTGCGGTTAGACTACGGACTTCGGGTGTTCCCAGCTCTCATGGTG
>JAFLSD010000005.1 GCA_022511125.1 Paramuribaculum sp.
AAAAAGTCGTCGGTGGTGCCAAAGAGTAGCGGTTTGCCTATTGCGTCTTTGCGGCCAACAACTTCTATTAAACTGTTTTTAGATAGCAGGTCTATTGCGTAGTCGCTATTAACCCCGCGTATTTCTTCAATTTCGAGGCGAGTAATTGGCTGTTTATATGCAATAATTGCTAAAGTTTCTAGTGTTGCGCGGCTAAGCACCTTTTCTTTTATTGGGTTTAAAACCTTTTCTATTGCTTCGGCATTTTGTGGGTTGGTTGAAAACTGAATTTTATTTTTAAACTTAACAATTTGAATGCCACTTTTTTCGTTATATTTTTTACTTAAGTTTTCTAGCGCTTTTTTTACTGCATTGTCGGTTACTTCAAACTTTTCGGCTAGAAGACTTAATTCAACTGGTTCGCCAGCAACATACAAAACGCTTTCAATTAAACTTTCTAGGTTTTCCATTATTCGCTCTCCTCTTCGTTGTATTCGCTAAGGTCTACTTGGTCTAAATCGATATCAAAAAATTCTTCGTTCTTTTTTATTGTAATATCGCCAAACTGCTCTACCTGATCTACCAAAATTTGTTGCAGCTTTAATAGTTCTAAAATAGCCATAAAGGTTGTAATAATTTCTAGCTTAGAATAACTATCGTCGAACATTTCAAAAAACGAAATTTGCTTTTTTAAATTAATGCTCAAGCTAAATTTTAGAGCTTAAACAATCTGTTTTTAGAATTTGCGCTTTTTGTAAAACAGTATGATTATATACGATTGCAAACAGATTGCTGTGATAAAACAATAAACAAGAATTTACAAATGAGTTAGACGCTCTCGTCAATTCTTTTAATTACTTATTTAACAACGAAAGCAGATATTACGTTATAGATTTAACTTTTTTTATGTAATATAAAAAAAACATCCTAAATTTTTTTGACCTCGTATTTATCATTGCAAAATGAACACACTGTATTAAAGAAAAGGTTTATTTAGGTATAGAAAGTCTGTATTATTGTAAATAATATTGACTGCTTATGGTCGCAGATGTTAATTAAGAATCAAAAAAGTAAATATCCCCTGCTTTACGAACAGAACGATTCATTTCATCTCAGACACCGTCTGGAAAACATATAATTCCTTGTATTAATCTTATCCCTTCGCTTTATAATTGCTAAAATATTATCAAGCTATTTTCGGTGACACTATGCAACCTATTTAGGTGTGGCTTAATTACTTCAATTCTTCGGCTTCTCCCATCAATAGTTCCCAAATACTCATGGAATCCTCTAATTTCTTCTTTGTCTCTTCATATTTTTTAAAATCGTCATCTGTGACAGAATCGGTAGAAAAAACGGTTTCCAATTCTTTCAAATTATTTTCTAATTCTTGTATCTTATTTTCTTCAGCTTTAATTTTATTATTTATTGTTTTTAATAATTTCTCTTTTTCGCGTTTCGCGAAATAGCTGAGTTTATTTGAATTTGAGATTTGGGAATCTTTAGGATTCTGTATTGATTGCTTATTATTGACTTTTTTGTCCTTAGAAGAAGTAGAGGAATTATTGGCTTCTGCTTGCGATTCGACATTATTTTTTTCAATATATTCATAAATTCCTCCAATATATTCTTTAAGCCGAGCGTTTTTGAATTCATAAACTTTATCCACTATCCCATTAAGAAAATCTCTATCATGAGAGACAATTATTGCAGTTCCTGTGAATTCATTTATTGCCTTTTTTAAAACTTCTTTGGATTTTATGTCAAGATGATTAGTCGGTTCATCAAGAATGAGAAGATTGACCGGCTCTAATAATAATTTAATCATAGCTAAGCGCGATCGCTCCCCACCACTTAATACTTTGACTTTTTTGTCTGATTCTTCACCTCCAAACATGAAAGCACCTAAAATATCACGAATCTTAGTGCGTATTTCTCCCACTGCAATCCTGTCTATTGTATCATAAACAGTCAATTCGCCATCCAATAATTGGGCTTGATTTTGGGCAAAATATCCTATTTTAACATTATGTCCTATTTTTAAATTACCGGAAAATGTTAATTCATTCATTATGCATTTAATCAGAGTAGACTTGCCAGCTCCATTTTTTCCGACAAACGCAATTTTTTCTCCTCTTTTTATAGACAGATCAATTCTTTCCAAGACTTTATGTTCATCATAACTTTTGGATAATTCTTCAATAATGACAGGATAATCACCCGATCGGGGAGCTGGGGGAAATCTCAATTTAATTTTAGAATCGTCTATCTCGTCGACTTCAATAAGTTCTATTTTCTCCAGTTGTTTTATGCGGCTCTGAACCTGAATACTTTTAGTCGCTTTATATCTGAATTTCTCGATAAAAGCTTCCGTATCACGTATTTGTTTCTGTTGATTATTGAAAGCTCGGGTTTGCTGATCTATTCTCTCCTGTCTTAATGCTAAAAATTTAGAATAATTGACGTTATAATCATATATTTTACCTGATGAAATTTCTATTGTTCTATTGGTTGTATTGTCTATGAAAGCTTTGTCATGACTTACAAGAATGATGGCACTATTATTATTTTTTATATAATTTTCAAGCCATTGAATAGATTCTATGTCAAGATGGTTGGTCGGTTCGTCCAGCAGGAGAAGATCAGGCTTTTTGATAAGAATCTTTGCGAGCTCAATTCTCATTCTCCATCCCCCGCTAAATTCAGATGTAGATCTGTTAAAATCGCTTCTTTCAAATCCTAATCCGATAAGAGTCTTTTCTATTTCTGCTTCCCAATTGATGCTTTCCTCTATTAAAATATGATCTTGGAGGTCACTTATTTGTTCGATAAGCTTTCTATATGAATCGCTTTCATAATCACTGCGCTCATTTAATTCCGACTCTAATTCGCCTAAATGAATTTTTAACTCGTTGACGGATCTTATTGACTCCCTTACTTCTTCTATGAGCGTAACGTGATCTTTTATTTCCATCGTTTGTGGAAGATAACCTATAGAATAGTCTTTAGGGATATTGATACTGCCAGACGATGGAGTTATTAATCGGTTCAGCATTTTTAATAAAGTAGATTTCCCGGCTCCATTTTTTCCGACTAATGCTATTCTATCTTTCTTATTTATAATGAAATTTATATTTTTAAATAAGATTTTTGTTCCGAAATCAACGGTAAGATCTTGTACTGAAATCATATAAAATCATAAACTAATAAAAGAGCTGACCTTCTTTTGAAGACCAGCCCTTAAGTTTGAAACTGTAGTGAATCCGGGAATCGAACCCGGGTCTCCACCGTGAGAGGGTGGCGTGCTAGGCCACTACACTAAATCACCATCTTGTCCTATAAAAGAGACAATGCAAAGTTAAGTTTAATACTTTAATTATGCAAATAAATTCTCAAAGAAGGGTTATTTCTCCGAAAAATTCAGGGCGATGAAAATCGGGCTGGGGTGTATCTATAGGAGACCAACTTAAGAAATGAGGTGAAGAGGTTTTGTCAGCACATTTATAGAAGTTTCCCCAAAGTTTTATCGGAACATTTTCCTGGTATGTAACGCCTATAATATCTAATGGGATAGCTACTAATAAATTCCATGTAAAGATACCTTCAACCTCATTAAAGGGTTTTGTTCCACAAGAAGGATATCTTATAATTCGATCCAACTGTTCGTCAGGAAGTAATTGTCCCGAGTGTCTGTCTTTCCTTTTAGCAGCATGAACGGTACCAATGCAGTTGAATTCGAAGTTGAAATAAGGTCCACCTTCCTCCGGAGCGACAAAAAATTCCACACATGAATCCTGATAAACATCAGAATTATTTTTAAAATTAACAGCACGAAGATAATTGCTACGAACAAAGAAATCGATATAAATATATTTCTTGCTATGGGCTATGGAGAATGTTGTAAATGGACGATAGGGAAATTGTTCTTTCCAATTCAGACATTCTACAGTCCGTTTTTCACCTTTCCCGTCAAGAGCTTCTATGATTTTGTTTGCCGGTAAATCGTCCAAATCTGGAAGGAATGGTGCATCCAATGATTTCTTAATAATTTCAGTTTTCATATTCTTAATAATTCTTTAATACTTACGATACAACCGATAGTAGCCATAATCATTAAAATTACAGCTATTATTCTATTTATAAGCCATAAAGACCGCATGTTAAAGTGCGCTCTTACCTTATTTACGAAAAAAGTTATCAAAAACCACCATATAACTGCACCTGTAATTATAGCCAGATACCCTACGAAATAGTGATAAAATTCAAATACATAATCCAAGAAATTGAATCTGGCAAAAAGTCCAATAATGAAGAAAAGAATCAATGGGTTGGAGAATGTAAACAGAAATCCTGTAATAAAATCTTTCCAGTATGTGTTAGTATGATCAGTTGAGGGCTTTAACTGTCTTGAAGGATTATTTCTAAATAAATATATAGCGTAAATAATTAGGACTATGCTACCTATTATCTGAAGTACATTTTGGTTAGATTCTATAAAATCAGTAACAAAAGAAAGTCCAAGGCCAGTCAGAAGGCAATATATCAGATCAGATAAAGAGGCTCCCAAGCCTGTCACAAACGCCGCCGTTCTGCCTTTGTTTAAAGTGCGTTGAATCACAAGCATGCCGATAGGACCCATCGGAGCTGAAATAAGTAATCCGATAAGCATCCCGGTAAACCAAATATAAAGCAATCCTTGCATTTCAACACAAATTTACAACAGGCTTCGATTTATGCCAAATCTAATTTAGTTATTATCTCATATAATCAATATACATGATGGCTTTTCCTGGAAGCGTCAATTCTTAATAAAATAAAGAGAAGTATTGTAAAACTCCATAGGGAAGAACCTCCATAACTAAAAAAGGGTAGTGGAATACCGATAACAGGACAAAGTCCGATAACCATTCCTACATTTACACAAATATGGAAAATAAAAAAAGATGCGACACAATATCCGTAGACTCTACCAAAAGTGGTAGGCTGTCTCTCTGAAATATGTATAACCCTTAGGATTAAAATCAGAAAAAGAGCCAACACAGTTAAAGAGCCAACGAATCCTTCTTCTTCACCGATTGTGCAATAAATAAAGTCGGTATGTTGTTCGGGGACATATTTTAGTTTTGTTTGAGTTCCGTTTAAATAACCTTTGCCGGCAAATCCACCTGAACCTATGGCAATTTTACTCTGATTGACATTATACCCTAAAGCCAATTTATCTTCCACGAGTCCCAATGTTACTTTTATGCGTTGCTGCTGATGTGGTTGCAAAATAGAAGTAAAGGCATAGTTAATCATAAATAGGAAAATAATTCCGGTAATTGTACCGAATATAGTTATGATTATTTTATTGTTATGAAATTTCAGACTTTGAATAAAACAATAAACTAAAGCTATACCTATTACCGACAGAAAGAAAACTCTTCCCGGAATATCGACGGATAATAAATGCAATCCGAAAGCTAAGATTGAAGTTCCGGCAAACCAAAGGAAAACATTTCGGGCAAGGTCGTTTTTCTTACAATATAGAGCGAGCATGCAGACCATAAGAATCATAAGAATAATGAAAACCAACGCTTCACCCAACGGAATACCCATGAAAATGTCATCTGCATATTTTATCGCTAACACGAAGAATAAAATAGCGCAAAAAGCGGCTAAAAGAATCAAACCACTCATTCCTTCCCGGTAAAGTACAAAAAATAAAGCAAAATAGGCCAATGCTGAACCGGTTTCTTTTTGTGCTAAAATCAAAACTACTGGGACCAAAATGATAGCTAATGCTTTGAGGTAATTTTTTAAACTATCGTTGAGTTTGAAGTTGTATTCGCTTAAAAGCTTTGCCAAAGCAATGGCAGTGGCAAATTTGCCAAACTCAGCAGGTTGAAATCTTAATGGTCCCATTACCAACCATGAACGCGATCCTTTTATATCCGGAGCGATGAATATTGTAACAATCATCACAAAAAGGATGAACAAATAGATAGGATAGGCATAGGTTTCAAACATTCTTGAATCGATAAGCAAAATAATGAGCGCAAGTATTAAAGCACAACCTATCCATGTGATCTGCTTTCCGGAAAACTCATTGAAATCAAAAATATTTGCATTATCCATATCGTAGCTAGCGGCATATATGCTGAACACACCGATAGTCACCAATATCAGATACAAAATGACTGTAAACCAGTCTAACGATCCGAAATATGATATTTTAGTGTTTCTTAACTCCACTGTAAATTATAGTGTTAGATGATTTCATCCTACTTTCAAGACCCTTACGATCGTCAGATATTTCACCTTTGAGATATTTCTCGATAATAAGGCTACCTATTGGTACTCCGTATGTCGCTCCAAAGCCTGCATTTTCCACATAAACACAAACTGCAATCTTTGGATCGTCGTAAGGTGCGAACCCCATGAAGACAGAATGGTCTTTTCCATGTGGATTCTGAGCAGTACCGGTTTTGCCGGCAACCGCAATGTCATGTAAATTGGCCAGTTTACATGTGCCTCCTGTCACTGCCATCCTCATACCTTCAGCAACATCCTTAAAATAACGTTGATCTATTGTCGGAATTCTTTTATCTACGTATTGTGTCGGCAAAACCGTGTCTTCAATTTCTTTTACTATATGAGGTGTTATAAACCATCCTCTATTTGCAATCGTAGAACATAGATTGGCTATCTGAAGAGGGGTCGCCAAAATCTCTCCTTGTCCTATGGAAACAGATATAATAGTGTTGGCACTCCAACGGTCTTCTCCATAGATTTTATTGTAGAATTTAGCGTTCGGTATGAATCCACGACTTTCTCCCGGCAAATCAACTCCTAATTTATAACCGTACCCTAAAGACACAAGATGATTTTTCCATACCTCAAACGCTTCGGCAGAAGAACCATATTTTGATTTTTTATCCACCATATTTTTGAAGCCCCAACAAAAATATGCGTTACAAGAGGTCTGTAGTGCCGGTTTAAGGGGGAGGGGAGAGCCATGCCCATGACATCCTACTCTTAGTCCGCCATTTACAAAACCTCTGGAACAGGGATAAGACGTATAAGGTGTAATAATGTTTTCTTGAAGGAGGATCAGTCCGTTTGCAGGTTTAAAAGTGGATCCAGGTGGATAGGCACCCATTAAGGCACGGTCGAAAAGTGGGCGAAGATCATTTTGAGCAAGTTTTTTATAGTTTTCTCCTCTCTGTCGTCCAACGAGTGCAGAAGGGTCATAGGTCGGAGCAGAAACCATTGCCAATATTTCACCGGTGGAAGGTTCTATAGCGACAACCGCACCAATTTTATGAGCCATAAGTTCTTCTGCATATTGCTGTAGCTCAACATCGATGCTCAACTTCAAATTTTTACCAGAAACGGCTTGTCGATCAAATTTTCCATCTTCGTATCTTCCTTGAATCTGTCCGTTAGCATCCCTTATCAACACTTCAACTCCTTTCTGCCCCCTCAGGTATTGTTCATAGCTTTTTTCAACCCCTAAATCACCCGTATAATCTCCAGGTGAATAATATGGATCATTTTCAATGTCTTTCTGAGAAACTTCCCTGATGTTTCCCAAAATATTGGCGGCAGTTTTATAGCCATATTCCCTCAAAATCCTTTTTTGCACAAAAAAACCGGGAAATTTATACATTTTTTCTTGGATTTTGCCGTATACTTCAGGAGTAAGATGAGTAAGGAACGTCTGTATACTATAGTTGGAGTACCCGGGATTTATTTTCTTATCTTTGATTTCTTCAAATCGCAGTTTTAATTGTTTCGGGGTGATTCCGAGAGTGCTACAGAAATCCAGTGTGTCGAACGGTTCAACTTCTCGGGGTATCATCATGATATCATAAGTTGGCTGATTGTACACAATTACCTTATCATTACGATCGTAGATCAGACCTCTTGAAGGATATATGGATTTTTTCAGCAGGGCATTCGAGTCGGCATCCTCTCTATATTTAGTGTCAATTATCTGTAAATTGAATAGTCTGACCGCGAAAATAATCAGTACCACTATCAAAAATCCACAGATGACATATTTACGTTTTTCTAAATTATAATCTTTTCTCATTTTGTGTGTTTAAGCTGTTAATAGCCAGTATTATGATAAAAGTGAAAATTGTACTACCGATTACGTTAAACGTAAGGCGCAAGATGTTGAAAAAGGCCATCGATTCGATGACAAAAGCTATAATACAATAAATAAGCGACAAGGTAAATATGTACTTAGTAAAGACAGCCATTCCTACAGTTTTGGAGGAAATATATAATGATCCAATATCTTCAGTTTTAGAGGAATAAAGCTTGAAAATAGGATGACGAAGAGCCGCGAGCAGGGTAGCAGATATTGTGTTCACTCCCAATGTGTCTGTGAAAATATCTATTATGAATCCACATCCGAATCCGATAGTATAAATAGCATTTAACGAGACAGAAAATGGAATAGCCGCAAGAATATAAAGGAACACAAAAGCCATTGCATAACCAAACAGATAGATGTGGCTGAACACACATACCTGAAGTATCATAAGGATGATACTTACTACAAGAAATCTAATGGTACTACCTTTCATAACGGCTACTTTTTCTTGCGTGTTTGATTATTTTCGTCAGTATCTTGAGCGTCCAATTTTTTAAGCTCTTCACGCAAATTATCTTTAACCACAGTAACAGTGCTCAAAGCTTCATGATTCGTGAAAAGTTTCACTTTAAGGGCATAAAAATTTTCATCATAATCTTTTAACCCATCTAAAACCGTACCGACTAAAATTCCCTCCGGAAAGACAGTAGAGTAGCCGCTCGTGATGACAGTATCTCCTTTGTTGAAGGTAGAATGACGGGGCAGCTCTTCAAGAATAGCTTCTGTAGGATTTTTCCCATCCCAGACTAAAGAACCCACGAAGTCATAGCCTTTGACTTTGCATGAAAGCCTAAATTGATCATTAAGCAGTGAAATAATTCTTGATGCGCGAGGCCCTACAATTTCCACTATTCCGATAATTCCATTGTGATCGATAACTCCCATTTCCGGTTCGATCCCGTCCAGAGCACCTTTGTCGATGGTGATGTAATTATTTCTGTGACGCGTACTGTTATTAATAACATGAGCCAATGTGAAATTATATCTCGACGGATTAGCATCGAAAGGGGCCAATGAGTCTTCTGTCGCCGACAGATCTCTTAATCGCTGTCTAAGATCGAGTACTTCGCTTTCAAGTTCCGTGTTCCTATAGGCCAACTCCTCATTGATGTTCTTGAGATGAAAGTAGCCTGAAACATTGTTTGCAGTTTTATACACGGAAGCGGATACCGAATTTGCTGAAGTAAGATAAAGATGTCGTTGGTAAGGATTGTTTTCGACGAGCAAAAGAATCCCGATAGTAATATAAATTACTAACAGGAATACGGAACTGTATCTAATGAAGAAAAGTATAAGATTTCTCATCCTATAGATTCAAATCAACTTTTCGGCGGCATTTATCCGGCCGTCCGTTTAGCGGATGAGGAATGAGAACTTATCGATATTCTTCAAAGCCACGCCTGTGCCTCTTGCTACGGCGAGTAAAGGATCTTCCGCAATATGGAACTGAATACCAATCTTGTCAGTGAGTCTCTTGTCAAGTCCACGTAGTAAGGCACCACCTCCAGCGAGGAAAATACCGTTCTTGACGATGTCTGTGTAGAGTTCCGGTGGAGTCTGTTCGAGAGCAGCAAGCACAGCGGCTTCTATTTTCGAGATACTCTTTTCAATGCAATGTGACACTTCCTGATAAGAGACAGCTACTTCCATGGGGAGGAACGTCATTTGGTTAGGTCCGTGAACGATATAATCTTCCGGCGGATTTTCAAGTTCGGTGAGGGCACTTCCGACATTCATTTTAATGAGTTCGGCAGTTCTTTCCCCAACTTTGATATTATGAACGCGTCGCATATGTTCCATTATGTCTGCCGTGAGGTCATCGCCGGCGATCTGTATACTTTTGTTGGAAACAATGCCGCCAAGCGAAATGACAGCTATCTCAGTGGTACCACCACCTATATCGACAACCATGTTACCTTCAGGAGCAACGACATCAAGTCCTATTCCGAGGGCTGCCGCCATAGGTTCGTAGAGCATGTAGACATCTCTACCTCCTGCGTGTTCGGACGAGTCGCGTACGGCACGGATTTCCACTTCTGTGGAACCTGATGGGATACCGACTACCATTCTCATGGTAGGGCTAAACCATCGATTTTTTTGAATTGCTTTGTCGACAAATCCTCTGATCATCATCTCGGCGGCATTGAAGTCGGCGATGACACCTTGACGCAAGGGACGTATGGTTTTGATATTGTCGTTTTCTTTTCCTTGCATAAGTTGCGCTTCTTTACCGACGGCGATGAGTTTTCCCGTTCTTACTTCAATGGCTACGATCGATGGTTCGTCAACGATTATTTTATCGTTGTGGATTATAATAGTGTTGGCCGTGCCGAGGTCGATCGCAACCTCTTTGGTCAATGAAAATATTCCCATAACAGTTTTATTGTTTTAATGTTTGAAGTGACGTATTCCGGTGGTTACCATAGCTACACCGTGTTCGTCGCAGAATTGGATAGTTTCGTTATCTCTGATCGACCCTCCAGGCTGAATCACCGCATCGATTCCTTCAGCATATGCTATCTCCACACAATCGGGGAAAGGGAAGAAAGCATCGGAAGCCATGACTGCTCCTTTGAGGTCGAAACCGAAAGATTTTGCTTTAGCGATAGCCTGTTTAAGTGCATCAACTCGTGAAGTCTGACCCACTCCGCTTGCAATCAACTGACTATCTTTCGCGAGGACGATGGCGTTACTTTTGCTATGCTTAACTATTTTATTAGCAAAGAGAAGATCTTTGCACTGATTTTCAGTGATAGCTTTGACTGTGACCTGTTTGAGGTCGGCGGGAGTTTCGACACGCAGGTCTTTCTGCTGTACTAAAGCTCCGTTAAGGACTGACCGATATTGCATCGATTGTTTGACAGCTTCTTTCTGCAAAAGAATAATTCTGTTTTTCTTTTGTTTTAATATCGTCAGAGCTTCCGGCGAATATTCCGGCGCTATGATGACTTCGAAAAATATTTTATTGATTTCTTCAGCTGTATTAGCATCGATCGTTCCATTAGCTACTATCACACCGCCAAAGGCCGAAACGGGATCGCCGGCCAATGCTTTTTCCCATGCTTCGCTAATAGTGGGGGAAGTTGCGACTCCACATGCATTGTTATGCTTCAGGATTGCAACTGTAGGATCTTCGAATTCAGCAATCAATGAAACTGCGGCATCGATATCGAGTAGGTTGTTGTAAGAGATTTCTTTGCCGTGCAACTGATCGAAAATATCAGAAAGATTTCCATAGAAGGTTCCTTCCTGATGTGGATTTTCGCCGTATCTCATCTGTTTGGAGCCATCTACCGCAATGCGAAGATATTCCGAGTGATTTACAGATTTAAAGTAGTTGTAGATTGATGAGTCGTAGCCTGAAGATACTGCGAAAGCTTCGGTAGCGAAGAATAGACGCTCTTCGAGGGTAGTTTTAGGACCTTTTTCGCCGAGAATTTTGGCGAGCGGTTCATATTGAGCTTTGCTCGCTACGATTACTACATCTTTGTAGTTTTTCGCACCGGCTCTGATTAAAGAGATGCCTCCGATATCTATTTTTTCGATTATGTCTTCATGTGAAGCACCAGATTTAACAGTGTCGTCGAATGGGTAGAGGTCGACTATGACAAGGTCGATTTCCGGAATATCATATTCCTGTATCTGGGCTTGATCTTGAGGGAGCTCTCTACGGTTGAGTATGCCGCCGAAAATTTTGGGGTGAAGGGTTTTCACTCTTCCTCCGAGGATAGAGGGATAGGAGGTGAGTTCTTCTACGGCTGTACATTTGTAGCCGAGACTTTCAATGAAAGTTTTGGTGCCTCCGGTAGATATAAATTTAACTCCGGAGGAGTTAAGCATATTCAATATGTCGTCCAACCCTTCTTTATGATAAACCGAGATGAGGGCAGTTTTAATGGCTTTTTCGTTAGACATGTGATTATTAGTGTTTTAAATTCTGAGTGAAATTTCTATGCAAAGTTACGAAATAATAAGAAAAAATCAGAGACAAAAATTCATTTTTCCGGGACAAAAAGAAAAATTGTCGATTGACGGAGATGTAATTGGCAAAACCTTATCTACAGGTCGGATGTTATAAAGACAGATTAATGTTGAAACAATTTAGGATTATGGTCAAAACAGGTATATTTTACGGTTCGAATACCGGGACAACCGAGTCGGTTGCCAATAAGATAGCAGAATGCCTTGGCGTTGAAAGCACTGATGTTCACAACGTGGCTGAAACGGCTCCTTCGATAGTGGGGGAGTACGGTTTGTTAATTCTCGGCGCGAGTACGTGGGGCGACGGTGAGCTTCAGGACGATATGGCTGACTTTGTGACAGGTTTGAGCGCAATGTCGCTTAAAGACAAGAAGATAGCCCTATTCGGATGTGGAGATGAATCGATGGAGGATACTTTTTGCGATGCAATCGGCGACATGTACGACCGACTACAGCAAACAGGTGGGATTTTCATCGGAAAATTCAATACCGACGGTTTAAAGTTCAATCATTCGAAAGCGGTGAAGGATGGTATGGCAGTAGGATTACTTACTGATGAGGTTAACGCGTCTGAACTGTCAGAGAAAAGAGTCAAAGAATGGTGCGATGCTATTCGACAAGAATCTTAAATAAAGTTAAAGTCGAAAAAATTTTTTAGGTTATATTGCAGTTGCTCAGCTTCATAAGGTGGGCAACTTTTAGCGTATAGGCCAAATTCGCAGATAGGTGGCCGAATCGTGTTGTAACTTTGTATCCATAAGTGTCGGCTATACAATAAATCCATAAAATCTTATAATTCCCCCGATAAATCAGATGGATTTATTTTTCTGCCGACAAGCGAACATTGACATATTGGATTACAATTATTTATCGATTAGAGCCTAAGAGATATTAACATTAGGTATCTGTTCTACAGATTGACTCTAATAATCATCGTAATCGAAACGTTCGTCGTCTAAATCGTCTAAATTGTCACGAAGGTCGTCTATTTCATCCTGTAAGTCATCATATACGTCTGATTTATAGTCAACTTCATCTAATCGACCTTCTAACTCATCAATCCACGCAGACAGTCTGTCATATTGTTCGTCGAGCTGCGCTTCTCTCGAGGAATTATACGAGCGAGACTTTGAATTATGTGTGCTATGGTTCTTTCCACCAAAAATAAGCTCAAATAGTGCAGCCGCACTGAGGAATTTCCAGAAACTCATGCTTTTCAATTTATGGTTACATTTATACTATTCCGTTGATTATGTTGGAAAGGTTCTCGAATTTATCGACAACACCGTAACGTGTGGTATTTGTCGAAATCGAGTTGAACAGCTTTTTGGCACATTCTGTTTTAGCTTCTTCGATTCCTCGAAGTTCCATTTTGTCGAGCGAGCCTTTGGTTTCAGCGACAAAGAAAACGTGACGAACCGTACCGTCCTCAAATACAATCGCCCAGTCAGGAGCATAGCTGCCTACAGGAGTGGGAATTTTGAGTTTACGAGGTAGTTTTGCGAATATCAAAACTTCGTTTGCACCTTGCAGCGCCTCGGCAAAATTCTTTTCTCCTTCGCTGTCAAATCCCACGTAAGCTGTGATATGCTTTGAAAGTTCGAGAGCCTTGTTTACATTCAGACGACGTTCAGGCACAAAGATTGTGCTGTCGTAAGATGTGTTTTCCCAGATAGAGAAACTGTATAGAAAAACGCATAATGCACACCAATAAGGACATCTACCATTTCTTCATTCTTGACTATGACTACGAAAGTTGCTAAGTTTCAGAAAGCCAAGAAATAAAGCGTTGTAAACGCCTTTCGTATGTAGCGAACCTCCCAATAGCCGGTGTTTTTCCTCCTCTGAGGCGCCAGATATCGCGGGGCTCTTTTGCAAATTTACGAATTATTCGGGGTTTTACAATTGGAGGAGGGTGGATTTTATGGTGAACAGAGCAAGAGTGGTGGGAGATCGTAGAAATTTTATTGTGGTTTAAAATGGTGAGTGGAGGAGTGGAGGAGAGGAGGAGAAGTAAAAAAGGAATCGGGTAGACAGGGCGAGGGGGCGCCGATGTCTACCCGATGAGGGGTTAAATTTGGGATAGGGTTATTTTACAGCTGCTACACCGGGAAGAACTTTTCCTTCGATTGCTTCGAGGAGGGCACCGCCTCCAGTAGAAACGTAGGAAACTTCGTCGGCAAGGCCAAATTTGTTGATACATGCTACTGAGTCACCGCCTCCGATGAGAGAGAAGGCACCGTTTTTAGTAGCGACAACGATAGCGTCGGCGATAGCGCGCGATCCTCCTGTGAAGTTGTCGAATTCGAATACTCCTGCGGGTCCGTTCCAAAGGATAGTCTTCGACGGTTCGATGGCAGCAACGAAAGCTTTACGTGTTTCGGGTCCTGCATCGAGTCCTTCCCATCCGTCGGGTATATCCATAGCGGAGCAAACCATAGTTTTAGCATCGTTGCTGAACGAGTCGGCTGCGATACAGTCGGTTCCGAGAATGAGGTTGACACCTTTTTCTTTAGCTTTCTTCATGATTTCGAGAGCGAGGTCGAGCTTGTCTTCTTCGCAGAGAGAGTTGCCGATTTTTCCACCCATAGCTTTAGCAAAAGTGTAGGTCATGCCTCCGCAAAGAATGAGATTGTCGACTTTGTCCATGAGGTTTTCGATGATTCCAATTTTAGTGGAAACTTTAGAGCCTCCCATGATGGCAGTGAAAGGACGGTTGATGTTGCTAAGGATATTGTCGACAGCTTTCACTTCTTTTTCCATGAGATATCCCAGCATTTTGTCATCGGGCTGGAAATAGTCGGCGATAACAGCTGTCGATGCGTGTTTGCGGTGAGCTGTTCCGAATGCATCGTTAACATAAACATCAGCATAGCTTGCAAGTTTTTTAGCAAATTCTTTCTGACGTTCTTTCATTTCTTTTTTAGCTGCGTCGTAGGCGGGATCGGCTTTGTCTATTCCAACAGGTTTGCCTTCTTCTTCTGGGTAGAAGCGGAGGTTTTCCAAAAGGAGTGCCTGTCCGGGCTTCAAAGCCGCAGCAGCCTCATCGGCAGCAGCACAATCTTCAGCAAAAGCTACATCCACTCCTAATGCTTTGGCTACATCATCTTTGATCTGAGACAAAGACATTTTGGGGTTCACTTTTCCTTTCGGTTTACCCATGTGGCTCATGATGATGAGACTGCCACCGTCAGCCAATATTTTTTTAAGTGTCGGGAGGGCACCGCGGATACGCGTGTCGTCGGTGATTTTTCCGTTTTCGTCGAGAGGCACATTGAAGTCAACTCTGACGATAGCTTTTTTGCCTTTGAAATTGTAAGAGTCTAAAGTCATGATATTATGTTTTATAAAGTGAGTATGCAAAAATACGAAAATTATTTTTCGGTATATAATTTAAGTAGTGAGTCCATCTGATCTCTGAGCTTTTTAGCCTCTGATGCGGCTTTTTCAGCAAAGGTTTCGTCGGTTGCAGCATAGATAATGCCTCGCGAAGAGTTTACCAGCAAGCCACAGTCGCCGATCATTCCGTAACGAGCAACTTCTTCGAGGCTACCTCCTTGAGCACCTACTCCGGGTACGAGCAGGAAGCTGTCGGGCGCAACCTGTCGGATGTTCTTAAACATCGTGCCTTGAGTCGCTCCGACTACGTACATCATCTCGTCCTTTCCGCCCCATTCGCGTGATTTTTCAATGACGATTTCAAAGAGGGATTTGCCTTGTTCGTTTTTAATAAACTGAAAGTCGCGGGATCCTTTATTGGATGTGAGTGCAAGGAGAATGACCCATTTTCCGGGAAATCCGAGGAATGGGGTTACGCTGTCTTCTCCCATATAAGGAGCTACTGTGAGCGCGTCGACATCGAGATGGCCGAAGAAGCTTTTGGCATACATGGCGGATGTGTTTCCGATGTCTCCTCTTTTAGCATCAGCGATGATGAACTGGTCGGGGTAACGGTCACGTATATAAGCCACCGTTTTTTCAAATGAAATCCAACCTTCGCCACCCATACTTTCGTAGAATGCGAGATTGGGTTTATAGGCCACCGCATATGGAGCCGTAGCATCTATAATCTGACGGTTGAATTCATAAATCGGGTCTTCCTGTGTGAGAAGATGACGTGGAATCTTATCTATGTCGGGATCAAGTCCTACACAAAGGAATGATCTTTTACGGAAGATATTGTCGACTAATTCTTTTCTTGTCATAATTTTAAGTTTTAATTAAAGTTCGGCTGATTTAAGTTTTTCGGCATTTTCGGCCAAGATGAGATTGTCGATACAGTCCTGAATGTCACCGTTGACGAATGCTGATAGATTATAGATGGTATAGTTGATGCGATGATCCGTAATCCTGCCTTGCGGGAAATTATAGGTCCGTATCTTCGCCGAGCGGTCGCCAGTCGAAACCAATGTCTTACGTCTTGAAGCGATATCGTCGATATATTTCTGATGCTCCTTGTCGTAGATGTAAGTGCGAAGACGACTCAATGCCCTCTCTTTGTTCTTAGGCTGGTCGCGAGTTTCCGTACATTCTATCAGTATCTCTTCGGTAATACCGGTATTTGGATTTTTCCAGTTATATCTCAACCTGACGCCTGATTCCACCTTGTTGACATTCTGTCCTCCGGCTCCTCCGCTACGGAAAGTGTCCCATTTGATTTCCCCTTCGTTAATCTCAACGTCGAATGGTTCGGCTTCGGGAAGGACTGCCACCGTTGCGGCCGATGTGTGTACGCGTCCTTGTGTTTCTGTGACGGGGACACGTTGTACGCGGTGGACTCCGCTTTCGTATTTAAGAATTCCGTAAACACCTTCTCCTGAAACCGAAGCCACAATTTCCTTGAAACCTCCGGCTGATCCTTCGGTGAAAGAAGTTACGGACAACTGCCACCCTTTGGATTCGCAATATTTAGAGTACATCCTGAATAAATCGCCTGCGAAAAGTGCGGCTTCGTCCCCTCCAGTGCCACCTCTTATCTCGAGAATAGCATTTTTATCGTCTTCGGGGTCGGCGGGAATGAGGCTTAATTTTATTTCTTCTTCAAGCGCGGCAATACGATCTTCGAGGTCATGGAGCTCAATCGAAGCCATATCTCTGAGTTCGTCGTCCGATTCGTGCATCAAAATGTTTTTAGCGTCTTCGGAGTCGATCACTGCCTGCCGATATTTTTTAGCGAGCGCGATGATTTTTTCGAGGTCGCGATATTCTTTAGTTAGGCGCACAAATCGCTTTCTGTCTTCAATGACGGCCGGATCAGTAATGAGGGTGGAAATTTCCTGAAACCGGTTTTCTATCCCTTCAAGCTTATCTAAAATTTTGTTTTCCGCCATACGCTCTAAAAATTGATGCGAAGTTAATTAAAATAAATCAGACTTCAAAGTTAAGTCCAGGGATAAATCGAGGAGTATAAAAAGGATGAGCGATCGGCGGGTTTTTGTGTATGTAAAATGAAATTTATAATTTTGTAGTAAAATTAATTAATCAGTTTATGAATATAACAATGCAAAAGCAGGATGCGGTGAATGCACGCATTACCGTGTCGGTTGAGGAAAACGACTACAAAGAAAAGGTAGTCAAGGAACTTAAAGCGATAGGCAAAAGACATCAGATACCGGGCTTCAGAAAAGGTCATGTGACCATAACGGAATTGCAACGCCGTTTCGGCCGCGATGTAACAAGCGATGTGATCAATCGCGAGGTTTACGAAGGTGTGATGAAATACATCGATGACAATAAGCTGAATGTACTGGGACAGCCTGTTCCGGTGGAAGTAAAAGAACTTGACCTTAAGAACAATAAGGATTTCACTTTTGAATATGATCTTGCCCTGGCTCCCGAACTCGATGTAAAGGTAGACAAATCGGAACAGATACCATATTATAAAATAGAGGTGACCGATGAAATGGTAGCCGAGCAGGACAAGGCTTTCAGAAAAAGATTCGGCGCACAGGTTCCCGGTGAGACGGTAGAACCGGATGCATTGGTAAAAGGTTCGTTGATAGAACTTAACGAAGACGGCACTCCTAAAGAAGGAGATGACGC
Source organism: Paramuribaculum sp. (assembly GCA_022511125.1). GTDB lineage: Bacteria > Bacteroidota > Bacteroidia > Bacteroidales > Muribaculaceae > Paramuribaculum. The sequence continues at coordinate 18,149 of JAFLSD010000005.1, forward strand.
GATAGCCGTAGCGAACGGTATATTAGGCCCGATGTTCTTCAAATCAAAAGAGGAGGCCGAACTGTTTGCAGGCAAAAAGGTAGGCGACAAAGTGGTATTCAATCCCTGGAAATCATGTGAAGGCGATCCTGCCGAACTATCATCGATGCTTCAGGTAGATAAAGCAAGAGTGGCTGATCTCCATAATAATTTTGAGATGACAATCTCGGAGATAATAGTTGTACGTCCGGCGGAATATAACGAGGAGTTCTATACGCAGGTGTTCGGCAAGGATAAAGTTCACAACGAAGAAGAATATCGCGAGGCCATACGTCAGATGATTAGCAATGAATTGAGCAATAACAGCAACTCGGTATTCAGACTTTCAGCCCGTAATTTCTTCACAGAGAAATACGGAGAAATGGATCTTCCTGCAGCAACATTGAAGAAATGGCTGGTGAATTATCGCGAAGGCATCAATGCAGAGAATGTTGACGAGGAATATGACAAAATGGTTCCTGATTTGAAGTGGCAATTAATCAAGGAGGCAATAGCCGGTAAACTGAATGTAAATATCGAGGATCAGGATGTACTCAATTTCGCTAAGATTATCGCCGCCCAGCAGTTCGCGCAGTATGGTATGACAAATGTGGATGACGAAACCATAACCAATTATGCCAAGAACCTTATAAACGACAAGAATTACCGTACGAGAATAGTGGAACAGGCTTATGACAACAAGCTTTTCTCTGAAATAAGGAACGCGGTAACGCTTGACGAAGAGGAGGTGTCAATCGAAAAATTCAGAGAAATCGTGACGACTCTTTAAAACAGAAAGAATATATTTTAGAAAAGCAATCGTTAAAAGCGGTTGCTTTTTTATTTCAGTGATATTGCGCAATTTAATTTTTTTTCGTAATTTTGAATTGATAAAAAGGATTTTAAATATTGAACTATATGAAAAACGATTTCAGAGATTATGCGGTAAAGCACCTTGGAATGAACGGACTAGCTTTAGATCAATACGCATCGACGATAACATCAAGTTATATATCACCCACAATTATAGAAGAGCGTCAACTCAACGTAGCCCAGATGGACGTTTTTTCACGTCTAATGATGGACAGAATTATCTTTCTCGGTACGGACGTGAATGATTATACTGCAAACGTAATACAGGCTCAGTTACTATATCTGGATTCTTCAGATCCCGGCAAAGACGTTTCGATCTATATCAATTCACCGGGCGGATCGGTTTATGCCGGTCTCGGAATATATGACACGATGCAATACATTTCGAGCGACGTGTCGACAATCTGTACGGGGATGGCCGCGTCGATGGCCGCGGTGCTCTTAGTATCAGGCACAGCCGGAAAGAGATTCGCTTTAAAACACTCTCGCGTGATGATCCATCAACCGATGGGTGGCGCTCAGGGACAGGCTTCAGATATCGAGATCACAGCCCGTGAGATTTTGAAATTAAAGAAAGAACTTTACACAATCATAGCCGACCATTCAGGGAAGCCTTATGAAGAGGTGGAAAGGAACTCTGACCGTGACTATTGGATGACAGCTGAAGAAGCCAAACAGTACGGAATGATAGATGAAGTTCTGATTAAGGCCAAGCATTAATCAAGCTGTCACAATGAAGAAATGATCTAACCGGAATGGCTAAAAAGAACATAAAATGTGATTTCTGCGGACGCCCTGCATCAGCTGCCGAGGTTATGATTCCGAGTGCAGTATCGGACACTTATATCTGCTCCGACTGCGTGGAACAGATAGACGACCTTTTGAAGGATTATAAAAGTCAAACAACAAAGGAAAATACATCTAATGCTGATGAAAAGGGCTCTTTAGACAAAGTGCCGAAGCCTAAAGAAATCAATGATTTCCTCAATCAATACGTAATAGGTCAGGAGGACGCAAAAAAATATCTGTCGGTTGCTGTCTACAATCATTATAAAAGGCTTCTACAGGAAAACGACGACGATGTAGATATCGAAAAAAGCAATATTATAATGGTAGGTTCGACAGGTACAGGAAAAACGTTGCTTGCCAAAACTATCGCAAAGCTTCTCGACGTTCCTTTCACGATTGTGGACGCAACAGTGCTGACCGAAGCAGGTTATGTAGGCGAAGATATTGAAAGCCTTCTGACAAGACTTCTACAAGTGGCGGACTACGATGTGAAAAAAGCTGAGAGAGGCATCGTATTTATAGATGAGATAGACAAAATAGCGAGAAAAGGCGATAACCCCTCAATAACCCGCGATGTTAGCGGTGAGGGAGTGCAGCAAGGTCTATTGAAACTTTTGGAAGGTTCGATAGTCAATGTTCCGCCTCAAGGAGGCAGAAAACATCCCGAGCAGAAAATGATTCCGGTCAACACGAAAGATATACTTTTTATTTGCGGAGGCGCTTTCGACGGTATAGAAAAAAAGATAGCTCAACGGCTGAATACTCATGTGGTTGGTTATTCGTCGTCTTCGAAGAAGGAGAAAATAGACCGGAATAATTTTTTGAAGCATATAGCTCCTCAGGATCTCAAATCTTTCGGTTTAATCCCGGAGATAATCGGACGACTTCCGATTTTGACTCATTTAGATCCTCTTGACAGAACGGCATTGCGTCGAATATTGACCGAGCCAAAAAATGCAATCATCAAGCAATATGAGCGGATGTTCGATATGGACGGCGTAAAGCTGACCTTCCAGCCTGAGACATTGGATCTTATTGTTGATAAAGCCATCGAATATAAGCTTGGAGCTCGCGGATTGCGGTCGATAGTAGAGACTATCATGATAGATCCGATGTATGAACTACCTTCGACAGGGATAAAAGAGTTTACAGTAGACCCTGATTTCGCGTTAAATAAACTTGAAGAGGCAAATTTTGAATAATCGGATAATATGATATCGCGGCCATTCCTTCAAGAAGCATTAAAACGTCACTTTGGGTTCGATAAATTCAAAGGTAACCAGCAGGCGATTATAGAGAGTCTGCTTGAAGGATATGACACTTTCGTATTGATGCCCACAGGCGGTGGCAAATCGTTATGTTTCCAGTTGCCGTCGTTATTAATGGAGGGTACTGCAATAGTAATATCTCCACTCATTGCTCTGATGAAAAATCAAGTTGATGCGATGCGTCATTTCAGCGAAGAGGATGATGTGGCACATTTTTTGAATTCGTCGTTAAACCGCGCAATGATCGACAGGGTGAAGTCGGATGTATGTTCGGGCAAAACCAAACTTCTGTATGTCGCACCCGAATCACTGACTAAGGAAGAGAATATAGACTTTCTTAAAACAGTGAGAATTTCATTTTATGCGGTTGACGAGGCTCACTGTATCTCAGAATGGGGTCATGATTTCAGACCGGAATATAGGAGGATACGTCCTATCATCAATGAAATTGGGAACAAGCCTGTAATAGCATTGACAGCGACGGCAACTCCAAAGGTGCAACACGATATACAGAAGAATCTGTCGATGCTAAATGCTCGGGTTTTTAAGTCTTCTTTCAACAGAGAAAATCTGTATTATGAAATCAGACCCAAAACGTCGTCGATCGACAAGGAGATAATCAGATTTATCAAATCACATTCAGGAAAGTCGGGAATCGTATATTGCCTAAGTCGTAAAAAAGTGGAGGAATTGGCCGAAATCCTTCGTGTGAATGATATCAAGGCGTTGCCTTATCATGCCGGGATGGACGGTCCGACGAGATCGGCTACCCAGGACGCGTTCCTACTTGAAGAAATAGACGTGATAGTCGCCACAATAGCCTTTGGCATGGGTATAGATAAACCTGATGTCAGGTTCGTGATTCATTATGATATACCCAAATCGCTGGAAGGTTATTATCAGGAAACGGGCAGGGCAGGACGTGACGGAGGCGAGGGAATCTGTCTGACATTTTATGCCGCCAAGGATTTACAAAAGATGGAAAAGTTCATGCAAAACAAACCTTTGGCGGAGCAGGTGATCGGTCGACAGCTTCTGATAGAAACTTCGGCCTATGCAGAATCAAGCGTGTGCAGACGCAAAACCTTATTGCATTATTTCGGAGAAGAATTTTATTCGGAAAATTGCGGTAACTGTGACAATTGCTTGAATCCCAAGAAGAAAATAGAGGCGAAAGATGAATTATGCGCAGTCATAGAAGCCATAGCTACACTCAAAGAACGATTTAAGGCTGATTATGTAGTCAATATCCTACGAGGTAAAAGGACATCGGATATTAAGAACTATGGTCACGATAATCTTGAGATATTCGGAAGCATGGAGAGTGCAGAGGATCGGTTGCTATCAACCGTTATCCGACAAGCCATTCTTTCTGGTTATCTAACAAATGACATTGAAAATTATGGTGTCATCAAACTAACAGACAAGGCTAAGGAGTTCCTTGACAATCCTACATCTTTCAAGATAGTAGAAGATATCGATTATAATGATGACGATGATTACGACATGCCAAAAAACGGCGCATCGGGAGCCGCGGATCAAATTCTTTACAGCATACTAAAAGATCTTAGGAAAAATATAGCACGGAAATTAGGATTACCTCCTTATATTATATTCCAGGATCCCTCATTGGAGGCAATGGCCACCACCTATCCCATCACAATCGACGAACTGTCATCTATCTCGGGTGTCGGCATAGGAAAAGCTAAAAGATATGGAGAAGCTTTCGTTGATGTAATTAAAAGATATGTAGAAGAAAATGAGATAGAAAGACCGGAGGATATTGTAGTAAGAAGTGTAGCGAACAAGAATAACGTCAAAATCTCTATAATTCATTCAATTGACAGAAAAATCGCTTTGGACGATATAGCAAATTCTAAAGATATGGAATTTGACGAGTTATTGTCGGAGATAGAAATAATTGTCAATTCCGGTATGAAAATAAATCTGGATTATTATATCAATGAAATTTTAGATCTGGAGGATCAAGAAGAAATCTTTGATTGGTTCAGGTCAAGCGAAACGGGCGATCTAAACGAGGCTTACAAAGAATTATGTGAAGATTACACCGAAAACGAAGTTAGATTGATGAGAATCAAGTTTTTATCAGAAATGGGTTATTAATTTCATCCAATGGAACCGATTGTCAATTACAAGAATGTAGAGCTGCATCGTAAAGAGCTGATTGTACTGAAAAATATCAACTTTTCTCTCGAGGAAGGGGAGTTCTCTTATCTGATAGGAAGAGTGGGAAGCGGCAAGAGTTCCTTGTTGAAATCAATGTACGCTGAAATACCTATTGCAGAAGGACATGCTGAAGTTTTAGGTTATGAATTAGAGAAAATTAGACGAAAAGAGATTCCTTATCTAAGACGAAAAATCGGTATCGTTTTTCAAGATTTTCAATTGTTGACAGACCGTTCTGCCTATGAAAATCTAAGATTCGTTCTGGTGGCTACAGGTTGGAAAGATAAGCATGAAATTGATCAAAGGATAGAAGAAGTTTTATCTGAGGTCGGTATGCTCAATAAATCATATAAAATGCCTCATGAATTATCGGGTGGTGAGCAGCAGAGAATAGTAATCGCCAGAGCTCTGCTAAATCATCCCAAACTTATATTAGCCGACGAGCCTACCGGCAATCTTGATCCCGGAACGGGCGAACAGATCGTAGAAAGCCTGCATAATATATCCCAAAAGGGGACTGCCGTCATTATGGCTACTCATAATCTTAGTTTTGTAGACAAATATCCAGGCAAAATAATGAAATGCGAACGACGTAAGATAATAGTATGATGGAGTATCGAAAATGCGGCTATAGCGGAATTTTTCTACCCGAAATTTCTTTAGGGTTATGGCATAATTTTGGAGATGTAGACTCAATTACAGAAGCTGAATCCATCATGAAATATGCTTTTGACAATGGAATATGTCACTTTGATCTTGCCAATAATTACGGCCCACCTCCAGGGAGTGCCGAACGAAATTTCGGAAAGATATTTAAGTCTAACTTCTTGTCTCACAGGGATGAAATATTTGTTTCATCAAAAGCCGGACATGATATGTGGCCCGGCGTATATGGCACCGGTTCTTCCCGTAAGTCGATCATAGCTTCATGCGATGCATCATTAAAACGCACTGGTTTAGAGTATTTTGACGTATTCTACAGTCATCGTTACGACGGCATAACTCCTATAGAGGAAACCATGCAGGCGTTGGTAGATCTTGTCCGAAGCGGTAAATGTCTTTATATAGGAATATCTAAATATCCGGTAGACAAGCAGTTAGAAGCATATAGATATTTAAGGAGTGAAAAAGTACCGTGTCTATTGAGTCAGTATAGATTTTCAATTTTCGACACAAAAGCTCGGGACAATAACTTTGATGCGGCCCACGATGCAGGTAGCGGAATCATTTGTTTTTCGCCATTAGCTCAAGGTCTTTTGACAAATAAGTATTTGAACGGCATACCGACGAACAGTCGTGCCGCTAAATCATCCGGTTTTCTTCAAATAAATCAGGTGACTGAAGAAAGACTTAAAGCCGTTAAAGATTTAAAAGAAATAACAGACAGTAAAAATATATCTCTTTCTCAATTAGCCCTGAATTATGTATTAGCTGATAAGCGAGTAACTTCGGTTATTATAGGCGTTTCATCTGTAGCTCAATTGAAGGAGAATCTCGTATCTTTTTCAAATATTAATTTCTCAGAAGAAGAATGTGCTAAAATCGATGAAATTTCTAAGAGGGAGAACATTTCTTTTTGAAAAGGTCTTAAATTATAATAGCAATAAAATAAGATTGAAACATAATATCAGTTTTCCCATAACTGATATTATGTAAAATATATTGGGGTGTAAGCTGAATGTTCAGTACATCTCTTATCATTCCTACTACCCCTAAAAAACAATTAAGATCTTTTCTCGATTTTCTCTGCATAGAATGGCGACAACTTTGATTAAATAATTTTATTTCTATCACGATTAATTCAAATTCGAGATTTTTCCACAAAAAAAGGTCCTTCCTTAATTTTTAAATTTAAAGCATAAATATCGGTTATAACCTTAACTTCTCCAAAAGAAGCCTTGAATACTCTTAAAACTTCATTTTTCGAGCTAATTTAATATCTTATTTATTTTCTACGTTTGTAAACGTTAGTGAATTTTCATCAATAGATTAGTATTTGTTGCAAATAGATAAAAGTCAAAGGGAAAAGTTCTCGCGAACTCTTCCCTTTTCATTCATCACATTATGCTTATAAGTGCTATTAAAAACAGAGTTATTAATATCTTGATTCGACCACGTTCCAATCAACGATATCCCAAAGTTTATGAAGCGCATCAGCTCTTCTGTTTTGATAATCAAGATAGTATGCATGTTCCCAGACGTCGAAAGTCAGTAACGGGGTCAAGCCATCACGCAACGGATTGCCTGCATTTGAAGACTGGGTGATAAACAATTTTCCTTCATTGTCCTTGGACAGCCAAACCCATCCGGAGCCGAAAATTCCAACGCCGGCCTTTTCAAATTCATTTTTGAAATTATCGAATGATCCAAACTGCTCTTCAATAGCTTTCTTTAAATGACCAGAGGGCTCCCCTCCTCCATCAGGAGAGAATGTAAAGAAATAGAAGATATGATTCCATGCTTGAGAAGCATTATTAAACAACGGCCCTTCAGCAGTTTTTATAATATCTTCAAGCGCCATATCTTCAAATTCAGTGCCTTTTATCAATTTATTCAAATTATCAATATAAGCTTTCTCGTGTTTACCATAATGAAACTCAATAGTTTCTTTTGAAATTGCGGGTGCTAACGCATCAGATGCATAAGGTAATTCAGGTTGAATATAAGTTGCCATTTCCATAATCATTAATTTTATAGGTTATTTATTAAACAATTCTACATTGAATAAAGTTCGGAGAAAATTCAGATATTTTTTGATAACCAATTAAAAAGATATGTATATAATGCAGTTCTCACACCTTCTTTTGATAGAAAAAGATCATGCATTCCTCCTTCCACCTTAGCCAATGTTATATTGTGTCCAAGCGTTCGGCCTATTGATTTAATGTCATTAACATCTAAAACCGCATCGCTTTGTTGAGCTTCCTCCGACCAACCGGACTGATAATAACTTTCCGATGAATACATTAGAAGAATTGGAATTTTTATCTCGAAAGGATGCTTGCGGATAAATTTCTGAGCCTTGTCGATAGCTCTTATCCATCCTGCATCGACATAAGGATTATAATGAAGCTTCCAGTTTGTATTATATTCCCATTCACCATGATAGTTTTTGTCTAATGTCTGGCCGTAAACCGATTCTCCCTGTGGAATTTTCAAGTTCGGGAATATGCTGCCAATTGCAGAGATCAATGGAACTAACCATTCTTTATTTCCAAGGTTCCAGTCAAAGAACGGACTGTTTAAAATAAGAGCGTCAATTTTGGCCGTAGGATTATTAAGTAGATAATAAGTGCTTATCAATCCCCCTGTCGAATGGCCCATAAGGATAATCGTGTCCATCCCTTCTTCTCTCATAACAGTCAGAGCCGAATCTATATCAGGAAAATATTCATTAAGATTCCTGACCTGAAATTTTTTCTGATCCTTGATTATCGACCTACCATATTTTCGCAAATCTACAGCATAGAAATTATAATTATGGTCGATAAATTCCTCAGCCATTTCTTTCTGAAAAAAATAGTCGTTGAATCCATGAATATAAAGCACCGCTTTGTGAGAAATCGTGAGACTGTCTGTCAATTTTATGATGGTTGATCGTACTGCCCCACTATAATCATCATCGTGTTGAACATATCTCTTTTGGAAACGATCTCCAAGATCGTCGGTCATCCACATGGAATATGATATCTGAGGGTAAACAAGACAGAACAGAATCAATACTTTTTCTATAAATTTCTTCATTTTTATAAAGCTATAGGGATTTTTTGTAATTTTGTAAGGTGGAACAAAAATATAAATTTTATAACACATAGCTTAATGAAAGTTTTAAAATTCGGTGGGACTTCAGTTGGTACGGCTGAACGCATGAAGAATGTGACTGAACTTGTTCGGAGCAGAGGTAAAAATATCATAGTTCTGTCTGCTATGTCAGGAACGACTAATACGTTAGTTGAAATTTCAGATTATTTATATAAAAAAAATCTGACTGGCGCAAAAGAAACTATCAATTTACTCGAAAACAAATATAAACAGACTATTGACGAACTTTTTAGTTCTGAAGAATATAAAACGGAAGCAAAGAAGGCCATCGCAGAAAGATTCGATTTTATACGGTCGTTTAACAAGCCTGTATTTACCTTATTTGAAGAAAAAGAGATATTGGCGCAGGGAGAATTAATGTCCACTGCCCTACTCTACAATTATATGTTGGAACAGAACATGAATGTAGTGCTGCTCCCGGCCTTCGAATTTATGAGAACCGATAAGAATGCAGAACCAGACACTCATTATATAAAGGAAAAGCTCGGCACTTTGCTTAAGAACCATCCGGACGCGGACTTCTACCTAACTCAGGGCTATATATGCCGAAATGCATACGGTGAAATCGATAATCTTCAACGTGGCGGAAGCGATTACACCGCTTCTTTGATTGGCGCTGCAGTTAAAGCCGAGGAAATAGAGATATGGACCGATATTGACGGAATGCACAACAATGACCCAAGATTTGTAGAAGGTACGAAACCGGTAAGCGAACTTCATTTTGAAGAAGCTGCCGAACTGGCATATTTCGGAGCAAAAATCCTCCATCCCACTTGTGTCCTGCCAGCTAAACTGAATAATATACCGGTAAGATTGCTAAATACGATGCAACCTGACGCAGCCGGCACTTTAATATATAACACCAAATCTACCAATAAGATAAAAGCTGTCGCAGCAAAAGACAATATTACTGCAATTAAAATTAAGAGCAGTCGTATGCTTTTGGCATATGGCTTCCTAAGAAAAGTTTTTGAGATATTCGAAACTCATCGTACATCTATCGATATGATCGTTACTTCTGAAGTGGGAGTATCGGTGACAGTAGATAATGAGCGGAATCTGCCGGCGATTTTAGAAGACCTGAAGAAGTTCGGGACTGTAACCATTGATAAAGATATGGTTATAATCTGTGTTGTCGGAGACTTAGAGTGGCAAAACAGAGGTTTCGAGGCAGAGGTTGTGAATGCACTGAAAGATATTCCTATAAGAATGATATCTTATGGTGGTAGCAACTATAATATTTCTCTTCTCGTAAGAAAACAGGATAAGATCAAAGCGTTGAATTTACTCAGCGAAAGGATTTTTGATTAATAGATCATCTTCTAATTCAACAAATGTTATGACTATTTTCCCATTAGATAACTTCAAAGAACTAAAAACGCCGTTCTATTATTATGACCTGGAGCTGCTGAAAAAGACCTTGTCAGAGGTAAATTCAGCTTCTGATTATCCTGGATTTAAAGTACACTATGCAATTAAAGCTAACGCCAATCCCCTTTTGCTTTCTATTATTAAGGAAGCCGAGCTTGGCATTGACGCTGTTAGCGGTGGCGAAATTAGAGCAGCGTTAGAACAAGGATTCAATCCTGCTAAAATAGTTTATGCCGGAGTTGGAAAGAGCGACGAGGAGATTACCCTTGCATTGGAAAACGAAATTTCTTGTTTAAATGTCGAGTCGTTTGCGGAACTGAAAATAATTGAAGAAATCGCTAAATCCCTAAATAAGATTGCTCCAATCTCTATAAGAATTAATCCAAATATAGACGCTCATACTCATAAATATATAACGACAGGATTGGAGGAAAATAAATTCGGGATTGCACCGGATAGCTTAGAACAAATGATTACATTCTGTTCTATGTCTGACAATTTGGATTTTAAAGGAGTCCATTTCCATATTGGCTCACAGATCCTTGACACTAAGCCTTTTGAGCTTTTATGTGATTTCATCAACCGTCTTCAAGAATCCTATAAACAGAAAGGTATTATATTCCGTTCAATCAATGTCGGTGGCGGATTAGGTATAGATTATGAAAATCCAGATCAGCATCCTATTCCTGATTTCAAGCAATATTTCAATATTTTCCATGAGAATCTGCAATTAGAAAACGGGCAGGAATTGCATTTTGAATTAGGACGATCGATTGTGGCACAATGTGGATCATTAATAACCAAAGTGCTCTATGTTAAAGAAGGACAAAAGAAGAAATTTGCTATTGTCGATGCCGGTATGACTGATCTCATACGCCCCGCTCTATATCAAGCTCATCATTTGATACAGAACCTAACAAGTGACGGCCCGGAAGAAGTTTACGATGTCGTTGGACCCATCTGTGAATCGAGCGATGTTTTCGGAACCGACGAAAGATTAAACTGCGTAAGAAGAGGCGATCTATTCGCTCTCAGATCTGCCGGTGCCTATGGCGAAATTATGGCTTCAAGATACAATCTCAGAGCTCTTCCCGGATGTTTTGCTAAATAAAATTAATCGATAAAACGTTTATTCAAACCATCATAAGCATCAATACGCCTGTCCCTTAAGAAAGGCCACCATTTCCTGACGGTTTCGGTTCGTGATAGATCTATGTCTATCAATGCAATCTCCTCTTTATTGTCAGAGGCTTGGTAAATTAACTCGCCTTGAGGGCCGGCCACAAAACTGGTGCCCCAGAATTTAATTCCTCCTGTACGTTGCGTCGGATCTGCTTCTTCTCCGACTCGGTTGACTGTTATGACATGAAGCCCGTTAGCTACGGCATGTCCTCTTTGCACCGTAATCCAGGCGTCACGCTGTCTTTCCTTTTCCGCTTCCGTATCAGATGATTCCCATCCAATGGCTGTTGGATATATCAATAAATCAGCTCCCTTTAGTGCCATAAGTCTTGCCGCTTCAGGATACCATTGATCCCAGCAAATCAATACGCCTAATTTGCCAACAGAAGTTTGAATTGGGTTAAATCCCATATCTCCGGGAGTGAAATAGAACTTTTCATAATAAGCCGGATCATCTGGAATATGCATTTTTCTATATTTACCCGCTACCGAACCATCTTTCTCAAACACTATCGCAGTGTTATGGTACAATCCCGGGGCTCTTCTCTCAAATAAAGAAGTGACTAAAACTATATTGTTGTCTGATGCCAGCCTACTGTAGAAATCCAATGATTCTGAATCGAAAGTGATGGCTAATTCACAATTAGTAGGATCTTCGGTCTGGCAGAAATATAGTGTGTCATGGAGTTCTTGATTCACTATTAATTGTGCACCCTTTTGCGACAGCTGCTCTACTCCTTGTGCAAGTCTTTGTCTGTTCTCATTTATATCAGCGGACTTTTGCTGCTGAATGATTCCGACTTTAATTTTACCATTCATATTTTAGATTGATCAATTCTTTAGGCATTTGCATTGTCGCACAATGCAAAGACCCGTGTTGGGTTATTAATATTTGTGAATCGATAGCGATCACCTCTTTATTATAAGCAATTTTAAGAATTGTTTCTGCAAGACGGTCTTTTTCACTCTGACCGTAAGAAGGCATGATAATATGCGATGGTGTTATGAGGTAATTTGCATATGTTGCCGGCATTCTTAACCCCTCATCGTCAAATAAAGGATCTGGTAAAGGCAATTCGATTAATTCATAAGGCTCTCCTTTGACGTTTCTGAAATTTTTTAATTCCTGTTTCATACGTTCGAGACTCCTGAAATGAACATCATTGTAATCATCACATCCTGTATAAATTATTTTTTGATCGCCACAAAATCTCGCCAACGTATCGATATGTGCGTCAGTGTCATCTCCTGCAAGTTCTCCGTTCTCCAACCATAGAATTTGTTTTGCGCCCAAGGTTTCTTTCAGTCTGTTTTCGATCTCCGATCTTGATAAATTTCCGTTTCGATTAGGTGAACCTAAACATCTCCATGTCGTCATGATTGAGCCGACTCCGTCGCTTTCGATTGATCCGCCTTCGAGAACGAAACCCAAGTGATTCTCATATTTTCCTAAAAGCGCACCTTCGCTACAAAGTTGTGAAGTTATAAGATTGTCGTAACATGCTGGAAACTTAAGCCCCCAACCATTGAATTTAAAATCATTAATTATCCACTCACCGTTAGAGTTAACCACGATAGGTCCAAAATCCCTTGACCACGTATCATTCGTTCTACATTCGAAGATTTTGACTTTATCGGAAGCAGTTAACCGACGTCTAAAAGCATTGATGTTATTCGCCTGCGGAGTTACAATAATGACATCTAATCCTATGCCGACCAAAATATCAGTCAGTCGTTCATAGTATCTGTTTACTTCATCCAACACATCAGCCCAATCACTTCTTTCATGGGGCCATGAAAGAAGGATGACGGGATCGTAAGCACCTTCAGCTGGTAATAACCTATTCGTCATAATCACTTAGTGAACTCATCACATCGTCCTGAGATTGTAGATATTCTTCGCAATAATCATAAAAGCCTTTCTTTTCCGAGCTACCTACAGCATCGCACCATTCAAGATAACTGGCTCTTAGTTCAGGATCTTCATGAATATTCTTTTTGAACTCGGATTCAGCAATATCTATGCTCCCGTATTGTTGCAGATAATCATTGAATATCTCTGTTATGTCTCTCATAATGTATGGATTAATTGATTTGTTATAAACAATTTATTTAATTATGTTTGTTATTTGAAGTATAACTTTATAGTTATGAGTTTAAATTATTGATTCCTATCATTTCTTGACCTTACTTCCGCCAAATTTGCCTCCAAATTTGCCGCCTTTTGTCCCACCCGACAAAGCAAGGATATTCTGATCATAAGTTACTGTCTTTTTTGCTCTTTCACGTTGACGTTTAAGTGCCAGACGGATTAATCTCTCCATCAGCTCACTAAAGGGTATACCAGATTCTTCCCACAAATAATATGATAGAGAACCGGGTATAGTATTTATTTCGTTCACGTATACCTTATCATCTGTTTTGTCAATTATCACATCGACACGACTTACACCATGACATGACAAAACTCTGAAAGTTTCACCTGCAAGAAATCTGATTCGATCAGACAGCTCGTCTGATATCATGGCGGGAATTCTTTTTTCTGATGCCCTCATGCCTTCCGTACCCTGAGACCCTCCGAGATATTTATCTGTGTAAGAGAGAAATTCTCCGGATTTTATAGGCTCCTCACACACTGATGTTTGATATTCATATTCATCGCCAAGCACCGAACAATTTATCTCTTTCAGATTGTCTATCATCTTTTCGACAATGATACGACTTGAATATTTCGTAGCATCATTAATAGCCTCGATAAGCTTTTCACGATCGGCTGCCCTGTTGATACCAATGCTGGAACCCAGATTGGAGGGCTTTACTATTACTGGATAGGATAGGGTTTTCTCTACATGATCTAATATTTTCTGCCTGTCGTTATTCCATTGGAAATCGGTAAACCATACGTAATCCACTACGGGAATATTATTGGCAGCCAATATCTGCTTCATCGTGATTTTATCCATCCCATTTGCCGATGCAAGAACGTCGCAACCTGCGAATGGTATTCCTATAAGATCCAATAACCCCTGAATTGTTCCGTCTTCACCGTTTGCTCCATGGAGTACAGGGATCACAATATCCAATTTTGCTGCTGTAGCTTTGCCGAATAGAGACTTCTTCTTAAAGTAAAGGTTGAAGTCGTTATATTCCGGACACATATATATTTCGACGCAGTTTTTAAGTAATGCGGGTATATTTCGATAACTTTCCACGTCCTTCAGCATTTCGCCTGTAAACCATTTGCCCTCTTTCGAGATATAAATAGGGGTAACGGTATAGAAATCTTCCGGAATTGCAGCCATTGCCTGACATGCGGAGATTATTGATATTTCATGCTCGGTAGATCTTCCTCCGAATATTACACCTATATTAGTTTTCATTTCTATAATTTGTTATTTAAATGTATCTGGTAAGTCATTTTCGTAAAGAACCACATCACCGCTTGCGATATATTCGGCTAACATAGTCTGAGCGTCGTTAAATGTCGATGCTATCATTATTTTTTCATCCGGCATATTACCTTCAGCAAGACCTTCGGAGATGGCTTCTTTGTTGTATTCTCCTACGATAATTGCTAAATCGGCTACTTGAGCTATGTAGTGACCGAATTCGCGGTTCAGCTCATGTTGTTTTTCTCCCAATTCAATCATTCCGGGTGTAATAATAATTTTTCTATTACCCTCGATTGTTTTCAAAACGTCAAGAGCCATTTTCGATCCGAATGGATTTGAATTAAATGCATCGTCAAGAATCAGAACGCCACCTGGAGTCCGTTTCATTGACAATCGGTGTTCCACAGGCTCTATGGCCGCTACAGCTCTTATAATTTCCTTTTCTTCCACTCCAAGATGGTATGCCATGGCTATAGATGCAAGGAGATTAGATATATTGCCCTCTCCCACTAACTGAGTCTGGAGTTCCATTTTCACGCCTGGTCCTTCCACCGTAAAAAGGCTACCCTTCGAAGAATATTGAATATCTTTAGCCCTCCATGTCGAGTTATTGTCATGAATACTATACCGTTCAGCATTGACATTCGTTACTTTTGTCTTAGCAATTTCGGGAAAATCGTCATTTATCAATGCAAGTCCGTTTTCGGGCAGAGAGTCTATTAGCTCGAATTTGGTTGCTCTTATATTTTCCAATGATTTAAAGGATTCCAGATGTTGCTCACCAACCGCAGTCAGTATGCCATATTCGGGATTGACCAGATCGCATATTTCCTTGATATCTCCGCGCTGTTTGGCTCCCATTTCTACTATAAAAACCTGATCATAAGGTCTTAAATATTCCCTTATAGTTCTCACTACACCCATCGGAGTATTGAAACTACCGGGAGTCATTGTCACAGAATATTTCTCGTCAAGGATTCTTTTCAGAAAATGTTTCGTGCTGGTTTTTCCGAAACTTCCTGTTATACTTACGATTTTCAATCTCGGCATCCCTTTTAAAATGTCTGAAGCCTCACTTAAATATTTATTAGTAATAGACTTTTCTACAGGAGTAAGAAGCCAAACAGATGCAATGATTATGAGATGAGATAAACAATAAAGAGCAAGCGACGTCTCGGCACATACGAAGAGGATGCTTTTGACATTATGAACTGCGAAAAGAACCACGCAAACGAAAATAATCGCCAAAGATAGAACAACTCCGGTGATGAATATACGCCATGCGCGTTTTGTCATCACCAATGGCTTTTTATATTTTCTTGATGACAGGTATATGACGCATCCGGCTGAGAAAGCAAGAACAAAACCCATGCTTAACCGAATATCTGAAAAAGTCACCAAAGACAGGAAAAAAACTATCAGGCCGATAAGACGAGGCCATGATGTTGAATCTCCCGACGTAGTCAGCCAATTGCGAAATCTATCTATCCGATAAGAATTCTGTTGCATCATCATCAACGAACGTCGCAATTCAAGTCCGAGATTCCATAATGCGGCTAAATTTATTATAGCGAAAATTATTATAATTAAAGCCATTGTGATCCTAATTGTTTCAAGATTTTAAAAAGCTTTCAAGCACTGCAGCAAACTGTCTTGGATTGTCAAGGAAACTATAGTGTCCGCAACCGGGGAATGACACTAAAGCACCTTCTGGAATTAAACTCTCCATCATTTTTCCGTCAGCCAACGGAGTCGCGGTATCATTTTCACCCCAAATAAGGAGTGTTGGCGCCTTTATTAGTGGCATCAGATGCTTCAGATCTTCGTTCACTACTTTACTTAGGATAGCTCTCATCATGGGCGAAGCGTTGCGATAGTCGCTCGAACCGCTTTTTTTTCTCGCTTCTTCTGTGCGTCTCTTTGCTTCTTCCTGTCCATAGAGAACTTTCATTATAAACTTAGACGCTTTGAAAGAGTAAACTTTCAGATAATAGCTTATTTTCCTTTTCGGTTTGATACCCGCAGCATCTACTAAGATCAATTTGGAGACTTCGTTTCTCGATGCATAGACTATCCCTACTCTACCGCCGAAGGAATGACCTAATAGCACGGGATTCGATATATTCTCTTGTTTGCTGAACTTCTCTAAAAATTTTGTGTAGTCATCAACTCCCCAAACACTTTGAGGTTCGTCCGACTTTCCGAAACCGGGGAAATCTATTGTATACACGCGGTGAGTTTTCTCGGCAACTCGGGTGATTGAAGAGACAGTCGACGAGTCGCATCCCCACCCATGCATGATTATCATGGGCGCGCCTTTACCGCTCACCTCATAATGAAATTTTATACCGTCTATTTCTAATGAATCAGACATATATCAATTAATTCTTATGGTTCTGCAAAAATACTAAATATTTCTCTATATCGTTTTTTTTATTTACTTTTACAATAATAAAAAAGCATTTTTTATTTAATTTTAAATATGATCATAGCGCTGATTGTTTCATTGATATTTCTTGCCGTTTCTATTTTTCTGCTTTTCAAATATAAAGAGCGGAATATTAAACTCGATGCTGAAAAGCAAGTGCTCGAACAACGGATTGCTATTTTAAATTCGGCGATTGAAGAGAAGGATAGAAAGTCTGAAGAGGATTCCGAAAAATTCAAACTTCTTGCTACTCAGATTTTATCGGAAAAATCAGAAGAGATAAGAAAAAAAAATGAATCAGCTCTCTCGGAAATACTCTCTCCGTTCAAACAGGATCTTGACAAATTAGGCAAGACTGTCAACGACTGCTATCATACCGAAGCACGCGAACGATTCTCTTTGCAGGAAAAAATCAAGGATCTTATAGGAATAAATCAACTGCTCGGTAAAGAAGCTAAGGAATTAAGTATCGCTCTTAAGGGCAATAATAAAGTTCAAGGATTGTGGGGAGAAATCATTCTCGAGTCTGTACTCGAAAAATCCGGGCTTAGAAAGAATGAAGAATATTTTCTACAGAAAGCAGCAATTGAAAACGATGAAGAAACCGGCAAACTCCGCCCCGACGTTATAGTTTGTTACCCCGGAGCGAAAAATGTTGTAATTGATTCAAAAACTTCTTTACACGCTTTTGTCGAATATGTTAATGCCGACGACGAAAGTATGAGAATAGAATGGGGGCAGAAACACGTTGAATCCGTAAAACGACACATTGATGAGCTGGCTAAAAAATCTTATGAACGTTTAAGTTCCGAAAGTGGTGCCGACTTCGTCATGATGTTTATCCCCAATGACTATGCTTATATGACGGCTATGAATCTCGATTCTCTGCTTTGGCAGAAAGCCTACGATAAGAAAATCATAATAGTCTCCCCCACCCTTCTTATGGGAGCATTGAGAATTATTGCTCGACAATGGGATTACGACAGACAGCATAAGAATGCTATGGAGATAGCTAAAACTGCCGGGTCTATGTACGATAAGTTGGTGGGATTTGTAACGGATCTTGAGAAAATAGAAAACGGTATCAATTCCTTGTCAAGAGCTTACAATGACTCAATGAAAAAACTCAGGGACGGTCAAGGATCTCTTATATCGAAAGCAAATAAACTGAAAGAATTGGGTGTTGAAACAAAAAAGCAACTAAACTCCTAACTTGTTTAGATTCTGTGTCTAATGATCGACTTGGATTTGATAGATTGGGAATGGATTGAAAGTCATAGGAATTGCGACCCTAAGCAATTATCTCTAAAATATGGCAAAGAAAAAAGATTTGAAATAATTCAGATAGAATGTCGGCAACGGGCTGAGAAAAAACTGCCTGAAACTCTTAAGAATCAACGATTTCTTTTTCCTTCTATTCTTTCATCCATGCAAGCTACTTCCGATTACGTGGCCGATATTCATGCCCGTATCATAGGGAATTGTCGGAGTGTGCTGGATATGACATGCGGTTTGGCTATCGACTCTTTTCGTATTGCGGCCAATGCTGATAATGTTACCTCTATTGATATAAATTCAGACTATATCGACATAGCGAAATGGAATGCCTCATGTCTCGGTTTGGACAACATCGATTTCATAAATGCAGATAGTGTCGAATGGCTCACTCATACCCCCGTTCATTTTGACGCTATCTATATTGATCCGGCGCGACGTGATTCCAACAACCGACGTTGCTTCGATTTAAAGGAATGCTACCCTGATGTCACGACTCTGGTGTCATTATTTAAATCCAGGACCCGTAAGGTCATCATAAAAGCTTCGCCAATGCTCGATGTAGATGCGTTGATTTCTCAACTCACTGATATTTCATCTATTTATGCTGTTGGGACTGTAAAAGAATGTAAGGAATTATTAATTGTATTGGAATTTGATTCTACGTCACAAATTTCTCTACATTCTGTCACCTCCGCTGGTAAACAAACATATATCTCAGATTTCCCTTTCAAATATGACTCTTTCGCTATATATTCCTCCCCCGAGGTCGGTGGGTATATTTATCTGCCTTATCCCGCCATCATGAAAATCGGTCATCTTGATTATATTGCAGCGAACACTGGCGTTCATAAAATTTCTCGAGACACACACGTGTTTTATTCGTCGAAAAGCGTTGCTCAGTTTCCGGGATTAGGGTTCAGAATCCTAAAAATTATGCCTTTCGACAAGCATACTATCAAAGAATTTAGCTCTTATTATCCCGAAATAAACGTAACGGCGAAAAACTTTCCCCTTACCTCATCCGCACTAGCTAAAAGATTAAAAATCAAAGAAGGTGGGAGTTTACGGTTGTTTGCTCTTACCTTAAATGATCATTCCAGGAAACTTATAGTCTGCGATAATCTATAATTATTTTTTGAAATATCTATCGATATTGATTTTATCTTCTCGCTCTTTAATACTCTGACGTTTATCGTATTCTTTTTTACCTCGCCCTATTCCGATAACCATTTTCGCTAATCCCCTCTCATTGATAAAAACTTTCAGCGGTATTATTGTATATCCTTTTTCTTTAAATGCTTTTTCAAGTTTCTGAATTTCTTTTTTATTCAAAAGAAGTTTTCTGTCGCGCCTTGATTCATGATTATTATAGGAACCGTAAAAATATTCGGCTATATACATGTTTTTTACCCATACCTCACCGTTGGCCAAGTAACAGAACGTGTCCGTAAGACCGGCTTTGCCGCTGCGGATAGATTTTATTTCAGTACCGGTTAATACTATGCCGGCCGTGAAAGTTTCCGATATTTCATAATCGAATTTAGCCCTTCGGTTCTTAATATTAACTTCTTGCTGTTTCATACGGCGTTAAATGATTTTTTCAAACAAAAAGCCTATCAAATAAGGAGGTATGATTACTGTCACAATACTGAAAAGCATGAAACTTCCGGTTTTTTCCGGGCGCACGGTCATATATTTAACCCCACGCCACATGATAATCGCAACATAAATGGATAGAAAGTAGACTACATCCAATTCCATCGGTATACAATTTTGGATGAGACTACTCAATGCTAAAAGAGAAAGGCTGAACAGAATGAAAGTTTGATTATGTTTTTCAGAATTATCTCGATCTATAAATCTCTGCCCGTATATGGAAAAAAAGAAGTTGGCAATGAAAAATGTCAGAAAAAATTTCAAAAACATTATTATACTTCCCTGCAAGAGTTCTATAAAGTTGAAGCCTGAATGGTATATTCCCTGAAGAAAAACAGATAATGCCGTTATGAAAAGAATTGGATAAAAACCCTTGACCATGAGTCGGCGGGGATTTTCGGCAGAATATGAAATGTCTTTCCAGCCGTTTACGGGCGACAGGATTAATTGAAACAGCAATGTCAGATATTTCGTCATATTCTCTAAGCTATAGCGTTTTGAGTTTCAAAACCCGATTTAATGAAAATAGGTGTGTCAATTTTTGATTTCCTTTGACACACCTTTGATTCTCTTGTAGCGGGATCGAGAATTGAACTCGAGACCTCCGGGTTATGAATCCGACGCTCTAACCAACTGAGCTATCCCGCCAAGCGCCTAATGCGAGTGCAAAATTATACAATTCTTTCCTTTTTGCCAAGAAATATCTGAAAAATCGATCAAATATTTACCCGAGACATTAAAAAAATATTTCTACACTACACATTATTCCCTGTTTACTCATCGAAGGCATCGCACAGATTGTCTTATTTTTATCCCAACGGAATAACTTCCGTTCAAATGGCAGCAAAAGATAACCTAAACGAGCGGAGATCACACCGGCCGCTGCTCCACCTATTACGTCCGTCAAACGATGTTTATGATGATGGATTCTTAACGCTCCGACTCCGACTGACCAGGCATAGGCTATTCCACCGTAAAGCCATCCGTATTCTTCTCTGATTATTTCTGCACCTGCAAAACTGACCGATGTGTGACCTGAAGGAAAAGATTTATTGTCGCTACCGTCCGGACGTGTCGAATGAATCGTATATTTCAGTGTTTGAACTATCCCTTCGTCTATGACGAGTGATGTGAATGTCACGGCTATACGCTCTTTCAAAGTGTGTTTTGATTTGATACCGGTAAGACCTAAAAAGGGAGCGGCTATAGGAGTGACTAACTGGGATATATTATCCAAAGTATATTCCTTGGTTTGGTGTTCGTCTGCCGTTAAACGAAAAGATACGAGCACGCACAAAACAATGATCATTAATCTCATTGATTGTTGAAATACCAGTTATGATTTCTCACTGTCGTAATGCCGTCTGTATCTTCGTTGCCGGCTATTCTGACCACCTTTTTCACTTCTCTGTCCAAGTAAATCGGTGAATTTTTATAGATACTCGACCGTTTCACCATTCCCGATGAATGAATATATTCACCCTCTTTATCATAGATTGCTACATGTGTGATCTTCTTGCCGTCGTCACCCGTAAAAAAAAGAAGATCACCTTGTTTCCACAAATCAGGACGCCAAACCGGAATTTCAACACCCGTTGAAGCTTGTTCCGAAGCGTCGCGTTTCAATATCAAACCTGTGGAAAAATATGAGTTTTTAACCAAGCCCGAACAATCACATCCTTTTGCGGAAATGCCTCCCCATAGATATGGAATACCGATCTGAGCTTTAGCTATAGCCAAAATCTGCCAGGTATCAGTACCCTGTGAACGCCATTCATCTATATCCATTAAATGCTCTTTATCTACGAATCCCGTTCTCCCGTCTGGAAGTATTAAAAGCGAAAAACGTTCTCCCTCGTCGATCCGCTCCAGTATGCAACCTCCTGTCAAATCGCTCACGGCCAATTCTCCCTTCATTATAGGGTGGACATTTATAGTATCGGCCAAAAGATCCACCGTGCCTGGTGTCATTACTATTACCCTCTTTGAATCGCGCCAACGCGCCATGTCTGAAGAAGATTTTAAGGCTATACTCGATTCATGAATATAGCCTTTGTAACCCTCTGGCAATTCTACGAAAAACCATTCTCCTGATTTATCACACAATTTCACCGGAGTCCCTGCAAAAGCCTGACTGCTCAGTTCAGAACTGTGTCTCGGCTCTGACCGGACATTTGCTACAGATAGAGTGATTAATCCGAATTCGGATTCCTGACCTTGTAAGGACTCGACGAATAAGAATATCGAAAGAAATGCTATTATCGATGATCTGAAGATCATTTGCACATTTCACTGATGATAGTCTTGATCTTCTCGCTCAACTGCTCAGCTTCTTCCAATGTTGATGCTTCGCTATAAATACGAATTATGGGCTCTGTATTCGACTTGCGTAAATGAACCCAACTTTCCGGGAAGTCTATCTTTACGCCATCTATATCAGTGATCTTTTCATTTGAGAAACGCTTCTTCACTTCTTTCAGAATACCATCCACATCTATATCCGGAGTGAGTTCTATTTTATTTTTTGCAATTGCATACTGAGGATAGCCTGCTTTTAGTTCGCTTACCTTCTTACCGCTTTTGGCTAATAAGGTTAGGAATAAAGCAACTCCAACCAATGCATCGCGTCCGTAATGCGATGCAGGATAAATAACGCCACCGTTTCCTTCACCGCCAATCACGGCATTCGTGGCTTTCATTTTTGTTGTCACATTGACCTCTCCAACGGCAGAGGCGGAATAACTACATCCATGTTTCTCTGTGACATCCTTAAGGGCTCTTGAAGAGCTGAGATTGGAAACGGTAGAACCGGGAGTTTTGCTTAAAACATAATCAGCTATGGACACCAATGTGTATTCTTCCACAAACATCTCGCCGTTTTCCATTACTATCGCCAACCTATCTACATCCGGATCGACTACGAAGCCTACGTCCGCTTTGCCTTCCTTCATAAGGTTGCCTATCTGAGTCAGATTTTCGGGTATCGGTTCCGGAGTGTGGGCGAATTTGCCTGTCGCTTCGCAATTGAGTTCTATTACTTCTTTTACGCCTAAAGCTTTTAATAGCTGGGGTATTACTATGCCCCCTACAGAATTCACAGCATCCACAGCGACAGTTAAACCTGCTTGTTGGATTGCCTCTTTGTCTACCAGATCCAGCTCAAGCACTTTTTCAATATGTTTTCTGCCGTATGTAGTGTTCTTTTCCTCTTTCCCTAATTCAAAAACGGTAGCGAAATCAAATGACTCATCGTTCGCTATTTTGAGAACTTCCTTGCCCTGGACGTCATTAAGGAATTCACCCTCCTCATTCAACAATTTCAAAGCGTTCCATTGTGTAGGATTATGGCTCGCTGTTATTATGATACCTCCGCAAGCATTCTCTTCAGTAACCGCTATTTCTGTCGTCGGAGTTGTAGCCAATCCGATATTAACTACATCGAACCCCATACCGCACAATGTCGATACCACTATGCCGCTTACCATTTCGCCGGATAATCTGGCATCTCTTCCGACAACGATTACATTCGAATCTTTTGTCGTTGTCTTTCTGATAAAAGTAGCGTACGCTGCTGTAAATTTTACGATGTCTAAAGGCGACAAGCCATCACCGGGAGCGCCACCGATCGTGCCTCGTATACCTGAGATTGATTTTATCAGAGCCATAATTGTATATTTTTAATTAGATTTGAGGTTTGTAATATCTGATATGATAGAGATAGGGATTAACGTATGCGATTTCGCTCGTCCAACCTAACTGTGACTTGAGAACCAACATTATTTCACTTCCGATAGGAAGATATTTCAGAGGTAATTGAATTCCTTCGCCCCACTGTGATGATGAATTTAATGAGAAATTATTATATCTGAATGATGTGTTGGCAGATTCTAAAGATTCGCTGTTTCCTTCACCTAATAATTCTGTCCCCGTATTGTAATATGACAGATTATAGCGTGTAAATCTGAAATAAATCAGCTGGTTGTCGACGGCCATGGTGTCTGTACCCAACTTTAGGACCTGCATATAGACATTCCCGTCTTCATCCATCTGATAATAGGGAGCGTTTTCTCCAATCTCAAAATTTTTCTCATCGAAAGATCCCACAACTTTCTGATCCGCAAGAAAACGGTTCACTGATTTATTCTCATCTTCCAACAGCTCTGCGTAACTTTTAGTGTCGTTACAACCCGTTGTCAATATCACAATTAGACTTATGAGACTTAATATTGCTAAACTTTTCTTCATTCTGTTATATTTTAGATATTACAAAATTACACAAAACATCATTAATTGCCAACTATCTGCAGTCCCTTTAATGTTGTTTAATAAAGATTGTTTCTTTACTGATATAATCTTTAAACAGCCTCAAGGCTTCTTCGAGTGAACCTCTGAATTCTCCGCCGGCCGCATTGAGATGACCACCACCCCCATAAAGTTCCTCACATATTTTGTTCACCGCAAACTCGCCTTTGCTTCTCATCGATATTTTGATATAATCAGGCTCATCCTGACGGATAAAGACGCTCCAATATATTCCGGGAATGCTGAGAGGTCTGTTTACCAAGCCTTCCGTATCTCCTTTCACATAGTTGAAGCGCTGGAGATCTTCTTTTGTCAGAACTATCAGCGACAGATGTAGGTCGGCATATAATTCCATTTTTTCATATAGGGCAAAACCACAGATTCGCAATCGGTTTTCAGAATTAGTATTCCATACTTTCTCATATATCTCATCCTTATTCAATCCTTTATTGAGCAGTTCGGCTATAATCAGATAGATATCCGGATTATTCGAGTTATAACTGAAGTTTCCGGTGTCGGTAAGCATACCGGCATAAATGCATTCTGCCGCCTGTTTGTTTATTTTTTTCGACAATCCTGTCTCATCCAGAACATGATAGAGAAGCTCACACGTTGACGACATTTCCGGTCTCGATATTATCATATCGGCAAAACATTCTGGATAGGGATGATGATCGATGAGAACCTTAAACCCATTTGATTCTTCAAGGGAGGACTGAAGCCTGTCTATTCGGTGAAGGGCGTTAAAATCTAAACAGAATATCAAATCGGAGGTCTTTAAAAGATTTCTTGTTTTTTCCGGATATCTTGAGGCTATGACTATTGTTTCTATTCCGGGCAAAACATCCAGAGAGTGGGGAGGGGTATCGGGAGTAATGACATAAACATTCTTGCCTAAGGCACTTAGGGTATGGGCGAGTCCTAAACTTGAGCCCATGGCATCGCCGTCAGGTGTCATATGGCACGTTATCGAGATTTTTTTCGAATTATCAATCAATTCTCTCAATCTTTCTGACGTTGAATTATCTATCAGTTTCTTTATTTCCATTTTTGCTTTAATTTCTCCTTTTGTTTCTGCAAAATTACATCGTGATCCGACCCATTATCTGCGAATTTGTACCAACTTTCAAAATTTTAACTATTCTTAATTCATAATACACTGTGTTGCTGCCAGAAACAAATATAATTAAGATTAGTTAAAAATGAGCACAAACAGCTTTAAAATCATCAAACGATTGTCACACAGCTATTTAGAAGATACAATTTCTCTGTCGCACGGGTTATCGCAGTATAAAGCCAACGGTAAAAGTCTTTAGTGGTTGTTATTTCCGATGCATTTCCGGTATCGACATAAACATCGTTCCATTGCCCTCCTTGAGCTTTATGACATGTTACAGCATACCCATATTTCACTTGTAGAGCGTTCAGATATTCATTCGTTTTCAGTAGACGGAATTTTGAATTTAGCTGCATAAATTCAGACTGATTGTCCGGGTCGTTTAAAACCGCCTCTTGGAGAGTGGCTGTCTCCTGGGCTGTAAGGTTTGGAGAATCACTCGTCAGAGTGCCCAACATTATCTTGCAATCTACTTCCTTATCCAAATCAGGAAAACGGAGTCTTACATTTGCAAACCTCCATCCATATTTTGTCTCCGTTCCGTAAATCTTTTCTACTACACCGATATCGCCGTTGGCAATAAAATCCAATCCTTTAACACCCACACTCCATAAATAATTGTTTTTTACCACTAACAGACGGTCATCGCGACATAATTCCTCTTCCCTCCCCAATATTCTTTCTCTCACTGCACGATTGTATAATGTCGCTCGTTTATTCGATCTTGTTATTATCATTGTATTTTCAATACCCTGCTCCCCATAAGATTTTTCTATACTATCCTGAACATCATCGCTTTCCAGCGCTTCAATATCGTTAAATCCCGAAACCTTGATTTTTACTTCCGGAAGTTCAGGCAAAAGCATCGATTTTCTTAAATATGTTGCATTCAAAAGGATACCTGACTTTTTACTTTGTCTTACCACTTCCGTCAGAACTGCCCTACTTACCCTCAAGCCAAACGTCTTCAGCTTCTTTATATCGAATGCCGGACTTTCAGAATAACCCACTGGTGGCAATTGGGCGTTATCACCCAGAAAAATCATTCTGCATCCTTCCCCGGAATACACATAATGTATCAAATCTTCAAGAAGATTTAAACCTCCCGAATCGCTTTCCCCTATCATTGAAGCTTCATCGACTATGAAAATTCCGTTTCTTACCGGGTTATATGCCGGCTCGGAAGACCAGTTCCCAGCATTGTCTGTTTTATATATTTTTCGATGAATTGTAAAAGCCTTATAACCTGACATTTTACTAAAAACTTTCGCGGCTCTTCCGGTTGGCGCTAACAGAACAACGGGAATTCTTGCCGCCCGTAAAGTCTTCACCAAGGCGGATGTCAACGATGTTTTGCCGGTTCCGGCATATCCCATAAGCAGAAAAAGAGATTCTCCACCCATAAGTGGGGAACAAAACCTCGACAAAGCTGCCATCGTCGCCACTTGTTGATCGTTAGGCTCGAAGGGCAGATTCAAGAGGAACTTTTCTGCAAATTCATTTATATTCATGTCTCGTCTAAAGCGAACTCGAATTATCCGTACTTTTATTATTCCTTAAAGCTTGAAGGCAGTGTAAGCAATTGATACAACGCAGTTAAAGCCAGTCGCAAATGTCCGGCTTCATTTGGGTGGAGATTATCTTTCACTTTATTAGCAATATAGATTTCCTGATTTTCCAAGTTTGGAAATAAACCGCTGATGCTGAAAAAGTCTATCACAGGGACACTCCACAACTCACCGGCTTTGTGGAGAGCTGAAGCATAATCCTCAATATACAACCCTTCGCCGTTTGCATAATTCTCGTCCGGCTGAACATTATTTTCACCGAAAGTCGCAAATCCTCGATGGATGGGAGTAAATATTATTATCTGTTGCTTTGGAAATTTCTTCTTCAGATCCGACAGAACCATATTAATGCTTCCGCAAAATGTCGAATCGGACATTACATAGCTACGATGTTTACGTCTGACGATCTCACCGTCAACATTTACGTCCCTCATCGTCTCTGTATAGAAAGTCCCAATCGGCTTTGAGGCATTATAGTCATTAGTTCCGCACCATACAAAAATTGCGTCTAAACTGTCGCCCTGTTCTTCATACATCCTTTCTACAAGAGGAAGCAATTCGCCGAATTTATAGCCGTTTCGAGCATACTGTCTCGCTTTTATTCCCAAAAGAGATTGCAGATAATCATAATATCTGACGGAAGTCGCACGTACCTTAGGATCACTCATTGAATCTCCGAGTATACCTACAGTCTTTCCTTCCCATTGACTACCTCGGGTTATATCTCGCTCGGGAACATCTGTCAGATCAGATGCCGCAATATCATCAACAAAACAAAAAGAAAAAACAACTGACCAAATCAATAAGTGAATATATTTCATTATTTTATGAGAATTACAATGATGCAGAAAAATCTTAAAAAATTAAATAGGGCGCGTCATCTATCTGACGCGCCCTTTTAAGTTGAAATAATGTAAGCAATGTTAATTTAATGATTAAATCACTTATTCCCCACGGCTTACATCTCTAAGTCAAAGCATTGAATGCCTGCTATGACTGTTTAGTCCTGGTTAAGGTTTACTCTCTTGAACTCGACAACAGTCAGACCTTTTGACGACTTCTCAAGATATTGACCGATAGTCAGCGAGCTGTCTTTAACAAATTCCTGTTCTACGAGAACACTTTCTTTGAAGAATTTATTCAAACGACCCTTTGCAATATTCTCGATCATCTGTTCGGGAAGGTTTGCAGCTTTTTGAGCTGAAACTTCGGCTATGATCTGACGGGCTTTATCGGCTTCTTCAGGAGTGATCCAGCCTTTTGCAGTATTGCTCTCGATGTGAGCTTCGCTGTCAACGTGAGTCGGATTGATGCCTGCTTTTTTAAGAGCGGCTTCCACAGCTTTCTTCACCTGTTCCTCTTTCGTTTTTTCGATAGCTACATTCTTTTCGCTTTCGATAACTGATGCCGGAACCGATTCGATTGTTACTGCCACAGGATTCATCGACGCTACCTGCATTGCTATATCACGACCAACCTGATAATCGACATCCGGCTGGTTGAAACCTGCTATAGTTGCCAGCTTGTTGCCAAGGTGATTATATGAAGTCGTTGATTCTGCTTCGATCCATTCATAAGCGCCGAGTTCCATCTTTTCACCCGTTTTACCAACTTCCTCAACGATGAGTGATTCTACAGTCTGATCGCCTACCGCAAGTGATTTCACTTCTTCGATGCTTTTCGCGCGAGCCTTCATAGCTGCATCGAGAATCATCTGGGTTGTTGCAACGAAACCTGCATTTTTAGCAACGAAGTCTGTTTCACATTTCAGAGCCACGATAGCTGCGAAAGTGCCTTCGTTTGCGCTGAGAACACAACCTTCGCTGGCCTCACGGTCTTCGCGCTTTGCTGCTACGGCCTGACCTTTTTTGCGAAGGATCTCTACAGCGGCTTCTATATCACCGTCAGTTTCTGCAAGAGCTTTTTTACAATCCATCAAACCCGCACTTGTCAAGTGACGGAGTTTGGTGATTTCTGCCATTGTTACTGCCATAATCTTTCTTGCTTTTAAAGTTATTATTCTGCCTCTTTGCCCTCTTTTTCCTCAGTCGCGGGAGCTTCAGCTACAGGAGCTGTTTCCTCTTTACGTGCGCGGCTAACGCGACGACGTTCACGACGGGGAGCTTCAGCTACGGCTGCGGCTTCGTCGGCTGCGGCTGCTGAATCAGCTTTTTCAACCTTTCTTTCTTCCAATCCTTCTGCCATTGCATCGCATACTGTCGAAAGAATCAGATCTATGCTCTTTGAAGCGTCATCGTTGGCCGGAATTACAAAATCGATATCGGTAGGATCACTGTTTGTGTCTACCATAGCGAATACTGGAATTCCTAAACGGTTTGCCTCTGCTACTGCGATTCTTTCCTTCAGAACGTCTACAACGAAGAGAGCCGACGGAAGACGGTTCAGGTCTGCGATAGAACCGAGAGTCTTTTCCAATTTCGCACGTTGACGTGTGATCTGAAGTTTTTCGCGCTTCGACAGATTGTCAAAAGTGCCATCCTTCGACATTTTGTCGATGGTTGCCATTTTCTTAACGGCTTTGCGGATTGTCGGGAAGTTTGTGAGCATTCCGCCCGGCCAACGTTCGATAACGTATGGCATGCCGATTGATTGAGCCTTATCGGCTATGATTTGTTTGGCCTGTTTTTTGGTTGCTACGAAAAGCACTTTTTTGCCCGATTTTGCTATGCTTTTCAGAGCGTTTGCGGCCTCTTCAACCTTCGCGGCTGTCTTATAGAGGTCTATGATGTGGATACCGTTGCGCTCCATGAAGATATAAGGAGCCATGGCTGGATTCCATTTCCTTTTGAGGTGACCGAAATGGCAACCCGCTTCTAATAATTGATCAAATGTTGGTGTTGACATGTTTGTTTATTGATTTGTTTACTTTCTTTTGTTTTCAATTTCGCAGTAGGGATGTTCACTGTTTTTTACCATCTGCAAAATTTAGATACTAAACTCACTCGGTATGATTGTAATAACAATATATACCTGATTAACGCTTTGAGAACTGGAAGCGTTTGCGTGCCTTCGGCTGACCCGGTTTCTTACGTTCTACTGCACGCGGGTCGCGCGTCATGAAGCCTTCCTTACGAAGGATAGCCTTATCTTCCGGATTGATTTTCACCAATGCGCGGGCTATCGCCAGACGAAGAGCTTCGGCCTGACCTTTGTAACCTCCGCCATCAAGATTCACGCGGATATCGTATTTCTCAACCGCATCCAAAGTTGTCAAGGGCTGACGAACGATATACTGAAGGATGGACGAAGGGAAATATACTTCAAGAGGTCTGCGGTTGATTACGATCGAACCGTTACCTTCTTTCACGATTACTCGTGCTACGGCTGCCTTACGGCGCCCTGTTGCATTTACTGTTTCCATTCTTCCTCTGCTTATTTAATTTTGTTAATGTCGATTGCTACCGGATTCTGAGCTTCATGAGGATGCTCCGGTCCGAGATATACATGCATATTGCCTATCAGCTTACGGCCTATGCGGTTTTTGGGAAGCATACCTTTCACAACTTTTATAAACAACGGATTATAACCGGGCTTCAGGTGCTTGTTATGAGCCTTTTTCATCAGCTGTTCTGGGGTTGCTTTACGCTGGCCGCCGGGATATCCTGTATAAGAGAAATATTCACGGTCTGTCAGCTTCTTGCCGGTAAGACGAACCTTGTCAGCGTTGATAATGATAACATTGTCACCGCATTCTACAAAGGGAGAATAACACGGCTTGTTCTTGCCGCGTAAAATTTTGGCCACTTGAGAACACAAGCGTCCGAGAATCTGATCGGTAGCGTCTATCACTACCCATTTCCTTTCTACGCTCTCCGCGTTTGGAAATTCTGTTCTGTAGCTTAAAGTATCCACTTTTAATTACTTAATTAATAATTTGTTAAACATTCCGATGACGCTGCTTAGCCAGGCCAAAGGCGTTTACAGCAAACATCGCTAGATTATTTTTCGGGCATAATCGGCCGCAAAGTTAGTGATTTTTCGCCTTATAAACAACACTTTTACCCTCTTCACAAGGAAATTTTTTAATCATCGCTCTCAATTCCATCCTCTCACCAACTTCCCCATGGCAGCTATATGCAATCTCACCTTGGAAAAACGCCCGATTAAGGCCGTCTTATGCCGACATATGTCCGACATCTACCCCCTGGCGACACCCCTCGTTTGCAGCCCCGCTAAATGATAGTCCCCGCCGACTATTGCTTCATAAACCGGCTATTGCTTCATAAAATTGTAATCGTTATTTTCCCCTCTTTCTTCGGTTCTTTTTCTCGTTTTTGCTGTTCTCTATACTCCGAAAACAAATGGTAAAGACCTGCACTTTCAGACGTTATCATTCTACTCTCTTCATAACCTTTCATATCATCCAATTTCTGCAAGTCTATTAATGACTCCCAGGATTCGCTATCATAGGTAAACTCGTTGTTGAAATCGATATTGTTGATTATCTCTCTTTCAAATTCGCCTGCTTCGTCCGTGACATGGAGGAGATATGATATGTTGTGCCGAAGATTATTCAAATCAATGACCGAACCTAATACTTTAAATCTCGCTTTCCCTTCTTTCCTCAATCTTTCAATCAGCTTCATCTGATTTGAACCGTAAATCTTGTTTTCGGGATCTGTGTTTCCCGGGTCATCATAAACTCCCTGAAAATTCTTTTGATTGAAAAGTTCTTCCAAAAACTCGCGCCAGACCACTGTTTCAAGATTACAACCGACTTCCATCTTTTTAATGTTAAAAATGTTTCTTTCCGTCTCACACATATCGAATCCCCCCGAGGGAACGAACTGCAGATAATTTAATTTGGAGGTCAGTCCTTTTCCGGAACGCTTTTTTATCAATGTTTTGTACTTATTGTCCTTCGAACTGCGATAAACTATCATTAGTTGCACGGAAAGGAGAGAAAATCTGCCCGTGCCCGTCATAAGGATGGTGTTTAGATCATAGTTGCACTTTCGGTGGATTAACTTTCTCATGGGCAAAAAGTCAAGCAGATTGTCAGGCACCGGGATATTACTGTTCAGAGCCGACTTCTTAAGTCTCATAAAAGCCTTGTACAGTTCGAATTCCAAAATATTACTCGTATATATATTCTGCCTGTACATACCCATTTTACAATAGATCGTTCTCTTATCGAAGCTATACCGGTCGAGTATATAACCGGGAACCTCGAATTTTATCGAAGATTCAACTATAAGCCTATATTCCAATCGAGTGACGGCATTTTTCCACCCCGGAAACATTTTCTTGACAATGCCATGATTTTTGACTTGATTTTTGATATTTCCCGACTTTAATAAAGAAACAGTATCTTCGTCCAATACGCTTCTGACGGAATCAAACTGAATAGTTTTAGCCGAATAGACCTCTCCGAAGGCTTTTGTGAGCGACTTTGCGCCATAAAGTTTCTCCATTGCCTTCAACTGCCACGCGTAATACTGCTTGCCGCTGATTGTAGATAAATAGTTGCTTCGGTATTTATGCATAGACAATCGGCAGAGAAGAAAGAAACAGACTATGGGAATCAAAATCACGATTGTCCTGACATAATCTGTTCCCGAAAACTTCTCCGACAAGGCAATCAGAACTGTGACGACGATTCCGACCATTGAAAGGATTATAGAAACGAGATTGTTATGCCTCGTCAATAATCTTTCTAACCTTGTGCGTAATTTTATCATTATCCGACAGGATTACCACATTAATCCGTTTGTTGTCATCGTCAGCATTTTCCGGGAGCCGCCTATCGCCGTATTCCACTGTGATTTTAGCCTCGTGCATCTCAGCGGATATTTTGAAGTGATTGGTGCACCTCATCGATTCGTTATGATCTTTCAATTTCTCTGTTAGGTCCAATGAAGCCTTTTTAATGAATTCGGCATATTGCTCCTTCATTTTCTCCAGCTTATTTTCTGCCTCTTTCGCTTTCTCTAATTCCAACTTTTCTCTCTGACATTTCATTTTTTTGTTCCATAAATTAAGAACGTAGAGAAAAAAAATCGCAACGCCAATGATGACCAGCCAGCAAGAAATATGGCAGATGAGATTATTCGCCGGCAAAATTTCGAGCAATAATTCTGGATTTGTAATCATAACAGCCATTTAAAACTTATTATTTGTTTATTTATCTTTTATCAAATATATATATCCAGTTTCCAATCCAAAATCGAACTTAAAAAAGGAGTCTAAGTATTGTCTAAATATTATATCGCGTACTTCTATATGTTCGGAAGGACTGTAAAGCAAAATTGCAGACGTTATATAATCATGAAAACGTAAACTACTACGGGATACATCATCATACCAGGAGTCAATTTTATCACTCGTTATTACATTGCAATAGACTGGAAAATTAAGATCTTTTCTGTATTTTTGGAACAAGCTGATTATATCTTCCATCTCTTCCTCTGTTGCAACATGATATCCTTTTGGAATATCTTTAGCATGGTAGTATATCTCTTCCGCAGAGCTATACGGGCCTATTTTCCTCACATCTTCAAGCGTGAAAGGAAGAATTCGTAGTTTTAAAATAAGATCATCGACAATTTCATTTGACAAGCCGATTAAACCGTCCATACTGCTTACATTCTTATTGGCTTCGGTAGAGCCTGTAATCTGTCCGGTCTGAACGTCAATCATCCTTGCCGAAATAAACAGAGACTCGAAGATTTCAGTAATATCCGCGACCAACACGTAACGTACTCCGAATTGTTTCCCGAGTTTTACAATCTGATTGTCGTTTACGGCTCCCGATAACTGATACTCCTGTTCGTCGGCCAAAGCCTTCAAAAAATCCGCTGTTCTCTCGACGGCGGCATAATCGTCGCTGGCCGTCACTCCGGACACCAATTTTGATCCCACCACCTTTTTGTAATTATCTTCGACATCGCCGGTGACATAAACAGCGACTTTCTGTTTATTGGTCTGCGCAAAAACAGAGCTGTTGAAAGCAACGGCCATCAAACAAATTAATAGAAGTATTTTTTTCATAGTGCGTTATTTAGAAATCAGACGATAAGTCAAGTTAGTAGCCAAAGCTTTCAAGACGGATGTGTCCTTCCCCACACGTTCGCCCGTTATGGTTTTCAGCACTTTCCCGCTCACTAAGTCGATCAGTTCCGTTGACATAAATGTCTTGTCGTTCTTTATCACGACATCTACGACTATCACATAATCGACACCCATACGAGTTCCGACTTCACGGATCTCGCTTACGGGCACTTCGCCCGAAAGTTGCCAATCTACTTCCTTAGTCATGCCGTTGAGAAAATCGCGGTTTCTTTCGAAGCATACATAATCTTTGTTGCCCGAAATCCTTCCCATTACAGCGGAACTGACTATAGTCCTGTCGCTTTCCGAAATTTTTCCTTCGACATAAACAGCCACTTTTTTAGGAGAAGCCGCCGAAACGGTTTGTGCACAGACCATCGCTGCCATCACCGCCAACATCATTAAACAAATCTTTTTCATAGTTAATTCGATTTTCGCGCCCTATAGACTCCCCGGATTCAGGCGGTTAGAAACAGAAATGCGTGGTGTCTTTCGTACCCGTTGCCGTCCTACCCCTGAGGCTTCTCGCATTGCCCATTGATTTTCAGACGGCAACGTAGAAGCCCCACGCAAATATGATATGCCGACGGCAGGACATTCCCATGCCCTCGTGGTCGGAATAAGCATATCCACAGGCGTCTACCGTTGCTCAATTCATGAAAATCAATAGAAATTTTGCGAGAATTTCAGGTGGTCATGAATCAGCGTCAAGTAACGCATTTATAATATGTCCGCTCACCCACCCTCTTTCCCGAACCGGGGCTTCGAGTAGGCTCGCAAACGCAAAATTAGATAATTTTCCCATAATTCCAAAAATCGGCTCGCACTTTTACACGTTTGCGACTTCCCGTACGTCAACTGAATCTGATCCATCCGCTCTTTTGACTCCCCCCTTACACTTACCCCAATCATTAACACAATAAAAAAGAGGATGACCCTTTTTGAGACATCCTCCTTGAAAAATCTTTTTTTACGCTATTATGCTTCTGCGGGAGCAACGTTGATATAACGACGTCCGTTTTTGCCTTCACTGAAAACAACTACACCGTCGATCAGAGCATACAGTGTATGGTCTTTGCCAAGGCCTACATTTTCACCGGCATGATGAACGGTTCCACGCTGACGTTTCAGGATGTTGCCTGCCTTGCAGTGCTGTCCACCGAAAATTTTAACTCCTAATCGTTTGCTCTCTGATTCACGTCCGTTCTTTGAGCTACCTACACCTTTTTTATGTGCCATCGTTTCTTAATTTTTTAGGTTTAAGCTACTACTTCTTTAACTAACACTTTGGTGAAATACTGGCGATGACCGTTTTTCCTACGATAGCCTTTACGACGTTTTTTCTTGAAAACGATGACTTTATCACCTTTTACAAGCGGAGTAAGAACTTCGCATACGATCTTTGCACCTTCCACTGTAGGAGCACCTACATTTACGGCACCGTCATTTTCGGTCAGAAGAACGCGATCGAACTCAACCTTGTCGCCTTCCTTGATACCTTCACCCAGATAATTGACATACAGATACTTATCAGCCTCAGCCTTAAACTGCAGTCCTTTAATTTCTACAATTGCGTACATTTATTTTTACAATTATATGTTAACTCCTTCAGGCGAAAGCCAACGGATGACTTTTCTTAATAAGGCCTGAAATGGAAAATCCAGCCGCAAAAGTAATATTTTTTTTCGGTATAACAATACTTTTTTCTTTTTTTTCACTATCTTAGCGCCAATAATTCAAAACAATCCCTATGAAAAAATCTATTTTCTTTCTATTGCTTTCGAGCGCAATAGCTATGTCTGCACAGACAGCCACTGATACAATTTATGCAAAAGATTTTGGAATTCGTCCGAATACCTATCGTAACCTGACAACATCTTTCCAAAAGCTCCTCGACAGTTGTGGAAAACGTCACGGAGCTGTAATCGTCCTCGAAAAAGGAAGATATGATATCTGGCCGGAAGGAGCTGTGAGAAAGGAAATTTACATATCAAACACCTCTTCAGAATCCGAATGCCCATCAAAAGAGAAAACACTCGGCTTACATTTTAATAAAATCAACGGCCTCACTTTCGACGGACAGGGCGCGGAACTCATTTTTCACGGTTCTATAACTCCTATCGCTCTCGATAGTTGCCGCAATGTCACCATCAAAAACCTAACTATGGATTTCGAACGTCCTGCAGGATCGGAATTGACTTTTGCCGAGGTTTCACCCGGGAAAGTTATTGTAAAAGTTCATCCTGACACGCGTTACGAAATTCGCGATTCCCTGATTAATCTTATCGGAGAAGGTTGGAGGTCAAACATTATCCATTGTATCAAATATACACCGTCCAACAAGCAATTTCGCTATTCTACCGATTACTCCGTTTTAGCGAAATCACCGGTCTGTGAAATCGCTCCGGGACTCCTTCAGTTCGCCACACCAGCTGATTTCTTACCGGAAGTGGGGTCGACTCTGACTCTTCGCGATATCATACGCAACCAAGTTGGATTCCTTAATCTTTGCTCATCCGGAACAACCTTACAGGATGTGAACGTTCGTTATATGCATGGTTTAGGCATTGTATCTCAGTTCAGCCGTGACATTACTATGAATCGTGTTAATTGTATGCCCTCGCCTGAATCAGGGAGAATTCTTGCATCCTCGGCCGACTTCATGCATTTCTCCGGATGTTCGGGATTCATTAGAATTTCCGATTGCAATTACTCCGGAGCTCAGGATGACGCGATAAACGTTCATGGAACAAACCTTCGCATAGTTGAAAGTGAAGCTCCGAATCGTGCAGTTGTTCGTTTCATGCATCCTCAGACTTATGGATTCATGGCTTATCAGCCTGGTGACACAGTAGCATTCGTCAATCCGTCATCTATGTTACGCACATCCTATGCCGTTGTAACTTCTGTGAAAATGGTTAATCCAAGACATCTTGAACTTACCTTCGACAAGCAGATTCCTTCTGACATCGTTCTTAATTCAACCTGTGTCGAAAATATGAGCGCAACACCGACAGTCCACATTAGCGGATGCAACATCTCAAGATTAAGTACACGAGGAATATTAATGACAACTCCACGGAAAGCGGTTATCGAAAATTGTCGTTTTGAAGGACTTGGCATGGCGGCAATACTCATTGAAGGAGATGCCCAGGGATGGTATGAAAGTGGTCCTGTGACAGATCTAACGATAAAAAACAACACATTTGTCAACTGTAACTATGCCGGACCCCAACAGGGAGCAACTATTGTTTTCAATCCCTCTAATTCTGAAATTAATTTCAAAAAGCCGGTTCACCGCAATATTAACATTATTGGTAATACTTTCTATACTAAAGGACGTCCTGTTTTGTATGCAAAATCAACCTCCGACATACTGTTCTTCGGAAACGCTGTCCCTGACAATAATGATCCGACATTCATTTTCGTAGGATGTTCCGACGTTGAAATCACAGGGAACACGATGCAGACACCTCGCGTCGAACAAAAAGACTGTCGTAAAATCTCCGTTAGGCGACAATCCTCTGCACGGTAACGCCTACCGTTGAACCCGGGAGAGATATAATTCAGGCAGTCAGATTCTTTGAAACGACTGCCTGAATTGTTTAATGTCAAATCTTTTATTTTACTACGAAGGCTCCTAAGCGAGTGGTGTATTCCGGTGACTTGAGAGCACGACGGATCGCATTCACGAATTTTACACTCTTGCCGTCCACTCCTTTCTCGCGATATTGTTGTGAGCCTAACATCACCGCATCTGCACCGTTTCGACGGTTAACGGCATCGATCGCCGATGATATCGCCCTATATTTAGCTTGACGATGGGCATCGTAGGTAAATAAATCGGGTTGAATGGCTGCCCCTGAAGTAATGCCCGACACCATCACTCCCCCTCGTTTATAAGGTATGCCCTTGCGGTAAATTTTCTCAAGCAGCATTACAGCAGCACTGGCGATCTCGCTTGTCGTATTCGTAGAGGTCATAAAACTACATGACGCGCTGTTGTCGTACTGAGGCAAATCCAGTCTGAAATGATTTGACTGTATGAAAACAGTCACTGTTGCGCATACCGAGTTCTGTTTCCGCAACTTCAAAGCACATCTTGCACCATAGTTAGCAACATGACTGCGTAGATCCGCTATTTCGGTCAGCATCCCGGGAAAACTACGGCTTGTCACGATTGTCTGACGTTCAACATTGTCAAGACCGTCGACATCTATCGCTTTCTCACCTCGCAACTCCATCCATGTCCGTTCGCCCGTAATATGGAATTTAGAACGCACCCAATGCTTAGGCCGCAATGTAAAATCGTAAGCGGTTCGGATGCCCATTGATTCCATGCGAACACACATTCGCCGCCCTATCCCCCATACATCTCTCGGATAAGTAAGTCGCAATGCTTTCACACGCTGTTCGTCCGTTCCTATGACACAACACTTTTTATAACCGGGATAGCGTTTCGAAAAACGAGCCGCCAATTTGGCGAGAGTCTTTGTCGATCCTATGCCAAGACTAATAGGCATTCCCGTATCATGTTCCACCTTTTTACACAATTTTTCACCCCATACTTTCAGGTCTAAGCGATCCATCCCCTCAAGATCCAAGAATGCCTCGTCGATAGAATATTGCAACACTTCCGGAACCTCTTCCCTAAGGACGGCCATAACACGCGCCGACATGTCGCCGTAAAGAGCGTAATTAGAAGAAAAGGCGGTAATTCCTGCATTAGGATATTTTTCCAATAGCTGATAATAAGGCAGACAGTCTTTTATCCCCATAGCCTTTACTTCTTTCGAGCGCGCCACTACACATCCGTCATTATTACTCAGCACCACGATAGGCTTATCTCTAAGATCCGGCCTGAACACACGTTCGCAGGAACAGAAGAAATTATCACAATCTATCAAACCCACCATAACGCTTTATGCCGCTTACGGCTTGCGACGGTTAGACTTAATCGTGTAAAGCACTATACCCCACACCCTGAAATCACTTCCATCGGTTACCTCGATCGGGCTATATTTCTTGTTGGATGGCACTAAACGGACTACGCCTTTCGCGCCAAAAGACAAACGCTTCAACGTAAATTCTCCATCCAAACAGCACACTGCCAGATCGCCGTGTTCCGGCTCGATTGATCTGTCAACGACAAGAATATCGCCTTCCGTTATACCCTCCCCCGACATCGAATCGCCTACAACCTTTGCATAAAAGGTCGATGCCGGATGTTCAATCAGCTCGCGATTCAGATCTATACTTTCTGTAATATAGTCCTGAGCCGGACTTGGAAACCCACCCCTAACGCCGCCGTCCGCATACGGCAACTCTAACATCATTTTTGTCTCCGCTTTGTAGATTTTCATTATTTCCCGATTTTTTTGCAGTGCAAAGTTAATGGCAGCATGAGCAAAATTCGCGCACTACCAACCTAAACTTTATTAACGGATAGGCTGATTTTTCATTTTTTTCTCCCTGACTCCACGCTATCAGACTATCAGATCATCCAACTCCTCACGGCTCTTTCACTTTTATACGACTTGAACCTTGCACAAATTGAAAAAGTTTTGTAATTTTGTGCGCCCAAAAGGCATAATTTCATAATTAATTTATTGTTAACTTAAAATCTTTCTAAGAATGCATTTGAGTTCTGAAGAAAAAGCGGAGATCTTTGAGAAATACGGTAAGGGTAAGACTGATACTGGCTCTCCGGAGGCCCAGATAGCACTATTCTCGGTTCGTATCGCTCATTTGACTGAACATCTTAAGTCAAATCACAAAGATCATACTACAGCACGCGCCCTTAAGGCATTGGTAGGTAAACGTCGCCGTCTGTTGGATTATCTTATCCGTAAAGACATCGAGCGTTATCGCGCACTTATTGCCCGTAAGGAACTTGGTATCAGAAAGTAAGTTTGCTCCGTAAGCAAACCCGCTTGAAGACGACAAAAAAAAGACGAGCTATTGTGGCTCGTCTTTTTTTATCATGTTTATTCATCTGGATAATCCTACGGAATCGGTCACGAGCGACTGATCCATCTCTCTATATTTCCCATATACCTCCTGAAATTTCTCTTGATTATGGGAATTCAGATCGGCACTTTGCAGTTTATCGATGATAATTCTTGAGTTCTTTTGCACTTGTCGAAGAGCAGAATCATTTAAAATCGACAGAAAATCCTGTACCGCTGCCGTAGGATCGTTATCGAAGGCTACTTCAGCTATTCGTTCTTTGAGATAAGAATAGCCGCTGTCAAGCACCTTGATCATTTCAGCATAATCATTCTGATCGAATTCAGCGCCTTGATTTATTTCTGTCACTATTTTATTCGATTGATCCATATCATATCCTTGTCGGATACACGCAGATATCAAAAAAAGAACGGCAAATGCCCACATATATCTGAACCAAAGCCTTGAAATATTTTTTGTTTTCATTGAGAGGATAGATTTAGGATGCAGCCTTCTCACAATAGAGCCGACTGCATCCATAAATAGCGTTAATGGTCTGAATCAAGACCGATGTTAATTCAAAAATTATTCGTCAGCGTTCTTTTCCGCATATTCTTTCAGGAGTTTTTCCTGAACGTCGGTCGGAACGAGTTCATATCCCGAGAATTTCATTGAGAAAGATGAACGGCCACCCGTGATGGAGCTCAATGCGGTAGAGTAGCTTGACATTTCTTTCAACGGAACTTTAGCGGAAATCTTTTCAAAGCCGTTTTCGCTTGTCATTCCCATAATGATCGCACGACGTCCCTGAAGATCACTCATCACATCGCCCATCACATCAGCCGGAACCATTACATCGACATCATAAACGGGCTCAAGAATCTTCGGATTCGCATTGCGGAAAGCTTCGCTGAAAGCGTTGCGACCTGCAAGGCGGAATGAAATTTCATTCGAATCTACCGGATGCATCTTACCATCGTAAATGCAGACACGGACATCGCGTGCGTATGAACCGGTCAGAGGACCTTGCTCCATACGATCCATCAATCCCTTAACAATAGCAGGGATGAAACGTGAATCGATGGCACCGCCTACTATACAGTCGCAGACCACGAGCTTACCGCCCCACTCCAAAGGCATTTCTTGAGTGTCGCGAACTTTCATCACATACTCCTGATTGCCAAACTTATATGATGTAGGTGCCGGCATTCCTTCAGTATAAGGTTCGATAATAAGATGGACTTCACCAAATTGACCTGCACCACCCGACTGTTTCTTATGGCGATAATCGGCACGCGATGCTTTAGTTATAGTCTCGCGATAAGGAATCTTCGGTTCCTCAAAAACGATGGGAAGTTTATCGTTGTTCTCAACACGCCATTTGAGTGTGCGCAAATGGAATTCGCCTTGTCCCGAAAGAATGGTCTGTTTTAGTTCTTTAGACATCTCGATTTCCCATGTCGGATCTTCTTCATGCATTCTTGTTAGAATAGCACTGAGCTTTTCTGCATCCGATTCTGTAACAGGACGGATTGCTCTCTGATATTTCGGAGCCGGATATTTGATGAAATCGAACACATAATCACATCCTTTGGCATCGAGAGTATTGCCCGTGCGGACATCTTTCAGTTTTACAGTCGCGCCTATGTCACCGGCACACAATTTATCTACCGGAGTCTTGATCTGACCGCATACGCAATAGATCTGGGCGAGACGTTCTTTACTGCCACGGCTGACATTGTCAAGATCTGCACCTGCACTCAGAGTACCGGACATCACCTTGAAATAGCTTACTTCACCGATATGAGGTTCAACCGTAGTCTTGAAAACGAACACACTCAACGGCCCGTTGCTATCCGGCTTCACTTCTTCGCCTGCTGTGTTTTTGGGAGCCGGCATATCTTCTACGAACGGAACGACATTACCCAGGAATTCCATCATTCGACGAACACCCATATCCTTGAGTGCGCTTACACAGAAAACGGGGTAAATAGAACGGTCGGCAAGACCTTTACGAATGCCTGTACGCATTTCGTCTTCTGACAAATGACCCTGATCGAAAAATTTCTCCATCAGTTCTTCGTCATTTTCTGCTGCCGCTTCAACAAGCTGTTGATGAAGTTCTTCCGCTTTATCCATTTCGTCAGCAGGTATATCCTCGATAGTGGGAGTGCCACCTTCCGGTCCCCATGTATATTTTTTCATCACGAGAACATCAATCATCGAGTTGAAACCGGCGCCCGCATTCAGAGGATATTGAACAGGCACAACTTTCTTGCCGAAAATTTCCCGCATCTGTTCAAGCACGTTATCATAATCGGCTTTCTCGCCGTCAAGATGATTAACGGCAAAAATCACTGGCTTTTTCAGAGACGTACAAGTGCGGAATATATTTTGAGTTCCCACTTCCACACCGTATTGCGAGTTTACAAGAATAACACCTGTATCCGTCACATTCAATGCCGTGATAGCACTTCCCACGAAATCATCAGCTCCCGGACAGTCAATCACGTTCAGCTTTTTGCCACCGAATTCAGCATAAAATATAGTGGAAAAGACAGAATAACCATATTCCTTTTCCACCGGGAAATAATCGCTTACGGTATTTTTTGCATCGATGGTTCCGCGACGTTTTATAACTCCACACTCGTAAAGCATGGCTTCAGCGAGCGTGGTTTTACCAGATCCTTTGCTACCGAGCAAAGAGATGTTTTTAATTTCGTTTGTTTGGTAAACTTTCATGTTTATAGATTTAATTATTTGATTATTTGTATTTTGCTTTATGCGAATCATACAGATGATATCGATTCGCAAAAAATCGACCGCAATGTAGCAAATATTTTCGGTTTTTTGTATTTGCAAAAACATGTTTGACAACATAAAACAGAATTCTGCCCTGTATATAATCATCGATTTTCATTAATCTACGGGAGGATTTCAATAATTCATCTTTTGGCATTATCTTTGCATAGGCTATTTGAAGCTGAAAAGAAATGAATATGGATTTTGATTCACCCAAGATATTAAGTGTAGAGAAAATTGACATCGCTAATAATGGCAGCGAAAAGGAACCGGATTACGAACGACTTCCTGTTTTGCCGACACGCGACCTTGTTCTGTTTCCGGGGGCAACCATTCCGATAAGTCTTAAAAGAGTTGCTTCTATTCTGACTGCATCTTATTCTGAAGAAAATGGTATTCCTTTGGCCGTAATCTGTCAGACGGATCATGCTAAAGACTACCCTTCTTCTAAAACAGATTTGCAGAAATTCGGTGTCGTGGCCGACATAATGAAAATTCTCACTCTACCCGATAGCAGTAAAATGGCTATTGTAAAAGCGAGAGGAAAAATAAAAATTCAGGATGTTTTTCCGTCAGCGATAATCGAGGGAGGCTTAGCATGTAAAGCGGTTCCGGTCAGAGAACGTTCATCTCGTGTCTCTGACAAAGAAATGATGGTGTTAAGTGAATGGATTCGTCAAAGGGCGAAGAATATTCTATCCAAGTCGACCGATGGTCAGCCGGATATGATGTTAAATTTAGATTCGGTTAATAACACGACGGATTTAATCAATATCATTGCCACCCTCCTTCCGATATCCCCCGACTCTAAAGCAGAGCTTCTAAGTAAAAACAGTATCAAAGAGAGAGGATTCTGTCTGTTGACTCAACTCGCCAAACAGGAACAATTATTGGATATCAACCGAGAGATATCAGAAAAAACCCACCAAAATCTTTCTCAACAGCAAAGAAACGCTTTTCTCCATCAGCAAATGGAAACGATTCGTCAAGAATTGTTTGGCGATGATGATCCAGAATCAGATCTGAAAAAACTCAAGGAAAAAGCTGCTGCTTTGCCTTTGCCTGAAGATGTAAAAAATGTATTCGAACGAGAATGTGCCAAACTTGGCAGACTGGCACCGCAAAGTCCCGACTACTCCGTCCTGTTCTCCTATCTCCAATTGCTGACCGATCTGCCATGGGGCAAAGAAGACAAGCTCAACGAAAATATAACAGAAGCTGCAGAAATCCTCAACGGCGATCATTTCGGTCTTGAAAAAGTGAAAGAACGTATTCTCGAGCAGATTGCCTTGTTGATAAATTCGCCTGAAGGCCGCTCGCCGATTATTTGTTTGGTTGGAGCACCGGGTGTCGGCAAAACATCTTTGGGACAATCCATAGCAAATGCTTTGGGAAGAAAATATGTAAGAGTGGCTTTAGGTGGCTTGCATGACGAATCGGAAATTCGCGGACACAGAAGAACGTATATAGGCGCAATGCCGGGACGAATAATCGATGCTTTGCGTAGAGCTCGGACAAAAAATCCTGTGCTCCTTCTTGATGAGATCGACAAGCTTAGCAATGATTTCCACGGAGATCCATCCGCCGCGCTTCTCGAAGTGTTGGATCCCGAGCAAAATCACCGTTTCCATGACAATTATGTAGATGTCGACTTCGATCTTTCCAAAGTCCTTTTCATTGCTACGGCAAATAGTCTTACGAATGTGGCGTCGCCGTTAGTAGACCGAATGGAGGTTATCGATATTTCAGGGTATCTTCTTGAAGAAAAAGTAGAAATAGCG
Organism: Paramuribaculum sp.; assembly: GCA_022511125.1. GTDB lineage: Bacteria > Bacteroidota > Bacteroidia > Bacteroidales > Muribaculaceae > Paramuribaculum. The sequence goes on from JAFLSD010000005.1 coordinate 63,003, forward strand.
AAAAGGCATCTTCTTCCTAAACTGCTTAAAGAGGCGAATCTCACATCCGACGACTTATCAGTTTCCGATAGCGGACATATCAGACTTATCGAAACATATACCTCCGAAAGCGGTGTGCGCCAGTTGGAAAAAAGGCTTGCTTCCATAGTCAGAAAGATTGTCCTTAAAAAGGTAAGCGGAAAGAAATGGAAAAATCCTTTGACAGAGGATGATTTATTCGACTTACTTGGAGCCGCTCCATATTTCAGAGATAAATATGCTGACACTGAATATGCTGGTGTAGTGACAGGTCTTGCTTGGACTGCGGCTGGCGGATGTATTCTTACTGTTGAAGCTTCCATTTCCCCGGGAAAGGGAGAAAAACTGACTCTTACGGGCAATTTGGGAGACGTCATGAAAGAATCTGCTACTATCGCACTGCAACATATTAAAACCAGGGGCGATTTTCTTGGGATTGATAAAACCAAATTTGAAGATTACACGCTTCATATACATGTCCCGGAAGGTGCTATCCCTAAAGATGGTCCATCGGCAGGCATAACTATGGCCACGGCAATCGCCTCGGTCTTCACCGGAAGAAAAGTAAAGCCGCGCATAGCTATGACCGGGGAATTGACTTTAAGAGGCAAAGTTCTTCCTATTGGCGGGGTGAAAGAAAAAATTCTTGCAGCGAAAAGAGCCGGAATTACCGATGTATTACTTCCATCCGCCAACAAAAAAGATGTCGACGACATTCTTCCGAAATATATCGAAGACCTTAACATTATCTATGTCGACGATATACGTGATATACTTAATTACAGTCTTGAATCTTGAATAAACGATCTTTTTAATATAACATAAATCAAACGTAATGACAAAAATCGGTTCTGTGATGACGAAAGTTGGTCGGAAAGCGTTGCTTCTCGGCAGTGGTGAATTAGGTAAAGAAGTAGCAATCGAATTGCAACGCTATGGAATCGAAGTGATAGCATGCGATAAATATCCCGGGGCTCCAGCAATGCAGGTAGCTCATCGCTCCTATGTATTCAATATGCTTGATGCTGAAGAGCTTCGTCGAGTTATCACTCTCGAAAATCCCGACCATATTATACCGGAAGTAGAAGCCATAGCTACGACGGAACTTAAGAAATTAGAAGAAGAAGGCTATAACGTAACTCCGACAGCACGTGCAGCATGGCTTACTATGAACCGCGAAGGAATCCGTAGGTTGGCAGCTGAAGAGCTGGGACTTCCCACTTCTCCTTATCGCTTCGCTTCGACTTATGAGGAATTTGTAGCAGCTATAGAAGAAATCGGAATTCCTTGCGTAGTTAAACCTATCATGAGTTCATCGGGACATGGTCAGAGCACAGTAAAAAGCATCGATCAGATCGACTATGCGTGGAAGACAGCACAGGAAGGAGGCCGAGCCGGAGCCGGTAGAGTTATCGTGGAAGGATTCGTCAAATTCGATTATGAAATCACCCTTCTGACAGTTCGCAGCTGTTCCGGCACGGAATATTGTGAGCCGGTAGGACATATTCAGATCGATGGTGATTATCGTTATTCCTGGCAACCGCAGCCTATGACTGATGCTGCCATTAGTAAGGCGAAAGAAATTGCAAAAAAAATAACCGATGCTTTGGGAGGCTACGGCATTTTCGGAGTCGAGCTTTTCATTAAAGGCGACGATGTGATCTTCAGTGAAGTGTCACCTCGTCCTCACGACACAGGAATGGTTACGATGATATCCCAGGATCTCAGTGAATTTGGTCTCCATGCACGTGCACTCCTCGGTCTACCTGTTCCTGGAATAAGATTCTATGGTCCGTCTGCCTCTCGAGCAATTGTAGTTGAAGGTGACACCGATAAAATCGAAATGGATCATTTGGAAGAAGTTCTTGCAGAGCCCGGTACTCAAATCCGCATTTTCGGCAAACCGGAAATCAAAGGCCACCGCAGAATGGGAGTTATTCTTGCAACTGCCGACAGTGTTGAAGAAGCTCGCGCAAAAGCCGACAGAGCTTACGAGAAATTAGTTGTCAACGTTCTTCCACGAAACTGACTATGGTCTATAGATACGACACAAAAGGAACTTGCTCTAAAGCAATCGAATTCGAAGTTGAAGACGGTATCATTCAGGATGTAAAGTTTCTTGGGGGTTGCAACGGCAATCTCCAAGGGATCGGCGCATTGGTTAGAGGAATGAAAGTAGAGGATGTCGCCGATCGACTCCGCGGTATCAACTGCGGTATGAAAGGCACATCTTGTCCCGACCAACTTGCCCGCGCATTAGAACAATCCTTCTCCAAATAATCTTTTTAATTGTTATCGATATGTGAATAAAAAAATCTCAGGCAGACCTTGCCTGAGATTTTTTCTATATTGTGATGTATAAGTATGGGCATAAAGAAACGGAGAAAAATAATCATCTACTTTAAAACATAGACCTTAAATTTTTCTTAATCCTTTCATAAATGGTTTTGTCCATTAATTGCTTTTTCAATATATTTGTAGCTTACAACCCGTTGACGAATGTCATATAAACAAAGTGACCAATTGGAAATATAATTAAATGCAATATCTTATGAGAAAATTTCACCTACTTATTATCATCATTGCTACTCTGTTTTCAGTAGCAAGCTTTGACGTTTATGCACAAAAAACATTTAAATTCAACACTCTCAGCACCGATGTCTATAAAAACGGGAAATTGATAGAACAACCTTCTGCCCGTCAACTGGAGATCGATTTTAACCCAAGAATAGGCAACCAACCTCCTTTGATAAAATTCTCCGTTCAAAACGCCTCAAACCCCAGCCGTCCTTATGAACTGGTTTGGTTTAAGCAAAATGTATCCCATTATCATTTTCATTACTTTACTCGTGGAGAGGTTAGCCAGTATGATTGCGCATGGAGATATATCACTCTATATTCCAGCGAGTTTGATAATTGCGTAAGAATCCTTGAACCCATGAAGAAAAATATACCGGGACTCGTCTTAATCACATCGAAAACCACTCAAAACGGCAATCAAATTTTTTGTTGGGTGTCCTACGACGAAATTGTACGCATCATGAGAGATGTCTGTCGTGAGGTTCAAAGGCTGAATTTAAAACGCACAAAAGACTCGATGTATATTGATATCGACTGGTAAAAAACGATTGACCGTAACAGTGGTTATAGTTAGAACAGATAAACAAGTTCCCATGCGAGATCAATGATTTTGGGTTCAACAATATATTAACACTCATTTAAATATTATTGTCCGCTAAAAATTTTTGAAGCGGGAAAAAAATTAGGACTGATTCCATTTGCAGGATTCAGTCCTTTGGTTTAGTTTGTATTTAAAATATAAAATTAAAACTGAGGGTAAAATAATAATTGAATTTATATCATTAATTCAAAAGTTTATTTTCTAGTAATGCAAAGGTATACTTTTTCTAAATAAATATGCAAACTGCATGTCTATCATTTTTTAATGCCGACTGCTGCAGGATATACCCTATTTACATAATGGGGCGTTTGATGAACTATATTTCCGTATGCAGGATCGGCGGGATGAATATCTCTTTTAGATGTGTTTTCCTTTATTTTAGCCAGAACATCTGCCCATGTAGGATTTATTTCTTTATATCCTACAGATTTCAAAGCCTCGATAGCTTCTTCCATGAAAACAGCTCCCCATGACAGTTGACCCGGGACACTGCTTGTCATGACCACCTGTCCCCTATTATCACAAAACAATTTCCTGTATGCTTCGCGATCGACCACACTCGTTTTCGGACGATTATAATGAGGTTTAACAGACACGAACTCCTGTTCTCGGTTGCAACAGTTGGTAAAAGCCACAAGCAATCGAGGACGTTTCATTGAAAGTTGATTGACAAGGTATTGTACTGGGACATAATTAGATTCGAGATTTGTGCCGAGACACATCTGCGGGAATGGATCTTTCCGGTCATTCTTTGCTCTCGAACCATGCCCAAGATACACGAACATCACAATATCGTCAGAAGCAGGATTAAATTTTGAAAGAAATGAATACAACCGTTTCTTGCTGCAATACTGGCCATAATAATCATAAATCAACAGTTTATGGCCTATGCTGTTGGCTATTTCCGTAACCTGTTGTTTCATATCTTGTCGAGCGCCGTTCATGTGCTCCCCTATTTTCTCGTCGTTCGTATCACTGAAAATAATAGCATGCATAGTCTGAGCTTGAGAGCAGAATGAGCTTATTATTACAACCAGAAATATCAACAGCCTATTACTTATCGCCATAATTCTACCTTTTTACGTCGTAAACAAATTTTTTTCAAAGTTAAAAAAATAACTTGACAACGAATCCAAAATGCCATGGAATATGTTTTCGCATCAGAAGAAAGGGTTGATTTTTCAGAGATTTTTTCGTAATTTTGTAGATTATGGAAAACAGAAAAGTGATTAAGGACACACATAATATAATAGCCAAGGGAATAAGGGTAAACAACCTGAAGAACATTGATGTTGAGATACCTCGAAATAAAATAACGGTAATAACCGGACTTTCGGGCTCAGGGAAATCATCTCTTGCATTCGATACGATTTATGCTGAAGGACAGAGACGTTACGTCGAGTCTCTATCTGCATACGCACGTCAATTTATAGGCCGAATGGCTAAACCGGAAGCCGATATGATCAAAGGTTTACCCCCTGCTATCGCTATTGAACAAAAAGTAACGACAAGAAATCCCAGAAGTACAGTAGGTACAACTACCGAGATTTATGATTACCTGCGATTGCTATACGGACGTATTGGCAGAACCATTGATCCCTTGACCGGTGAGGAGGTAAAAAAACATTCTGCCAATGATGTCGTGGATTTCATTCTGTCTAAACCTGAAAATACCAAAATTGCCATTTCCGTACCGATCTCAGTACCGGAAGAACGACATTTTATAACTCAGTTAGATATTCATCTTAAAGGAGGATATACGCGTTTACTGGACTCCAACGGCAGTTTTAAAGATATTCAGGATTTAATCAGCGCAGAAATTGCTGACGCAGATTCGAGCAAATACGAACTTCTGATAGACCGATTGGCAGTTTCTTATGATCCGGATGAAAAAAGCAGATTATATGACTCTATTGAAACTGCATTTTTCGAAGGACATGACTTTCTAAATGTTAGTATTTATTCCGATTCGGGAGTCGAGAGGCATTCGTTTTCTAAGAAATTTGAAGCATCCGGCAGAACGTTTCCCGAGCCAACCGAACAGATGTTCAATTTTAACAATCCTTATGGTGCATGTCCCCGTTGCGAAGGGTTCGGCAAGATACTTGGAATAGATGAGCGGTTGGTCATACCTGATCCTTCACTGTCGATTTTTGATGATGCTGTAGCATGCTGGAAAGGACCTAAGATGAGCGAATGGAAAAATCAATTTATAAGAGCCGCGTCGAAACACGATTTTCCAATCCATCGCCCTTACATGGAACTGTCTGAAGAGCAGAAAAAAATGTTATGGAACGGCATAGATGATTTTTCCGGCATCGATGGCTTTTTCAAAATGGTTGAAAGAAACTTCGATAAAATCCAATATCGGGTAATGGCTGCGAGATATCGGGGCAAAACTGTTTGTCCAGACTGCAAAGGATCGCGTCTGCGTCAAGATGCTGCGCATGTATATGTCGGGGGAAAAAGAATCTCGGAACTTGTAAAAATGCAGGTTAATGATCTGATATTATTTTTCGACAACATCACTTTGAATGATCGGGACTTTGAAATAGCAGAACGTATCCTGACCGAAATTAAAAGCCGGCTTAAATTTTTGTCTGATGTTGGTTTGGAGTATCTAACTCTTGACCGAGCCTCTAACACTTTATCCGGAGGTGAAAGTCAGAGGATAAATCTTGCCACTCAATTAGGAAGTTGTTTAATGGGTTCGCTATACATTCTCGACGAACCAAGTATCGGTCTACATTCAAGAGATACCGACCGACTTATTTCCGTACTTAAAACTCTTAGAGATTTAGGCAACACGGTTGTCATTGTCGAACACGATGAAGATATAATGAAAGAAGCCGATTGGCTGATAGATGTAGGACCTGACGCGGGCAGTAACGGAGGCAGAATTGTTTGTTACGGTTCTCCACAGTCTTTACCCAAGTCGTCTGAAAGTTATACTACAAGATATTTGAATGGCGAACTGAAAATCCCTGTGCCAAAAACGAGAAGAAAATGGAGGGATTATATAAAAATAACGGGAGGTCAAGAAAATAATCTCAAAAATATAGAAGTAAAATTCCCTTTAGGTGTAATGACCGCAGTAAGTGGTGTAAGTGGGTCGGGAAAATCAACCCTCGTAAGAGATATCCTTTATAGGTCTTTGGCACGCCATCTTGGAGAGTCTGTCGATGCTCCCGGAAAACATAAAGGAATCAGCGGTGATATTTCACGCATCCATGCTGTGGAGTTTGTAGACCAGAATCCGATAGGCCGCTCTACTCGAAGTAATCCGGCAACATATCTAAAAGCCTATGATGAAATAAGAAAACTTTTCTCCGAGCAACACAACGCCAAACAAATGGGATTTGGCCCTGGTTATTTCTCCTTCAACGCCGAAGGAGGAAGATGTGAAGAATGTAAGGGTGAGGGTAAAATCACTATCGAAATGCAATTTATGGCCGACATTACTGTTACCTGCGAGGAATGTCACGGCCAGCGATTTAAAAAGGATGTTCTTGATGTAAGATATAGAGATAAAAACATCACTGATGTCTTAGATATGACAGTGGACGAAGCGATTGATTTTTTTTCTGAATCATCAGGTCTGACCGAGAAGAAGATAGTGAGGCGTCTTCAGCCGTTGAAAGATGTAGGACTCGGATACATAAAGTTAGGTCAAAGCTCGTCTACATTGTCTGGCGGTGAGAATCAAAGAGTAAAACTTGCATATTATTTGGGAATGGATAAAAATAGTCCTACTATGTTTATTTTTGACGAACCTACTACCGGACTTCATTTTCATGACATCAGAACTCTTTTGGATTCCTTCAACCGCCTCATCGAAGCCGGCCATTCTATAGTAATCATAGAGCATAATCTTGATGTAATCAAATGTGCCGATCATGTGATAGATATCGGCCCCGAAGGTGGTGAAAAAGGGGGCTATGTCGTTGCTACGGGAACGCCCGAAGAAATCGCCGCGTGCGAAGAATCATATACCGGGAAATATCTACGAGCTAAGTTATAGGTTACTGTCGGAATATTTTATTAAAGGTTATAATTATTCCGGTCAGACAGACTATTATGCAGCTAATACAAGCAGCCCATATAGCTATAGTCCACACCGGTTTAACCGTATAAAAGCCGTTAATATTCCAATAATGAAACCCTTCGAACAACCATTTCCTTATCCTTTTATGGTTTGTTATATATCTCATATATCCATCGGAAGGATCTATATATACGGTTGAGCCGACATTATCTTCGATTTTGACCTCATAAACCGGCAGATTGGCTTGGCCTCTCAACCGGGGCATATAATACTCCGTAAAATTATTCAGCTTTCTGATAGTGAAATATAATGAGTCGCCAGTTATTTTACTTATCTGTTTCCTAACTGCCGAATCTGGTATATGCATTCGCAAAGGAGTTTCCGAAGTTGCGTCAAAGTAATAAGCCGAGTCGCCGATCACCGCTTTAATCGCCGGGAAACTTCCAAAGTGTTGTTTTTCAAATGTCTTGAGTTCGGGATATTCTTTCAACAGAGTTGCGGGAGTTAGAAGATAACACGAATCCGGCAATTCTTTTTTACCCCATAATGTGTTTTGAGTTATAGAGAGTTCATCCTTAGTTGGAGATAGCCATTCGGGAACCTTATTCATTGCAAATATTCCACTGATACCCCATGTTATAAGAAAAAGACCTACACATATTCCAAAGCCGAAATGAAGTCTCATCGGCCATTTTTTATATGGGTTTCCTATCTTGCCAGTTTTCTTGAATCTCCGTCGTAAAATTATTATCCCTTCAATCAACCCAGATAAAGCAGCGATGAAACAGAAAACACCGCCGACAGTTACTATTTTTTTCCATGTTTCAGTGTTTTTTCTCAGCGATGGAATATAGAATTTATGAGGTATAGCTCCAAAATATGACCATAAGCGTTGTTTGAAGTTAGTCTGTTGTATGGGGTTTAGAGAAGTCCCTGATATAAACAACTCTGTTTTATCCGGATCGTCGTAATAAAATCTATATATAGGCAAATCTTTTTCGTATTTCGGCTGTATTACCCACACTCCGAGATCTCTCAATGTATCCACCTTAACTACGTCATAGGGTAACCATTTTTTTGCTATTTCAGAAGGCGACAATTGATTTTGTGCTTCCGCTGTATCCTGTACGGAGAAAAGAGGTAAACGCTTATAAATCTCATTTTCGGTTAGTTTGGGATAGGGGTGATAAATCAATATCAGACCGCTGACAAACCACATCAAGAAGAATATTACAATGATACGCCCCGACCATTTATGAATGAATCTCCAAAACTTAAAATTCCTATTCATCTCAACCTTCATCATACATAAATTCTCTGCAAAATTACTAATTGACCTTTAAAAATACCGCATATATAAAGCGAATTTTGTATTTTTGTATGGCCATAGATCGCTCATTCCATGAATAACTTCAGAGGTATACTTCTCAAATCCACCTTACCCGTTCTGATTGGGTTGAGTGTTGTTGCATGGCTTTTTGTTAAAGATTTCAACTGGGATGATTGGAAAGACATCAATTGGTCTTATCACGTTGTAATAGCTCTTATTTTGGCTTTTGTCGCATTAATCGGACGAGAATTCGGTTTAATGTGGCGATTCAGAGTGTTGAGTGATAAAAGACTTAATTGGATGTCATCATTCAGAGTCACATTATTATGTGAATTCACAAGTGCTATCACCCCCACCACGGCCGGAGGAAGTGCCCTCAGTATGGTGTTCATGAGTAAAGAAGGTGTTTCGTCTGGAAGAGCAACGACTATTACCCTTACCACATTCCTGTTAGACGAAGCATTTTTTGTGCTGATGTGTCCACTTATTTTTATCTTAGTCGGAAAAAGTCAACTTTTCGGTTTCGATCTGACGAAAGTGGAGTCTGGTATTAGAGCTGCTTATTGGATAGTATGGGGAGGAATTGTGCTTATTACAGCGCTGTTATTTGTCGGTATCTTAATAAAACCTCATGTCATTCGGAATATTCTACTCAAGCTTTTCTCTTTTGGAAAGTTAAAAAAATGGTTTCCGAAGGTTGATAAATTGACGGCAGAAATGATCACTACAAGTTGTGAAATTAAAGATAAAAGTTATGACTGGTGGTTTAAGGCTTGTTCTGCTACTGTTATTTCGTGGTTTTCACGCTTTATGATAGTTAATGCTCTTTTCTATGCTTTTGCCGAATATGCATCACAGATTGTCGTTTTCGCACGCCAAACTGTCGTGTGGACTCTTCTTACCGTAAGTCCTACTCCGGGAGGAAGTGGCGTGAGTGAGTGGCTTTTCACTACATATTATGGAGACCTTCTGAACGATGTATCTATCGCATTGGTAATAGCTCTTTTTTGGCGTATTATCACTTATTATATATATTTGGCGATTGGAATTACTCTTTTGCCATCCTGGATTAGAAAACCGCGAATAAATAAATATGATTAGAAAAGCTTCATTTATACTGACGTTCATCATCTGTTCATTGATTTCGTCACATGCTAAAAATTATAAAGTTTATGTTTTGCCTATTAAGGATGAGATTAACTCCACAACATGGCAACACACTAAAAATGGCATAAAAGAATCTAAGGATATGTCATATGATCTCCTTTTAGTTCATCTCAATACCTATGGTGGAACAGTTGTGCATGCGGATTCAATTAGAACGGCACTACTGCATGCCGGTATTCCTACGGTTGCATTCATTGATAACAATGCTGCTTCTGCCGGGGCTTTGATTGCATTGGCGTGTGATTCTGTATATATGAGACCCGATGCCACCATGGGAGCCGTAACCGTTGTGAGCGGTAATGACGGCACTCAAATGCCTGATAAATATCAATCATATATGAGAGCGATGATGAGGTCTACTGCTGAGAGACACGGTAAAGGGAAAGATGGCAAATGGAGAAGAAATCCACTCATTGCAGAAGCTATGGTTGATTCAAGGATTATCGTACCGGGACTGATTGATTCTACAAAAGTACTCACTTTCACTCCGGATGAAGCACTTGAATGGCATTATGCCGAAGGGAAGGCTGAAAACATAGATGATGTTTTGTCGAAACTAAACATTGATAATTATACGATATCAGAATATGAGCCTTCATGGATAGATTACCTATTAGGTTTTTTTACTAATCCGGTAGTTCAATCTATTTTGATTATGATAATTATCGGAGGAATTTATTTCGAGCTTCAGACGCCGGGTATGGGATTCCCATCACTTGCAGCTCTTACTGCAGCGATTCTATACTTTTTACCGCTATACCTCACAGGAATCGCAAGCAGTTGGATTATCATTCTTTTTGTAGTAGGGCTTATTTTATTATTAATTGAACTCTTCGTCATACCAGGTTTTGGCATAGCCGGTGTTGCCGGAATAGCATTGATGATAGCAGCTATTTTCATGGGATTATTAGAGAATTTCAGCTTTACACCAGGGGAAATAGATCTTTCGGTTATATGGAAATCTCTTCTCACTTTGATTATAGCGTTTATGTTGGCGGGAAGCATACTCTATCTGTTTACATCTAAATTCGGGCAATCTATTATGAATAATAGAGGAATGCTGACTCACGTTCAGAAAGTCGAAGATGGCTATATCGGTGTCGATAATAGTTTATCGGCGCTGATTGGAGAATCAGGTATAGCTTTGACCGATATGAGACCGTCAGGAAAAATCGGAATTGGTGAGAACCGATATGATGGTGTCTCTGTAGACGGTTTTATTTTAGCGGGACAAAAGGTTAAGGTAGTCGATTATATAAATGCCCAACTATATGTCAAAACTGTATGATTTTTACAAGCTGTTATTAAGACTGTCTTTAGAAAACAATTGCTGGGAATTGCGATATATAAACATCTGACCGCCCGTCCCTCGGGTAACATTTTTGAGCATCAGAAGAGAATTGGAAGGAATGACAAAGTCAATTGATTCTTGCTCCGCTCTTTTAGTCCCTAATGATTTCCATCCTCTTGATCCGTCCATATAAAAAAGCTCATAATCATCGCCTGGGGTTACAAGCTCACTTTCATCTTCTGACAATTCGCTCACATTCATCGTTTTATATAGCATAGCCTTTTGAACCGACAAGGTATCAGGCTTTAAAATATGGACAATCGAATCTTGACCATAGAAGAAACCGTGACCACAGGGAACAAAATTGCTTCCGTCCAATTTAACAGGAACGAATATCACTTCCGGCTCAATGTTTGTGAAAGTAGCGGTTTTTTCTGCCGTCAGATCTCCACTGTCGTCAATTCTCCATTCTGTCTGATTCCAAACTCCCAGAAAAACAGGCTGCTCAGGCTCTAACCTCACCCTCACGGTTACCTTATTATCTCCAAAGTAATCGGAAGTAACATCTTTCAAGAATATGTTATTCAGTCTTAAGGGTAATGATTTGATATCTCTGATTTTATCCATTCTATCATTCTGTGACGCATAGGTAAGTCTGTATACTTTCCCAAGCGACCATGGTAAAGAACTGATATTGTCTTTATCTTTTATCATCTGTTCGGGATCGAAGACCACGAATTCACCCGTCGAATTATCCCTGACAGTTATCCATTGATATGTTGTTTTTTTATCCTGAGAATTTAAAGCTATATCTATCGTAGCAGGTATGCCACAAGCACGGAAAGCGTACAGTAAACGGTCGCAGATATCGCGATTATAACCCACCCTGCTATCTAATAGAGCCGTTGCGTCTCTGTGAGGAGTCTGAAGCTGATCATTATACGCCCATCCCTCTTTCAACAATGTGTCGCACAGAAGCATTGCAGCTTCAATGGAATTGTTCCCTTTGTAGTTATCATCAAGCCATTGTTCATAGCGGTTGGAATATGCTTCTCTCCAATCAGTCAGCCTGTCGTCTCCAATACAGAAAGGAAGAATCAACTCACAAAAATCATCAAAGCTCAAGTTTTTGTTCCAAGACTTATCTTTCCACCTTTTAAAGGCATGATCAATATTTTTGATTAGATAATCGGCTTTTATGTTGCGTAAATCTTCTTTTCTCGGTAATTGATAAAAAGATATGTTACTCCATTTTTGTAGATTAATAGAGTCTAAATATATAACTTCATTTTTCCCATCAAATGTTTTCAAGAATGAATCTAATGAATCGAGCTCCCAACCATCATAACCGTAATGACCTTTCATATTTATAATCAAATATTCTGCTGCAGCGAATTTCTCCGGATTATCTTTATAATGATTGAGTACAGTCATCAATTCATTACGATTGTTCCCGGCTCTATCAAGGGATTTCCTTAAAGATTCATCATCAATCTGAATATCCTTTCTGCAACTGCCCAGTACGACAGTCAACACCGACAATAATATGAAGATTCTCCTAATAGTCATTTAGTCAACTTTGTTCAATTTGTGCCCCATTCGTTCTTTTTTCGTATGCATATAAAAACGATTGTAGTCATTTGGCTCAATTTCAATAGGGACATTTTCCACGACTCTTAGCCCATACCCTTCAAGACCAATACGTTTTACAGGGTTATTTGTCATCAGTCTCATGTCCTGTACTCCTAATTGATATAAAATCTGGGCTCCTACACCATAATCTCGCTCATCAGCTTTATGCCCCAAACGAATATTGGCATCGACGGTATCCAATCCCTCTTCTTGAAGTTTGTAGGCTTTTATTTTATCCATCAGACCTATGCCTCTGCCCTCTTGACTTAAATAAAGTACGACTCCCCTTCCCTCTTCATCGATTTTCTTCATAGCCTTATGAAGTTGTTCTCCGCAATCACAACGACAGGAGCCGAAAATATCGCCTGTAGCACAAGAAGAGTGAACTCTGACGAGAACAGGTTTATCAGTCGTAACATCTCCTTTTATCAAAGCAATATGGACTAGTCCATTACTTTTCTGTTTGAATGGTATCAGTTTAAAAGTACCGTATTTTGTTGGCATTTCAACTTTTTCTCCCTGTTCGACAGATGACTCATTTTTTAATCTGAAAGCAATCAAATCTCTAATTGATATTAATTTAAAACCCCATTCGTCCGCTTTCTTTCTAAGTTCGGGAAGTCGAGCCATTGTACCGTCCTCATTGAGTATTTCTATCAACGTGGCCGCAGGATAAAGTCCGGCTAATCTCGCAAGATCTACACCTGCCTCAGTATGGCCAGGACGCCTTAACACACCTTCTTCCTGAGCATAAAGAGGATGAACATGACCCGGCCTTCCAAAATCAGACGCCTTCGACTCAGGATCGGCCAAAGCTCTAAGAGTTGCAGCTCTATCATGAGCAGAAACTCCTGTTGTACATCCTTCCAGTTTGTCAACTGTAACCGTAAACGGAGTTCCCAACATTGAAGTATTGTCCGAAACTTGGTGAGATAAGCCAAGCTCCTCACAACGGGAGATTGTCAGCGGTGCACACAATTCTCCACGAGCATTTGTAACCATAAAATTCACGTGGTCAGGAGTAACCTTTTCTGCAGCCATAATAAGGTCTCCTTCATTTTCGCGATCTTCATCATCGACCACTATTACAAATTTTCCTTCTTGAAAATCTTTTATTGCATCTTCTATTTTGTCTAATTTAATATCTTCCATCTTAAAAATTATTTTCTTGATCTTCGTTCTCCATAATGTCGATTAATTCATCCGACACTTTGATTATACTTTTTATTTCTTCTCTCAGGACTTTCTGCGTTTTACGACCAAAATAATAAATTGGCAATCCTATTGGGAACAATATTATTCCTGCAATACTCACCCATTTCAATCCTGTTGGATGATAAAGCCACAAACTTCTCAGAATCGGGAAATCCATCAGCTTTAAAATGACCATTTTTGATTTCGAATTCGATAGATACTCTACCGTATTTTCCAAATTTGCTGATAAAGCTTTCAATTGAGTTCGGCTGTATCCTTTCAGCCAATAATCCGTATAGCTTTCTTTTTCAGGATTAGACCTCAAATAACAGGAAGCAGATGTTTTTAATTCGTTCAGTTTATCGAGGGCTACATTCAATCTAACCTCTTCCATTACGATATCTTTAACACTTAACGAACGGACTTCATTCCATCCCACTAATTTCCTAAAGAAATTTATGTACGAATCACGATTGAAAACTACCGAATCGTTTACAGCTTTATAAGTGAAAAATATCCCTAAAGGCAAAAGAATGAATGAACTTAGCCACATTCCCGGAGCCACGTCCATTTTTCCATCTCGCGCCATTTTATAACCGGTATTGTCAATGATATAATAAATTATGAACAATATCACGGAAATAACTAATGGAGTTCCCAGTCCTCCCTTTCTAATGATAGCACCAAGCGGAGCACCTATAAAAAAGAAGATTATACAGGCAAAAGATAATGTAAACTTCTTCTGAAGTTCTATACCATGACGCCTGATCGTTTTTCTGTCATCTGCCAACGTAATGCTCTTGAATTCATAATCCTGCTTCATTCGTCTGGCTTTATTTAGGGCGGAATTGAGATAGTTCAACGTATAACCTGATGTTGATCCTCTGAAAATTGAATCTACATTAAGTGGCTTCTTGATGTCGATGTCTTTTTGTTTTACCTGAACCATCTTACCTTTATCGTCCCTTTCATATTTATAGGGAGATACTCCCAAATATGAATTATGGGAAACTAACTCAGAATAAGATCTACCCACACTATCCACTCTGACGTTAACCGAATCAATTGTAGCCTGGAGCTGACTGATATTTTTCCCCACATATTGATTTCTCATGCCTTCCTCATCCATTCTGTTGAAATTGGCATCGAACTTCAATAATATTTCTTTATCTTTGAAAGTTTCCCTCCGATAAGGTACATTTACGGTTGCGCCTGCAGCCTCTTTCAAATTATCAAAAGACTCTCCGTACCATAAGTTCAAATATAAATGAGTCTTGTCTTCACTAATCGCAAGTCGACCGGAATCGGCAAGTATGATACTCGCATTGTCAAATCCTCTTGACATATCATATATCATCAGATCGTGAAGGATTCCCCTTTCACGATCTTTTTGCTTTACAAAAAAATTATATCCCGGAATCTGATCATAAAAAACACCCTCCGGTATCTCAAGCTCCGGAGACTTCTGACGCATTGAATACAATAACGTCCACATTTTCGTCTGAGCTATAGGCAAGACATCGTTTTGAAAGAAAAAAGCACCGGTCGCAATGAGAATAATCAATGCAATAAGTGGACGCATGCATTTTAAAAGTGATATTCCCGATGCTTTCATCGCAGTCAGTTCAAATCTTTCGCCAAGATTGCCAAATGTCATCAATGATGCCAACAATATGGCCAATGGTAATGCCATAGGTATCATTGTCAGCGCCGCATAAAAGAAGAGTTCTGCAATAACACTGACCTCAAGACCTTTTCCTACCAGATCGTCAATAAATCTCCACAGAAATTGCATCAGAACGATAAAAAGACAAATAAAGAAAGTCATCACAAACAGAGGCACAAAGCTCTGAAGCATGAACAAATAAAGTCTTTTTATTCTAAAATTCATGAATAATGCTCTGATTATAGCACAAAATTAAGAATTATCCATGAATACATAAAGGATTAAGAGTTTAAAGAAATCATATAGAATATTGGGAGGAGTTAATTAAGGTTAATTATGAATTCTTATTCTAACAGAAATCTTTTCAGTAGAAAATCTTGAACTTATTTTTGTATCCGGAAAGTATCTTATATGAATCCTAAGACAGTTAAATTAGAATTATTAGCTCCGGCACGAACTAAGGATATAGCATTTGCTGCCATTAATAACGGAGCGGATGCTATATATATGGGCGCATCATCACATGGTGCTCGACAGAAAGCTGGCAACTCTCTAGCAGACATAGCCTCAGTTATAGATTATGCCCATAAATTTGGCGTTAGAGTATATGTTACATTAAACACTCTCATCTACCAGCATGAAATAAAAACAATTGAAAAGCTAATTCTCGATTTATATCGCATCGAAACTGACGCTCTTATAATTCAAGATCTTGGCATCTTAAAAATGGATCTTCCTCCGATAGCCCTTCATGCAAGTACTCAATGCGATATAAGAACTATCAAAAAGGCACAGTTTTTGCAGTCATTAGGTTTCACTCGATTAGTTTTACCAAGAGAACTTTCATTCCAAGAAATCAAGGAATTTCATAGGGAAATGCCGGAAATTGATTTAGAGGCATTCATTCATGGTGCTTTATGTGTTTCATACAGTGGAGCTTGCCATGCTAGTGCTGTTTTATATTCACGTAGCGCCAATAGAGGCGAATGTTCACAAATATGCCGTCTGCCCTTCGATTTAGTGGATAGCCAAGATAATATAATTGTCCGGGATAGACATCTACTGTCATTAAAAGATTTATCTCGCATCAACGATTTGGAGCTACTAATTGATGCCGGAGTTACTTCTTTTAAAATTGAAGGTCGGCTGAAAGATGAGAGATATGTAAAAAATGTTGTTTGTGCCTACCGTAAGCAGCTTGACCGAATCATCGAACAAAGTAGTGGTGATTTTTCAGCCTCTTCATCCGGCAAAATTGTTTCCAATTTTGAGCCTGATCTCAATCAAAGTTTTAATAGGGGTTATACTCCGTACTTTGGATATTCAGTTAAATCTGATACTAAAATGGCATCCATTTTTTCTCCTAAATGGATAGGTAACTCTGTCGGCACTGTTAAAGAGATCATTAATCCAAAAACGCTGAAAATAAAAACATTCGATAAAATTTCAAATGGTGACGGTTTGGTTTTCTATAATTTGGATAAAAAAGCGATAGGATTTAGAGTTAATAAAATAGAGAATGAAATCATTACACTAAATGAAAAACTTATAACATTACCCAGAAACGGACAACAATTGTACCGTAATAGGAATACCGATTGGGATAATTTAATCGATAGGACTCCATCTACAAGAAAAATCAGCGTAAATTTATCTCTTAGAGTGGTCGATAATGGAATCGTGCTTGAAGCAATAGATGAAGATAACAATAGAGTTGAACTTTTCAAAACATTGCAGACTGAAAAAGCAAAAGCTCCTCAAGTGGACAAACATGAATCTACCCTAAAAAAAACAGGAGATACTATATTTAAAATCGATCAAATAACAAATCAAGCCTCAGAATATTTTATCCCACTGTCTATATTGACTGAACTCAGAAGGCTAACGCTCGATGAATTAACTAGACTTCGTCTACTCACACATCGAACGGAAAAACCCGGAAGTATAAAAAATAATGTCATTGAATCTGCACAATCCTTGAAAGCTGAAAACATTTCTAATTCTTACGCATTGGCATTGTATCGTGATAAAGGATTTAAAGATCTTTCTGAAGCGATCGAGTTGAATCTTGCAGATCCATCTGCTGCAAATGAAGAGCCTATAATGACATGTCGTTATTGTATCAGACGGGAAATGGGGTATTGCCTCAAAACGTCTCAAGGTAAAAATTGGCCGACTCAACTCTATCTTCAACCTTCTGTAAGTGTGAATTCAGAAAACCGTTGGAAATTAAAACTTTCGTTTGATTGCAACAGGTGCCGAATGCTGGTTTTTAAAGAATAATTCTTTACACAACTACTAATTGTTACCTTCAACGATTTTATTCACCCACTCTAATTCCATTTTATAATAATCAGGAAGCTCCCCGCCATAAAGTTCATAATCAAAAAAAGCTTTCCAGCGAGGATAATATAATTCTTTTATAATTCCACCCCATTCCCTATGACTGTAATCATGCAGTCCTCCGGCATTTGCAGCTATACTGTCACCCCAAACGGTGATAAGCATGGCAGCATTCTTTCTAAATAACTTTTGAGATTCTACATTTTCCCCGGCTGCTTGAGTTGCGGCGTCAATCCATAAATCCACTTTAGTTTCGGGTATAATGTTCAAGAGTTCATCTTGCCTCAGCAATAAATCTAAAAAGCTTTGCGACAAAATCTTCACGCTATCTATCTCATCTTTTTCTTTAAGTCTTGCCAAGCTATGAATCAGTTGGTTCGCTTCATCGGCATTAGCTTGCCTGTTAATATCTATATAATCATAAATGAAATTTTTATTTGCTGAATATTTGTGATAACTGTATTTAAACAAAGCGGCTGCTTTGGCCGTACTGTCGGGAGAGTAAAACAACTCGGAATGTCCCCATGTTGATGCACTCTCAGGCTTCCAAGAAGGTCGGGCGCATATTATAGATTCAACAGTCCCTTCTCCAGGATAATCATTTGGAGCGTTATAAACCGTATTGATTAAAGCACGCCAAGCATCTAAGATGTTTCGATCCACCTCCTGGCCATAACGTGCGGTCAGATATTTTTCTAACCATAAATCTATATCTGGAGACTCATTCATCCATGGCAGTTCAAAAAGCAACTCGTACATTATCGGATTATTTTCTATTCCTTCGGGTGTAGCACCGATTCCTCGCAAAGTTGCACCCCATTCGCTATTCTGTGCCCTGTGAAGACCTTCTATCAAACTATTAATCCTTCCATGCATTCCTATATTGCCTCCAAAATTTAAAAGCATACAGTATAGCCAATCATGCCCACCATATCCTCCTATTTTTTCCCATTTAGGAATTTTTTCGCTATAAAGGTCTAATATAATTAAATCACCCTGCGGTATCGGATCTATCATCGCTTTTATTGGATTTCTTTGCCAACTTTGAATCACCCATTTTGCATCAGGATTGGCTCTTTTCATTGCATCGTAAATTTCAGTTCCGACTGTTTCAAGGTTTAGACCTGAAACATCACCTCCTTCATGAAAAGGATCAATCGCATAATAATCAGCCAGCCCATACAATTTTTTCATTTCTCCGTAATATAAATCGGCAATTTGACGAAATACGGTATCTTCTGGTGAGAGAAAAGAAGGTCTTAAAAATCCACACCATTTGCCTGTATCTTTAACTTTAAAACCTGTCTTTTCCTGAAAGTCTCTCTGTGTCATACCTGAATATCCCGGGAGAATAGGAGATATACCAAGTCCTTTCATTCTACTCATTATTTTCTTCTGAAGTGACTCTTGCTGTTCAAACCAATGATTCGGCAGCGGACCGCCCCATCCCTGAAGATTATTCATTTGCCACCATGCCATATAAGCCGGACCGGGAATAAAATTTGTTATCTCTTCTTCACTATAACCAATTTTTTTCAATAAATTTTTCCATACCACCTCATTACCGGTTAATAGCAGTGACATATTTATACCATGTAGAGCCATCCAATCTATTTCTTGCATCCATCTGTTCTCGTCCCAAAAAGGCATTGAGTATGAGAAAGTACAATAATTTAAATAATACCTATCTTTTAAATGGGTCTTTCTATAAACAGGAATAGTCGGAAGATTAATTTCTGACGGCAATTTTTGCGTAAGATTATTCCAAGATATATGAATCCCGCAAAAATATTTTAGAAAATAATTGAGTCCTACCGATAATGAAGATAGATTGTTTCCTTCAATTAAAACTTTATTATTTGAGTCATTTTTTATTTCAAACCAATCTATTAAAGAATCTTCATTATCATTGACCAATTTGAAGTCTATTCTTCCTCGTGAAGTACCCTCTGTCACCCGTTCGGCAAGATCGTAGATCGCCTTAACATCTGCTTTTATATTTGAATTTAAGGTGGAAACGACAATAAGTGTTGCGTAAATATATATTTTAATCTTATTCATAGCATCTTTTTTAACATATTAACTTGATCATATCCTATTTTAAAAAAATCCTGATGAAAATCAAAATCTCTCATTATCTTATTATTATAAACTACAATATCTATATCCACTTCAACCTGTCCCTTCATTTTACTTTCAGCAGTTCTACCCTCCTCTTTCTCTAAATTCTTGAATATAATATTCAGTTCATCATATTTAAGATTCGTTTCCATTGAAGCTACGCAATTATAGTAATACTTATCGGGATTATTTATCTCTTGCGTCCTATATATTGAAGAATAATGTAACTCATCTGAACATTGATATAGCTTATTCAATACTCGGCTAATACGGATTTTACCATCTTCGAAATTACTTCCAAGTGAAAGCCAGACCACATTATTAATTTCCGCCATAATTCAATCGTCTTTTATTTGTTTACACTAACGATTAAACAAATTACACTAATTCACTGTATGTAAGGTGAATAATGTCAACTCTGGGGTTGCGCCAATCCTCATAGGAATTCCTACGGTTCCGAGGCCTATATTTACATATAATTTCTTTCTATTGGCTTGATCTGCATACATTCCTCCCCACGTCGGATATCTCCATTCTGCAGGAGAAAAACCTAAAAATGCAATTTGCATTGCATGTGTATGACCGCTTAAAGTCAGCGCTATATTGATTGTATCGGATTTGGAAATATCATCTACCCAATGTGCTGGATTGTGAGATAAAAGTATTTTCGTTTGAGAATCCGATAAATTTAGATAAGCCTTTTCCAGTGATCCGTATTTTGGGAAAGGAGGGTCTCCGATATTTTCCACACCTATTATCGCTATCGAATCATTACCTTTTTTTATCCATTCATGACTGTTTAATAACAATTTCCATCCCATCATGTCATTAAACTTATATAGGGAATCCATATTGGCTGCTTTTGCGGCTTCATCAGGCCAGACAGAATAGTCTCCGTAGTCATGATTGCCCAAAATCGAATAGACACCATATTTTGCATGCAACTGGGATAAGACCTTAATAAAAGGAATTAATTCTGATGTTCTTCGGTTAACAATATCACCCGTGAATACAATCAGATCCGGCTTGATAGAATTAATTTCATCGACTACTTGTTGCACGAAAATCGTGTCATTACCATAGGTTCCCACGTGAAAATCTGAGAATTGAAGAATCGTAAAACCGTTAAATTCATCAGGCAAATTTTCTATCTCAACATTGACGGTCTTTACATCTATAGAGAATCTGTTAATTAATGCTCCCCACCACATTAATAAGAAAACTACAACTGAGATAATTCCCCCGATGATGCTGACTATTTTTATTCTCTTATGATGCGCCAATTCAGGTATTAATGAGATAAGATCAAAAATTATAAAAATATATTTGGGGATGTAAATAGAAAAATAAGCGAACAACATCCACATTATCGCTCGCAATTCTGAGTCATCGCCACTTCTACGAGGCAAACAGATTGTTACTATTATGAATAGATAGAGACAGACCGAGCTATATAACTGAATGTTTTTCAGAGCTGTACCTTTTGTCCTGCTTTTCGCTATTCGATACAGATAGAAGTCTGTTAATATGTTTAATATCAACATTCCCACCATTAGCAGCCATGGTAACCTCATATTTTTACGATACTTGCCTTAATTACAGAGTCCTTTTGCGTTGAGCTTATTCTTCAAAGGATTTGCATACATCTTTAACATCATTTCCCGCATAAACTTTCTGTCAAGTGATGACATGTCATCAAGATTTACCTTATCTAATTGACCATTTAAATAATCATTAAATCCTTTTACTTGACTTTCGGTATATTCATTTGCATATTCCTTACGATTTCTCAATAAATCGTATGCAATATAATTTATAGGATATATTTTATAGCCGGAATGTATGGAGCAATCAATAATCGAACAAATTCTTTTCACCACCTCGGTTCTGTCATCATCATTCAACAATGGCTTTATTTTTGAATTTATACATTCGCCAACCTGGAAATGAATATGCCCTTTAAACTGTAATAACCCGGTCTCCATGCTAAGGAGATCGTCATGTTGGGATTTTTTGAACTGTGGATCGATCCTTTTTAATAGAAACTCTCTTGCTTTTAAATAATCATTAGGATCATACTCATATGATATGGAAACTGGCACAAGATTGATCTCTTCTATATTCGCAGCCACATTGCCATTGCCATTTAACGCCAACATCTTCACTAAACTTTCCTGTGTAAGATCGTTCGAATCCTTTGCCCTCCCCTCTCTTTGGGCTATCCATACGCTTTCCTTCTGTTTATTGACTGCAAAATGTATATAAGCAGACAGTTCCTTTGCAGCTTCAAGAGCTTTCGTTAATCGGAGATTTCTCTTTACAACGAAACTCTTATTAAGTTTAACAAGATCCGTTATCCATTCATAAATAAGCAGGTTATCTCCGATAGCAACCTGAGAAGTCGGCCTTTGGGTTCTTAAGAAACAAAGATTTAGAAAAGAAGCGTCGAGAACGATATCACGATGATTGGTGATAAAAGTATAAGCTACTTTTGGACTTATGTTATCTAAACCGTCTACAGATATGCCTGCAGTTGTTTTTTGAGCCAACATTTCTAAGAATGGCCACATTATCTGTTTCTGAAGCGTTTCCTTATCTTGGATCTGCTGTAACTTTGATATAAATTCTGCATAATTGACATCAGGCATAACATATTTGACCGCATGCTCGAATCCCGGTTCTTTTACCAACTGCGACATTTTCTCGCCAAACTGAGCGTCGTCAAATGGAGCTATGTCAGAAAAATCTATATTTTCACTCATCTTGAGTTCTTTTATACAACCGTTTTAATTATTTACAAAATTAATAATTTTACAGAAAAGAAAAGCCGCAACTTCAAAAATTGTCATATCATTGTGTAAAATTGACCGCCATACAGCATTTTCTAAAGATTATATGTACATTTGCATATACTTATAAAACCTATTAATATGAAAATATTTTTAAATATCATTTGGGTGCTATTCGGCGGCTTTATGATCGCTTTAGAATATTTGATTTCCAGTCTGTTGATGATGATTACCATCATCGGAATACCGTTTGGATTACAAACGTTTAAATTAGCCGCTTTAGCTCTGTGGCCGTTCGGATCACAAATAGTCGACAATGGCTGGCCTTCTGGATGCCTGGCGGGAATTATGAATGTCATTTGGTGGTTTCTAGGTGGCTTTGCCATTGCATTGTCCCATCTTGCATGGGGAATATTTTTCTCTATCACCATAATAGGCTTACCATTTGGAATGCAACATTTCAAATTGATGCGATTAGCTCTCTTCCCATTTGGAAATAAAGTTGAATAATGAAATTGCTGAAATTTCTTATTTTTTGTATTTTTGTAAACCTTAAATCATTTAAAAATAATTGATATGTATAGCCAAGATAATAGAATAGTGATAACTCTCGATGCCGGAGGAACAAACCTCGTATTCGGAGCTATGCAGAGTAATAAATTTATAGTCGATCCCATAACTTTACCCTCTAATGCCCAAGATCTTGACCTGTGTCTTGCTACTATGGTCAAAGGATTCAAAGCTATTATTGCAAAATTACAGGATAAACCGGTCGCAATAAGTTTCGCTTTCCCGGGACCGGCTGATTATCCTAACGGAATAATCGGAGGATATCTGCCTAATTTCCCATCTTTCCGAGACGGTGTTGCGTTAGGGCCTTTCCTGGAGGAGACATTTGGCATTCCAGTTTACATCAATAATGACGGCGACCTTTTTGCTTTCGGTGAAGCTTTAGGTGGAGCTTTACCTGAGATCAATGAACGTTTGAAGAAAGATGGCAGCTCTAAAAGATTTCATAATCTTTTAGGTTATACTTTCGGAACTGGTTTTGGCATGGGTATGGTTATTGATCATAAACTTAACCGCGGTGATAATTCTTGTGTCGAAACGTTTTGTCTGAGACATAAAAAATATCCAGATGTATATGTAGAAGAAGGTGTCGCCATCCGTGCTATAAAAAGAGTCTATAGGGAACTCTCGGGAATTGATGACCCGTCTTTAACTCCAAAAGACATTTGTGATATCGCTGAAGGAGTAAAAGATGGTGATGCAAATGCCGCGCGAAAAGCGTTTGAAGAATTCGGAGAAATAGCGGGTGATGCTATGGCCACAGCTGTAACGCTCACAGATGGGCTTATAGTTATTGGCGGAGGTCTGACGGGAGCTAAAAAATATTTCATGCCGGCTCTTCTTAAAGAGTTACGCGGAGAACTTCACTCTTTAAGCGGCGAAACGCTTTCCAGAGTTCAAATGAAGGTATTCGATCTCGATAATCCGGGAGAGTTTGAGGAATTTGCACAAGGCAACTCGCGTCCTCTCAAAGTATATGGTTCGGAAAAAACGGTAACTTATGATCCGATGAAGCGTATTGGCGTTACAATTTCCAAGATTGGTGCAAGTCAAGCCATTTCTACAGGTGCTTATGCATTCGCTCTATCGCAGCTTGATGCTGGAAAAGATTGATAATTTAAGTAAGAATGCCACGGAATCTTAGAATCGTTTTTTTTGGAACTCCGGACTTTGCGGTAGAGAGTCTACGTTCTCTCGTTGAGCAAAGAGTCGACATCGCAGGAGTTGTCACTATGCCTGATAAGCCTGCCGGTAGGGGGCATAAACTTTTCCAATCACCTGTAAAGGAATTCGCACTTCAAAAGGGATTGAAATTATTCCAACCTCAAAACCTCAAAGACCCCGGATTTATAGAAGATTTAAGCAGTCTTAAGGCCGATCTATTTATAGTCATTGCTTTCAGAATGCTGCCTGAAGTAGTTTGGAAAATGCCACCGCTTGGCACTTTTAACCTCCATGCTTCTCTTTTGCCAAAATATCGAGGAGCAGCGCCTATAAATTGGGCTATAATTAATGGAGAAGAAGAAACGGGAGTTTCCACCTTTTTCCTTAAACATGAGATAGACACCGGCGACATAATTGATCAGAAGAGAATCAAAATACTTCCTGAAGATAATGCCGGAACAATTCATGACAAATTGATGTCGCTAGGAGCGCAACTTACTGTTGATACGGTTAAACGTTTGGAAGAAGGGGCGGTTATAGCCAGACCTCAACACGACTACAATACGAATGGTGCTCCATCGTTGGCACCTAAGATATTTAAAGATACTTGCAGGATTAATTGGAATCAGTCAGCGTTACAGATTCACAATCTTGTTAGAGGTCTATCACCTTATCCGGGAGCTTGGACTGAAATTATGTTCGAAGATCAATCGGTTGTGAACTGTAAAATTTTAGAAACAGAAATTTCATCGACAAAATCCGAAAAACCGGGAACGGTGTACATCAAAGATGACAATTTGTATATTGATTGTGAAGATATAAGTATCAAAATATTAGTACTTAAACCTGATGGCAAAAAACGTCTTAACGCTGGAGATTATCTTCGAGGATTAAGAATCAGACCGATTAAAGCGATCTAACTGTCCAAGCCATCTCTAATCAACATAGCTGCTATATCTGGTTGCCGACCTCTGAAATTCTTATACAATACGTCGGGCTCTTCCGTACCACCTCGTTCAAGAATTTCTTTTCTGAAACTCTGTGAAGTCTTCTTATTAAAGATTCCTTCTTCTTTAAAACGGGAAAACGCATCGGCATCAAGTACTTCCGACCATTTATAGCTGTAATAGCCCGCTGCATAACCTCCCGAAAAAATATGGTTGAACTGGGTTGAAACTGACGTATGGGGTTCTGGAGAAAAGGGCGATATGTTTTTTAAAAATTCTGATTCAAAGTCTAAAGCATTTTTTTCTATAGGGTCGGTCTGTGAATGCCATGCCATATCAAGCAATCCGAATTGAAGTTGTCTAAGGCAAGCGTAACCTACACCGTTGCGGTTGGATAAAATTATTTTATCTATCTGTTCATCCGAGAGTTTCTCTCCGGTTTCAAAATGCCTTCCGATTATTTTAAGAAATTCTTTCTCCAATAAAAAATTCTCGTTGAATTGAGAAGGAAGTTCAACAAAATCTCGTTCCACATTTGTACCTGACAATGAGGCATATTTTGCTTGTGCTAACAGACCATGTAAAGCATGTCCGAATTCATGCAACAAAGTTCTCACTTCCGAAGGAGACAAAAGTGATGGCTTAGATTCTGTTGGTTTAGTAATATTGGCAACGATAGAAACTAATGGTCGTATATTTTCATTGCCTCTAATTTCCTGCTCACGGAAATTAGTCATCCAAGCACCGCTTCGCTTGTTTGGTCTCGGAAAGAAATCCATATATAATAGTCCCAAAAAACTCCCGTCGATATCATCTACGCGATAAACCTTTACGTCGTTTTCATAAATCTCGACACTTTTATCTATTATCGTAAATGACAACCCATAAAGTTCTTTTGCAAGAAAAAACAGACCCTCGATCACTCTTTCCAAAGGGAAAAATGGCCTTAATTCTTCTTCATCAAATCTATATCGATTGTTAATCAACAGATTATTATAATAGCTATAATCCCATGGTTTTAATTCATCCGCAAAACCATCCGTTTCTAATGCGAAATTTTTGAGTTCTATTAACTCCTCATTCCATTTTGGTCTGTAGGCCTCCTCTATCTTGTTTAAAAGATCTATAACGTTCTCTTTATTTTTTGCCATCGTTCTTTCAAGACTAAAATCAGCATACGACTGATAACCCAGGAGTTGAGCTTTTTTCAATCTCAAATTCGCAATCTTTCTTACAACTTCAAGATTAGAGAATTCACCTGTTGTATTCCTTTCATTATAAATCCTCCAGATCTTTTCTCTTAGTTTGCGAGATCTTGCATATTTTAGAATTGCGATATAATTAGGTTGTTCAAGAGTTATAAGATATTTATCAGAACAGTCTTTACTTTTTGCTTTTTTCTCGAATTCAGAAATCACTCTCTCGGGAATACCTGTTAATTCATCAATAGAAGCCGGTATTTCAATTGTCTGCAATTCCTTAAGTACATTCTGTCCGAATAGTGTAGTAAGTTTAGAAATTTCGGCGTTTATATCCCGTAAACTTTCCTTAGCATCTGACGATAAAAGAGCGCCGTTTCTTCTAAAAGCATCATATTTTTTCTGCAATAAAGTTTTATCTTCCGTTGAAAAACTTTTGAAGGCATTCTGCCGCGCTGATTCATATACACTCTTGGTTCTATCCCATAATTTCTCGTTCAGCAAGATGGAAGTTGAAAAGTCACTTATTATCGGCGACAATTCTGAGGATAATGACATCATATAATCATCAGAGGCAGCCGATAGCAGCGGGTAAAATACATTCAGGACTCGTTCCAGATTTTCACCGGATCTTTCAAGTGCTACAATAGTATTCTCAAAAGTTGGAGGTTCAATATTATTACTGATTTCTTGTATCTCGTTTTTAGCATCTTTGATACCTGAAAGAATAGCATCTTTATAGAAAGTTTCTTTTATTTCTGAGAAGGGTATTGAACCATAGAGAGTCGCAAATTTCTCTTTGAAGATATTTTGAGGTTTCATGATTGTTTTGCTTTAATATATACTTTCTATTACAATATCAATCATTAGATTGTCTACTCCGGCTTCAAGCAATACTTTTCTATCTTTTTTCATCTCTTCCGCAAATTTATCCGGATACAGACAATATGACTTGGAATACTGCTCTATCGCCGTCTTATAATCCTTGCGTATCATCGACAAATGTCCTTTATTGAGATAGTCGTCTGAAGTCAACTCTGCTTCATTTATTTTATTATAATAATTCTCTGCTTTGTCATATTTGCCTATTAGCAGAGAACACCATGCGATAGGCCTTATGGGTTTTAATGAAGTCTCATCTAAAAATTCAGCCTTGTGGAAGAGCTTGATGGCTTCCTCATAGTTTTCTAATTCCATCTGGCATAATCCGGCACTAAGTGTTGCAGAAATATCATTCGTCTTTTTCTCCAATATCCTTTCATAATACTTCAACGCTTCATTATGCTTTCCAAGATATCTGGCGCAGAAGCCTAAACGTCTTAGATTCCATAAATTTTCAGAATCCATCAAATCACTTATCTTATAATATCTCAAAGCATTTTTGATATCTCCTGCCTTTTGATAGCTATAAGCCGCTTTCTGATATAACTCATTATCGTTAACACCAGCTTCTATCAATGAGTTAAAGAGCGTTACGGCTTGGAGATAATAACCTTTTCTGAATAAGAACTCGGCAGTTTGTCTTCTCGAATTAATATCCTTATGTAAAGGCTTCAAAAGATCAAGTTCTGAAAGAAGTATGAAACTATCGAACGGATCCTTGAATTCGCTTCTGCGCTTGAATAGCTTAAAAAATCTATATAGATTTTGTACTGTTTTAGTCACCCTTAACTTCTTTTTCACTTCTTCTGGTAAGAGACTCGAACTGATTATCTTATTCATCTCATTGTTCTGGATATTTATCTGCTCAGAAATAAGATTCAATTGAGCAAGGGGCATTGAAGACAATGAGAAAACCATCGAATATTTATCGCTTTCACAAAAAAAAGTAGTATCAGAGATTAATTTATATAAATTTTGCAGCGAAGTGGAGTTCTTCAAATTGCTGTTGGTACTCGAAAAAGGCAAAAACCAGTTTTGAATATCATTGAAAAATGGAAAAGATTTAAGATGACTAAACGTCACCATCATTAAATCATTTCCTTCCGACTGCAGATCTGAAAGTTCTCTCATTTTTTCTGCAATACCAGCCTCCTCTAATAGGTTTTCCCACTCCGGATTAACTTCTGAAAGATCATCATTCAATCCGAAATCATTCATTTCTTTTATCTTCTTTTCAATATCTGGTTTGATTTTTGTCAAAACAGGAATGATATCGTCGTGCATCTTTTTTGTTATTCGCTCTGTATCACCTGCTCGGAGTAAGGCAAGCATCACAAGCTGGACGTCATCTGTAAATTCTTTGTCATTTAAGTATATACTTTCTAATATCTTTTCAACATACATTGAGAGCCGGTGACGATAAACCCACAATCCAATCATAAGACAAACGAGAGATATAATTCTACTCTCAGAATCAGCTATCTTTTCCTCTTGATATATTTCTGCGAGAAACCTTATTCGGCTTTCTTCGTAATATTCCATGAGCCCTAAAAACACGGCGTAAATAATCAAATTACGGATTGTCTCATCAGAACGGCTGTCTTTCAATGCATCGTATAATTTCTCAATATCATTTTTAGAGAGAGGATATGTAATCCAGATTTTGTGAAATACTTGACCACCCAATCTTTCCTTGTTTCTTATATCTTCAGGAGTCAAATGGTTTTTTAAAGAATAATTTAAATACTCTTCTAATTGCTCATCGATTGAACTGTCACCGCTGAGATCCTCCCACCTCAAAGAGCTGAAATACAATGTATTCTCCGTTGATTTTAACACTGATCTTTCAAATTCTGAAAGCAAATCAAGCAAATTTCCTTTTATAGATTCGAACATTTCAGCGCGCGAGGGATCTTCAATGCCATTTAGCGCATAATCCCTTAAGTATGTGTATTCTACTGAGATTTTATCAAGTTTCTCACGAAGAGCCCATAAACCTCTGTATAGTGTTAGAATTCCTGACATCTGATATATAAACGCAGAAATCCGATTGTTCTTAATCAAATCTTCCAATTTTGTAATCGTAGCTTTCAATTCCTTTTTCTCCATTCCCTATTTCTTTTACTTTTAGCTTTAGCAAATTTCATGCCAAAAATACGAACTGACAAAAAAAGCTGACACCCTTTTGAGGATGTCAGCCGGATTTCAATATTTATGATGTTTTATTGATTTTTAGTTAGTTGAGTGTCAGATATGACGTGACGGATTGAAATAAAACGCTGATTATAGTAGTTTTCGTCAAGATCACTTATCGTCACTCCTTTTTTTACTGACGCATGTATGAATTTCACTTTACCCTTTTCCTTATCGACTTCGGTAATCATCCCAACATGTCCGACAGTATTACTTATCTTGCGACCGCTGAAAAATATGAGATCACCCACCTCGGCATCAGCAATAGAAACAGCTTCGCCTTGTGTACCCTGCATTTTGGAAGATGGGCTCAAAGAATAACCGAATTTCTTGTATACGTAACTGGTAAAACCGGAACAGTCAAAAGTTGAAGGACCTTTGGATCCCCAAACATAACGGCAACCTATATGACTTTTTGCATAATTAATTATATCCGATTGCAATTGTTCGTTTTCAGTGAGATATCCTAAATCATCTACAGGTTCACCCAACATTTCCGCTAATGAAGGCATCAAATAATCATCTGTATTAATAGATAAATCTTTTCCAGCATAATATTCTTCAACCGGATCAGCTATTATAGGGGTTAAGACTGTAAATAATCCAAGAGTTACTGTTATTAAAATTTTGCGTATCATATCTTCTGATTTCAAATGACATTGCAAAATTAGCTATTTTTGAGGTTAATGGATGTGAAATTATTTAAACTAAATTAGTTGGTAATTAACATTGTTAAATATAATACCTACACAAGCACATGCAACAAATTGAAATACAGGGATATTATCCAATACACAATTTTAACGATTACTTCTTAATGCCCAAAATATTTAATTTATTTTAACCAATAAGGTTAAAGGATTAAAATAAAGAGGATGTCTCGAATTTGAGGCACCCTCTATCATATTTATTCCGATTATTCATTAATCGATTTTTACGACAAGAAAATTTGATAGTTCCCAAAATTTGGCCGCATCGGTAATCTGTAGAACTTTCTGACCATTTTCTTCTATAATCTGGTAGCTTCCTGCTGGTTGATTGGTAAGCACTTCTGCCTTCTTACTGTGTAAAGGTATTGTCTTAAGAGTTCTCTTATCTGCTTGAGTAAAATAATTTTTATCAAAATCACCCGGCAAAATCTTTGTTTTCCTCAAAAAACCAGACTTCATGATATTTTGCTCGGACAACTCCTTCTTATTGCCAATGGCATAGAAACATGTGTTAAGTTCATCTGTAAGTTGGGTGGCTTCTTTTCGGGCTTCATCTTTTTGCACCGTTATGTCAGTAACCGTAGCATTCAGATTTTCTATTTGATCATCAAGATAAGCGATTTTAATATTTGCCTGTTCAAGCTGGGCGTTAAGAGAGGCTATTTCATTCTGTTGTTGCGCGATTTGCCCTTTAAGATTTTCTATCGTTTCTAACAGTGTCGCATTTTCATTGTTACTTTTCTTCAGTTTGGACTCTAATTCCGCTAATCTTTCTCTTCTTTGACTCAATGCTTTCTGAATAGCAATCATATCGTTAATCAACTGCTCTTTTTCCGAAGGCATCTCTCCCAAACTGGCGGGGGCCGAGATTATTTTTTCTAATTGTTTGATTTGATTCATCCCGGCGCTTATCTCATTGATGAGCATAAAAAGGCTGTCTTGAGTTGCTAAGGTTTCCTGAAGTCTCATATTTGCTTCTATTTCGCCTTGAGACGGCTGATTTTCATCAACTACAGGTTGTTCTTTCTGTTTGCATGAAGCTGCAATCAAAAGAATGAAAATTAAGGGTAAAAGATTTTTCTTCATTTTTGGCTATCGTTTATATTTATTTTTATGAATTTTCGGCGTGTCATTTTCAGGTTTTCCTGCTAATACAATCACGATTTCACCTTTGGGAGGATTTTTTGTAAAGTGAACGATCAATTCGCCTAAGGTTCCCCTGATCGTTTCTTCATGAAGCTTGGATATCTCTCGTGACACCGACGCTTGTCGCTCCTGACCACAAATTTCGGAGAAGGCGACCAATGTCTTTAGTAAACGTAACGGCGACTCGTATAGTACAGTCGTCCTACCTTCATTTGCAATCATTTCAATCCTTGATTTTCTTCCGGATTTCTGTGGCAGAAAACCTTCAAAACAAAAGCGCTCACAGGGTAGCCCACTATTCACAATTGCAGGGATCAATGCACATGGGCCAGGTAATGTTTCTACTGTTAGCCCACGTCTCCTGCATTCTCGCGATAGCATAAAACCTGGATCGCTGATACCTGGTGTACCAGCATCCGAAATAACGGCTACAGAATGACCCGCTTCTATTTTTTCTATTATATTTTCGAGAGTCTTATGTTCATTAAATTTATGGTAACTCAACAGGGGTTTCTCAATATTGAAATGTTTCAATAGATTCCTGCTGGTTCTTGTATCCTCAGCAAGAATAAAATCCACGCTTTTAAGAGTTTCAACTATTCGTGGAGAGATATCGTTAAGATTACCGATAGGCGTTGGAACAAAAAAAAGTTTTCCAGCCATGTTCGTCTTTATTTTACCGGCATTTTAGAAACTACGACTTCATAAAAAGCTTGAACTTCAGGATTCTCCATATCAAGACAGAGATCATCCTCAAGATATTCCTTTATTTCATCCGGAGAAGTCATGCGAGATATATCGTTTAGTGCACTCTTCAAATCCTCGTCTTTTCCATTGAATAACTCCCGACGAAATCTGAAACGATCGTTAAGAGTAAATATTTTCAACAGGTCTATAGTTTCTGACTGCTGTTGTAGTTCTGTTTCTTTATTAATTTTAGATTCCTTCAATATTTCGGGGGATTCTTCAGTTGGTTCATCTTCTTTTTGACTCTCTATTTCTATTGCAGGGATACTGTCTTCCTCCTGCTCTATCATGACTGCATCAGCAATATCACTTAGATCTTTCTCCTCCGTTTCCCGGACTGTATCTTCAACTGCAGCCTCTACTTCCTCCACAGAGATTTCCGGTTCTTGAACAGCTTGAATAGGATTGGATGTAGGATTATCTATTTTAGATTCTTTATTTGAATGCGAATCTTCATTGCTCGTGAATTCTTGGACAGGTTGCATGTCTTGGCTCGAATCTATCTTAATTTTTGATTCTATTACAAGTTTGTATAGTTCAGTTACTTTGTCTTCTAAAATAGAATGAATCTCAGGGTTAATCAAATCTCCCCTTCGCCGTAAAAGAACCGTGAGCCCTTCTATCTCAAGAGCCAATGATAAAACCGAATTGTATCTCCCTTTGGTCTCCATATTTAATTTATGAAATTAATATTTATGCAAACTTAGTAAAAGTTTTTCTATCTGTCACTTCGTCTATTCAGAAGTTTATCTCTTTTTCTTTTGTACTTGTTTTTTTGTATTGCTTTTTTGAGCGGTATTCTTTTTTGTAACCACAGGACGTGTTTCTTTGATAGGTCTTTGGTAATTAGGTTCAAAAATCTTTAACAAAAGATTCTCAACTTGAGTCACCACTGCCGATCGGTCACAATCAAAACCATTTATCATAAACACGATGATATGGGTCGGCAAACCATCCGCTCCCAACTTGTAGCCTGCATAACTTTGCATCCGCTTCATACTACCCGTTTTCATGGCTATCTTTCCTTCAAGAGGAGTTTCTTTCAGAAAGTTTCTCATCGTGCCATCCTTTCCTGCCTTGGGGAATAAAGAAATAAATTCTTTTGCCTTAACATGGGATGCCATCCATTCAAACACATCG
This sequence comes from Paramuribaculum sp., assembly GCA_022511125.1. Classification (GTDB taxonomy): domain Bacteria; phylum Bacteroidota; class Bacteroidia; order Bacteroidales; family Muribaculaceae; genus Paramuribaculum. The sequence goes on from JAFLSD010000005.1 coordinate 96,478, forward strand.
GCCATAAAATAAGGCGTCAATCGATCGTTTCTTGAAAGACCGCTGCCATCTTCGAGTACGATCTGTTCAGTATCTATATCTCTCAACTCCCACATCTCAAGTTCTGTTTTAACAGCTTCTGCTCTCGTCTTCCCTGGAGCAATCAATCGCAACATTGATTCTGCCATCATATTATCGCTTCTGAACATCAGGCTTCTTAATATCTCATTTAGTTGGGGTGATTCGTAAACATATATTAGTGTTTCATTATTTTCGGGATTTTTATAAGCCACCTCCCCTATTGTAATTTCGTTATTTTTTATTGCCGCGATTATATCGTTTCGCATTACTAATCCCGGATTTGGCATCGCCACAGTAACGGCTTCATTCTTTTTTGAGGTACCTTCTGAGCGTATTACACTCGTACCTCTATCCCGCCTGATTCTTAAAGCTCCTTTTGCAGGCGTATGAGCAATCCTCAAATCTGGCACAAATGGTGTACTCGTTCCGGTAGAAAAATTTAAAACAAACTTATTATCCTTATAATTAGCTCCATAATGATTCGAACCGTATGGCCATACTATATCTTCGTCCACCCATCCTTTCGGTTCCAAAGAGTATGGGACTTTAGATTCATCAATTATTACCGTACCTTCCACATTTTTTATCCCCATAGAGGCCAATGCCGCTGCGATACTATCTGCAAATCCCGATGTATTCTTAAAATGCGACGATTCTATAGTCGGATCACCGACACAACGAACAATTACATTTCCTTTAAGATTCCCTTTTTCAACCAGCCCCTCGATTACTACTTCAGTATTGTAACGAAAAGACGAATCCCTTAATGTCAATATTGAGGCCGTTGTTATTGATTTTGTTATACTTGCAGGCAACAAAGGTGTTAGACCGTTGACATCATAAAGCACTTCTCCGGTTGAAAGATCTTCAATATATATTCCTATCTTTGCATTAGCAGCCCCGGGGAAATTTAGAGGATTGCTTTTGACTGTCGCCAATAAATTAAATGGGGCAGCGAATGCAAATAAAATTAGTGTTAGCTTATATATACTTAACTTGACTGATCTTTTCATATTTTTCTTATTTTCAATACGAAATTACAAAAATTAATCGATTTCGGGGAAAAAGATTGAAAAATAGATGTTTTTTAATTTAAAAATGAGTAATTTCGCACACAAAAATAGCAATTGTGCAATCCCAAATATTAGGATGGTTTCAAAAACAAGAGAAAAATTAATAGATGTTGCTCGCCAACTGTTTGCTCATAAGGGTGTTGAGAACACTACTATGAATGATATAGCGGCGGCTTCTGACAAAGGGCGTCGCACAATTTACACATACTTCAAGAACAAAAGAGAAATCTATAACGCAGTTATTGAGAAGGAAAGCGAACAGATAGTTTACAAATTACGGTCTGTTGCCGATAGCAACGAAACTCCCGAAAACAAACTTAGGCAATTTATGTACAGACGGTTTGAAACTATGGCGGAATTAACATCACGCCACGACTCAACATCGTCAACCATCCGTTCTTTCTTCAGTCGAGACTTTCGCAGATTAGACAAAATTCGTAAAACTGTTTTTAATAAGGAGCGTGAGATTTTTAAAGAGATTTTAGCTGAAGGAATAGAAGAGGGTATTTTCGATAAAAATCAGTCAGAATGTTTACCCGCGCTTGAGAACTTTGTATTCCAGGGTGCTGACTATTTCGTGATGAATATGAATTCTGAAGACGAAAAGACTCAGTTTGCAGAATCAAAGAAACAGATTATAGATTTTATAGTTAACGGCATCAAACTTCCATCAAAACGTTAAAACATAAAACCCAAATATCAATATAATGTATATCAATTCGATAGGTTGTTATATCCCGGAAGGCAGAATCGACAATGATTATTTTCTCAATGTCAATGGTCTGACTTCGGAATGGATATTGAAAAGAACAGGTATTCAAACCCGCTCAAAGGCTGGCGAAAATGAGGGTCATAATTCAATGGGTCTTAACGCGGTGGAAGATGCTCTGAAAAAACTCCCTTACGATATCCGCAATGTGAATCTGATCGTTTCAGCAGCTTATTCGGTCTATGACAGCGTTGCTACTTTGGCTCACGAAACCCAAAAAAAATACGAGATAGATGGAGCCATTGCAGTCTATGCCTCATCAGCTTGTTCTTCCTTCGTAAACGGACTTGAAATTATCGAAGGATATTTTGCTTCGGGCAAAGCAGACAAAGCTCTATTGATATGTTCTGAACACAACACTTATTACTGCAACGAGTCTGACCCTAAATGCGGTCATCTTTGGGGCGATGGTGCTGTCGCGATGTTTGTTTCTAAAAACAAAATTTCCGAATCCGATGTGAAAATCAAAAGTATTTATACCTGCGGACTCGGAAACATAGGGAAAGGGCCGGAAGGTGTGAAATTAAGACCTCGCGAAGATGGGATCACAATGCCGGATGGACGTGATGTATTCATACATGCATGTAAATATTTAATAACAGCTTTGGACAAATCTACATCAATGGACGGTCTTAAAATTGAGGATTTGGATTTTATCATAACTCATCAGGCGAATATGCGTATTGTTGCTCAGGTAGCGCAACAATTAGATCTTCCTGAAAATAAATTTTTGAATAATATTCAGGAATTGGGCAATACTGGTTCTGCATCGGCGGCCATTGTTCTGGCTCAAAATTGGGATAGATTCAAACCAGGAGATAAAGTAGGATTAACAGTCTTCGGAGGAGGATATTCCTGCGGAGCTTTCACAATCGAATTTTAACAAACACTTTAAATACCGACAACATGAAATTACTTGAAGGAAAAACGGCACTTATAACGGGTGCTGCACGTGGAATAGGCAAAGCTTTGGCTATTCGATTCGCTCAGGAAGGAGCCAACATTGCATTCACTGATCTCGTAATCGATGAGAACGGCAAAGCAACAGAGGATGAAATACGTGCATGTAACGTAATGGTCAAAGCTTATGCATCTAACGCTGCGGATTTTGAACAGACTAAAGAAGTTGTTGATCAAGTGAAAGCCGATTTTGGTAAAATCGATATTCTCGTAAACAATGCCGGGATAACTAAAGATGGCCTTATGATGAGAATGTCTGAACAACAATGGGATGCTGTAATTAACGTTAATTTGAAAAGCGCATTTAACTTTATTCATGCAGTTTTGCCTATTATGATGAGACAACGCTCCGGCTCTATCATCAACATGGCTTCAGTGGTCGGTGTACACGGAAATGCCGGCCAGTCCAACTATGCAGCGTCTAAAGCAGGCCTCATAGCTTTGGCTAAGAGTATTGCACAAGAAGTTGGTTCTCGAGGGATAAGAGCCAACGCTATTGCCCCTGGATTTATCGAAACGGCGATGACGGCTGCCCTACCCGACAATATTCGTGAAGAATGGATTGAAAAAATACCTTTAAGAAGGGGCGGTAAACCGGAAGATATTGCAGACGTGGCTACTTTCCTTGCATCGGATATGTCAAGCTATGTGACAGGTCAGGTTATTCAGGTTGACGGAGGCATGAATATGTAACTGTGATTTTTAAAGTTTATTAAAATTCATAATGACGGTGTGGTTCAAACTTTTTTGTCACACCGTCTTTTTTGGCTGAGTCAGCGAGATTGATTAATTTTGAAAAAAAATTATATATGCTTAGATATAACACCCAGCAGAAACAACTTATCCTACCGGAATATGGACGCAATATCCAAAAAATGGTGGAATACTGTCTGACTATAACCGATCGTGATGAACGCACAATCTGTGCATACGAAATAATTAGGGCGATGGCCAATGTCGTCCCATCGATACCGAACAATGAAGAAGGACAACAGAAACTATGGGATCACCTGGCGATAATGTCGGATTTTCAGCTCGACATTGATTATCCTGTTGAAATTATAAAACCTGATTCGTTAAACAATCCTCCTTTGAAAGTACCTTATTCTACAGAAAACATACGATATAAACATTACGGAAAAAATCTTGAGAATCTGATTGAAGTGGCCTCTTCGATGGAAGACAGTGAAGAGAAAACAGCTTTGATAAAACTCGTGGCCAACCACATGAAGAAACTACAGCTCAATGTGAATCCCGAAGGAGTTGAAGATGATAAGATATTCAAAGATTTGCTGAACATCACAAAAGGTCAAATCAAAATCAATGCAGAAGATATGCCTTTACATGAATTTAAAGCTGCACCGGTTTCAAACAATAAGAAGAAAAAGAAAAAATAAAACTTTTGATCCTTAATTCTATGATAAAACAATCCGATCTGATAGAAATAGGAAGAATTTTGAAAACACATGGTGTCAAAGGAGAGGTCAGCTGTGTGTTCGATGATGTTATCATACCAGATGAATTGGAGTTTATTATCATAGAACTGGATGGCATATATGTCCCGTTTTATAAATGCGGAATAAGAACCGGAAACGGTAAGCGTAGTCTAATCACATTTGAAGGGATAAACAACGAAACTGAAGCGGCTCGGTTAACATCAAAACCAATTTACATTCTTAAGGATGACTATGATAAAATCGTTGATGAATTAAGAGACTCTGATAAAATTTATCTTGAAGATCTAATTGGTTTTACAATTTTGAATTATAATAATACGGTCGGCATCATTGAAGGGATAGACGACAGAACTGAAAATGTACTTTTCATCGTAGCAAAAGACAATGATGAAACCCTCTATATCCCTGCCATAGATATTTTTATTGAAGACATAGATTTCGAACAAAAGAAAATCAAGATGAGACTTCCTGAAGGTCTTACTGATTTATAATAAATTAATAAATACGCAGATATGGAATTTGATGAACATAAGGCAATAGATTTTATCAAAGAGCGGTTAAAAGAAACCAGAGGAGGAAATTATGATGACGATCAGATATTAAACGTCATCGATATAATATGGGATTTCTATGAAGAGAACGGTCTTCTGGAAATTGATTTTGATGAAGATCTGGATGAAGACGATATACTTGACGATTTGATTACTTACGTAAAACGCATGCTTGCCAAAGACAGGGGATCTGATATCCATCCGAACGATATAACAGCCATTATAACGGCTGAAATTGAATATGAAAATTCTCTTGAGGAAATTTAAACAATCATTTATGAAACATTATCTTCTCCTTTCTCTTTTTTGGCTCTCGTTAACCAGTATCGTCTCCTTATTCCCCGTTGCAATAAGTGCTCAAGATTATTATAAAAATTATGATGAGGAATATTTCATGGATTTGGACTTTGACCGGAATCTTGAATTACCGGAAGTGCCTTCAAAATTAAGCTCATCGATTCAGAAAGAAATAAGAAAGACTGCTGAGAATTATCAAGGCATAGGAAGTAATGTAGATCTAATGAGAAATGGAGAGGTTATGATTGTAACGATTCCCACGGATCGACTTTTCTTGCCCAATGACACCATATTGTCATCTGACGCGTCTTCTTTGTTGAACCCCCTTTTAAAACCGATAACCGATCCATTTTTATTTAAACTGGTTATTGCAGTTCACACTGATGACACGGGGTCTGACTTTTATAGAAATGAGCTTTCCACTGCAAGACTCAATTCCATATACGATTGGTTTATCAATAAAATAGATGCTGGTGAAATTGATGAATCTCTTGTTATAATTCCCTTTGCTATGGGAAGTGAAATGCCTATAACAGACAATGATTCCAGAAAACACAGGAGCGAAAACCGTAGACTCGAGGTCTATTACATTCCAGGTCCTAAAATGTTAGAAATGGCTTCAAAAGGATTACTAAAATAATATTTTTATATGGCTAAAGAACTTAAAGATCTAACCAAACGGTCAGTAAATTATTCACAATGGTATAATGAACTTGTAGTAAAGGCTGATTTAGCTGAACAGTCTGCCGTAAGAGGTTGTATGGTTATAAAACCTTATGGTTATGCAATATGGGAAAAAATGCAGCGAGAACTTGACAGAATGTTCAAGGATACAGGAGTCCAGAATGCATACTTCCCTCTTTTAATACCTAAGTCCTATCTTTGTCGGGAAGCGGAACATGTAGAGGGATTCGCTAAGGAGTGTGCTATAGTCACTCACTATAGATTAAAAAATGATCCCAATGGGAATGGCGTGATAGTCGATCCGGAAGCCCGGCTTGAAGAAGAACTAATAGTTAGACCTACTTCAGAGACAATCATTTGGGGAACATTTAAAAACTGGATTCACAGCTACAGAGACCTTCCTCTTCTGATAAACCAATGGGCGAACGTGATGAGGTGGGAAATGAGGACAAGAATGTTTTTGAGAACATCCGAGTTCCTTTGGCAGGAGGGACATTGCGCCCATGCTACCGCTGAAGAATCGGAAGCAAGAACTGTCCAGATGATCAATCTGTATGCTGATTTTGCCGAGAAAATGATGGCAATGCCTGTGATAAAAGGAGTAAAGTCGGCAAACGAAAGGTTTGCGGGAGCAGTGAATACATACACCATTGAAGCTATGATGCAGGATGGCAAAGCCCTTCAAAGTGGAACATCCCATAATCTGGGGCAGAATTTTGCAAAAGCGTTTGATGTAACTTTCGTAAATAAGGAAAATAAACCGGAATATGTATGGGCGAACTCATGGGGAGTTTCTACTCGCCTCATGGGAGCCTTGATAATGATCCATTCAGACGACAATGGCCTGGTGTTGCCTCCTCGTCTCGCTCCTATACAGGTAGTAATCGTACCGATTTATAAAAACGATGAACAACGAGAAAAAATTACTGATCATGTAAAGCCCCTCCTACTCAAATTGAAAGAGCTGGGTATCAGTGTAAAATATGACGACGCCGACAATCGCCGTCCCGGCTTTAAGTTCGCAGACTATGAACTTAAAGGTGTACCGGTACGCTTAGGTATCGGCGTAAGGGATATCGACAACGGAACGGTGGAAATAATGCGTCGTGACACACTGGAGAAACATGATGCGCCACTCGATAACATCGAAGAATATATTAAGAATCTCTTAGAAGAAATACAGGAGAATATCTATAGGAAAGCGTTGAAGCATCGTGAGGAAATGACAAGAACAGTTGAAACTTACGATGAATTCAAAAAAGAGATTGAAAAAGGTGGTTTTATCCTTGCCCACTGGGATGGGACGCCTGAAACCGAAGATAAAATCAAAGAGGAAACAAAAGCGACCATAAGATGTATTCCGCTGGAAGGAGATAAAACGGAAGGCAAATGTATGGTCACCGGTAAGCCATCCGCCCAAAGAGTGATTTTCGCCAGAAACTATTAAGAATCTATCTTATGGAACACTTCAGACTTAACAATGAACTATCCAAAACTCTTGGCATCAGTGAAGAAGAAGCTTTGGTTAAATTAGAGAAGATTGCTGCAAATATGGCATATTTCTGTGGCGAATGTGATTCCGTTTCCATTCCGGGTTTCGGCACTTTTCAGTCAGAAAAAAAGGAGGAAGATTTTACAATTGACTCCAAAGGAAACATGGTTCTTAATCCTCCTGCTATAGAAGTGGATTTCAAGCCCAGTGTTGTGCTCAGAAAGTCATTAAGTTAATGTGAATCTCTATGAATCAGAAAATACCCTTAACCCTCTTAGCTGAGAAAATGGCTTCTGAGAATAATATTTCAGCTGAAGAAGCCGAAAACATAATTAAGACTACGTTCAACCTCGTCGGAAAAGCTTTAATTAATGAGCACATAGTTGATTTTCCGGGTTTAGGAAAATTCATCCGGCAAACTTCAAGTGAAACGCCTATCAAATTTATCCCTTCAGATAATTGGGCTTCAACTGTCAACGCCCCCTTCTCTATGTTTTCTTCTGTACCGTTACCGGATCATATTGATTCATCGGATTTAGAGACTCTTACTGAGGTCGGAACAGATCATTTGCCAAATTCTGTAAGTTCATATTCTGCACAAGAACCGGTAATCAAGCAAGAAGAAGAACCTGCAATTACGGAAGATGCAAAAGAGGAGCTTGAGCCGGCAGAAAATGCGATTCATATAACCGAATCAGAAATCTCACATGACGAAGCTCCGGTCAATATTTTGGAAGAGTCAATCACACCTGATATAAACACAAATGTCGAACAGTCCAATCATAGAGTGGAAATAGTCCCTGTTGAAAGCATTGAAGAACCAACTTTTCAGAGTGTGGAGAAAAACGACAACTTTGCTAAAGGATTCATTATCGGACTAATTATTGGTTTGGCCATTGGAGCCATGGCTTTATGTTGTTACGTGATTTATTATGTAAATTCTAATCATGAAACCACAAATATAGAGACAGAATTAGATGAGAGTTATATACCTGAGGCTGCATATTAACCGTATAGTTTAATTTAACAAGATTTTACCCACGTTAGCGTTTTAATTTTCTAATTTTGTATCGAATTTATAAATCATTTAAAATCAAGAATAAAATATTCTTTATACTATGAGTGAGTCAATAAATATCAGGGAATTAAACGACATTGTTGCGTCCAAGAGAGATTTTGTAAATCTCGTAATGAAAGGAATGGATCAGTCTATAGTTGGACAAAAACATCTTGTAGATTCACTTCTTATTGCATTGATATCAAACGGACACGTTCTCCTGGAAGGAGTTCCCGGCTTGGCGAAGACATTGGCTATTAAGACACTTGCACAAGTAATAGACGCAAAATACAGTAGAATACAGTTTACTCCGGATCTTCTGCCGGCTGATGTAATAGGGACAATGATTTACAGCGTACAGCAGGAAAAATTCCAGATCAAAAAAGGCCCGATTTTTGCAAACTTTGTTTTAGCTGATGAAATAAACCGTGCACCGGCTAAAGTACAGAGTGCACTTCTGGAAGCTATGCAGGAAAGACAGGTGACTATAGGAGATAAAACTTTTACGCTGGACGAGCCTTTCTTAGTAATGGCTACTCAGAATCCGATCGAACAGGAAGGGACATATCCTCTCCCGGAAGCTCAGGTAGACCGATTCCTTTTAAAAGTGGTCATTGGATATCCAAACAAAGAGGAAGAAAAACTAATCATCCGTCAGAATATCTCTCCGGTCAAAAATGAAATCAAACCATTATTGAAACCGGAAGAAATTTTAGAAGCTCAATCCATCGCTTCCCAAATTTATCTTGATGAAAAGATAGAACGTTATATTGTAGATATCGTATTCGCAACTCGTTTTCCGGCTGATTATAATCTTAAAGATCTATCAAGTATCATATCGTTTGGAGCTTCACCTCGCGCATCCATTAGCCTTGCAAAGGCAGCACGCTCTTTTGCTTTCCTCCGTCAGAGAGGTTATGTAATCCCGGAAGACATCAGAGCTGTTTGCCATGATGTATTGCGCCACAGAATAGGTCTTACTTATGAAGCGGAGGCAAACAACATCACAGCCGACGAAATAATCTCTGAGATTCTTGACAAAGTTGAGGTACCATAACTTTTAATTAACTAATGGAAGCTACCGAGCTTTTAAAGAAAGTAAGGAAAATCGAAATAAAAACCAGAGGGCTGTCTCAGAATATTTTCGCTGGAGAATATCATACGGCCTTCAAAGGTCGTGGCATGACTTTTTCGGAAGTCCGCGAATATCAGTACGGCGATGACATAAGGGATATCGACTGGAATGTTACTGCACGTCATAATCATCCTTACGTCAAGGTTTATGAAGAGGAACGCGAACTGACAGTAATGTTGATGGTTGACGTTTCGGGAAGTAGGCTTTTCGGTGCCGTCGGAGAAATCAAACGTGAGATTATGGCTGAGATTGCCGCCACAATAGCGTTTTCTGCAATTCAGAATAATGATAAAATAGGAGTTATTTTCTTTTCAGATAGGATCGAAAAGTTTATTCCTCCACAAAAAGGGAAAAAACATATCTTATTTATCATTCGTGAGTTGCTTGACTTTAAACCGGAAAGTTGTTTCACTGATATATCGGTGCCTCTAAAATTTATTACGGACGCCCTTAAAAAACGTTCAACTGCTTTCCTTATTTCCGATTTTATTGACTCGCCTGATTATCATACTGCTTTATCGGTAGCTGCTAACAAACATGATATCATAGGACTGCAAGTTTATGACAAACGTGATGCCCAGATTCCCAATATCGGTTTGATAAGAGTATTCGATCTTGAAACCCAAAAAGAACGCTGGCTTGACACCTCATCCAAAAAAGTAAGAAAGACACTTGGCAAATGGTGGTATGAAAGACAACAGACAATGACAGAAATACTTAGGAAATGTCGAGTAGACTTCTGTTCGGTTTCGACGGATGAGGATTACGTGAAATCATTGATCGCTTTATTCCAAAAACGTGGTATTCGATAAAACGAAATGTTAAAGAACAAATCAAAATATATTTTTCCCATCTTGTTATTATTGGGTATATTGTCGGTAACGACAGCACAGAACACTCCCACTTCCAACAAGGATATAAATATTAAGGTTTCGTTGGATTCAGCGTACATTGAGATGGGAAGAGTCACGCCTTTACATATTGAGATAGTCGGTTCGCTATCAGAAACAGGAGGGATTCTTTTACCTGATACATTATGGAGGGATGTAGAAATTGCCGGTCAAAACGAGCCAGAGATAACCGATTTAGGTAACGGCCGAAAAGAGCTTAAACAAGATATTATATTGCAAGCTTTTGATTCAGGATTATATACCCTACCACCTGTTTTATATGTTCAGGACGATCAAGTTTATGAATCAAATCGTCCGGCTCTCAAAGTTGTTCCGACCGACATTGACAGCCTCTCAACTATCAACGATTATTATGATGCACAGGAGCCAGATAGTCATTTCTTTGATTTTCTGCCCGATTTCATAACCGATTACGGCTTATGGATTATTCTCGCTGTTCTCCTTATACTTATTTCAGTTTATATCTACTTTAAATGGATAAGAGAAGGTCGAATCCCCTTAATGCCAGCCAAGAAGCCGATTCCGCCTTATGAATTAGCAATGAGCAGATTAGATTATCTTAAAGGTGAAAAATTGTGTGAAAGAGGGGAAGAAAAGGAATTTTATACGCGTCTTGTCGATATTCTACGCTCATACATGGACGCTCGGTTCGGAATCAACGCCATGGAAATGACTTCTTCTCAAATCTTATCGGCACTTAAAGAGAACGAAACTACGAAACTGCCAGAGAAATATATAAGCCAAATTCTTGAAGTTGCTGACTTTGTTAAATTTGCAAAAGTCAGACCACTACCGGAAGATAATATCGCATCTTTCAAGTCTGCCGTACAGTTCGTTGAGGACACTCGTCCAGTTGAAAATCTCACAGATTCAGAAAACGAAATGACTGCAAAAGAAGTGAAAACTAATAACAACAATCAATGATTCATTTAGCTCATCCTAAATACCTTTGGTTTTTACTATTACTTATTCCGTATGTGGCATGGTATCTTTGGAGACGTAATAAGAACTATGCAAGTCTGCAAGTTTCTACCATTTCGCCATATAAGAAAATAAGTATACCTTTTAGGGCATGGTTATTACACGGAATGTTCTTTCTAAGAGTTCTTTGTATAGCCACATTAATTATCATATTAGCACGTCCGCAATCGGTTGACAAATGGAGTATGTCAAAAACCGAAGGAACCGATATCATTCTTGCGCTTGATATCTCTACAAGTATGCTTGCAAGAGATTTTAAACCCGACAGATTTGAAGCGGCGAAAGATGTAGCAGCGAAATTTGTGAATGGTCGCGAAAGTGACAACATAGGAGTTGTAATCTTTGCAGGCGAAAGCTTTACTGCTGTGCCTATGACCACAGACCGCTCACTTCTGATCAATTACATTAAAGACATAAAGATGGGTATGCTTCAAGACGCCACCGCTATCGGCGACGGACTTGCGACTTCCATCAATAGAATCAAGGATGGCAAAGCAAAATCAAAAAGTATCATTTTGCTTACAGATGGTTCGAACAATACTGGCAATGTCGCTCCAGTAACAGCAGCGGAGATAGCAAAAAAAATGGGAATAAAAGTCTACACCATAGGTATAGGAAAGAATGGTATGGCTCCCTATCCCCAGGAAAATGCTTTTGGACGGATAGAATATGTGAATATGCCCGTTGTAATAGATGAAGCGACACTTAAAACAATTGCTTCAATGACAGGAGGAAAATATTACAGAGCGACAGACAATAATGTTCTCTCTCAGATTTTCGAAGAAATTGATTCCTTAGAGAAAACAACTCTTGACGTAAGGAATTACAGTAATACCGAAGACGACTATTTACCATGGGCATGGATAGCATTCGGTCTCCTTATTTTGGAAATAGTCATTCGCAACACTATTCTTAGAACAATACCCTGATTATGGTTCAATTCGCTTATCCCCACTTATTATATTTACTCTTTGTAATTCCAATAATTTTATTGTTGTATTTTTTAGCATGTGTTAGCAGAAAATACAAATTGATGAAATTCGGGAAACTCAACATCGTTTCTTCCCTTATGCCTAACTCTTCAAAGTATATGGGTTGGATAAAGATAACTCTCGAATGCATTGCATTAGTTTTTATCATCTTAGCTCTCTCTCGACCCTATACTACGACAGGTGAAGTTACAAATACAGAGGAAGAACAGACAAGAGGAATAGAAGTTATGATCTGTATGGATGTATCAAATTCGATGTTGGCTTCTTCTTCAGATGATCCTAAGGGGGTCAGCCGCTTGCAAAGAGCAAAATTCATTTTGGAAAAACTTATCGACAAGATGTCGGATGACAAAGTCGGTTTAATTGTTTTTGCAGGGGACGCCTATACACAGCTTCCGATAACGTCTGATTTCGTTTCGGCTAAAATGTTTGTAAACGGTATAACAACCGACATGGTTCCGACTCAAGGTACAGCTATAGGAGCTGCAATAGATATGGCTATTAATTCCTTCACCCCTGAATCAGACTTTCAAAAAGCTATAATTCTCATAACAGACGGTGAGAACTTTGAAGACAATGCCATTGAAGAAGCTAAAAGAGCTGCCGATGCCGGAATTCAAGTGGATGTTATAGGAGTTGGTTCTGGAAAAGGAGCTCCGATTCCTCTAAATGCAAATCACACGGAATTCATGAAAGATTACAACGGAAATCAAGTGATGACGGCATTAAATGAATCAATGGCAAGAGATATTGCCAAGGCAGGGAACGGTGACTACTTTTCGGCTTCTTCCAACTCGGTAGTAACCGATTTGAACGATAAACTTGATGAGCTCGGAAAGACCGAGTATACACGTAAAAAAGCTTCGTCACCAGCCGGAGAGCTTTTCCCTTTAGCAATTTTGATTGCTCTTATTTTCATTACAATTGATGGCATATTACCATATTGTAAAATTTCATGGTTGAAAAACATAAATTTCTTCACCTCAAAATTAAATGATGAAAAGATTTGATTTTAAATATTATATTTTATTGATATTGATTTTAGCCGGTATTATGGCAGCAAGCGGTGAAGTCAACAATATCCCTGCACTGACTACGACAAAACAAGAACGTAATTTCATTCGTGAAGGGAACAAACTTTACAAAGAAAAAAGGTTTGCGGAGGCTGAAATACAATATCGAAAGGCTCTGGAAGAAGTACCAGAATCGGAGACTGCCTTATTCAATCTGGCGGCAAGTCTCCTCCGACAGTCGGGATCGACTGATGTCAATAATGGTAACACACCCGTCAGTCAAGCGGCACAAATTCTTCAACAGCTTTCAAAGGAAGGATATAAAGTTGATCTTTCAGAAAAGTCCTATTATAATTTAGGGAATCTTGCATTTAACCAACAAGATTATGCCTCGAGTGTGCAGATGTATAAACATGCTTTGAGAAAAGATCCGTCGGATGACAAAGCAAGACAAAATCTCCGAATTGCCCAAAAAAAACTGAATGATCAGAAAAACGATCAGAATCAAGACAATAAACAGGATCAACAGGACAAACAAGATCAACAACAAAAACAAGATCAGCAACAACAAAATCAGCAGAACGAGGATAACAAAGATCAACAGCAGCCGCAGTCTCCTCAGGAGCAACAAGATAAAAATAAGCAGAAACAAGATCAACAACAAACTATGAGCGATGCTAACGCTGAAAAAATCTTGAAAGCGATGGAAAATGAAGAAGCCGCGACAAGGAAAAGAGTTGAAGCGGAGAAGAAAAAAGAGGCAACTGCAAGAAAAAGAGCAATCACAAATCCCTGGTAAATTAATATATCCGAATGAAAAGATATATCACCTTTATAATTCTCATTACACTTTTTATATCGAACCTAAGTGCGGAAACATCCTTTAAAGTTTCTGCTCCTCAAAGGGTTACTGTAGGGTCTCAATTTTACGTTACATTCACGTTAAATGATGGTGAAGGGAGTAACTTGAAAGTTTCAGCTGTAGATGGCTGTAAACTATTATATGGCCCGTCAGTATCAAGAAGTCAGAGCTATGAGATTGTCAATGGACGAACGTCTTCCAATTCAAAAGTGGAATATACTTATGTCTACCGAGCAGAAAAGGAAGGAGAATATAGAATCGGCGAAGGTAGTATAAGCGTTAATGGAAAGAATTTCACAACTACCGCAAAAAAAATCACCATTGTAGCGGGTACAAGTGGGACTTCTTCATCTACAAATAGTCAGTCACCTGTAAATATGGACGACATAGATACTCAGTCCTCGGATAGAGCTGTTTCTTCCAATGATGTGTTTGTCCGAATCATTATGAACCGAAAAACGGCTTATGAGCAAGAAGCGATTGAGTGTACAATAAAACTATATACAAAATATTCCATTTCATCTTTCATTCCAACCAAACAACCCAGTTTCGACGGTTTCCTGATACAGGAATTAGATCTCCAGCCTTCATTGAATGAGGTAGAATCATATAACGGTCAAAATTATATGACAGCCGTTTTGAAGCGTTGCATCATGTTCCCTCAAAAATCGGGTAAACTGACTATTAATTCAGGAAATTACGATATTTCTGTGGTTCAATACGACAATGTAAATATGGGATTTTTCAATGTCCGAACACCTCAGGAAAGAAAAATTAAAGTTAGTTCTAATTCTGCATCGATCGATATAAAGCCACTGCCCTCTCCTCAACCTGAAGGATTTACCGGAGCTGTAGGACAATTTAATGTTGAAAGTCGTTTGGTTGGAAATTCATTTCGTACCAACGAACCGGCCACTCTTATCTATACTATTTCAGGAACAGGAAATATAAAATATATCAAGGAGCCCAATATAGATTTTCCTGAAGAATTTGAGCAATACACTCACAACAGCGATATTAAAGCTGATGTCAGAGGATCAGATGTAACAGGAACAATGACGATTGAATATACTTTCGTTCCGCAATCGGTAGGGAAATTTCATATCGGAAGTGATAATTTCGTTTATTTCGATCCTTCAAAAAATGAATATGTATCTATTAAGACTCCTGTCTATGATATCAATGTTGCAAAAGGAGCAGGTTCCAGTGAATCGGTTGATAAGAAAGATATAACGATTAAAAACAAAGATATCCTCCATATAAGAACAGAACCTGATTATGCTTTCAAAGAAGGATTTGTTGTCGATCACTTCTGGTATTGGTTGATATATATCGTCCTCGTTTTATCTTTAATTGTAACGTTAATAATCAGACATCAAAACATCAAGCTTTCTAAAGATATAGAGGGGAGCAAACTGCTACGAGCTAATAAAGTGGCTAAAAAGCGGCTTGCCGTCGCAAAAAAATATGCTGAAGCTAAAGAGGAAGCAAACTTCTATGATGCGACGTTGAAAGCAGTATGGGGATATCTCGGAGATAAATTAAGAATTCCGGCCTCCTCGCTATCACGTGATAATATCGCTCAAGAACTCCAAAAATACGGTGCGTCAGAGGAATTGACGAATAAGATCATTAACTTACTCGATCAATGTGAAATGGCTCGTTATTCACCTGCGGATATGCGTCCGGGTTTAACAGACATCTATAATGAAGCGAGCGATATAATTAATGATATGGAAAATTTAAAAATTAAAAGAATATAATGATACAAAGAACTTTAATATTCCTCTGTCTATTATTAGGATGCTTTGGTTCTATTTATTCCTCGGAGCTTAAGGAACAGGCTGATTCGGCTTACAATGCCGATAACTTCCAACAGGCTATCGAATTATATCAGAAAATCATAGATTCTGAAGGCAATTCCCCTATTATTCAATACAACTTAGGTAACAGTTATTATCGATTTGGGAAAATCGGAAATGCGATTCTGGCATATGAAAGAGCATTACGTCAAAATCCAAAATTCGATGAAGCAAGGTTAAATTTGGAATTTGTAAATACCAAAATTATTGATCGACCTGGAGAAAGAGGCAGTTTTCTAAGCAATGTTTACGACCGAGCTGCTAACTCTCAGACATCAAACGTATGGGCTTGGATTGGATTAGGACTCTTCACATTATTTATCATCTCATTGGCTCTATATTTTCTAAGTCCTTCAATCCCAGTAAGAAAAATTGGTTTTTTTGGTGGTATAATTCTAATATTCCTTTCTTTAGGGTCTCTGATATTATCATTTAGAGCTAGGCAAATCGCCATTAATCCTGATATAGCTATAATTACATCTCCTTCCGTTATTTTAAGTACATCACCCCGAGATCCTAAGGACCGGAATGAAGAAGCGATGCTACTCCATGAGGGAACCAAATTGGAAATAATTGATTCTGTTACGACAAAAACCGATTCGATATCTACTAAATGGTTTGAAGTTCAGGTAGATAATTCTCATAGGGCATGGATAAAATCCTCAGAGTTAGAAAGAATTTAATAAGAATATGTTATAAAACATATAAAGAAGGCATAAAATATTTTCATGAATGAAATTTTAAAACTATTTTTATGTCAAAATATAAAATAAAAAACAATTATTCAATATAAAATCATAAATTATTATGGCTAAAACAATCACATTCAATGAACTACGTCGACTAAAAGACAGTCTGCCCGATGGAGCTACTCATCAGATCGCTGATAAGCTCAACATAACTGCACAGACAGTACGTAATTATTTTGGAGGAAGTAATTATGAATTCGGCAAAAATATGGGTGTACATATCGAACCGGGACCTGACGGAGGTATAGTAGTTCTTGATGACACCACAATTTATGACATGGCTGTTGAGATTCTTCAGGCCGCGAACAAAAAAGACTGATATTTCGACATTATTCATTCCCTCTCTCACTTTTGCTAATTTGCTAAGACAACTTTTTTAATGGAAGACAGATTAATTACCGTAGCTATCCATACTTATGATCGTGCTGTCGAATTAAAATCATATCTTGAAAATGAAGGTATAGAAGTTGTCCTACAAAATATCAATCTTACAACACCTATTATTTCATCGGGAGTCAGAGTGCGAATTCATGAATCCGATTTGCCTAAAGCGTTAAGATTGATAGAAAACGTTGAAATTTTCACTATTCATTCCTCTCCTTCTCCTTCTTCTCCAAACAGCAAGATAATACTTGTTCCTGTTGATTTTAGCGAAATATCCCTAAAAGCATGTAAGGTAGCATTTTCTATTGCTAACAGTCGAAAAACAGAAGTTATGCTTCTTCATTCGTTTGTCGACCCATCAATGACGGCATCTATTCAGCTTTCAGATAATCTTGATTTTGATATTGAAGAATCGGAGATGCTGGAAACAATAGCTAAAGATGCGGAAAAAAGAATGATCGAGCTTTCGGAAGATTTACGCGACAAAATTAAAAACGGCGAATTGCCTCCCGTTAAATTCTCACGTAAAATCATAGAAGGCCTGCCGGAAGAAGCTATCAATGAATTCTCGAAAGAAATTTCGCCTTATCTAATAGTAATGGGAACTCGAGGAAAAGACAAAAAAGAACGGGAACTAATAGGAAGCGTTACGGCCGAAGTGTTGGATACTTGCCGCTCGCCTATACTTACTATTGCCGAGAATTCATCTCTTGAATCTCTCAAGCATATCAAAAGTATAGTAATGTTTTGCACTCTTGACCAAAGAGATTTGATTGCTTTGGACTGTTTATCTAAGCTTTATCTCGATAATTGCGAAAGAGTGACTCTTGTTGTTATAAGTCCTAAGAAACCGAACCAATTGAATGACAACGCGACTCAAGCTCTTTTCGATTATTGTCGCCAACATTATCCCGCTCTCCACTTTGAGCTGAAGATCTTTTCGATGAAAAATTTAGTGTCTGAATTTAACTCTTTGATTGAAAACCAAGAAGTTAACCTAATCGTTGTTCCTAACAAAAAGAAAAATGCATTCGCGCGTCTTTTTAATCCGGGTATAGCCCATAGGTTATTATTCAGTACTGATACTCCAATGATTGTGCTTCCGGTTTAAAATCCGATTGATCAGATTCTTCTGATATGTGCTCCAAGTGAATTGAGCCTTTTATCTATATTTTCATAACCCCGGTCTATCTGAGAGATATTTCCGATCTGACTTATCCCTCTAGCCGACATTGCAGCGATTAGCATGGCTATGCCTGCTCTAATATCGGGTGACAACATTTTATTAGCTCTGAGAGGCATTTTATGATCCAACCCAATTACCACCGCTCTATGTGGATCGCAAAGCATTATCTGGGCGCCCATATCTATCAATCTGTCAACAAAGAAAAGGCGGCTTTCAAACATTTTCTGATGGATCAGAACGCTTCCTCTACATTGCGTTGCCACAACCAGCATCACAGACAGTAAGTCCGGTGTGAGACCGGGCCAAGGCGCATCAGCTATATTAAGAATCGAGCCGTCAAGAGCCGTGTCAATTTCATAATAATCCTGGCTCGGGATAAAAATATCATCACCCCTTCTTTCCAAATGGATACCTAATCTTTTAAAACTGTCAGGAATGAGTCCCAGATTCTCATAAGAAACATTTTTGATAGTCAATTCACTGCGATTCAAAGCAGCCATACCGATAAAACTGCCTACCTCAATCATGTCCGGGAGAACTTTGTGTTCTGTGCCATGCAATTCTCCAGAACCATATATCGTTAGAAGGTTTGATCCCACGCCTTCAATTTTGGCTCCCATAGACATAAGCAACTTACATAATTGTTGTATGTATGGTTCGCATGCGGCATTATAAATAGTAGTTTTACCTTCCGCCAAAGAGGCTGCCATAATAATATTCGCTGTTCCTGTCACAGATGCTTCATCCAGCAACATGTAATTCCCCTTCAAACCATCTTTAGCCTCAATATAATACGCTGACAGATTTTCATCAAGGTGCAAATGCGCTCCAAGCTTAAAGAAACCAGCCATGTGAGTATCAATTTTCCTGCGCCCTATTTTATCGCCTCCGGGTTTTGCAAAATAAGCTTTTTTATAACGTGCAAGAAGGGGACCGACGACCAATACCGAACCTCGGAGTGCGGAACATCTATCAACAAATTCAGGACTAAATATGTAGTCTGTGTTTATTTCATCGGCACAAAAGCTATAGTCGCCTTTACCATTTTTTTCAATTTTTACTCCCATCCCTCCCAATAAGCCGATAAGGTTCTGAACATCGAGTATCTCAGGGATATTTTTAATCCTCACCTTGTCTTTAGTGAGAAGCACTGCGCTTATCACTTGTAACGCTTCATTTTTAGCGCCTTGAGGTTCGATTGCACCTGATAATTTATGACCTCCTTCTATTATAAAAGTTCCCATTTTTCAAATATCTGATTATATATGCTCCACTTCGGGAGATAAAGTGATTCCGAACTTATCAACCACTTCTTTTATTATTTTATTTTCAACATCAATTATCTCTTCTGGGGTGGCCTTGCCTGTTAGATTCACGATTACTAATGGCTGTTTTTCCCAGACAGAAACGTTGCCAAATCGCTTCCCTTTAAATCCACACTTATCAATTAACCATGCGGCAGGAATTTTAATCTCGTTATGATTTATTTCATAATGAGGAATCTGTCGGACGTTTTCAAAACCCATTATCTTTTGAATATTCTCTAATTCTTTTTTTGAAATAATCGGATTTTTAAAAAAACTGCCGGCACTACCAATCTCCTCTACTCTTGGTAATTTTTCATCCCGAATCGCTATAATTGTATCCCTCACCAACATAGGTGTAAGAGAATCCGCATCTCTTAAATGATCTTTCAGATTTCCGTATTCTAGATTGGCTTCTCTTTCTTTCGCAAACTTATATTTGACTTTTGTTACAATATACCTTCCTTTCTGCTCCTTAAACAGAGAATTTCGATAAGAGAAGCGACAATCTTTGTTCTTTAGAGTTACAAATTTATTATCTTGAAGATCAAAACATCTCACTTCATCGACCAAATCTTTTATTTCAGTGCCATAAGCCCCTACATTTTGAACTACGGAAGCTCCTACTTCACCGGGAATATGTGACAAATTTTCCATACCCCATCGTCCGGCCAAACAAGTATGATATACAATATCATCCATTTTAAGACCGGCTCCGGCAATTATAAACATATCGCCATTTGCATCTATCGACATTTCCATATCTAAGATTTCAGAGTGCAGAATCGTACCGCTATAATCGCCTGTAAAAAGGATATTACTGCCCTCTCCTATCGAAAAAAAATTATGCCGGTCAAGCTTCTCCGAAATATCATATAAATCGCTTTCCGATGTATAACTAATCCAGCGGGCGCAATTAATATTCAAGCGAAAAGTATTGCTATGCAGCAAATTATAATTTTCTAATGTTGTAATCATAATTTTATCACAAAAATAATCAAAATGGCAGATACTTGCAAGATTTACCCATGCGTCAACCACACTGCATTTTACACAAAACGACAACAAATTAGTTGCAGAAAAGAGTAAAAAGAACTAATTTTGTGAAAAATAAACGAACTACCTTAAAATCACAAATTATGAAAAAAGACAGGATTTTAGTCACTGGAGGAACGGGTTACATCGGGTCACATACCGTTGTTGAGCTCCAGAACGCCGGCTATCCGGTAGTAATTATCGACAATCTTTCGAATTCAAATGTAGAAGTGCTTGATGGCATCGAAAAAATCACAGGTATCCGTCCTGATTTCGTTGAAGCAGATTGCACAGATATAGATGCGTTGAAAAAACTTTTCGCTGAGTATCCTGACATTAAAGGTATAATAAATTTCGCTGCCAGCAAAGCCGTAGGTGAGTCAGTTGAAAAACCGATCTTATATTACAGAAACAATCTAAATACCCTTCTCAATCTATTGGATCTTATGGGTCCGAATGGTGTGAAAGGCATCGTTTTCTCTTCCTCTTGTACTGTTTATGGTGAACCAGACGTAAATCCCGTAACCGAAGAGTCACCCATCAAAAAAGCGACTTCGCCTTACGGAAATACTAAGCAGATCTCCGAAGAAATAATAACAGATGTAATAAATTCGGGAGCTCCCTTCAAGAGCGTAATTCTAAGATATTTCAATCCTGTTGGCGCACATCCTTCAGCTGAAATAGGAGAATTACCAAACGGAGTGCCTCAGAACCTCATTCCTTTCCTGACCCAGACCGCTATAGGTATCAGAAAAGAGTTGAGCGTTTTCGGTGATGATTATAATACACCCGATGGATCTTGTATCAGAGACTTTATCAATGTCGTTGACCTTGCAAAAGCTCATGTTATCGCAATTGAAAGAATGCTTGAGGACAAAAGTGAAGCAAAAATCGAAATATTTAACTTGGGAACCGGTATCGGACTTTCAGTTTTAGAACTTATTGAATCTTTTGAAAGAGCCACTGGAGTTAAAGTACCCCACAAGATCGTTGGTCGTCGTGCTGGCGATATAGAAAAGGTTTGGGCTAATCCCACCTATGCGAACGAAGTATTAGGCTGGAAAGCTGAAACTCCGATTGACGACACTATGCGTTCGGCTTGGGCATGGCAATGTAAATTACGCGAACGTGGAATTATGTAAATAGTCTGAAATAGTGACATTCGTTCATAACAGAATATTGATAGTCTTAGCGGCAATGCTTCTTGCATTGTCGCTAAGTGCTAATAATCAAATCTTTGACGAAACAGATGTGCCGTTGGATTCAACTCTTGAAATCAGCTTGATAACGTGTGGTCCAGGCGAAATGATTTATGAGCTTGAGGGTCATACCGGATTAAGAATTAAAAACAGTGATTCTGACGTTATAGTCAATTGGGGATTATTTGATTTTGATTCACCCAATTTCATCTATCGTTTCGTCAAGGGTGAGACGGATTATATGGCCGGCATCACATCTACCAAAAATTTTATAGATTATTACAAAAGAACCAATCGAGAAATTAGGGAACAAAAATTAGATCTGACACCTTTAGAGGCCTCACGGGTAGTAGATTTGGTCTCTAATAACTTACTCCCTGAGAACAGAATATATCGTTATAATTATGTAAAGGACAATTGCGCGACACGACCTCTCAGACTTATAGAAAAAGCTTTAGGAGACACCATCATTTTAGGAACAGCTAATGCTGATTTCACGACATTCAGAAACGAGATGAAAATATATCATTCATCTTATCCTTGGTATCAATTCGGCATTGATCTCGCATTAGGAAGCGGCATTGATTATCAATTAAATAACCGAGATGCATCATTCGCACCCGTCGCCTTGGCCGATATGCTCTCAGATGCGAGGGTTGCATCTTCAAACGGTAGAAAACTGGTCAAGGCTGATAAAATCTTATTCACACCTTATGCCACTAATGACATTCAACCCACATCATTTTTTTTAAGTCCTGTTTTTGTCTGCTGGATGGTTTTCCTTATAATCCTAACAATCACAATCATTTACCCTGAAACAAAACGCATATCCAAAGTTACAGATTCGATACTTTTCTTAATATTCGGCTTGGCAGGGTGCCTCATCACTTTCCTCGTATTTTTTTCTGAACATGAAGCCACATCACCTAATGCTCTAATATTCTGGCTAAACCCACTCTGTCTTCTCGTACCAATCTTGATATGGTTCAAAAAGACAAAATTCTTTCTCTCTTGTTATCAGTCATTGAATATATTGCTTATTATCCTTATGTTTGTGTCAATATATTTTACTGGACAGAAAATTAATTCAGCTTTTATCCCTCTCATACTTTGTGACGCATTAAGAGCTATAAACTATATTGTAAAAACAAAATGCTTTACCCTCAAAAAAAATTTATATTCAAAACACTAATTTTAGCAGGCTTAATAACCGGCTTCTTTTCAAACGAAACGACAGCTCAATCCGCTATACCTCCAAGACCTAAATTGATTTTGGGCATTATGGTTGAAGGATTGAACGAAGACAATATCAGTATGTTACGCCCGCTTTTCACTAAAGACGGATTTAATCGTTTTTACAATGACGGTGTAATTCTTACAAATGTCGATTTCGGTTCAAAAATCAGTAATGCTTCTGCCGCTGCCATAGTATATACAGGAGCTTCTCCTGTAACAAATGGCATATTCGCAAACGAAAAGTTCGACAGACGCACTAATCGAATCAGTCACATTTTAAGAGACACGACATATATCGGCAATACATCAACTCAAATTTTATCTCCAAAAGCTATCACCGTATCTACTTTAGGGGATGAGGTTCGTCTTGATGCTTCCGGTACCGGCTGGGTTTACAGTATCGCTCCCGATGCCTCTCAGGCTATTATCTCAGCTGGCCATGCAGGCAGTAATGCCTATTGGATAGATGATAAGACAGGATTATGGACTACTACTGCGTATTACAAAGACATTCCTGCACCTATGTCCAACAGAAATTTTCGTCGTTCTTTACCAACAATGTTGGATACATTAACATGGAAACCGCTTCTAAAACCAGAATTGTATCCTTACATTCCCGAATATAAAATCAAATATCCGTTCCGATATAATTTCACAAAAAAAGATTCTGATAGATTTATTCATTTTAAACAGTCAGGTCGCGTAAACGACGAAATAACTGATTTAGCTTGTGAATTTCTGAAAAACATGGACTTTGGCAATCGAGGCACTATCGATATGCTAAACCTGACATTTAACGTCAATCCTTATCCATTTCCCATCAATGCCGATAATCGGATGGAATTAATGGATAGTTACCTAAGGTTGGATAACGATTTGTCAATCTTAATAAATGAAGCAGAAAAGAAGGTCGGCAAGGAAAATCTATTAGTATTCATATCTGGTATTCCGGCTCGTAGACAATCCGTGAGAGATGATGATAAATGGGGAATCCCATCTGGCGATTTTTCTCCAAAAAAAGCGGTATCATTACTTAACATGTATCTTATGGCGTTACATGGAAACGGGAATTGGGTTACGGGATATTTCGACAGAAATTTTTATCTTAATGTGGATTTGATTAAGGATAAACAGCTCGATCTGTCGTCCATAAGAAAAGAAGCTGCGGAATTTTTAACAAGAATGAGCGGAGTTAGCAGCGCAATAACGGTAGAAGACATAATCGCAGGGAGAGCTGGCGATAATCCTACGGCATTAAAAAGAAATTCTTCGATAAAACATTCAGGTGATATCACCATAGAAATTATTCCCGGATGGTCGGTAGTCGACGATATCAATTTACAGGCAGACAAAACGCCTCAGGTATTCAGAGAAAATATATCTCCATCTACCGTCATGTTCTATTCACCTCTCCTGGAACCTCAGATTATTGAAACTCGTATTGACGCTCGTGTGATAGCTCCGACTGTCGCCAGATTGGCCAAAATTAGAGCTCCGAATGCTGCTGAATTACCGCCTCTCCGTTTATAGAATTCTTGTGATCTTTCTCTTTTAATTAAATTATAATTTTTTACTATTTGATTTATCCGTATTTATATATATTTAAACTAACTTTGCACTAAATTTTAGGCTTCCTTGCAAACAGAAGCTTAAAAACCTGTCAATAAATTAATTATCAGCAAAAATCCATGTCTATAAATTCATTCTTAAGTAAAATATTCGGTAATAAATCGACCCGAGACCTCAAAGAAATTCAGCCAATAGTCGATAAAATTATTAGTTTCGGCCCAGAAATGGAGGGGTTAGACAATGATGGTTTGAGAAAAAAGATCACTGATGTACGCGAAAATATTCAAAACGCTATATCAGCAGATCAGAAAGCTATATCGGACAAAAAACAGCAATTAGAAGCACTTCCATTCGACCAGCGTCAGCCTCTTTGGGATGAAATTGATTATCATGAAAAAAAGATACTGGATATTCTTGAGGACAAACTTAATGAACATCTGCCTGTTGTCTTCGCAGCCATGAGAGAAACCGCAGCCCGATTTGCCAAGAATGACACTGTGGAAGTAACTGCGAACCAGATGGACCGCGACTTAGCTGCCGCCGGTAAAGACTTCATAACCATTGAAGGCGACAAAGCTATCTACAAAAACAAGTGGATGGCCGGAGGGAATGAGATAAAATGGGATATGATCCATTATGATGTGCAGTTAATCGGTGGTGTAGTTTTACATCAGGGAAAGATAGCCGAAATGGCAACTGGTGAAGGTAAAACATTGGTGGCCACACTTCCTGTATTTTTACGTTCCTTGTCAGGAAAGGGTGTTCATGTTGTGACCGTAAACGATTACCTTTCGAAACGTGACTCCGAATGGATGGGTCCGTTATATATGTTCCATGGAGCGACAGTCGACTGTATAGATAAACATAGACCAAACACAAAAGAGCGTAGAAAAGCTTATGAATGCGATATTACATTCGGTACTAACAACGAGTTTGGTTTCGACTATCTTCGCGACAATATGGCTATGTCGCCCGACGATCTGGTACAGAGAAAGCATTATTACGCAATAGTCGATGAGGTTGACTCTGTATTAATTGACGATGCAAGAACCCCTCTGATCATCTCGGGTCCCGTCCCGAAAGGCGACGATCAAATGTTCAACGAGTATCGTCCTAATGTAGAAAAGGTTGTCAATGCTCAAAGAAGATTGGTTACTACATTGCTGAGTGATGCGAAAGCAAAAATTGCATCAGACGATAAGGAAACGAGAAAAGAAGGCGCATTGTTGCTTTTCCGCGCTTTCAAGGGACTTCCCAAAAACGGCGCTTTGATTAAATACTTATCTCAAGAAGGAATCAAAAACCTTCTTCTTGAGACGGAGGCTTACTACCTTCAGGACAATTCAAGGGAGATGCCCAAAGCCACAGAACCTCTATACTTTGTAATTGATGAGAAAAACAGAAGTGTAGAGCTGACCGATAAGGGTATTGACATGCTAACAGGTACGAGTTCCGATCCGCAGTTCTTTGTATTACCTGATATCGCAGCTCAGCTTTCAGAGGCGGAAACGATTGCGGATCCTCAACAACGCCAGGAAAAGAAAGACGAACTGATGCAAAACTATGCAGTCAAATCTGAACGCGTCCATACCGTTACCCAGCTACTCAAAGCTTATACTCTTTTCGAAAAAGACGTTGAGTACGTTATCGATGACAATAAAATCAAAATTGTCGATGAACAAACGGGTCGTATAATGGAAGGCAGAAGATATAGCGACGGACTTCATCAAGCTATTGAAGCGAAAGAAGGAGTTCAGGTTGAAGCTGCAACCCAAACATTCGCCACTATTACTCTTCAGAATTACTTCAGAATGTACCATAAGCTTGCCGGCATGACGGGAACCGCTGAAACGGAAGCAGGCGAACTTTGGGATATATATAAACTTGACGTAGTGACGATTCCCACCAACCGCCCAGTAGCGAGAATCGACATGAACGACAGAGTTTACAAAACAAAGAAAGAAAAATATGCAGCTGTAATCGATGAGATCGTAAAACTCAGAGACGAAGGACGACCCGTTCTTGTTGGTACAACTTCCGTAGAGATCTCCGAGCTTTTAAAACGAATGCTCGATATGCGCCGCATTGATTCCCAGGTGTTGAATGCCAAACTTCACCAGAAGGAAGCGGAAATCGTGGCTCTTGCCGGTAAGACCGGAACTGTTACTATAGCTACCAATATGGCCGGTCGAGGCACAGACATCAAACTACCTGATGAAGTGAAAGAAGCAGGAGGTCTGGCTATTATCGGCACAGAACGTCATGAATCAAGACGTGTCGACCGTCAGCTCAGAGGCCGTTCTGGTCGTCAAGGTGATCCGGGTTCGTCAGTTTTTTATGTTTCTTTCGAAGATACATTAATGAGACTCTTCGCCACCGACCGGGTGATGAAAATGCTTGACACTCTCGGGTTGAAAGAAGGTGAAATGATCGAGAGCAAGATGGTAACAAAAGCCATTGAAAACGCACAAAAGAGAGTCGAAGAAAATAACTTCGGAATACGCAAGCGTCTTCTTGAATATGACGATGTGATGAACAAACAGCGTTCGTACATCTATTCGCGTCGTCATCATGCTCTATTAGGTGAACGCATTGGAATCGACATAGCAAATATGTTCTATGACACCATCGAAAATTTGGTGAATAATTTTGATTCGGCGTCAGATTATGAAGCGTTATCTTTGGAATTATACAAAATCTTGACTATTGAAACTCCTTTCAGCGAGCAGGAATATAAGAACCTCTCGAAAGAAGATATAATCGAAAAGATTCACGCCGCAGCCATAGAAGCTTTCGATAGAAAAAGCGCCCGAATAATCGAAGTGGCAATGCCGGTCATTAAAGACTGTGTGGAAAACAGAGGCATGGATTCAATGATCCTTGTGCCCATCACCGATGGAAAGCGGATTTTTAACCTTCCGGTTAATATCATGGACGCTTACAACAATGAAGGGAAGCCGATTGTCAAGGAATGGCATAAGGCAATACTTCTCGTTTCCATTGATGAACTATGGAAGGAGCATTTAAGAGAGCTTGACCAATTACGTCAGTCTGTTCAAAACGTTAGTTATGAACAGAAAGATCCTTTAGTAATTTATAAGGTTGAATCGTTCCATCTATTCGAACAGATGCTTAATAATCTTAACATAAAGGTTATTTCGGCATTGATGAGAGGTCAGATTTATATTCAACAACGACCGCAATCTGATACGTCTAACCCGGCTCAACGTCCTCAACCTGAAGTTCAGAGAGCAATCCCGCGACGGGAAAATCCTGTAAACAATTATCGAGAAAGCAGAGAGAATCTTCCTGGTGAAGCAGCCAACAGAGCGGCCGCAATGGGTGCGGGCGGTCAGAAACCGAAACCCATGCCGATAAAAGCAGAACCGAAAATAGGAAGAAATGATCCATGTCCCTGCGGAAGCGGAAAGAAATATAAAAACTGTCATGGCCGTTCATAATAAATTAATTTATATATTTTCATCATGAAAAATAATTCAAAACTTCTCTGGGTTGCAGTAGGACTGATTGTTTTGCTCATAATAGCTATAATTTTCAGTGTATTCCAACTCACTTCACTTAAAGGCGAAGTTGAATCGGTGAAAGCTGAAAAGGAACAATTGCAACTTACAAACGATCAATTACAGCTTGCCAACGAATATGAAGCAATTAATTCACAATTCGCTCAATATGAAAATCAGGCAACTCAATTCGCAGGCGATACAATATTGGCAAAATATACTGCCGCAAAAAATAAAGTAGAACAACTTTTGAAAGAACTCAATTCGGAAAAAGTAAAAAGCCAGAAGCGAATCAATGAACTGCAGAATGAAATTGCCACTCTTCGCGGACTGCTGAAGCATTATATCGCCCAAGTTGATTCATTAGGCAAAGAAAATGCTGGATTAAGAGCAGAGAACGAGGTGATAAAAAATGAGAATAGGAATTTATCAAATCAGGTGATGGAAGTAGAACGTCGGAACGAAACTCTCAATGAACGAATGACGTTGGCTGAAAAACTCAATGTTACGGGAGTTTCTCTGACTGCATTGCAAAAGAACGGAAAACCTGAGAAAAAAATTACTAAAGCCAAACAACTTCTCGTAAGTTTTACAATACCACAGAACAATTCGACTCCCGTTGGGAATAAGACTATTTATCTCCGGATAATAAATCCGGAAGGTTCACTTTTAGGCAACGCGGGCAATTTCACATTTGAAGGAGGGTCGGTACCATATACAGCAAAGAAAACGATAGAATATAGCGGTGATGAAATCTCCGGTATAACGATCTATTGGGATGTAAACACCACTCTCAATCCGGGAGACTATACAGTTGAGCTTTTTGCCGATAATTACCGCTTGGCATCGAAACATTTCACTATGACTAAGTAAATGACATTAGATCAATTTTTTCAAGCAATTAATTCCGTTGAAGTCACTTCCATCTCTTCAATTTTCAAACTATGCCTCAGTTTACTTCTAGGAAGCATGGTAGGACTGGAGAGAAAAAGGAAAGGTCAGATTGCAGGGATACGTACATTCGCACTTATCTCTATGGGGGCCACACTGGCAATGATTTTATCCATTTATGTCCCTCAAGAATATCTTGGCTTGAAAAATGGTGATCCAGGTCGTATTGCCGCTCAGGTTGTTACCGGTATAGGCTTTTTAGGTGCCGGAACTATCATCCAGATGAAAGGATCGGTAAGAGGTTTGACAACTGCAGCCGGCATCTGGATGATAGCCACAATCGGGATGGCAGTCGGTGTGGGAATGTATTGGGTGGCAATTATAGCTACTTTCTTAATTCTTGCGGTTTTAGTGGCGTTTGAACACTTCGAACATAAAATTCACGTCGGGTGGGAAACAAGAATAATCATGCTTGAGGTGGCTGCGATCGTAGAAGATATCGATTCCTATAAAAAGTGTATTTCAAAACGGCATGCCCATGTGACGAATGTTTTCGTTAATTATGATTACAAAAACCAGTGCACCAAACTCAATCTTGTCATTTTAGCTAAAAACGATACCGATTTAATTTCGCTTATTTCTCATCTTAGGAATCTTAATGCCACAAATAGCATTACTTTAGCCAATCAGGTAAATATCTAAACATGATTCTTCTTAGTACCGCTGCCACCGCAGAAGTCGCACAAATGAATGTCGAGAGTCTGATTTCAGATTTGGCATTCATCCTTATTCTCGGTGCCATTACTACAGTACTATTCAAGTGGATGAAGCAACCGGTAGTCTTAGGATATATTGTAGCAGGATTTTTAGCGAGTCCGAATTTCGAGTATTTACCATCGGTCACGACAGAAGCCAATATAGAATTTTGGGCTCAGATTGGTATAGTTATCCTTCTGTTTGCCTTAGGTCTCGAATTCAGTTTCAAAAAACTTGTCAATGCCGGAGGATCAGCAGTTGTTACCGCTCTGATAATCGTAGCAGGAATGATGTGTGCCGGTTTCCTAATTGGCCATATTCTTGGTTTCAGTGGTTTGAACTGTCTGTTTTTGGGTGGTATGCTGTCAATGTCGTCAACTACGATTATCATTAAGGCGTTTAATGACCTTGGTATCCAACACAAAAAATTTGCTTCGCTTGTCTTTGCGGTTTTGATAGTTGAAGATTTGTTCGCGGTATTAATGATGGTACTTCTATCATCTATAGCCGTAAACAATAGCGTTCAAGGTGGAGAATTACTTTTTAGCGTCACGAAACTTATATTCTTCCTCGTGATATGGTTTGCCGTAGGAGTTTTCGTTCTTCCTTCCCTTTTAAATACGACCCGCCGTTTTCTTAACAGCGAGACTCTACTAATCGTTTCTATGGGGCTGTGTCTCGGAATGGCAGTGTTCTCTGTATATTGCGGCTTCTCCTTAGCTTTAGGAGCTTTCGTTATGGGTTCGATACTTGCAGGGACGAGTTTTGCCGAACGGATAGAAAAGGTCGTCACGCCGGTAAAAGATCTTTTCGGTTCCGTTTTCTTCATATCCGTAGGTATGATGGTAAATCCTCATATCATTTCGGAGTATTTCGGCCCTATTTTGATTCTTTCTGCTGTCGTTATAGTAGGGATGATTATTTTCGGGACTTTCGGGATGCTTATCACGGGACAAAATTTAAAAGTGGCGATAGAAGCGGGATTTTCATTAACTCAGATCGGAGAGTTCGCATTTATCATAGCAACGTTGGGCATGTCGTTGGGGGTACTCGACGCAACTATCTATCCTATAGTGGTCGCTGTGTCGGTATTGACTACGTTCACGACACCTTATTTCATAAAAATGGCGAACCCATTCTATAATATCGTCAAGAAAATTCTCCCAAAACGATTGCATTTCCTTATCGATAGATATACGGATCAAGCTACTTCGGAAAGTGAAACTGGGAAGTTATGGAAGTCGGTAATTCAAAGATATCTATGGCGAATTTTACTTTACACTTCCGTTCTTGTCGCTATATCGTTATTATCCATAAACTGGCTGTTGCCTGAACTTCTCAAATATACACCCAAATGGGGTAGACTTATCACAGCTATAATCACTTTAGTAGCGATGTCGCCTTTCTTGCTGGCTCTTTCGACCCCGGCATCAAAAAAGACCGAAAGGAAACGTCTTTTATCAGCCAATGCGAGATTTGATGTACCCCTTATTGTCATGACTCTTTTCAGACTCGTTATAGCTCTATTGATGGTTATATATGTTCTGTCGAGTATATTCACTAAGACGATCGGTATTCTCATCGGACTGGCAATTTTCCTTGTGATTGTATTCGGATTTTCAAGAAGAATCAAACGACGGATCACTCATTTCGAATCTCGCTTCCTTGACAATCTGAACGAAAGAGAATTGCGAAGGAGCGGAAAGAATAACAACATTATAGGCAATCTCCATCTTGCATACATGACAGTGTCCTACGACTGCCCTTTCGTGGGCGAGCGGTTGCAAGACTCTGACCTACGCAGAAAGTTCGGTGTCAATATAGCTTCAATCCAACGCGGCTCGATGTTCCTACCCGTACCTTCGGGCGATACACGAATTTTTCCCGGCGATATACTCGGTGTGATCGGGACAGATGATGAGATTCAGACTTTACTTCCTGAAGTGGAAATCAGGCATGACGTTGAACCGGCAAAATCCACAGGTGAATTTAAACTTACATCTGTGCAATTATCTGACACGTCATCTCTAAACGGTGTGAGTGTAGCTGATTCCCAGCTCACAAAAAAATATCAGGCTTTACTCGTAGCTATAGACAGAGACGGCGATTACATCACTCCCGACGCCTCTACAGTCTTTATGCCTCATGACATTCTATGGGTAGCCGGTGAGGAGAAAAAACTTGAACAACTTCGTTGAATTAGATAATATAACAGATTCATGACTCAAAAGATTATTATTTTAGATTTTGGTTCCCAGACTACTCAGTTGATAGGGCGTCGCGTTCGCGAATTAAACACTTACAGCGAAATCCTTCCTTACAACAAGTTTCCTGAAAATGATCCTTCTGTGATCGGTGTGATTCTTTCAGGTTCGCCCTTTTCAGTATACGACGCAAAGGCCTTCAAGACCGAACTCGAACCGATAATTAAGAAATATCCGGTTTTAGGTATCTGCTATGGGGCACAGTTTATAGCATATACCCATGGAGGTGCGGTAGAGCCTGCCAATAGTAGGGAATACGGTAGAGCTAATTTAACTGAGATTGAAGCATCGGATCCTTTGATGAAAGACATCATGCCGGGAGAACAGGTGTGGATGAGTCATGGTGATACTATAACTTCGTTACCTGAAAACTTCAAGGTAATAGCTTCGACCGAACAGGTACGCATAGCCGCTTACCGGATGATTGACGAAAAAGTCTGGGGAGTTCAATTCCATCCGGAGGTTTATCATAGCGAGTGTGGCATGACAATTCTGAAAAACTTCGTTGTAGACATCTGTGGTTCACTACAGGATTGGAGCGCCGCTTCTTTCATAGAAACGACAGTCAAAGAATTAAAAGAGAAGTTGGGTAACGACAAAGTCGTGCTGGGATTGAGCGGCGGTGTGGACTCGTCGGTAGCAGCGGTTCTTCTTAATAAAGCGATAGGAAAGAATCTCACTTGCATATTCGTTGATCATGGAATGCTTCGCAAAGATGAATTCAAGAAAGTGCTTAAAGATTATGAAGGATTGGGACTGAATGTAATAGGCGTAGATGCTTCCGAGAAATTTTTCTCGGAACTTGAAGGTGTAACAGAACCGGAAAAGAAAAGAAAAATTATAGGAAAAGGATTCATCGACGTATTTGATGAAGAAGCTCATAAAATCGAGGATGTGAAATGGTTGGGTCAAGGAACCATTTATCCTGACTGCATAGAATCGCTTTCAATCACCGGTACTACTATCAAAAGCCACCACAATGTAGGCGGTCTTCCGGAGAAAATGAAATTGAAACTTTGCGAACCGCTTCGTCTCCTTTTCAAGGATGAGGTCAGAGCAGTCGGTCGTCAGCTCGGTATGCCCGAACATCTTATTTCACGCCATCCTTTCCCGGGTCCTGGACTTGCTGTCAGAATTCTTGGAGATATCACTCCGGAAAAGGTAAGAATCCTTCAAGAAGCAGACGACATTTTCATTCAAGGTCTCAGAGATTGGGGACTTTATGACGAAGTATGGCAAGCCGGAGTAATATTACTCAATGTCCTGAGCGTAGGCGTGATGGGCGATGAACGTACTTATGAGAGAGCTGTAGCTCTCAGAGCAGTAACATCGACGGACGCAATGACAGCCGACTGGGCACGACTCCCCTACGACTTTCTCGCGGAGGTCTCAAACAAAATCATCAACAAGGTAAGAGGAGTTAATCGCGTTACTTACGACATCTCTTCAAAACCACCGGCAACAATCGAGTGGGAATAACTTGTTTATTCAACAATAAATCATTAACTTTGCGCCCGATTTAAGGATGCAAAATCCCCGTGTGATGGGAAATTAATCCAATTTTAATTTTTAGTAACACAACAACATTCAAAAAATGAAAACATTCCAATTAACGGTTGAACCCCGTACAGATTTAGGGAAGAAAGCTGCAAAGGCTCTTCGTAAAGAAAACAAAATCCCCGTAGTTCTTAATGGTGGTGAAATAATTGAACTCCCTTACAGCGGCAAGCTCCGCGAAGGAGAGAAAGTAGTGGAAATAGGCAATGGCAAAGGTTTGATTACGACAGACCTTTATGTGACTGAAGATGCCATCCGTAAACTCGTTTATACTCCGGAAATTTTTGCCATCGAGCTTGACATCCATGGCGAAAAGAGAATGGCCGTCCTCAAAGATATTCAATTCCATCCCGTAAAGGACAATATCCTTCATATCGACTTACTTGAAGTCAGTGAGAAAAAACCTGTGACTATCGAAGTACCTGTTCGTCTCGAAGGCCATGCCGAAGGTGTTAAAGCCGGTGGTAAACTCACACTCAGCATGAAGAAAATCAAAGTAAAGGCTCCTTACACTCAGATTCCGGAACGTCTGATCATCAACGTTGATAAACTCGGTCTGGGCAAATCGCTCCAAATCGGCGAGCTTCATTTCGACGGCCTTGAACTCATGAACGCTAAGAATGCTGTGGTTTGTGCCGTTCAGCTCACTCGTGCCGCACGTGGTGCAGCAGCCGCAGCAGCCGCAGCAGCTAAATAATCTGGTATTAGATGAAATATCTCATTGTCGGGCTTGGTAATATCGGCGACGAATATAAATCAACCCGTCATAATATAGGATTTATGATATTGGATGCTTTCGCAAAAGCGTCCAATATCTCTTTTACTACCGACAGATACGGTGATGTAGCGAAAGTCAGACTCAAAAACAAGCAACTCGTGCTTCTC
Source organism: Paramuribaculum sp. (assembly GCA_022511125.1). Lineage (GTDB taxonomy): Bacteria > Bacteroidota > Bacteroidia > Bacteroidales > Muribaculaceae > Paramuribaculum. Next base: position 131,170 of record JAFLSD010000005.1, read on the forward strand.
AAGCCATCAACCTACATGAATCTTAGCGGAACTGCAGTCAGGTATTGGAAAGAGAAAGAAAAAATCGAGTTAGATCATATTCTCGTGCTTGTTGATGATATCGCTCTACCATTCGGCGCGATAAGAATAAAGCCTGGCGGCAGCGATGCCGGTCATAACGGTTTGAAAAACATAACGGCTTGTCTTGGCACCGATAGGTTTCCACGTTTGCGTTTCGGCATAGGAAGTGATTTCGCCCGCGGTCAACAGATAGATTACGTTCTCGGTGCATTTACTTTGGATCAACGTCAGATGCTTCCTGTAAGAATTGATTATGCTATTGATGCCATGAAGACATTTGTACTTTCGGGTATCGACGTGGCGATGTGCAATTACAACAACAAATGATTATGGCCAAAAACGAAGAACGAGTAGACAAGTGGCTGTGGGCAACAAGAGTTTTCAAAACACGCACTATCAGCTCGGAAGCATGCAAGAAAGGGCGTGTTGCCTTAGGAGGCGTAGCAGTCAAGCCTTCTCGGACAGTAAAAATTGGAGATATAATTGAAGTGCGTAAACCTCCTGTTACCTATTCATTCAAAGTCGTAGGACTGACGGAAAATCGAGTCGGAGCTAAACTTGTCCCACTATATCTCGAAAACGTAACTCCTCAAAGCCAGCTCGATCTTCTTGAAATAGTGAAAATTTCGGGTTTCATAGACAGAAGGAAAGGTCTAGGCAGACCCACGAAACGCGAAGGTAGAGATCTTCAGAAATTCAATGAAGAAACTATGGACAACATGGGTTGGGATTTTGATTTTGACGATGATTTCTTTGATGAAGAAGAATGATATCAGAACTTCATTCCGTTTACAGCCGACGGAGGCATCTTTTTATCCAGCTGTTCTTTCATAAAATCCATATAGGGAGCTACATGCTCGAAAAACCTTTTATATCCCGAACATAGATAATTTAAGCCAGGTTCACCCTTGGAGGTTACACAAAAACGATTGCGGGGACATTCTCCATTACATGCAAACAACCAACGGCATTCCTTGCATTGAGATGGAAGAGAATTGCGTTTGTCAGCGCCAAATTTGAGCTGTCGGTCGGAACTCATCATCTCTATAATCGTAGAGTCATGAATATTTCCAAGTTTATAGTCGGGGAAAACAAAATGGTCGCAAGCATACACATCGCCATTCCATTCCATAGCTGCAGCATGCCCACATGTAGACGCCAATGTACATATTCCAGGCAACTCACCTACCCAATTAGCCAATGTTGCATCGAAAAGCTGAATGAATATTTTTCCAACATCCTCTTTGACCCATTCGTCAAAGACACCAATAAGAAAATCGCCCCATTGTTCGGGAGTTACAGAGAAATCCATCAATTGACCGCCACGACTTACATCTGCAAGCATTCCATCTTTTAACTTTCTCTCTACTACCGGAGTAAACTGAATGAATTTACATCCTATATTTTTGAAAAATCGGTAGAATTCCACCGGATAATCAGCGTTGTAGTCGTTGACAACTGCCAGGGCATTCCATTCTACTCCATGGCGTTGCAGCAACTTAATGCCTCTCATCACATTCATGAACGTAGATTTTCCATTAGGAGCTTTCCTATATTCATCATGAAACTCCTGCGGCCCATCAATTGAGACCCCAACAAGCCAATCGTTCTCTTTCAAAAAAAGACACCATTCATCGGTCAAAAGGGTTGCGTTGGTTTGCAGGCAATTGATGATTTGTCTTCTTCCCCCATATATCTTCTGATACTCAATAGCTTTACGATAGAACTCAATAGGCCTGATAGTCGCTTCCCCTCCGTGCCATGTAAACACCACTTCGGGAGTAGTCTGAGCGTTGATATACTGCTTAATAAATTCTTCGAGCGTCCTTTCCGACATGAGTTGGCGTTTAGAATCACTATAATAGTTTTTCTTTTCGAGATAATAACAATACTCGCACGCCAGATTACACGTAGAACCCACAGGTTTGGGCATCACATAGACAGGATGAGCAAAAGGATTGATCATATTTAACAAGTCAAGCCGGAAACTCCCGATTCACGGGAGATTCCGGCGAAGTTTATCGTTTAAAAGATTACGGCTATTATTTGCTTCCTAATGAAGAACTAACAGTAAGACGTTTGCGACCTTTAGCTCTGCGACGAGCGAGTACTTTGCGACCGTCGGCTGTGAGCATTCTTTCGCGAAAACCATGTTTGTTAACTCTTTTGCGGTTAGAAGGTTGAAATGTTCTTTTCATTGCCGTATATTTTATTCGTTATTTGATTCTTATTTCGGAGTGCAAATTTACACTTTTTTTTTCAAACCGCAAACAGGACCGTTTATTTTTATCAGAACTTAATTTCCTCACACTATAAAAACGGGTAACTTATAGTCAAAAATCAAATTTGTGATTTGATAAAAGTTCACTAATTTTGAAGTGAATTTCTATTTAACCTGAAAGCATGTTTTCGGCAAGCCCGCGATTACTCGACAACATAAGAAACGGCTCTGAACTATCTATGCGCGACCGCATTAAGCTGACCATACAACTTAGTGCGCCAGCGATAGTTGCGCAGGTTTCATCAATCGCGATGCAGTTTATCGATGCATCAATGGTGGGACATTTGGGCGCGAATGCATCTGCTTCCATCGGTTTGATAATGACCACGACATGGCTTCTGTGGGGACTCTTAACGTCTATGGGAACAGGGTTTTCCGTCCAAATCGCTCATCATGTTGGAGGGAATAATCACGAGCATGCCCGTTCTGTGGTTCGCCAATCGTTAATTGTCTGTACGATTTATAGCGTGATTATAGCAACGATAGGATGTGCCTTAAGCGGTGTTTTGCCGGTTTGGTTAGGTGGAGAAGAATCAATAAGGGAAGGTGCGACAGTCTACTTTTTCATATTCTGTCTGTCTATTCCAGCTCTACAATTGGAATTTTTAGCCGGTGCGATACTGCGGTGTAGCGGTAACATGAATGTGCCCAGTATCTTGAATGTTCTGATGTGTGTAATGGACGTGGTTTTCAACTTTCTTCTAATCTTTCCCACCCGTGAAATTTCAGTTCTGGGGATTGAGTTCATGATGCCTGGCGCAGGTCTTGGGATAGTAGGAGCTGCTTTGGGCACAGCTTTGGCGGAGGTTATCACAGCCATTCTGATGCTTTGGTTCCTTTGTTGCAGATCGCGTGAATTGGCTATCCGTAGAATCAAAGGCAGTTGGCGTGTGACAAAACAATGCATCCGGAAAGCTCTTGTCATCGGTGTGCCTATAGGATGTGAGAGAGTGGTTTTGAGCGGTGCTCAAATTCTCATAACTGTGATAGTCGCTCCTTTGGGAATCAATTCTATAGCTGCCAATGCGTTTGCAATTACTGCAGAGAGTTTATGTTATATGCCCGGTTATGGTATAGCGGAGGCAGCTACCACGTTAATAGGTCAAAGTATCGGTGCGGGACGCCGCGCTCTTACCAAGAGCTTTGCCTGGATTACTGTAGGGATGGGGATGTCGGTCATGACGGTAATGGGCATACTTATGTATATATTCGCGCCGTTCCTAATGGAAATCATGACATCGTTTGAAGAAATCCAGACTTTAGGAGTTATGGCACTAAGAACCGAAGCCTGGGCAGAGCCAATGTTTGCGGCATCGATTGTGGCCTATGGTGTCTTCGTCGGAGCCGGCAAGACGATTGTTCCGAGTGTCATGAATTTAGGTAGTATGTGGGGAGTCAGACTCACTTTAGCAGCGTGGCTCGCCCCTATCTTAGGTCTGCATGGTGTGTGGATAGCCATGTGTATCGAATTGTGTTTCCGCGGTACAATATTCCTTTTAAGGATGAGGTTCGGCAATTGGATGCCACAGACCCTCTCTCCTTCAACCATATTAATAAAACAATAACTAAATTTCAGATAAGATTATGGAAATCATCAGCAACAAAGAATTTGGAGGTGAACGCCCTCTGTTCGCATCACACAATCTGGGACTCGAAAATGTCACGATCCATGCAGGTGAGTCAGCAATAAAGGAAAGCAGCAATATAACTGCGATAAATTGCCGATTCGAAGGTAAATATCCTTTCTGGCATGTCGATAAATTCGTTATACGTCATTGTCTTTTCACAGAAGGAGCAAGAGCTGCGCTATGGTATTCGAAGGATGTAGAAATGACAGATACATTAGTCGAAGCTCCAAAAATGTTTCGTGAGATGGACGGTATCTCTCTCCAAAACGTACAGATTCCTAACGCATTGGAGACCTTATGGCATTGCAAAAATGTAAAATTGCGCAATGTATTGCTGAATAACGCCGATTACCTATTCATGCATTCTGAAAACATCGATATTGAAAACTACACTCAAAGAGGAAATTATTCTTTCCAATATTGCAAGAATGTTGAAATTCGTAACGCAATGATCGACTCTAAGGATGCTTTCTGGGGTACGGAAAATGTGACAGTATATGATTCGACTATCAATGGTGAATATTTGGGGTGGCATTCCGTGAATCTGAAACTGGTACGTTGCCGCATAGGGGGTACTCAAGCGCTCTGTTATGCAAAAAATCTTGTTCTGGAGGATTGTACTTTTGAACAGGATGCAGATCTATGTTTTGAATACAGCGATGTTCATGCAACAATCAAAGGTCACATAACCAGCATTAAGAATCCGACTTCCGGCTCTATCGTCGCAGATAGCGTGGGCGAAATAATCATAGACGAGAACATAAAGCAACCGGCGAATTGCAAGATAATAGTGAAATGAAATACGATTTCGACACACTGATCGACCGACGCGGTACAGGTTCTTATAAATGGGATAGTGCTGAAGAGCGAGATGTCATTCCTATGTGGGTGGCCGATATGGATTTTCGTGTCGCGCCTCCCATTGTGGAAGCTCTCGAAGCCAAGGTAAAGGAGGGTATTTTCGGATACACTTATGTTCCGGAGGATTTTTATGCGGCTGTTATCGAATGGTTTCAAAGGAGGCACGGATGGGAGATAAAAAGAGATTCCATACTATATACCTCTGGCGTTGTCCCCGCCATATCTGCTATCATAAAGGCGCTATGTCGACCCGGGGACGGAGTTCTCGTCCAGACTCCTGTGTATAACTGTTTTTTCTCTTCGATAAGAAACAACGGATGTGAGGTTATAGAGAATCGGCTGATTTACAATAACGGCATATATTCTATCGATTTTGAAGACTTTGAAAAAAAGATATCGGGGGGAAAAGTAAAAATATTCCTTTTGTGCAATCCTCATAACCCGTCGGGAAGGGTATGGAGTGTGGATGAACTTAAGAAATTAGGCGACATCTGTAAAAAGCATAATATCCCAATCGTTTCCGACGATATTCATTGCGAACTCGTTTATCCAGGATTCAAATACACTCCTATCGCCTCCCTATTCGAGAGCAAAGAGATAGATATTATAACTTGCGTCTCATCTAGTAAATCGTTCAATACGGCAGGATTACAAATAGCTTGTATCATAACGGACAATGATGAAATGAGAGCGAAAATAGACCGCGCAATCAATATCAACGAAGTATGCGACGTGAATCCGTTCGGAGTCGCGGGTCTTATAGCAGCTTACCGTAACGGACTTCCATGGTTAGAGCAGCTTGTGGAATATCTTCATGAAAATTATAAAGCTTTGAGGGAGTTTTTTGAAGAACGGATGCCATACTTAAAAATCATCCCTATTGAAGCGACTTATTTGGTATGGGTAGATTGTTCGGCACTAAACGTGAAATCCCAACTCATAGAGGATCATTTGCTGGCAAACTCAAAAGTTTGGATAAACGCAGGGACTCATTACGGCGCAGCAGGAGAAAAATTCATTCGAATCAATATCGCCACTTCACGAACACGCCTGATGGAAGGTCTCGAACGAATACATAAAGGCATCGAATCCATAAGAGAACTCCATTCATAATTATTTGCCTTACAACAAGTTTCATATTTGCACAAAGATGTTAAAATTGCATTTGCCATGAAACAAAAGTCTTTATATCTCAAATTTCCAATAATTATCTATAACAATTTTGTGAATTTTAATAGTTTAATCCATGTTTAAAACCTTCCGTCAAATGTTTGTAGCTACGGCCCTCATAATTACGATGGCTGCAGCAAACGCAAAGCCAAGTTTATCCGATTATGCTTTGATTCCCACTCCACAAAAGATTGAGTTCGGCAAAGGAACCGTTGTTCTGACAAATGTGAGTATAACCATGCCTTCATGGGAAAAGGAATGGATCGAAGCAATTTCTCAGTTCGGGGTGAAAATAACTGATTCGGCAAAATTCAAAATTACCGGTAGTATCACTCAGGAGATTCCTGGAATTGTAATCCAAAGTGACGAGGCTTATAGCCTGAAAATCGGAAAGAATGGCATATCTGTGACGGCCACATCGTCCAAGGGCATCTATTGGGCTTTGATGACGTTGAATCAGCTCATCAGTGAGGGTAAGAACAAAATTACACTCCCGGAATGTGAAATTACCGATTGGCCTGCGTTCAGTTTGAGAGGTTTTATGATGGATGTAGGCCGTACTTATATTTCGATGGATGAGTTGAAGCGCGAGATTGAGATAATGTCGAAATTCAAGCTAAATGTTTTCCATTGGCATTTAACGGAGAATCAAGCATGGCGTTTGGAAAGCAAAATCTTCCCAATGATCAACGACAGCATCAATACAGAGCGTCAGCCGGGTAAGTTTTATACTGTGGAGGAGGCGAAGGAACTGATGAGATGGGCCACAGCTCACAACATGTTGCTTATTCCCGAGTTAGACATGCCAGGGCACAGCGCGGCTTTCGTGCGAACTTTCAAGCATGACATGCAGAGTCCAGAGGGTATGAAGATATTGAAGCTTTTAATCGAAGAAGCATGCGAGACTTTCGACAGTGTGCCTTATCTTCACATTGGCACTGACGAGGTAGCTTTTACCAATCCTAATTTTGTGCCTGAAATGGTAGCGTTAGTACGTTCTAAAGGGAAGAAAGCCATATCGTGGAATCCGGGGTGGAAATATAATCCGGGTGAAATAGATATGATTCAGATGTGGAGCTATCGTGGAAAAGCGACACCAGGTATCCCGGCTATCGACTCCAAACTTCATTATATCAACCATTTTGACACTTATGCCGATATGGTGGCTTTGTTCAGAAGCAACGTTTACGGCAAAACGAAAGGCTCGCCAGACCTTGCCGGAGTGGAGATCGCTCTATGGAATGACAGGAAAGTGACAGACGAGACATCCAACATAGCTCAAAACAGTCTCTATCCCCTTCTCTTGACAATAGCCGAACGTTCTTGGGATGGTGGAGGCACTGAATATTTCGACAGCCTCGGGACAAATATGGGGCAGCCCGGAAGCGAGGATTTCAAACTGTTTCAGGATTTTGAAAGACGTCTGCTAAAGCATAAGGCGACGACCCTTAAAGACTTTCACATTCCATACGTGAAGCAAACGAACGTGAAGTGGCGTATAACCGATGCATTCCCTAACAATGGAGATCTAACGACCGTTTTTCCACCTGAAACCGAGGGGATAAAAATGAGTTACGTGTATAACGATTCAACATACGGCACACGTGAAACGACCGGAGCAGGAATATACCTACGCCATGTATGGGGAAGCACAGTCCCAGCGTTCTATAAAAATCCTCAGCCAAACCATACAGCTTACGCTTTCACTCAGGTGTACTCCCCTATCGATCAAACCGTAGGTCTCCAAGTGGAAACACAAAACTATAGCCGTTCGGAATCAGACATCCCTCCAAAACCAGGCAAATGGGATTATAGGGAAAGCAAAATATGGGTAAACGGAAAGGAGCTTATCCCACCCGTTTGGACTGCCGACCATACAGTCAGAGACAATGAGATTCCTTTAGGGAATGAAAACATAGCAGCTCGCGAACCGATGCAGGTAAAACTGCACAAAGGGTGGAACCAAGTAATGCTCAAACTCCCTGTTGCAACGTTCAACAGCCCTGCAACGAGACTTGTAAAATGGATGTTTACTTTTGTTTTCACCACGCCAGACGGCAAAGAAGCAGCCCCCGGACTTATTTATTCGCCTGAGGCTGTCATGCAATGATTTGCACCAAAGGAGGGTTATAATACACGTCAAAGAATAACTTTTTTTGAGTGAACAGTATGGACATGGTTAGATCATGTCCATACTTTTGTTTTGAAGAATATGAAAACTGAAGATCAGAGGCGACAAAAGTTAAATTTTACTAAAAATGCACATAAGAAATTAGTGGATTCCGCTGATAGTTAGGCACTAAGGGTGGGCAACTTTTAATGTATAGGCCAAATTCGCAGATAATCCCTGAATTTGTATATTAACTTTGCAATGTGACTGAAAATTTTATCAAAATCTGCAATAAAATGATGAAACTGAAATATTTATTCATAACCCTAATGTGTTTTCTGTCAGTTTTTCCTACTGTAGGCAGAGAACTTAAAGTAGAGAACTTCGAAATGACCGCAAATGATCTTTCTGCAAGAGCCGCTCAAGTTAAAGATTTGAACGGGGATGTGTGCGCTTTGGTAAGAGTGATTCTTCCAATAGAGGGATGCAAATTTGAAGGAAACGTGATCAAGCAGGAATTCGACATCAACGAATATCGGGTTTTCATGGTCAAGGGTTCAAAGCGTTTGAGGCTAAAATGTCCAGGGATGGAAACTTTGGATATCGAACTGACCAACGACGAAGGTGAAGGTGTTGTAGAGGGGATGACATATTCCGTCAAATTATCAGGATATGATGATTTGATTCAAAATCGACCGCAAGCAGCGGATCCAGGAGCGAATTATCTGATTTTAGAAATTACGCCGAAGACAGGAGTTTCTGTTAAAGTTGACGATGTGACTCAATCGGTAGATAACGGAGAGACGATGACGTTCCTGAAATATGGGACTCATAAATGGAGTGTAGACGCAGAGGGATACGCATCGGCAGAAGGAACGGCCGAAATAAACCGATCGAGCAATACTGTTATACAGGTAAAATTGGAATCTATAATGTCGCATCTTAACATCAAAACTCTAACTGATGGTGCAACAATAAAGATCAACGGAAAAGAATCGGGCAAAGGCAGCTATTCGGGGACTGTAGCACCAGGAATCTACCAGATCGAGGTGAGTAAGGATAATTATCGACCCCATAGTACCACAGTAGAAATCGGTCAACGACAAGAAAAGGAAATTGTAATTCCAGAATTAGAACCGATTTACGGAGTTCTGAATATTGCATATAAACCGATAGGAGCGACAGTCAAGATAGACGGCATAGAGGTAGGAACTACCCCGAATGTATTCCGCAATATTATTACAGGCAAGCATGAGGTGGAGATAAGTAAAAACGGCTACTATAGCATTATGAGTTCTGTAAACGTAAAAGATGGCGAAACAGCTATGTTGAGGGGAGAGCTTGAGGCAATACCGGACGATATACAGATAATCATGAATCTGTTAGATGAATATAAAAGTTGTTATGATAACAAGAATCTGTATGGGTTAGAGAGTCTTTTCAGTGATGACGCATTGATTGTAAGAGCAAATGTCAATAAGATACTAAGTCATCAGGTCAAATTTGTCCTGAAACCTTTAAGATCATATTTTGATGAGATTGAACAGACTTTTAACAGATATTCATGGATAAATTTTAGTTTTGACAATCTATTAATAACACGTTCAGAAAAAGTATCTACTTTATATGAAGTCAGTTTCAAACAGACCATAAACTTTAACACAGGCTATGTTCTATTATTAGTAGATCTAAAAGACACTACGAAACCTAACATTATTGCACACGCATGGGAACCGATAACTGAAGAAACGGCTAAAAATAGATTAAATATCAATGATTTCGAGATCTCGAAAGATAAGATTAAATTGAAACTCAAGCAATAAAAGAAAACGTACCTTTAGGTTGATTAAGAATACAGAAAGATAAAGCAAGAATAACATTATTTTTAAAGCTGAATTAGATTGGAGAATAAAGTGATGTTTTTGGTGGCGATTTAGGATGTTTTAGGATGGGTATGCAAAGATGTTGCCCATGACTGGTATTACCTTTGCTGTGTAACAAAAAACATAGCATTATGAAAGAGATTTTACCAACAGACATTATCTACGCAACCGTAACTCAAAGGGGACGTGTGTTAGCTTCCATTAAACTTAAGGGGATGAAAACTATCGGGGAAATTTACAATTACATAAAGCGTCTGCTCGAAGGTTCTATAGGACTGGTGACTTTCAGTCTACGCAATTCGAGTCAGGGCTGGCGAGACGAGAGGAATATCATGCTCAGTCGTGTGACTTTGAGGTGATATGGCGGACATGGACAGCGATTTTCTCCATAAGCCAACGTGGTGTGGAGGTGGCGCCACAAATCCCGACGCTTTCTTTATTTTCAAACCACCGATGGTCAATGCCGTTAACATCCGATACGAGGAAACTCATGGGGTTCACCTTGCGACATTCTTCGAAAAGAACCTTACCGTTACTACTTTTGGCTCCACTTACAAAGAGGATGACATCGTAAGAGCCGGCGAATTTCTTTAATCCTTTGACTCTCCCCGCCACCTGTCGACAAATGGTATCATAATATTCAAAACCTTGCTTAGACCTATATCTATCATTAATATCGGCAACAATCCGCTGAAACCCTTCCGGCGACTTGGTAGTCTGTGAGTAGAGAGAAATGGGATTATTAAAATTGATTTTATCCAAGTCGTCGGAAGTTTCTATCACTATAGCCCGACCTTCCGTCTGACCTACGAGTCCGTTGACTTCCGCATGTCCTCTTTTACCATAAATAACAACTTGGTTATCTTCGCCGTTTTTTTCGAATGCGTCCTTAATCCTTTTCTGCAATTTCAGTACAACGGGGCATGTAGCATCGATGATCTCAATGCGATTTTCCTGCGCGATGCGATATGTAGAAGGAGGTTCTCCATGAGCTCTTAGCAATAGTTTGACATCATGAAGCCTATTAAGTTCGTCATGTCCGACAACGATCAGTCCTTTTTTAGCAAGACGGTCAAGCTCCTCGCTGTTATGTACAATATCCCCAAGACAATAAAGAGTACCTTCTTTTTCCAGTACCTCCTCGGCTTTGCGGATAGCATTGACCACGCCGAAACAGAAACCCGAGCCGGTGTCGATATCAACAATCATCGTTAGTACGAGCTATTTCATGAAAAAGATTGAGCACATGACGATGTTGCTGATCAAGCGTAAGAAGCGAATTGTCGATCATAATGGCATCGTCAGCCTTCCGAAGGGGACTTTCCTTACGATTTTCGTCCATCTTATCGCGGCGGAGAATATTTTCCATCACTTCTTCGAGTGTGGCTTTCATTCCTTTCTCAAGAAGTTCTTTATATCTACGGCGCGCCCGTGTTTGTGGAGTAGCAGTAACAAACAATTTCATTTCAGCATCAGGGAAAACGGTAGTTCCAATATCCCTGCCATCCATAACTATGCCTTTATCGCGTCCCATATCTTGTTGTAACCGGGTAAGTACCTTACGTACCGACGGTATAGCTGCAATAGCCGATACATTGTCAGCCACTGTCATAGAACGTATTTCCTGTTCAACATCTTCTCCGTCAAGATATGTACGCTGTCCGTTGGGTGTGACAACGAAGTCTATTTTAATTACATCAAGGAGACGATTCAAAGCGTTTATATCGATTGTTCCATCAGCATCGATCAGATTATTTCTTAGAGCACAAAGAGTAACGACCCTATACATGGCTCCCGAATCGATATAACGATAACCAATTTCAGCAGCAAGTCGCTTAGCCATAGTGCTCTTTCCTGTAGAAGAATAACCGTCGATCGCAATGATAATTTTTTTATATTTCATTTGTGTCTGTTATTTTAAAAACTGATTGATAGAAGTAGAAATATTAACCATAAAGGTATTACCTCCCCTATGAGGCTGAGCATAAGCGAGCCCCACATTCCATTGGCTTAGATTAATCCCACAACCCAAAGAAAAACCCGAAAGCAGATTACGATAAGCCGCGGCCATGTCGGTACGAATTTTATAATTATATCCTATACTTAAATAAAAATGCTCGGAAGGAATAATATCGGCCGAAAACACAAGATGGCGAAAAAGATTTTTGGCAAATCCGCTTTTCATCCGATATCCAGAAGAACCTTCTTCCGAGAGAATTTCGGTATAAGGGACATTCCATTTAGTCAGATTCCACGCCGTCACTGAAAACCTTACCGGGAAAGAGGGGAACGACTGAGTCCAACCAAGACGTAAATCAACAGGAAGTCTTTCATAAACATTGTCAAATCGTTTTAACTGCCCTCCCAGATTTACTACTACGGCCGATAAAGACAGATCCCTTTCAGGATCGTAATAGTTAATGCCCAAGTCAACGGCAAGTGCAAAGGCATTGTATTCGTCGTATGAACTGTAAATACCTTTGAGGGCAATACCACCTCTCATCTTAGAATTTATATCCCGCGAATAGGCCACGCTCATGACCATGTCGATAGGAGAAAAATCGCCAAGTACCACCCCTTCAATATCTGTTTTCTGAATTGAACCGTAGCCTAAATATCTCACTCCAACAGCCCATGCACTATGATCGCGAATTCCATTACCGAATGATACCGAACCGAAATTGGAATCGCCGAAATAGCGCATATAGCCAACACCTATGCTTTTCTCATATTCAGGTCCGAGGAGAGCAGGATTCTGCTCTATAGATTCAATTCCACCGTCGACAGTCGAAATATTAATTCCCCCAAGGCCATAAATTTTAGCAGAAGAAGAGATGTTCAGAAAAGAATATGATCGCGAGCCATCCTGAGCCGCAATGGTCAGAGACGCGCAAATAACTGAAGTAAGGCAGAGAAAAGCTTTTTTTATGTTAAACATTATGCCGTATTAAGCCCTAAATGTCAACAAAGATAAAACAATAATAATCATTCTCAAAATTTGCGTAAGGTTTTTGCTATTTGTCGTAGTTGTATATATTTTTGTATAGCAAAAATCAAAAAAATTAAATCTATATCAGAAATTTCGCGAGGAAAAACCACATGCCAAAAAGAATCATTTTATTTTTTGTCATAACGTTCATTCTATCTGTGGCAAGCTTGTCCGCTCAAAGTCGCCGTGTAGTGACGTATCACTCAACTACGATCAACAACGGACGCGTTGACGTTCAGGCGTTCGTGTATGAATCGGTAGATGTACAGCCTCAGTTTCCCGGCGGCGACCGTGAGATGATCAAATATATAAACCGCGAAAGGAAATATCCGGAAGAGGCTTATAAATCAGGGGTATACGGACGTGTGCTATGCGGATTTGTGGTGACTCCATCGGGTGAGATAACGAATGCGGAAGTGCTGAGAGGTGTGGAAGAATCACTAAATCAAGAGGCTTTGAGAGTGATAGAGAATATGCCAAAATGGGATGCCGGTTTAGTAGACGGCGTGAAGGTGCCGGTTTATTGCATTCTGGCCATTCCCTTCAGACGTTGACACGTCGGTAGATCCAAGGGGTTAGAATATTATACAGAATCCCAGCGAAAAGGATGAGATATACTGCATAAACTATCATATCCCCTATTGTAATAACGGGAGCTTCAAGCGACCTAATAACAAAGGAAACACCGAAGATAACAACCGCTACGAGAGCTATTGCACAGATATAGATCTCTATTGCGGCAGCTTTCTTTTTCTTCTTATCAGGCAGTCGATTTAGGACAGTTCTCGTGAACCAGGGTGATTCGGGAGCATCAGGTATGCGTGATTTGAAAAATTTATTTAATTCACGATCAGACGGTATCTGTTCACTGTTAACCTCATGTTTATTTTTTTCTTCCATTTTCATATTTAGATCATTCGTTATCAATTATAACCCGAGCCATTTTTTTCTTTGCTCGTAAAAGATATACTTTAATAGTGCCCTCCGGGATATTCATAATTTTACTTATTTCTTTAATGGGTCGATCCTGTAAGTAAAAAAGCAGGACAATGCTACGCTCCACGGAAGACAACTCATCCAAGGCGATAGAAATGTCATGACGCATTTCCGTGATCAAGTGTCGGTCATCCCCTTCTGATAAAACAACAGCTGTTTCACCTACCGTCTTCACCGTATTTTTCCTCATCCAGTCGACATATTCATTATAAGCGATCTTATAGAGCCATGTTTTAAATCTTGATATCCCTTGAAAAGCCCTGATAGATTTATAAGCTTTCAAAAAGGTCTCCTGAGCCAGATCGTCGGTCAGAGAAGCGTTACCCAATGTCAAGGAATAAAGATATCTCCGCAATCCCTCCTGGTATTCGACGACAAGCTTTCCGAATGCAGAACGGCTATCAGCCGTTGCGCATAAGGCAATCAATCTGAGCTCTTCAAGACGACTAAGCATCCGAACCGGCTAAAATCCTTAATACTTTAGAACTACTTATATTCCAGTGTTATCTTCACGATTAGAGTTTCTTATCATCATGACAGTCACTATTTTAGCAACGCCGATAAAAATGGGAAGTAGACAAAGTACTGCCATCTCTCCAGTATTAGCTATGAGAAAGAAAATGAAGCCTGTCAATCCGAATGCAATCCATATCAAACCAGCTTGTAGTTTGCGTGCCGACGGCAAAGATATTTTTGTCCTGCTATTAGTTTCCCCTCTTATAGTAAGGAACTCCGGCTCCGTTTTTCCGCCAAAAAACGTTTCAGGCAAGTGATAATTATTTTGAATAGCTTTGTCAATTATCCTACATTTCTCTCTAAAACGATCTCTTTTAAACCATAGACACATAAAAACCACAATCATAGCGAACACAAATGGAATAATGAGGCCTAAAATACGCAGAATGTTAACAGTACGATTATCATCATAAACCATTTCATAACTATTATCAACCTGGGGTATGACAATCACCGGCATATTAAGCACGGAGTCTGCATTCACCGATTCTTTAATTCTTTGGTCGATACGTTCGATCATTTCATCATAATCAAAATTAGGCCTTGCAATGACGGGAAATGAAGCCAAGAAGAGCCCTACAACTGTTAAGATTGAAATCTTTTTAAACATTGTCATAGTTTGGATTATTTATTTTTTATATTTATTGGACGAAACAAGAAGTAAAAAGGTTACAATTATCAAATTATTTTTTTACAAAATTATAATAGTATGAACTAATAATGTAATTTTGCATAATATGAAATACGCAAAAAAAATCTTAACCGTATCTTTGTTGCTGCTTTTTTGCGCCACTGGTTGCAAAAAGAATAGCATCGACCCTACATCCGACCCTCAACTCAACGCATCGGAAATCATCAATAAATATTCTCCAGCTGAAGCCGGTGAAATAGTGGTGAAGTGGATGAGCGAGCGAGGATTATCTGATAGAGAATACGCGCGTGCATTGACTCGCGAGATATTTTCGAAATATGATAGTATCGGTTATGATTCAAGCAGAGAGTTTCTTTATGCCATAGATTCGATTCAAGATCTTCTCCCTAAGGAAAAATTAGCTAAAGTATATGTTATAGCAACGAATCCTTGGAGGTTAGGCAAAGTGCTTCGCGAAGAGAACGCAGACGAAAACTTTGTAAAACTTATTGAGAGCGAATATGAATCGGACACGGCTTCTCTGACTTATTTCAGACAATCATATTATCTTCAAGACAAATGAAGACTTTAGACGAGTATACTTCAATCGCCGATTCGATTGTAAGCAATATTTCTCTTCCCAAAGAACCGGAGGGACTTTATGCTCCTATAAGATATGCATTGTCAACCGGTGGCAAAAGGATAAGGCCTGTACTTACCCTCGCTACTGCTGAGGCAACAGGAGGCTCTTACGAAACCGCAATATCCCAGGCTATCGGAGTAGAGCTTTTCCATAATTTCACGTTGCTTCATGACGACGTGATGGATCATTCGGATATGAGACGCGGCAGACCGACTGTTCACAAGAAATGGAACGAGACCACAGCTATCCTATCAGGCGACGCTATGTTCTCTTTATGTACCCTATATCTTACGTCGGATTTCCGAAGCGAGAAATCGATGGAAATACTCTCACTGTTTTACCGCACGGCAATGGAGGTTTATGACGGTCAGCAATATGACATGGATTTCGAGCAACGCACCGATGTAACCGTTGAAGAATATCTAAATATG
This sequence comes from Paramuribaculum sp., assembly GCA_022511125.1. Taxonomy (GTDB): domain Bacteria; phylum Bacteroidota; class Bacteroidia; order Bacteroidales; family Muribaculaceae; genus Paramuribaculum. The sequence goes on from JAFLSD010000005.1 coordinate 147,369, forward strand.
ATCAGACTTAAAACTTCGGTTCTGTTAGGGTGTGCGAGCGCAATGGGAGCCATTCTGACAAGCTCATCGGCCCAGACAATCGATGCTTTCTATCATTACGGGGAGAAATTGGGCATGGCTTTCCAGCTACGCGACGATTATTTGGATACTTTCGGAGACCAGGAAATTTTCGGGAAAAGAACCGGCAACGACATTCTATCGGACAAAAAAACATGGCTACTGATAAAAGCTATAGAAAAAGACAGCTCGGGCACTGCGCTATCCGAGATTCAAAATCCGTCAGCTCCAGAAGTAAAGTATCAGAAAATAAAAGGGCTCTATTTGGATCTTGGATTAAACGAAGAATGCATGAGTTTGATTAAAAAATATTCGTTAGAAGCTATAGAGTGTCTTCAGGATATTTCATTAAGCGAAGAAGCAGCCACTTTTTTTAAGGAACTCGCCCTGTCAACGGCAAACAGAGATAAATAGAATGGGTTGGGTCGACACACATACACATATTTATCTGCCCGAATTTGAAGATGGCGGCATTTCAGCGGTAGAAAGAGCTATCGAAGCCGACGTCGACACAATGATATTGCCAAATGTAGATGTGACGACAATAGCCCCGATGAAGGAACTTCACTCAAAATTTCCGGACAGATTGTATATGGCTATGGGATTGCACCCTACGTCTGTGACCGAAGACTGGGAATCTGAATTACAAGAAATCAAATCTGAGATCAATAAAGATGAGGAGTTTTGTGCCATCGGTGAGATAGGCATGGATCTTTATTGGGATAAGAGGTTCAGAGATCAGCAAATGGAAATATTTGAGGCTCAATTGAAATGGGCTGAAGAAAAGAAACTGCCAGTGATCATTCATTGCCGCGAAGCCCTTGATGAGACTCTCGAAGTCATGGAATCTTTTAATGGAATCACAGGAGTGTTCCATTCATTCGGTGGCTCAGTGGACGATGTAAACAAAATCAGAAGAAGAGCCGGGGATTTTCATTTCGGCATCAATGGAATCGTGACCTTTAAAAATTCGGGACTACGGAGTGTGCTTCCGGAGATAGGATCAGAACGAATAATATTGGAAACTGACGCGCCTTATCTTTCACCAGTTCCTTTCAGGGGAAAGAGATGCGAAAGCGCATACATAATACATACTGCCAATTATGTAGCCGATTCGTTGAATATGAATAAGAAAGATCTAATGGCAACGACAAGTGCATCGGCTATACAATTATTTTCATTAAAACGAATCTAATAACCAAAATTACAATAATGAACAGCAGACTTTACTCTATTTTAATTGCAACGGGGCTTTCAGCCCTGACGCTTAATGCAGCCGACCAGATCGATTACCGGAAAGGTAATGCCATCTGGTTTGACACCCCTACGCCGTCATACAAGCAAGCGGCTTGGACATACAATGACTTTTCGACAACTGCCACGAATCCGGATACGATATGGGAACGCCTTTCTTTGCCAATAGGAAACGGATCATTCGGCGGCAACATCATGGGTTCCGTCGGTCGTGAAAGAGTGGTTTTGAATGAAAAAACGCTTTGGACGGGAGGTCCCGGCACAGGGGCAGAAAGATATTGGAACATGAACAGAACCGTAAAACCGGAAATATTGGAAAAAATCAGACATCTATTGGCTGTAGACTCAGTTAGAGAAGCCAATCGTCTGGTAGCCGAACATTTCAGGGGGAATATCAATTATGACCGTAACGTGTTCGGAACTTATACCGTTTTAGGCGAAGCTTATGTTTCAACAACTATCGATGAAAACAGCGTAAGCGACTATAAGAGGATTTTAAATGTCGACGAATCACTGGCATTAGTAGAATTTGATTCCAACGGTTCGCATTACGAAAGGAAATATTTCACATCGTATCCGGACAGTGTCATGGTATGGCAGTTTACAAGCGATGGAGAACCTATGACCCTTTCGTTCGGGATGAATATTCCGCAGAAACTCATGTCGATAAAGAAAATGCCGGGCGGATTATTATATAGTGGCGTAGTGGACAACAACAATATGGAATGGGCTCTGAGGGTATATGTAAGATGTGATGATCCTGCTGCCGTTATAGAGCCCGATGCAAATAAAGGGACTATCCTTATTTCTAACTGTCAAGGGGTTGAATTCCTTTTAGCGGCCGACACCGATTATAAGATGAATTTCGATCCGGACTTCAGCGACGCGAAAACTTACGCAGGTGTAGATCCGGTAAAAAATGTGAACCAGATAATCGATCTGGCTTCAAAACTGACCTATCAGGAGTTGTTTTCCAGACATCAGGAGGATTATAAAGCTCTTTATGATCGCGTTGCTCTAAAAATAAATCCCATCGAAAACGAAGATGATATCTACCTAATGACAACACCGGCGCGGTTGAACCGATATAAATCGGGAACTCTTGACCATCAGCTTGAAGAACTCTACTATCAAATGGGAAGATATCTGCTGATATCAAGTTCGCGTGCAGGCAATATGCCTGCAAATCTCCAAGGGATGTGGCATAACAATATAGACGGCCCGTGGAGAGTAGACTACCACAACAATATTAATCTTCAGATGAATTACTGGCCGGCGACCAACGCCAACCTACTGGAATGTTTCATTCCCTTTATAGATTATGTAAGAGGATTGGTTAAACCTGGAGCTCAAACGGCCAAGGATTACTATGGTGCGAGAGGATGGACAGCTGAAGTGTCGACCAATATTTTCGGCTTCACAGCTCCTCTGAACTCAGGCGAAATGTCGTGGAACTATAATCCGACAGCCGGCCCATGGCTGACCACTCAGATCTGGGAATACTATGATTATACAAGAGACAAGGACTGGCTTAGAGAAGTAGGATATCCAATTATCAGCGAGAGCGCTGATTTCGTAAGCGACCTTTTATATAAGCACGATGGGTATTATACTTCATCTCCTTCGTACTCACCCGAGCATGGTCCCATTGACATAGGTGCTACATACGCAAATGCCGTAACAAAGGAAGTGTTGAAGGAAGCCATTGAAGCAGCTACTATTTTAGGAATTGACGCTGAAAAGGTAGCAGAATGGCAAGAAAAATATGACAATATGATGCCTTATAAAATAGGCAAGTACGGTCAGCTTCAAGAGTGGTACAAAGATATTGACGAGTACGGCGACCAGCACCGTCACACGAATCATCTTTTCGGATTACACCCGGGTACGACCATCAACGCCCTGTCAGACACTGTACTGACAAACGCTGCTAAAGAGACTCTTCGTCAGAGAGGCGATGCCGCAACCGGTTGGAGTATGGGATGGAAACTTAATCACTGGGCTCGACTTCTTGACGGTAACCATGCTTACGTTTTGTTTCAGAATCTTCTGAAAAATGGTACAGCCACCAACTTATGGGATATGCATCCGCCGTTCCAGATAGACGGCAATTTTGGCGGCACGGCCGGTATTACCGAAATGTTCGTTCAGAGCCATAACGGGCTGATTCAGCTGCTACCGGCTCTTCCCGATGATTGGAAAGACGTGAATTTCAAAGGGGCTCGTACAAGAGGTAATTTTGTCGTAGATTTAGAAATCCGTAACGGAAAGCTGGAAGAAGCAATCGTTCATTCAGGAAGCGGAGAAAATCTAAAAATATATTACTTAGGTCAGACTGCTGAAATTCCGACAGAAGCAGGAAAATCATATAAAGTGACTTATGACGAGAACACGAAAGCCTTGACTGCGGCAGGCATCTGATCGTCAGTCGAAAAGACGCAATATAGAATAGCAATCTATACTCCTGATGATTGGCAAACCATCAGGAGTATATTTTGATATCTGTGTGGAAAACAGTTGTGCTATCAGATGTTCTATTTCTGTCTCTGTTAATATGGCGCCTTTTTTGATAGCTGCAGATTTAGCCATCGACAGAGCTATGCGCTGCGTCAAACTTTCCGACAATTTATTACTTCCCTCTGCTTCCTCCTCCACGATTTTTTCAATTATCTCGACAGGATTAACATCAGGTAAAACGGATGGATAGCCTGTAAGATTCCATTCACATCCTCCTGATGAAGATATCTCGAAGCCTATTTTCAGTAAATCGGTCAAAATACTTTGGAGCATCGAACTACCTGCCGGTGTAAGACTGAAACGTTCCGGAAACATGATGCGCTGTGAAGAAATTTCTTTTTCTTCGATAGCATTTAGAAACCTATCATATAAGACTCGCACATGAGCTCTATGCTGGTCAATAATTATTAAACCATCGTGAGACGGGAAAACAATAAATCTATTGTTAAGAGTGATAAACGATGTTGGAGCAATGAGTTCAGATGTATCGAAAAGACTCTTTTCATCTTCTTTCGTCTTTTCAAGAACATCTTCAAGATTAAGTTTGCTGCCGATCACCGTGGAGTTATCGATTGTATGAAGAGATTCTTTTTCCGATCTGAATTCTTCATAGAGTTGATTCCAGTCTGCCCCTAACTGTCGAAGAGCTTTGTCGGAGGATTGACGATTTAAATTCTTACGGTTTTCCCGTGCATTCTCGAAAGGATTGTATGAAATATCGACATCCGGTTTACCAAAATCATTAAGTTTAGGGGCGAAAACCGGTATTTGTTCCACGTCGTCGGAAAAATCGATACCCGGCATTGCGTTAAATCGCCCTAAGGATTCTTTTACCGCTGCTGTTAAAATCTGCCATATAGCCGATTCCTCTTCGAATTTTATTTCGTTTTTCGTTGGATGAATATTTACGTCGATCGATTTAGGATCTACTTTGAAATCTATAAAATAACTTGGCTGCTCATCAAGAGGGATCAATTCTTCGTAACATTGCATTATCGCTTTATGAAAATATGGATGACGCATATTCCTTCCGTTCACAAAGAGATATTGCAGATTATTTCTTTTTTTTGAAAATTGAGGTAACGATATGAATCCTGTAATTTTGACTAATGGAGTATTAGTCTCGATAGGAAGTAACTGTTTATCCAAATTCTTCCCAAATAAATCAATTATACGTTGTTTTAATGAACAACGTCTAAATTGATGAAGTGTGCTCCCATTATGGGAAATTGAAAAATCAACATTGGTGTTTACTAAAGCGAGACGTTCAAATTCTCTAAGAATATTAGTTAATTCCACGCTGTCTTTCTTCAGAAATTTACGTCTCGCCGGAACGTTAAAAAACAGATTCTTAACCTGCATATTAGACCCGTCGGCACACATTTCAGCTTCCTGACTTTCTACTTTTGAACCGTTAATTATCAGGCGCGTTCCGATGTTTGATCCTTTAGTTTTGGTTTTTAACTCTACTCTTGAAATAGCGGCAATCGAGGCAAGCGCCTCACCTCTGAAACCCATAGTAGAGAGAGCAAAAAGGTCGTCAGCTTTAGCGATTTTTGATGTGGCATGGCGTTCAAAAGCCATTCTGGCATCTGTAGCGCTCATTCCTACACCATTGTCAACTACTTGAATAAGTGTCCGACCAGCATCAGTGATGATAATATCAATTTCAGTAGCGCCGGCATCTACAGAATTTTCAACCAACTCCTTAATGACAGATGCCGGACGTTGGATCACCTCACCTGCGGCTATCTGATTGGCGACTGAATCCGGAAGGAGTCTAATAATATCACTCATTTTCCGTTTCTTCTAAAATTTGTTCTTCAACATCATCAACTACCGGACTATTATCTTCGTCTGAATCATCAGCTAAAGAATTTAACTCGTCGGATGGCTTTTCTAATTCTGTCTCGGATTCCTTCTCGTTTTCTTGGGTGGACTGTTTGTTCGTTTCAGGTGCTTGCGAGCCGTCGTTAAGTACTCTTCTCATCCTATTCACTTGTGTCTTATCGATAAGGTCGGGTGCCGGCGCTTCAGTATTGAACAAATCAATCATTTCCTGAGGAATATTATAGACATCCATGGGATATGTAGGACGGATCGTTTCGTACCAAGCGAACTTCGGCAAGAAATAGCTATTTTTCTTAGCTAAATAAAGCGGTACAACCTTCGAAGTCGTCTCCGGTCGGAAATGGACACTCTCTATATCGTTATCTTTAAAATAAGCGTCCATAATACTACTTTCGACATAGGCATATTTATTGTAAGTCGAATCATTTTCCATAGGGAACATTATCAACATTACATTACCGTCGCCATAGACTTGATTAATGGTCGAATCATTAAACCATATCGTCAGATCAGATGAACTGATTTGCTGGAAGCAGTCTTCGGCGATGTGCTCGGCTACAAATCCGAACTGAGGAAGACGCGCCCAATCAACAGTCGAATCGTTCACATGAACATTAATTACGTTGCCAAATACTTGCCTTTCGTCACTCCATACAATTGGATGATAATACATTCGGAGAATAGAGTCCCTTTCAGTACTACTAAGCGAATCGCAAACACCCTGTATATCACTACGATAGAAACGCACCTTTCTAAAAGCGTTCATCACATTAGTAGAATCTTCATGCTCCATGTAAGAGTAAATGGTGTCTGCATGCAGATAAAGAGTGTCTCCTCTTGAATATTCTTTAGCCAACGCCCTCCCGGTTACAAAAGCACTGTCGGCGATCTCATTATAAAACCCATAATCACCAAATAAGGAGACCTGTCTGGCGGAGTCTGTGATTATCATAGAACCGAATGCTTCTCCATAACCTTTTTTTCTATCATAGTAAAGTCTATCGCCGGTCAAAGTATTCCCCCTATTTGTTACCACCAGTGAACGATCGAATAAATCCCCCACTCCTGTCTCCGTATTATAGTTTCCGGAATGAGAGAATATCGTCCCGTCTGAATTAACAATTTTAGTGGGAGCGACAATATCGGCTATATGAGTTCCGGTATTATAGATCAAAGAGTCGGTTGTAATTAGCAAGGTGTCCTTTCCATTTAGGCTGGTAAGTTTTACATCATAGTTAAAATAGGCATCCTTCGTATCAGGATAGTATTCCCCTTCCATGGAAACCAGTCTATTTTTTTTGTCTGTAAGAACTCCACCGACATTATAATAACCGAAATTCTGCTCTAAGTCATAATTAAATACATCAGTAGTTAATGTCACATCACGATTTATCAACCGCACTTTTTTGCCGGCGTTGGCATAAGCTGTAGCTAATTCCGTCGAGCCATCGTAATTCAATTCATCAGCAAATACAAAAAGAGTGTCACCTTGTTCCATTCTTACATTGCTGAAGGCATCGAACGAGTTGGAATTTTCATAGAAATAAGCACTGTCGCAATACATGAACATATCGTTCTTGCGGAATACGACATTCCCTACCAAAACCTGATACTGATCTTCAGGGGCAATATCTTTTTGTTCATCATAACTCCATGAGTCAGCATGTTCCAAAAAAACTTTACCTGCCTCATATCTGTTGGCAGTTGGAATAACGGGTTTTATCTGGTTCGCATTAACCGTCTTGTCTTTGTCGGGCTTCAAAGCGGAGACAAAAACAGGAAGAGATATAGCCGTCAGGATGACAAGCGCAAGAATACGTTGAAACCTTCCTCCAGAATTCATCTGAATGTCAGTTATTTGCCGTTGCGCGTTCTTTTATCCAACCTTTATGGATAAATTCGCAATTTCTCCAACCGTCTTCTATTCTTACATAAGTCTGGTCAATCTTTTCCTGTAACCATTTATTCAGAATTCGTTGGCTTTCAGACATTTCATACATATCCTTAATCATCTGATAATCATCGCCGATATTAGCTTTATGACCTTCAATCCTATCGGAAAGTTTCACTATGGCGACAACCTCGCGATTTAATTTCGGATCAATCATTACAAATGGCTTGGAAATCTCGCCTACTTGAAGTTTATCCACCTCCTTAGCTACTTCTTGAGGCAATTTAGACATCTCAAAACGCAAAGCGCCCGTTTCTTCATTGACCATTCGGCCGTAATTATATCTGGTGTCCTTATCCTGAGACACGTAACCTACGACTTCTTCGAAAGTAAACTTACCTGAGGTGATATCGTTTCTTAATGAGTCAAGTCTTGTCAACGCTTCCATCAGGTCATTGTCTGAAACTTTCGGTTTGAGAAGAATATGTCGCGTATTTATTCTATTACCCCTCTTTTCGATAAGTTGAATGATATGATAACCATATTCCGACTGTACGATTTTTGATACTTTTTTATTATCGTTCAGATTAAATGCTACCGATGCATATTCAGGATCAAGCTGGCCACGACCAAGAAAACCGGTTTCGCCTCCACGCATTGATGTGCCAGGATCTTCCGAATACAACACTGCAAGAGTGGAAAACTCACTCTGCCCGGAATTAATTCTCTCCGAATAATCTCTTAGTCGAGCTTTCACATCGTCTATCTCCTGACGTGGAATAACCGGATTGATAGTCATAATCTGCACCTCAACCTGAAGCGGTACAAACGGAATGCTATCCTGAGCAAGAGAATTGTAATATCTCCTGACGTCACTGGGTGTTATTTTAATATCCTTTGTTAAGTTTCGCTGTACTTCTCTGATTCGATTACTATTTCTTACGATTTCAGACATTTGTTCACGAATTTCACTCATTGGGCGGCGATAATACTCCTCCAGCTTTTCTTTAGAACCCAACATATTGATATACTGATTGAGACGCGCATCAACTTCCGCCATAATCATAGCTTCAGACACCTCTATAGTATCGATATCCGCCTGATGGAGATAAAGTTTCTCTACAGCTATCATTTCGGGAATTACACAATAGGGATCGCCGTCAATCCTCTGATTCTCATATAACAGGTTATTATACTGATCCTCTATTTCGGATTTCCATATCGGCTGGTCGCCTATCACCCAAGCAACTTCTTCAGCAATATTATTCTGCCCGTATGAAGTGAAGGCAGCTACAAACATCAATAAGCCTGAAAAAATCTTTCTACAATTCACTTTATTAATAATTTTAATATTAGCTTACAAAATTAGCAAATTTAATTGACCGTTCTATAAATTAATATTCTAAAAAAACCTAACGGTTCAATCAATACGTCACTGCTACCCTTTTTCAATAAAATGAAATTAATATATTGCGACTATCTTCTTATCTACATTAATTAAAATGCACCGCTTTATAACAAACGATGCATTTATGTTTTATGTTAACGGTTTTTCATTCTGCTATCAGAAGATAATAATTCTTCTTTCCTTTTTGGACAAGCATATATTTACCTGCTAAGAGCCGGCTTGTATCAGCAATTGTGAATGGATCTGTCACTTTTTCCTTGTTTATAGACAACGCTCCTTGTTGAGTCATTTTTCTCATTTCGCCTTTCGATGGGAAAACCGGAGCTTCTTCCGTCAAAAGATCTACGAATTTCAATCCTTCCTCAAGTTTCGATTTCTGTATTTTAAATTGCGGAACACCTTCCATTATTTGCAATAGTGTTTCTTCATCAAGACGTTTCAGAGCCTCACCCGTATTATTGGAAAACAATATCTGTGAGGCTTCAACTGCAGCATTATAATCATCTTCAGAATGAACCATTATTGTAAGCTCTTTAGCCAAACGTTTCTGCAAAGGACGTTTACCTGGATCTTCTGCCTGTTCCTTGACTAAGGATTCGATCTCATCTTTAGGCAGGAATGTAAAGATCTTAATATATTTTTCAGCATCTTCATCCGATACATTGAGCCAGAACTGATAGAATTTATACGGGGATGTACGCTTTGGATCGAGCCAAACATTTCCCGACTCAGTCTTTCCGAACTTTCCTCCGTCAGCTTTTGTAATCAACGGACACGTTAGGGCATAAGCTTCACCGCCACAGATACGACGTATAAGCTCTGTCCCGGTGGTTATATTGCCCCATTGGTCAGAACCGCCTAACTGAAGACGACAATTCTTTTCCCGATAGAGATTCAGAAAATCATATCCTTGAACCAGTTGATAAGAAAATTCTGTAAACGACATTCCTTGCTGGGATTCTCCGCTTAGACGTTTTTTAACGGAATCCTTCGCCATCATATAGTTAACAGTAATATGCTTACCTATATCCCTAATGAATTCAAGGAATGAAAATTCTTTCATCCAATCATAATTATTGACCATTTCAGCTTTATTGGGCTCATTGCTATCAAAATCAAGGAATTTTGACAATTGTTTCTTTATGGCCTCTTGATTATGCCGCAATGTCTCTTCGTCGAGAAGTTTTCTTTCCTGACTTTTCATTGAGGGGTCACCAATCATTCCTGTGGCACCTCCAACTAATGCAATAGGTTTGTGACCTGAACGTTGGAAATGGCGCAACATCATAACGCCTACTAAATGTCCGATATGTAGTGAATCGGCTGTCGGATCAATACCCAGATACGCCGTAGTCATTTCCTTTTTCAATTGCTCATCAGTACCGGGCATCATTTGATGAATCATGCCCCTCCAAGTAAGTTCTTCTATGAAATTCATTTCAAAAACAATTCTTTAAAATTTATTGCAAAAGTACTATTTTTTCGCCTCAATCAGAAAATTCAGTTAAGTTTCTGTTCCGATTTTAAACTTCCTGGTAATTTCGAGGATATCTTTAATCCCATAATACACAGCAAGAGACCCATAGAGAAAATACATGCCTGCCATTGCTCTGACAGTAATACTTTCGTTAGCGAACATAAACATTATTCCTTGATAAACAAAATAAAGGCCTAATAATGCACATATTATAGCAATTACAAGAGATACGACGCGGAAGACGCCGTAATATTTAGGTCGCTGATTAAGCAATTTTTCCTCAATATTGGAATATAATTCTGGATTTATTGTATCTAAATCAATCCGATAAATTGCAGCAACTGCTTTCTTGCATTCATTTTTGTCGGGATTATTTTTCAATCTTTCATAAGCTTTTATCAACGAACAACTTTTTGCTATGGCTCCTATTGTAAAAAGGAGAAATATCAGCAATGATATCCAATCTCTACCATCATATCTAAGCACTCCGAGTAACAATACGAATGTACTGATTATAAAATAGATTGCCGTGAAGGTTTCTACTCTTGCATCCGTTCGAATACGGTTTTTTATCGATTCTATATTATCTGATTTAAAATCAGCAATCAGCCGGAAAACATATTTCATCCTTTCATAGCGAATTGTTTTAGGCATCCATTTTGATATTAAATACGAACATCCGAATACGATAAAAAGTGCAAAAATGAACGCATTGCGATTAACTACCGGATTATCAAACAACCCCAAAATAGGATAAATGATAATCCACAACACAAAATAGAAACTGGTTTTCATGTTATTCTATAAATTTACTGATCTGTCAGTTTTTAGATCTCCAATATATATAATTCACATTTGGAGACGGACTATCTACTCGCTCGCCAAACTCTATTTTTTTACCATTTTTATCAATCGCGAAACCATAACTCGTTGATCCGATTAAATATATAGCTTCCCTAACACCCATTTCGGACAAGAGACGGGCAAATTGATTGAGAGTCATTTTATCTTTGCTTAGAACGACCGATATCTTCCCGTCCAATTGCACTAATGCTTTTCTATAACTGATATATCTTAGACTATTATCAATAGGTTGATTTGCTACAATCAGAGGAAACTGTCTAAAAAAGAAACCACCGGATTCTATAGCTTGTTCCAGTTTAGGAGTGGAAAGATCAACTCCGATAGTCACCTCATCGCCAATTATAGAACAAAATCCTGCTTTAGACTGTCCCCTGCTTTTCATCTCACCATTGAGAACATAAGAACCTAGTATTTCGCCATTATCTTCACGAATATCTGCAGCTTGAGCTATGAGCACTATTGACGAATCTCCCAAAACTTCTTCTCCGATAGCGAGGGCTGGAATGGCATTCTCAGGGGTAATGATTATCAATTCATGGTCACCTACAGCAACTTCATTAATTGTGGAAAAAGCAGTTAATCCTGTTATTTCATTTCTCTCTGTGTCTTCAGTAATTTCTATGGGAAATTCTTGGTCGTTCGCTACTTCTTTTTTGTTGTTATGAAAGACAAAAAACAAGATTAAGCCGATTACCAAAACTAATATGACTGTAAAAATCAGATAAACACATTTTGAATTTGTCTTGCTGCAATAATTAGGTGACAACGCATCGATTTGAGTTTCTTCTTGAAATTCTTCATCAAAAGAACCCACTGATGACATTCGATTCTCAGATACATTATTCTTCGAAGATCGATTTTTTCTCAGGTAAATATTACGGTCTGATTTCGGCGTTTCACTGTCTTCAACAAAGTTTATAAACTTCGTTGGTCTCCGTGATATAAATCTGATGTCATTATCCTCTATATCATATTTATCTTTACCGTCACTCATAATTCTGATTCGTTTTCAAACGTTTCTTTCAACTTTTTCAATGCCTCCCTTGATGCCGATACGTCATATCGGAATGTTCTGCAATCCGACAGAATCAATTTTTGTTTTGACGTATTAATATGTGCAATATAATCGCTGTTGATGATAAGACTTTTACCCAATCTCACAAAAGCAGAATCATGGTATTCCAATTCCGCTATTTTTCCTTCTATCTGACCGAGTTGGAGCGTTAAAGTGAACTTGTTTCCATCTGCCATTACAATGTCGGAATAATTCCCATCCGCAGAAATATAAACTACCGCATCCAATGATAATCTTATAAGCTCAACGGAAGTATGGAATGTAATATATTTCATTATTGCAATATGACTTTCCGCTATAGATTTATTCAGTCGTTGTGTGGGAAGAGTTTGTCCTGTTCATCAAGATGAAAATTGCGTGCAAGAAGAGCTATGAACTTGGAAATCTGTATAACAGCATGTTGTGTAGCCGGACTTACCTCTTTATTTTGAAGCCTTAACATGAGCATACCATAGAGTGCGTTAAAACATGTTTCGATTTCACCCGGTTTTTCTTCGCCGCTTTTGGAACGCAATTCAACGATATAAGGCAACGTCTTATAAAACTCCGCTGTATAATCAGCAAAGCGAGGGTCTTTCTGTAACGCAAGATGAAGATCGACAAGCTGTAATATCACATTTTTATTCAATTGCAGATGACCTGATTTCTCAATGCCTTCTCTCCGCATCATATCGATAAGACTTTCATACCATTCGGTCATTTCTTTTCGTTGAAGCTCGGTCAGGGACGGGTATTTGTCAATAACGTTCTGCTTGATTTTATCGATATCGAGGTCGTTAGCACGGATAATGTCCTCAATCTGCCACATATAGAGCAGATATTCCGCAATATTTTCTTTTCTTTTATGAGAAGCTGTGTACATATTTATAGAATTTTCATTGTTTCTTGAGATATTGAGCTACAGCATCGGCCACATTTTCTCCATCCATAGCAGCCGAAACTATACCTCCTGCATAACCGGCACCCTCTCCGCATGGGAAAACGCCAGGTAACGTGACTGATTGCAGCGAGACCGAATCTCTTTCTATCCGAACCGGAGAAGATGTTCTTGTCTCATTACCGATAACTAAAGCTTTATCCGTAAGGAAACCCCTGTTCTTTCGATCAAACTCCTGAAACCCTTTCTTCAATCTGTAGGATATGAAATCCGGAAGCAATTTATCGACTCTCTCACTATGAACCCCCGGAGCATATGATGTTGGGGGCAAAGTTTCTGATTTTTGACCTTTGACAAAATCTGTCATCAGTTGAGCGGGGGCATTTTGAGATCCATCACCATTGCAAAAGAAATCAGATTCGATTTTAGCCTGGAAATCCATCATTTTAAGTGGGTTTTCATTACCAGGAAATATATCTTCGGGTAATACTTCAACAACCATGGCAGAATTTGCCCAACGGCTACCTCTATTTGACGGAGACATACCGTTGACAACGATTTCCCCCGGGGAACTTGCAGAGGGAACCACAATTCCTCCCGGACACATACAAAACGAATAGACCGCCCTTCTGTCTACTCTGGTTAGAAATGTATATTCTGCCGGAGGAAGATATTTACTTCTACCCTCTTTGCTATGATATCTAATCCGATCAATGAGTACCTGAGGATGCTCAAGACGCACACCAACCGCAATGCCTTTGGGAGTTAATTTGACGCCAACACCATGGAGCATCGAGTATGTATCTCTTGCTGAATGGCCGGTAGCAAGTATGACCGGGCCATAATAATCGCCTTTATTTGTGTGAACTCCGATTGCTCTATCATTCTTTATCAGCAAATCTGCTACTTTTGTTTGGAATCTTACTTCTCCTCCACAATGTTCTATAGTTTTTCGGATATTCTTGATTATCTCGGGTAGACGATCCGTTCCGATATGAGGGTGGGACTCGATTAGGATATCTTCTTTTGCTCCATGTTGACATAGGATATTAAGAATCCTATCGGTATTACCTCTTTTTTTACTTCGGGTAAACAATTTACCATCAGAGTAGGCACCCGCTCCTCCTTCACCGAAACAGTAATTGGAATCGGCATCAACTTTTCCCTCACGCGAAATTTGTGCCAGATCTTTACGGCGAGTATCCACATCTTTACCTCGTTCAAGAATAACCGGCCTGATACCCAACTGTATAAGTCGTAACGCTGCAAAAAGTCCTGCAGGGCCGGCTCCAACTATTACCACTTTAGGTGATTTTTCAGATAAAATCTCATAGGTTTCGGGGACAAGAAGAGAGCTTTGTTGTGGTATTTCGTCAATATAAAGTGTTAGACGGAGATTGACTTTGACGGCTCTTTGTCTCGCATCGATACTTCGTCCGGTGACAACGATTTTTTTTATCCTATTGGGATCAATATATAATTTGTCGCTTACCAACTTAAGCAGCATAAGTTCTGTAGCGGCCGTACGAGGGTCTGTCTGAATCTGAATTTTTTCAATCATTTTAACAACGATTTAACCTGTAGTTGTCGAAGATCTTTCCTTCATCAAACGGCTTTCTTTTCTCATCTGATACCACAGAGTGATCAGTGCTACGAAGGTAGCGATCAAATCACTTGCCGACATACTTGCCCAAACGCCGTCGACACCGAAATAACGTGGAAATATGATCAGGAAAGGTATCAGGAAAATCAATTGCCTTGTAAGTGAAAGGAAAATCGAGAGTTTAGGCATACCGACGCTTTGAAAGTAATTTTGTATTACAATCTGACAACCTACAACGGGATAAACAATAAAGTATATTCTGAAACCGCGTCGGGCAATATCAATCAAGGCCTTATCGACTGTAAAGAGTGAACTTACCGCATTCGGGAGCAATTCCGTTATCAGCCAACCTATTGTAGTTACTATAATACCGATAATAATACCTAATTTCAGGGTTTTCTTGACTCTATCCCAATTACCTGCACCGAAATTAAAGCCGAGAATAGGCTGCATACCTTGAGTGACACCGAAAACTATCATCACAAAAAACATCGTAGTCCGGTTTAGAATACCATATGCTCCGACGCAAAGGTTTCCCGCTTCCGCACCGTAATCCAACAGTGCTTTATTGATGAAAATCACGACTATACATGCACAGACATTCATAAGGAATGGTGACAAACCAATAGCATAGATTCTTTTCAAAATCGTCCAGGAGAGCCACTTATTATCCCTTTGAAAATGTATAAAACTCTTTTTTGAAATAAAATGGACTAATACCCATATAAATGCTACGGACTGCCCGATAATCGTTGCTGTCGCGGCTCCTTTTATCCCCCAGTGAAATTTAAATATAAAAATAGGAGCTAAAATAACGTTCACACCGACTGAAAGAAGTGCGGAAATCATGGCCTTTTTAGGATAACCCGTGGCACGCATAACATTATTCAGCCCAATGAAAACAAATGATATTGGCGTACCATAAAGGATAACTTCCATAAATTCGCGGGCATAACTGATAGTTTCTCGCGTAGCTCCGAAGAAATACAAGATTTCATCAAGAAACAACAATGTCAAGCCACCAAACACTACAGAATGTATCAGGCAAAGAACAAAAACATTATTTACCACATCTGTAGCTTTGCTCATATTTTTCTGCCCGAGATAAATTGATGATATAGTAGCACCTCCAACGGCAATAAGTGTACAGAAAGCTATCACAAGGTTCATGAGAGGGAATGTTATAGCCAGACCCGCAATAGCCATAGCTCCCACTCCTCTTCCTATGAAGATGCTGTCAACGATGTTATAAAGAGATGTAGCAAGACTGGCGATGATAGCGGGCACTGAATATTGTACCAGCAGTTTGCTGATAGATTTTGTGCCTAAAGTCATAGGAGAACTTGCCGCATTTTCCGCCATCCTATATGAAGATTTGAGTTTTAAATTACAAAATTAACTATTACAACGACTAAAGTTTAACTTTTGAGTATTAATTTTGTGAAAAATTTCATTTACATAAAATTATGAGAGATATAGACTTGACCGGTGCATTATTCGATTTGGACGGAGTAATCCTTGATACCGAAAATATATATACAGAGTTTTGGGCTGAGATCGAGAAAGAATTTCCCACTGGAATACCCAATTTTCCGATTGCAATAAAAGGCACTACCCTTCCCACAATACTCTCGAATTATCCCACGAATGAGATAAAAGATGAAATTTCCCGTCGTTTAAAGAACTTTCAGGCTAATATGCCCTATAGAGCTTTCCCGGGAGCAATAGAATTTTTGGAAGAGCTTATGTCAAGGAACATACCGGCTGCCTTAGTCACAAGCAGCGATGATCAGAAAATGAGTTGCGTTTTCAAAACCATACCACAATTGAAAGATAAATTTGTGACCGTGATCGACGGATCAATGGTTTCAAATTCAAAACCACACCCGGAAGGCTATTTAAGAGCGGCAAAAGCGATTAATCGTCGGCCTGAAAACTGTTTTGTTTTCGAGGATTCATTACAGGGCTTGGCAGCCGGAAGAGCATCCGGCGCTACAGTAGTAGCATTGGCTACAACCTATCCGAGAGAGAATCTCGAAGGCCTTGCGGATATTATTATAGAACTATTCTCGGATAATACGCTCGAAACGCTTCTATCTCTCTGATTCAATTTTGATGAATATTTTCAGGATGATATAGCCATCCTTTATAAGGATCCCCCATAGATCTGACATAACGATGCCAATATGCATCGCCATAACCGGTTAGCAGACTGCGTGCATTAGCAATAGATGTTACGGCCCAGACGCGATTAGCTATTTCTCCTTCGAGTTGATGTCTTTCCCATCCGCTGTAACCGACAAAAAATCTTATTCTCCCTTCAAGTGGCTCTCCGGAATTGATATATTCTTTCATTACTCTGAAATCGCCCGATACAAAAAGGTCGTCAGTAACCTGTCTTGAATCCGGGATAACATCACCTAATCTATGAATAAAGAAAAGTCTATCCCTTGACATAGGGCCGCCACAATACACCGGAATCTTTTCACGTCGTTCAACCCCATCCATCAGCTTCTGTAAACTAAAAGGTATACGGCGATTCATTACAACTCCCATGGACGAGCTATTCTTCTCATGTTCGATAAGGCATATTACCGAATGGCTAAACCATTCTTCCTTAAGGAAGGGTTCTGAAACGAGCAGTGATCCTTTTTGAGGCTCACCGGTTGGGATATCAATATTAAAGATGAAATTTTCTATCGACTTCATTAATGACTGACATCAAAAATTCCGGCTAAGATACGAAAAAAAATTATAGCTTTCAACCAATGTATTTATAACAATAAACGTTAAACTACTGATAAATAGCTTGCATACATTGACTTTAAATCAAATATTAATTAACTTTGCAAATAAGTTATTAAAGATTCAAAAGAATAATTATTAACCTCATGTTGAAAAAAATAAGAATTACTTTAGCGATTATTACATTCTTGCTGGTCAGTTGGCTGTTTCTTGACTTCACAGGTTATGCACAGTCACATTTCGGATGGTTGGCTAAAATTCAATTTATGCCGGCTCTGCTGTCATTGAACATTGTTGCGTTGTTTATCCTGGCAGCTTTGACGTTCATCTTTGGTCGAGTTTATTGCTCTGTAATTTGTCCTTTAGGTATCATGCAAGATATCATAAATAGATTGCGTGGATACGTCGGAAAAAAAGCGTACCGCAAAAACCGATTCAAATATAAAAAAGCTCTGACCATCGTACGCATCATCTTCCTTGGAGTTTTCGCACTGCTCATCATTTTAGGAATGACTACCGCTGCTGCGCTCATTGAGCCATACAGTGAATTTGGACGCATTGTATCAACCTTTTTAGGCCCGGTCTATGACTGGATCAACAATCGTCTCGCTGATATAGCTGTAGAGAACGACAGCTACATGTTTTATCACATCGCACCACAGTTAATGTTCCTCCCTGCAATTCTGCTTGCTGGCGTTACGTTCCTGATTGTAGCTCTATTCGCATGGCTGGACGGAAGAGGTTACTGCAATAGTGTTTGTCCGGTTGGGACAATACTCGGTTATGCATCCAAATTTTCCTTATTGAAACCGGTAATTGACAGTTCAAAATGTAACGGATGTTCCAAATGCTCGAAAAACTGCAAAGCTTCTTGCATTAATTATAAAGAGCATCAAATAGATTATTCGCGATGTGTGGCATGCATGGATTGCATCGGTGTCTGCTCTAAGGGAGCTATTAAGTATTCTGCCAGGAAGCCTGAGGTTGCCCCCTCCGTTAATTTAAAGAACGTTGACGACGGCCGACGAACATTTATTGCTGTCGGCACGATAGCTGCAGGCGCTGCTCTCGCTAAAGCCGAAGAAAAAGTGACCGACGGTGGTTTCGCCCCGATTATTCCTAAAGAAAAACCTGGCAGAAAAAGAAAGATCACTCCTCCGGGTTCGATAAGTCATTCTAATTTAGAAGGCAACTGCACATCCTGTCAGCTTTGTATCTCGTCGTGTCCCAACGGCGTGTTGCGTCCGTCAATGGCTATCGCTACTTTCATGCAACCGGAAATGTCTTACGAACATGGTTATTGTCGGCCGGAATGTACACGATGCTCAGAAGTCTGTCCTACCGGTGCTATTCTGAAAATAGAACAAGCTGATAAATCTTCTACCAAAATCGGTCAGGCAAGCGTAAATCTTGAAAGATGCCTTTCAGCAACGGAAGGTGTAAATTGCGGAAAATGTTCCATTAAATGTCCGGTTCAGGCTATCGTAATGACTCCGGTGAATCCGGGTGATGAGTCTATTTTGATGCCTATTGTCAACGAGTCGCTATGCATCGGTTGTGGAGCTTGTGAACATCTTTGTCCGGTTTCTCCTCATAGTGCCATAGTTGTACATGGTCATGAAGTTCATCGTCTTGTCTAACCCAATTGAAAACAATCATGAAAAAAAATAATACAGAAAATAAAATAGACCGAAGAAATTTCTTGAAATTCCTCGGAATGGGAACGGCATTGACAGTAGCAGGATGTTCAACATCAAAGAAATCCGATGATATTTCTTCAAATGGGATAGCAGGCACAGGAGAAATGACTTATCGTGTCAATCCTAAAACCGGAGAAAAGGTATCGATTTTGGGATATGGTTGTATGCGTCTTCCGACTGTGGATGCTCAAAGTGCAAGAGAATCCGAAAGCGACATAGATCAGGATGCGGTAAACCGCTCGGTTGATGCCGCCCTTAAAGCGGGTGTAAATTATTTTGACACTTCCCCCGCATACTGTAAGGGGTTTAGCGAGCATGCGATGGGAATAGCATTAAGCCGACATCCTCGCGATAAATATTTTATCGCCACAAAACTGTCGAATTTCGCTGAACAAACTTGGCCAAGAGAGAAATCCATTGAAATGTACAACAAGTCTTTCAAGGAACTCCAAACCGATTATATCGATTATATGCTGCTTCACAGCGTGGGAGGAGGAGGTATGGAGCAATTTTCCAAACGTTATCTCGACAACGGAATCTTAGACTTCCTTCTCGAAGAACGAGAAAAAGGGAAAATCAAGAATCTAGGGTTTTCCTATCATGGCGATATTGAAGTATATGATTGGCTTCTTGCAAATCACGACAAATACAAATGGGATTTTGTACAGATTCAGTTGAACTATGTTGACTGGAAGCATGCCAAAGAACTTAATGTTCGAAATACAGATGCCGAATATCTATACGATGAACTTAAAAAAAGGAATATCCCGGCTGTGATTATGGAGCCGTTGTTGGGTGGCCGCTTGGCTCAGGTGAACAATCATGTGGCTGAAAAAATGAAACAACGCCGTCCTGATGACAGTATTGCCTCATGGGCGTTCAGATATGCCGGCTCTCCCGAAGGTGTTCTGACCGTTCTCAGCGGCATGACCTACATGGAACATCTTGAAGACAATGTCAGAACCTACAGTCCGTTAGAGCCATTATCAGAAAGCGAACTTGATTTTCTTGAAGAAGTGGCTCAGATAATGCTCTCTTATCCTACTGTGCCGTGTAATGACTGCAAATACTGCATGCCATGTCCTTACGGCATAGATATACCTGGTACATTAGTTCACTATAATAAGTGCGTTAACGAAGGGAATGTTCCCTCAAGCGGTCGTGATCCGAACTATGAAAAAGCAAGAAGAGCGTTCCTTGTTGGTTACGACAGAGCTGTCCCCAAACTGCGTCAGGCTGAGCGTTGTATTGCTTGCGGTCAATGCAATATTCATTGCCCCCAGAATATTGATATCCCGAAAGAACTTGCCCGTATTGACACATTCATTGAAAAACTCAAACAGAACACTCTTTCATAATCATGGAACAAGTTTCCCTCGATAAAATATATAATATTTTGATAACGGGTGATTACTCTTTGGTTATTTGCTCCAAAAGAGGGGAATTACATACATTTAGAGGGAGAGGTGTTATAGATCTTTTCAACCTTTATAACGACTTACCCGACGTGCTTGATGGAGCTCTTGTCGCCGATAAAGCTGTGGGGCTTGGAGCTGCGGTTTTAATGTCGTTGGGAAATATTCGCAAATTGAAAACTCCGGTAATAAGTCGTGATGCCTATGAACTCCTCCGTAGAAGTAATATCACAGTAGAGGCAGAAATAATTGTCGATTTCTTAAAAAATCGTTCTGGTACAGGAAGATGTCCATTAGAAGAAAGACTCGGGTCATTAAATAATCCTGACTTAATCGATATGTTAACTGAGATAAAACTTTTTTTACAGGATAAAGGTATTCTCAAATAATGTTATGGATTGCAAACTGTAACCTTATACAAATTCACGTATCTTCTTAAAAATTAAAGCCGGAGTATACAACTTACTCCGGCTTTCTTCATTTAACTTTATCAATAATTGTGCGAATCTTGATTTAGTTCTTCCTGCGTAAGGGGCTTACTATTCATTTTCGACCATACATACCAAATGTAAGCGATAACGAAAGGAACTAATATGGACACCCAACTCATCACTTCAAGCGTGAACTTAGTCGACGAACTATTAGAAATGGTCAGCGAACTGTCTGGCGACAACAGAGAGCGATAATAGGCTGTGTTGCCATACGCAGCAAGACAGAAGAGTACTATCACCACTAATATCGTTCCTACGCCCGAGAACCATATTCCGGCGCGGAAATTTCCGTCAAAAGCCGAACGGAAAATAGCATACAAAACACTGACCACACCTAACAGAAATAGAATTGCTAAAGGCCACATTGACCAGAAATTATGCCAATAGATATAATCTTCAGGGACAAATGTACCGTCGATAACTCTGCCTCCCGACTGTAAGAATAGTACCACAAGAAATGCGACAAACAGTACTGCAAAAATCAATCCGTTAATGAGAACTTTGCGACGCATACATTTATCAAATTCCTTACCGTCCCTAATGTTGTTGATGAAATAAAGGGAGGCCTGAGTTCTGGCAAGGAAGAATACTGCGAAACCAAGCAGGAGGTTTTTCCAGCATGCTATAGCCTCTAATCCTCGTGTAGGAGCCCATTGTGAGATCACCGGAGAGTTATGACTAAGTATGTTGGATTTCACTACCGTAAACTCTGCACCGAAAAACATCATGCCCACAGCGACGCCCAGAAGAACACAACCGAAAAGACCGTTAAACATTAGAAATCCATCATAGGTTGCCGTACCGTAAAGATTTCCTTTTTTTCTTCTGAATTCATAACTTACTGCTTGGAGTACGAAACTAACAAGGATAAGCATCCAAAGCCAATAAGCGCCCCCGAAACTTGTGGAGTAGAACAAAGGAAAAGAAGCAAAAAAGGCTCCACCGAACACAACGAGAGTAGTGAAAGTAAATTCCCATTTGCGACCGATCGAATTCACAATCAATTGTCTGTTATCCTTCGAAATAGTTGATATCATTGATTGTCCTCCTTGAACAAAAAGAAGAAACACAAGAATGGCGCCAAGAATTGAAATTATCAGCCACCAATAGGATTGAAGTAATTGCAATGTTGTCATAGCGTCGTAATTTAATCAGTTGTTTCTATATTGTTTTTAGCTGCTTTGGAAATATATCTAAGCATTATACTCACTTCCGCAGCAAGTAGGAGAGTGAAGATTGCGGCAAAGATCCAGAAGGTGATCTGAACTGAAGAAGCCGGTATATCGGAAATTGCAGCTGTTGTAGGCATCAGATTCTGAATCACCCATGGCTGACGGCCAACTTCTGCCACAATCCATCCCGATTGACTGCACAGATATACTACCGGAATAGATAAAATACCTATCCAGGTAAACCACTTATGTTCAAGATATGGCGATTTTCTATAAATTAGAATGATAATAACGATAAAAAGAAGGAGTAGATAGCTTCCTGCGAAAACCATCACCCTGAAAGCATAGAACGTTAAAGCCACAGGGGGAACTGCCTCATCAGGTGATTGTAAATATCCATAACCGAAGTATTTGAAATTGTCCATTACCTTTGCAGTGGCCAATTGCATAGCAAGAGTATCATTCGCCATTTTAGCCTCGTCATATTCCTTCAATGCCTCTTGTGCGGCTTTCCCCATTTCTATTCGTTGAGCATAACTTACAGTAGAAATCGTATCACCATTGTCATCTATGGAAAAACCGTCAATCAGGTCATTGATACCCGGCACAAAGGATTTGGGATTATGATTCGCGAGAATAGAAAGTCCATAAGGTATAGATATTTCACCGTACACCGCCTCTTGATTATCACCGGGCTTTTTGTCAGGATTGGGAATACCTATGGCAATAAGACCTTGGCCTACCTTACCATCGTAAAGAGCCTCCATGGCCGCCAATTTCATTGGCTGAACTTTTGCTACTTGTACAGCAGATCCATCACCTGTCCACATCGTGAGAATAATACCTATCAAACCGAACCAAGCGGAAACCTTTAGCGATTTTTTTGCTGTCTCCAGATTGCTTTTTCTAAGGATAAGCCACGAACTTACTCCCACTACAAAAACGGCTCCAAGTACCCAACCGCTGAAAACGGTATGGAAGAATTTATTCAACGCGAAAGAATTAAATGCCACCTCCCAGAAATTATCCATTACATTACGCATCTGTTCGGGATCAAACTGCATACCGACAGGATTTTGCATCCACGCGTTGGCCACCAGAATCCAAAAGGCTGAAATACAAACGCCCAAGGCTGTCAGCCATGTTGAAGCGAGATGAAACCCTTTACTGACTTTCTTCCAACCAAAAAACATAACCGCCACGAATGTCGATTCCATGAAGAAAGCCAGAATACCCTCGATCGCCAACGGTGCACCGAAGATATCACCGACGAACCAACTGTAATTCGACCAATTGGTTCCAAATTCGAATTCGAGAATAATTCCGGTTGCTACTCCGCAGGCAAAGTTAATGCCGAAAAGAGTCATCCAGAACTTAGTGATGCCTTTCCATTTATCATCACCTGTCTTATAATAGATTGTTTCCATTATTGCCACGATAATGGAAAGGCCGATTGTCAATGGCACAAACAACCAATGATACATAGCGGTCAAAGCAAATTGAGCCCTCGACCAGTCTACGGTGCTAATCAATTCATCCATGTATTCAATTATTATAGTTTGTTGATTTATTATCGTGTTTCATAAGTGAGACTCTCACAGCATCAGCCCTTTCGGCGTCGTTATTATAGTCTCTTTTCAGGATATTAGGGAAAAAGAATAGCTTAAGGACACCAAAAAGAATCACTATCTTTAAGATAATAATAACCCAAAGACTGCGCCCAATTGTCATATTTCTGAAGCCTTCGATATAAAAATTAGCTATTTTATTTATCATCGAGCCATTCATTTCAATTTAAAATGATTATAGTTCAACCGTAATTGAAGCCGGGAAAAGTCTTCGCGAATCGAAAAACAGAGCGCAACTGTTGACCAGATCCGACAACTCACACTTCACTTTCCCATTATAGACATTTCGACCGTTGAGAACCACCTTAACAGGCTTACGTAAATCGACAAGTTCCGAATTTAAGTAGATCGTAACTTTGCCTTTGGTTGCTTCGGTGTAAGAGCGTGCAAACTTCAAAGGTATTCCCCACTGAGGATCCTTCTCCACTACCGAATAGTTGACTCGACTCACCTTTAAATCGATTGTATTACCTTCGATATCAAGATCGTATCGGGTACGCGATTGAACCGTATCCGGCTCTGTCACTGCAAGATTATAAAATCCTTTACGTTTTATTCCATCCATCTCAAAATTTTCCCAGATCACTTTCTTCGGATAGGGCGACCGTGTGAAATTTTTCAACCATGGAGTGGTTGGTTTGTAATCGATTGAATGACCGCGTCCCGGGATGAGTTCAACCCAATGTTTATATCTTTCGGGATATAGTTTTTGCAGACTGTCAAGTTCTATGCCGATATTACGTGTAAGAGTCTCCCGGTAAAATCCCTTATCCTCAGCACCCGTCCTTAGGGAAAAAGCTATGTTTCCCACGTTTTCGGCAGGTGCGTTCTGTAAGGGTTCTCCGCCTGCCATAGGTCCGGCTCCTGCCAGATAGTCTGCATAAAACGATCCTAATCTCTGGCTGCCATAGCCGCCTTCGCTTATTCCGAAAATATAGATCCTGTCTGGATTGATATTATCGGAGAGCATCGCCTGACGTATGAGTTTCTCCCATACGTACTGTTTCCCTTTCTGCCACCAACGGTAATATTCTCCCTCGTTGGGTATACGGGGAATAAAATATACCGAGGGAGTGTCGGCAAATTCGCTACATATTCTAAGACCTGTAGCCCATTCACGAGCTTTCGGTCCTGAACCGTGAGTATAAATAAACAAAGGATATCCGGGCTGAGGCTTATCGCCCTTACTTCCGAAATAATAGGTCATTACAGCATCGTTCTCTAATGATGCAGGAATAACTATCTTTGCGCTGTCAGCTTGAGAGAGAGAGGGTATTTCAGTAAAAGCCACTTTCTCTTCGTCAATCAATCGGTTTGCCTCTCTCCAACAATTCCAAACGAACTCTGAGGCACCTTCTATTTCATTGTACGACAAAGTAAACGCATCGCTAAAAGGTTTTTCAGCAATGCCCTGTATATATTGAATGAAATAATTTGTTATTTTCGTGGAGTCCGATTTATAGGCTCTCTTCGCTGACATCAGAGAACATCCAATTATAAGTGCTAAGCAAGTCAAAAATATTCGCTTGAAATTCATAGGTATTATTTGATTTTTGTGAAAAGCAAATTTATAATAATTTCTGAATACTTACAATTTATGAATTTAAAAATCGAATGAATAACGCAAAAAAAGAATCTCGGATTATTTCTGTCCGAGATTCCTTTAGAATTCTGTTATGCAATAAAGCTATCAGGCGTTTTTCACTTTATCAACAATTGCTTTGAAAGCTGCAGGATTGTTGAGAGCGAGATCGGCCAAAACTTTACGGTTGATTTCTATACCGGCTTTATGGATCAGCCCCATAAGTTTCGAATAAGTCAGATCCTCTGCGCGAGCCGCAGCATTGATTCTCTGAATCCACAGCGAACGGAAGTTGCGTTTTTTGTTTTTGCGGTCGCGATAAGCATAAGTCAGACCTTTTTCCCAGGTATTTTTCGCTACAGTCCACACATTGCGGCGGCAACCGAAATAACCGCGGGTCAATTTTAAGATTTTCTTTCTACGAGCTCTTGAAGCTACATGATTTACTGATCTTGGCATTTTGTTTGATTTTTTTGAATGTTAGCGGCGTGAATTGCTCTTTTGGCTAAACATTCGGTTACTAAATTGTTATAAAATCACTAATTTTTTAATTGCAGATAATTAACTCTTCTGACAGACTGTTATTTGTGACCTAACAGTGACAGTACGTTGTCACGGTCGGCTTTCGACACGGTCGAGAAATGAGTGAGATTACGTTTCTGCTTTTTTGTTTTCTTTGTCAAGATGTGGCTCTTGTAAGCGTGCTTTCTCTTGATCTTTCCTGTTCCGGTAAGGGCGAACCTCTTTTTGGCACCGGAATTAGTCTTAACCTTTGGCATTTGAATTAAATTTTATTGATTTTATTACTGATATGAGACTTGCGTCTCGATTTCACGATTTCACGATTTTATTATTTCTTTTTCGGACTTATCATTATTATCATCCTTTTACCTTCAAGAAGCGGCATCTGCTCTACTTTGCCGTAGTCTTCCAGATCGTTGGCGAATCTCAGCAGTAACACTTCGCCCTGCTCTTTGAACAGAATGGATCTGCCTTTGAAAAACACGTAAGCTTTTACTTTCGCACCTTCCTGAAGGAAACCTATTGCGTGTTTCAGTTTGAAATTATAATCATGATCGTCCGTCTGGGGGCCGAAACGAATTTCTTTAACTACTACTTTCGATGCTTTCGCCTTTTGTTCCTTCTGTCGTTTCTTTTGTTGATATAGGAATTTCTGATAATCCAATACCTTACAAACTGGAGGATTTGCAGTAGGAGAGATTTCAATGAGATCCAAGCCTTGTTCTTCGGCTATATGGAGAGCTTCGTGGATAGAATATATTCCTTGCTCCACGTTATCGCCGACCAATCTGACTTCTTTAGCACGAATTCTTTCGTTGATCAGATGGAGATCTTTTGAGCCGTTTCCTCTTTCGTTAGGCTGAGGACGTACTCCTTGAGGAGCGGAGGGTTTTGGGCGGCTGGGACCCGGAACAAAAGGTTTTTTTTGCATTCAGCAGTAAGAATTAGTAAATGTTTACTTTAAAAATTTAGTTATTAATTGATCATCGATTCCACCTCTTGGGCTAAATTCGCTGCAAAGTTAGCAATTTTCATCATACCTTTGTCACCTTCGCCCTGTTTTCTTACGGAAACTTCATTATTTTCCGCTTCTTTTTCGCCGACGATAAGCATGTAAGGTATTCTTTTCAATTCGCTTTCTCTGATTTTCTTTCCGATTTTTTCGTTCCTATCATCCACTATTGCTCTGATATCCATTGCATTCAGCTGTTTGGACACCTCATGAGCGTAGTCATTGAACTTTTCACTTATCGGAAGAACTATTGCCTGCTCCGGAGCAAGCCACAAGGGGAATTTGCCTGCGGTGTGTTCCAAGAGAACTGCTACGAAACGTTCCATCGATCCGAAAGGAGCGCGATGAATCATTACCGGACGGTGTTTCTGATTGTCAGCTCCTGTGTATTCCAGGCCGAATCGTTCAGGCAGATTATAGTCTACCTGTATTGTACCAAGTTGCCAACGGCGACCTAAAGCATCTTTCACCATAAAGTCGAGCTTCGGTCCGTAGAAAGCAGCTTCTCCAAGTTCGGTGCGTGCTTTCAGCCCTTTTTCCTCACATGCTTCAATGATGGCTCTTTCTGCAAGCTCCCAGTTCTCGTCGCTACCGATATATTTTTCTTTATTTTTCGGATCGCGAAGCGATATCTGAGCCTCGAAGTTCTCGAATTTCAAAGCTTTGAAGATATAGAAGATAATATCCATCACCTTGAGGAACTCATCTTTTATCTGATCGGGAGCACAGAAGATGTGTGCGTCGTCCTGCGTGAATCCTCTCACCCTCGTCAATCCGTGCAATTCTCCGCTCTGCTCGTAACGGTAAACCGTTCCGAACTCTGCGAGTCGCAGAGGCAATTCTCTATAACTTCTCGGAAAAGCCTTGAAAATTTCACAGTGGTGAGGACAATTCATCGGCTTCAACAAATATTCTTCGCCTTCCTCCGGCGTATGGATAGGCTGGAAAGAATCCTTACCGTATTTGGCATAGTGACCTGATGTAACATACAGCATTTTATTGCCGATGTGAGGTGTGATCACCTGCTGATATCCGTATTGACGCTGGATTTTCCTCAAGAATTGCTCCAAACGGTCTCTTAAGGCAGCACCTTTCGGAAGCCATAACGGAAGTCCCTGCCCTACATTCTGGGAGAATGTAAACAATTCCATTTCCTTACCGAGCTTACGGTGATCGCGCTTTTTGGCCTCCTCGATCATCTGAAGATACTCGTCGAGCATTTTCTGTTTAGGGAAAGTGATTCCGTAAACGCGGAGCAACTGTTCACGTTTTTCGTCACCGCGCCAATAAGCTCCTGCAAGCGATGTTATTTTAACCGCTTTAATATGCTGTGTATTCGGAAGATGCGGCCCGCGACAAAGATCGGTAAAATTACCTTGAGTATATGTGGTTATCGTACCGTCCTCCAATTCGCTGATGAGCTCGCATTTATATTTTTCGCCTCTATCTCCGAATTTGGCCAATGCGTCGGTCTTGCTGATATCTTGTCTTACGATATCGTTTTTCTGACGCGCCAGTTCGAGCATCTTCTTTTCGATTTTGCCGAAATCGGCGGATGTGATCTGATGTCCCGCCGGGTCTATGTCGTAATAAAAGCCGTTCTCAATTGCGGGACCTATTCCGAATTTCACACCCGGATAAAGTTCCTGCAAAGCTTCTGCGAGAAGGTGGGCGGAGCTGTGCCAGAAGGCATGCTTTCCTTCGGGATCTTCCCATTTGTATAGCTTGATTTCAGCATCCGTAAGGATAGGACGGCTGATATCCCATTCCTGTCCGTTGACAGAGGCCGCCAGAATATCCTGCGCCAAACGGGGACTTATGCTCTGAGCTATATCGTAGGGAGTAACTCCTTCCTGATATTCTCTGACACTTTTGTCTGGAAAAGTGATATTTATCGTATTCATTTTAAATTTCTTTAAATATGCGCAAAAACGCCTGCAAAGATAATGATTTTTCTCCTATCTATCAACAACAACCCTTATTTTTAATCCGTTTGCCAGTTGAAATTTCGCCGTTTGGCGAATTGTTGTTACATTTGCAGATATTAAATTTTAAAAATCGAAATGAAAGGAGCTGATATTTTCCGGTTTGCATGTATTGTCCTCCTCTGGCTGGCAGCATGTTATTTCGTAGTTGCTTCCCAACCGTTTTCCTTAAGGGTGGCCTTCGTCATTATTGCCTCCGGAATTATAGTGTTCGTTCCGATATACAAGAAATACCGCAAAAAAAATGACCGGTCAAAAGGTTCTATCTGATATAACTTCGCGCACTCTCGATGCAGGCGAATATCCTCTCCTGTCAAAAATTAAAGATCCTTCGGATTTAAGGGATATTCCCATAGAGCAACTTGAGGAGCTATGTGCGGAAATTCGTAAATTCCTTATTGAGCAGTTGTCTTCAAATCCGGGACATTTCGCCTCCTCGATGGGAGCGGTCGAACTTACTGTCGCCCTGCATTACGTTTTCAACACGCCATACGACAGAATAGTGTGGGATGTAGGTCATCAGGCTTACAGTCATAAACTTCTTACCGGAAGATCGGGAAAATTTCACACAAACAGGAAATTAGGTGGAATCAGCGGCTTCCCTTCCCCTACCGAAAGCGAATATGATTCTTTCACAGCGGGTCATGCCTCGAATTCCATTTCTGCTGCCCTCGGGATGAGCGTTGCATCTGCTCTCAAAAAAGAAAGCCCGGACAGAAATATCGTTGCTGTCATTGGCGACGCTTCGATCAGCGGAGGTCTTGCTTTCGAAGGACTCAACAATGCGGCCAACACCAATTCGAATCTACTTATCATCCTAAACGACAACGACATGTCGATCGACAGGAATGTCGGATCACTTAACGGATATCTTGCTCACCTCACCACAACTAAGGCGTATAACAACGCACGTTATAATGTTTACAAACTGCTTCGTAAAGCTCATGTTGTAAACGAGAAAAGCAAAGGAAGGATACTGAGGTTCAACAACAGCCTGAAATCGCTGATTACACGCGAGCAAAACATTTTCGAAGGCCTAAACATAAGATATTTCGGGCCTTTCGACGGACACGACCTCCCTCGCATCATCCGTATTCTTCAAGATATCAAAGACTTGAAAGGCCCCCGCATACTTCACCTAAGGACAGTAAAAGGCAAAGGTTTTCAGGCTGCGGAGGATGATCCGGCGGTTTGGCACGCTCCGGGTAAATTCAATCCCGACAATGGGGAAAGGGTGAGGTCACATAGTAAAGATTCAGATCACCCAAAATTTCAGGATGTTATGGGGAAGACGCTTGTCAGTCTCGCTTCCAAAAACGACAAAATAGTAGCGATAACGGCCGCCATGCCGAGCGGCACTTCGATAAATCTCATGCAAGAGGCCTTTCCCAAGCGCACGTTTGATGTGGGCATTTCTGAAGGCCACGCCGTGACTTTCGCCGCGGGACTGGCTAAGGACGGGATGCTGCCTTATGTTGCCATCTATTCGTCATTCCTACAACGTGCTTATGACAATATCATCCATGATATAGCTATTTTAAATCTTCCGGTCACACTCTGCATCGATAGAGCAGGTCTGGTCGGCGAAGACGGAGTGACACATCACGGCGCCTTCGATCTGGCGTATCTCCGTGCGGTGCCCAACATGCAGATAGCCGCGCCGGCGGATGGCGAGACTCTTCGTTCTCTTCTCTATGCATCCCAACTTCCCGACCGTGAAGGCCCCTGGGCCATCCGTTATCCTCGCGGAACATGCTACGACAACGGCAAGATGATTGAAAATATCAAGGTCGGAACCGGAAAGCAACTTTCGGAAGGCACGGATGTGACGCTCCTCACCATCGGTGCCGTATTGGACGATTCGATTCAGGCGGTAAAGGAATTGGAGAAAGAGAATATCTCGATAGCCCATTATGACATGATTTGGCTCAAGCCGTTGGATGAACAAATATTGCTGCAATGTGCCGAATCAGGTCGTCCTATCGTGACTGTCGAAGACGGTTCGCTGGAAGGAGGTTTCGGGAGTGAAGTTCTCGAATGGCTTAACGACAACGGCTATTCCATACCGACGATTCGTTTGGGTCTGCCAGACTCGTTCGTTTCGCACGGAAGTGTGTCGCAACTAAAAGGGCTCTGCGGAATTGACCGACAGTCTATCGTCGAAGCGATCCGCCGAGCAGCCAAAGGAGGAAGGACAAGAACGGTCAAATCAACAAAAGAGGAACAAAAATGAAAATCGTAATCGTCGGAGCCGGAGAAGTTGGCAGTCATCTTGCTAAATTGCTCTCGAAAGAAGAGCAGGATGTCATTCTTGTAGACAAGGATGCCGATCGTCTTGCGGTCATTGATTCCAATTACAATCTAATGACGCTCTGCGGTTCTCCTACATCCTTCTCGGTGCTGAAAAGTGCAGGGACACACAAATGCGATCTCTTCATTGCCGTTACGCCTTTTGAGGATAAAAATCTTACGGCATGCGCCATAGCAAAACATCTCGGTGCGAAAAAAACGGTTGCCCGGGTGGACAACTGGGAATTCATGGAGAAAAAGAACGCCGACTTTTTCCGTCAGTCGGGGATAAGTAAGCTCATTTATCCCGAATATCTTGCGGCTCAGGAAATCATTTCCTCCCTCAAGTGGCCCTGGACTAAATCTATTTTCGAGTTGCAGAACGGCCGGCTGATGGTGGTAGGCGTGAAGATGAATGAAGAATCAAGACTCAACGGCATGAAGCTTAAAGAAGTGGGAATGACCCAACGAAATTTTCATGTCGCTGTGATCAAACGGAAAAACGTGACAATCATTCCGCGAGGCGACGATGAAATAGAACTCGGCGACATCCTATACTTCACCTCAACTCCCGAGCATCTTGATGAAATCAGGGAAATATGCGGCCTTGACAACCATAAAATCGAAAAAGTGATAGTGATGGGAGGAAGTCGTATAGCCATAAGGCTTGTAGCCCTTGCCGGAGATATTTTCAAATTCAAGATAATCGAAAAGGACAGAGCAAGATGTGTAGAGCTTTGCGAAAAGTGTCCCGACGCTCAGATCATCAACGGTGATGCACGCGACATTGAGACTCTTACCGAGGAAGGAATCGACGAAACCGATGCTTTCATAGCAGTTACAGGAAGTAGCGAAATGAATATCCTCGCTTCCCTCACGGCAAAAGAGTGCGGCGTGGCTAAAACTGTGGCGGAAGTCGAAGACTTACAGTTTATCACATCTGCCGACAATCTCAACATCAGCACCGTCATCAATAAAAAACTGCTCGCATCAAGCAACATTTTCCAGCTATTGCTCGACTCCGACGAGTCAACGGCCAAATTTATGGCTCTGGGCGATGCCGACATTGCTGAAATGGAAGTAAAACCCAAATCAAAACTTACCAAAGGACCGGTCAGATCACTAAGTCTCAATCGCGACATGACTATAGCGGGTCTCATCCGCGACGGCAAAGGGATGTTGGTGAGCGGTAATACGGTAATCGAACCGGGCGACCGTGTCGTGGTGTTCTGTCTTTCGGGATCGATCCATAAAATCGAACGACTTTTCGGCTAACTTCACTCATGGCGACAAAACGACTCATAAATTTCCGGATTATCTTGCGCATCATCGGCTGGCTGTTGATGATTGAGGCCGGCTTTATGATTTTTCCCATCATAGCGACTATCATTTATGAGGAACACGACTTCGAAGCTTTCAGCATCACTGCTGTAGTCACATTCCTTGTCGGAATCTTGCTTACGTTCGGTCTTCGTCCAAAACGTAAAGACATGGGGAAGAGAGAAGGTTTCTTGCTCACGGCTCTTGTTTGGGTGGTATTCTCCATTTTCGGAATGATTCCGTTTATGATCGGGGATCTGCAATTGGGACTGAGCGACGCATTTTTCGAATCCATGTCAGGTTTCACCACAACGGGAGCCTCAGTCATGGAAGGAGTAGAGCATCTTTCTCATGGCATCCTTTTGTGGAGATGCCTCATGCAATGGATCGGAGGGTTGGGTATAATTCTCTTCACCCTGGCGGTTATCCCGATGTTGAACCACTCGGGAGGGATGCAGATGTTCAATGCGGAAGTCACGGGAATAACGCGCGACAAAATCCGTCCACGCGTATCTCAGACAGCAAAAGGCCTCTGGGGTGTTTATCTGACTTTGACCGTTCTGATGGTCGGTTTCCTTTGGATCGGACCGATGGATATTTTCGACAGCATCTGTCATTCGCTTTCCTCCGTTTCTACGGGCGGTTTCTCCACCAGAAATGAGTCGATCGGTGCCTGGCATTCAATCTACATCAAGTCTATCGTGACAATTTTCATGTTTCTGGGGGGTATAAATTTTGTTCTCATCTACAAAGCAGCCCACGGCGATTTCAAAAGTCTTTGGAAGAACGACACTTTTGTCCTCTTCCTGAAAATGATCGGATTTGCTTATGTCTGTTTTGTCATTGCCATTGTCATCAACGAGCAAGTATTTTCATGGGAGAGTGTCACCATCGACCCGTTGTTCCAGATAATCTCGACAATCACAAGTACCGGCCTGACAGCACATAATTTCGAGAACTGGGGAGCGTTCAGTATAGCCATTCTTGTAGTCCTGATGTTTTTCGGCGGTTGTGCGGGTTCGACCAGTGGCGGTGCTAAGGTCGATAGAGCTCTTTACCTCCTTCAGAATTCCAGAAACGAAATCAAGCGCTGTTTGCATCCGAATGCGATGATGAGCGTCCGCATAAACGGCAGAGTCATACCCCCTGATCTGGTAAGCAAAGTGACAGCATTTCTTTGTCTCTATGTAATGACAATCGCCGCGGGAGGGTCACTTCTAACCATTTTCGATATTCCCCTTGCCGATGCATTTTTCTCCTCATTCTCATGCGTTTGCAACTCGGGCCTGGGAGCTGATGTCACGGGTTACGGCGAAACGTATGCACAGATTCCCGATGTCGGGAAATGGATTCTGTCATTCCTCATGCTGATTGGCCGATTGGAAATTTTCACCATCCTGGTGCTGTTCACTCCGACCTTCTGGAAAAAGTAAAGTCAGATATTAATCCTGGGGGTGGAGGAATTGAATCGTCGGGGAGTTAGTCGGGAGGGCAAAACAGTTAAATAAGGTTAAATCTTACTATCCAAATATGGATATCTTACTGACTATCAGAAGGGGAAGATGGGCAAGAAATAGAGTATAGGCCAAATTCGCAGATAGGTGGTCGAAACGTGTTGTAATTTTGTTGGCGGAAAGCATAAGAATTTGTATTTTTGTAAGGTGAAAAAGTGTGTTCACGCCGCATGTGGAGGCATATTTTTCAGGGAAATAACAGAAAAAAATAACAGGAAACAGCAACTATTTTACGACCAATGAATATCACGACACTAAAAACCTCACTCCTCAAAATATTTTCACTGTCCGCGATAGCGATAGGAAGCATTTCGAGTGTTCAAGCGCAAGTCGATCTTTCTAATCCATACCGATCCACTCAACTCCCTAACTGGGATTTTGAAAATGGATGGGAAAATTGCTATCCTTGGGCTGCTGGTTCCAAGAACAGTAGCAGTCAAGGATCAACTCCTAAAGATTGGACTATATCGAATGTAAGACCTAACTATGGCGGAGCTTTAGCATATACCACTGTGGGATCAAATGTTTCAGGTTATCATGACAGTAGTTCAGCTGTTAAAGTGACAAATCAATCAACTTTAGGGAATGTTATTCCTGCATATTTTTCTTTGGGTACTACATGGTCTACCACTAAAGCATCTATTTTCTCCCAAACGAATAAGGATGGTGGAACTTTTGGTGGAATAGAGTTCTCTGAGAGACCAGATGCATTATCATTTGTATATCAATCAAGTGGAAATACACAGCCTACGGTTGTAGCTTATTCATGGTACGGAAACTATAGCCAAGCTGATGTTCCATCTGAAGTTGCCAGCAATCCATCGAAAGTAACGATGATCAATAGAGAAAGAAATATTTTAGGCATAGAAACAAGCGAGGGTGGAGCTATTGATTCTATTGATTGCAAAAGAATATCAATCATAAATGAACGTTTAAAAAACACCACTAATGAATGGGAAACGTCAGTTTTAGTATTCAAATACACTCCTAATACAGAACTTGAGAAACCACAATATTTTAATGTCATATTTAGCGATGATGATTATTTTTCTTCATCACCTACTAACGGTAATTCGTTGACTGTTGATGATGTTAAGTTGATTTATTATTCGCGTTTGGCAAGTCTGAGCGTTAAGGGAATGCCGGTAGAAGGTTTTGATTCGGACACCTACACTTACACCATCGACAGTTATATGCCGCGCGGAATGCTGGCAACTGAAGTTGTAGGAACTCTTCTCGGCCAGGGACGCAGCGCGACGATTGAAGCCGCAGTGATAGATGAGGTAAACGGCACGATAACCATTAAAGTGCAGGGTATCGACTGGGATGTTGACGGAGAGACGGAACACACATACACGATTCAATACAAGAAACGTCCGACGGCTGAATTGAACTCGATCACGCCGGAAAACGGGTCGAAAATAGAAAATCCGACTTCGGGTCAGAACCAATCAAATTCACTCGAGGCCAAATGGGTGGACTTCAACGCTTCTACCTGGGGGTTCGAAAAGGCAGAGAGTACGATAGTAGAACTCGACGAGTCGCTAACAAATAAGTTAACAGGTAAATTAGTGTTAAAGGCATCGAATCCGGATGCAGCAATTACAGACCCGATTTATTACGTGCTGCAATTCTATCCGTTTGCAGCTGAAATAGAGAGTCTGGAAGTGGAAGAAGTTGCAGTAACTTTCACCGACGGAGCGGCCAATATTGGAGCGAAAATGCCCGAAACGCAAGAAGCTCTGCAGGAAGCGATTAAGAACGTTGTGTTTAAACAGTCGAGCGGAAACCCGACTTGGGAAATAACGGGCTTTGACAAAACAACCGCTACTGCCACAGTTACCGTCAGCAACAGCGACGGTGCGGACATAAATCTTTCGAAAGACTACACTATCACGTTCTATCCTTTCACGATAGATCTCAGAACTGTGATTTTCACTACAGCCAAAGGTCCGGAATCAGTAAGAATCAGAGGAGAACAATCGAAAGCATCGTTCCTCTATGAGGATGAGATGTCGCAGAAGCCGAAAGATGATTACGCAGAAGGCACCGATTACACCCTTACGCCATACAGCGGAACTATCACCCTTGAATCTATCGATTGGAATCTTGACGACCCCAACAATCCGATATTCACCATAACGCTCAAAAACGAAAATGGAGAAAAGAGCTACACTGTAACATTCGCAGGTGCGGACGATCTTCGCTCTTCGCGTCTCTCCTCAATAACGGTAGACGGCACTCCGATAGAGAACTTCGACAGTCAAACGTTCAGTTACAACGTAAACGGTCAGCTCCTTGAAGCAACTGAAATAACGGGCGAAGCATTCGACGAAGCGCCATACATAGCTGACGGAATATCTATCGGCGAAGTTGAGAAAGATTATACGACAGCCGTAGCTACCATCTCGGTAAGCAATGAAGAGGGGTCGGACTTCGACGGCGAATCGACCCACACTTACACTCTTCAATTCGACCTCCCCTATTATTCGCGGATTGAGAGTCTTACCATATCAGGTGTCAAAGCGGATTTCAACGAAGCGCTTGAAGCGACTATCGATGCATATCAGCCTGTTTCGGCGGAAAACCTCCAGGAACTTATAGCAGCCGGAATCAAGTTGATGAAAGGGAGCGGCGAACCTACCTGGAAACTGGACTATGACCCGAATGCATCAGCGACAGCGAAAATAACCGTGAGCAACACGTCAGCCGACATTGACGGAAAGAGTTCGCACGAGTATGCCCTAACTTTCAAAGAAAGACCAGCACCGGTTTTGAACACTTTGACTGTTAACGGTACAGATATTCTGAAAGCGGATCAGTTCGAGTATGAAATAGCTTCGCTACTGCCCTCCTCCGATAAAATCGAGGCCACTTACGACACTAACGACAAGATTCTCGAGGTTACGGGCCCGACGATCGACAAAGAAAAAGCGATAGTAACCTACACCGTGACCAACGGAATAAAGTCAAATACATACACACTGACATTCCAAAAGGCTACGAATTCGAGATTGGCCTCAGTAGAGGTTGGCGGCCAGACAGTGACCATCACAGACGGGAAGTTTGACTATGATCTGAGCAATATAGCTATGCCGAAAGAAGGGGAACTGACATATACTTTAGTCAGCTCGCCAATGGAAGCGACAGTGAAGACCGTGTACGACCCAGCCAACTATAAGGTGACAGTGACTGTTACGGGAACTACACCTGACGAAAAAGACGGAAAATTGGAGCATATCTATACTTTCCAATTCCAGAAACCGACCAATTCGAGATTGGCGTCGATTAGCGTAAACGGCACCGCGGTTGCGAACTTCAGCAGCGATATCTATGACTATGACTTAACAGATATTGAAATGCCTGAGGAAGGCAACGTAAGTTATACTTTAGTAAGCTCTCCGACGGCAGCCAAAGCCACAGTAACCTATGACAAAGAGAACAATAAGGTTACAATCACCGTAACCGGCTCCACTCCCGACGAGACAGACGGGAAGCTCGAGCATATCTATACACTGACATTCAAGGCTCCCGAACAGGAAAATCCCGGAGACAATAAAGATCCTAACGACCCCGACAATCCGGACGATCCATCGAAAGACCCGAATAATCCCGACAATCCGGACGATCCGACAATTCCCGATGGTGCGACTCTAACGAACTATGACGGAATCCTGACAATAGAAATGATGGGAGAAGATATAACCGGAGGAGGACAGGCCGCTAAAGTTGAGATCGAAGAATACGGTGACGGCACAGCCACGTTCCGCTTACCAAACTTCCAACTTGATCTCGGCAACGGGCCTGAATCATTGGGTGACATCGTGGTTGAAAACGTGACGGTGACTGAAGAGAACGGTATAAGAACCTATAACGGCGAAGTGAAAGGGTTCGAACTTGCCGACGGTGAAATCGTAGCAGACGTGACTTTGACAGGAACAGTGAACGAAGAACTTTTCGCCCACATGATAATCGGAGTGCTTTGGGAAGGAATCGAAATCAACGTGGAATTTAACGGAGAAGGAACCGTTCAGAATCCTCCGAAAGAGCCGGATAATCCGGACGACCCGCAGTTACCTGACGACGACTGGAACGATTACGACGGCCGGATGACAATAGACATGAACGGTTACGACATAACCGAAGGCGGATATGCAACCACAATGAAAATGGCAGAAAATGAGGACGGCACCTACAATTTCCTTATACCAGACTTCAGCGTAGCATTGGATTCAGACAATCAGGACGTGGAATTCGGCGATATCTTAGTTGAAAACGTAACCGCTACTGAAGTGGAAGGTATCGTAAGGTTCAAGAGCAACCCGATAGACATGACTTTCGCTAAAGGAGAAGTGACCGCAGAGATAATAGTGAACGGTACTCTTGACCAGAAAGGCGAAATCAGACTGTTTGTCGATGTAATCTGGGATGCAGAAGACGGTCGTAGAATTCCGTTCATGGTTAAATTTACAAACGGATCAGACAACTTCCGTGAATACCGCATCTCCCACTACCGCGGAATCCTTACGACTCAATCGGAAGGCGAAATTCCTGTGGCGCACAACGTAATGTTAGTAATAACTCCGCAGAGCCCCGGCAAAGTGTTGATGGAAATCGAAGGCATCTATTTCCCGACATTCTCGCGCGCCGGCACAGGAAGCAATATCATTCAGATGACAGGCGTGAGTGTAGGCAGCCATACGGGTTCGATACTCAGCTATGACGGGGCGGCTTCGGGAGTGGCCATCCAGCCGGGCGTGACAGTTGACATGACACTTCACGGCCATACTCTTTCAGACGGCACAATTCTCCTGAATACCAATATGGACTGGGCAGAAGGCGGCCAAAGACTGGCAGGAAGTTTTGAAGGTTACGGTTCGTATTCGGATGTTGACGATCCGAGCGTAGATTCTCCGAACGAAGACAACGGCCCTTACGAATATTTCGACCTTAAAGGAATGAGGGTCAATCCGGAGAACCTTCGACCGG
The DNA here is from genome assembly GCA_022511125.1 of Paramuribaculum sp. Taxonomy (GTDB): domain Bacteria; phylum Bacteroidota; class Bacteroidia; order Bacteroidales; family Muribaculaceae; genus Paramuribaculum. The sequence goes on from JAFLSD010000005.1 coordinate 186,607, forward strand.
GCATTTACATCCGCAGAAGTCCTACAAAAACAGAGAAAATTTTAATCACTCAATAGAACAGATTCGGGAATAGTTTCAAAAAGGATTGCTTTTTGAAACTATTCCTTTGTCAGCTGCGACAAACATATAGAAGAGTCTTAATAATCAGACGGGAATATATAAAGCAATGGATATACTGAATGTAGAAAACGTTACGAAATCCTATACGGGCCATACGGCATTGGACGATGTGACTTTGTCGGTACCTGAAGGAACGGTTTACGGTCTGCTGGGGCCGAACGGCGCGGGTAAAACGACTTTGATCAGGATAATCAACCACATCACAGCTCCCGACAGCGGCAGAGTGCTTTTCGACGGACATCCTCTGACGGCAAAAGATGTTGTCAATATAGGATATCTGCCGGAGGAACGCGGATTGTATAAGAAAATGAAGGTCGGCGACCAGGCCATTTTTTTCGCGCGCCTAAAAGGTCTTTCAAAAGCCGATGCAACGAGAGAATTGAAGAATTGGTTCGAGAAGTTCGGCATTTCTTCATGGTGGAATAAAAAGGTGGAAGAGCTATCAAAAGGTATGGCTCAGAAGGTTCAATTCATCATTACCGTGCTCCACCGTCCGAAACTTCTGATTTTCGACGAGCCTTTTTCAGGGTTCGATCCAATCAATGCCAATCTGCTGAAGGATGAAATATTGAATCTTAAGAACGAGGGGTCGACAGTAATCTTTTCAACCCACAATATGGGGTCGGTAGAAGAAATCTGTTCGAACATCACGCTTATCGATAATGGCAAAAATATACTGACAGGTGAGGTGGACGCTCTAAGAAGACAATATTCGGAAGGGAGATATGACATTATTTTCGAAGGCGACCCTCAGGCTCTAAAGGAGGGGCTTTCGGAACTTGTGGCGTTCGGCGAGCTGAGCAACCAGCCACGAGGACGTAGCAAGCAGGAGATCATATTGCATCCGGGTGCTTCGATCAGCAAGGTGATAGATGCCGCAAACCGGAGCGTATCGCTTAAAGGATTCAACGAATCGATCGCATCGATGAACGATATTTTCATCAGAACCGTAAGTAAATGATTTTATCAAAAAACCAGTGACATTTTTCGCTATGAACAATATATTTTTAGTCATAAGGAGAGAGTTTCTTGAAAGGGTTCAGAAAAAAAGCTTCATAATCACAACAATTCTGATGCCTTTGTTCATGATCGCTCTGATGGCGGCTCCCGCACTGATCATGACCTTTTCCACGGGTGGTTCAAAAACCATCTATGTGATAGACGAAACGAAAAACATGGCATCGCTGTTGAAGAACGACGAAGAAACGAAATTCGTGGAAATAAACATGCCACTTGACAGCGCCCTGAAGTCGGAAGAATTGAATACGGTTCTTTTTCTGCCAGCAAATCTAATGACGGGAGGGAGCAACGTTACGCTCTTTTCGGACGAGGCATCTTCGATGAAAGTGGAGTCGCTTATAAGATCGCAACTCAACAATATAATCGAAAATGAAAGACTGACGAAATATGATATCCAGAATTTGGATAAGATACTTGAGGAAGTGCACAGCGACGTGACCATCCAAAGCTTCCGAACAGACCGTGAAGATTCGGCGGGGTCGTCGACTGTCTTGAGTTATGCTCTGGGTATGCTGTTAACGTTCTTGCTGTATATGTGCCTATTGCTTTACGGCCAAATGGTAATGACAAGCATAATCGAAGAGAAGAATAACCGCGTACTCGAAATAGTCGTTTCATCTGTAAAACCCACCCACCTGATGACGGGCAAAATCTGCGGTATAGGGCTTGTGGCTTTAACCCAAATAGTAATCTGGGGTATTCTGATAGCCGTGATGTCGGCGTTCGTTCTGCCGCTGCTGATTCCGGAGGCAGTTTCGGGCGAAATGGCGTCATTGAATGCCGGCCAACTCGATCCGGCTACTGCTTCCGTGGACGTGGATATGCTAAAGGCTATGTCGCTGATGTCGGATGTGAGCTATATAATAAGTCTTTTCGGCATGCTCATCCTCTTCCTAATCGGTGGTTTTATGCTATACGCAGCTATTTACGCGGCTATAGGTTCGGCAGTCGACAACATTCAGGATGCGGGACAACTTCAGTCGTTTGTGATATTTCCGATAATCATAGGCATTATCTTCGGCATGGCAGCGGCCAACGATCCAAATTCGTCGGTAGCGTTTATTTTGTCGTTCATTCCTTTTACGGCTCCAATGGTTATGATGGCGAGGATTCCTTCGGCAATCCCATCATGGGAAATATGGGTCTCGCTGGCTATTCTCTATCTGAGTTTCTTCGGCATGATATGGGTTGCGGCCAAAATCTACCGTGTAGGTATCTTTATGTATGGCAAGAAACCGAACATAAAGGATCTGATTCGTTGGGCAAGATATAAATGACAAATAACAGCAGACAGTAAAGAAAGCCGCCCGTCGAAAGACGAGCGGCTTTACTTTTAAAAGTTTTTAGGTTCTAACGTTACGGAGTATCAGGAAAGATGGTTGAAGCCCTGAGCTTTAAGAGGGAGCTCAGCCCCGTCTCTGGTCACCAAAGCGCACCCTAAATCTTCTTTAACGATGTGTCCGATCACTTTGACACCTTCAACTTCTTTTATTATCTCGTGATCGTGGAGGGGCACGGTGAACAGCAGTTCATAGTCCTCACCTCCATTTAAGGCTGCCGTAACAAGGTTCATACCTAACTCTTCAGCCATAACAGCAGTCTGGTAGTCGATAGGAATTCTATCTTCATATATGCGGCAACCAGCATGAGAGGCGTGACATATATGAAGCATTTCTGAAGAGAGTCCGTCGCTTATATCGATCATCGCCGTCGGTTTAATTTCTTTTTCCAAGAGTTTCAGAATTATATCGCGGCGGGCCTCCGGCTTGAGCTGTCGTTCGATCAAATATTCCTTTCCGCCGAAGTCAGGTTGGAAATCTTTAGCACCTGCCGAAGCCACCTTTTCCCTTTCGAGTAGCTGGAGACCCATATAGGCTGCTCCCAAATCACCGCTCACACAGATCAGATCCGTATCTTTAGCTCCATCTCGACCAACAGCACTGCCTCGAGCGACGTCGCCAATACACGTGACGCTAACGACGAGTCCCGATCTGGAGGCCGTAGTATCGCCTCCCACAAGGTCAACACCGTAAATATCGCACGCCAACCTAACACCTGAATAGAGCTCCTCAATATGCTCTACCGTGAACCGGCTTGATATTCCGAGCGAGACGGTGATCTGCCGTGGAGTTCCACCCATAGCATAAATATCGGAGAAATTAACTATAGCCGCTTTATATCCTAAATGTTTGAGCGGGACATAAGTGAGATCGAAATGGACTCCCTCGACCAGCATATCGGAAGATACGAGCACATCTGTATCGGGATAAGAAAGCACTGCGGCATCATCGCCTACGGATTTAAGTGTTGACGGCTGACGAGCGGTTAAACCTGATGTAATTCTGTCGATCAATCCAAATTCGCCTAAAGATGCTATTTCTGTCTGATTACTCATTTGTCAATCTATTTCATTAATTAACTCACGTATGATCTTCATCATGGATGGTTGGGCAGCTGCCGCGGCTTTCTGCACTTCCTCATGAGTGGGAATTTCCTCAATGTCCTTTCCTCCGAGATCGGTGATAACCGAAACTCCAAACACTCTCATCCCGGCATGATTTGCGACAATTACTTCGGGCACCGTTGACATCCCGACCGCATCGCCTCCTATAATCCTGTAAAACTCATATTCGGCAGGTGTTTCGAAAGTGGGTCCGCTCACGCCTACATAAACGCCATGCATTACTCTGATAGAATTGCGTTCAGCGATTGCATCAGCCCGTGAGATCATCGCAGGATCGTATGCGCGGGTCATCGCCGGGAAACGAGTGCCATGCTCGTCAAGGTTCTTGCCTCTAAGAGGATTTTCAGGGAACATGTTGATATGGTCGGTGATGATCATAATATCGCCCACTCTAAATTCCTTGTTCATTCCTCCGGCGGCATTGCTTACAATGAGCGTCTTGATGCCTAACTCACGCATTACTCTTACCGGGAAGGTTACTTCTTTCATACTATACCCTTCGTAGTAGTGAAAGCGCCCTTGCATGGCAAGAACGGGACGATTGCCAAGTTTTCCGAAAATCAAGTTTCCGCTATGACCTTCGACAGTAGAGACCGGGAAATTGGGCAGTTCAGTATAAGGAATAGCTATTTTATCGGAAATAAAGTCGACGAGGGCCCCCAAACCCGTGCCGAGAATAACAGCCACATCCGGAATTTCGATATTTCGACTTCTGATGTAATCGGCCGTTTCTTTTATCTTTTCTATCATGACAACTATCTGTTACGTTTTATGACATTATAGTTTCTTATCATCAATTTGATGGATTCGGCAAGTGTCTGCCCGTCATCCGACATTTCTTCAACAGTTATAGGGATGAAATATGAACGGCTTCTCAACGAAGGGGGAAAGTAGGGATTGTTCGACAGCCGAACAGCATCTTTTTCAGTGGTTATCAAGAATTTATCCTTACTTCTTATGCTATTGAATTTATCGAGGATTTCTTTCATATCCGACTGCGAAAAATTATGGTGGTCGCTGAACCGCAATATTTTCACTTTGGCCTTGAATCGGCGGAGATATTTTATAAAGGGACGGGGATTGGCTACACCGGTTATGGCCAAGAGTGTCTGTCCCTGATGAAGATAAGAAAGATTTTCAAGCCCATGGCCGGAATAGTTTTCGGGGAACAATGGCACAGGAGGCAAATATCTATATCTGGTAAAAGCAAGTTTCTGATAGGGGTAAAGGTCAAGGTTCAATTTAAATGTTCGATACTGCATGGGCTGCATTTCGTCGGGGCATTTCGTAACGACCACGACATCGGCTCTCGACAATGAGCTGAAAGGTTCGCGAAGTCGACCGAAAGGAAGAAGAGCATCATTATAAGCAGGACGGTTATGTTCGGTCAGCACAACAGACACCGTAGGCTTCACATATCTATGCTGGAATGCATCATCGAGTATGATCAACGAAAGGGTCGGATCGATCTTGAGCATCTCTTCTATACCTTTTACTCTGTCTTCGCATACGGCCACCATTATGTCGTGCTGTCTGAACTTCCTATACATCTGGTACGGTTCGTCGCCTATATCCTCCGGTCTGGAGTTAGAACCTGCGAGGACGAAACCTTTAGTACGACGTTTATAGCCTCTGCTCAACATCCCAATCCTGTACTCCCCTCTCAATCTGTCAATAATATATTCGGTATGAGGCGTCTTTCCGGCTCCTCCTACAGTAAGGTTTCCCACGACAACTATCGGCACTTTAAATTCATGCTGCTTCAAGAAGCCTTTATTGAAGAGAAAATTACGCACGGCAATAATCCAACCATAAATCACCGAGGCCGGATAAAGCAAAATAACTGACAATATGCTTCTCTTTCTCGCCATGCGCTGTCGCTGTCAAATTTAGCGGATTATAACATAATCCATCCGACATTGGAGGGGATCCAAATCGGAGAGCTTGGTCGCCGCATCGTAGAAGGGCGCGAATCTGCCCAATTTACTCCTGATATACTTACCTTCCATGTCATAGTCCATAGAGAAGAACGGCTCCCACCATTGAGGTTTAATTTTAGGATATGACTCGATATAATATTTATCAGCAGCTCCTATCTCTTTGGCCATATCGGAAATGGCAAGTTCGAGACTTCCCAATTTATCAACAAGTCCGATGCGCGACGCAGTTATTCCATCCCACACTCTACCTTCGGCGATGCTTTTTACAGAATCGACCGACATTTTCCTTCCTTCGGCCACACGCTTTACGAAAAGCTCATAACCTCTGTTGACATAATCCTGCATAGCTTCACGCTGTCCCGGTGACATAGCATTAAAGAAAGAAGGGAAATGTCCTTGATTGGTTGAAACCACCGATGTATGCACGCCCAATTTATCATTTAACAGCTTGTGAACATCGGGAATCAGGCCGAATATGCCTATCGAGCCGGTAATCGTTAACGGATCTGCATAAATTTTGTCAGCTCCACATGCGATATAATATCCACCGGATGCAGCCACATCACTCATAGAAACATAGAACGGTTTTTTCGTTTTTTGCTTGAATTGTTCCAAAGCTTCCCAAATCTGTTCGGATGCAAACGCACTTCCTCCTCCAGAATTTATGCGAAGAATCAGTCCGTCGATTTCATCCTTTTCGGCAAGTTCCAAAATTTGAGGCACCAACCGGTCAGAGGCTATACCGCCATCATCCGATTCAGTTATATCGCCAACAGCATAAAGGACTGCAATTTCCATTCCTCTTTTTTTAGAGTCTAACGGATTTTTAGCATTGATATAATTCTGCACCGAGACATAGCGAGGTAAATCGTCGGCTTTGAGACCGCTCGACCTAACAACAAGTTCATTGAACTGTCTGCGGTAAAGCATATTGTCGACAATATGGTTGTCAATATAAGAACCGACAGAATCCGAGAAAATATATCCGTTGGCCCAACTATCAATTTCAGTTTCAGAGACTCCACGTTTTTTAGCAATTTCTTGCTTTATGACGCTCCAGAAGCTGTTAAGGTAGTGTTCCTGCTGTTTACGGTTCGCTTCGCTACTTTCATTCAGTATGAAAGGCTCAACAGCACTTTTAAATGTACCTACTTTCACGACCTGAACATCTATTCCTAATTTATCAAGCAGATCTTTAAAGTATATGTTGGTAGCCATCAAACCATGAATGTCGACCATTCCTATGGGATTAATGAAAATACTGTCGGCCACAGAAGCGATATAGTAATCAATTTGGGAATAATTATCACCATAAGAGTAAATCCATTTCCCACTCTCTTTGAATTTGAGTAAGGCCTGTCGGATGGCTTGAGATTGTGCAAGACCTACACTCACATCCTTACAATCAAGCACAATCCCTTCGATGTTCTTTTCATTTGCCGCATTATCGATGACTGCCAACAACTCATCCAATGCTGTTGTCACCTGAGAATTATCACTTAATTTTTCAAAAAGATCCAACGGCATCTGACGTTCGACAATTTCTCCTGACAGTTCTATTTTCAAAACACTGTGCTTACGTATTTCCGCGGTCTTGGAAGATGTGAAATTCGACATTCCGATAGCCATAAAAGTCAATAGCAGCAGAACGCCTCCCAATATGATAGAAACCCATATTGCAGCCATAGAGCCAAGAAATACAGAGAAAAAACGTTTCATCTTAAATTTTCGATTTAATAATTATGATTCTATTTTATTTTATTCTAAACATATAGGCAGCGGATATCTCAATGGACATAGGCCTTGAAGCGGAGAAAATATCTTTTTTTGACCCCGGATAAATGCCACCCAATCCGAAATAATATCTACCCTCTATCATTATGGAATTTTTGCCGAAAAAGAGCTCGGCTCCGAGTCCGGCACTCAGCCCGTAGTCGAATTTGTTTTTAACCGGCATAACAAGTTGTTCAACGGGCCGGTAAGTACCTGGGAATTCAGGGACATCACCGGGATTATGATAGTCAAAGTTGGACGAAGTGCTCTCGGATATCATATAACTCACCGAGGGTCCTATATTTACAAATCCATGAATCCTATCGTTACCGAAATAAATGTGAGTCATTACGGGAAGAGTAACGTAAGTAAGCGTTCGCTGATAATTGAGACCGAGAGGTGGCTGACCTTCCTCGTTGAAATTTTCTTTCCACCCTCTTTGAACGAAGTAGAGTTCTGCCATCAGACCGAAAATTTTTTCTTCGGTGTAACGCACGGTGACTCCTCCTAAAACTCCAGGGCCGAATGATTGTTTTACCGATGGGGAAAAGGACATCATGGAAAGTGAGGCTCCACCTTTAACTCCGACGTAAAATTTAGGTTCGTAGACTCTTTGGGCAGACACGGATAGAACAGCTGTCAGTAAAAAGACAGTCGAAACGATCCTAAAAAATGATACATCCAATTTCATAATACAGTCTTATCTACGGTGCCGTTCGGTCGATAGTTTATCAAAAAAAGACATGTGTTAACTTTTCCTTCTGAATCGGCAACTTTCTTGAAATTAAATCCGTTCTGGACACCATAATATGCTTTTGAATCATCAATCTTTTCGCCAAGTCGGACTTCAGCATTCAACCAATCGATTAAAAAAGCGGCTGCATCGAAACCTATCAGGCCTTGCTGGGGAAGATAATTACCCATTTCATGTCCATACCATTTTTTATATGAGTCGGCTACTCTCTTTTGAAGATAGTCGCCATTTCCGGTAAAGAATCTGGAGTAAATAACAGTATTAAGACTATGCATTTTTTTTAGCACTTCTCCTTTGAAAGTAACCCATTCGGGATATCCAGCAAGAGTAATATTGCCTTTAAAATCTGCTGATGATTTCATAGCAGTAAGCGCCGGGAGTATTTTATTCAATTCTGCCTGTTTACTGCTTACCGGAATGAAAATATAATTCTTGCTGTTATAAAAATCGGCTAAATGTTGTTTTGTGAGAGAGGTCTCGAATTCAATTTCCTTATATTCGATATTTTTGGATGCAAGTTTGGATTTCAAAAGTTTTATGAATTCTTCTTTATCATTTGATCCTCCTTTTCGAGAGAGTATGACGGGAATTGAAGAGGGATTGTTTAAGAAAATACCTTCTACGGCCTTATCATACATAATTTCATGAGGAATATTTCCTTGGAAAATAAAGGGGTTTGTTTTATATGATTGATCATTTACTACGAATAGATTCAAAATATCTATATTGTATTTCGACCCAAAATCGGCAAGCATTTCCAACGATTTTGCATCATCGGGAGCTAAAATAACACGGGCATCTTTCAAGTCCTCATCTTTTAAAACTGCTTGAAGCCCAGTCAGAGATCCCTTTGAGTCAAACACTTTTATATCCAATGGATATCTACTACCTATGCTGTCAATACCTACAAGAAAACCTTTATAAAACTCACGGTAAAGCTGTGCTTGTTTTGTAAGTGTTTTATCCGATATTTTTAAAGGCAGAATCAAAGCTATTTTGATAGGCTCTTCCTTCTGATTAATGTTTGAAACGACAGAATCTACAGGATTAAAGAAATCATCAGGTGTCGGTGACTGACTTGCAATTTCCCTTGATTCTTCTGCTACAGACTCCAACTCATTTAGAGGAATTGTCAAGACCATACCCTCTCTAAGCAAACCAACCTCCGGATTTGCAATCTCCAGTTCGTTGACCGTAATCCCATATTGACGGGCAATAGAAAAGAACGTTTCATCACTTTTTACCAAATGAGACCTTTGGGAATTTGGTTGTGTATTTTCATCAGAATGAGATGTAAATGTTTTTCTCTCACTTTCGGACAACTTTATGACCGTTCCAGCCTGATATCTTTCACGATCAAGATCGGGATTCAGAGCTAATATCTTGTCTACAGTTGTATTATGTTCTATCGCTATCCTATATAAACTCTCACCTTCTTTTATTACATATTCATCATTGGAGGGCTGATCGGATGGGTTAGTTACACGACCTGCACGGTTTCCTTCAACATTATCCGCAGCTGATACGTATAATTTCTGTCCCGGACGGATACCATCTTTAACTTCTGGATTCCATTCCGCCAGTTCATTCTGTGTAATACCGTATTTTTTTGCTATCCCATACACAGTTTCCTTGGCCTGAACGATATGGAAGCGACGATCGCCACCAGTTGTTTTAACGTTAAAATATAATGTTTGACCGGCTTTAAGGCCTTTTTGTACAACTGAAGGATTCTCACGTTCTATCTCCTCCTGAGAAATGCCTAATTTCTTTGCAATTGAATAAATCGTTTCCCCTTTCGAAACTTCATAATAGTACTTCGCCGTACCATTCACTTCTTTCACAGGTAAATTTTCTTTTTGAGAAAAAGCGACCAAGCAGTTTATAAGAAATATTGAAGCAAAGAAAGCTCTTCTGATTATATACATATCTTTTAGTATTCTCGATAGTTTATCTTGCAAAGTTAATTTGTTTATCGCTTATGAGCAAGCGACAAACTTTAATAAATGTAATTTATTACCTGGTTTATGCTTTTGTCTTTGAGGAATCTTGATTATTTTTGCTCAAAAATTAAATTATATGTCCGATTTCAATACTATCCAACAAATTAAACGTAACTTTTTTTCTTTCAGAAATGGAGTTATTGCAGACTCTCTCAAGAAAGGAGGGTCGCCATACCGATTAATTTTCGGACTTAATCTTCCTCAACTTAATCAGATTGCTCAAAACATTGGTGAGGATTTGGCAACAGCTAAGCAATTGCATGATGATGTTAATACTCGCGAAAGCCAGTTACTTTCGTCGTTGATAATGCCAGTGGATAAAATTCAACAAGCCGAAGAAGCTTTTAATTGGTTGGAAGGTCTCAGATCAAAAGAAGCGATTGATATAGCGTGCCACAAACTCATCAAGAAAACCTCTAATCCACTTTTAGTGACAGAAATGTGTGTGAGTACAGAGAATTCACTCTTAAGATATGCCGGAATAAGACTTTTATGGAATATTTATATGACACTTCCGGAGGAAAGCCGCTCTTTAGCCCTAAGAGCTAAAGCTTTGGACAAAGAAAACGAAAGACTAATTGATAATTTGATTGAGGAAATTGATTTTATTATAGGATAAGAATCAACGTCTCGCTTCTTGTCGGGTTTTAGAATGAGAAGACCCTAAACGATCCCCAAGAATTACTCCTCCAATTATCATTACACAACCGGTTATGCCGATAAAGGATATACCTTCTTTTAAAATGACCGCTGATAATATTAATGTTACTATAGGACAAAAATATAAATAATTCCCAGTTTTGAGCGCGCCAAGACATTTAACACTTTCTCCCCACAGTAAATAGGCAAGCATGGACGCAAACATACCGAGAAAGACAAGGTTCATTATCACGTCCTTTTGAATCAATACGGAAATATCTACCGGATTTTCTTCCATGAAATAGAACGGAAGTGCAGTTATCAATCCATAGAAAAAAGTTTTCCTTGTTATAAACCAGCTACTGTAAGTGGAGCTTAAAGGCCTTAGAATTATTGAATAAACAGCCCAACAAACGGATGCCAACAGAGCTAATAAATCTCCTATAGGATTCACTTGAAGCTGAAGACTGCTGTTAAATATCACGAGCCCCACCCCCAATAAAGCTATAAGCGAACCTAGAATGAAAGGCTTGGATATCTTTTCTGACCTATATATCAGGGATATCAACATAATAGTGATAAGTGGCGATGTGGTTACTAGCAACGACACATTAGTAACCAACGTATATGTCACGGCCATATTTTCGGCAATGAAGTAGACTGAACCGCCACATATTCCGCATAACACAAAAAGAAGTTCATCTCGCATATTTCTTGATAAAAATGGCTTTGGACACACCAAAAAAGTGAATAAATATGCAAGCAAAAACCTATATATATAAATCTCTACCGGCGATAGACCGTTATTAAGCAGAACTTTCGTAGCTATGAACGATGCGCCCCAAGCTGTAACAGCGATTAATGCTGCAACATGAGGATAAAGATATGTGTTTTTCTTTAACGAGGGCAACATGTTTTAGATTTATAAATGAAAATGTATGCAAATTTAATCATTTTATTTTATATTTATTGCATAAAACGATTCTCCTTCTATAATTTAATTTTAATAGTTTTTTTGTAAATTTGTCGGACAAGTATCTACCAATAAAAAACAATAGATTATGAGAAAAACGAATTTTTTTGCATGTTGCCTGTTATCGGCTTCTTTACTGTTTTCAACAGGATGTAATATGAATAATACCGGAAAAGGTGCTCTCATCGGAGGCGGTGGAGGAGCTGCTGTTGGAGCCGGATTAGGAGCAATCTTCGGAGGCGGAAAAGGTGCCGGAATAGGAGCCGCAATCGGAACTGCTGTCGGAGCAGGAGCAGGAGCTTTGATAGGAAAGAAAATGGACAAACAGAAAGCTGAACTTGAAAAAGAACTTGCAGAAAAAGCTCAAGTTGAAACAGTAACCGACCAGAATGGACTTCAAGCTATTAAAGTTACATTCAGTTCGGGTATCCTTTTCCCAACAAATGGTACAACTTTGAATCAAGCTGCTAAAAACGATCTGACATCGTTTGCAACTTCACTTATCAATAATCCCGACACTGATGTCCAGATTTATGGTTTTACTGACAACACAGGCAGTATGGCCGCTAACGAAAAGGTAGCTGCTGGCAGAGCCGATGCAGTAAAAACATTTTTAACTAACAGTGGAGTTTCAGCCTCCCGCATTACAGCCGAAGGCATTCCAATGGCAGATTATGTAGCCAGCAATGATACTCCTGAAGGTCGTGCTCAAAACCGAAGAGTAGAAATTTATATCACCGCCAACAAAAAGATGATCGATCAAGCCGAGCAGGGTACCCTTTCAATGCTCTGATAATAACATAAAGTATAAGGGTGTCTCAATACGAAGGGCTTTAAATGAGCCCTAAAGTTTGGGACACCCTTTCTATATCCAGAAAGGGGGCGGTTACCTACTCCCCCGCTTTCGCCCAAGGTATTCACGGCCATCGGCGCGGTGAGGTTAACTTCTCATGAATATTTAACAGCCTTACTTATTGGAACTATCGAATACAAAAAAAGAGAGCGTTTCTGTTGAAACACTCTCTCAATGAAAAGGGGCGGTTACCTACTTTCCCGCTTTCGCAGTATCATCGGCGTGGTGAGGTTTAACTTCTCTGTTCGGAATGG
>JAFLSD010000050.1 GCA_022511125.1 Paramuribaculum sp.
TCTGTCGGCAGACACTCAGGCAAAATCGTGGCTCAAGGTAGGTGGCGATTTATGTTATACTCACTATAGCGCCAAACAAATCGACAGTGAAGGCTCGACAGGTTCGACAGGCAAGATTTTTGCTTACGCAACCCGTATCGCTCCGATTTATCCGGTATATGTACGTGACGGTAAGGGCAATATCATGACTAATGCAGAGGGTATCACCATGTGGGACTACGGTGACGGAATGAACGCTGGTCTTAGCCGTCCGTATCTGCCTCAAGGTAATGCACTCGGCTCGACAATACTGGATACAAGCCGCTATAACGGCAACGCTTTCAACGCTCAGGGCTATTTCGAAGTCCGTTTCTTGAAGGATTTCAAATTTACAAGCAACAATGCCGTAAGTTATGACGAATTGCGTTATACTAGCATAACCAATCCATACTACGGAGGTTATTCTTCTACTGGTGGTATGGTTTACAAGGAAACCGACCGCACTACAGCTTACACTTTCCAGCAGTTATTGAC
>JAFLSD010000051.1 GCA_022511125.1 Paramuribaculum sp.
TTTTTATTCCGTAACAAACCAATTGACCCTTCTTCTTGTTCTAAATATGAAAAAACACTAATTACTAACTTTAAATATTTAATATTATGGAAAATTGCGGATGCAACAAGCAAAAACGCTCCTATCATTTCAATGTAACTGAAGTAGTTGACGGTAAAGTAAAAGAAGCCTACAATTTTAATTTCGGCGGCCACCACGACCTGGTAGCTCTTATAGAGAAAACTGTAGCGCTCGGTAACATAACTGAAAAGCATGCAAAAGAACTCGTAACAGGCGTACGTCTTCTTCACCATGTTTTGAAGAAATATCCTGAAAACGAAATGTTCAAAGCTTTCATGCCTCATCTTGAAGACTTCAAGCATGCTCTGAAAGCTGAAATCAAGGGAGAATAATCATCTTATTGAAATAGCAGTGAAATGAATAATCCGGGACATATCGTTCCGGATTATCTTTTTGTTGCCCACAGTTTCATTTACCGCTCACCGCTCCACCTGCTGGCGCACGGACTC
>JAFLSD010000052.1 GCA_022511125.1 Paramuribaculum sp.
GTGCTCTTCACAAGATTCACAAAGTGGTCATTAGGGGCAGCGGGCTCATTCAAATAGCCGCTTTCTGCAGTACAGCTCCCCAAAATTCCAGCTGACATTGCGCCCAGCACAAAGGCAGCCATTTTGAAATTCTTTTTCATAGCGTTTATTTAGTCTTTTGTTTTATTTTTCCTGTGTTTATTAACTCACTGTGTTACAATAAATTCCGCCAAGAATGCGCACCTCATGCTATCATTCGGGCGACACCTATCGAAATTATTTTACAAAATTACACATTTTTCTTTGCTTATGCAAATATTTTTGAAATAAAGTTCACCCAGAGCCATAACGGCAACTTCCTTACTCAACCACCATCATGTCACGCACTTAGCCTAAAAACCATGCATAATTCGATTGGCTTTTAAGATTATTTAACTATTCTAGGCGGGATACAAGCAAAAACCTCGACGGGACGAATCCCGCCGAGGCCACGTTCAACCATCAAACTTCGCAATCTACTTTTTTAATT
>JAFLSD010000053.1:0-243 GCA_022511125.1 Paramuribaculum sp.
ATAAGGTCGGCCAGTTTGCCTTTTCCCACAAAAATTTTGCGTTTGCGGTAAACGATGTATTTCTGCAAATACAAAGCGACGGCTTCGGTGGTGCAGAAGTATTTCATGGTGTCAGGCATGGTGATGCGCATTTCCTCGCACAGACGGAAGAAATGATCCACAGCAGTCCTTGCCGTGAAGATTACGGCTGTAAAATCACTGATATTGATGCGCTGTTTGCGGAAATCGCGCGAAGAAAGGCCC
>JAFLSD010000053.1:260-503 GCA_022511125.1 Paramuribaculum sp.
TTGTGAAACCAGTATTTTCTTAATAGCCACTTAGTTGTAAGTTTTTAGGAAAAGGCTGCCGCCTCAGAATGAGCAAAGAAGATAAGCTAAATAGAAAAATATTGTTACAGGAACAATTTCGAGACTGCAAAGGTACAAAATAAAATAGACAATCGATGCCGAATTTGTGTAAAAAATTCTAAAACCTTTGACTATGAACATGATACGCGCCAGCACATAAAGCACCATGGCGAAGTAGACAGC
>JAFLSD010000054.1:240-502 GCA_022511125.1 Paramuribaculum sp.
GGATTCTCTCCTCATCTACCTGTGTCGGTTTGCGGTACGGGCGCCTAATCAATACACACAGCTTTTCTCGCCACAGAGCATCGCCGACTTCCCTACTGATGTTCGGTCCCTTTCGCCCGGGTCAACCAACGCCCGGGTCCGGCTATCTCCATGTGTCAGTGTGCTTAACAGCTTTGGCGGCTACGGAATTTCAACCGTATGTGCATCGACTACGCCTTTCGGCCTCGCCTTAGCTCCCGGCTTACCTTGGGCGGACGAACCT
>JAFLSD010000055.1 GCA_022511125.1 Paramuribaculum sp.
ATCCGAAAAGCGTAGAAACTATATTCTTTATTATTTTTATTACTTTTTTTGCTTTCATATTGTTCCGGTTGAGAAAAGAAGTTTGTAATAGGAATAAATGATGTTGATTTTACTGTTGACGAGCTGTTGTTCTGCGTCAAGCAGCGAATTGGCCGCATCGAGCATATCGGTTATCAAAGCCATGTCTGCCGAATATCGAGTAGAAGTGATGCGGTAGTTCTTTTGTGCGAGCTCGACGCTCTTTTCCTGTGTCTTCAATTCTTCGTATGCTTCAAGGTACTTGATATAGTCGGCTCGGACAGCCATATTGACATTCTCAAGTGTCGCATCGTATTGCTCACGAGCCATTAGGGATTCTGCTCTACGCTTCTGCATCGCCTTATTGTTTTTGTAGAGCGATGATAGATTATATTGAATGCCGAGACCTATCCACCAATAACTGAGATTTCGGTTGATGGGGGGCACTTCTACCAATATTGGTCCATCCATTGTCCAACCGG
>JAFLSD010000006.1 GCA_022511125.1 Paramuribaculum sp.
CCGGGCATAGGCGACGTTGTCGCCAATACCCGGTTATTATTAATGAATCCTGCGGATTCGGCGCATGTGGCGAGGGTGGGAGAGATGGGCTTTTTGCGGTTTGGGTGAATTTATTTATATTTGCAGTTATTAAAACGTCGGATTATGTCAGAAATTGATATAAATAAGTTGAGGGACTATTTTTCAACTACGTTGGTTGAAAAGGCATGGCTATTCGGATCATACGCCAGGGGTGAGGAAACGACGGAAAGTGATATCGATATTCTGATTAGCATACCTGAAGGGAAAAATTTCAGTTTGCTAAAACATGCCGAGATGATGGTGGAATTAGAAGATTTAGTCAGCAGGCAGGTAGATATAGTAAGGACAGGGACAATTTATCCCGAAATAGCTTCAAAAATAGAAAAAGATAAAATATTAATATATGAGAGAGTCGGATAGGGATTTGACAAGACTTCACCATATACAAGCATCCATAAGGAATGTCATGAATTTTATGGCCGGAAGAACAGAAGAAGATCTGACTACAGATGCGATGTTGTTTTTTGCGGTTGTGAAAAATATAGAGATTATAGGAGAAGCAGCTTATAAATTAACCGATCAATTCAAGGATAACCATCCTTTGACTCCCTGGCGACCGATTATTAAAATGAGGCATATTCTTACTCATGGTTATTACCAAGTGTCGGCTGATGAGATCTACTCGGTGTATAAAAAGGATTTAAACGATTTGTCAATACAAATAGAGCAGTATATAGATGAATTGACGGGGGGTAATTAATTTTGATAAGCAAAGGGGGGAGATGGAAGATAAAAAATCATGGCGGGGGTGCAGTGAAGTACCTACGGCACTTTTTTGCGTGGGGCGTTGGGTTGCCCCGCACGCGGTAGCGTACGGGGTTACTTACATATCGTCCCGTTCCGGGACGGTCGCGGTGCAAATTAATGAATCCTGCGGATACATTGTTTGTTTGGCGGTAGCCGGGCATAGGCGACAACGTCGCCAATACCCGGTTATTATTAATGAATCCTGCGGATTCCGTGCATGTGGCGAAGGGGGGAGAAGTGGGCTTTTTGCAGGTAGTTTGTAGGGACGCAACATGTTGCGTCCGAAAGGATGTGTGGTTAATTGATTGAGTATCAGTGTTGGTAGTCGGACGCTACATGTAGCGTCCCTACAAGTGGGGATTCATGATGGTGGGATGTGGCACGGCTCCGCCGTGCGGATGGCTTGAGAGGGCATCTCCGCCGGCGCATGCTGCCGGCGGTTAATCAAAGTAACGATGGCTCCGCCATCTTTGGCTGCGGGGTGTAGTGAAGTACCTTCGGCACTTTTGGTTTTGATGGTGGTGGTGCCCCGCACGCGGTAGCGTACGGGGTTACTTACATTTCGTCCCGTTCCGGGACGGTCACAGCGCGATGCGCGGTGTGCTCCTCACGGGGAGAGGGGAGATAAGAGATGGAAGACGGATGGGGGGAAGTTAGTGGGGGTAGGTGTGGGGTGGAGCGATTGGAGTTTAAAAATAATTTGTTAATTTTGTGGGTTAGAAAGAAAAAAATCAAACAAAGAAGATAACGATATGAAACAGAAAGCATTATTGATGATCTTAGACGGGTGGGGAATCGGCGACGGTACAAAACGCGACGTAATTTCTTCCACACCCACCCCCCGTTGGGACGAATTGTTGAAAAAATATCCTCATTCACAGCTTCAGGCAAGTGGTGAAAACGTTGGTTTGCCTGACGGCCAGATGGGGAACTCGGAGGTTGGTCATCTGAATATAGGTGCCGGTCGCGTGGTTTATCAGGATCTGGTTAAAATCAATAAGGCATGTAAGGACGGGAGCATTCTCGAGAACGAGGAGATAAAGAATGCTTTCGGATATGCCAAGTCGACGGGTAAAGCGATCCATTTTATGGGTCTGACTTCTGACGGAGGGGTGCATTCGTCGCTTGACCATCTGTTCGCTCTGTGCGATATAGCCAAGACTTACGGTCTGGAGAAGGTTTATATCCATTGTTTCATGGACGGTCGCGACACGGATCCACGAAGCGGCAAGGGCTTCATCGAGCAGCTCGAAGAACATTGCAAGAATTCAGCCGGAACTATAGCTTCGATCATAGGCCGTTATTATGCGATGGACCGCGACAAACGTTGGGAACGCGTGAAGATAGCTTACGACCTGCTGATCAGCGGCGAAGGCAAACAGGCCACAGACATGGTGAAAGCGGTGCAGGAAAGCTATGACGAGGAGGTGACGGACGAATTTATCAAGCCGATCAACAATTCGACAGTAGACGGAACAATCAAGGAGGGCGACGCGGTGATTTTCTTCAATTACCGCAACGACCGCGCGAAGGAGCTGACAACAGTCCTGACGCAGCATGATATGCCCGAAGCGGGAATGAAAACGATTCCTAATCTGCAGTATTTCTGCATGACTCCTTACGATGCGTCGTTTAAGGGAGTGCATATCCTTTTCGACAAGGAGAACGTGAACAATACGCTGGGCGAATATCTTTCGTCGCTGGATCTGAAACAGCTTCATATTGCCGAGACTGAGAAATATGCCCATGTGACTTTCTTCTTCAACGGCGGCCGCGAAGAGCCTTACAAAGGCGAGGAGCGCATCCTGGTGGCATCTCCCAAGGTGGCTACTTATGACCTGAAGCCGGAAATGAGTGCATACGAGGTTTGCGACAAGCTCGTGGAGGCCATCAAGTCGCAGGAATATGACTTTATCGTGGTGAACTATGCAAACGGTGACATGGTAGGTCATACAGGAGTTTACGAAGCCATAGAGAAAGCGGTGAAGGCCGTTGACGAATGTGTGGGCAGGACGATCGACGCAGCTGTTGAATCGGGTTACGAGGCGCTGATAATCGCCGACCACGGCAACGCGGACAATGCGGTGAATGAAGACGGTTCGTCGAATACGGCTCATTCTCTGAATCCGGTGCCTTGTATCTATGTTACGGACAAGAAGGATGTTAAGGTGGCTGACGGCCGTCTGGCAGACGTGGCTCCCACCATCCTCAAAATAATGGGCATCCCTCAGCCGAAAGAGATGACGGGAACTGCGTTGATCTGATCAGGTTCAAGATGCAACAATAATTTAGAGGACGCTGCCTGCCTGCGGACAAGCAGCGTCTTTCAACTAATAAGGAACGGCAGATGGTGGTGATGATTTTACAGTTGATGGTGGTGTTGGCGGCTCTTTATTTCGGGTCGCGATACGGTAGCCTTGCCTTGGGTGCATTTTCGGGTATAGGTTTGGCGATCTTGGTGTTTGTGTTCGGTATGAAGCCGGGTACTCCTCCGACGGATGTGATCTACATCATCGTTGCAGCCGTGACATGCGCCGGCGCTCTTCAGGCCTCGGGAGGCATGAACTGGCTGATTCAGCTGGCGGAGAAACTGCTGCGCAAGCATCCGTCGCACATCACTTTCTTAGCGCCTCTGTGTACGTTTTTCCTAACGGTTTTGGTCGGGACAGGTCATGTGATGTACACCCTGATGCCGATTATCGCCGATATTTCACTCAAAAAAGGGATAAGACCGGAACGTCCGTGTGCGATAGCGAGCGTAGCGTCGCAAGTAGGCATCACGTGCTCTCCGATAGCCGCTGCCGTCGTGGCTCTGGTTTCGATAAGCAACATCAACGGTTTCCAGATATCCATTCCTGAGGTTCTGATGATATCGCTACCGGCGTGTCTGTGCGGCATTCTGGCTGCGTCGATGGTAAGTTACCGTCGCGGAAAAGAGCTTTCGGAAGATCCGGAATTTCAGGCAAAACTCAAAGACCCGGAGCAGAAGGAATATATTTACGGTTCCGGCGCGACGTCGCTCGATCAGAAAGTGCCGCAAACAGCCAAAAGAGCCGTGTGGATTTTCGTGGGGGCGATAGCTTTGATAGTTTTCTTCGCCTCTGTACCGGCAGCACTCCCCTCTTACGAACAGCTGACGGCCGTAACGGGTGCGAAAGGCGCCACATTGGCCGACGGAACTTTTGTGAGTGCCGAGTCGTTGGTAAAAGCGGGGATAGCAGTGGAGGGCGTGACTGAATACACCCAGCACCGTCTGGCATTGAATTTAGTCATCCAGATAGTGATGATCATGGCTGCGGCTTTTATCTTCATTTTCTGCAAGGCTTCGCCGAAAAAAGCCGTAACGGGGGCAGTATGGCAGAACGGTATGGTGGCTGTAGTGGCCATCTACGGAATAGCGTGGCTTGCGGACACATATTTCGCTCATTATATGCCAATGCTCAAGGACGGATTGGGAGCTATGATAGCTGAATACAACTGGGCGATAGCGATAGTGTTTTTTATCGTGTCGATTCTGATAAACAGCCAGGGTGCGGTTGTGGTCTCGATGATACCGCTGGCCTATTCGATGGGTATCCCGGGGTGGGTCATATTAGGAGTTTTTCCGAGCGTTTACGGTTATTTCTTCCTTCCGAACTACCCGAGCGACATCGCGACAGTCAATTTCGACCGCTCGGGCACTACTAAAATCGGAAAATACCTTTTAAACCATTCGTTTATGATGCCGGGGCTTGTGAGCGTGGTATGCGCTACGTTGGTGAGCTACCTTCTGGCGAGCATGATTTATTGACGGTAGTTTCGTGACGCAGGAGGAACCGCTTCGCGTCGAGTCCTCCGGCATAACCAGTCAGCGAGCTGTCGGCGCCAATGACCCGATGACAGGGGATGAAAACGCTCACGGGATTGCGTGCAACAGCGGAGGCAACGGCGCGGGGATGTGAATTGACGGCACGAGCCAACAAGGAATAACTTAGTGTGATTCCCAAGGGTATGGTAAGCAGCTGTTGCCAGACGTCCTTCTGGAATGGCGTTCCACAAGGTACAAGCTCAATTTCCTCGCATCCTTGCGAGAATTTTTCAAACTCTGCGGCAAAATAACAATCCAACAAGCGAACCACCTCGTTTTCAAGAGAGGAATCAGGGGTGAGGTGGCGAACAGCTTCAAAATGACGCCCGAATAGTTTTGAATCTATCCAATCGCACATCAGAAGTTTTCTTTCGGATGCGACAATTACAAGAGTTCCTACGGGAGTGCGGTAACGGATCATGCTCCAAAGATAGTGAGTTTTTATGATTTTTTTTTGAAAAAAGAAATCTAAAGGGTAGTTTTGCAGAAGCTATATGGAAGAGACGGCAGAGAGAAGAAAAAAAGCGCTTTATCGGGTGACCTGGTACGGGAGCCTACTTAACATGTTGCTGTTCGCTTTCAAATTAATAGCGGGCATCTTAGGGCGCAGCTCAGCGATGATAGCCGACGCGGTCCATTCGCTTTCGGATTTCGTGACCGACATCATAGTCATCGTGTTCGTGAAGATCTCATCAAAACCGGCCGACAAACTATATGAATACGGTCACGGGAAATACGAAACTCTGGCCACTCTGATAATCTCTTTCATGCTGCTCTTAGCCGGTCTGGGTATAGCAGCCGACGGTATCGGGAAGATCATCCGTTGGCTCAAGGGGGAGGAGCTCGAGCGCCCAGGCTATATAGCATTGATAGCGGCTGTGGTGTCGATAGTCCTGAAGGAAGGGATGTATCGGTATACTTATAAGGTGGGTAAATTCTACAATTCGCCTGTGGTAATAGCAAACGCGTGGCATCATAGAAGCGATGCATGGTCGTCGTTAGGTACGCTCCTCGGCATAGGAGGTGCGATACTTCTGGGCGCTCATTGGCGCGTTCTGGACCCGTTGGCGGCAGTGATAGTGAGCTTTTTCATCATCTATGTATCGGTGGAAATGATTCGGCCGGCAACGGCGGAACTGTTGGAGCGTTCTTTACCACTGGAGGTGCAGGCCGAAATAAACAAGACGGTAATGCAAAATCCTGCTGTATACTCCATCCATAATCTCCGGACGAGAAGAATAGGCAATAGGGTTGCGATAGAATTCCATATCAGAATGGAAGGAAGCCAGTCGCTTACCGAAGCCCACTACCACACGATGGAGATAGAGCGCGAGCTGAAGAAGAAATTCGGAGATGAGACGCACATCGCCATTCATATGGAACCTCTTCTCAACGAATACAGTCACGAAAAAATATCCTCCGAAAAGCAGAAAGGCTGAGCGGAATTCAGGATTCCAGACCCAGCCTAACCAACATAACAATTGTGACTCAATAAATCACTTCGGAAAACCTTTCGGTTCGGATGAGAAGCCACAAACCAACTTGCTTCCCATTTTGCTATGGGCACGGCAGAACCATGCCTTACGATGTCAATTTCTTAAATTTGACGCCATTTGCTGTGCTTTGGCAGCTCCCGCTTCGAGCACATCGGCGGTTTTATCTTTTACCTTGTCGGCAAAGTCGGAAACTTTATCGGAAGTTTTCCGATAGACTCCGGCAGCCTGGTCTTTCAAATCGCTATACTTGTCAGCGGCCTGGTCTTTGAGGCCATCGATTTTGTCGGCAGCCTGTTTTTTGAGGTCGGAAACTTTATCTTTCGCAGCATCAAAGGATGCTTTTGCGGCTACTTTTGCAGCGTCGGCACTTACCTGGGCAGCTGTTTGAGATAATTCGGTAGCCTGTTCGGCAATAATCTCATTTTTGTTTTTCATAATTGAAAAGTTTTAAAAATCGTGTGTTTTGATAATAAAACAACCGCCGGAGGAAAAGGTTGGCTGATGAATAAAAAAAAGAGGGGCGGTCAGTCCGTCCCTCTCCGAATCACAGAAAATATAGAATTTATTCTTCGTATTTCTTGACAATAACCGTTGCGTTGTGTCCTCCGAATCCGAACGAGTTGGAGAGCGCTGTGCGTACGGTGCGTTTCTGCGCTTTATTGAACGTGAAATTAAGATTATAGTCGATGTTTTCGTCGCGATCGTCTTCATCGTGGTTGATCGTCGGCGGAATGATGTCCTCTTCTACAGCCTTGATGCTGAAGAGCGCTTCGAGAGCGGCGGTTGCTCCGAGGAGATGACCAGTCATCGATTTTGTCGAGCTGAGATTCATCTTATAAGCATGGTCTCCGAAGAGGTCAATTATAGCCTTAATTTCTGAAACGTCGCCTACGGGCGTCGATGTGCCGTGCATGTTAATGTAGTCGATATCTTCCGCTTTAAGTCCGGCATCGTCGAGAGCCGCCTGCATAGCGAGTTTGGCACCCAGTCCGTCGGGATGAGTTGCGGTGATATGATAAGCGTCGGCCGACATGCCACCTCCTACGATTTCGGCGTAGATTTTAGCTCCGCGCGCCTTGGCGTGTTCGAGTTCTTCGAGTATAAGGATTGCAGAACCTTCGCCAATAACAAATCCGTCGCGGCTGGCACTGAATGGACGTGAGGCAGTTTGAGGGCTGTCGTTACGTGTGGAGAGAGCGTGCATGGAGTTAAAACCTCCTACACCAGCTGGATAGATAGCCGCTTCTGCACCGCCGGTAACGAAAGCGTCAGCTTTGCCGAGGCGTATCAGGTTGAATGCATCGATAATGGCGTTGTTAGACGATGCGCATGCCGAAACGACTCCGTAGTTAGGACCGTGGAATTCGTATTCCATGGATACGTGTCCGCTTGCGATATCGGCGATCATTTTGGGGATAAAGAAAGGATTGTATTTAGGTCCTTGCTCGGCACCGTGGACGGCGTAAAATCCCGCTTCTTCCTCGAAGGTATGGAGACCTCCAATGCCGGCTGCCACAATGACTCCGATGCGGTTCTTGTCGAGATTGGGTGCGTTCAAGATTCCACTGTCCTCGACAGCCTGTCTTGTAGCTACAAGTGCATATTGTGCATAAAGGTCGAGCTGACGGAGTTTTTTTCTGTCAATATGGTCGGCTCCGTTGAAATCCTTGACTTCGCAGGCGAACTGAGTCTTAAATTTGGATGCGTCGAAATGTGTGATCGGTCCGGCTCCGCTTTTACCTGCAATTGCCGATTCCCATGTGGTCTGTACGTCGTTTCCGATAGGAGTGAGTGCTCCGAGACCGGTTACTACTACTCTCTTTAATTCCATTCTGTCAAATTAGGGATTGTAGTGAAATTATAAAAAGGCGATGTGCCCAATGGCACAGCCTACTGAAATCCAATAATTAAAAGGGAGCCTCGAGCAGCTCCCTTGTCAGTTCAGACGTAAAAGAGCGAATTATTTGCCCTCTTCAGCTTCAATGTAAGCGATGGCATCGCCCACAGTCTGTATGCTCTGAGCTTTTTCGTCAGGGATGTTGATGTTGAATTCTTTTTCAAATTCCATGATCAGCTCTACAGTGTCAAGGCTGTCAGCGCCAAGATCCTGGGTGAAATTAGCTGTTTCTTTAACTTCGTTTTCATCTACGCCGAGTTTGTCGACGATAATAGCTTTAACACGAGATGCAATTTCAGACATTGTTTTCGTTTTTAAATTAATAAATTCAATTCGCGGTGCAAAGTAAGTCATTAAAATTTACTTATGAAAACATTTTAACAACATTCTTTTGCTTTATTTTCTTTTTTTAAGATTTGGCTTCGTCGGAATTAGGGTTAATTTTTTCAATTGCGCGACGCAAACGCCTGATAGTCTCCTCTTTTCCAATAAGTTCGGTGATATCGAACATGTGCGGACCCTTGCATTCGCCCACAACCGAAAGACGGAATGCATTCATAACGTTTCCGAGATGATAGCCTTTAGCTTCTATCCACCCAAGCACAACAGGTTCGGCATCAGCACTTTTCCAGCTTTCCATGCCTTCAAGCACGGCGATAAGTTCCTCCATTACGGCCGGCATTTCCGGCGACCACCGCTTTCTGACGGCCTTAGGATCATATTCTTCAGGGGCGACGAAGAAGTATCGACCTTGCTCCCAGAGATCCTTTACAAAATTAATGCGTCCTTTGAGCAATGCTGCCACGCCGGCAAGATATTTATCGGAGAACGACGAGGAATCGCCGATATTCGATTCGAGAACTGGCCGGAAAAGAGAGGCAAGTTCCTGATCGGTAGTGTTCTGTAGATATTTATGATTGAACCATTTTCCTTTCTCGAAATCGAATCTGGCTCCGGAACGCGAACAATGATCGAGAGAGAATTTGGCTATCAGGGTATCCATATCCATTATCTCCTCATTGTCGCCTGGATTCCATCCGAGCAGAGCAAGGAAATTGACTACCGCCTCGGGCAGATATCCGCTTTCGCGATAGCCTGAAGATACGGCCCCGGTCTTAGGATCAGTCCATTCCAGTGGGAAGACGGGGAAACCGAGACGGTCGCCGTCGCGTTTGCTGAGCTTGCCTTTGCCGTCGGGCTTAAGCAGAAGGGGCAGATGGACAAACTCGGGAGCTTTCCATCCGAAGGCTTCATAAAGCAGCACGTGTAGAGGGGCAGACGGAAGCCATTCTTCTCCTCGAATCACATGGGTAACTTTCATCAGATGGTCGTCGACAATGTTTGCCAGATGATAAGTCGGCAGATCGTCGGCACTCTTATAGAGAACTTTGTCGTCGAGGATTATGGAATTTACAGTGACTTTTCCACGGATGCGGTCGTTTACTTCAATATCACGACCGGGTTCGATGAGAAATCTCACCACATAGTTTGTGCCTTCGTCAAGGAGTCTTTTCACTTCTTTGGGCGGCAGAGAGAGGGAATTGCGCATCCCCATACGTGTCGAAGCATCATACTGGAAATTGGGAGTTGCGGCTCGTGCAGCTTCAAGTTCCCCGGGTGTATCGAAAGCTATATATGCTTTTCCTTCGTCAAGAAGCCTACGCATATATTTTCTGTAGATGTCGCGCCGTTCGCTCTGTTTATAAGGCCCGAAATCACCACCTTCCCGCACTCCTTCGTCGATCTTTATCCCGAGCCATGCGAGAGCTTCATTAATGTATTCTTCGGCTCCGGGCACGAAACGTTGCGAATCGGTATCTTCTATACGGAGTATCATTTCTCCTCCGTTCTGCCGTGCGAAAAGATAGTTGTAAAGGGCAGTACGTACGCCTCCGATGTGAAGCGGTCCGGTAGGCGACGGTGCGAAACGCACTCTTACTTTATTTTTATTTTCCATTTTAGAAATTGTTTTCCGTTTTTTGAACTTTCTATATTTCAGCTGCAAAATTAATCAATTCCACAGTTAGAAACAAGGATAATGAAGACGGCCGAATCATCACGATTCAGCCGCCGGATACTCTATTAACTATTAACCTTTATGATAAATTTCTTGAGAGTTTGATTATAATTTCCTCTCCCAAATCATGAAAATCTACTTTTTAGGCCTGCGGAGCCGCTTGCACGCTCGACGGATGGTCGGCGACGTTTCTTGGCTTCGCTTCCCAGCCTAACGCGCTTGCTCCGAGAACGGCAGCGTCGGCTTCCTTGAGTTCAGACAGAAGCACTTTCACTTTGCCTTTGTAGATGCTTAGCATATTGCGTTCCATCGACTCTACGAGCGGTTTCATCAAGAGGGGTCCGCTCTTAGCAAGCCCACCGAAAAGAACGAATGCTTCCGGCGAGGAGAATGCAGTGAAATCGGCCAACGCTTCACCTAATATCTTGCCGGTATATTCAAAAATGTCCTTGGCTACCTTATCGCCATTCATCGCTGCGTCGTAAACGTCTTTTGACGTGATGGCGTCGACGGGAATGTCGCGCAGCATCGACGGCTCAGTGCGTATTTCGAGGAATTCGCGGGCAGTGCGTGACACGCCAGTCGCAGAGCAATAAGTTTCGAGACAGCCTGCGCGACCGCATCCGCAAAGGCGACCGTTGTTTCTCTTCACTATAACGTGGCCAAGTTCACCGGCAAAACCGTCATGGCCGTAAACGAGCTGACCGTTTATCACAATGCCGCTACCAACACCCGTTCCGAGTGTTATCATTATAAAATCTTTCAGACCGCGTGCCGCGCCGTAGGTCATTTCGCCGATAGCTGCAGCATTGGCATCGTTGGTAATAGCCACGGGTATGCCGAATTTTTCCTCAAGCAGTTGTGCGAAAGGCACGGGAGTGGGCCACGGCAGATTAACTCCGTCCTCAATCATACCAGTAAAATAGTTGGCGTTAGGTGCTCCGACTCCAATTCCGAAAATTTTTCCTTCGGCATCGATACTACGCACTATACGCATAGTTTCGTTATACAGTTCGTCGATATAATCGTTAATATCGTTGTGTTTGCGGGTTTTGATAGAGTCGCTTGCGAGCACTACACCGCGTGCGTCAACTACGCCGAATACGGTATTGGTACCGCCCATGTCGATACCGATAACATAAGGTTTGCTGTTTAACATTGGTTTTTATAATTTAAGGTTATAATTTTCATTCTAAACTTAAGAGTTTGTCAGAACATTGCAAAGATAAAAGTTTTTTTTTGTATCAGCTAATTTTAAAGAGTGTTTCTGTTAATTTTCCAATTAAAATGTGGCTTCCAAGGTTGAATTTTGGTTTTGGGAAAAGCTGAAAATTGCAGATTCCGCCTATTTTTCGTAACTTTGCAAAGATATGAAAACACTAAAGAAATACACTTTTATCTTATTAGCCGCCTTTCTGACAACGTTCGGCATGGCGAGCTGTTCCGACGAACCGGAGCCCCCGGAGCCCGAGGAACCCACTCACCGCACTCTGATAATCTATATGGCTGCGGACAATTCGTTGCTATCGGCAAGCAGAGAAAATCTGAAAGACATAAAAACTGCGGTCAGCAAAGGTGCGTTGCAAGGGGGAAGAATAATTCTTTTCTACGACTACTCGGCCACGGAAGCGCCTTATCTTGCAGAGATCACTGAAGAGACGGGCGATTTTGTGAAAATTAAAGAATATGATGGCCAGGTGTCGTGTCTTGACCGTGACAGGATGAACGAGGTCATTAAAGACGCTATGAGAGCCGCTCCCGCGGAAGAATACGGGCTGATTTTATGGAGTCATGGCACAGGATGGATAAACGAATCGGATTCAAGAAGCTCGTCGGCGAGCAGTCGTGCAGCTACCGACGGCCTGATCAATCCATATTCGTTCGGCCACGATATCAACCCCGTTTCCACAAAGATGAGCATCACATCCCTCGCAAGCGCACTGGAGGATTTCCATTTCAAATTCATCTATTTCGACTGTTGCTTCATGGCGACGATAGAAACCATCTACGAACTGCGGAATACAGCCGATTATATTATCGGGTCGCCTACTGAATTACCTGTCGAAGGTATGCCCTATCTTACCAATATACCACAGATGATGGCCAAGGAACTTCAGCCGGCAACTATTGCCAAGAATACGCTTGATTATTACCTTTCGGGACAAGCAAGCTATCCATGGTGCACGATCACTGCTATCGACACGTCGGCGGCCGAAGATGTAGCTGCAGC
Organism: Paramuribaculum sp.; assembly: GCA_022511125.1. Classification (GTDB taxonomy): domain Bacteria; phylum Bacteroidota; class Bacteroidia; order Bacteroidales; family Muribaculaceae; genus Paramuribaculum. The sequence continues at coordinate 12,316 of JAFLSD010000006.1, forward strand.
AACTAAAGCAATCATGGAAACCGGAGCATTAAACTCTGCCAACTATGTCCCGCTCCCTTATTACCGTTCTTCCGTTCCGTCCTATACTTGGGATTTTGCAGATATCATAAACAATCTGAACGTAGACGACGATGCGAAGAATTTATGGAAAAGGCCTTGGCAACGGCTTATAATCTATTACGGTCATACAGACATCTGTTATTTCGTACCAATGGCAGGAACGGCCGGATTAGGCTCGTTCTACTATTCCGACAACACGGTGCAATGGGCTAAGGAATATGGTTACGACTCATTGTCGTGGTGGCGCGATGTGGTCAGCTTCAATCCTTCTATCAATCTGTAACTCCAACAAATCATTTCGAAAGCGCGATGTTATTAACCCAGGCGGAACTGTTAGGCATCAACTCTGAATCAGTGGATTCAATTTCGGCTTCGCATCAGGAAAAGTTGGAACTACTCAAATCGATGTCGTTCAACGATCTTGTCAATAAGGTGGCGAATGATGCGGTGGAATTCGCCATCCATCTTTTCATAGCCATCTTGGTGTTCTATGCGGGGAAATTCATAATCAAGCGCCTTTACAATCTCACTGCTTCGATTTTGGCGAAGAAAGGGGCAGAGAAGTCACTGAGCACTTTCATTCTGTCATTGGTGAAAATTGTGCTCTACTTCCTACTGATTGTAACCGTTATCGGCATACTCGGAATCAATACCAGTTCTTTCATAGCGATATTCGCGTCGGTCGGTGTCGCTATCGGCATGGCATTAAGCGGTACGCTGCAAAATTTCGCGGGAGGAGTTCTTATACTCCTTCTTAAGCCCTATAAAATCGGTGATTACATCGAGGCACAAGGTTTTGCCGGCACGGTGACAGAAATCCAGATATTCTCCACCATCATCTGTACATACGATAACAAATCGATACTTATTCCCAACGGCGGTTTGTCAACCGGAAGCATCAATAACTGGTCGAAACAAGAATTCAGACGAGTGCAATGGGATGTGGGCATCTCTTACGGCGACGATTTCGCAGTGGCGCGACAGGCTATCCTCGACATTCTGTCGAAAGAGCCATTAATCGTTCTGCCTGAAGAGGACTCCGCGCCTGAAAACGACTGCGTTGGAGAAGATTGTCCGGAAGTCGAGGAGGTGAAGCCGGACAACGGACAAAAAGGCACAAGTTGGCTGGGACGGCTTTTTTTCAGACATCGTCAGCGCTTAAAGGAACGCGAGGAGCGTCAGGCAGCAGCATTAGAGGAACTCAAGTTGAGACCGGTAGCGAATCCGAGCGTCAATCTTATGGAATTGGGCGACAGTAGCGTCAACTTAGTGGTAAGGGCATGGGTGCGGTCGGCCGATTATTGGGTAGTTTATTTCAATATACTTGAGGCCATTTATACCGAACTGCCGAAGAGCGGCGTTTCCTTCCCCTTCCCGCAAATGGATGTCCACCTGTCTCAGGCATAAACACTATTGAACGTTTATAGCATCGTATTCGATACCGACCATAATTTCTACCATTTATATTAACAAATTTATGTATTGATTATAAGCATTAGTTTAATTTATAGTGTCTATAACAAAAATGATGGTGGGATATAAGATTTATATTCCACCATCTGTATCTTAATTCTATGGCTTAATTGTTTGTAAAGAAATTCTGAATTGGAGTTGTATTATTACCAGGAGCATCAGTTTTAAGAATTTTGTATTTTTTTATTTCCATATTATCAAACCATTCGGATAATAATTTTTGTTGATCAACAAATTGATTTTCAGGATAGGGATCTACTTCCAAAAAGAGGACTTCTAAATCGGATAATTTTTTATTTATCTCGGTTATACTCTTCTGTCCAGCCGAAATGGTTGCACTTGTCATTCCTGGATATGTTCCCCCCGCATTTTTTTTCCATGTTGGTTGATAATAAATATAACCATCTGATATAATAACCAAAATATTTCGGTATCCTTCTTTAATACAGTAATCCTCTACCCTTGTATCAAAAAAACCCCAAATATCACTACCTATCCAATGCTTGTCTTCAAGTGCTTTTGAATAAAGTTGTTTTAAAGCTTTATTATAATTAATTTTTAAGTTGTCTCTTGCTTCTCGCTTTTCTTTAGAAGTCTTTAAATCAGAAAATCTCAAATCCAGAAGATTAGTTATCTCAGAGATATTTTCGATTTTCGGAGTAGGATAGAAGAAAACCTTAATTTGTCCTTTACGTTCAGGGAGCTTACCTTTTCTATTAAAATCTTCAATAAACTCATCTACAATTTGATTTATTATTATTGAATCTTTTTTATCCTGATTCATTCCAGCTGTTTGTTTTGTTATTCTATCTGATAGATCTATCAATATGGAGATATTATAATCAGGATTATCGATTTCTTTTGTTGATGTTTTGTCTTTACCACTCTTTTGTTCTTTAGATGATCCTCCACAACTGAATAATGTCAGAGTCAAAACAATCATTGTTATAATATAACTTATTTTTTTCATATCTTTAAATTTAATTTAACCGAGTGACTTACAGAAATTTTCATAAATACGTTGAGCTTCAGATAAATTGTCTTTTTGTCCAATTAAAGGCATAATTGTTACCCATCCGTTAAAAAATTGACTAAGTGAGTTTTTAATTCTATTTAAATCTACAAGCGTTTCACCGTTATCAATAGATCGTTGTAGCGCTAAGATTTTTTCTGTCTGTTTTGCAATGTCATTTTCTAAATCTGTAATTTGTTGATGATTAGTTTCAAGTTTCTGTTTTTTATCTTCTATTTGATCGTTTATTTTCTTTAAAGCTGTTGCATTGGAGGTCATATTTGAGTATGAGTCCATTGTAAAATCAAATACCATTCCCCATATTACATAGGCTATAAATCCAGCAAAAATAATTATCCAAAATCCAGGTTCAGTAAAAGCAAGTTTAAATGAATATGGATCCATTTCATATGGCGATTGGAGAGCTAAATAATTATATACTTTTTCCGATATTTCATATGCTATTATTGAATCAAAAATAAACGTAATGAGATACAGCGCTCCAATTTTAAGATATTTCACGACTCCATTTTGTTGTGAGAATTGATGTATAATAAAACCGAGTCCAAGAAACACCACGGGCAGCAAAAATATTAATAACACAGAAAGGAAACCTTGATCAAATGCATCCCTTATTGCATAAGGATAGAATATTGTATTTGTACTTTCATCAAAAGTATTTTGCGTCCTAAAAAAAGCACTAAATGATGCCGAACAATAAAAAACAAAGAGATATATGGCTAAGGCTATACAAATGAACAGGCCAATAAAAAAATGTATTCTCGCCACCTGTTTTTCATTAGTTTCACCTTTAATATCATTCTTTTGCTGTTTTAATTCTTCTATCAAGTCGGCAAGTCTATCATTTTGATGGAGCAGAGCTTCTTTATTGTTATGGGAAATCTGTCGGTCTGCTTCAAGTTGGCTTAATTCATTTTCTTTTTGTTTCTTCAATCTATTTTGCATTTGCTCATCTAACCCATGAGCATGTTTCTCTTGTGTATAGATTGACTGTAGTGAAGTTGCTAGAGCTGCATTAGTAGCACCTGACGCTCCTGCCCATCTACAGCCCCACTCTGTGAACGTTTCGTCTGCTAACCTTACATCAGTGGGCGACGCTGATTTAGTAATAGGCCTATTAGTCGAAAATAGATTAGATATCATATTCATAATGATTTAATTATTTCCTTGGGAGATATATTAGCTTTTGCTTTTTCTAAAAGAAGATCAATTATAGCGTCTGCATTTTCTTCCAAAAAGTCAAAAGCTATAACATATTTTTTTAAGAGATATCTTTCTTCAGGTTGAATGACACGATCTGCATTTGCTATTAATGCAAGATGATATAAAAACTGAACTCTTTCATCTATAGAATTTGGCTTTATAAATAAAGACCCATCAGTATTTACTATCACATCATTAATTTCTTCTTCAGAAAAATTAAAAAATTCTCTTCCCACTCGATAAAGTTCAGCTTTTTCCTCATTAGCAATCTTTCCGTCGACTATCATCATTCGATACAGACTTAGAAAATGAGATTTAAGTATATCATTCATAATAAAATTCAGTGTTTCTCATCCTCCATCGAAACAATTATATTAAAACGACAAGGGCGTGAGGACTGTATTCAGCTTATCCTACAATCAGGCTTCTCGCATTGCCTACCTAATGGATAAGCAACAGTGCTCACGCCTTATGGATAATATTTGTCTCTTGACTCATATAATCCTGACGTGAGCGTTGTTGCCACCCCTCCTATTAGGCATTCAAATTTTGCGAGAATTTGATTGTAAGGAAGAGTTCAATAACGCTCTATTTATATATCTGAGACTTTATAAATCTCGACACAAAGATAAGAAAAAAATTTAGCGTAAAATCAGTCCCATGTTTTAAATTTCCATGTAACAAATAATATTATCTATATTTTTTCCTGATTATCTCAGTTCTAAATTTAAATATTATTTCTACTGATTCAGTTTACTCCTGTTTCAACGATTTTTAATAAAGTTTAAGACGGTTGCTTTTTTGAGAAAAAATGTTTATTTTTGCGACTAAAATGGGGACAAAGGGTCGATACTCTCCTATATTATTAATCGACAGGTCTTTATCCCTATGAATCCCTCCTCTGCTCTGCCCTGTCGTCACGATGGAAAGCATGTCATAAAGCCGACTGACAATCAGGGCTATAGGTACGATAATAAAAAAACAACATAAATGACAAGTAAATGGAACTATTCGCCCCTTACTACACAAGAGCAGAAATTCGAGTCGGACTTAGATAAGCGTTATGCCGCTTGCCCACCTGTGAGCCATCTTCTTGTCCAACGAGGTATCACATCGGTTGAAGAAGCGGAAAAATTTTTCCACCCGTCGCTGAAGGATCTCCATGATCCATTCCTGATGCCGGACATGGATAAAGCCGTTAGCAGGCTGAACAGAGCGTTAGGAGCCAAAGAAAGAATAATGGTCTACGGCGACTATGACGTTGACGGAACGACAGCGGTGGCATTGGTCTACAAATATCTTCAGAATTTCTATTCTAACGTAGAATACTATATTCCGACCCGTTACGACGAGGGATACGGTGTATCGGAACGCAGTATCGATTATGCGGCTTCGCAGGGCGTTAAACTGATTATCATTCTCGATTGCGGAATCAAAGCAATCGAGGAAATAAAATATGCCAAATCCCTCGGAATCGACTTCATCATTTGCGATCATCATGTTCCCGACGAAGAATTGCCCGATGCTGTGGCTATCCTGAATCCCAAGCTGGAGGGATCAACTTATCCTTTCTCTCATCTTTCGGGGTGCGGTGTGGGTTATAAGCTGATGCAAGGATTTTCCATCAGTAACGGTATACCCGGTTCGGAACTTGAAGGAATGCTCGATCTTGTTGCCGTCAGCATCGCCGCCGACATCGTGCCCATGATCGACGAAAACCGTATAATGGCTTATCACGGGCTAAGAAGACTCAACTCGAATCCCAATCTCGGACTTAGAGCCATAATTCGCACGTGCGGCCTCTCCGGGAGAGAAATAACTATCTCTGACGTTATTTTCAAAATCGGTCCCAGAATCAACGCTTCAGGCAGAATGCAGAGCGGCAAAGAGGCCGTGGACCTCTTGGTGGCCCGCGACTTTGAGGAGGCACTTGCCAAAAGTAAGGAAATCGACCAATATAACAGCGACCGTAAAGAGCTTGACAAGCGTATCACAGAGGAAGCCAACGCTATTCTCGATGCCCGCGGAGAGGAATCGTCGGCAAAAAAATCGATAGTGATATACAACAAGGATTGGCATCGCGGCATAATCGGAATTGTGGCCTCCCGACTGACAGAACTTTATTATAAGCCGGCTGTCGTGTTGACGCTAACAAACGGCCTCGCCACCGGATCTTCAAGATCCGTGCAAGGTTTCGACATCTACAAGGCTATTGAAACTACACGCGACCTGCTCGAGAACTTCGGCGGCCATACTTACGCCGTTGGCCTTTCACTGAAAGAAGAAAACATCCCCGAATTCACGAGGAGATTTGAGGAATATGTTGCAGAAAATATACTTCCGGTTCAACTCACCCCCGTGATCGACATAGATGCCGAGATCACTTTCGCACAGCTTACATCGGAATTTATCTCCACACTCCGCAGATTCAATCCTTACGGCCCGGGGAACCAGAAGCCGGTGTTCTGCACACGCAAGGTGATGGACTTCGGCACTTCGAAACTCGTAGGCCGCAACCTCGAGCATATCAAGCTGGAACTGGTCGACGATACTTCCGGAAAGGTATTCAACGGAATAGCATTCAATATGGCCGATAAATTCGACCATATCCATTCGCATAAACCGTTCGACATCTGCTTCACGATAGAAGACAATAAACATCAAGTCTACGGAAACTCCATCCAATTGCTGATTAAGGAAATACGCCCCACTTCGTGACCGATCCCGCAAAAATACTCTCCGACCATTGGGGTTACAACTCTTTCAGGCCGCTGCAGAGAGAGATAATCGATTCGGTGCTCGACGGACATGATACGGTAGGTCTTTTGCCGACCGGCGGAGGAAAATCTATAACATTTCAGGTTCCTGCCATGATAATGCAGGGAGTGACGATCGTGGTGACACCACTTGTTTCACTTATGAAGGATCAGGTTGACAATCTGCGGTCAAAGGACATAATGGCTGTATTTCTCCATTCAGGACTCACCCCTTCGGAACAGCGTCTGGCATTCGACCGTTGCCGCGTAGGTAAAGCCAAGCTCCTCTATGTGTCGCCTGAAAGACTGGCCAACCGTAGGTTTATCGAAAACCTCCGGACTCTCCAAATCTCGCTTACGGTAGTAGATGAAGCTCACTGCATATCGCAATGGGGATACGACTTCCGTCCATCGTATCTGAACATTTCAAAAATCAGGGACATATTTCCCGATGTGCCGATTCTTGCGCTGACAGCTTCGGCCACGCCCGAGGTTAGAGAAGATATAGCGCGCCATTTAGCTCTGCGCGAACCAAGACTGTTCGCCCAAAGTTTCTCGAGGCCTAACATTTCATACGTCGTGCGTCATAACGAGGATAAGGAAGGCTTGTTAAAAAAAGCGTTGAGAAACACCTCGGGTTCAGCTATAGTTTACGTCCGATCAAGAAAACGCACACGCGAGATAGCAGAAATGCTTTCTGATAACGGCATATCGGCCGCCGCTTACCATGCCGGCATGGATATGGCTGAAAAAAACGACAGACAGAAACGCTGGAAAGAGGATGAAATCAGAGTGATTGTCGCGACTACCGCTTTCGGGATGGGAATCGACAAACCCGACGTAAGACTTGTGGTTCATTATGACCTCCCCTCCTCTCTCGAGGAATATTATCAGGAGGCCGGACGAGCAGGACGTGACGGGAAACCGTCGATTGCATTGACGATCGCATCAAAATATGACAAGGGTGTGTTGACCCGACGTCTGACCGATGCATTCCCCTCACGTGAATATATCAAGAACATCTACCAGCTTGTATGCGTTTTCCTTGACATCCCTATGGGAGGTGGGTATGAGACCGTAAAAGATTTCGATGTCGATGAGTTCTGTTCCCGCTTCAAACTAAATCCTGTCATGGTAAGATCGGCCTTGCAGATCCTTACCCGAGCGGGCCATTTCGATTTCGCAGAAGAAGGCCTCTCGCGTTCGAGAATTATGCTTAAACTTGCCAAAAGAGAGCTTTATGACTTAAGGCTCGATCCGACGACAGACTCCGTGCTCCAATTGATATTACGCACTTACACAGGGCTTTTCGCCGAATATACCCCTATAAGCGAAGAACTTATCGCTTCGCGGCTTGGTATTTCGGGGGAGGAGGTCTATCAGTCGATACTGAAACTATCTCGCGAAAAAATCGTGTCCTACATTCCGCGTTCCACCCAGCCATATATCTACTTTTCTTCGTCAAGAAAAGAACCAAAGGAGGTCATCATTCCCATGAATGTCTATGAGGAGAGGAAAAACGCAATGAAACGCAGAATAGACGCCATGAAAGATTTCATTTACTCTGACGAAGGATGTCGTGTCGAGCGAATGTTATCCTATTTCGGAGAGATAAATCCGACAGATTGCGGGAAGTGCGACGTATGCCGCGACAAAATGGCTTCCCCAACGAGAAGTCAACGCAACTCCGAAGCAGCAATCATCTACCTTGCGTCTCAACCGGGTGGTCATACGGTAGATTATATCGCGTCACAGCTCGGAATAAGAACCGAATCGATAATAGATACCGTAAGAAAACTTATCGACTCGGGCAAACTGTCGATAAAAGGAACAACTGTCTATGCGCCATAGCCGTCCGTAAACCATAAACATTGTCACATGAAAAAGATTTTAATTTCTCTTGCCATTTTATTGCCGCTGCTCCTCTCGGCTGCCGAGAATAAGGATACTACATTTACATATAAACCTAATTTTCACGCAACGATCAGAGCACGCGCAGAATATTCCACCACACAAAAGGAATATCGCTTCCAAATAAGAAACGCCAGAGCTACAATCGACGGACGCATCATGCCTCAGATCGACTATTTTATCAACGCCGACCTCTCTGACGCCGGCAAATTCAAAATGCTCGACATCTGGGCGCGTTTTAAAGACTCTCACGGTTTTTCCGTTCAAGCGGGACAATTCAGATTGCCCTTCGGAGTGGATCCGTTCAGGGCACCCCACCAATATTTTTTCAGTAATCGCTCATTTATAGGCAAACAGATGTGCAATTACCGTGCTGTCGGTCTTAAACTCGGCTATCAATTGCCTAAATTACCTTTAAGCTTCGACATCAGTGCCTTCTCACCTACTGCCATAGGCGATCACTCTCCGTGGCAGAAAAAAGCGATCTGGGCCGGTGAAGCCATCTGGAAACACAAAACGCTCACTATCTCGGGAGGAATGGCCTCCGTCAGGCCATCCGGAATGCGGGCAAATATAATCGGAAGCTGTATCAGCTGGAAACCAGACCGTTGGATTATCGAGGGAGAGTATATGCATAAACATTATGTCGACAAACAACATACACCGGCCCATGCTTGGAATATTTTCGGAGTCTACCGCTTTCCTATCCGTATGGGTATCTTCAACTTCATGTCGGCCGAAGCCCGGTTTGACGGCATGACACGACACTCCGGGCTCACTCCCGACGATCAAGGCAGACTGAACACTGACGATACTGCGAGAAAACGCATTACAGCAGGACTGATGATATCACATTTCCGCTCCAACAACACCTATGCAGATATCAGACTCGACTACGAAAAGTACTTTTACCGCAGTGGATTCACACCAACGCCGGAACAAGGCGATAAATTGACCCTGGAGCTCGTACTCCGGTTCTGACACTGTTTACCCCCAGTCGCCGAGAACGACAACTCTACCGAAAAGTTTGATTTTGCAATATTAAATCAAACTGAAACTATTAGTTCGGGCCAGCAATTTGAATCATTGGCACTACTTAACTTATGTTATGACAAAAAAATCAGCAAAAAAATAATTTTAGATATTTTGCTGATAATTATATTTTTATTATATTTGTAATCTTCAGTTCAAGCATCTGAGGAAAGAACCAGCCAAATTCATTTACAACAAAATAATCTACATTAATCTCTAAAATCAATTATGTTATGAAAGTCAATTTTTCTTTGCTAATGGTTGGTATGACAGCAATGGTTCTGTCAAGTTGTGGCGGTTCGGGAAGCAATGGTTCTTCCGACGGAATGTTTGGTGGTATCCCTGAGACCATACAAAAATATGATGATGAAAAAAAATCACTGAATGCAAGTTTGAACGAGTCTAATTATGAAAAGGGCTTGGCTAAAATAGATGAGTTGAAAACAGAAACTATTGCCAAACTTGAGAAAGAAGGTGAAGCTTTGAACGGCAAGGAATTACCGGTTTCAGATAATGAGGATCTAAAAATCGAAACTCCGTTGACATTGGTTTATAAAGATGTTTTCAGCAATGTGGCAGCTGTAGAGTTCACCTTAGACGGCAAAATAGTGGCCGCCAAAGACATCAAAATTGAAATCAATCCTTCAGATTTGAAAGGACGCGAAATGTTAGGCGGCAAGAAAACCGTAGTTACGGCCTATACCCTGGTACAACTTGAACTGTTGGATAGCGAGGGAAATGTGGTTGACACACGTGCTATAGGAAACTTAACAGCAGACAACAACGGTGAAGAAGCTATTGTAAAGGCCGGAACTGCCGCGGAGTTTATCGGATCGTTCCCCGTATCTGACAAATATATTAACGTGGCCTCGGCAAGATTGGCAATCGACGCGACCAAAGGTCTGACCTCTGAAAAAATGGAAGAATAATAACCGTTAATACATCAGGATGATGAGAAAAATCATATTAATCCTTTCATCATTATTCCTGGCTATCAGTAGCCATGCTATTACCTTATTCCCTCATTTTGTAGATGTTGCGGGAGACTACCGGGATGGAACCGATCCTAAATTTTCAGAATTGAATTTACCGACAAAGCATTTTAGGGTAGATCCATCTTTTTACAAAACGATTTCAGAAGCAGATGAATTTTTAACGGAAACTCTTCCGTTTTCAAATTATGAAATTGGAAAGGATACTAAAACGTTGGATGATGGAACTAAAATAATAAAATATTCATCATCTCTGGCAGACGGTATTTTCGGAACTGATGAATCAAAGGTCGGGAAGTGGTCTTGTATCTATCTCATTCAAACTCCCAATGAACCGCTTTATGTGGGAATTTACGAAGATGAACCCTAAAAAATAGTTTTAAGACATTGTCTTGAAAATATCGAGTGCTTGATTGTGCTTTTGCCCTTAAAGGGAATCGCAATCAAGCACTTTTTTCGTCAACCAAGACCGGACAATTCTTCAAATGATTGGGAGATGCAAAACAAAATGCCAACTTTACAGATTCGGGGGCAAATAATGTTGTAATTTTGCGGATAATCTCAGGTAGATTATCAACTATAATCATTCTAATCACTGATTTTTAAGGGATAATTATTTGCTTTATGTTCAAAATTGTTTAATTTTGCAATGACAAAAGGCAACGGAAGATAGTCCCATTAAATAAATTATTATCAGAGTTTAAACATCATGAGTTTAAAGAAGATATTTTTCATTCTGATATTCATTTCCTCGATTGTTACAATCCAGGGAAGGAACAATGTGTCCGTAAAGACAAATCTGCTGTACGACGCAGGTGCAAATGTTAATATCGGGGCAGAATATAAGGTCGCAAAGAAATGGTCGATAGATGTTTCGGCTGATTTCAATGACTGGACCATAAAAGGTCATAAGTGGAAACATTGGTTCGTTCAGCCTGAGGGCAGATATTGGTTCTGCGATGCTTTCGCAAAACATTTCGTTGGTTTCCATGGTATCGGTGGACAATACAACATGGGAAACCTCGGCACGAAAATATCTTTTCTGGGGTCTGACTTTTCCAAGCTTAAGGATCACAGATACCAGGGTTGGGGTCTTGGCGCCGGTATTTCCTACGGATATGCCTTACCTCTTAACCGAAACTGGAATCTGGAGTTTGAAATCGGGTTAGGTTATGTTTATTTCAAATATGACGTGTTTGAATGCCAGAATTGCGGAAAGAAAACGGGGAATGGACATCATAATTATGTCGGCCCTACAAAAGCGGCTTTAAATCTTGTTTATATTTTCTAATACGAAATTTGGTTTATGAAACGCAACATAACATTAAAACTGAAATTACTCTTAGCAGTATCGATAGCCGTAGCGACAGGAACCGGAGCGGTAGCACAACAGCGTGCGAAGCAACATATGACGGCACGAGACACTGTAATATGGGGACTACCCATCAATAAAGTCGAGCTGAAACGGAACGCTGACCTCATGACTGTCAACATGGATCTGAAGTTGTCGGATTATGTGATGAAAGGCGATCAGGTATCGGTATTCACCCCCGTACTACTGAACGGAAAAGATTCTGTAGAATTTAATCCCGTAGGACTTTACAGCCGATTGCGTTACATTCAATATCTCCGTGACGACCACGATGCGGCCGGCGGAGAAAATGAAGTTTCGTTTCCTTATTCAAAAAGGCCGGAGGTAATGGAAATATCTCAATCGGTTCCTTTTGAAGAATGGATGAACGGTGCGACCCTGTTTATGAAGCGTTGCGACTACGGATGCTGCCAATCAATATTGGGCGAGGATATTGTTCCTTTAGGGCGCTGGTATGAAACCACTTATACGCCATCATTCAACTATGTTACCCCTGTGGCAGAAAAAGTGAAAATGCGCGAACTCAAAGGGAAAGCCTACATCGATTTCCCTGTTAACATGACCGACCTCTATCCGGATTATCGCAACAATCCCGCTGAACTACTTAAAATTATCGCAACAATCGACTCCGTCCGAAACGATAAAGACATAACAATCAAAGAAATCACCATAAAAGGATACGCCTCACCGGAAAGTCCCTATCAAAACAACACAAGACTTGCTAAAGGAAGAACGGCGACTTTGAAGAAATATGTTCAAAACCTTTACCAATTCGACGAAAATTTAATTTCTACTGATTTTGAACCGGAGGACTGGGAAGGTTTACGCGCTTTTGTCGAAACTTCAGGGCTGGAACATAAAAAAGAAATTTTGAGCATCATCGACGACAGCAGTCTGGCTCCTGACCCCAAAGAAGCATTAATCAAAAGCAGATATCCGTCGGAATACGACTTCTTGCTGAAAACCGTTTATCCAGGGCTCCGTCATTCCGACTATACCATTGAATACACTATCCGCCAGTATAGTGACCCCGAAGAGATAAAAGCTATTATGGCTGTGGCTCCACAGAAACTATCATTGGATGAAATGTTTGTTTTGGCCAAAACGCTTGAGCCGGGCAGCAATGAATACAATGAAGTATTTGAAACAGCCGTAAGAATGTATCCCAACGATGAAACGGCTAATCTCAACGCCGCCAACTCGGCAATGCAACGAAACGACTTTGAAAGTGCGGCCAAATATCTGGACAAGGCAGGACAGTCGGACGCTGCAGTTTATTCGAGAGGAGTTTATGCAACTCTCACGGGAGATTATCCCAAAGCCATCGAGCTGTTCAGTAAGATAGCCGGCACAATGCCTGAAGCTCAAGAGGCATTAACGACGTTGAACGAATTAATGAATTTTTAAGACATACCAATGAAAATAAAAATCTTAAATATGAGAAAATCAATATTGCTTCCTTGCATAGGATTGATCCTGGCAAGTTGTTCTTCGGAAAAAAACATTATTCCCGACGAGCCGGGAGGCGAATCAAGCAATTTCCTGTCAGTTTCTCTGGTGACCACTAAAACCAATTCCCGCGCAGCAGATTATGTGGATGGGAGCGCTCAAGAGAACGCCATCAATACAATAAGATTTTATTTCTTTGATATAGAGGGCAATGCGACTCCTGTCTTTAAGGAAAGTGTCAGCGGAACATATCTTTCCTATATCGACTGGCAGCCGATTCCATCCGATGAGTCGACAGGAAACGTCCCGGGGCAAACTGTGGAGAAAATTGTAAATGCCACCTTGGGAATCAATATGCCTCAGACAGCCCAGCTTCCGGCCATGGTGTTGGCTGTGATTAATCCTACATCATCAGTATTGTCGCTTCAAGGGAACCCATCGCTAACTACGCTCAGAGGAATCGTAGCCGATCACTTTACAGGTCTTACGTCAAGCAACTTCGTAATATCCAATTCAGTGTATGCGGATAATGGTTCAACAGTAGATGCCACAATCATAGACAGCGACTGTTACGGTACGACAGCGGACGAAGCGGAACAAAATCCTGTGATAATATATGTGGAACGAGTGCTGGCTCGTCTCGATCTATCGATAAACATCGAAGGTGGAGTTGAGTTGTCGGAAGGCGAATATATCTATCCGGCCAGCGATAAAGCATATAACATCGGAGGACAGGAACAGGAAGTGTTCGTTAAATTCCTCGGATGGAATGTGACGAGCACGCCCGATGCGTCGCGTTTGATTAAAAGCATAAATCCACAATGGCAGGACGATCTGTTCGGTAATCTTGAAATCTGGAACAGCAACAACTATCATCGTTCTTTCTGGGCTGTGAACCCACCTGCCGACCAGTTCGGATTCCTTTTCGGAGCTTATCAAGGAACGCCAAATCCGGAGACCGGAAATTACATGCCCGCTCAGGGCAATCAAATGCCTGCACCAAATACGACCGCTACCACCTATCTTCAGGAAAATGCCGCAGAATACTCCCAGATCGAATATGGAACAGGGTCGCCCAACTCATCCAAAGTGATCATAGCTGCACAATTGGTAGATCAGAGCGGAGAACCAATCTCAATGGCACTTTGGGCAAACCGCTATTACACTCCCACAGGAGTTGTCAATGCCATCGCAAACTCCCTGAACCTCTACAGCGTCACTACAGCCGGCGGTCAGACTACTTATACGCAGATAACACCAGCGGACTTACAATTGCTCTCGGCAAAAGAAGTCTATGGTGACGAACTTCCCAACGACGTGAGCAGCTATTTCGTTTATGCCCAACTTACAGACGAAGCAGAAGAATTGACGTGGGCTCTTGGAAATGATCCAAACGCCCCCGTCTATACGACCCAACAGGTTAATACTTATATCATAAACCGCACGAATTTCATCTTGTTTTGGAACGAAGGTATGACCTACTACTATTTCGACATAAGACACCTGGGTAATGAAGGCTTCCCGGGCTATTTCGGAGTTGTAAGAAATCATATCTATGCGGCTAATGTGACAAGCGTCACAGGACTTGGAACTCCGGTGTTCAATCCGGATGAAATAATCTATCCCGAAATGCCGCCTTACGACAATAGCGTGTTGACAGCCCAGATAAGGATACTGCAATGGCGCATAGTGTCGCAGGACTATGACCTTAAATGGCCTTGATGAAAGAAAGGTAAACCTATAGGATTCATAAGGAAGAAATCCGATGAAAAGACTAAAAAAAGAAAAAGCATTTTTTACGGCCGCTTTGTTGGCTCTGTCATCCTTTCTGATGACATCATGCGACGACAGTTTCTTTGAAAATGAAGGAGATTGCGAAGTGACACATGTCGTAAAGTTCGTCTATGACATGAACCTCAAATGGGCGGATGCGTTTCCTTCGGAAGTAAACTCAGTAAATCTATACGTTTTCGACAATAACGGATTGTTTGTCAAGGGATATCAGGAAAGCGGAGATCAATTATCCAATCCCGATTTCGCCATTGAACTTGACCTACCGGTCGGGAGCTATAAATTTCTGGCATGGTGCGGTCTTGACAATCCCCGGGCTACTGAAGAATCGTTTACGGTGACGCAGCCTGTTGCGGGACAGACCTCGCTGCAGGATGTGATCTGCTCCCTCAACACTCAGAGTGTCAGTGTCTATGCTTCAGGCGACAACAGCACCGTGTATTCCAATAAACGACTATATTTCCTTTATTACGGATATATGGAGCAGACTCTTGTAGATAATCATGATGGAAGTAACTATGAATATATCATTTCTCTGACGAAAGACACCAATCATATCCGAATCATATTGCAAGAGCTCAACGGGGATGATTTAAATCCGAATGATTATGCCATAACGATAGAATCGGCAAACGGCACTTTAGGCTGGAACAATCAGTTGTTAGGAAATACAATGATAACGTATGAGCCATGGAATCAAGAAAATGATGAGGTCGGTGTAGGCAAAATAGACGTTATCGATGGCAGCCTTAAATATGTGAAAGGTCTCGTTGCCGATTTAAGTTCCTGCCGTCTGATGGCCACGTCGATGAATGATATGATGCTGGTTATCACCAACACAGAGAACGGAGAAGATATCGCTCGCGTGCCTCTCATACAGTATGCTTTGCTATCCAAAAGATATTACGAGCTTGCTTATGGGCATCAGATGACCGATCAGGAATTTCTTGATCGTGAAGATGAATACGTAATGACATTTTTCCTGGCTAATGGCAGGTGGATGGACACTTATATCGATATACAACAATGGAGAATCGTCCTACATGACTATGGTTTAGGACAGTGAAATCAGAATTGTCAGCAATGAGAATTATTTTCCGCCACATATTATCGACAGTTGTTCTATTGTGCATGACCGGACTTATGTCATGCACCGGAGATGGTATTGATGATAATCTTTTGGATGGAAAAAGATTGTTTGTGATACATCTTGATGTAGTTTCAGCATCACGTTCCAATGTAACAACAGAGATGGTCAACAATCTCCGAATAATCATGATAGACGATGATGCTGACACAATCGAAGTAAACCAACTGGTAACTTTTGATATACCAGGCGGAATCCCCGCAGCTAATTTTCCGTATGATTTCACCTGTTACACAAATTCAGGATATAAAAAATTCTATCTGCTGGCAAACGAAGATCAGGTTCCGGCTATCACTTATGCTAACGGGAATACGAGTCTGCCGACAAATCTGACAGAACTGCTTGAAAGCTTTCAACCGGGGGCTCAGAATATAGACGAATTGGAGGGAGCGCTGAATTCAGTATGTTTTTCGCCGCAATACACGGCTGATGCAAACGGGAATATCTATTTACCCTATTCCTCATTCTACGATAACGTTTTTGTTTCGGAAATTCCCGAGAAGGGTGAGGGGCTACGATCTACAGCCGAAATGTTTCTGGTACCAGTAGCAACAAAATTCAGTTTTAATTTCACTAACAGCAGAGATTTTGGAGTTGAGGTGACCGGAATTTCTTTAAAAAGTATCAACACGTCGAATTACCTATTGGCTCAAGTTGGAGCCAGCGATCAGACAAAAACCCTCCCCGATGTTGCCGGTTCGTTATATTGGGTCGATTGGCTGGCAGAGATATCAAAACTCTCACAACAGGCACCGGGGTATTACCCCAACTTGAGTTTCAATGAGAAATACGGTTGGATATCCAATTATTCGTTGCCATTCGAAACGACAACCAACATTCCGAAGAATTATATATTTGTCGGAACCAATGAATCTTTCACGGTTCCCGGAGTTCTTGACAGCCAGAACGGTGAGGCAGGCGTTTATACAGCTGGTCCTTTTTATGTGCCTGAAAGTAAAAACTTCCTTGATCCTATCACCAATACATCGTTCACAGACCAGATGTACTATCTGACTCTCCTCCTTCAGGATACCGACGATACAAAACAAGCTCCGGATTTCACGGATGTGAATATTCCGAATCTGAAAGCTTTGTTCAGAAATACGAGTGTGATCATAAATGTAAATATGGAACAGGGCGATATCGAAGTATATGCAGAGATCGCCCCATGGAATCAAAAATCGATCAACGGCTGGGTAACGGAGGGGGGCGCTCCCAATCCTAATCCTTTCAGCACGAAAGCGAAAAATCAATAGTTAGCGAATGAAAAATTTCTTTTACATATTTGCTTTTTTGTTTCTTGCGGGTTGTTCAAACAATGAGTTTTCCGGCAATCCGGAAGACTATGAAAGTGATGAGGTAAAATCGATTTCTATCGTATG
This sequence comes from Paramuribaculum sp., assembly GCA_022511125.1. GTDB lineage: Bacteria > Bacteroidota > Bacteroidia > Bacteroidales > Muribaculaceae > Paramuribaculum. The sequence goes on from JAFLSD010000006.1 coordinate 29,917, forward strand.
TCATCAACCGAAAACAGCCAATAAAGATATTTCAACCTATGCAGAAAACAACGAGGACTACGTTGCTGATCCCATAATCACAAACAGTTTCGACGAGAACAGTCTGATTTACATATCGCAAATGGGTCCGTCAGAATCGACAAATCCCAATTTCAGCGATTTTACAGCCAATGCGAGTCCTTATTGCTATATCTATCAGTATTCTGAAAATGAGAATGCCAATTGGGACTATGAGTATAATTTCATACTTCCAGAAAACCTCACCATTGAAGGGTTTCCGAGTCTGAGCGGCCCAAGAAGGGCAATAGATTGGTACACGATAAGAAACATCGGTTCGGTTGGTAATTCTTTCTCTCTATATGCTTTCCATTTTCCTTTGGACAACATTGTAAGATGGGGAGTTGAGGCGGATCAGACGGGGACTACAGATCCTTTCGATCAGTCAAATTTCATCAAATCGGATATTCTGGGTGCTTATCATGCTACTTCGGCTTTAAATACCCGATTGCGTTTCAATCTCTTCCATCTCATGGTATATCTGAAAGTGACGCTATATGTTCCCATCTACAAAGACAACGTGGACAACACCGCAGACTTCAAGTATTCGGGCTATAATGCGGGGTCGTTCAAGGGAGCGTATGTGATGAACGCTTCAACCGATTTCAGCATAGAGTGGCGCACAAACCGTAGCTCCGATACGGATCCTCCTCTTGTACAACCGAACACATCGCAAAAACAAAACATCAAAATGTATGTTCATCCGTATAATGACAATGAGATCATCACTCTCGAAAATATCAGAAGCAGCTACTATCCCTCTTATACGGGTGACGATACGGATGAAGTCAGAGTGTATAATTTCAGCGTTTTGTTCCCAAACCAGACTTTCAACGGCAATTTCCTATGCTTTGCATTGCAGGATGCCGAAGGCAATATGAGATACTATTATTTTGCAGGCAATCAGATTACCGGCGACAGCGGCAACTACAGCCTTACACAAGGGACTCTGCAAGAGCTGAGACTCTATCTGCCAAGGGCAACGAATCAGACCATTCTTGTGGGTGCGAATGTTCTCCCATGGACGGATGCCATGACAGACATGACTGTAACGCAACAAGGAGCCGGAAATGGTGAATAAATAACAGTTAGAACCTATCACCGATGATTATCCAATTAAAACGACATAACTTTCCGATAAATCTGGCATTAGGATGCTGTCTGCTTTTGGCAACGTTTACTTCATGCTCCTCCGAGTCGTTAGGAAACGAAGAGCCGGATACGACTTCGCAGATTTACATTAATGCAGATATAGCCAGCGGACTCTATTCACGCAGCTATATCGAAACAGGTCCAGTGCAAGACGGGATTTACTACATATCCTACCCATCGACACCTAATTCCATATATAACACTCTTCCCGTGACTTTCGACAATCCGGGAAGTTCGCCAGGGATAGGAATGGTGCGCACGGGAGATCCTAATCAGATGTTTACCTGGAATATGGTCGGCGGAGGAGCCACTCCGATTTTTTATCTCGATAACGTTGTGCCAAATACCTCGGTTACTTCAGGGGATCCGAATATAGTAATGTTTGATGACACCTATCATCCCTACCGTGCCGGACTGTTTGACGAAGTTAACGGGACTAATGACCTTCTATGGGGAGAGAAGACAATTGGGCGCCAGACGACTAACACCGTATCGTTTGACCTTCATCACAACATGTCAAGGATAAGACTTCAGATAACAGTCGATAAGACCAATGAACATCTTCCCAATGACCTAAGTCTTGAAAATGCCGTTGTAAGCATTTCGTCAATCAATCAGAATCCTATTTCCTACAACCGTTTAGACGGAACTCTTCAACTTAATTCGGAAACTACGACAGGCAATAATCCATACTCAGACCTTATTTTTGTGGGAGACGAAATCGGTTGGAAAACGGAGGTTACAGATCCTACCGATCCGAATATTACAGTCTATACGACCTATGATTTCGTAGTTCCTCCTCAAGGTCTTCTCGATGATGAAAACCGTCCGCGTCTTACTATTGAGTTGGAAAGCGGCAAGGTATATTCGGGAATATTGCCCCATGCGATGTTAATCCCCGATCCCAACAAACCGAACGATCCCGAACTGTCGTATCCGGTGACAATGTACTTTCTTAAAGAGCATATCCTAACTATCAGGACGCTTATATCAGAGGATCCTCCTGAACTGGCGTTCCTTCCAGTCCAGGTAGTAGAATGGGTGGACAAAGGAGAATTTTCGCTTGAAGGTCATCAGGCCGGATTATATCTGCCGTCGGAGTTTTATAATATGATAGGATACTATCAATTATATAACGAATACCAACTGACACGATACGGAGTGAAAGTGACTCCCGAGGGTCAGGATACACCGATGTGGTATTTCAATGTATTCAGAACCATGACTCTTAACTTCGACGAGATATATCAGATGATGACGGTTAGTGTAGACAAACTTAATTTCCAGTTCAATTTTAACGGATATAGTGTTTTTGTCACAAGAAACGGTGTGACTCAGCAAGTCAACCAGAATCAACTGTATAATATAGTGACCGGGAACTCAATAGCTCCATTCAATTAGACTAAATAATCGGAAAAAGTAAATGCGCATTAACAAAACAATAATTTCGATACTCATTTCCTTCAGCTGGATGACTCTGGCTCTATCTTGCACTGAAGACCATAGAGGGGATATGCCTGACGAAGCTGACCAGTATCCTCTGGTGGTGTATACCAATATCGAAGGAGCGAACAAGGCATCGATAAGCCGAGCCTCAAGCACTACAATCGATGATAAATGGTCGATCGTTTCATTCGAGCCTCAAGATAAAATCGGTATATTTTCATCGGGAGGAAATTTCAGGGATGAGAACGGTCCTTTCAACAATGAAGAGCTTACCTATGACGGAGCGCGCTTTATAGGAGAGGGGGGATCGACTTTTAGCCCGACATATATGAACGGAGCTGAAACATTAATTTATTATCCATATAGTCCGAATATTTCCGATAGCGGTTTATTGCTCAGAACCACAGCGGACGGAGAAGCGGTCTCTACAAGATGTATCGATATGCTGACTTCCTCTGAATTGGAAATTACGGGCAATGATGGCGGCCAGGATATGGCTTTATTCGGAAAGATGACCCATTCATTCGCAGAGTTGATAATTATGCGAGGTGAAGGGTTTGACAGTCCTCCGGCAGACACCGATGAAATTCAATATAGCAGAATTACAGCCGTATTAAGTGATCCGGTTACTCGCATACAGATAACCATGAGTTTAGATCCGTGGTCGTGTACTCCGGTACTGACTTATAACCCGAGTGACATATCCGATCAAGACGAAGCTCGTAAATGGGATGCTTGGCAAGGGGGTAACTTCGGTATTACAGAAACCAACCCTGACGGAAAGGAGGCATGGTATGTGATCGTGCCGACTGTTGGAAGTCAGCAAGGGATAAAGAAACCAGGGGCTCGTTCTTATGTGGACTATATAGAATTATATGACAATGACGGACATCTTCAAAGAGTATCGGGTCTGAAATTAAGCGGTCAGAATTCGAAATACGTAGATGCAGGCTGGCGTTATCCGATGGAAATCACTATGAACGAGCTTGTTCCGACCGTCAATCCATATCCGATAGTGCCGTGGGGCGAAGATACAAATCTAACTGACGAGCGGAAAAGAGGCATCAACAACCTAACCGAATTTGCTGCATGGGTCAGAGATTATAATGCCTATATGCTTGATCCCAACAATGATCAGAAAATAAACGCTTTGTTAAGTTACGGGGATAAATATGTGGATCCTGATGGAAACGTGTCATGGCATTTTTATTTGCTTTCTGATATCGATTTGTCGTCCTACAATCCACTCCCCTATGTAGATTCTAACGGTGAAACGATCGATCCGTCGTCGGAAGGGGTGATAATACCTAAGCTTCTCGACATCCTTGACGGCAGAAGTACAACTTTGGTTGACAGTAAGTTTATCAATCATAAGATAACGGGACTAACCAAGACATTTATAGGCGAGATGAGCGTCAATAAATCTAATCAGAACAACGGCTCGCTTCAAAATCTGGATTTCATCGAACCTTTTATAAATAACGATGCAAACGTTGATTCCAATACCGGAATAATGGCAAATACCATTGACGGAGGCTCCGTGGAGAACTGTAATATTATCGACGGAAAACTTCTTAACCCCGGAGGTCCGGCGGGAATGGTTTGCGGGACAATGAATGCAGGGATAGTTAGGAACTGCACTTTCTCGGGCTTGTTGGTTAGCACCTCTCCTTCAACATCTGAAAATTGGGGAAAGTTGGTAGGGACAACCCCGACGGGAAATTGCACATTTGAAAATAACGATGCATCGGACGTAGCAACGGAATGACAGGTAAAATGGCTAAACATATAAAATATTTAATCAGGTGTCTGATGACACTCTTATCAGTGCCCTTCTTGTTTGCGTGCACTGACGATCTGAATATAATCAACGGCGAGAGTTCCTCCAATGAGCTTCCGCTGGAATTTAACTTCTTCCTTCCTTCTGATGCGGGGTCAAGGGCATTCAGCGAAGATGACAATGTCAAGACCAAATTCAATCAGGGGGATGTGATCCATGTGCTTGGCACATTCGAGACGCAGAATCTGCAGGAAGACGGCACATACCTACCCGGGGAAACAATAACCCGCTATGGTGCTTTGATGTATAACGGTCTGATGTGGACCGCGGTATCCGGCTCAAACCTCACTTGGCCGACTAATGCCACAAACGGAGAGTTCAAGGCTTATTACATCAGTGAGAGCAACGGCGTTCTCACGGGTGCAAATCCGACTGAAACGTATAAGCTCGCCGACCTGACTCCGTCGTCAGACCCATTGGTAGCAGTTTCAGCGCCCAACATTCCTTATGGCTATGGAATAAGAATGGAATTCAGCCATATCTGTACGTATCTATCACTTGTGGATTTAGAGCCGATGGTGGCGGAAAATTATTGGTTCACGACGGATAATGTTAAAGAATCGGCGGAGGGCAACGTCGTAACCTTTAACAACGCTTTCCGTATTTCCCTGAGCGGTCTGGATAATCCGACGGGGCCTGACCTTAATTTTGAATTCTGCGCGATAGGCGACAGTCAGTATCAAGATCTGGTTTACATATCTGCCAATACCATTCAAACCGAAGGAGTGGACGAATCGGGGAATCCGATAGTCACAGCCCAGGCAAATTATTTCTTAGAACCGGGATTCTATGAATCATTTGTTTTGTATTATCCGGCAGGCGTTGGAAGCACTTACCGCTATCTTGAATATAATTATAACAATATCCCGGCAGAATCGGGAGGAGTAGGCATAACAAACAATCCGCCGGATCTTAAAGCCAATCAGACCTATACGCTAACAATAACAAAATCTCCCGGCATTACGGTGAATACTCCACCTCAGGCCGGAGGATGGGACGAAAGCGACACCTCCTATGATGTCGACGTGGAAGAGTTTCTTAAAGCTATCTATGATCAGAATAATTATTTCTATGATGACGGCAACGAAAGCGTACAGATTCTTGAGAAGACTCCGAACGGCACAAAACTTCTTCATAATGTGAATTTCAACTACTACGATTATAGCAATTTCGAAGATCAAACTTTCCGTGCGAACAATATGGAAGGTTCTGTTTTCGATGGCGACTATCATTATATCAGCAATTTAGGCAGTCCTCTTTTCCGATTTAACTACGGCACGATTCAGAACCTCGGGGTGAAAGGTGCGAACATTTCGTTAGTATCTTACGAAGAAAGTAATGAAAACGACGATATGAGCCGTAACGGAGCGCTGTGTATGTGGAATCGCAGTAACGCAACCATAACCAATGTCCGCATCTCGGACGTAAACTTGAATGTTTATGTGAAGACAGTGGATGCGGGAGGCCAGGAAACCCACAATATCGGTGGCGTAATCGGGTCGAATACGGGCGTTATAAACGGTGTGTCTATATCCGGTAATTTCAATATTACGGTTGGTGGGCTTAATGCATCAACCCCTGTATTCGGCGACGGTACGTCGTATCCTGTCAATGCGTCGGTTCTCATCGGAGGCTTTTTGGGACAGAATGCCGGCGAGGGAGAAGTGTACGATGTGTCGCCTCAGGAAGGTTCGCCAGTAATAACGATCACAAACAACTGTGTAGGTCCGTTGGGGGCATTTTCAGTAGGCGGTGTAGTCGGGGAATCCCAAGGCTATATAACGGGAGTAATATTCCCGAATGTCAGGGTCAATGCCACTTCGAGCAGCGGTCTGTCTTCCTATATCGGGGGAATAGCCGGTCAGTTGGCCGTTTCGACGGGCTCTGAGAATGCGGTGCTCAATTCATGCGTTGTGAGCGGAACGGTAAGAGCAGGCTTGTCGCAACCTGCAGCCGGGAGCGCCCTCTCCAGCGTATCATATATCGGAGGAATAGCAGGGACTGTCCTAAATGTGCCTATTTTAGACTGCAGTGTCGCCGTATCGGTGTATGGCACTACCCAGCCTCAAGCAAATGTGATATACGGCACAGGTGGAGCAATCGGAAGGATAAGACAGTCGTCGAGCTATAATATCCAGAGCATAATAGCCTATGGAACAGATTTACGTTACCCGTCTGCTGCTGAGAACAACTGGTACGGCAACTTTGCGGGCATTGTTCCGGCCGGGCAATCATGGGACAGTAATTATTCAGATAAAAATATAATTGTCCATATATTCTCCAACATGAATTATATCGGAGGAGCATTCGATTGACATACCATATATGAAAGATATTTTGATGAACATACGAAGAATGAAAGCCGGCAGAATCCTGGCTATAGCTGTCAATGCTATCTTTCTGACACTCAGCATGGCTTCATGTCAGTCAGAAATAAATGGCATTGACCCTGATTTTTCCAACGATCCTATCGAGTTCGGAGGGTTTGTTAAGGAAACGGCGCAATTGCGTTCGAGAGCACTCGATTCCGTGTACATCAATTCCAATGACTACGGGGTTGACTTCTATATTCAGCTTGATTGTGCTTCTGCCGAGCCGTTTCAGGAGCTGGGAGTCTATGAAGTGCCGTCGGGCTATGAAGGCCGTCTGACTTCAAAGGACACAGGTTCACCTCTCAACTGGCACGACCTCTCCTCTCCTCACACTTTTTATGCCTGGACGTTACCTTGGAATCCGACATGGAATCCGGCGGAGGGAGTTCCTACATCTTTTCCAATCACATTTCAGAATTCTTCGGAAAGCAATGGTTACGATGCTTACTCCAACAATAAGATTTTAGAGCAATTCATCGGAGCGAAAGCCGGACCGTATGAGTATATCAACCATGGCAAATATGTGGATCTTACCTTTTTCCACCTTGTTTCAAAAATAAAGATAGGAACTCTCAGCCTTATCAAGACTGACGGATCAATAGAGAAGCATCTGAAAGCTGACGTTACCTTCATCAATATGCCCACGACGGCAACTTTCTATCCCTTGGATCCGGTTCGTGGCCCGCATGTCGAGCCCGGCACCCCTAATCCTGATGACGGTATAACTTACTATATCGACAATGATGCAGTAGGCACGGACGTGTTTTATATCTGTCCGGAAGTCAATTTCAGAACGTTGGATTTCAAGATCAAGCTGAACAATACCGAATATGCAGACTACGATACCTATTACGGTACCTTTGCCGATGTGGAGTTTGTGCGTGTAAGCGGCAATGACTACGACATAGGCGACGGAACGGACGATTATACGCTGCATGCCGGTGAAATGATGACTCTCAACATCACCCTTATCCCCGGAATAGGCCCCGGATTGAGGCTGATTATTACCGATTGGAGTACGGAACAGCCTAATGAATCGCAATATCACAGCCATCCCGGAATCTACTCAAATTCGGAACTGCAGGATCTGCTAAACGCGTTCACTTCGCAAAGAGATTACAATTATCCCCCCGAGTATATCGAAAGTCTTTTCGAGATGTACGGGAAACTGGGGCCGAACGGCGAAAAATACTTCCCGCTCTTTGACAATGTAACCACATCGAGCAATATTTTCCCCGTTTATAAGGGATATATTATCGACGGACAGGGACATACGGTTTTCATGAGCACCAATTTCGGCTCAAACAGCGATTTCGGCTATTCTCAGCGCTACTATAATATCGGTGCGTGCAGAAACATTTATCTTGCCGATCAGAACGGGAACAATTCGATCTACATTGATGCAGATGGATATGTATGGCTCTACAATTCCGAAACCGGTGACTACGACCGGACGGATAACTGGCTTGAACCTTTGGAAGAGCCATACAAAAGCTATGATATCAGCGCCGAAACCGGAACGGTCCATAAATCGACCTATTATAACAATTCCATAACCGGAAGTTGATCCGGCAGACAAATAGGATAACAAAAGCCCGACGGGAGCAAAGGTTAGAATTTTTCAACCTTTCTCCCGTTTCATTTTTTTAATTTCATGATATGAGTCGAAATTATTGTGGGATTTTAGGGGAGAGAAGGAAATGAATATACCTATGAAACAGTAGAACGGTACAAATTATTAGGACTCAACCGTATTAATCATACGATTGAGTCCCATGCTGAACCTTAACTGTAGCGGACAGTAATATCTTTAAAGGTAGTAAGATATCAGAGAATGTCAATCTCAGATATCATAGCCACTTTGCTTGTTCCGGCAATCGTCAGAGGCACTATCCTGATATAGCGTGCCGTCTGCGGTTTTGCAAAATCATAAGTTCGTGGAGTCGGATCATTTATCAGATTACCAAATTCAAATGTTCCAACTTTTTTCCATTTCTTACCATTGTCACTAACTTCTATATCACCTTTTTCAATCATGCCCTCTCCATAGATAGATGACTGAGGAGTATAGACGATACCAGATACTTTCTGTTTTTGCTGCAAATCGATTGTGAATGCAAGATTAGACGAATCGCTTGCCCAGAATGTTGCCGGATCGGCATCAATTGCCAGGGATGGTTTATAACGGTCATTCGAACTCTTCGTATCTATTACTTGCCATCCGTTCTTTATTTTCCCGAATACTTGTGATAATACAGGGCCTGTTTCACCATTGAGTTCTGCCACGGCTTTCACCACTCCGTTCTCGAATGTGAACGGTGCGCTATAGACCGGCGAATCGAGAGTGGGTTCGCTGCCGTCAGTCGTAAAATGTATGACAGTGCCCATCGAAAGATTCTTCAATGCATCTTTAAGACCGTTCTTCCATTTGAAGTCGCTTTTCTTTGGATATAGAGACACCACTCCATCTATTGTCCTCGAAGCCTGGAGCTGAGGAGGACGTGCGTTATAATAGTATGCTTTGACTGTCGCCAATGATGGTGTGAGACGGGATTCGAGAATCCTGATTCTGATTTTGTCGGTCGTGGTGTCGGGGAAACGAAGTATACGACGGTAGCCGACATTAGTAGCCTCAGCGATTTCTTTCCATTCGCCGTTTATCCAGGCATCCACAGCATGACGTTCGATTCTTTCACCAACATTAGGTACTTCTTCTTGAAGCATAAGCCTATTGAAAGTAACCGGTTTGTCGGATGTTATGATCAATTCTGATGTTACCGGCACTCCTGTGGAAACCTCATCATCGAATAGTACTTCGGGGGCGTTCCAACCTTCCAGCAGATTCCGAGAATATGTTTCCCGAATTCGTTTGCCTACCTCGCTTAAAGACTCAACATCGCGGTCAGAAAAGCGTCCGTCTTTATTAGGCGGAATATTGAGCAGCAATACGGAATTACCTCCAACCGACCTTTCGTAAATATCAAAGACATCATCGGCTGAACGAACGGCCTGTTTGTCATCGTCGCGATAAAACCATCCGTCACGTATCGAAGTATCGACTTCAGGATATTGATATTGAAGAAAAGAAGCAGTCTTCAGTTTTTCAATGCTGCCTATATCCGTTTCTTTCGGGTATTGGAATCCTTGCAAGGAATCGGGATGAACATTATACGGAACTACATTCCATTCTGTGTCTCTCGTGGCGCCCGCTTCATTTCCAACCCAGCGACCATCTTTGAAGGGGAATACAATGGCCTCGGGAGCGAGGGTACGCACCAACAGTTCCCAATCATGGTTATTGTAGGTCTGGCCTCCTTTTTCCTTTGGATTGGCTCCGTCAAACCACACTTCGTAGATAGGCCCGTATTCGGTCAGGAGCTCAAAAAGCTGACTCATGAAATATTCATTATAGTCGTCGACCATAAACTGGAACTTAGTCGGATTTGCGAACGGACGACCCGGCACCTCTTTTGGAATCGTTCGCAGAGTTTTTTTACTAAGGTTGCCGTAAAGACCGCCGGGGCTCTCAATCTGGTATAGATCGGCGGGTGAAAGGTAAACTCCCAGCTTCATTCCGTACTTCTGACAAGCCTCGGAAAGATCACGGAACACATCGCCTTGTCCGTTCTTATATGGCGACTGCATTATCCCATGGTCGGTGTAGCGTGTCTGCCAAAGCACATAGCCATCATGATGTTTTACCGTAAGAATCACCATGTCAATACCGGCATCTTTCATAGTGCTGACCCATTGGTCGGCGTCAATTCCGGTAGGATTAAAAATTGTGGGATCTTCCATACCGTTGCCCCATTCACGACCTGTGAATGTGTTTGGTCCGAAATGGATAAAAGCAATAAACGGACGGTCAAGACGGTCAATCTGATGCTCATTTGGTATTACGTGGGCAGCCTTAGCTCTGATCGTTTCTTCTGTGTCTCCGGGATAAATGGCTATCGTGTTAGCAAATGGGATTGAATCGTTTGCGGCACTCGCCCATAACGCCGTAAGCAATGTAATTAGGAGCAGGTATTTTTTCATGATAACAAATTTTTGAGTGATATACAAAGATAACGAAAATAATTGAGATTTAATAGATTCCACGAGATTATTCACGATTTGGCCGCCCAGAATCTTTGCCGATGCCATGGCCTCGGTAAGAAGTCGGCCCTTAATGGTGGGAGTGCCTTTGTGATGTTACTGTATACCGAGTATACCAGGCTGTCGTTCCATCGTCGCAGGAGAATGTTCCGAGACCGCTGTTGCAATGGCTGGGGAAATTGTTAATTGAGTTTGCCGTTTAGCCTGTTGTCGCAAAAGTAATTAAAAAGGGAACAGAAAGCGTCGATCCAGGTATCAGCCATCAGCCGGTGGCCGGCGGGAGTCGGATGTATGCCGTCCCATATCCAGTACTCTACAGGAACATCGGGATATTTGGCCATTGTCTCCTCGAACACGGTGTCATATCTTATCACCTGCGCATCGTAGTCCATCGTTGTCTTGTTTAGAATCATATCTAACTTCCCGATCATCTCCCGTCGCTCTTCAAAATCGTCCCTCTTGCCTGTTTCACCTGATTTGGCCGTAAACGGAGTCCCGATCATGAACTTTACATCCGGATTCTGCTCTCTTGCTTTGTCGAGCAGATTTCTGAACCGCTTTTCCCATCCATCGTAATCGAACTCCTCATCACGTTCGCCCGCAAGGTAGATGTGGACATCGTTAGTTCCGATCAGTATAGAAATCACGTCGGGGTGCAGTGCCAGTATGTCGTCCTGCCATCTTTGCTCAAGATCGGCCAGAGTATTTCCGCTGATACCGCGGTTATGGAAAACCAGTCCTTGTGTGGGATAATCTGCCTGAAGCTGCGAGGCACAGAGCATCATATAGCTGTGGCCGTAGATGTGGTTAAGGTCGTTTAGGTTACGTTTCGACGCAGGTATTTTGGTGCCGTTGCTGCCACCCCATGCACCGTCGGTTATTGAATCGCCTGCAAAAACCGTCACCGTCTGTTTGTCCGGCGTCTTAAAACCCGATAGCGTCAGACAGACCGCTAATGTCAGAAATACCCAAATTTTTTTCATGATTCAATTAGTTTAGCTGTAAAATTACCCAATTTATGCTGCAAAAGCAAATTGAAAAAGGCTGTCGTTCTATCGTCTTCGAGTAGTCGTATTCTCTTAATGGTTTTAAAACTTAATGGCATAGAAAGAAAAACACCCTGTAGATACAGATGACTAAACTATCGAAGGACAGGGACATGTGGTTTTCATGAGCGCCAATTTCGGCTCAAACAGCGATTTCGGCTATTCTCAGCGCTATTATAATATCAATGCGTGCAGAAACATTTATCTTGCCGATCAGAACGGGGACAATTCGATCTACATTATATGTATGGCTCTACAATGCCGAAACCGGTGACTGATCCGGCAGACAAATCAGATGAGCATGGCAAAAGATGTGCATGGGCAGATGAATTGTAAATGAACAGATACTAAAAGATTATCTATAGAAGTTGGCAACTATATTGGATATTTCTCCAATAAAATGAGAGGTCGTTTCCATATCATAACCAGAATCACTAATGAAAACTGCTATACAATATTTCTGACCATTAGATAGTTGAATATATCCCACATCATTAATTGCAATAATTTTACCGTCAGAATTTATGTCTCCCGTTCCTGTTTTGTGTCCTAACAAATCTCCATTATTCAATCCTTTAGGAAGTCTTTCTAATCCAGTTTGGCATGTCTCCAATAAATTAGAGATATACTTGAATTCCGGATGTGAATGCTTTAATTCTTTATTGAAATAAGATAGTAGTCTACACATTTCCAAAGGAGTTGATGAATTTTGATAGCAGAGATTATGATCTTTGTGCATCTCATCTTCTGTGGATTTTAAGTGTATTTCAGGAAATCCTAATTCAGAAATGTAAATATTGGAAACTTCTGCACCGCCAATAAGATTGAAAAGGATATCGCAGGCATTATTATCACTTTGCTGAATGGAATATTTTAATAGCTCTGATATTGGCAGTCTTAAATCCGCGATTCCGTAATTTTCTCTTAAAGGGCTGTAGGTATCAGGATGTATTTGTGATTTGTCAATAAGGATTGTATCGGAAAAGGAGATATGATGTTTAATACAAAAATCAGCTACAGCAAGAGCTTGTGGAAATTTATATACGCTAAGCATAGGGAAAGATTCATTCCCGTTAATTGAAATTGTATGCCCGTCCTGTGAAATTACTGCGACTCCTATGCGGGCATCTTTATCTTTGACAAATTCTGTCAGTTTCTTTTCTAAAGATAAATCATTGGTATTTTTATTACATCCTTCAAGACCTAATAATAAAAAGGTGATAACTAATAAAAAACATATCAGAGACTTCATATTATTTTATCAATATCTTAAATTTTTTCCATCTATTAATGAAGTGGACAAGAACTAATACTGTAAAAGCAATCCCAAAAATATAATGAAGAATTGAAATCGATTTGAAAACGCCACCAAATAGAAGGATAATGCCAAAAACGAATACTACGATCCCTATACAATCTAATATAGTTGTGACTAGTTTTTTATTTAATGCTAATTTCTTGTAATTTGTAAACCACTTTATGTGTTGGTATACATGTAAGCCTATACACAACAACAAAAATAATCCCAGACCACAATGGATGAAAAATAATGAATGGTCTGTCTGAAATATATGATGAGTTTGTCTATGCAAGACCAAACCTGTGACTAATGTAGCCAGAATAATTATAATAGATAAAAGGTCAACTAAAAACTTAGACTTCTTCATTTTTTTCTTTGATATTACAAAAATATGAATAAATCCATGTTAGGCTTACCATTGATATCCCAAAGCCTCATACAATTTCATAAATTCTTACGGACAGGCCTAATTTTTATTTTTGAGGCTAAACCAAAGAAAATATAATGACATCAAGCCAGAAGAAGTGATTACTAAAATATTTGGGTCATTATAAAAAATAGTCTCTATAATACAATATATGAAACATAAAGCATTTAAAATACCAGCTACCAGACAGATAGTCCTGGCATTGATTACAATTTTATTACCCTTCTCTTTTTCCATATTGTTTCATTCTAACGGGCCGTATTTTTCCTCTTCCTTCACCGCTTGCCTGAAATTCCGGTAACCTGCCCAAAGAAAGGAAAACAATAGGGCGGCACTAAAATAGATCCACCATTTTATATCAAGATCGTAATGCGATTTGAAAACTGCCAATATCACATACAAAAGACCTTCAAGAATAAGAAGACTAAGAAAAAGATTTCTTTTGGCTTTATTTGACATATCTACTTTGATTTGATATTGCAAATTTAGTCATTTTAATTGATTGTCTTAGCATTGCTATCCCATAACTTCATACAATCTTTTATTTGCATTTGAAATATTTACCAAGATCATCAATAAGAAGGTTGTTTACTTTTCGATAACATGAGTCAGGTCAATTGTATTTATGGCGAGTTCAAAAGTGAACTAATTTCACCGTAAACTTTGAGAACAATAGAGATGAGCCGTGGAAATAGACGTCATACTATAATATACTGAATGATCGTACGAAATTAGTCAAAATTGTTGAAGAAGAGAAGTTCTTGATGTTTAACTTTTTAGTTAAAGAATAGCATCAATTAGCTGATCTCCTTATATTTCAATCTATGATATATCATCATTTTAATTAAAATTAGCGAAAGAGAATATGAATCAGATCACATCTCGTCGATTTGATATCTAACGATGAACGGCTTAACGAATTAAACATATAATATAATCATTAAGTTGGCTCCTTGCTTATTATAATTGAAAGAATAAACTTTATATCTTCATAAGGTTTATAAGGTTATCATTTAAAACTTAAACTTTAGAACTATTTTGAACTCACAAGTCATTTTTTCCGAAGGAATAAGATTCTTGTTTTTGCCAAAATTTATTTTTAAGTCTTCTTATGATATTACCGGAACTGACCAAGAATAAGGATAACATAACAATAAGACCATATAATATAATGCTCTCGAACATTTGAAATAGAACATCTAATGGATAATGTAGCATAGGAGTGAAACTAAATCTGTCATTACCCAAAAAAAGAGGTGGTGGAACAGATAAAATATTAAACTCAACGCAAAATATAAACATGTTTACGGAAAAAACCAACGATATGAAAGTTATCGATTGCAACCATAATATCTTTTTGTTGAGTAACCATTTATTTCTTAATCGTGAGCTTAAGACCACGGGGTATACTAGCAAAATTAAAAGGATTGGAAATAAAGCAAAAATCCATAATATCATATCAAAAAAGAATGTAATGACTGTTAGAATGGTAGAAGTTAAGCATCCTGTTACCAATGTCGCTAAAAAATTTCTTTCTTTTAGACATTCAATAATCTTATTAAAAATTAATGATAACCTACTCTTATATAAACATGAAATAAAAACAAATAAAATAAAAAAAACTGCTGTTGAAATAGAAATCATTTTCACAGAAGGGTCAAGATAATTTAAATAATCTGTTCTTCTATCTGCAAATCCTGCTGCCGCAAAACCCAATAAGGGTATAAATATATTATATAACAACACGATTTTTTTCATTTCTTGAGATTTTTGAAAATTTATTCATTAAATTGCTTTTTAGGGCTTGCATATATGTTTATATAATTTCTGCATGAATTTGTTGGGGTTCAGTTAATTTGTCTTCTGCATTGTTTTAACACCAATGGACACACTCTAATCGTTAATTTTTCAATTTCTATTCTATCTTCTATATGGTTGGTATCAGTGAGATCAGGGATTTCCGCTGTGTAGACATAGTGGGTCTTAACCGGTCTTTACTTGGTTTCACTGTAATGGGCTGCCGATTTGAAACTGCTGGTCAGATATACTCCATATCCAAACAACGTTCGCATGTCGGCTTTTAGGGCAGGTCAACGCAGTTGGTGCCTGTTCTGAAAGAAAAAGACCGTCCGCAAACTTAACTTTCCCGTCTCCTTCCATTCATATTTGTCAATTGAGCGTACGCGAAATCGCGAGTCGGAACTTAGTGCATGTCGCTGAAAGCGGTGCACGATACGCAGTAAAGTTGCCGACCTCAAACTTTGGGAACAATACAGATGAGCCGTGGTAATAGATTTGCATACTATAATACACTGGATGATAATACAAAATTAGTCAAAATGAATGAAGAAAAGAAGTCCCTGAAATAGCTCCTAAAACTTTATTAGTCTATTTAAGACATCTAAATGTGTTTCAATTGGATTAGGTGAGAATAAAGTCTTTCATATTTTTATTATATTTGCATTGTTTCGTTTAAAATGATATGTTTTAATGTATAAAAAACCGCCATTTTTATTATGCTTTATTCTAAGATAATTAAAGGGGATATTTTTATAGACGGCTGCGATAGAGTGTTTATTCCCTATAAGGGTTGGAAGATAATGGGCAAAGACGGGAAATTATTGAACGATGAAGTTATAAAAACAAATGTAGGTCCCTTACCAAGCATCAGTTATTCACCAGCATCCGGAAAATGGCATTTACTCTATAATATTTTAGACAAGAGTGGTAATAAAATTTTACCTAAAGGGATAAGACACATAACATACTTTCAAGATGGATATTATCTTTTAGAGGATAATAATGAGGATGAACTCATTAATAGAGGTGATGTAAAAGGAGGATTTCTAGCTAAAGATTATTTAGAAGAAGCGAATATCCTTTTTAATGATGGACATCTTTTATCGCAAGAATGGTATAATACAGTAATTCCTCTCCATAATGGTTATTTCAAAACAATAAAGGATGGGCATATAAATTATGTTGACCGTTTAGGCAATATATTTCCAAGTATTTGCAAAAATATAATAGGGTTTGACGGCAAAACGAGTTATTCTTGCGAAGAAGGGTTTTTATATGAAACTGATAAAGAAAATAAAGTATCTGTTAAAAAATTGAAGAGATTTACAGAATCAGGGGAATTCAGAATTGGAAGTTATCAGATTAAGATAGCAGGCAATAATTTTTCAGAGATGAATGAATTTCTTTCAAATATAGGGAATGGTTATCTTCTGGTAGACGATTTATCTTCAGAGACTGGAAGAGTTAATTTAATTTCAAAAGATGGATATCTTATCTTCAATGATTGGTATGACTTAATAATTCGATGTCCTCAAAATGACGGTCTTTTCGTTATTAAAGAAAATGGGAAATATAAAATTATTTATATGAATGAACAATGTTGGGAAGAAAAAGTCTTTGACAACATTCTTTTTGCAGATAATTATTTTATTTGTAGTTATGAAGGTTATATGAGTATTTTTAATCCTATTTCTAAAAAATTAGATGTTGAAATTGATTTTGATTCAATTATGTGGGCAGATAAAATAATATGGGGTATGAATATCTTTTACAAGGGAGAGATTATACATTATTGGAATGGGCAAGGTGGCGACCTTATAGATTATGCCCATACAATTATGATTAGCAATCAACATAATTCTCTTTTAATAGGCAAAAAGGGGATATGGCATTTATATGACGGGAAAAATAAGCCTATACCTCTGTTTTGGTTTGTTCCAAATCAATAAACCTCCCAATCTCATAAATTACATTACTCTCATATTAATTAGTTTACTAATCCATTCTACGGCCCCAAGATTGTATGAGTTTTGTTTTAACATTTGGGAAATAGGTTAATTCAATGTAATTCACATAATTAACCACACACGGCCCGGTGAAGTCATTCGCACTTGCGAAAAAATGTATAAATTGGTCTTAAATCAGGATTTTAGACTTTAACTCCTGTGCCTTGTAATTAACAGCATATCAATTAAATATAACAAACTTTTGGCATTATGAAAAACTCATTTACTATTCCTTTTTCTTGGAAGATTTCGCACTTTCGCGGGCTCGTTTTGGGGCATTTTAGATGCTGAAATACTTGCTTATTTTTAAGTTTTTGACCTTAAAAACAGCAAAAAATCCACCTCCGGCTGGAGATGGATTTTCTTGTAACTTATTGATTGTGATTTGTTTAACTGATTGATTTTCAGTTAGTATTCATCTTCGTTAAAGAAGAAGTCTTCTTTGGAGGGGTAGTCGGGCCAGATGTCTTCGATGCATTCGTATGTTTCTCCTTCGTCTTCCATTTCCTGGAGGTTCTCTATCACTTCGAGGGGTGCTCCAGACCGCATAGCATAGTCGATGAGCTCTTCTTTGGTTGCGGGCCAGGGTGCGTCCTCAAGTTTTGATGCTAATTCTAATGTCCAATACATGGTTTAAGTATTTGATTTGTTGAACAAAAAAGTGCAATTATATGCCTTATCATAAAAAGTGGCGCAAAAATAGTCTTTTCATTCTTAATGGGCAAGAGGTTTGTATTTTTTTCACAATTTGAGGTAAAAAACCTAATGATTTAGAAATGTTTGGAGATTCGGGGGATATTTCAGAAATTTGTATTGTTTTATGGGCTTTATGCTTTCGATTTTTAATATTCTAAATATGAAATTCTATTTGAAATCTTTGGTTTTATGCACAATTGCAGCCGCAACGGTTGGTTCGTGCAGCAAGCAAAAACTGAGCTATCCTGAGGCTCCGAAGGATGATTCGGTGACAGATGATTATTTCGGTATGACGGTGAGCGATCCTTATCGTCCGTTGGAAAATGATACGGCTCAGGCCACGGTTGAATGGGTTGAGGCCGAGAATGCCGTGACTGAGGGGTATCTGTCGCAGATTCCTTTCCGTAACAAGTTGCGGGAGCGGCTGACGGCTCTTAACAATTATAAGAAGACCGGTCTTCCCGCGAAGGCAAAAGACGGGAAGTATTATTATTACGAGAATGACGGTCTGCAGAATCAGAGCGTGCTCTACCGTGCGGATAAGATTGACGGCGAGGCAGAGGTTTTTCTCGATCCGAACTCTCTGTCGGATGACGGGACTGTAGCTCTGACGGGCATTTCGCGTTCGAACGACGGGAAATATACGGCGTATACGATATCGCGTAGCGGTTCGGACTGGACCGAGATCTACGTGATGGACAGCGAGACTAAGGAGCTTCTGCCTGATCATATCGAATGGGCGAAGTTTACAGACGCTTCATGGCATGGCGACGGTTTCTACTACAGTGCCTATCCTCGTCCGGAGAAGGGCAAGGAGTTCAGCAACGCCAACCAAAATCATCAGATTTACTATCATAAGTTAGGAACACCCCAGTCGGAGGACAAGGTGGTTTATGAGGATCCGAAGAACCCGCTGCACTTCCATAGCGCTTACGTTCCGGAGTCGGAGGATTTTCTGTTCGTTGTAGGTTCCGGCGAGGGTAACGGCAATTCGTTGATGGTAAAGGATCTGAAGAAGGGCGGCGATTGGACAGTAATCGAGCCTACGCAGGATCATGATATCAACATTGCTGATATCCGTGACGGAAAAATTTATTTCACGACAAACGAAGGTGCTCCGAAGGGTCGTGTGATGGTAGCGGAT
This sequence comes from Paramuribaculum sp., assembly GCA_022511125.1. Taxonomy (GTDB): domain Bacteria; phylum Bacteroidota; class Bacteroidia; order Bacteroidales; family Muribaculaceae; genus Paramuribaculum. The sequence goes on from JAFLSD010000006.1 coordinate 49,301, forward strand.
GCCCGTGCTCCCCAACGTGCGAACTGGAAAGAGTTCATTCCGGAAGGCGAGGCAGTGCTGACAGGCATCCAACGTGCCGGTGAAAACTATTTGGTTTCCTATGAAAAGGATGCTTCAGATCACGTCTATGTTTACGACAAGGATGGCAAAATGGTCAGGGAGATGACTTTCCCGACGTTCGGCAGTGTCGGTTTGTCGTCGGACAAGGATCACAATGAGGTCTATTATTCTTTCTCGTCTTTCGCTTATCCGGCTGCAGTGTATGCTTACGATATGGAAACGGGAGAGAGTAAGTTTATCCGCGCTCCGGAAATCAAGGGTGTGAACATGGATGATTACGTGACCGAACAGGTGTTCTATCCATCGGCTGACGGTACGAAAATCCCGATGTTCATCACGTATAAGAAGGGTCTTGAAAAGAACGGGAAGAATCCGGTGTATCTCTATGGTTACGGCGGTTTCAACATCTCGCTTCCTCCGGGCTTCTCGGCACAGCGTCTGTTGTGGCTTGAAAATGGCGGTATTTATGCCCAGGCCAATCTGCGCGGCGGTTCGGAATATGGCGAAGAATGGCATCAAGCCGGAACGAAGTTGAATAAGATGAATGTTTTCAACGATTTCATCGCGGCGGCCGAATATATGATCAAAGAAGGTTGGACATCTCCGGACTATATGGTGATAGAAGGTGGCAGCAACGGAGGCCTGTTGGTGGGCGCCACAGTCAACCTGCGTCCCGATCTGTTCAAAGTAGCAATACCCCGGGTGGGTGTGATGGACATGATGCGCTACCATCTGTTCACAATCGGTTGGAACTGGGCATCTGATTACGGCACAAGTGCTGATTCTCCGGAAATGGCGAAGTATCTGTTAAGCTATTCACCCGTGCACAACATCAAGAACGACGGCACTCCTTATCCGGCAATTCTCGTGACTACTGCCGACCATGACGACCGCGTGGTTCCGGCTCACTCCTTCAAGTATGCTGCGGCTCTTCAGGCGGCAGATACGGGTGACGCTCCGAAGCTGATCAGAATAGACAGCAAAGCGGGGCATGGCGGAGGTAAGCCGATGTCGAAGGTAATCGACGAATACACTGATATCTATTCATTCATTTTCTACAATTTAGGTATCGACCCTACGAAAGATAAATGATCAGTGTCGGAAGAAAGACAATAGGTGGGGCTGTCAGGATTATCCTCCTGGCAGCCGCGTCATTGTTGTATCAAAGCTGTTTTACCGGCATAGAAAGCACTCCGAAAATCACGGCTTCGGATGTGAAGAAGGAAAATATCGTAGAGCGTCCCGAGGACAGCTATCTGGCCGATGTCAGCAACGAGGCGCTTGGAAAATGGGAGAAAGGCAAGCGTTTTTATGTGACGGACGACAGGATTTCGATCATTTTCGGTGCTTCGGCCAGCGACGTTGAGCCTCTGAAGGGAACCGTGTTGCGCTATGATTCGGCAGAAGACGTGTTGTCGATCACCGGAGAGCCAGTGGCAGAACTGATTTTCCTGACGGAAAAGGGCGATCAGTTGCGTTACCGCACCGACAAGTCACTCGCTGAACTATCGAGCCAGGCGACGGTTCAGATTCCATTTACAATCGAAATGTCGATGGTGGACGCAGTGCGTCAAAAGATGTCGAATAAGGACTATTACGTTCTGACGACAATGTGGTATGACGCAAACGATCAGTCGCTGACGGGAAGGAAATTCATTCCGGTGCACGTGGAAGAGATTTTGCCCGGCAATTCGGTTTATCCCATCAAAGTGGTACTTTCGACTGAGGGGAAAAAGAAATTCGCCCTGTTTATGACAACGGGCAATAATCGGAAGGCTCCGCGCAGTTTCGGGAGTCTGTTTTCGTTCGAAGATCCGCACAAGCGTTATCCGGCGATATCTGACGAAACCTGGCGTAATATCATAGAAGGCAAGGTGGCTTTGGACATGACGCGCGACGAGTGCCGCCTGTCGTTGGGAGCTCCGGCAACTGTGACCCATCGGAACAACAATAATTACCTGTATGAGTTGTGGAACTATGAGAACGGGGTGTATCTTGTGTTTCAGGACGGATTGTTAAAGAGCTACCGTTAATGAAATTGACTTTTTTAGGCACAGGGACATCAACAGGTGTGCCTCAACTTCGCTGCCGATGCAAAGTATGCACTTCGGACGATATCCGCGACCGAAGATTGCGGACCTCCGCTCTTATTGAGTTGGAGGGCAAGAATATTCTGATAGATTGCGGTCCGGATTTCAGAGAACAGATGCTACGACAAGGTTCTCCTTCGATCGACGCCGTTCTGCTCACTCACGAACATTACGACCACACGGGAGGAATCGACGACCTGCGCCCTTACAGCTATGGAGAAAAGCCGCTGTATGTTTACGGGGATAAGCGGACGACGTCGGAACTGTTGAGGCGCCAGCCATATTGTTTCGGAATGAGCGATTATCCCGGCGTTCCGCAGTTGAGGATCAAAACGATCGGGGATGAAAGGTTTAAATTGGAGGGGTTTAACGACTTGGAGATAACTCCGCTGATAGTGAGTCACGGCAAACTTGACGTGACAGGCTACCGAATCGGTGGGTTGAGCTATGTGACCGATTGTCTGACAATGCCCGCGGAAACGTTAGAGAGGCTTAGAGGGTCGGACACATTGGTGATAAACGCATTGCGTTTCAAATCGCACGGTTCGCACCAGACCGTCGGTGAAGCTCTCGAAATTATCCGCAAGGTAGAGCCTCGGCAAGCATTTCTGGTTCATGCGAGCCATGACATAGGCCTCTATCGAGAAACTCAAAAACTTCTTCCCGCCGGTGTGTTTTTGGCATACGACGAGATGAGTGTAGATGTCATGCAATAGTTAAATATTATTAAAACCGACATTGCCGAAAAGGGTGATTTAACTGAAAATGAGGCACAAAGGGTGGGCAACTTTTAGCGTATAGGCCAAATTCGCAGATTGCCCCCGGTATTTGATATTAATTTTGCATCGATTGAATTTTAAACAGTTTTGATTTTAAGAATTATGGAAAAGAAAGATTTGATGTTTGCAAAAATGAGAAAAACCGTCAGCATGTTGGTTGTGCTGATCGTAATGACTTTAACGGCTTCTATTGCCAAAGCGGAGAGCACTCCCCTTTCGATCGATGATGAGATTTCAGTCGTTGATGAGGCGTTGGAAGCTTACTCTGCGGAGGATTTTGCAAAATGTCGCATGATTTGCGAGCAGAATCCGGAAGATCCTATGTGCCAATATCTGCTCGGAATGATCTATTTTTATGGTTTGGGGACCGAAGCGAATTTTGAGAAGGGTTTAGAATTGTTCTCGAGGTCCGCTGAAAACGGGAACGATCTTTCGCAGTACTTCATGGGGTCGCTTTACAAGTGGGGTGATTTAGTTGAGCAGGATCTGGAGAAAGCTTTCGACTTGTTCAGCCGTTCAGCGGCTCAAGGTTATGCGCGTAGTCAATATGCCGTAGCTGTGATGTATCATTTCGGTCAGGGTGTTGAGAAAGATGTGGAAGAAGCGATCAGGTGGTATGAGATGGCTTCGGAACAGGAAGACGGTGACGCTCAGCTAAATTTGGGGATAATCTATTTTACGGGGGAAGGTGCAGAACAGAATTACACTGAAGCAGCGACATTATTTCATAAAGCGAGCAGCCACGGCAACGGTCAGGCTTCCTGCCTTTTGGGTATGATGTTCGAGGATGGATTGGGAGTTCCGAAAGACTGGGAAATGGCCGAGGTATGGTACAATATCGCGTTGGAACAGGGATATGAGGATGCTCGCGAACTGTTGGACAACCTCTTGAACCAATAATCCGCAGTAATCCTATTTAGCAATGAATTTCGATAATTGTTTTAATCCGACAGCTGATTGGGATTATGCAGCGAAGGCAATGAGAAGAGCCGTGCTGATAAGCATGTAGATCAGCATACCGATGATGTCGTTAGTAATCGAAATGAACGGTCCGGTGGCCAATGCGGGGTCTATTTTAAGTTTTTCGAGGGTCAGCGGGACGAAAGTTCCGAAAACCGAAGCAAAAAGGACAACAGACATCAGCGAGAGAGAGACGGCGATAGTAGTAGTCTGATGGCCGGGACCCAGTTTGAAAAAGTTGTAGATGAAAACCAGCAACGATATGATGCATCCGTTGATCAATCCCACTCCGAGTTCTTTGAGCAGCTGCCGTCCGCTGTTTTTGATATCAAGGCTACCGTTGGCGAGTCCTTGCACGACAATAGCCGAAGATTGGGTGCCGACGTTTCCTCCGGTACCTCCGATGAGAGGGATGAAAAGCGCTAATGTTGGATCGACCACGATTCCGCTTTCGAAGTTACCGAGTATAAGAGAGTTTCCGATACCACCGAGCATTCCAATAAGCAGCCATGGCAAGCGTGCTTTTGTCTGTGTGAACAGGGTGTCGTCGGTTTCAACGTCGGCGGTAAGACCTGATGCGAGCTGATAGTCACGTTCGGTAGATTCACGCACCTGATCCATGACATCGTCGAAAGTGATACGTCCGACCAACCGTCCGATAGTGTCGACAACCGGCATAGCCACGAGGTCGTATTTTTCAAAGTCAATAGCCACTTCGTCGATAGGTGTGTCGGTCTTGACAGAGGCGGGATTTTCGTCCATCACGTTCTTTATTTTCGAAACGGAGGGATGCGTGATGAGTGTTTTCAGGGGGAGGATTCCTTTTAGCCTGTATTCGTTGTCGACAACATAAACGTTGTAGATTTCGTCCATTTCCTCAGCCTGCATTCTCATCTGACGAATACATTCGGGCATACTCCAGTTTTCGTTGACCACGACCATCTCCGTACCCATCAGACCGCCGGCAGTATCGTCGTCGTATTTGAGAAGGTCGATGATGTCCCCAGCCTGCTCCACGTCGTCGATATGCGACAGGATTTCGTCGCGGTCGTCTTCGTCGAGTTCCTGAATGATGTCTACGGCATCGTCGGTGTCGAGGTGTTCGATGAATTGCTTGGCGATTTCCTCGGCGGGCATGTTGCTGAGGAGCTTCTTTCGATCATCCTCGTCAAGCTCCATGAGCACATCTGCAGCGACATCGTCGGACAAGAGCTGGTAGAGGAATTCAGCCTCGTCGAGATCGAGTTCCTGATACAACTCCGCGATATCTGCGGGGTGGAGGTCTTCAAGTTCTCTGACAGCAGCCTCGCGGTCGCGTTGCTCAATAATGGAACGTATATGTTCGAGGTATTCCGGAGTATATTCTTTCATCAGTCTATCGTTTTATTCCTGAGAGAGGATATAAGATTGGTAAGGTCGATGAACCGAGCTACACTAAGCTGCTCGGGTCGGAGCGCAAATACGGGAATGTCGGGCAACGTCACCTCCTTGGGTAGAAGGGATCGGATGGAATTTCGGAGCGTTTTGCGCCGCTGTCCGAAGGTAGTCTTGACAATTGTTCGGAACAGCTTTTCGTCACAGCCCAGGTCAACCCGTGAGTTTCTGACGAGCTTCACCACTCCGCTCCTCACTTTGGGCGGTGGATTGAACACATGAGGTTCGACGGTAAAGAGATAGCTGACATCGTACCATGCCTGCAGGAAAACGCTGAGTATTCCCCTTGCCTTAGTTCCTTCGGTGGCAGCGAGTCTTTCCGCCACCTCTTTCTGAAGCATTCCCGAACAACATTCTACCCTATCCTTATAGTCAAGGATGTGGAAGAAAATCTGGGAAGATATATTGTAAGGATAATTTCCTATCACACACATCTTCCTGTCGGGGAACACCTCGTTCAGGTCCATTTCGAGAAAATCGCCTTCGATAATAGGTCCGTCGGCTAATGCCGGGAAATGTTCCTTCAGGTATCCGACACTTTCCGAGTCGATTTCGGCAACTTTCACTTCATGCCCTTCTGCAAGAAGATATTTAGTGAGAACTCCCATGCCGGGACCGACCTCAAGAACCGGCAGACCCCTGAAATCCTTCAGGGTGTCCGCTATTCTTGAAGCTATGGTCTCGTCTTTAAGAAAATGCTGTCCTAAACTTTTCTTAGGCTTGACATTGTTCATGGGAGATACAGGGGATTTTTATTTTTTAGATTCGGCCACCTTGGTGAGTGTGCGCTTAAGCTGCTGATAGAAGCGTTCGACAGCGGGGATATGCATTTTCTCCGATGGGGAATGGACGCCTCTCAGCGTCGGACCGAAGGACACCATGTCGAGATGGGGGAACTTTTCGAGGAATAGTCCGCATTCCAATCCGGCGTGTATTCCTTTGATAGCGGGTTTGATGCCGTAGAGCTCTTCGTAGGCTTCGCTTGCCAACTTCATGATGGGCGAATCGAGATTGGGCTGCCAACCGGGATATCCATCACCATGTTCGACTTTGGCTCCCGCGAGGAGGAAGAGTGCTTCCACCTGATTGGCGATGTCCCATTTGCGGCTGTCGACAGAACTGCGCTGGCTCGTAGTGACAATAATCTGATTGTCGCCTTTCATTTTCACCGAAGCGAGATTGGTCGATGTCTCAACGAGCCCTTCCATTACGCGGCTCATGGAAATCACTCCATGAGGAGCGCTATAGAGCGCGCGAATCAGATTGATGGAGGTCTGCGAGTCGATGCAATATTCGGGCTGAGCGACGCTTTCCATCGTGATTTCGAGAGTCGGTTCAAGATCGCGGTATTCGTTTTCGATTTCCGCAATGAAATGATTGAGGGCTACGCGCACTTTTTCTTTCTTGGATGTATGAACACCGATCACAGCGTGAGCAGCGCGAGGGATAGCGTTGCGAAGATTACCTCCGTCGATCTCGCAAACGGCTATTTCATATTTCTTCGAGAGGTCGAAGATGAAACGAGCAAGGAGTTTGTTGGCATTAGCGCGTCCGAGATGAATGTCGCCTCCCGAATGTCCTCCCTGACCTTTGGCGATGTCGATTTTGAAATAAGTGAAATCTTTGGGCGCGAACGAGCGATGATAATTGAAAGTGCAGACCGTATCCACACCACCGGCACATCCGACGAAAATTTCGGCGTCGTCCTCTGAGTCGAGATTGAGTAGAATCGATCCGCTGATCATACCTTCTCCAAGTTCGAAGGCTCCCGTCATTCCAGTTTCTTCGTCGACAGTAATCAAAGCTTCGAGAGGACCGTGAACGAGGTCGGGTTCTGTCATAGCAGCAAGAGCTGCAGCGACTCCAATTCCGTTGTCGGCTCCGAGCGTAGTACCTTCAGCTCTGACCCACTCTCCATCGACCACAGTTTTGATGGGAGTATTTTCGAAATCGAACGATTTGTCATTGCTTTCGCACACCATATCCATGTGGCCCTGCAAGATGACAGTAGGAGCGTTTTCATAGCCGGGCGTAGCAGGTTTCTTTATCACTACGTTTCCGATTTTATCTGTTTTCGCATCCAGATTATGCTTTTTAGCAAAATCGAGCAGATAACGGCGGATTTTTTCTTCTTTCTTAGAGGGACGCGGCACCTGGGTAATTTCATCGAAAATTTCCATCACGCGTTTCGGTTCAAGTTCTTTAACTGTCATATCCGTATATTTAGATTATTAAATTAAAATTAGTGCATAAGATTAGGGGCTCGCAAAATGAAATAATGTTAAATTTTCATTAAAGAGCACCCTAAATTACAAAATAAAATTGATACATTGCAAAAAATATAGATACCTTTCCTATATTTGCACTGCAAAAACGAAAACAACCCTGCGTAAGGGTAATGAAACGCGAAACAAAAAACAGAAAAAACAATAGTAAACCAAATGAAAAAAACGGCATTCTCGTTAGTGCTCCTCTTAGGTATGGCAGCCTTTTCATGTTCGGATAACTCCGGCAACGGAAAAAGTTCGGAAAGCAAATCTCCCGCATCTTCCACAAGCACAAACAGCGATGAAAGTACGCCCACCAGTCTGAATATCCGTTATATCGACATGGATTCAGTGGCAGCGAAATATAATTTTGCTCTCGATCTTCAGGAAATGACAATCCGCGCTTACAGTAAACTTCAGAACGCAGGTCAAGGGCGCGAAGCAGAAATCAACAAGTTAGGCCAGCAGATCGAAGAAAAGATGCGCAACAACGGTTATCTATCGCAGGAATCATACGATGCCGACGTGGCCAAACTCAACAAGATGCAGCAGGACGCACAGACTTACTTAGGTAATCTTCAGCGTCAGTCGGAGCAGGAAATAGCCGCGCAGCAACAGCAGCTTGCCGACTCGATCGAGTCGTTCATCAAGGACTATAACAAGACCCGCGGTTACGACGCAATACTTTACAAAGCAGCCGGCGCTTACTTCAATCCCGCATTGGATATCACCGAAGAAGTGATCGAAGGCCTCAACGCCCGCTACAACAAAGTAGAGAAAAAATAAACAGAACAAAACTCATTTTCGGCAAGCCGGACGAAATGTCCCGCTTGCCGTTTTTTTAACCCCATGGAAAACGCCAGCCAACAAAGCCTGATCAGCATAGTGATTCCAGTATTGAACCGCGAAGCACTACTGCCCCGCACTTTGGACTCGATTTTGAATCAGACTTTGCGCCCTTTCGATGTAATATTGGTGGATAACGGCTCGGACGACGGCAGCCTCGCGTTGATGGAAAGCCGGGCAATAAGGCTCAACGAGGCAGGGATAAAAACCAAAGTCATAATCGAAAAGCGGCGAGGACAAAGCTCGGCACGGAACGCAGGACTCCGTGAGGTTAGAACCCCTTATGTGATGTGGTTCGATTCGGACGACGAAATGGAACATGACCATTTGAGAACAATTCAGGAAGAACTCATAGCACATCCGGAGACGGATCTGATGTGGTTCGACATTAAAACTCTCGATGACGACGGATGGTCGGAAACAATAGCCGTGGACGATTCCGATCTTATCCGCGGGCATCTCCTCCATTCGACACTCGCCAACGCCCGCTATGTTGTGAAGACAAAGTTGGTAAGCGAATTAGGTGGCTTCGACGAATCGCTGAATGCCTGGGAAGATGTTGAGTTGGGTACTCGCCTGCTCTGTGCGGCTGAAAACGGTAGGAAATTCCGGCGCGAACCGATGGTCATCGTTCATCCGCACGCCGATTCAGTTACGGGAAGTAGATTTTCCGACAAATCGTCGACATTAGAATCGGCATTGGATCTATGTGAGAACGCTTTGCGGCGCTACGGCCGAGAAGATGACACGATATGGGTGGACGTAAGACGAATGATACTTTCAGGGCTTTACGCTAAGGAGGGGAACAGAAGCCTATCCACACGCCTTTCGGACAAAGTGTTAGACAGGACAAAGAGCGCACGCAACAGAATAGCCTTAGGTTTCGTCCGCGACACCGTGGCCTACTTCGGTCGCGGAGGCAGCACTATTGCCAAAGCCCTAATCGGGGTTAAAGGAGGAGAAAAAGAAGGGCGTAAAGGAACATCGAGAGGGCTGTAAGACCGAGCAAAGGAGTGAGTCGACGGCCTGAAAGGCGTGTCATTGCTACGGGTACAGCCATAAGCGGCAACAGGAATAAGGCGGGTATCCACGTGAATCCGAGCACCGACCACTGACTCCACATCAGGACAATGGCCAAAATAGCATTGAGAGCATAAAGAAAAGGCATAGAACGGGCTCCGAGCAGAACCGAAAGGGTATGTTTGCCTACGGCGCGGTCGTCGTCAGTGTCGCGATAGTTGTTAACGACAAGAACGTTTGCTCCCAACAGACCGACAGAAAGCGATCCAAGCACTACTTCAGTGGAAAAGTGATGGCCGAGTACGAGATAGATTCCGTTGACCGGAATAATGCCGTAGAAAACAACGACAGCCACTTCGCCGAGTCCGTGACGCGACAGGGGCCAAGGTCCTGCGCTATAGGCGTAGACACCGAGAGCTATGGCAATACCGACGGGAATGAGCCACCAGCCTGCGAAGGGCACGACACATAGCCCTAACAGGCAGGCTGCCGCGAGGGTTATGAACGTGGCGCGTTTCATGGCGCGGGGAGTGATATCGCCTTCTGTCACCCCTCTGCGCGGGCCTTCACGTCCGGGTCGGTCGAGCCCGTCGACAAAATCATAGTATTCATTAGCGAAATTCGAGGCTATCTGGGCGAGCACGGCGAAGAGTAGACAAAGTAGAGCCGGCAACCATGAAAAAACCGAGGCTTTGACGGCATAAGCTATTCCAAGCGTGGCGCCGGCGAGAGAAACCGGGAGCGTTCGCAAACGCATTGCCTCCACCCATGCGGCAATTTTACTTCTCTGCTTCACCATAATCGCCTTTATTTTCAGTGGGTATTCCGAAACATTTCATGACAGCGTGCCGGATTCTATCAGCCTCGCGACCGTCAGCCCTAAGAATGGATATAACTTCGCGTATGTATTCATCCTTGTTCCTGAGACCGCACATTGCTGCGACATTGCTTGCGGAAATCATCGATTTACGGTTGAACACCTTCAATATCGAAGCATAATCCCCGGTTTTGACAAAATAATGGAATCTTTCGCACAGGCGGTCGTATTTTCCCCTCGGATCGAGTTCTTTGTAGAGCTCGGCCACATGCTGTTCAAGAGAGTTGATGTTGGGAAATTTTCCATCAATACGATATTCGACAAGCCTTTTAATGCGATGTCGCGTGTGCATGAGAGCCTGCTGCTTGAGTTCAAGCCGGAATTGTTCTATAATCGAATTTTTGACTTTCGTAAAGACCTTGTTTTCGTTCTTTCCGTTATGAGAGGCAACCGTCCTGACTATTTCCTCCAACATGAGGATATTTTCAATTTCAGCGACATCGGGCACCATGATTTTCTTATTCCTAAGGTATTCCACTTCCTTGTCCTCGCGGCGGTCGCGGTCGACTATGCCGTGGCTGTCGAGATGATGGAAGGAGTTGAGATCGTTGAATGTCCTCGTGGCTTCAATCACCTTATCGCAGCTGCCGAGTGCCTTGACGGTGTATTCCTTAAATACAAGCGGATAGAGTTTGGCGTCGATAGAATGTACATCGTCGCCTTCGATAAAGAGCACAGGTTTGCGTGCTCCGATGATAGCGAGATAGATATCGTCGGAAATACCTCCCCGTGGAGGCAAAATGTCATAATCCCATGTGACATGCGCTGCATTATAGTCTCTAACCCAAACAATGGTAGCCCCGACTCGTGAGGAAGCAAACTCAAGGTCGTGGGTGGTGTAAAAGAACAGACAGTCGGGACGCATGCTTTCGATTTTGTTCCAAAGCGTCTGCATGACGGACGGATGGAGGAAAATTTCCGGACTATCCACGAACACGACTCCATCGCGAGGAGCGTAGAGTATCGCTCCGAGATAATAGAGGACAGCTCTTTCGCCATCTGACAGCTTCACGGCCGAATAGCCTCGTTCGTCGTCACCTCGACGGAACAGAAACCGGCCGCTTTCGATCAATATGTCGTTATCAGGGAAAATATCATGCCATGCTTTTATGACGTCGTCGAGCTTCGTATTTTCGATCGGAGTCTCGGGACTGAGTGCGTGTCGCACTTTATAATTGACAATGCTGAGCATTTCTTCCTGAAGCAAGAGACCGAAGAGTCGCTCGAGCTCGGTGTCGAATCTGCCGCTCATGGGCAGTTTTTCGGAAGCCTCGGCAAAAATTGGATCTATAGAGCCGTGATAGTCGGCCGAATGTGCGTAGATGGCCTTTAACGCCGACATGCGGAACGCCCGGTCTGGTATAGACGTTATCAATTTTTCGGTGAAACGTGACTTTCCTGCTCCGTTCGCACCTATTATCACCACATGGCGTGAGTCGGAAGGGAGGAGGTCGCTTGTGCCGTCGGCCTTGGGCGGCAAGATTATCGGGGGGTATTCGAAGGTAGAAGTCTTCATGCTGACGGAGATTTTAGAATATTCCAGCCCCTTCCCTCACTATCTCCGGCTCGTCGGGATTCAGAAGGCTGACCACCGTGGTACCTATTCCGGGAGTCTCGCCGGCGTCGAGCATGAGGGAGACATGGCGGTCGTAGGAAGTCATCACTTCGTCGGGGTCGGTGATCGCCACATCTGTGTCCGACGAAATGGCTGTGGTAGAGAGAACGGGATGACCCAACTCACGCGCTATCGCGCGCGCCACTTCTGAATCGGGGATTCTTATCCCAACCTCCTTGCGTCCCTTGAAAACTTTGGGGAGCGTGGTCGATGCGGAAAGAATGAATGTGAACGGCCCCGGCAGACAATCTTTCAGTATTCGGAAAGCCCTATTGTCTATCCGGGCGTATTCGCTTGCCTGCGATATGTCGGCACAGACCACCGACAAAGCCTCTTTGCGCGGATCTATCCCTTTGAGACGGCATAGTCGCTCGATTGCCTGATTGTTGAGCGCGTCGCAGCCAATGGCGTAAAAAGTGTCGGTAGGATAAGCTATCAGCTCTCCATCGGTCAGTGCCTCAACAGCTTCGGCGATGAAGCGGGGGTTGATATTTGAAGGGAATATTCTCAGTACTTTCATGGCATGATCTGTATAATGAAGCTTCTTATACAAAATTAAATAAAAAAAGTAAAAGAAAAAAAGAGATGTCTCACGACATCTCTTTCTTCTTAAACCTTTATCTTAATCTAATACTATGAAAAACACACTTGCAAAGGTAAAATAAAAAAATGAAACAGGCAAAGGAACAGTATAAATTTTTAACAAATATTTGCATAAAAATTCCATTTATCCGTACGCCGAACCTTCTCATAAAGAATTTTTTCCCTCTAAGGCAAAATATCGCGAGCATTCTTCCGCGGGGAATAAAAATTTCATTAATTTAGCACCGCGCCGAGCATAACGAGCGATAACCGACATTATGTATCATACCGACAAATTCATATAGTTATGAACATCAAAGAATTAGGACAAGACGCAAAAATTGAGATTTTAGGTCATACGTTCGACGGCCTGCAAGATATCGAAAGTGCCGTAGAGATAACGGCAAGGGTCAGACCCGATTTTTTCGGCGACAGGAGAATAGAAAGAAACGTGATCGGAATCGATCCGGAGGGAATTCACGTTTTGGACTTATATATGCCTTATCCCTGCTTTGATTCGTCAGACTTTTTATATGAGAACAGGAAATATCATAATTATTTCTTCTCGAAAGAGCCGTTTACCGATAAGGATATCGAACGGATCGCCGGCGCGCCGATGAAAATGAATTATTGTCTGGTACATGAAGAAATGGATGAAAACCTCCTGCCGGCGGTTTATTTCTGTGGTGATTCCTATTGCAAACTGATTGTGGCGACCAAATGAGTCCCGACCTATTGAAAGGCTACGGTCAACAAAACGAGATAGGAGGGTTTAGAGAGCTCTGAAGCTGTCGTTTTTGCCGCGAGGCGTCGTTTTTCAGGTGTTTTTTGGCAGTTGTCAGGCGAGGATAGCGCTTTCAATCTTGGCTACGTCCTCCTTGAGTTGCTTATCGATGGGAATGCGTTCCTCGATGTTACGACAGGCGTAGAGCACGGTGGCGTGAGTGCGGTCAAGCTTGTTGCCGATAGCCTTAAGCCCCATTTTGGCATGTTTTTTGGCCATAAACATCACGAGCTGGCGGGCGTCGCTGATTTCGCGTTTACGCGATTTGGTGAAAAGTTGATCGGGAGTGATATTGAAATATGCACTCACTTTTTCGGCTATGATTTCGAAGTTTATCTGGCGACGGTTGATTTTCACCGCGTTGCCGAGCACCACTTTCGCGAGGTCGACTGTGATCTCTTTATTGAGAATGGTGGCGTGGGCCATCATCGACACCATGATTCCCTCCAGCTCGCGAACGCTGTCTTTGACGTTTCCGGCTATATAGTCCACCACTTCGTCAGCAAGTTCGATGCCGTCTTTTCTGGCTTTGAGGAGGAGCACTTCCCGGCGCAATTCGAAGTCAGGTTTCTCCATCTCGGCGGTCATGCCCCACTTGAAGCGGTCGAGCATGCGGGTGTCCATCCCTTCGAGTTCCGACGGGCGCGTATCGCTCGAAAGAATAAGTTGCTTCTGATTCATCTTCAAGTGATTGAAGATATGGAAGAAGGTGTTCTGCGTTCCCGGTTTACCCTTAAGATCCTGAATATCGTCGATTATCAGTACGTCGATGCTCTGATAGAAATTGATGAAATCGTTGATGCGTTTGCCGAGCATAGCCGCGGTATACTGGCTTTCGAAGAGGCGCGCCGTGACATAAAGCACTCTCTTGCGGGGGTCTTTCTCCTTGATACGTATGCCGATAGCCTGAATGAGATGGGTTTTTCCCACGCCTGGCGCTCCGAAAACAAAGAAAGGATTGAATGTCTTGCAGCGCGGGTCGTCGGCGATAGCCTGCCCGATGGTGCGTGCGAGCTCGTTGCTGGGACCCGAGCAGAAGTTCTCGAACGTATAATAGGGATTGAGCTGCGAATCGATCTCGTTGGCCTCACCACGCGACTCTTGCGTTCCGACCGGCACGGAAGCGGTTCTTTTCACAGCCGGACTGGGATTGGCGCTCTCCATCGTGACGCGGGTCGTCGGATCGTCCTGCACCTGATTGTACTTGTAGAAAAGTTTCACCCCTGGGCCATAGACCTTATGAAGAGCGAAAGCTATTAGCTTGATATACTTTTCTTCGAGGTATTCCTTGAAATAAGGCGACGGTATCTGGATGTAAAGCTCGTTGTTTTCGTAGCTCACCGACGTGACAGGTTTGAACCAGGATTCAAACTGGCTCTCATTGAGATTGTCCCGGAAAATGGCGAGACATTTCTCCCACAATTGTATGTGATTCTGTTCAGTCGGCATGATAGAAAATTGATGCGGATTCATGGTGTTTTATTCCGCAATGCAAAATTGGCGTTTTTTTTCTTTTACAAAAAATGCTTTTTTATTTGCTTTTTATAATATTATTTCAACTATATTGAAAAACAGCCTCTTACGAACTCATTAGCCTCTCCCGAAACAATGCCTCCTCAATTTTATTAAATCGCTGAAAACTAACAGCTTTTAAAATTGACCATAAGAGAGTATTGAAAATAATTTGTGCGTAAGCTCGCCATAACATCCATATTTTCACGAACTTCCCAACTCGTTACGATTTTAACAAATCGAAATCCTTATTTAGAACGATTCTACATAAGCATAAATTTCGACTCCGAAAACGTCCCGAGGTCGACAATGCGGCGAGAAGCCGCGTCCCCACTGAAATCAGAGCAATTTTATGCTGATATAACGCTTTGGATTTTTCTTGATATCGACAAACAGAGAGTCGAGGTCGGCCACCGAACGATTAAGATTTTCGTAAAGCGACGCGTCGTTCATCAGCAATCCGAGCGACGAATTTTTATTGTCGAGCTGCTTGGTCAGACGGTCAAGATTGGCCGTGATGTTATAGACATTCTGCATCGTCGAGTCGAGAGGCATACCCTCGATTGTGTTCTTAAGATTGGCCGAAAGCGACGAGAGGTTGGCCGAAAGTTCTTTGATATTGTCCAACGTAAGCTGTGCTTCCGACACCATGGCAGGGGTCTTTGCCACGGCTGCCGAAAGATTGGCCGTCGTCTTCTGAATATTGGCCATCACATTGTCGAGTCGCTGGATAGCCGCAAGCAGATTGGGGTCGCCCACGATCATCGACACCGACGACAATATCGAATCTACCTTCGGAAGCATCGTTGTGACCGACGGAAGGAGCTCTGAGGTCACGTTGTCCATCAGACCCTTTGAATTTACACCTATCAGATGAGAGCCGATTTCGTGATAATCGGGATGATCGTTCATCTTCAGCTCGATTGTGGACGTGCCGAGCATATCGGTCACCAAAATGGCCTCCGAACCCATCGGAACACGGAGCTTTTTATCGAGGCTGAGCTCTACGCGGATATGGCCCGGATTGTCAAACTCATACTCTATATCCCTAACGATACCAACCTTATAACCGTTGATACTCACTGGCGCCGATTTAGACAGACCGGCGACGTTGGTGTATGACACATAGTAATAATTTGCGGCTTTGAATACGTTGATTCCTTTAAGATAATCGATACCGAAGAGAAGGATCAGCAACGTGATCAGCACCGTAAGGCCTATCAGAAATTCTTTTTTGAATATTTTCTTCATATCTTTTATATTGTTATTTCATATTTATTTCACTCTTTTCCCGTCTTGCATCTTTATGACGAAAGCGTCGGAAAACGACTTCTTGATCCGCGGAAGATCCTTACGGGCGTCCTCCATCGTCGGATATTCTCCGACTGTGTATTTATATACTCCTCCGTCGATATAGAAATCCGTATCTTCCAACCCTTTGAACTTCGACGAGCCGGCTGGAAGTTTCGTCGACGACATATAGAACTGGATTTTATAGACCACGCCGTCTGAAGCCGTCTGACGGGCGCCACCGCTTCCCGAGGTGGTAGGAGCCGGCTGAATTTCCGTTGTCTTGTCAGGTTTTTCTTCCTGCTTAGAAGGCTTGGGATTTTCCTGCTTAGAAGGCTTGTTTGCAGACGATTCTGTTTTTTTCTTTTTATCTTTATCCGTCTTCCGGTTGTCGGAGCCCGCAGTCTGAGTCTTACGCGTTTTCTTCGACTCTTCGGTCACCGATCCGTTCATCGAAAGTTTTCTCGTATCGTCGGTTTTTTTATAGGCACGGAAACCGTTGAACAGTGACTGCGCAAGGCTGTTCTGACCCGCCTCCGAGCTCATGAATTTTTCGCACTGCGGATTGCAGATGAAGTCAAGCTCGACCAGAACCGCCGGCATGCTCGTTTTGAAAAGAACCCAGAAATTTGCCTGACGAACGCCATGATCTTTTCGTCCTGCGGTGGCCACAAGCTCGTTCTGCAAAGCCGAAGCCGCCTCCACACTCTGCTCCATGTGCTTATCGCGGCTCATCTCGAAAATTATATAAGATTCGGTCGACGAAGGGTCGAAACCCTCATAGACAGTAGAATAATCCGACTCCAATTTTATCACCGAGTTTTCGCGCATCGCCACGGCTAAGTTCTCCTCGCTCCGGCGGAAACCCAGCGTATAGACCGACGCTCCGGCTATCGTCTTGTAATTTTTAGAACTCTTGTCGATGGAGTTGGTGTGGATCGAAATAAATAGGTCGCCTGAAGCCTTGTTGGCTATATCTGCGCGCGATTGAAGAGGAATGAACACATCGTTGTCGCGCGTATAGACCACCTTAACGTCCGGACAGTTTTTCTCTATCAGCTTCCCTAATTTAAGCGCCACGCCTAGATTGATATCTTTTTCCTTAGCCGTCGTGCCCACCGCTCCCGAATCTTTTCCGCCGTGACCTGGATCTATTACCACAGTAAAATCAGCAGCCACTCCCGACAAAGGCAGTAGAGAAAAAAGAATCGCACCTATTATTTTCTTAATTACGGACACTCGTAGCCAATTTTAATGCAAAGTTAACAAACAGTTTTGAATTTTTCTCATAAAATTTTATAATCATCCTCCCTCCTGCATTTCTTAAACGCTCTTTATAACAGATATCTACTCCATTTTTCACAACGAAAGAGGATGCCCGAAATCCGGACATCCTCTCCCCGCTAATTCTAATATTTAGAGTCTTTATGTCAGTCTCTGATAGGGTGATATTCCACGAAGGCCTCGATAGCTTCATAGGAAGCAAGACCTAAATTGTGGTATAGCTGGGCTGTGCCGCGGTTGCGTTCTTCAGCACGCTGCCAGAACAGACGGTCGTCGTCGCCAAGGAAAGGAGCGTTTTCCATCTGGCTCTGATGTTTCAGAATCGAATTTCTCTTGAAACGAAGCTCTTCGGGACTGATCGGCACCGCCATTTCAATATGGTCGATTTCCCATTCAGCCCATGCGCCGCGATACATCCATATACGGCAATCTTTCATCCACTCTTCGTCTTTCTGCTCGTCGATCACTGCGAACACGGCGTCGGTGCACACGCGGTGCGTTCCGTGTGGGTCTGCAAGGTCGCCGGCCACGAAAATCTGATGAGGTTTCACGCTCAGAATCAGATCGCGAACGATCTTGATGTCGGCTTCCGAGAGGTCGCCTTTCTTGATCGTGCCCGTTTCATAGAACGGCAGATTCAGGAAATGAACGTTCTGCGGCTTGACTCCGATATACTGGCAGGCTATTCTTGCTTCGCCTTGACGGATTTTGGTTTTCAGGAAGCGGATATCGGGTATATCCATTTCGCCGCTTGTCTTACCCGCGATAAACTCATGGATTTCTTTCGATTTTTTCAAGAATTCGGGAGTCTCGAAGCCGAACTGCTTGGCGATGCCATCCATTAGAATGACGTAGCGCATCATGTCTTCGTCGCCGACAGCGATATTACCTGAAGTCTCGTAAGCCACGTGTACGTCGTGCTTCTGATCGACAAGCCTCTTAAGCGTTCCACCCATCGAAATCACGTCGTCGTCCGGGTGAGGGCTGAATACGATCACGCGCTTCGGATAAGGATTGGCGCGCTCCGGACGATAGGTGTCGTCGGCATTGGGTTTTCCGCCCGGCCAACCGGTGATGGTATGCTGGAGATCGTTGAAAATCTTGATGTTCACGTTGTAAGCCGAACCGTAGAGAGCCAGAAGTTCGCCCAATCCGTGGTCGTTGTAGTCCTTGTCGGTGAGTTTCAAGATCGGTTTGCCGGTCTGGTCGCAAAGCCATACGATGGCGCGGCGTATCAGCTTGTCGGTCCATTCGCAGGAGGTCACTTTCCAAGGATGCGAAATTCTCGTGAGTTCTTCGGCCGCGGGAAGGTCTACCACCACTTTCGCATGAGCGTGGCTCTGGAGGAACGATGCCGGAACATTGGCATTCGCGGGTTCTTCCACTGTTTTCTTGATAATATGAGCCTTGTTTTCGCCCCATGCCATGGTAAGCACGCGGTCCGCGCCAAGAAGATTGGCGATACCGAGAGTTATGGCTGTCGTCGGAACTTCGTCGCAGCTATAATCGTTGGCCACGTTATGACGACTTTCATTGCTCAGAAGCACCAAGCGGCACAGGCTGCTCTCGGGAGCACCCGGCTCGTTGAATGCAAGCGAACCTGAAGGACCGATTTCGCATACTGTCAGATCCAATCCGCCTTCGTCGGCTATCTGCTTCTCGTACGCTTTGCAATGCTGGAACATATCTTCCTTCGTCACGTCGGGGTTGAACGTGCGGATATTCTCCTCTTTGATGTCAACGTGATTGAGGAACACCTCGCGAAGACGTTTCAGAGTGCTCGGGCCGTCCGGCAGAAGAGGGAAAAATTCGCTTATTGAATAAACTATCACATTCTCGAAGCTCACTTTACCTTCCTTGTGCATCCTGATCAGGCTTGAGTAAGTGCTGTCAACGCTGACGCCGGAACCGAAAGCTATGATGCATTTGCCCTTCTTGGCGATGTTGCGGTTGATATATTTCACTATCTCTTCGGCCAGATAATCGCTGCCGCCGCCAACCGTTTCGAAAATGCGCGTATACACTTTTTCCTCGCGGGTCAGTGATGTTAGCTCGATTTCTCCCTGTGGATCATAGTACCTCCTGGGTACATGCTCAAGTTTGATTTGTGAACTGAGATTCGTTTTCATGATGATTATTGATTTTTAATGTTTTCTTTACGCAAAACTACTCATTTTTTTTCACAGAAAAGATATTTATTTCCCAAAATTTATCCAAAAACATTTTTTGCTCCATCCTTTTAATGCATTTCGATTTATTTTCCGTAAGTTTGTAAAATCATTTATTACCGCGACTTTATAATTTTATCAACCTTAAAACAATATTGCAATGAGACTCATCATCGAACCCGACTACGACAACGTATCGCTTTGGGCTGCAAATTATGTGGCTGCCAGAATCAACGAGGCTAAACCCACGCCTGAAAAGCCGTTCGTTCTCGGACTTCCTACTGGAAGCTCCCCACTCGGCATGTACCGTAACCTCGTCAAATTATATAAAGAAGGAAAAGTTTCCTTCAAGAACGTCGTTACTTTCAACATGGACGAATACTGTGGCATACCACGCGACCACGAACAGAGCTATTACACTTTCATGTGGACTAACTTCTTCGGACATATCGACATACCTCGCGACAACGTCAACATACTCAACGGTAACGCTCCCGACCCCGTGGCTGAATGCCAGAGATACGAAGACAAAATCAAAAGCTACGGCGGAATCGACCTATTCCTCGGAGGTGTCGGACCCGACGGACACATCGCATTCAACGAACCCGGATCGTCGCTCACATCCCGCACTCGCATGAAAACGCTTACACGCGACACTATCATTGCAAACTCCCGTTTCTTCGACAACAATGTGGATCTCGTACCGAAAACCGCGCTCACAGTCGGAGTGGGAACTATCATGGATGCACGCAGCGTGCTCCTCATAGTTAACGGTCACAACAAGAGCCGTGCGCTACATCACGGAGTCGAAGGTGGCATCACACAGATGTGGACCATCTCGGCACTTCAGCTTCACCCGAAATCGATCATTGTCGCCGACGAAGCTGCTTGCGAAGACATCAAGGTTTCGACTTACCGTTATTTCAAGGACATTGAAGCCGAAAACCTCGATCCGGCATCACAACTCTGAAACGACAATCCATAAACATAACGAGGGCGGCAAAATCTCAACGGATTTGCCGCCCTCGCTATTTCAATAAATCTTCTGACTACTCCTCTTTAATCTCCCGTCAACGGCCTGCGTGGTTGATTATCCACCGGAGTCGGTCGCCGAAAGCTGTGGCGTCGCACAGTTCTTCCAACGTAATATGCATTCTGTAGTTCCAGTTATTATCGGGATTCGACGGATCGTTGATCTGTTCCTCCTTTGCAGTGTCACGACGCAGCCGCGAGTCTATCGACAGCCAGTCCTGAAGCGGAAGAATGCATAACATCGACGGTGAAGCTAAATGACTTTTAACTATCGCGTCGCATATCCAGTCCGGAGCATCTTCAGGCGCGTCTGAACCGCCGCCTAGCATTTCGCGGAAATAACGTTCTGCGCGCGCGCCGTCCTCTTCCCACCACCCGCGGATACCCGACATATCGTGAGTTGATGTGGTGCAGACAGAATAATAAGGGTAACGCAAGGTATCGGCAAATTCTTCCCCGTAGCCGCCCGACATTCTCTGAACCTTCAATGAAAATATTTTCAACCTATCCATAACTTCCGGAACGCACGAAGGAATCATACCCAGATCCTCGCCGCAACACAACATTCCCGTCGAATCTATAAGGGGAGGAAGCTTCCACATTGCCTGCTCTTTCCAGAAATTCACAGAGCGATGATAGTAGAAGTTTTCATACAACCGGTCGAAAGTTTCGCGCTGTTCCCCCTCTAACGATTCATATACAGCTGAACCGCGAGGTGTGATTCTCGGATGGTACTTCCCTTTTTCGCGAGGATCTTCTATGAACAATACCTCATCGATCAATCTAAGAAGTCCGGTGCATATTTTTTCGCTTTTTTCCGTCTGATAATCACCTGAAAAACTCACGACTATTTTCCTCTGGGTATCGAATTCATCCTTCAGCTTGTAGAGTCCTTCTACGGGAGGATACAGAAATTTCTGCTTCACCTCAGTCGCATATTCTCCGAATATTTCAACAATACTTCGGTCGGTGATGTAGGGATGCGTATGGAGTTGTCTGTCAAATATAAATCCGAATTCCGATGCCATTTCTTCAGGAGATAGAGCCAAAGCGCGATTGAATGTTCCCAAAAGACCGTGAATCACCATTTCCGGCATTTCCCATATTCTGAAAAATCCCAACAGATGATCTATCCGGTAAGCATCGAAATAATCCGACATTTTTCTAAAACGGTCTTTCCACCATCTGAAACCTTCTTTCGACATTTCTTCCCAATTATATGTCGGAAAGCCCCAGTTCTGACCCAATAAGGCGAAATCATCCGGTGGTGCACCGGCCGACTTGTCTAAATTGAATAGCCTCGGATACTGCCATGCGTCTACACTCGTCCTCGAAATACCTATCGGAATGTCACCCTTAAGACAGACTCCCTGGCTGTGACAATAATCACGTGCTTCCTTCAATTGTTTGTCTGCATGGAACTGAACGAAATATTCATAGTTCATCTGTCGTTCACATGTAGCCTCCAATTCCGCCACTTTCTCATCCGAGTATTCCCGATATTCTTCCCAACGGTTCATGTCCGCCGTTTTATAGCGGTCGCGTAGGGTGCAGAAAGCCGCATACGGTCTTAGCCAAAGCTTGTTGCGGTTGAAAAACGTTTTGTACTCAGCTGATTGCAGATGTTGTTCTCCGTATGAATCGAACAGAAGGTGAAGCATAACGGTTTTCATATCAGCAACATTTTCGTAATCTACGGTCGGAGATTGCTGATACTGATTGTCAACCACTTCCCTGTATGCTTTTTTCTCCCCTTCGGGTATTTGCCCTACGGCCTCGATTCTGATATAATTGGGATTGAGAGCAAACGAAGAAATGGAGTTATAAGGATAAGAATCACGCCAGGTGCGGCTCATCGTCGTGTCGTTGACCGGTAGGATTTGGATGACTTTCTGACCTGTTCGTTTTGCCCAGTCAGCCATGAGTTTCAAGTCGAGGAAGTCGCCTATACCGTCATCCTCCGACGACCGCAAAGAAAAGACGGGAATAGCGGTCCCCGCACATTTCCAATCACTCCGGGGATCTCGGAAAGGTTCCAATTCGACTATGCTACCTGCGGCAAGCACCTCCGGTACAATCACATGACGGTTTTCACCATCCTCCCATATTAACTGACCCGAACGGTCTCTCACCACCAACTTGAATTCCAAATGTTTGCCCGGAGGCATATCTAAGCTAAGACGGAACACAGGATAATCCGAGTCGTCGAGTCTGATGGAATTCACTATCTCCCAATTTCCTGTTTCTAAAGACGAACCGCAAAGTTCGAGACTGTTTCCTGTCTCCACTGTCGGAGCGGCCAGAATCATATTGAAAGTCCGCAGCGGTTTCCTCTCGCTTGATTTTCTTTTAAAGAAGCAATCGCGAAAGGCATTCGAATAAAAAGGAGCATTATCGGGTCGGTCATGCCAACGGTCGAATATATGGAGCGTTTCTTTGCCCATCGCATTGACAATCCTTGCTTCTCCCCATTCTTCCTTTATTTCTGATTCCGGCCCTAAAACGATATATTTATAACATATAGTTTCGTCATCGCCGAATTCCGCCGTCGTTAGCCAAATGCCGTTACCCTCATGACGCATGGGGATATCACCGCTATCGGTTCTGACCGACAGATTTTCCCCCCACCGCGTATGATATGTAATCTGAAAAGTAATTGTCATCGCTTATCCGCATTTCGATGTCCCGCACGAAGTGCATATCAGACACCCTTCCTGATATATCAGGGTTTCCTGACCGCAGTTCGGACATTTTTGCCCTTTAGCCTGTAAACCGTTAGGCAGATATTTCTTCAAAGCTCTTTCAACACCCATTTTCCATGTGTTGATTGACTGGCTGTCCAACTCTAGGCCGCCAACAAGCTTCAGCACCTGATCGATTGGCATTCCGTAGCGTAGAACGCCTGATATGAGCTTAGCATAATTCCAATATTCCGGGTTGAATTTATCTGACAGTCCTTCGATAGTTGTTTTATAACCGCGTTTGTTGATGAACTGGAAGTCATAACGCTTATTCCCTTTATCGTCGACAGCTTTGATGATCTTGCCTCGAGTCACCGATTTCGGGCAGAAGATGCCGTCTTCATCATCGGCAAGACCCGTAAAGATTTCATACGGTTTCCCGTCGACCAATCCCACGAACGCTATCCATTTCTCCTTATTGTTCTGGAATCTCACCACGTCTGCTTCCAATTCTATCGGACGCTTCGTGATATGAGGAGCTTCCGCTATCGGTTTTTCCTCAGTCTTCTTTTTTGACACCGACACTAAGACGCCTGCGCGAGATCCCTCTCGGTAAACTGTACAACCCTTGCAGCCGCTGCGCCATGCTTCCTCATAAAGCTTACCAACCATCTCTTCAGTTATATCGGCCGGGAGGTTGATGGTTACTGATATGGAGTGATCCACCCATTTCTGAACGCGCCCTTGCATTCGCACTTTTTCAAACCAATCCACATCTGCCGAAGTAGCCTTATAATAAGGCGATTTGGCTACTATAGCATCGATTTGATCCTGGCTATAATCATTTCTGATTTCGATGCCTGCCGTTTTCATCCAGGTCAGGAATTTTGGGTGATACACTATGTATTCTTCAAACGAATCCCCGTTCTCGTCTATAAAATCGACTCTCACGTCTGTATCGTTCGGATTCACCTTGCGTCTGCGTTTATACACTGGCATGAACACCGGTTCGATTCCTGAAGTGGTCTGCGTCATCAGGCTCGTCGTGCCTGTTGGCGCTATCGTCAGACAAGCTATATTCCTGCGTCCATAACGTTCCATTTCCGTGTAAAGCGAAGGGTCGGCTTCACGCAGACGGTTGATAAACGGATTGTTCTTTTCGCGTTCGGAGTCATAAATTGCAAAAGCGCCACGTTCTTTGGCCATAGTCACCGATTCCCGATAAGCTGCCAACGCCAGAGTCCTGTGCACTTCTTCCGAAAATGCTGTAGCTTTTTCAGTGCCATAGCGAAGACCCATCGCTGCTATCATATCGCCTTCACCCGTTGTTCCAACACCTGTGCGTCGTCCCAAAAGTGTTTTTTCGCGGATTTTCTTCCATAGTTCCAATTCCGTATTTTTCACCTCCGACGTTTCCGGATCCGAATCGATTTTTTCTATGATCTTATCGATTTTCTCCGTCTCCAGATCGATGATATCGTCCATCATTCTCTGAGCTTTTCCCACATGTTCCCTGAAAAGATCGAAATTGAAATAAGCCTCCGGAGTGAAAGGATTTTCTACATACGAATACAGGTTGACGGCCAAAAGACGGCAGCTATCGTAAGGACAAAGAGGGATTTCGCCGCATGGGTTGGTTGATATGGTCTGGAAGCCTAAATCGGCGTAGCAGTCCGGCACTGACTCCCGGATTATTGTATCCCAGAATAGAACACCGGGCTCCGCTGATTTCCATGCATTATGCACTATCTTTTTCCATAGTTTGGCCGCATCGATATCTTTCTGGACATCAGGATTGTCTGAACCCACCGGGAACTGCTGGCGGTAGCTCTCTCCGTCTATGGCGGCCTGCATGAATTCGTCGTCTATTCTCACCGACACATTTGCACCCGTCACTTTGCCCTCCGACATCTTCGCGTCTATAAACTTTTCGGAATCGGGGTGCTTGATACTTACACTCAGCATCAACGCACCGCGACGACCATCTTGAGCCACTTCACGCGTAGAATTCGAATATCTTTCCATAAACGGCACTAAACCCGTGGACGTCAGAGCCGAATTTTTTACAGGTGTGCCGGCTGGACGTATATGTGTCAGATCGTGACCGACTCCACCGCGACGCTTCATCAGCTGAACCTGCTCCTCGTCGATTTTTATCACTCCACCATACGAATCAGGTTTACCGTCAAGACCTATCACGAAACAGTTCGACAACGAAGCTATCTGAAACTCATTGCCTATTCCCGTCATCGGGCTCCCCTGCGGTATGATATACCGGAAATGATCCATAAGGTCGTAACATTCCTGCTCGCTCATCGGATTCGGGTAGTTCTTTTCAATCCTCGCTATTTCACGTGCCAGGCGACGATGCATATCGGCCGGAGTTTTCTCGTAGATATTGCCGAAAGAATCCTTCAGCGCATATTTGCTCACCCACACGCGAGCTGCCAGAGCATCGCCGTCGAAATAGTTCAGAGTCGCCTCGTTTGCTTGGTCGAATGTGTATGTTTCTCTTTCTGCCATAAAAGTTTTAGGTCTCTTTTTTAAGTTATTTTTTTTATGTTTGCAAAGTTTATCAATATTTTCGCTATTAACAAATATCACAGCCCCTAAATAATCCCGATGTTAATAACTTCCGTTGTCACTTTGCAAAATTAATACACAAAACCTGCCATAATCTGCGTCATCGCTTTAGCGCTTTCGAACTTGTTGAGAAAGAATTTGGCCTATACTCTAAAAGTTGCCCACCCTTCATCACTGACTATCAACCCGATCACCTTATTTTACACCCTCAAATTTAAATTTATTTAACATTCCATTTCCATAATAAGACAACGACCCCACAAATTTTCTTCCCTCGTTTCCAGTTCCCAACTCAACAAAAAAGAGAACCGCCTCCGGGGATTGACGAGGGGGCGGCGCGAGAAGGTGTCCTTTGTCCTTATGACCCTATTGGATGGAAACTAAATTTAGGGCCTCGGCTTTTTTAAAGAAGTCAGTAAATTGCCTTCTCTCGATGATAAAACGCCCCCGATTAGGAAAAGGTTCGGAAGGTCGAAATTTTTTTGAAAAATATCTTTGTCGAATAGTGACTGCGGTCTCAATCTTCGGAGTAATGCCGGAGAACACGGCGATACGAATTGAAAATCTTCGATTTCGATACGAAACCTAAATATTTCCCGTCGCCATCGACCACCGGCAGATTCCACGCTCCCGTTCGGTCAAATGCTTTCATCACCTGCTCCATGCTGAAGTCGATTTCCACCCTGTCAGGAGGAATACTCATAAACTTGTCGACATGGATCTTACGATAGAGATCGGGGCGGAACATGATATTGCGGATATCGTCGAGCTGCACAACCCCCAAAAGGCGCTTTTCCTTGTCGATCACCGGATAGAGATTCCTGTTGGACTTGGCTATCACATCCACCATTTCCTTCAGGTTCATTTCCGGTGTCACCGTAAGAAACTCCGTTTCTATCAGATTATTGACTTTCAAGAGGGTAAGCACAGCTTTATCCTTATGGTGGGTAAGGAGTTCACCCCTCCGTGCAAGTCGCATGGCGTAGATGCTATAAGGCTCGAATACCTTGATTGTCCCGTATGATAGGGTTGATACGATAAGCAGTGGCAAGAACAGTTCATACCCTCCTGTAAGTTCCGCCGTAAGGAATATTCCCATGAGCGGAGCGTGCATTACACCCGACATTACACCCGCCATACCCATAAGAGCGAAGTTCTTTACCGACAGATCCAGCCCGAAAAGATTGTTGGTGAGATAAGAAAAGAAAAATCCCGACATACAACCGACATAAAGCGAAGGAGCGAACGTGCCTCCGATTCCTCCCGCTCCCGTTGTCGATGCTGTCGCGAAAGCCTTGGTCAGAATTATCAAGGCGATGAACAGCAGGATGAACCAAACGTTGTCACGATCCGAATAGAAAATAGAGCCGTCAAGAATACCCGACACATTTCCTGAGAGAAGATCCACTATCGAGCCGTACCCTTCGCCGTAAAGTGGAGGAAATAGAAAAATCAGTACGGATACGGTCGCTCCGCCGATGATTGATTTCACCCATGGCGAATGCATCCGGCGGAAGAGATTCTCGGTGAAGTTCATGGCGCGGGTGAAATAGAGCGACACCAACCCCGTGAATATACCCAACACGATCGCAAACGGAATTGTCGACATCACGAAAGGTTCGCTCTGAACGAAAAAGAACTCGACGTCTGTCCCGGTGAATACGTATGCTATCGTTGCCGCTGTTATCGAGGATATGAGAAGCGGCATCACCGAAACAGTTGTAAGATCGATCATCAGAACTTCCAGAGTAAACAGCATTCCCGCTATCGGAGCCTTGAAAATACCGGCAATTCCCGCCGCGGCTCCGCAACCCACTAAAATCATCAGCACCCTCGGAGATAGACGGAATGTCGAGCCGAGTGTAGACCCAATGGCCGCTCCCGTATAGACTATCGGTCCTTCGGCACCCACCGAACCGCCGAAACCTATGGTGATGGAACTTGCCACTACCGACGTGTACATGTTGTGTTTCTTCAGTCGGCTCTTGTTTTGGGATATTGCATAAAGCACGCGCGTAACTCCGTGCGATATATTGTCCTTCACCACGTAGCGCACGAAAAGCACCGTTATCAGAATCCCCACTGCCGGATAGATGAAGAATAGATAATTTCCTTCGGTTATCGACAAATGGGACGTAAGAAGCGAAGAAATCACATGGATCAAGCTTTTCAGAACGAGCGCAGCTATGCCGCCGAAAACGCCCACCAACAACGACAGGAAAATTACAAACGAACGTTCCTTGATGTGCTTTTCGCGCCAGATGAGAAAACTCAGAAACAAATCGTGGATTTGCTTGGCAAGACGGTTGGTATGGTGCAGCGGACGGTCTCTCACTCTCTGATGATTTTTATTACGTTTCCGTCGGAAATTTTTATGACCGTCGACGGTTTAACCCCTGCGATGCTTTCTCGGCGTGTTTTGACGATATAGTCGACTTGCCCGAGAATCTCAGCAGAAATGGACCCGAAAGAAACAGGCGACTTCTCTCCGCTGATGTTGGCCGAAGTGGATACGAGCGGACGGCGTAAACCGCGGCACAATCCCCTGGCAAACGTGTCACTTGTCACTCTGAATGCGGCGCTCCCGTCTTCAGCCTTCAATTCCGACACTATCCCCCACGGATGGTCATAGATAATTGTCAGTGGATCTACAGCCACATCCATAAGCTGATAAGCCGCCTCGGGAATGCATTCCACGTATTTTGAAAGCATATCCACGTCGCTTACCAACGAAATCATAGCTTTCGAATCGGACCGTTTTTTGATTTCGAATATTCGCTTGACTGCTGCCGCATTTGTCGCATCGCAACCAACACCCCATACAGTGTCGGTGGGATAGACTATCACTCCTCCTTTCCTGAGAACTTGAAGAGCATTCTGCAGATCGTCGTTGTCCGTGCCGTCGTTCATGTTGCAAATTTAGCAAACGGCACCGTGAAATTCAATTTTTTTGAGCGTTTTCAGACGAAGAATTTGTTCCGTCGGCTGTAGGAGTCACGCTGTCTGATGCAGTTTGTGCCTGAGCTGCGAGTTCTTTCTGGGCTCTTTTTCGCTTGCCTATGTTGGTAAGTACCATACCGAAAATAATTATCAACATGGCTACTACCTGAATCCATTTCAACTTGTCGAGACCCATCGATACCGAGGCGATAGTGGCAAAAACCGGAAGCAGATACTGATAGAGCGACACTAACTCCGAGCCTATCCGTTTGATAGCCGGCTGGACGAGAAAGTAAGCCAAAAAGGTCACGCATACGAGTATGAAAGCGATCTCTACCCAGGGTACGACTTCTTTCGTGTGGACTATCGGTTCTTTTTGCATGCCCGGAATAAGGAAAAGTGCCGGAATGGCGGCGAAAAGAAACACCCATCTGAGCATATTGATAGGTTTGTATGTGTGAGTGGGCTTTTCGAGAATCACGAGATAGAAAGCATAGCAGATTGTCGACGCTATCGCCAGAACGTCGCCCAACAATTTGTCGCTGCCACCTGAACTTTTTCCCTCGGCCAGAATAACGATAGCAGCACCTATGAAAGAAACCAGACAACCTATATACTCGATCAAAGCTGGCCGCTGCTTCTGGAAGATAACACCGATGATGATTACGAATACTGGCGGCAAAGTCATGATTATAGAGATATCGATGGGACTTCCGTAACTTAACGACTTAACGAAAAGGAAAATAAAAAGAAACAGCCCTACAGCCCCACCCAGAATCAACTTTATCCAGTCTTGTCGCTCTATCTTGACACATTTCACGAAAATCGAGGCTATCCACATCAGAATGCATCCCCCGACGAGGCGCACTGCACTGATACCGTACGAAGTCATCCAGTCTGGGATAAGCGCTTTGGTTACGGCTACGTTGATACCCCAGAAAATAGTAGCCACAAGAATACATAGATTTCCCGTTATAAAGCCCGATTTTGGTTTTTGTGACATGATTTTTCGGTTTTTAGTTGAAACGTTCTTTTCAAAATAACATTCCGGACTATCGAATGGTTTAAAATTCAGAATTATTAACCGTTTCCCGCCGATACATTCAGCATATACGATTGTTATAATATCACGGGAAAACAATTCAAACACATAAATATAAATATATGGAACTTAAAGACATAAAATCACCCCTCGACATCAAAGGTCTTTCTGTTGACGAACTCGAAAAGATTGCCGCACAGATGCGCGCAGCCGTTCTTTTCAGATGCTCCCAAATAGGAGGGCACGTATCACCGAACCTTGGCTCCGTCGAGTCTATCATAGCTTTACACTATGTTTTCAATGCGCCTGTCGACAAGCTGATATTCGATGTTTCACACCAAGCCTTCCCTCACAAGATGCTAACGGGAAGAGTATACGGTTACATCAATCCGGAGGATTTCGATAAGGTTGGAGAATACACCGATCCTAACGAAAGCCCCGAATACGACCTTTTCTATGCCGGGCACACTTCGCCGGCCATCACCCTCTCTGTCGGAATGGCTAAAGCGCGCGATCTGAAGCAAGATAATTATAACGTGGTCAGCTATATCGGCGACGGCGCGCTGAGTGGAGGTGTAGCTTTCGAAGGGCTCGATGCCGGAGGGGCTATGAACAGCAATCTGATCTGTATTGTCAACGACAACCAGATGGCCATTGCCGAAAATCACGGCGGAATCTACAGCCATCTTGCCGACCTTCGTGAGACCAACGGGACTGCCGACACCAATCTATTCAAGGCTTTCGGCTGGGATTATGTCTATGTTGGGGAAGGCAATGATATAGCAAAACTCATAGAGACGTTCAAAAGCGTGAAGGATTATCCCCGGCCGGTAGTCGTTCACATCAATACACAGAAAGGCGAAGGTTATGTCCCCGCGGAGAAAGACCGCGAAAGTTGGCATTTCCGCAATCCTTTCGACATCTCATCCGGACAGCTCCTCAAAGCTCCTCATGGCGAATCATACGAAAAAGTTTTCAAACAGTTCGTCAACCGTAATGCGGAGAAATACCCTGAATTTTTGGTTATTACGTCTGCTACACCCGCCGATTTGGGTCTCAATGCTGCGGAACGCGCCAAGTTGGGTCATCATTATCTCGATGTAGCAATAGCCGAACAGACCGGCGTTTCGGTCATGGCCGGAGCGGCGAGAGGAGGTGCGAAAGTTGTCTACGGAGTAGTGGGAACTTTCCTCCAGCGAGCTTACGATCAGCTGGTCGAAGATTGGGCTATGGACGGCTCTCCCTCTCTTATGGTGGTCATGATGACAGGCATCAGAGCTATTAACGACAAGACTCATCTCGGATTTTGGGACATCCCCATGATCACATCTATTCCCGACATCGTCTATCTTGCCCCCACGACAGTCGAGGAATTCGATGCCATGATGCAATGGGCGTTGGATCAGACCCAATATAAAGTCGCCGTAAGGCAGCCCGTTTATTCACTTCAGCACTCTTCGGAGCCCGTCGACACGGATTTCAGCGATATCAATAAGTTCAAAGTTGTCAAAAAGGGGGCCGGAGTGGCCGTGATAGCCGCCGGCGACTTCTTTGTTAAAGGCACCGAAGTCGTAGACTTGCTAAAGGCTGAAGGCATTGATGCAACCCTTATAAATCCCCGTTTCATCTCGGGAGTTGATCGGGAGCTGATAGAAAATCTCAAATCCGATCATCGACTGATAGTCACTCTCGAAGATGGATCTGTTGAGGGTGGATTCGGGCAGCGGGTAGCATCTGTCGCAGGTCCCACCGGTATGAAAGTGCTCAACTATGGCCTGGAGAAGCGGTTCGAAGACCATTATAAATGGGAAGAACTCGAAGAAAGCAATCGCCTCACTCCGGCGCAGATAGTCGACGACATCAGCACACTCATGAAAGCTTAAACCTTTTATCTATTTCATATTTTCAGGCGGGAGAGCGAGCCATGAAGGCTTAGCCCTCCCGTCATCTGTTTATTCTCTGTTTTTTCTGCTTGAAATTGGATAAATCGCATTTATTTAATATCTTAGCGTAATAAATCCTTAAATCCATTTTTGTATGCTAAAATCAAACCTTATTTTACCCCTGATTTGCGTCAGCTTTATAGGTTGTACTTCGTTTGACGAAATCCAACCTTCTGTTGAAAACAAATCGCAAAGCGATAGTAGACTTTTCATAATTTAAAAATCTGAACGATATGCATAAATTTAATTTAATATACCTCTTTGCGATTTTTTCATCGTTATTCCTATACTCTTGTAAAGATGATGAAGTAATAGTCCTGTCTAAATTTGTGGAATGGGAAATAGACAATAAAAATCCTGAAGCTATTTATGTAGCCGACCAAGCTGAATTTTTCATTGAAATCCGTTCTAGTGATAACAGAGCAGAAAATGAAATACAACTCTTTTCCAAAAATATAAAAACTTTCTATCACGTACAGATAAAAGCTTATGGTGAAAATAATAAAGATATTGAGTTGGTGGAAAAAAAAGCCGCTATGTCTGAGAACTTTGAGAGGGAATGGTCTGATTCGTTATTATATTCATGCGAATGGTGTGAAATATTGGTGCGGGAGAATTCTGTCTTGATTCGTTATCTGCCTTTTGCAGGAGAATCGGAAATAAAGCATATTGGGGTTTATCATACCGATTTCCCGTTACTAAGTGTAGGTGGTACACTTAAGTTTAATCCATTTATGAGGCTCTATACTTCGGGTATTGAAATATATCCTCCATTTGCGGTCAGATAGACTCTGGGGATATTAATCCTTTAAATTTTACGGCGAGAGTGAATCTTCTTTCTTAGAGAGCTCTCGTCTTTTTTTAGTTAGCTCCTTATTTTGTCATTCCGACTAAAAATCCTATTTTTGAAGCTGTAAATAAATCTATAATGTTTTTTATCATGATAAGCCCCGAAGATATAGCTCAGTTAGAAGCTAAAGGTATCAGCGAAGCGCAATTAAAAGCGCAGTTGGAGAGATTCGAAAAGGGATTTCCTTTTTTGGTGATAAAAGGAGCGGCGCGTCCTGGAGTCGGAATTACCGTGCTCAGTAAAGACGAGGAAGAAAAAGCCGTTGCGAGGTGGAGAAAATATCTGGCCGAGAGTGGCGATGTGGTGAAGTTCGTTCCGGCATCGGGAGCTGCCTCGCGTATGTTCAAGGCTTTGTTCGAGTTTGTCGACGGAGCAGAACAGAAGCCGGCCGAAGGCTCGGCTGTAGCAAAGTTGGTGGAACGGTTTGAGCATCTTCCTTTCGTGAGAGAACTCAGTGCTGCTACAGAAAGGCTCCATGGAGCTACTGCAAAAGAACTCATTTCACAAGGCAGGATAAAAGATCTGATTGCAGCTTTAATCCTCCCCGAAGGCATGAACTACGGAGGCTTACCCAAAGGATTGCTGAAATTCCACAGTTATGACTCCGAAAGCCGAACGCCTGTCGAAGAACAGCTCACAGAGGGAGCTCAGACAGCCTCGAATCGCGAAGGTGTGGTAAATCTGCATTTCACCGTCTCTTCCAATCATAGACAACTTTTCGAAGAAAAACTACGTGAAGTGATTCCGCAGACAGAGAAACGTACAGGTAAAAAGTTCAACGTTACTCTCAGCGAACAGAAGCCATCTACCGACACTGTAGCCGCGAATCCCGACAATACGCCTTTCCGCGAAAACGGTGAACTCCTGTTCCGGCCGGGGGGACACGGTGCCTTAATTGAAAATCTCAACGACATGCGCCAGGCTGTGGTTTTCATTAAGAACATCGACAATGTTGTGCCCGACAGTCGGCGCGAATCCACTGTAAAATACAAGGAAATAATTGCCGGATATATGATGGAGCTCCACGACAAGATAGTGGAATATCTCGACATTCTTGCTGCCGGTGAATATGATGAGTCCAAACTCGACGAAATCTACCTCTTCCTAAAAGAAAAATTCTCTCTTTCTGACCCGAAATTCGATACGCTTGACACCGTTCACCGCGCCGTATATCTTCGCGGTAAGCTCGACCGTCCGTTGCGCGTCTGCGGAATGGTGAAAAACGAAGGCGAACCGGGTGGAGGCCCATTCATTGCTGTCAATCCCGACGGCTCGGCATCCCTTCAGATACTGGAGAGCCACCAGATAGATAAGAACAACAAGGAGTATATGGAGATGATGGCTACCGCCACTCATTTCAACCCCGTGGATCTCGTTTGCTACATCAAGGATCGCCATGGCAACAATTACGACCTTACCCGACACACAGATCCTGCCACGGGATTCATAGCCATGAAATCAAGTCATGGCAAGGAGCTGAAAGCTCTGGAACTCCCAGGACTTTGGAACGGTGCGATGAGCGATTGGAATACTGCATTTGTTGAGGTTCCGATTTCCACTTTCAATCCGGTCAAGACTGTCAACGACCTCTTGCGCGAATCCCATCAGTAAATCCACTGCCGTTAGGCGCTACAAATACGGAACGGATTGTCCCATCAGACAATTCGTTTCTTTTTTTATTTGGTTAATAATCAGAAACGTTATAAATTTGCACCGGTATTTCACGCAGTGTAATTTTAATCACAAAAATTATGTTCCTTAAAAGGCTATTATCCTTTTTCCTCCTCATTCCGGTGACTCTCCAGATGCTTGGTGAATCAAATGCCATCGACAATCCCGAATATAGCGACGATGGTTCGAGATGGCTCGAAGAAGTGTCCGTAACTGCTTTCAAACAGGATACGAAGCTACGGCTCGCCCCTTTGGCGGTCACGATCGTTGACAGTACGCTTATCAACCGGCTCAACATCATATCCCTCCGTGGGGTTAGCGAAATTGCCCCCAATTTCTTCATGCCGCAATATGGATCGAGGATGACTTCAAGCATCTATGTCCGCGGCATAGGAGCGCGCATGGATCAGCCGGTCGTTGGTCTTAATGTCGACAACGTACCCTTTCTGAATAAGGACGCTTACGACTTTGACTTGCCCGACGTTGCCCGCATTGAAGTTCTCCGCGGTGCCCAAAGCACACTCTATGGCCGCAACACTATGGGTGGCATTATTAATATCTACACCCTCTCCCCTCTTGATGTTCAAGGAGTACGCGCACGTGTAGAAACCGGTAAAGGTCCTCTTTTCAAAGCCTCCGTAGGCTACTATGATAAGATATCACCTACCTTAGGCATGGGACTCTCCGCGCAGTATTATTATAACGGAGGCTATTGGCGCAATGAACATAGCGGTAAAAAAGCCGACAAAGAACAAGGAGGTTCCTTACGTTGGCGCACCGCATTGAAAACAGGCCGTGGATTCGACCTCGACAACACCATGTCGTTCACCGTCGACCGTAATTACGGCTATCCATACGAATATACCGAAACCGGAAAAATAAACTACAACGACACCTGTTTTTACCGGCGTAACGTCTGGGCCGATGGACTCACTCTGCGCTGGCATGGCGAAAACTGGTCGATATCGAGTATCACGAGTACGCAATATATCGACGACAATATGACGCTCGACCAGGATTTCCTCCCAAAAAACTATTTCACCCTCATGCAGAAACGCCATGAATGGAATGTCACCGAAGATATCGTGGCGAGAGGAAACGTTGGTAAAGTCTATAACTGGCTTACTGGACTCTTCGGATTCTACAAGCAATCAAAAATGTACTCGCCGGTAGTTATGAAGGAAGACGGTATTGAAGAATTGATTGTTGGTTATGTCAATCAGAATCCTATTTTCAACGCCGTTTGGCTCGACGACCGGATGCTCCTCGGGAGTCAGTTCAAAATCCCCGCTTACGGCTTGGCTATATACCATCAGAGCGATTTTCATTTCGGCAAATGGAAATTAGCGGTAGGAGCCCGTCTTGATTACGAGCACAACGGACTCGATTATCATAGCTTCACTGAAGCTAACTATCGTATGATTATGAAAAACCCGCCGCACATGCAGATGGGACCCGATCAACATATCGAAATCGATGAGACCGGAAAACTCAAACAACACTATTTCGAATTCCTGCCTAAAGCCACGCTTTCCTATTCTCTTCCCATGTCAGGAGACAACGATGTCTATCTCTCTGTCGGCAAAGGCTATAAATCAGGAGGATATAACATACAGATGTTCAGCGACATCCTCCAGCAGAAACTTATGACCGAAATGGGGCGTCCCATGACTTACGATATCGATGAAGTATTGAGTTACAAACCCGAATACAGCTGGAATTATGAACTCGGGGCTCACATTACTTGCGACGAAGGAAAGGTCAACACCGACATCGCGCTTTTCTACATTGACTGCCGCAATCAGCAGCTGACCATGTTCCCCGAGGGAAACACTACTGGTCGAATCACGACCAACGCCGGAAAAACACGCAGCTACGGAGCGGAAATACAGATACATTATGCGCCGACACAACGCTGGATGTTCGATCTAAGCTATGGCTATACCCACGCCCGTTTTGTCAAATTCTCCGACGGAGTGAACGACTATAAAGGCAAAAGCGTGCCTTACGCTCCGGCTAATACGCTTTTCGCCGCGGCAGCATATAAATTGCCCCTGAAAGGATGGATTGAAAATCTGACGTTCGGAGTGAACACACGCGGAACGGGAAATATCTACTGGAACGAAGAAAACACCTTCAAACAGCCGTTCTATGCCCTGTTGGGAGCAAGCATAACAGCCTCTCACAAACGTATCGCTATGGAACTCCGCGCCGACAACATCACCGGCACACGCTACAACACATTCTGGTTCGAATCAATGAGCAACACTTTCGTACAGCGCGGTCGCCCATTCACCTGGTCTATCGCCCTGACTTACAACCTCTAATCCCCCTCGGATTGTCACATCTTTTTACGGTATAAACGCGCAGTAGGCTTCCAAACCATCAACGGTTATGGTAAATCCGTTATAATCGTACACATAAAATCTCTTGTTATCATAATCATAAGAGTTTGTGTACTTGAAGCCCATATCCATGGCTGTCTCGATGAAATGTTGCAACTGACGTTCGTTGCCAAATTTAACTAAAGCCTCATTCACATGATAATCCGGTTCGACAGCAGTCATAAACACAACCGTTATATTCCCCATTCTGTATTCCCGATTTTCGCTTCTGAATTCTGTCCCCTCTGAAGTCTCCATTGTCGAGGGCAAGACTTTAACTTCCTCGAAACCTCCTCTCATCAGATTTTCCGTAAGCATCGGGTAAACCTCAGCATAGCTGTTGCCGTCGTAATTTACTATTCTAATGATATAATCCGCATCGATCATTATGTCATCGTTTTCCGATGAGGCCTCTGTTGAAGATATCGCATCTGACGTTTCACTATGATCGGTCGTAGCCGCCTGATTTTTTTGATTGCAACTGCAAACAATCAGGCAAACGGCTACCATTATCACTGACTTTAGCTTCATAATGATTATTGATTTATAATTAACGGAAGAAATGTATGATTCCCTTTATTTAGTCGAAAATTTCGTCAAGTGAACCCTCCACAGTTTCGACTTCATCCATAAACTCGTTGTCGCAGAGATTTATGTCAGGGGGGAAGATAAATTTCTCATCCTGCGAATAGGGAAGCGATTTGTCGGCGTATACCTTCTTCATAAATCGGCCGTAGATTGGGAGAGCTATCGCTGCACCCTGACCTTGAGCGGTGGAATTGAAATGGATATATCTTTCTTCACCTCCTACCCACGCTCCGGCTACGAGCGATGGCGTGAATGCCATAAACCAACCGTCGGAGTTGGAGTTTGTCGTACCTGTCTTACCGCCTGTCTGTGCATACACATTGTAAGGCGAACCGCGTAGTCGCCGACCCGTACCGTTATCTACTACGCTCAGAAGCATCGACAGTATCTTCCAATAAGCATTTTCGCTTATCACTTCAGTGTGTTTAGGCGAGAATTCGGATATGATATTGCCGTTCGAATCGGCTATCACCGTGACAAACAGCGGGTCTACACGCATCCCGTTGTTTGAGAATGCCGAATAGGCCGTCACCATCTCTTTGAGAGATATATCGGCAGGCCCCAGACACAGTGACATCACTGGCTTCAAATAGGACGTTATCCCGAAATTATGCATCGTTCTCACTAAAGCTTCCGGCGACAACTGACTGATAAGTCGTGCGGATATGGCGTTATTCGATGTCGTCAGAGCTTGCTTGAGAGATATCATTCCGCCACCGCCACCACCGCGTGGAGACCAGGCTCGTCCTCCTTCATAAATCACCGGGCGAGTATTTTCCATCATGTCGCAGGGGGTATACCCTTCTTCCATCGCATAGGTATAGAGAAATGGCTTTACAGTCGAACCGATCTGACGTTTTCCGGTCGAAACCATATCATATTGGAAATATTCGAAATTAGGACCTCCCACATACGCCTTCACATGTCCCGACTTCGGATCCATGGCCATAAAACCTGTTCTCAGAAAATGTTTCACATACATCAAAGAGTCCATGGGAGTCATTACAGTGTCGACTGCACCGCGATATGTGAATACCTTCATTTCACGAGGGGTCTTGAAAGCCTTGTCGATTTCTTCTTCGCTGAAACCGGCCTTTTTCATCGTGCGGTAACGATCAGTCTGATTCCGCGACCGACGGATGATACTTTTCAACTGTTCTTCGCTAATTTCTCTTCGGTTTGTCGTATAGGGAGCGAGATTGATTCCCCTTTTCTCGCGGAAGAAAGCCGGTTGAACTGTCTGCGACATGTGTTCCTTGACTGCTTCCTCTGCGTATTGCTGCATACGTGAGTCGAGGGTAGTGTAAATTTTCAGACCGTCGTTGTAGATATCGTACTTCGAACCGTC
The DNA here is from genome assembly GCA_022511125.1 of Paramuribaculum sp. GTDB lineage: Bacteria > Bacteroidota > Bacteroidia > Bacteroidales > Muribaculaceae > Paramuribaculum. The sequence goes on from JAFLSD010000006.1 coordinate 87,931, forward strand.
AGGTTTGGGATTTTTCTCCACCCAGCCGTAAAGCGGATTGTTTTCCCACGCGATGGAGTCATCCACATACTTCTGGTAATCCCATGCAGGATATTTTTCACGACGAGGCTTCTTGGCCTGAAGCATCCTGCGCAATTCCTCGCGGAAATATGGAGCCATTCCTTCCTTGTGGTCTACACGGTGGAAATTTATGGTCAGTGGTAAAGCCTTAAGAGAATCCGCTTCCGCCCGGCTTAGTTTACCGTTTTCGCACATCAGGTCGAGAACGATGTTGCGTCGTTCGCGAGTCCTTTCGGGGTGTCGGATAGGATTATAATACGATGGATTTTTAACCATTCCCACGAGCATCGCGGCCTCTTCGACCTTGAGTTCGCTCGGAAGTTTGCCGAAATATACATGAGAGGCCGATTTTATGCCTACGGCGTTGTAAAGGAAGTCAAACTGATTCAAATACATCTTGATTATCTCTTCCTTCGAATACGCACGTTCGAGCTTCACCGCTATCATCCATTCGATAGGTTTCTGAAGCATGCGGTTCATCAGACCGCGGCTTTCCGGCGAATATAACTGCTTGGCAAGCTGTTGGGTTATCGTGGAGCCTCCGCCGGCGTTTCTGTTTCCCATCAGGAACGTTTTGACTAAAACGCGTCCGAGAGCGCGTCCGTCGATACCTGAATGTTCCTCGAAACGGGAATCTTCGGTCGAAATCAGCGCGTCGACCACATTCTGCGATATTTCGTCGAAATCAGCATATACACGGTTTCCCGTGTTTCTGAAATAACGCCCCATCTCTTCGCCATCGGCGGAATAAATTACGGAAGCGAACTTGTCGGTCGGATTTTTCAAATCCTCGACAGGTGGCATATAGCCCACGATACCGTTATAGGCCAATATGAAGAACAGAAGCCCCGCGGCAACCATTCCTCCAAAAATAATCCATAGTATTTTAACAGCTTTCTCTTGCTTTTCAGTAAAAGGTTTACCCATTTATTGTCGATTTCAATATGATAAGTTTTACAAAATTAATCAATAATCTTCGATTTAACATTCCCCTTTTTCGCAAAATTCGATAAAAATTCAAAAATTTGGCTTAAAGGTGTCAGCCCAAAAGAGTGGCAGAAGTGGCATCTTTGATCAGCACATTTGTCACATCACCGATTTTCACGCCGACAGGCCGGGGGAAAACGACTGTCTTATTTGTTTCAGTACGGCCTACCATGTCTGTCTTGCTGCGTTTCGACACTCCTTCTACCAATACAGCAAAAACCGTGCCAATATCTCTGCGGTTAGATTCCAACGACAACCTGTTCTGTAACTGTATCATTCTGTTGAGTCTGTCGATCTTCACTTCTTCGGAAATATTGTCAGGCATCATTTTTGATGCCATCGTACCAGGCCGTTCCGAATACTTGAACATAAAAGCCGAATCAAATCCCACTTCCTCCATCAGACTGAGAGTCTCGTTGAAATCCTCCTCGCTTTCGTCATGGAAACCGGTGAAAAGATCCGTACTGATTCCACATCCTGGGATAATTTCCCTTATGGCACGTATACGATCGAGGTACCAGGCCCGGGTATATTTCCGGTTCATAAGCTTCAATACCTTGTCGCTACCGCTCTGAACAGGCAAATGGATATGTTTGCACACATTCGGCTTTTCGGCTATCACGTGCAGTATCTCGTCCGACATATCCTTGGGATGGGACGTAGTGAAACGTATGCGCATCTCGGGAAATCTGTCGGCCACAAGAGCGAGGAGTCCCGCAAAGTCAGTTGTGCTCCCATTCCCGTCGATAAATCGATAGCTGTTTACGTTCTGACCTAATAGTGTCACTTCTTTGAACCCTTTCTTCTGGAGATCCTCCACTTCGCCAAGAATACTCGCAACCTCGCGGCTTCTCTCCCTGCCGCGGGTATATGGAACGATGCAGTAGGAACAGAAATTATTGCATCCGCGCATTATGCTCACGAAACCCGACACTTGGTTGCCGGTGATTCTTGCGGGAATAATGTCGCGGTAAGTTTCAGTCGCGCTGAGCTCTACGTTCACGGCTTTTTCTCCCGCCTCAACTCCGGCGAAGAGTGCCGGCAAGTCAAGATAAGAGTCCGGTCCGGCCACTAAATCCACGCCCTCTTTCTCTATCAGCTGATCCTTTACCCTTTCGGCCATGCACCCGACCACTCCGATGATCAATCTTTTCTTTTTCTTTCTCAGCGAACGGAGAAACTGAAGCCGGCCCAGAATCTTTTGCTCTGCATTGTCACGTATCGAGCAAGTATTCAGAAGCACCGCATCGGCTTCGTCGAGAGTATCGCACGTATGATAACCGGCCATTTCCATAACCGATGCTATGACTTCGCTGTCGGCCACGTTCATCTGACAACCATAGGTTTCGATGAAAATGTTTTTTTCGTTATTGTCTACGGATTTTTCTATTTCGTCCATTTTTGGTAAATATTGCGCATTTTAGCGACATTTGCGCAAGGTTTCATTTGCTATTGCAAGGATTAATCCTTATTTTTGCACAAAATTACAAACTTAGTGCAGACATCGCAAATATGGAGGGTTTAATTTCCATTATCGTCACCATTGCTATAGCGGCTCTCGTTTCCTTTTTAAAGGATAAAACGAAGAAAAAGGAGGTCGTTCCTCCGCCTATGCCCGACTTATTTGCCGATGACGAACAGGAGATTCCCGAGCCTCCCCGTTTTGAAACTGTTGCCGAAAAAGAGGCCTTCCCTATCTATAAAATGACTCTCCCAGAAGAGGGTGAAAGGGTTACGGCAGATCTTCCGACGGAAAACGTATTCGAAAAGAAAACCGGAGCGGATGAACAAATCATCCGCCATCGCGAAAAGTGGCGTCAAGCCATAATAAATGCCGAAATACTCGCGCCCAAGTTCCACTGAATATTAAATAAACATTAGAATATAAATAATTATCAACATGGCATTTCCAATTATCTCACCCTCCGAAGCCGCGGAACTCATTAAAAACGGCGACAATGTAGGTTTTTCAGGATTCACAGCGTCAGGTTCACCCAAAGTCATACCTACAGCTATAGCCGAAAAAGCGATCAAGGAACATGAAGAGGGTCGACCTTTCAAAATAAGCATTTTCACAGGAGCATCCACAAACCGATGGGCCGACGGAGCCCTCGCAAAGGCAAACGCTATCGACCGTCGCACACCCTATCAGAACACGCCCGACTTGCGTCTCCGCATCAATGCACACGATTGCCATTATTTCGACCTTCATCTGTCGGAACTCGCACAGAAATTCCGTTATAACACTTATGGCGACCTCGATGTGGCTATCATCGAAGTAGCGAAAGTGTTCGACAACGGTGAAGTTATACTCGGCACCGGAGTGGGAAACATCCCGACTTTTGCAAGAAACGCCAAAAAGATTTTTCTGGAGCTTAACGAGAAGCTCCCCGAAGGAATGTACGGTCTCCACGACATCTACATACCACTCGACCCACCCAACCGCCGCGAAATACCCATCTTCAAGCCAAGCGACCGTATCGGCGTACCGGTTCTGAAACTCGATCCGGCCAAAATTGCCGGTATAGTCCATAGCGACTCTTACGACGGAGTTGGTGGCTTCACCGCCCTCGACGACACTACCCTCCAGATCGGAGCTAACGTCTGCAACTTCCTCATCGGCGAAGTTCGCGCGGGAAGAATACCCAAAACGTTCCTGCCCATTCAGTCAGGTGTAGGAAACGTGGCAAATGCCGTATTGTTCGGCTTAGGAGATGCAAAGGAACTTCCGCCTTTTGAAATGTACACTGAAGTGATTCAGGATGCGGTAATCGATCTGATGAAGATGGGTCGCTGCAAATTCGGCAGCACCTGCTCGCTGACGCTCTCCGATGATAAGGAAGCCGAAGTGCTCTCCGACCTCGATTTCTTCCGCGACAAAATCGTGCTGCGACCCGCGGAGATATCAAACAACCCCGAAGTCATCCGCCGACTCGGTGTCATTGCCATGAATACAGCTCTCGAGGCTGATATCTTCGGCAACATCAACTCAACCCACGTTGTCGGCACCAAAATGATGAACGGCATAGGCGGCTCTGGCGATTTCACACGCAACGGATATATTTCGATTTTCTCATGTCCTTCGGTGACGAAAGGCGGCTTGATAAGCAACATCGTGCCAATGGTGTCGCATACCGACCACAACGAACATTCTGTCGACGTAATCATAACAGAACAGGGAGTGGCCGACATTCGAGGACTCGACCCCGTACAGAGAGCGGAAAAGATCATTGACAATTGCGCCAACCCCATGTATCGTCCCCTCCTCCACGACTATTTGAAACTCGCTAAAGGCGGCCAGACCCCCCACAGTCTCCATGCCGCTCTGGCTTTCCATACCACTTTCCTGCAGTGTGGCGACATGAGCAAAACCGATTGGGCTAAATATGAGTAATTGCAACGAGAATATACGCAAAATGCTCGAATTCAACGCCGAGTTCGTTGAAAGCGGAGCTTATAAGGATTATCAGGCCGACAAATTTCCTAAGAAAAAAGTGGCTATATTCACTTGCATGGACACACGGCTTGTCACACTCCTCCCCGCAGCCCTCGGCTTGAAAAACGGCGATGTCAAGATGATCAAAAACGCAGGGGCTGTCATCGACAATCCTTTTGATTCGGTGATGCGCTCGGTGCTGATAGCCGTTTACGAACTCGGAGTGGAACACGTTATGGTTGTTGCCCATACGACTTGCGGAGTTCAGGGAATGAAAGCGGAAGAGATGATGCACCTTATGAAAGAGCGTGGGATCAAGGAAGAAACCTTAACCACGCTTCGCAATGCAGGAATCGACCTCGATAAGTGGCTCACAGGTTTCGATGAAACAGAATCGGCTGTGATGCGAACGGTTAGCCTCATCAAAAACCATCCCTTGCTCCCGAGTGACATTGAAGTGACCGGTTATATTATGGAAACCGACACCGGCCGACTCAATCCCATAGGATAAGCTAAGAAAATTATTTAATCAGGGTCGAATTCTCACATTCGGCCCTGTTTTTTTGCCCTTTTCAACAAATTATTGCACAATCTGCAAACTTTGACTATATTTGTATTTCCGAACAATAACAAACTATTATAACACATGAAAAAATTAATCAAAAATTTGACTTTGGTGTCAGCGATGTTACTGGCCTTCGGGGTTCAGTCACAGGCACAGTCCCTCTCGCCTTCCACTAAAACCCATTGGGATAAAGGTACCCTTGTTGTCGAAACTCCCGAACGTCCTGCCGGTCAGGAACATGTTCTGGGGCTGACTACTCCGAAGATGGACAAAGTACGCGTGGCTTTCGTAGGCCTTGGCATGCGTGGACCATGGGCGGTTAACCGCTTCGCTAATATTCCCGGAGTGGAAATCGTAGCGCTTTGCGACTATGACTCCGTGAGAGCTGAAAAGAGCCAGAAATATCTACGCGAACAAGGTCTTGCGCCGGCCGACATTTATTTCGGCGAAGATGGCTACAAAGCTATTGCCGAACGTCCCGACGTTGATCTCGTTTACATAGCAACCGACTGGGACCACCATTTCCCCGTTGCCAAATACGCTATGGAACAAGGCAAGCACACTGCCATCGAAGTTCCATCGGCTATGAATCTAGAACAGTGCTGGGAACTCATCGATCTTTCCGAGAAAAATCGCCTGCACTGCATGATTCTCGAAAACTGCTGCTACGACTATTATGAACTTAACGCCCTTGAAATGGCTCAAGCAGGAGTATTTGGAGAAATACTTCGCGCCGAAGGAGCTTACATCCACAATCTCGACGATTTCTGGGATGCTTATTGGAAGAATCCCACGAATGATCCCGACGGACTCGGTTGGCGCATGAAATACAACATGGAAAACCGCGGCGACCTCTACGCTACTCATGGCCTTGGCCCGGTGGCTCAAGCTTTAGACATTCACCGCGGCGACCGTTTCAAAACTCTCGTGGCGATGGATACCAAATCGGTTCACGGTAAAGAATATGTAGAAAAGAAAACCGGTAAAGAAAATGTTGAATTCCGTAACGGCGACCATACCACTACGCTTATGCGCACAGAAAACGGTAAGGTTGTTGAAATACAGCACAACGTTATGAACCCCCAGCCCTACAACCGTCTTTATAAACTGACGGGTACGAAGGGATATGCCACCAAATATCCGACTCCTGAAATAGCACTCGATAAGAGTCAGCTTGAAGCAAGCGGCGTGACTCCCGACATCAACAATCTTTCGAGCCATTCTTTCCTGCCGAAGACTGAATACAAGGCGCTTATGGACAAATATCAGCATCCGATCATCACTAAATATGGCGAACTCGGACGCGAACTCGGTCACGGTGGAATGGACTTCATGATGGACGCTCGCCTCGTTTACTGCCTCCAGAACGGTCTGCCGCTCGACATGGACGTATACGACCTTGCCGAATGGTGCAGCCTCGGCGAACTCGGTGCCCTTTCTATGGACAATAACAGTGCGGCCGTTACTTTCCCCGATTTCACTCGTGGACATTGGAACGAACAGAAAGGCTATAAACATGCTTACGCTTCACCGGAAGACGAACAGGCCGTAGAAGCAAAAGCAAAAGCTTACACCGAAGCCCAGAAGAAAGCTACTGCCGATAACAAACTTTGGGATCTCTACGACGCAGTTAAAGCTGCCAAGACTCCGGCCGCTAAAGCTAAAGCTGAAAAAGCTTACCGCAAAGCCGTTGAAAAAGCGGACAAGCAGATCGAACGCACTCTCACTGCTAAAAAGTAAGATGAATTATTTCATTCATATTTTTTGATAAACGGTCGGCCGCATTGACAACACAGTGCGGCCGATTTCGTCATTAAACTTTCTAACGTTCAGATTGTTATACTATAAAACAATCTTAAACTATGAAAGATAAAATCTTATTCGTGGTCACGAGCCACGCTCAATTAGGCGACACCGGCAAAAAGACCGGTTATTTTCTCTCTGAAGTGACCCATCCATGGTCTGTGCTAGGAGATAAATTTGAAATTGACGTAGTAAGTCCAAAGGGTGGACGACCTCCCGTCGACGGTTTCGACCTGTCCGATCCCATCAACCGACGCTTCTGGAACGATCCTGATTGGCAGGATAAAATGTCCGCTACAATGACACCCGATCAGGTCAATGCCGACGATTATCGCGCAATTTTCTATGCCGGAGGACACGGTGCAATGTGGGATTTCCCAGACAATAAGGAGCTTGCCCGTATAGCCGCGTCCATCTATGAACGGGGAGGAATTGTTTCAGCCGTTTGTCATGGTCCTGCCGGTCTTGTAAATATCCTTCTGTCCGACGGCACAAATCTCGTCAAGGGTCGAAAGGTCGATAGCTTCACAAACGCCGAAGAAGAAGCTAACGGCACGGCCGCTATCGTGCCCTTCATGCTTCAGACAGCCCTCACCGACAAAGGAGCCGAATTTGAATCTGCCGCGCCTTTCACCGACCACGTCGTGACCGACGGCCGACTCATCACAGGCCAAAATCCCATGTCAGCCCTCTCCCTCGGCCAGACCCTCCTCGCCGCCATGCAAAAATAAAAATGGGAACTTTTCTTGCCCATTTTTGACATAATATAAGACAAAAACAACAGGTGCAAGAACTTCCACCTGTTGTTTGATTTTTTTATATTTTACGTTATCTTATTTATTTAAATGCAGATATTCCTGATATTCCTTCGCCATATGATCTGCCTCTACTTGCTTTTCCTCCTTCAATAGCTATGGATTTTAAGGCCTGCTCTTCCTACCACGCGAAATCAACCGGATACGCTATGACCGTTATAATTGAGCCACCGGGATATAAAAAAGATGTCTCAGGAATTACATCCTGAGACATTCTCTATTTAGATATTTCGCTATCGAAAAGCAATCAGATTAGAGATTGGCTGCAAGAGCCGATTTCTCTCCTCTGGAGAGTTTGAGTGATTTCGATTCGGCTATTACCACACCAATGCCATTTGTGTTTTCCGACCCGTAAATAATAGCTGTCTGATATCCGTTGGTAAATTCGTCGTAGTTTTCCGAACTGTCGACAAGAGTATAACCGTCCTTCTTCAAACGACGAGAAACGGCATCGCGAAGAATCGTACCTGAAGGATGGTTTGTGCGAAGCTTAAGATCGAACGACACGACTTTTGCGGATGCATTGAGATGAACTCCTACCTGACGCTTACGCTTCCATCCCCACGCGCGTCCCCAATAGTCGTAATGGTGAACTTCGAAATAGTTCTGATATGTGGGGGCCACGATATTTGTCGAAGCCTTGGCTTCACCGTTGATAGTAAAACCTGCCCCTGTGGCCAAATAATATGTTCCGGAGTCGGTTGGGATAGAAAATTTATTGCCGCTCAGATAGTTGGCATTCTCTCCATCGAGGATAGTCTTCACCGATTCCCCTAAATAATAAGTCGATTTTCCTTTTACGCCGTCGGTGATCATCGACACAAGCTTTGAGGCAGCAGCCGTTACATCGACATAAGCCGAAGTCACATAATATCCGCCACAATCTATTTCATCCTCATAATTTGAATTACTTATCACTTTGTTTTCGCCAACACCGAAAAATTTAGCGGTCTCCACAGGCTGCCCCTTTTGATCCAAGAGGATATAGTCCTCGAATTTATAATTTGCGTCATGTTTATGGAGTAATAGACCGAAACCTCCTCCCGGCCAGCTCACCCAAAATTGACCATCTAACTTATTGAGTTCTTTTGCTTCAAGATCATAGACCGTCAATGAATTTTCCTTTGTCAGAGTTACAAATTTACCGTAAGCATTGATAGATTCGCCAGACTCTGATGTTTTCATAAGAATCTTGCCGTCCTTATCAAACCATGAATATTCAGACTTATCGTCAGCGTACTTATAAACGATCTTACCTCCGTTGTCGAGATATGTTGTCCATAATGATTCGTTTTCTTTCTCAACAACCTGACCAGCTGTATTGATTTCCACATATTTCATACTGTAATTGACGGTATCCATTTCTCCGGCTACGGTGACGATTCCGTTTTCAAATGAAGAAAGTGAAGCGCATTCACCCTCCTCATATCCGAATTTACCTTCAACTTTAACAGAGTTACCATTCTTGTCGATGACAAAATAAGTAGGACCATCCTCGTATGTGTCATAATTATAATCCACGGCAAGAGCGAAACCATCGGTGAAATTCGAAATGTCCGAATATGTCGGTTTTACAACCACCTCACCTTTATCGTTGACAACACCCGTTTTACCGTCCACTGTCGTAACAACAAGCATACCGTCCTGAACGATGCCGGCACATGACGAAATTTCCTGGCCGTCGATCGGATCGAGAGTGAATTTTACATTCCCTTTCTTATCGACCACTCGAATACGCTTCATTGCCGGAACAACGGGAATCAAACCTTCGTTATAGACTCCAACTGAGACAAGATTCTGAAGTGAATCAACTGGTTTAGCTGCTTTTCCATCCCATCTGTAAACTGTCAGACCGCTATCATTTCGAGCGGTGAAAACGCCGTCAATTGTGACCGTAGGCTCAAATTCCCATTCTTGTTCACCGACTCTTTCGCCTTTGTCGTTAATAAAGATCCAGGCACCGCCATCGGTTTTTTGAACTGGGATGAACTGAACATTGTCAGCAGATGATTTAGCGCAAGAATACAATAGGCTTAAAATCAGCCCCGAAAATGCAAGCGCTAAGAAAATTCCGGTTTTTTTCATTTGTCAAAGGATTGAAATAATTTAATTGTTCAAAGATATCTGCGCAAAATTAAAAATTATATGCAAATCTTCAAATTACTTCACGCTATTCAAGAAAAAAATAATGAATGTTTAAATTTTATGGAATAGGACTGATTTGGCGGATCCGTTTTTCTCGGATGATGGATATGAAATCAGGACGATAGGGGTAATAAAATCAAACGGTATCCATAAAGTTTCGCTCCACTCTGTTGAACAACAGGATAGATGCATAGAGAACTACCAGAAGGAAAATAAAACTATAAAGAAGGCCTCCCCAGTCGAGCACACCTACATTGAAAGCACCGTAACGGAAAGTTTCAAAAATCGCTGAGAGAGGATTGAGGCTTACTAAATCCTTATATTTTTCCGGGATGGTCTCAAGTGGATACACAACAGGAGTGGCATACATAAACAGTTGCATGACAAAGCTGATCATAATCTGCAAGTCGCGGTATTTGTATGTTGCCGACGAGACAAGCAGACCCCAAGAAAATGCATGGAGAGCCAGCATCAAAATCAACAGCGGCAGAAGCAAAAGGGATAAATTGACGGATATATCTGAATTAACCGAAAGACACCAGACATATATGATTACGAACAGTACTGCCTGAACAGCAAACTTAAACAATGCAGAAAATAACCCCGAAATCGGCACTATCAGGCGTGGGAAGTAGACTTTTCCGAAAATCTGAGCATTAGTAACAAAGACATTTGACGACGACATGAAACAATCTGAAAAATAGTTCCAAAAAAGTATCCCTGCCATATAGAACAAGGGTTGCGGAACGCCTTCAGTAGATATGCCAGCCAGACCACCGAAAATAAACATATATACGATGATGGTGAAGATAGGTTGGATGAAAAACCAAAGAGGGCCGAGAATCGTCTGCCGGTATTGCGTGATGAAATTACGTTTCACATACATATACCCTAAGTATCTGTATTGCCAGAGACCTTTCAGATCAATGTCGAACCAATTTCTTCGGGGAGTGATAATACAATCCCACTTCTCGCTGATTGGGCTTACAGATTCAGAGAAATATTGTATTTTCCTATTGCCGAACGTCATTATTATAAACCACCGCTTTTTAAGCGTCAGAATTGATACAAAGTTACAAAAAAACAGTTAAACAATACCGCGATAGTCAGTTTGTGTCCTCGATAATCAAAAGGCGGTTCGGCCATATATGCCAAACCGCCTTTTAAATATGGTCACAAAAGGTTTTATCCCTTTATAGCTTTATTCTTGGTCTGTTTGCCACGAGTGGCTTCCGTCAGATAAGCAACCGGAGCTGCAACGAAGATAGTAGCCAACGTGCCGATCACTACACCGAAAATCATCGCGAAGGTAAACGAACGGATCGCGTCTCCACCGAGGATGAAAATACAGAGCAACACAAGGAGTGTCGAACCTGAAGTGATGATCGTACGTCCGAGAGTAGCGTTTATCGAATTATTGATGTTGTTGAAGAAACTCTGCTTCGGATAAAGCTGGATGTTTTCGCGAACGCGGTCGAATACCACCACGGTGTCGTTAATCTGATAACCGATCACTGTCAGTATAGCCGCTATGAACGACTGGTCGATTTCCATTGCGAACGGGAATGCACCCCAGAAGATAGAGTAGAAACCGATGATTGTAAAGGCTGTGAACGCTACGGCTGCCAAGGCTCCTACAGAGAACGCTATGTTACGGAAACGGAGGAGGATATAGAGGAACATAGCGAGGAGCGACAAACCTACGGCTATAAATGCATTGGTTTTCATGTCGTTTGCCACCGTCGGACCTACTTTCTGTGAACTTACTATACCCACGTTTTCATTCGTAGTGCTGAAGTCTTCCTGCGACATGTTGCCGATCTCTGATTTAAGTCCCTGATAGAGAAGATCTGTGATTTCACGGTCAACATTTTCTTCGTCACTGTCAATCTTATAGTTCGTCGAAACGCGGACTTTCGTATTGTCGTCGATGGTGATTACAGATACCTGTGCACCGTCGAAAAGAGGAGCGAGTTGAGCCTGAAGTTCATGAGTCTTCACCGGATGGTCGAACTGGATCACATAGTTACGGCCTCCGGAGAAGTCGATACCTTGGTTCATACCGCGCACGAAGAATGAAACGAAAACACCAATGATAATGATTCCACAAATCACGAAACTTGCTCTGCGTTTGCCCAGGAAGTCAACCTTTGAATTGAGGAACATGTTTTTCGATATCGGAGTGCAGAATTTGAGGTTCTGGAAAGTCTTGCTCTTTTCACCTACGATGAATACCAGACGCGTCAGATAAACTGCCGTAAAGAATGAGCAGACGATACCGATGATAAGCGTCGTGGCGAAACCTTTGATCGGGCCTGTTCCGTAGAGGAGCAGGATCACACCTGTTATAATCGAAGTGAGGTTTGAGTCAAAAATAGCCGAGAAAGCGTTGCTGTAACCGTCGGCGATAGCCACTCTCGCGCTCTTGCCTGCTCTGAGTTCTTCACGCGTACGTTCGAATATAAGCACGTTGGCGTCTACCGCCATACCAAGTGCAAGCACGATACCGGCAATACCCGAAAGAGTGAGAACCGCCTGGAACGAAGCCAGAATACCGAATGTAAAGAAGAGGTTGAATATAAGACCCAGATTTGCTATCAAGCCTGGGATAACTCCGTAGATACAGATCATGAATATCATCAGAAGCAACAGAGCTACGATAAACGACAGGAAACCGTCCTCGATTGCTTTCTGTCCTAACGACGGACCTATAACGGTGCTGCTGATGATATCTACCTTAGCCGCCATCTTACCGCTCTTGAGCACGTTTGCAAGGTCTTTCGCTTCATCAACAGTAAAATTACCGGTTATCGACGAGCGGCCACCTTCAATTACGCTGTTGACATTCGGAGCTGAATATACTTGGCCGTCGAGCACGATAGCAACCTGCTTGTCAATATTGGCGGCAGTAATTCTCGCCCACTGACGGGCAGCGTCGGGTTTCATGGTCATCGACACATAGTTACCCTGCATATTGTCGAACTCGTTTGAAGCAGCAGTCACCACGTCGCCGCTTAAAGCAGGCTTACCGTTAGCAGTCTTAAGAGCTATGAGTGAATATACGTCGTTTTTACGGTTTTTACCCGTAACTGAATCTGCCACTTCTATTTCCATCGGTTTAACCTGCCATGCAAGCTTAAGATTCGACGGAAGAATACGCTTGGCCAAAGGAGAAGCTATGATTGAATCGATGGCAGTACGGTTTGTGTTGGTAGCGAAACCTACAGCCACCGGATTGCGCTGGTCGCCCACAGCCATGAAATATCCGAATAGACCTTTGCCGTTGCTCAACGTGTCGCTTTTAAGAGTGTTGTCGAGTTCGGCAAGTGCATTATATATTTCCGGGAAAGTAAGTGTTTCATAGAACTCGAGGTTAGCCGACGATTTGAGGAGTTCTTCCATACGATCGTGGTCTTTCACACCCGGAAGTTCAAGCAGTATCTGTCCGTCTTTTTCCAGCTCCTGAATGTTAGGAGAAACCACACCGAACTGGTCGATACGGTTACGGAGCACATTGGTAGAACTGCTTACGCGGTCTTTAACTTCCTGCTTGAGCGCATTCTGGATAGTTACGTCGCTGTCGCCTCTCTTTACCAGATTCTTGAACACCACCGAAAGATCACCTTGCGGATCCAACTGACGGTATTGCTGGTAGAAAATGTCCACATAGTCGTTGCTTTTTGTCTTGGCTACGACTGAATCGGCACGCTGGATAGCCTTTTCGAAATATGGATTACCGTCGGCGTTTGCCATGGAGCGGAGGATGTCGGGAACCGACACCTGAAGGGTTACGTTCATACCGCCCTTGAGGTCGAGACCCAGACCTACGCATAGTTTCTGTACTTCGGCAAACGTATAGCCGAGATAAACGTTCTCTTTGGAAATGGAATCGATGTAGCTTTTGTATGCCAATCTGTAGGCGTCGGAATTTGCGCCATCCACCGCAGCCTCGCGAGCCGCGTATGCCTCAGCTTTATCCTCGTAGTGATTGGTCACGAGGGTAAACGAAATGTAAAAGAGGCAAATAAGCACTAAGAAGATGGCTATAACACCGGCCACAACGCTTCCTAACTTACCTTTACTTTGCATTTGTTTTTTACTTATGGTTATTATTTTTTATTACTTTTTCCTTTTCGGGATTTTTTCAGCTTGCAAATATACGAGATTTTTCTTGATTACAGAAAACAGGGCGCGTCAAAAATCATTATTTTGACGCGCCCATGTGATAAATTTATCTTTTAAAGTTTATTTCGCGAGCTGTTCCTTGATAAATTCATGCATCTTCGGTGTATTTTCCTCGACGCTGCGAAGGAGTTTGAACTGGTTATTCGTACGTACGAGATTGTGCTCGGGATACTGAATCTTGTAATAAACGTCGCCGTTGATGTAGTCGGTGAGGAACCTGACAGCCTGCATATAAGGGAATAAAGCCGCCGCGTAGGGCAGATTTTCTATTTCAAGCGGAGTGAGGAATTGTTTTGCCGATTCCAGATAGCCTTCCGTGAAAGCGCGGAAGATATCCATGTTGAATTCAACGGCATCGATGTTCGGATCGTCTTCGGCTACCACATTGGCTCCCGTGCGCAGGAAGTCTCCGTAATCGGAGAAAATGAAACTCGGCATGACCGTATCAAGGTCGATAACACAAAGGATTTCGCCGTTTTCGTCAAACATCATGTTGTTCACTTTCGTGTCGCAATGGCAAATGCGTTTCGGCAGTTTGCCTTCGCGGTGAAGACGTTCGGCCTTGCACATTTCGTCGGCACGCTTTTCGAGTTCGTCGAGCAAAGGCTGCACCTCTTTCACACGTCCCACGGGATCGGCTGCAACAGCCTCGCGGAGTTGTTTGAGGCGGAATTCCATATTATGGAAGTCGGGAATACTTTCTTTCAGTTCTTTGTCGATATCTACGAGCATAGCCTGAAACTCACCGAATGCTTTGCCAGCGTTTCTCGACGATTCCGGATTGACAGCTTCCTTGGTGAAAGCTCGCGGAATGAACACCATCATCCTCCAATAGCTGTCGCCATCGAAGTAATAAGTCTTTTCGCCGTCTTTCACCGGAATGAAAGTCAGCACCTTGCGGTCAATATCCTCTTCTCCCGCTTTTTCAAGTTTTTTACGGATATGCTTTGTCACGGCTTCGATATTTTCTTGAAGCACGTCGACATCTTTGAAAATATTATGGTTGATGCGTTGCAACACATAGTCAGGATCGTCGCCTTTCGTTTTAACGATGTATGTGTCGTTGATCAGCCCGTTTCCCAGGGGGGTGATTTCGGCTACTTCTCCTTTAGTGTCGAAGCGAGCCACAATTTCTTTCAGGTCTTTCATGATATTGTTAGAATTTTGTTTTTACAAAAATAATTATTTTCGAGGATATCGGCATCATTTGCGCCTAATTTTGATTGCCGGCCATATCAGTTGTTCAATTTCAGGCTCGTGCCGTTCAATTTTCTATACAAATCGAGAGCATAAACATCGGTCATTCCCGAAACATGGTCGATCACTGCTTGCAGCTTGCCGTAAAGTGTCGGCGCGCCTATGTCATATTGCTGCGGAACTTTCGAAAGAAGCAGGCGTGAATAGTTGAGATGAGGAAAGCGAACGGCATTCGTAAGTCTTTCGACGAGAAATGAAATGATACTCGTTCCTGCAAGTTCGATATCCACAACGTCGGGTGCACGGTAAATTTTTTCCCAGCTCAGATCGTTACATTTCCTGAAGGCTTCACTTTCGAGAGCCGGCATTTTTTCAAGGAGACTTCCTCTGAACTTGCCCGCAAGGATTTCATCCTCATTCTCCACAAACACAGTAGAACATGCTCGTACCAACGCTCCTATGACACTCGAACGCAGATAGCCTATCTTTTCATTCGGGTCCTGAACCATTTTCATTGTCTCCCGCATTTTAGACTGTCTTTCTGACGGGAAAAACTCCAGGAAAAGATCAATAACCGTATCCGTGGCCACCAAGCCGAGTTTATGTGCATCCTCGATATCCATCACTTCATAACAGATATCATCGGCCGCTTCCACGAGATATACGAGCGGATGGCGTGCATAACGCACTCCTTCCGTTTCCTCTACCCTTATCATCCCCAGGTCATCGGCCACTTTCATAAAACTCTCTTTTTCAGTGGTAAAAAATCCGAATTTGTTTTTATCGCCGGCCAGACTTGAGTCATAAGGATATTTCACAATGGAGGCGAGCGTGGAATAGGTCATGGCGAAACCTCCGGGTCGACGTCCATTAAAACGGTGAGTCAACAAACGGAAAGCATTCGCGTTACCGTCGAAATGAGTAAGATCTGACCATTGCTCCGCCGTAAGCTCGCTTTCCAGCTCTTTTCCAGCGCCTTCACTGAAGAACGAGGATATGGCTTTTTCGCCGGAATGCCCGAATGGAGGGTTTCCCAAATCATGCGCCAGACATGCGGCGGCAGTTATTTCGCCTATGGCATCCAATTTGCCGAGCCACGATGCACCCGCATGTTTTTCCTTCAACGCGATAGCCGCTTCAGTCGCGAGCGAACGTCCTACACAGGCCACCTCTACGCTATGAGTCAGCCTATTGTGCACAAAAATACTGCCCGGCAACGGAAAGACCTGTGTCTTGTTTTGCAGTCGGCGGAAAGGCGAAGAGAATACCAGCCGGTCATAATCGCGCTGAAAATCGCTACGCGGCCCGTGCTTGGTGTCGATATAATCTTCCATGCCGAACCGCTTGTCGCTGATCAGGCGTTCCCAGCTCATCTTTTCAATTGATCTCACCATAATGCAAAATTACATATTCTCGCGTCCAAAACAAAATATCGGCTCCGGATTAGAGTCTCCGGAGCCGATAGAATTATGTTTCCTGACTGACTGTTTATTCAGGCAGTTTTCCTACTTCGGGATCTACTCCCCACTGCTGCTGGGCAAGACGGCGGTAGTTGTTGTAACGCCACTGCGCGTTGGCCTTGGCAGCCGCAAAGAGTTCTTTGGCTTCTTCGGGATATTGCTTTGTAAGCGATGCATAACGCACTTCGCCTTTGAGGAAATCCTCGAACTTATCCCAATCCGGAGCCTTACTGTCGAGTGTGAACGGGTTCTGACCCTGTTCTTCGAGATCCGGATTGTAACGCCACAAGCTCCAGTAACCGCATGCAACTGCGTTGGCTTCTTCCTGCTGCGAACGACCCATGCCGGCCTTAATACCATGGTTGATACAAGGAGCGTAAGCGATGATGAGCGACGGACCGTCGTAAGCTTCTGCTTCGCGGATAGCTTTCAGAGTCTGTGCCTGATCGGCGCCCATAGCTATCTGAGCTACATAAACATAGCCGTAAGTCGAGGCGATGAGGCCTAAGTCTTTCTTGCGGATTCTCTTACCTGAAGCGGCAAATTTAGCGATAGCGCCAAGCGGAGTCGCCTTAGATGCCTGACCTCCGGTATTGGAGTAAACCTCGGTGTCGACAACAAGCACGTTGATGTTCTTGCCCGAAGCGAGTACGTGGTCAAGACCTCCGAAACCTATGTCGTAAGCGGCACCGTCACCGGCTATAATCCAGTGAGAACGTTTTACGAGATAGTGTTTGAGATTGAGTATTTCCTTGCATACGTCACATCCGCAAGCTTCTGCCAACGGAAGGAGCTTATCGGTCACTTCGCGTGTCTTGGCTGCATCCTCAGATGCGTCGAGCCACTGCTGTGCGAGATCCTTGATTTCGCTGCTGCAAGTCGGGCAAGTAGTGGCTTTCTTCATCGTTTCAGTCAGACGACGGCGAAGCTGTTCGTTTGCGATGAACATACCGAGGCCGAATTCTGCGAAATCTTCGAAGAGTGAGTTGCCCCAAGCCGGACCGTGGCCTTTTTCATTGACGGTGTAGGGAGTCGAGGGAACCGAACCCGAATAGATCGACGAGCAACCAGTAGCGTTAGCCACCATTTCGTGATCGCCGTAGAGCTGAGAGATGAGTTTTACGTATGGAGTTTCTCCGCAACCCGAGCAAGCGCCGGAGAATTCGAAGAGCGGAGTTGCGAACTGGCTGTTCTTCACATTCAACTTCGTATCGACGAGATCCTGTTTGCTCTTCACGTGGTCTACGCAGTAGTTCCAGTCTTCCTGTACTTCAAGTTGGGTTTCGAGAGGCTTCATCACGAGAGCCTTCACGCCCTTCTTGCCCGGACATACATCTTCACAGTTGCCGCAACCGAGACAGTCGAGTACATCTACAGCCTGAATGAATCGCATGCCGGCAAAAGTCTTGCCGATAGCCGGGATTGTTTCGTCTTCTTTGAACGGTGCGCCTGACATCTCCTGAGCGTCTACTACGAACGGACGGATTGCTGCGTGAGGACAAACGTAAGCACATTTGTTACACTGGATACAGTTTTCGGGCAACCATTCGGGCACGAAAGTTGCAACACCGCGCTTTTCGTAGCGGGCTGTTGACTGTTCCCATGTACCGTCTTCCAAGCCCTTGAAATCAGAAACCTTCAGGAGGTCACCGTCCTGTGCGTTGATCGGACGTACAAGGTTGTGGATGAAAGCCGGATCGTTGTTGTCGCATTCTTCCTTCACTTCCAGATTGCTCCATGCAGGGTCAACGGTGAGTTTAGCGTATTCACCTCCGCGGTCAACAGCTGCATAGTTCTTGTCGACGATATCCTGACCTTTCTTACCATAGCTCTTCACGATGAATTTCTTCATCTGCTCTACGGCGAGTTCAACCGGAATCACTTCTGTGATACGGAAGAACGCACTTTGAAGGATAGTGTTGGTTCTGTTACCGAGACCTATTTCCTGAGCTATCTTAGTTGCATCGATATAGTAAACTGTGATATTATGGTCGGCGAAATATTTTTTCACCTTATTCGGCAGATTCTTCGCCAGCTCTTCGCCTTTCCAGATAGTATTGAGAAGGAAAGTTCCTCCGTCGCGCAGACCGCGGGTCACGTCGTAGAGATGGAGATAAGCCTGAACGTGACAAGCCACGAAATTCGGGGTAGTTACCAAATAGGTAGAACGGATAGGCTCGTCGCCGAAACGGAGGTGCGAACATGTGAAACCGCCCGACTTCTTCGAGTCGTATGCGAAGTAAGCCTGACAATATTTGTCGGTGTTGTCACCGATGATTTTTACGGAGTTTTTGTTTGCGCCTACAGTTCCGTCTGCACCCAGACCGTAGAATTTAGCCTCGAACGTCTTGTCGCTGACAACGATCGGAGCCACTGGAGGAAGCGACGTGAATGTCACGTCGTCGATGATGCCAACCGTGAAGTGATCTTTGGGCTGAGGAAGGGCGAGGTTGTCGAAAACAGAAATCATGCAGGCGGGAGTGGTATCTTTCGAAGCGAGACCGAAACGTCCTGCATAGATTTCCGGTGCGTCGGCCTGTCCCTTAAGCACTTCGCAAACATCCAGGTAAAGGGGTTCGCCTGGAGCACCCGGTTCCTTAGTTCTGTCGAGAACGGCTATTCTCTTTGCTGTCTTTGGCAGAGCAGCCAAGAAATGCTTAGCAGAGAACGGGCGATAGAGGTGAACACTGATCAGACCCACTTTTTCGCCTTTCTTGCGAAGATAATCAACAGCTTCTTCAGCTGCCTGCGTGCCCGAACCCATAGCGATTATCACGCGTTCAGCCTCGGGGTCGCCATAGTAATTGAACAGATGATATTCGCGGCCGGTGATTTCGGAAATTTTCTTCATATATTCTTCCACGATTTCCGGAACAGCCTCATAGTAGCTGTTGCAAGCCTCGCGGTGCTGGAAGAACACGTCGGAGTTTTCAGCCATACCGCGTGCCACGGGAGCATCGGGATTCAAAGCCCTTTCGCGGAAAGCGGCCAGAGCCTCACGATCCAACAGCGGTTCGAGGTCTTCCTGGTCGAGACGTTCCACTTTCTGGATTTCGTGCGATGTGCGGAATCCGTCGAAGAAATTAACGAAAGGAACTCTTGACTTCAGCGAAGCGAGATGTGCCACACCGGCAAGATCCATCACTTCCTGCACACTGCCTTCAGCGAGCATGGCGCAACCTGTCTGGCGTGTTGCCATAACGTCGAGGTGGTCACCGAAAATACTCAGAGCATGCGATGCTATCGTACGGGCCGAAACATGGAATACACACGGCAGAAGTTCGCCGGCAATTTTATACATGTTGGGGATCATCAGCAACAGACCCTGCGAAGCAGTGTAAGTCGTCGTAAGTGCGCCGGCCTGCAACGAACCGTGTACCGCACCGGCAGCTCCGCCTTCCGACTGCATCTCCTGAACTAAAACAGTCTCGCCGAAAATATTTTTTCTTCCGGCTGCCGCCCATTCGTCAACATACTCAGCCATCGTCGAAGATGGGGTAATCGGGTAGATTGCAGCCACTTCCGTAAACATGTAGGAAATATGAGCCGCCGCCTGGTTACCGTCACAGGTCAAGAATTTCTTTTCCTTACTCATAAGATTTGATTTACTATTTGGATAATTACTAATTGT
Source organism: Paramuribaculum sp. (assembly GCA_022511125.1). Taxonomy (GTDB): domain Bacteria; phylum Bacteroidota; class Bacteroidia; order Bacteroidales; family Muribaculaceae; genus Paramuribaculum. The sequence goes on from JAFLSD010000006.1 coordinate 108,215, forward strand.
TTGCTATCGGTCATGTCGATTTAAGGGTAAGTCACCCCATACAGGTTGCGAAGTTACAAATAAATCTCCATTCCGCAAGATTTTCACCCCCATAAATTTGACGTAACTATTTTAACCGTCTACGTTCGGCTTTTGCCAAGCCATAGAATCTACATGTTGCGCAAAAAAATGGCGGACAAACAATTTTCAATGTCATTACCGACATGACATCGTAAAACAACATCGCTACATTACCCGCACCCCCCTAACATCACGTAAAACAGCATAATCAGAGCACTCCTTAGTAGGGGCGCTACATGTAGCGTCTGCCCACATATACTGATTCTCAACTACTTAACCATATTACAACTCCGGACGCAACGTGTTGTATCCCCTACCAATAAGCCGCAAGAATTTCATCTCCTTAACCACGCCGCCCAGCTCGTCGCTACCACATGCAGGGAATCCCCACGCTTTTCATCGAACAAAATTGACGTACGTACTTCACAAACTCCCCGAAAATCCATAACTTTGCATCAGTTGAAACCCTCGGAAGCAACATATTGCGTCCCCACAAACACCCTCGCTACCACACATGAACCTCAACCGGGAATACAAATGCCTCGGAGCATTCAGCGAAATCTATCAGTCCAAAACAATATCGACTAAGGAACTGATAGAAGATGGTAAATTTAATCACGATTTCCAGCTCCTCTTCGGCTCCCGAATGGCGTACTGGTTCTGATAAAAACAACTGACAATGACACAGGCACCAGAGAAATCGACTGTTGTGGTACTCACGGAATCATATCCTTTCGTGAGGTCTTCGGAGCGAGCTTTTTTCGAGCCCGAAATAGAGAGTCTTGCCTGTACTTTCGACAACGTAATTATCATGCCACGCAACAGACGAGACGATATCTCTACTCTTTCTGCGCCATCGAATGTAACTGTTTCTACGGCCTGGGTTGACCACAAAGATCGACGCATGAGATGGAGACGGTTGCGCTTCGCTCCACAGGCTTGGATGACGGGAAAAGTGGCAACCGAAACACATCGGAAACGCTCTCTCACATTCGGAATGAGTGCCATAGCGATGTCACGCTTTTTGGACAGATGGATGACGGAAAACGCTATGAATCCCGACACCACATTATTTTACACATTCTGGTTCGACTACTCAACCGCAGCCTTGGCTTTTCTGAAGCAAAAACGGAAAGATCTGCGAATCGTCACGAGAGTGCACAGCTATGACGAGACTTCGCCCGTGGGGCGCCGGTGGAAAACAATGACATCTACAATGCTTGACGGAGTTTTCCCCGTAAGCCTGCATTCTCTCGAGTTATTCAAGGAATGCGTGGAGTCCGGCTCTTTGCCTTCGTTGACGGAAGTCAATTTGTTAGGTTGTCCCGATTTATTGCAGACGAAAGGGGAAAAGACTGACGGAACAATTAAAATTTTCACTGCCTGCCGATTGGACGGAGAAAAGTGGCTGGACCGGATGCTTGAATTTATCGACGCGTTGGCGACCGCCCGCGAAGAGAGGATTATCTGGATTGTGGCAGGAGGGGGCAACGAAGAGAAGCGTTTTAAAAATTCAGCGGAACAAAACAGCAATTCCAACCTTACGATAGATCTGCGCGGACAGATAGACAATAAGACCGTACACGAAATTTACGATCGCGAATCTATTGACTGGGCTTTCTTGTTAAGTCCCGCCGAAGGACTCCCCATAGCCCTTTGCGAGGCATTAATGCACGGAGTGCCGGCTGTGGCCAACGATGTGGGAGGAATCTCTGAAATTATAACCGACGACACCGGAGTACTTTTGGCAGCCGACCCCGAGAAAGAAGAATTCGTCAGAGGAATAGCCCCTTGGTTGGACAGTCCCTATCGCTATCGACTCCTTGCCGAAGGAGCCCGCGCCTTCGCAAAAGAAAACTTAGACTCTTCATCGTTGAGAGGTCGGTTCGCAAAACGAATACGCTCACTGCTATGAACCCCGTTGTTTCCGTCATAATCCTGACTTACAATCAGCAGGCAACGATAGCTCGGACAATAGAAAGCGTCCTTGCGCAGCGGGAGGCGCCTGATTTTGAAATCGTAATCGGCGAGGACTGTTCAACCGACAGCACAAGGGAAATATGCGAACGATATGCCGAACGATTTCCCGGAAAGATCAGACTTTTGCCGCAGGAACCGAACAAAGGACTGACGCGAAACTACCGTGACTGTTTCCTTGAGTCCCGAGGCAAATATATAACCGACTGTCCTGGAGACGACATCTGGACAGATCCCCTATTCTTGAAAAAAGCGACCGATATCCTCGAAAGTCTTGTCGATGTGAGTATAGTCTATTCGGGCATCGATGGCCATCCATCAATGGAAACGGAGCGGAAAAACGGTAGAGAAATGCTTGACTCTCTGCTTGATGCAACCACAATTCCTCCGATAGTTCTCTCAGCGTCACTCTACCGAAGCGCAATCGTGATGCATGAAACCGAAAAAAAGGATATTTTCGGCTATTACGTAGAAGATTACCCTATAATGGCTTCTCTGCTCAACGCCGGCGATGCTTATGCTCTTAAAGGAGAATCACTTCAATACGACCGGTCGATTGGCTCCCTTTCGCGACCATCAGACATCAGGACTGCCGTCGCCAACGCAATTCACGCACTTGAGATGCGTCTGGCTCTCGCTGAAAGCTATAGTATACCTCAAGACAAATTAAATAACTTCATTAAGGAAACTACCGGTTATATAGCGGCCAATTTGTTGCGTCACCCTGACCGATGCCTCATGGAATCCTATGACCAAATTATAGACCGCCATAATCTCCGACTCACAAAAAAAGCCCGGCTTTGCCGAGCTATTATACATTTGATTAACCGTCGACCTTAGTCAACTGCAATCAGAAATATTTTGCGACGCTTCCGCTGAGCTTCGTCGGATCTTCCACCCTATCCACAAGTTCGCCGTTGGCGATTACGAATGTAGTAGGAATTTTACCTACGTTATAATCGATGAGCGACTGGCGGTTAGTAGCCGTCGGATTGAAGACTGTGATCCACGGTAAGTTTTTGGCTGACTGCCTCCACTGATAATCATCTGGGTCATAGCTGATCTGATATATTTCGAGACCGGCCTGATGATATTTCTCATAAACCTTATTGAGCTCCACATTGTAAGCCGGTGAGAAATCGGCACTGTATTGGGTGAAACTCAGAAGGACGACCTTGTTTTGTTGAGCCGTTTCGGTAAGCGACTTTTCTTTGCCGGTATTGTCATACAGCGATAACTCGATGATAGGCACCTCGGTAGCCACGAGAGTGTCTTTCGGGACGGCGTTATCACGCTTTTTGTTGGAAAGGAAAAGCGTTTTGAGAAATTTGGTGCGAGGATCGTCAGGCATATAATTGTCGTAAGCATTTGCCACCGCGCCAATTACCCTTATATCCAATTTGTCGGTAGGATCATATAGCGGTTGACCTCCTATTTTTTTATTCAGGATGTAATAGGCCACGATTCCGTTAGGCTCTTCGAGAAGCATATTGCCGAGCTCGCGTTTGAGCTCCTTGTTTTTGACTATCTCCGCCGGTGCAGCTCCCGTAGCATATTTGTTGATCAATTTGTCGGCAGCCATAAGTTTTTCCGCCGAGGTGCTACCCGAAAGAGTTACAGCAGTAGGATTGTTGATATCGGCAATCACCTCCACCGTTTCCACACTATCGATAGGAAAATAGAACGATGAGCCATCTACTGTAAGCCTATAGATGTCGGGATAGGGAAAGGCTTTTTCAGTGAACGAGAAATCGCCAGATTTTTTAAGCGTCAGCGAATCAAGAGCATACCACACACCATTAGAACCTGCCTCAAGTACAAGAGTCTTGCCTTCGGCACCTTCGATTTTGCCTTTCACTCTCCATTCGTCGCTATGCGAACATGACAGAAGCGTAGCTGCGCTGACTGCCAAAATTAAGATCTTAGATAAATTCATCATCATCAAAAATTGAATTTTATGCGGCAAATTTAATCATTATCCCGTTAAAATCGAAACGGAGGATAAGATAAAACTACGTTTTTTGCCAGAGAAATTGCTAATTTTGCGGGGAATTTCTGAAAAATGTATTTTCTATTCATAATTGAGATGATCGGCACCCTTGCCGCGGCGATTTCAGGCATAAGGCTTGCCGCGACTAAGAAGTTCGACTGGTTTGGAGCTTATACCGTCGGTCTTGTCACCGCTATTGGGGGCGGTTCGTTGAGAGATGTTTTGCTTAATCTGCCTCTGTTCTGGATGCAGAGTGCATGGTATCTATGCATAACGGCCTTTTCACTTGTGATAGTCATAGTGTTTCGCCGCTTTTTGGTAAGGAGCGATAAGATTCTGTTTCTGTTCGATAGTGTCGGTTTGGCTCTATTTTGCGTTATTGGCATACAGAAAACGCTCGCCGCTGGCTATGAAATGTGGGGTGCCGCTGTAATGGGAGTGATTACGGGTGCGTTCGGAGGAGTTTTGCGCGACATTCTTATCAATGAAGTTCCGTTGATATTCAGAAAGGATTTCTATGCCACTGCGTGTCTTGCTGGAGCGGGAGTCTACTGGATAGTGATGCTTTGTGGAGGAAGCACCGTCGCCATGGGTCTGAGCTGTGCGGGTACAGTGATATTGTTGCGTTTCCTGGCGCTTCGGTTCAATCTCGGGTTGCCGTCGCTTACAGCCATCCCGGATGTTAAGAATCCTTGACGCCGGACGAAACGGTTGCCGGAAAAGAATATTTTTTGTATTTTTGCATCTAAATAACAGTATATAAAGAAGTTTACAGTATAACAAAATGGCTGAAGCTGAAGAAATATTTGACTTTGACGAGTCGCAGGCCGACACGATGCCTGAAGCCAACGACTATGACGAAAATACTATAATCCACCTCGAGCCGCGCGAACATATCCGTTTGCGTCCCACGATGTATATAGGAAAAGTGGGCGACGGAACAAGTGCCGACGATGGAATTTACGTCCTTCTTAAGGAGGTGGTCGACAATTCGGTTGACGAATTTATGCAAGGTTTCGGTAAGGCTATCGATATCACAATCACCGACACTACGGTGACAGTCAGGGACTTCGGACGAGGAATTCCACTGGGCAGTCTTGTCGATGCATCGTCGAAACTCAATACAGGAGCAAATTTCGGTTCGAGAAACTTCAAAAAGACAGCAGGTCTAAACGGTGTGGGTATCAAAGCTGTGAACTTTCTTTCAGACAGCTTTTTCATCCGCAGCGTTCGCGACGGCCAGATGAAAGAAGTGGAATATAGCAAAGGGGAGATCATTGGCGAAAGCGAAATCCTGCCGAGCGACGAACCTAACGGCACACTTGTGCGCTTCACTCCCGACGGGTCTATCTTCAAAGGCTTCCGCTACAGGGACGAATTTCTTGTCCCGATGATACAGAACTATTCTTTCCTCAATTCAGGTCTGAATTTGAATTTCAACGGCAAAAAATACGTATCGAAGGGCGGCCTCATGGATCTGCTTAAAGAAAACATGACTAAGGATCCCCTCTACCCGATAATCCACCTAAAATCGGGCGACATGGAGGTGGCTCTCACCCATGCCAATCAATACGGTGAGGAATACTACTCGTTCGCCAACGGCCAGAATACTATTCAGGGAGGTACCCATCTGACAGCTCTAAAAGATTCGGTTACGAGGACAATCAAAGAATATCTGGGTAAATCCAATCTCGAACCGTCAGACATCCGCGGAGGAATAGTTGCTGCCGTGTCGCTCAGAGTTGAAGAGCCCGAATTCCATTCGCAGGCGAAAATCAAACTTAATTCGAGAGACATTTCTCGTGAAGGCCCGACGATCGCAAAGGCTTTGGGCGACTTCATCAAAACCGATCTCGACAACTATCTCCACCGCAACAAAGAGACGGCAGAAGCTATCGGAAAGAAAGTACAGGAAAACGAGCGTGAACGCAAGACGATGTCGGGCGTTACGAAAAAGGCGCGCGAACAGGCGAAGAAAATCAACCTCTACAACGAAAAACTTTACGACTGCCGTGCGCACCTCAACGACACAAAGGGAACCGAGGAGAGAAAACTCGCTTCATCGATATTCATCACCGAGGGCGACTCTGCTGCCGGTTCGATCACGAAGATACGCGATGTCGAAAGTCAGGCTGTCTTTTCACTCCGCGGCAAACCGAAAAACACATACGGCAAAACGAAGAAGATGGTCTACGAAAACAAAGAATTCAATCTTCTCCAGGCTGCCCTTAACATCGAAGAAAGCATTGACGGACTGCGCTATAACAAGGTGATAATCGCCACGGATGCCGATGTGGACGGTATGCATATACGCTTGCTCCTGTTAACGTTTTTCCTTCAGTTTTTCCCCGATCTTGTAAAGAGAGGCCATCTCTATATCCTCCAAACCCCGTTGTTCAGGGTGAGAAACGCAAAGACCGCAAAACGGTCGGGTAAAAAACAGAAAGGCGACGAAGAGACCTATTACTGTTACACTGATGAAGAGAGGGTAGCGGCTATCAATAAGCTTGGCGACAAGGCCGAAATAACGCGTTTCAAAGGGTTGGGCGAAATCTCGCCGGAAGAATTTCAGGGTTTCATAGGCCCTGAAATGCGTCTGGATCGCGTGAGCCTCCACAAAGAGGACGGTGTGAGCGAAATGCTCCGTTTCTACATGGGCAAGAACACGTTCGAACGTCAAAATTTCATCATCGAAAACCTTGTAGTGGAAGATGACAGCGAAATCTCATAATCCCCAGAAGCTAAGAAAGGCCCTATTCCCGGGAACATTCGATCCTTTCACTACGGGTCATTTAGACATCTTGCGGCGTGGTCTTGAGCTTTTCGACGGCATCATCGTAGCAATCGGCTACAATCCGTCGAAAACGACAGCCGATGATGTCGCGGCAAGAAAAAAAGCTATAGAACGCATATTGAAAGGGGATTCGCGCATAGAGGTAACGGCTTACACAACCTTGACTGTAGACGAAGCGGTGCGTACCGGAGCGTCGGCCATTCTCCGGGGAATCCGCACCACTGCTGACTTCGAATACGAAAAATCTTTAGCGGAAGTAAACCGCAAGATAAGCGGCATAGAGACTGTTTTGCTTGTCAGCTCTCCGGAATTTTCTATGGTAAGTTCCTCACTCGTAAGAGAATTGCGCTCATTCGGACATGATGTAAGCGAGTTTCTTCCGCCTGCGGATTAAACCTTTTTATTCTTCGTCTATCAAACAATAAACACCTATCGAGAAAATGAAACAAAAAATTATATCTTTAATCACCCTCTTTGCCGGCGTATTCTTCGTCAACGCTCAGAATCAGGATTTTCAACCGGCTCAGAAGCTGCGTTTTGTGGAACAGATCATCGAGAACTATTATGTCGACACTGTAAAGCCCGATCATCTCGTCGAAGAAGCTATCGTGGCGATGCTCAAGACTCTTGACCCTCACTCCACCTATTCGAATGCCGAAGAAACTAAGGCTCTGACCGAACCGCTTCAAGGGAATTTCAGCGGCATCGGAATTCAGTTCAACATGCTCGACGACACAATCCGAGTGATTCAGACTGTCGTGGGAGGTCCGTCGGAAAAAGTAGGCATCCTTGCCGGTGACCGGATAATGACTGCCAACGACACTTTGCTCTCGGGCGTTAAGATGCCTCAAGCCGAAGTGATGAAACATCTTCGTGGGCCCAAGGGTTCGGTGGTCATGATAAAAGTGCTCAGAAAAGGCACACCCGAGCCGATCGAGTTCCGCATAGTACGCGACGAAATACCGACCTACAGCGTCAGTGCCGCTTATATGGCCGACGACAATACCGGCTACATAAAAATCACACTTTTCGGTGAAACAACCGCCAAGGAAGTGAGCGAAGCCATGGACAAACTGTCTAAACAAGGCATGAAAGACCTGATCATCGACCTTGAGGACAATGGAGGCGGCTATCTCTCGGCGGCTGTGGATCTTGCCGACATGTTCCTGAACAAAGGCGACATGGTAGTATATACCGACGGACTCAATGTCAAACCTTCGTTTTATACGAACAAGAAAGACGGCAATATGACCGACGGTCGACTGATAGTAATGGTCAACCAGTATTCCGCATCGGCAAGCGAAATTCTATCGGGTGCCATGCAGGACAATGACCGAGGAGTCATCGTAGGTCGACGGACATTCGGAAAGGGACTGGTGCAAAGACCCTTCCCATTCCCTGACGGATCGATGATAAGACTCACTACCGCACGTTATTATACCCCGTCGGGTAGATCTATTCAAAAGCCCTACACATCCGGCAATGATGACGACTACAACACCGACTTACTTCACCGCTACAAGGCAGGAGAGTTTTCAAGTGCCGACAGCATCCATTTTGACCCGGCACTAATGAAAACGACCTTGAAGTTGAATCGGCCCGTTTACGGAGGCGGCGGCATCATGCCTGATGCATTCGTGCCTATCGACACGACGTATTACACCGACTATTACCGCGATCTTGTAGCAAAAGCGATTATCAACCGCTATTGCAACCAGTATATCGACGACAATCGTAAAGAGTTGAAGAAGAAATACTCTACAGAATCGGATTTCGTAGCAAAATTCACCGTAACCGATGCCATGCTCAACGACCTCACAAAGCTCGGCGAACGTGAGGGGGTAGAGTTCAACAAGGAGCAATTCGATATAAGCGAGCCGGTAATACGTACGATTACAAAAGGTCTTATAGGACGCGACCTCTTCGAACAATCCACTTACTACCGAATAGCGAACCATCTTAACCCCATTTACCGCAGAGCGCTGGAAATCATAAATTCACCTGCGGAATATGATGCCATACTCAGTCACAACAAATAAACTCTAACTTCTTCCTACCCTTATGAAGAAACCGTTATTCGCACTTTTTTGCCTGATTACCATGGCTTTGGCGGCAAATGCACAAAATCAGACAACCGGGGGAAAACTGATTTTTGAAGATAATTTCGACGGACCCTCCCCCATTCCCGACACAACGAAATGGGAATTATGCACACGATGGCACCCCGACTGGGCACGCCATCTATCGCAATCCTACGATCAGGCCTACGTGAAGGACGGGAAGTTGGTACTGGTCGCGGAACTCAAAGACGGCCAATATCTAACGGGAGGAATTCAGACAAAAGGCAAATTCGATTTCACTTATGGCAAAGTTGAATGTAGGGCTCGTTTCGTCACTCAACCTCGCGGCAATTGGTCGGCGATCTGGATGATGCCGGCTCCTCCCACACAGGACTGGCCTCGCGGCGGAGAAATAGACATAATGGAACATCTGAACAAGGACGAAGTCGTTTATCAAACAATTCATTCGTTTTATAAAAACGAACTCGGACACGAACATGACCCCCAGGGTGGCGACACAGTGAAAGTGAACCGCGAAGACTGGAATGTCTATGGTGTGATCTGGACGCCGGAAGAGCTCATCTTCACTGTCAACGGCAAAGAGTATATGCATTACCCCAACCTTAACCTCGCCAACGAAGCCGAGGTAGAACAATGGCCTTTTGACAAACCGTTCTACCTCATTCTGAACCAATCGCTCGGAGGTGATGGCACTTGGGCCGGACCTATCGACAACGCCGCTCTCCCGGCCGTGTTCGAAATAGACTGGATTCGCGTCACCCAACCCTAAGCGGATAAATTAAAGCAACAATTCATCCATTTTGCCAATTGAAACTGCAGGCTTTTCGCCATTCTTTTTCAGCCGAGTAACATTACCGGAAATTTCCGGCATTCCGGCATTGCTTTTTTCAGAAATGTTGGAAGAATAGGTAAAAGCGACATCACTTGTGGATTTTGCCGTTTTCCAACTGATAAATTTGTAACGATTACATTGCCGTTATAAAGCCGAACCCTTAAAGTCAGACGCTCGACACGCTCGGACGAATAGCTGCTGCACTTGACATCGAAATTAAGATTTGAAGGGAACATTTTGTTGGCGTCAGCAAAATGATAAGGGACGCGTCCATTGTGGCGCGTCCCTCTATATTATCGGACATCGGAATGGATGATAATTATTATAATTACATGATTTTTTTAGACATTTTTTTTAACACACGGAACGGCTTCGCAGGGATGCGCGGCCGTTCTTTAATTATTTTTAACTTGTATATATAACGATATTGTTATATCTTTGTATCGCTAATCAGTGAGAGAATGATGAAATGGAATGAATTAAAAAGAATCGCAATCGCTCACGGATTTAGATTCGTCAGAAGCGGAGAAAGCACGATGAGTATTTCAACCCGAAAACAAAAGTGACAATTCAAATAGAGCGGCACTGGTCGCAAGAAGTCAGAAAAGGGTTATTAAGCAGATTAAAGAAACAAATCGGATTCTAAGAATAAGGGCAAAAGCCCTTATTCTTGACCTTAAACAATAAAATAAAAAAACATGAAAGTGAGTATAGAAAAACAATCGGATGGTTCGTTCATAGCATATAATACGACAGGTGATTTCGTAACATTATTGGGAACGGGCGCAACAGTAGAGGACGCTAAATCAGACTTTGTGACTTCTTTCAACGTTATAAAAGAAAGTTATTCTTCTCGTGGCGATTTTATGCCGGAAGAACTTACGGAAGATATCGAATTCAATTTTGATGTATCATCTTTATTTGAATACTACTCGATGTTTAATGTGAGTGCACTTGCACGCTATTTGGGTATAAACGAGAGCCTGATGCGTCAGTATAAGGGCGGTGCAACTTATGTTTCAGACAAACAAATTGAGAAGATAGAGTCGGGGATGAGAAAACTCGGAACTGAATTAGCTGCACTCCGCATTCATTGATTAGCAATCCATTTCATGCGGGAGGCGCTCCCGAAAGGTTCGCGTTCTTTTTTGTGGCGTTCGTAAAAAATCGTCGTGCTTGATTAACGTGCACGCTGCGATTTTTATCGTGTAATCGATTATTTAAACGATGTCAGCAAAATGATTTATTCAGCTTTTTCAATTGCATCAGCGTAGGCAGTCAGCTGATTGGCGAGTGAACGGAAGGAACTTGCTATTTTGTCGCAGTCTTCAGATGTGAATTTCTGTTGCTTGCCGTTTACTCGGTTCTCATTCAGACGTTGAGAAAACCAGGCATGAGTATGGTTGAAGTATTTCTTCGCAAAGCCCGAAAGGTTGATGATGTCTCGAAGCTCGAGGAATGACACCCATACAGCTTCAGTCTTTACTTTCATCTGCTCGGCGCGTCTTAATTCCGGATTACAAAAATCTTCAAATGTTTCAATGTCTTTATTCATAAATTCTTTAAATTTGCCCCCGTCTTTCAACGGGGGCTTTGGTTAATCATTCATGTGTTTTAACTCGTAAAGCAATCCTTTGATTTGATTGACCAGCGGTTGGTTTTTCTTGGTCTCTATCATCGCTGATAAATAGAGGATTCGGAAAATCAACCGTTGTTTTTATTTCTTTTTATACTTCATTTTATCTCCTTTCTGGTTTTGTTTTAAAGGGCAGTTTTCTGCCGCTCCTCGACGAAAACAGTTTAATTATTATGAAGCAAAAAAAAAGCCCTTAAAGTCAATGACTGTTAAGGACTTACGTTAGTTGTGGCGGAGGCAGGACTCGAACCTGCGACCTTTGGGTTATGAGCCCAACGAGCTACCACTGCTCCACTCCGCGATGTTTTGATAGTGCAAAGTTACGACTTTTTATCTTAAACGGCAAACGAAGGCGAATGTCTGTTTGTTAAAATTTGCAAACCTCGCCAAACATGCTTTTATGTTATCTTCGTAGAATCTTTAACATCTGCTGTTTATGTTTAGGGATTTATTGGACGAAAAATGTTTTGGTGAATTGAATAAAACGTCTTAACTTTAGGGTCTGAAAAACGAAACCTTAAATTTACTGACGGTGAAAAGAAAATTGTTTTTTATTGCCGGTCTGGTTTTATCATTGATGTCGTCAAGCGCGGCCGATATTACAGCAGATTCTGATTTTACCAGATGGGTAAATCCTTTTATAGGAGCGGCCGATAACGGCCATACGTTCCCGGGAGCTACCAGGCCTTTCGGAATGATACAGACTTCGCCTGTGACGGGAGCCGTGGGATGGAGATATTGTTCTGAATACGTCTACAGCGATTCGATCATCTGGGGATTCACACAGACTCACCTTAACGGTACGGGCTGTATGGATCTTGGGGATATCCTCGTAATGCCCGCTAACGGCAAACGTACGCGCGGGTGGGATGAATATCGCAGTCCTTTCGACAAATCGTCGGAATCGGCTTCGCCGGGTTATTACGCAGTCACCTTGAGCGAACCTGACATTAAGGTCGAGTTGACAGCCACTTCCCACGCGGCTTTTCACCGCTATACCTTCAACCGGGCTGAAACGCCTTCGGTACTCATTGACTTACAGCACGGACCGGCCTGGAGCGAAAGCCAGTATCACGGTCAGGTGCTCGAATGCCGTACTTATTGGGAAGACGCTTATACGCTGACAGGCCATGTCAAGAATGCCGTATGGGTCTATCAGGACTATTTTTTTGTAATGAAATTCAACCGACCGGTAACTGAGGTCATAACCCTCCAACCGGGCGAACGTGAAAAAGGCGAGCGCATAGTGGCAGGTTTCGATCTGGCGGCTGGAGAAGGGTTGGAAATGAAAGTAGCCATGTCGACAGTCAGTGTCGGAGGAGCCTTGAGAAATCTCGAAGCTGAAATCCCCGGATGGAATTTCGATGAAATCCGTTCTCAAGCTAAAAGCGATTGGAACGGCTATCTCGGGAGAATCGATGCCACGGGTACCCCGGAGGAACTGACCAACTTCTATACTGCTTTCTATCATGCCATCATCCAACCGAATATGATAGCCGATGTCGACGGGCAATATCGGAATGCCGACAACTCGATTGTCAAAGCCGACGGCGGCGAGTTTTACTCAACATTCTCGCTTTGGGACACTTACCGTGCAGCTCATCCGTTTTACACCCTAATGATTCCGGAGAGAGTCGACGGATTTGTCAATTCGCTTGTGGCACAAGGAGAAGTCCAGGGATTTCTTCCTATCTGGGCTCTTTGGGGCAAGGAAAATTTCACGATGATAGGTAATCATGCTGTCCCTGTAATTGCCGAAGCTTACCGCAAAGGATTCCGAGGATTTGATGCCGACAGGGCTTTCGAAGCGATAAAACGGACTCAAACCGTTTCCCATCCTCAGAAAAGCGACTGGGAAACATATCTCAAATATGGATATTTCCCCACCGATCTGACAAAAGCAGAAAGCGTTTCGTCGACGCTCGAATCGGTCTACGACGACTATGCAGCCGCCGACATGGCTTCGCTGTTAGGAAGGACCGAAGACGAAAAAATATTCCGTGAGAGAGCCGATTTCTACAAAAATCTATTCGACAAACAGACCGGTTTCATGCGTCCGAAACGCAGCGACGGCACGTGGCTCACTCCTTTCGACCCCCAACAGGTAGGCCATAACGAAAGCGTCGGCGGCGATTATACCGAAGGGAATGCGTGGCAATATACTTGGCATGTTCAGCACGACGTCCCGGGCCTGATAGAGCTGATGGGAGGCAAAGAGGCTTTTCTGACAAAGCTCGACTCTCTATTCACAATCGAACTCATCACGAACCAGAGCGACGTTACCGGTCTGATTGGACAGTATGCCCACGGCAACGAGCCCAGTCATCATGTAACATATCTCTACGCACTCGCCGGCAATCCGGCAAGGACTCAGGAACTGATACGCGAGATTTTCGACACACAGTATCGGCCGGAGCCTGACGGATTGAGCGGTAACGATGACTGCGGTCAGATGTCGGCGTGGTATATGTTTTCAGCCATGGGATTTTATCCGGTGGATCCTGTAAGTGCAACATACGTTTTCGGTGCTCCTCAGATGCCTGCCTTCACGCTTAATCTTCCCGGAGGAAAGAAATTCGTAATCAAAGCAGAAGGGTTATCGAAAGAAAATAAATATGTGGAGAGCATCACTCTCAATGGAAAACCCTATCTCCTTCCCTACATTAAACATGAGGACATTACAAAAGGAGGAGAGCTCGTATATAAAATGACTGATAAAAAACCAAAAAAATAAACTATATTAAATCCAATATTTATGAGTAAATATCCGAAAATCGGTATCCGTCCTACTATCGACGGTCGACAGGGAGGCGTTAGAGAAAGCCTCGAGGAAAAAACTATGAACCTTGCTAAGGCAGTAGCGGAACTAATCTCGAAAAATCTCCGTAACGGCGATGGAAGTCCCGTTGAGTGTGTGATTGCTGACGGTACGATAGGCCGTGTAGCTGAAACGGCTGCTTGTGCAGAGAAATTTGAAAGAGAAGGAGTAGGGGCAACTATTACCGTTACAAGTTGCTGGTGTTATGGCGCGGAAACAATGGATATGAATCCTTATTGGCCGAAGGCCGTATGGGGCTTCAACGGAACCGAACGTCCCGGAGCTGTTTATCTTGCTGCCGTGCTCGCTGCACATGCTCAAAAAGGATTGCCGGCATTCGGCATTTATGGCCATGACGTACAGGATCTTGACGACAACAGCATACCTGCCGACGTAGCGGAAAAAATTCTCCGCTTTGCGCGTGCCGCCCTTGCAGTGGCTAACATGCGCGGAAAGAGCTATCTCTCTATGGGATCTGTTTCAATGGGTATTGCAGGCTCGATCGTCGACCCGAATTTCTTCCAGGAATATCTGGGAATGCGTAATGAATCTGTCGATCTCACAGAAATCATCCGCAGAATGACGGAAGGCATTTACGACAAAGAAGAATATGAAAAAGCAATGGCCTGGACCAAGCAACACTGCATGGTGAACGAAGGCAAGGACATTTCCAATACCGTAAAGGCTAAATCGAGAGAAGAAAAAGACGCCGACTGGGATTTCGTAGTTAAGATGACTATCATAATGCGCGACCTTATGAAAGGCAATCCAAAACTACTCGAAATGGGATTCAAAGAAGAAGCGATGGGCCACAATGCTATCGTTGCCGGTTTCCAGGGTCAGCGTCAGTGGACCGATTTCTATCCTAACGGCGACTATTCGGAAGCCCTTCTCAATACTCAGTTCGACTGGAACGGAATCCGTCAGGCATTTGTGCTTGCAACGGAAAATGATGCGTGCAATGGTGTAGCGATGCTTTTCGGACATCTTCTCACCAACCGTGCTCAGATTTTCTCCGACGTACGTACCTACTGGAGTCCTGAAGCTGTGAAACGCGTAACCGGTAAGGAACTCACCGGAAAAGCAAAAGACGGAATCATCCATCTGATCAATTCAGGTGCGACTAACCTCGAAGCTACCGGACAGTCGGTTGACGAAAACGGCAACCCCACGATGAAGGAGCACTGGAATCTTACGGAAGAAGATGTGGACAAATGTCTGAAAGCAACTACCTGGTATCCTGCCAACCGTGATTATTTCCGTGGTGGAGGCTTCTCAAGCAACTTCCTGACAAAAGGCGGAATGCCCGTGACAATGTCGCGCCTCAACCTCGTGAAAGGACTTGGTCCGGTTCTTCAGATCGCAGAAGGATGGACTGTTGACATCGACCCTGAAATCAACGAAGTTCTCGACAAACGCACAGACCCCACATGGCCTACTACTTGGTTCGTGCCGCGTCTTTGTCCCGACCGCGATGCCTTCAAGGATGTTTATTCAGTGATGAACAACTGGGGAGCAAACCACGGTGCAATAAGCTTCGGCCACATTGGAGCCGACCTCATAACAATGGCTTCAATTCTTCGCATACCCGTATGTATGCACAATGTAGAAGATAGCGCTATCTTCCGTCCTTCAGCCTGGAATGCTTTCGGTATGGATAAGGAAGGTGCTGACTACAGAGCTTGCAAAAATTATGGTCCCATCTATAAATAATTGTAAAGATGGCAACAATTCAACAGATAGAAGAATTTGTGGCATGCGCGCATAAGGTAGGCGAAGCAGGCCTTACCGTTTGCAGCAGCGGCAATCTTTCGATAAGACTTGGCGATGAAGTGTTGGTATCGGGAACCGGTTCTTGGGTTCCCGACCTCACTCCCGACAAAGTATCGGTGGTTAGATTTTCCGATTCGACCGTACTCAATGGCGTCAAACCGTCAATGGAGAGTGTGTTCCATCTCGGAGTGATGAGAGAACGTGATCCGGAAGTGAATTGCGTGCTCCATTTTCAGTCGCCTTATGCAACTGTCGTGGCATGTATGGATAAACGTCCCGATAACTTCAATTTCACAGCCGAGTGTCCAATCCACGTCGGCAGGGAAATTCCTATGATTCCATATTTCCGCCCCGGTTCACCCGAATTGGCTGCTCATGTGATCGCAGCTATGAAGGAACACGACTCGGTGATGCTCCTCAAGCATGGCCAGGTAGTTTGCGGAAAGGATTTCCGGCAGGCATTCGAACGCGCCATGTTTTTTGAAATGGCATGCCGCATAGCCGTTATCAACGGTAAAAACGTGGATCCTTTGACCAAACACGAAATAGGAGATTTGGATAAATACATACTCGGAAAAATTACTAAATGAGCAGAATTTATTTAGCTGCCGATTTCGGCGGAGGAAGCGGGCGCGTCATCGCCGGCCATATCGGCGATGACGCCTCCGGCAAGACTCTCGTGATGGAGGAGATTCATCGTTTTCCCAATCGCGTGGTGAGAATAGGCGATTATCTTTACTGGGACTTCCCGGCTCTCTTCGCAGAACTCAAAGAGGGACTTGCAAAAGCCGCGGCGAAGTTCGGCTACAGCATTGCGAGCATTGGAATAGATACATGGGGCGTTGATTTCGGACTCATCGACAAACTGGGCAATCTCGTAGGCAATCCCATTTGCTATCGTGACACCCACACTCAAGGACTCGTGGAGGAATTTAGCAGCGAAAACGATCCCTCCGCCCATTATGCGGAAGCCGGCATACAGATGCTTCCCATCAACACAATGTTCCGGCTCATTTCGATGGTCAAGACTGACGACCCGAAACTACGCATAGCCGACAAGCTCCTGTTCATGCCTGACCTGTTCAGTTATTATCTCACGGGAAAAGCTCAGAATGAATATACGATCGCATCCACTTCCGAACTTCTTGACGCCCGCACACGTCAATGGAACACGCCTCTAATCGAGAAAATAGGCGTCGACGCGTCGCTGTTCGGCAGGATAGTGATGCCGGGCGAAAGCCGCGGAGCAGTCACTGCCGAGATTAGCCGCGAAACCGGTCTGTGTGACGACGTGAAGGTTATTGCCGTTGGCTCCCACGACACGGCCAGCGCAGTCTTTGCGGCAGCCGAAAGTTACGACGACGGCCGTAGTGCCTTCCTGAGTTCCGGAACTTGGTCGCTTTTGGGAGTCTTGACCGACGATCCCGTCCTGACCGAAGAAGCCAGGCTGGCCGACTACACAAACGAAGGAGCTGTTGGAGGCAAGATCCGCCTGCTTACCAATATCACAGGACTTTGGATTCTCCAACGTCTGGCGGCACAATGGAAAAGCCGCGGGGAAAATGTAGGGTGGTCAGAGCTGATAGATGAGGCCGAAGGAGCACGCGACACATCGATTATCGATGTCGACGATCCTTTGTTCCAGAATCCCGACAATATGGAGGGTAATATCTTGGCTTACTGCGAGAAGAATGGCTTGCAGGCACCCGGCAACCGCGGGGAGTTCGTACGCTGTGTTTGCAATTCGCTGGCTGTCAGATATAAGAAAGCTATCGAAGATCTCAACACACTGCTACCCGAACCGATACGCAGGCTAAAGATTTTCGGGGGAGGCGCCAGCAACCGCTTGCTCAACAGGTTGACAGCCGAAGCCACCGGCCTTGAGGTTACGACCGGGGCGCGCGAAGCTACAGCTATCGGCAATATTCTCGTACAAGCTATAGCCGACGGCTCGATTAAAGATAAAAGTGAAATAACCGAAATTATAGAACCATGAAAAATAACGGTGTAAACTCAGCACCTCCGGTACCCGGCAAAGGGTCGCTCGTTGAAAAACGCTATCTTTTGCCCTTCATACTCATCACGGCGTTGTTCGCCCTATGGGGCTTCGCCAACGACCTTACTAACCCGATGGTTGCGGCCTTCCAGACTGTCATGGAACTCTCGGCCACAAAAGCGTCGATGGTACAGTTCGCCTTCTATGGCGGCTATGCCACCATGGCTATTCCGGCAGCTCTGTTTATCAGGAAATTCAGTTATAAAAGCGGTATTCTTCTCGGGCTGGCACTTTATGCCGTCGGAGCGTTCCTCTTTATTCCGGCTGCCAACCGCGAGGAGTTCTCGTTTTTCTGTGTGTCTCTCTATGTATTGACATTCGGCCTTGCTTTCCTGGAAACAACGGCTAACCCGTATATCCTTTCACTCGGAACCAAGGAAACCTCTACAAGACGATTGAACTTCGCTCAAGCTTTCAATCCTATGGGATCGCTGTCAGGAATGGCTGTGGCAAGTCTGATAGTTCTGCCTAATCTGCTGTCGGATAAAAGAGATGCTGCCGGTGAAATCATTTTCCCGACGCTCGATGCCGCCCAGAAAGCTGAAATCAGAGTGCACGATCTGGCCGTAATCCGCGATCCTTATGTGGTGATCGGGTTGATTGTTGTGGTGATGTTCATTATCATAGCCCTTGCCAAGATGCCCCGCACTCAGGGTAACGATGAGAAACTCAGCTTCTCGGTAACGATGAGCCGTCTGTGGAATAACAACAAATACCGCTGGGGAGTGGTGGCGCAAATGTTCTATGTTGCCGCACAAATCATGGTATGGACATTCATCATCCAGTATGCCGACAATCTTGGAATTAACAAAGCTACTGCGCAGAACTACAACATTCTGGCCATGGTGATGTTCCTCTGCTGCCGTTTCATAGGCACGGCTGTGATGAAATATATTCCGCCGTCGAGGCTGCTTGCCATTTTCGGAATCGGAGCTGCGGTGTGCAGTCTCGGAGCGATATTGATAGTTGGTGTTGTAGGTCTTGGCTTCCTTGTGGCGATAAGCGCCTTTATGTCCATTATGTTCCCGAGCATCTACGGTATAGCTCTTGACGGAGTGGATCGTGAGGATACATCGCTCGGCGCTGCTTATCTCGTGATGGCTATCGTGGGAGGAGCGCTGATGCCCCCGTTGCAGGGAATGATAATCGACTGCGGCACTATCGGTATTCTGCCGGCTGTCAACGTTTCGTTCCTCTTACCATTCATCTGCTTCGTAGTAGTGACCTGCTACGGCTTCTATGCCGGCAGGATCGCTAAAAGAACGGCTTAACCGAACGGTGACCGATGAACAAGGCGCTGAGGATAGGGCGGATAATCGTTTCAATAGTGGTTTTTATAATAATCACCACCGCCCTCACCTCCGCTTCGCTGATGATTCCCGGGGTCAGCTTATGGCTCGAACGCATTCAGTTCCTGCCTGCCGTGATGCTTTTTGCGCTCGGCATTTTCGTTAGCTGGCTCATTATCACGCTGATTTTCGGAAGAATCTATTGCTCGACGGTGTGTCCTCTGGGGACGGTGATGGACTCATCGTCACATCTTTTCCATCGCCGGCGGTATGTCTACCGTCCTCCCCGTTCTTCGATAAGATACGGCATACTCGTGATAGTCCTCGCTTGCCTGATGGGAGCCTATTTCGCGTTGCCGTCGCTCATCGATCCATATTCGATCTATCTGAGGTTTTGCACCGACTGCCTCCAGCCTCTCTGGCAGTGGATCACGGGGCGTCCTCCGGCCGTTGACCCCGACATGGATTGGTGGGACAAAGCCATACTGCGGGCTGTGACAGGATCTTTGATAGGTGCGCTCATTTCGCTGGTCACGCTCGCTATAGTCTGCATAGTCGCGGCACGTCACGGCCGTTTGCTTTGCAATACGGTCTGCCCCGTGGGGACGACGCTTGGATTCATATCCCGTTTCTCCATATTTCAGATCGATATCGACACCGACAAGTGCATCCAGTGCTACCGTTGTGCCGATGTTTGCAAAAGCGAATGCATCGACCTCGTCGACCACGTTGTCGACGGCTCCCGATGTGTCAACTGCTTCAACTGCATCAACGTCTGTCCTAACGACGCTATACATTACACTACGAACCGTAAACAGCTCGCCATCCCCATGATGCAACAGATCAAAGGACTGGCGCGCACTCCTCAGACTACGCTCGAAATCACTCAATCAAAACTAAATAAAACCGATGAAACAATATCTGGATCTTCTCCAAACCATATTGAAACACGGAACCGTTAAAACCGACCGCACCGGGACCGGCACAATAAGCATTTTCGGCTACCAGATGAGGTTTAATCTCGACGATGGCTTTCCCTTGCTCACTACCAAGAAATTGCACCTGAAATCGATCATCCACGAACTGCTCTGGTTTCTCCAAGGCGATACGAACGTGAAATATCTTCAGGACAACGGCGTGAGGATATGGAACGAATGGGCCGATGAAAATGGCGACCTCGGCCACATCTACGGTTATCAGTGGCGCAAATGGCCTGACTACAAAGGAGGTTACATCGACCAGATAGCCGAGGCCATCAACACGATTAAGCACAACCCCGACTCGCGCCGCATCATTGTCAGCGCATGGAACGTAGCCGATCTTCCCGAGATGAAATTACCCCCCTGCCACGCGTTCTTCCAGTACTACGTGGCCGACGGACGGCTGAGTCTGCAACTTTACCAGCGCTCGGCCGACTGCTTCCTCGGAGTCCCGTTCAACATCGCTTCCTACGCGTTACTGTTGATGATGACGGCTCAAGTCACCGGACTTAAAGCCGGCGATTTCGTCCATACGCTCGGCGATGCGCATATCTACTCCAACCACCTCGAACAGGTGAAGGAACAACGCGCGCGCGATCCGCGCCCTCTGCCCCGCATGGTGATCAATCCCGACGTGAAATCGATTTTCGACTTCCATTACGATGATTTCCATCTCGAAAACTACGACCCTCATCCCCACATCAAAGGAGTGGTAGCTGTATGAAAAACACTGTTAGCATCATAGTGGCGGTTGGCAAAAACGGTGAAATAGGCCGTAAAGGCGACCTTGCTTTCCACATCGGAGGTGATTTGCGCCATTTCAAAGAGATAACGATGGGGAAACCGGTGATTATGGGCAGAAAGACATTCGAGTCGCTGCCTAAAGGAGCGTTGCCGGGACGCAGGAATATCGTCATAACACGCAACGGTAATTGGACCGCCCCCGGAGCCGAACGCGCTGCTTCTCTCGATGAAGCGCTCGACATGACCGAACGTGCACCCGAGCGGATGATTATCGGAGGCGGGGAAATCTACAGGCAGGCGATGTCTGTAGCCGACCGCATCTATCTCACCCGTATTGACGCGGACCTTCCGGACGCCGACACGTTCTTCCCAAAGATCAATCCTGTAGCATGGACGGTAGCCGACGAAACCGAACTTCTGGAAGACCCCAAAAGCGGTCTTAAATACCGTTTCATTTGCCTATCTCGCACTAAATAGTTAACTTTGCACTCGCCTTTGGGCACTAAGGCTCTGTAGTTCAACGGATAGAATGGAAGTTTCCTAAACTTTAGATAGGGGTTCGATTCCCCTCGGAGCTACCGACAGGGTTAACGACAGGATGCAACACGGTCGAGAAGGCCATTTCCTTGCATTCTGTCGCGTTTTTTCGTCCCAAATGTGTTACCCTATTACCTCGCCTCTCGCATCGATTCTAACCCCATTTCTTCGCAATCCGCACCCATCCCTCAATTTTCGCCATTTTACACTTCCACAACTTCCATCATAAGATTTACTATTTATTTCAATAAATCCTTCTTATCCAGCGTTGTGTTGCTTTCATACCCCATTGAACATGCCATTTTCTACCATTTGTTTTGTCCAGTAGAATAAATTGATACATATTTTTTGTGGGATATAATTCGAAACTTCCAGAACCAAGACCAAAGCCTAAACTTAGATCTACTTCATTGATCGTTACAGATCCTTCATTATTCGAATCCAACGACCATTGAACTTGCTCTATCTTTCCTGTTTTTGTATCTAACTGTAATAATGTATAAATATTTTCTGTTTGGTATAATTTGTAACGATGCTTTAATGAGTTGTCAATTTCAATTTGCTCTAACCACATGTTTGCAAGTTGAACCAGGCTATCTATTTTGTTAAGTGCAGATTCCACCCCTACATTTGTCTGTGCAAAACTAAACGTTATACAGGTTGATATGACGATAATTATAATAATTCTCTTCATCTTATTTTTTTCTAATTATATTGCGCCATATCATTATTTCCATCATTGCCTATAAATAACAGAATGATAATCATTAATATAGGCGTTGCCAAAAGACTAAGTAAAATCCAAACAGCTACATTCCGATTGCGTTTTTTAGCCATTATGGCAACAAGAACATATAATCCAACACTTATGCCAACAAACATTAACACCCCAACAAGACATAAAACAACGTAAAAACCGTCATTATCTTCATTCTCATCTAAACGCCTATAATCAAATCTGTCTAAATAATTATTCTCTGATAGGTTTCTTAATTCTTCCTTCTTCAAATTATAGTCTTTAAGTTGGAATTTAATTTTG
This sequence comes from Paramuribaculum sp., assembly GCA_022511125.1. Classification (GTDB taxonomy): domain Bacteria; phylum Bacteroidota; class Bacteroidia; order Bacteroidales; family Muribaculaceae; genus Paramuribaculum. The sequence goes on from JAFLSD010000006.1 coordinate 130,821, forward strand.
AAAGATGGCGATCCGCCTGGCTTATTATCAGACTTATAATAATGATAATAGCGACTATGTTCATATGCTGGAATATCTATTTTTTTAGTCATACCGGGAGCAATCGTAACATCTCTTACATAATCTTCATAATCGAGAGGATTTCCCGACATATCAAGATATGTTATTTGAAATTGCAAATTACGGATTTCATCTTTGGTATTATTTTTAAGAGCTAACGTACCGTAACTATCCAACCACCCCTGTTCATAAGATACCATAGTCACATCTTTTTCTAAATTCTTGTTTTGTGCGAATAAAGACACACAAAATAATAAGCTTAATAGCGAAGTGGATAATCTTAATCTTTTTGTCAGCATATTATAATCATACAATTTAAAAAACCGCTTACAAAGGTAGGGATAAATCGGGAATCTTCATAAATTTAGGGCTTTATTAACTGATAGATACGGTCATCGTTTTCTAAAAAATTTTAAACAGTTTATTATCTTTCAAACAATTTCCGTATCTTTGCCTCAAACCATAAAAAACACAAGCCAAATGAACAGAATGAAAATGATGGCCGGACTTATGACAGTCGGCACGGTCACAGCTTTCGGAGCTAACGATAAACCGAATATCCTCTACATCATGTGTGACGACATGGGCTACGGAGATCTCGGTTGCTACGGACAGAAATATATATCGACTCCCAACATTGATTCACTCGCACGCCAGGGAGTGCGTTTCACCCAGGCATATGCGGGGAGTCCGGTAAGTGCGCCGTCACGTGCTTCTCTCATGACCGGTCAGCACTCGGGTCACTGCGAAGTGCGCGGTAATAAAGAATACTGGCGCAATTCCGGTACGGTGATGTATGGCGACAACAAGGACTTTGCTGTTGTAGGCCAGCATCCTTACGACCCCGACCACGTTATTTTACCCGAAATCTTGAAAGACCAGGGCTATAACACAGGAATGTTCGGAAAATGGGCCGGAGGCTACGAAGGTTCTGTATCCACTCCCGACAAGCGCGGTATCGATGAATTTTTCGGCTATATCTGCCAGTTCCAGGCACATCTTTACTACCCCAACTTCCTCAACCGCTACAGCAAAGCCTTAGGTGATACCGGTACTGTTCGTGTGGTTATGGAAGAAAATATCAAATATCCGATGTTCGGCGACGATTATTTGAAACGCACTCAGTATTCAGCCGATATCATTCATGAAAAAGCTCTCGAATGGATAGATAGCCAGGACGGGAAGACTCCTTTCTTCGGGGTGTTGACCTACACTCTGCCCCACGCAGAGCTCGTCCAGCCAAACGACTCCATCCTTAAAGGCTACAAAAAGAAATTTTTCGTCGACAAGACATGGGGCGGACAGGAAGGTTCGCGCTATAACGCGACGGTGAACACTCACGCTCAGTTTGCCGGCATGATCACCCGACTCGACGCATACGTAGGCGAGATAATGGCCAAATTAGAGGAAAAAGGGCTTGCCGACAACACAATCCTCGTTTTCACAAGCGACAACGGCCCTCACGAAGAGGGAGGAGCGGATCCTGAATTCTTCGGTCGCGACGGAGCTCTCCGCGGTCTCAAACGTTCGGCTCACGAAGGTGGAATCCGTATACCGTTCATAGTCCGCTGGCCGGCTAAGATTCAGCCCGGACGCGAATCTGACCTCCAGATCGCTTTTTACGATGTAATGCCTACGTTCGCTGAAGTTTCGGGCGCGAAACTCTCGAAATATGTAAACAAAAACAAAGAAGTAGACTATTTCGACGGAATATCTTTCCTCCCCGAACTCACAGGTAAAGGCAAGCAGCAGAAGCACGATTTCCTCTACTGGGAATTTGACGAAACGAACCAGATCGGCGTACGTCAGGGCGACTGGAAACTTATCGTAAAGAAAGGCGTACCCGAACTCTACAACCTCGCCGACGACATCCATGAAGACAACAACATCGCAGCTCAGCATCCCGAGATTGTCGACGCGATGGTACAGATCGTTCGCGAGCAGCACACCCCCAACCCTCACTTCTCAGTAACTATCCCCTGATTTTAGTCCCTACGATATAGAATTAGCCCCCGAATACGGATCAACTCCGTCGCTCGGGGGCTTTTCTTATGTCTGCAAATCAGCGGGAGAATTATTCTATCCCGGGATGTGGAAACCGGCTTTCTTAACAAAATCGAAGAACAGGCGGGAGAAATGCTCATTGGCTTCTTTCGTATAACGGACGTCCGTAAATACCTGAGCCAACGTTTCCTTGCCATTCTCGGCAATGAATTTACGGCTATCTTCGCGAGCTTCAGTTTCGGCGTAAAGCTCTTTTATTTGCCCGTCGGAGAGTTCATGATATGTTTCATTATGGACGATCGCCCTGACGGGTAGCCTACCGGCATCAGCGCCCTCATCGGCCGGCCAGCCCAAAGCTATTGTCGTAACGGGCACAACCAAAGAGGGCAGCCCGAGAATTTCGGCGATTTGAGACGCGTTATAGGTCGTTGTGCCAAGATAACAGCATCCCAATCCGCGTAATTCGGCCGCAGTGTTGAACTGTTGGGCGAACAGCGAAGTGTCGATCAGAGCCGACACGAATGAATGGAAATTATCGTATCCCGGATTGGCACGGCTTATTTCACACCACCGTGTGAATCGATGAAAATCGGCGCAAAACGTCAGAAGTGCTGCGCAACCGACCGAACACGGCTGATTGAAATGGAGCGGCGACAAGCGACGTTTCATTTCTTCGTCACGGGTTACCACCACACTATAGGTCTGCATATTGCCCGTATTGGGGGCATGCGAAGCTTCCTCAATCAATTCATTGATGAGCCGGTCGTCAACCTCGCGGTCCGTATAATTCCTGATTGTACGCCGTTCTAAAAAATATCTTTCAAGATCCATAAGTTATATGTTTCAGTACAAATTTTCTCACTGATTCGGGAGGATAATGATTAAAATAACCGTTCCATTCCGATTTGAAATAGATCTATCCCCTCACTACCGGCCGCCGTGGTCAAACGAAGAGGAAAGGAGATTCAAATTCCCGCAAAAGAGGATTATGGCGATCCTTTTCCGACAGGATTGCATGCTTGAGGTCAATCCGCCAGTCGATACCGAGCGATGGATCGAGAATAGAGATGCCGCCTTCTGATTGAGGGTTATAGAAGTTATCACACTTATACTGGAATACGGCGGTTTCGCTCAATACTGCAAAGCCATGGGCAAATCCCCTAGGCACGAAAAACATGCGTTTGTTTTCGCCTGACAGCTCTACGGCGAAATGCTTGCCGAAAGTAGGAGACCCTTTGCGTAGGTCGAGGGCCACGTCGAGCACCGTACCGCTGACACATCTCACGAGTTTAGCCTGCGTATGGGGCGGCCGTTGGAAATGAAGTCCGCGGATAACACCGCGAGTCGAACAGCTTTCATTATCCTGGACGAAGGTGACAGGTGCTACCTCACGTCCGAAATCAGAGGCGTTATACGATTCGAAAAAATAACCTCTGTCGTCATGCCACACTTTCGGCTCGACGATGTAGAGTCCTTCTATTCCGGTGGTTATAATATTCATTTGCTGTCAATCTAAATTTTGATAACCTGTACGATCCATCTCTTCGATAACTTTGAGCAGGTATTGTCCGTATTGATTCTTGATCATCGGTCGAGCCAGATCAGTCATCTTTTCTTTATCGATCCACCCCTGACGATAGGATATCCCTTCGAGACATGCTATCTTCAGACCCTGACGTTTTTCAAGCACTTCCACATAGATCGAGGCTTCGGCAAGGGAGTCGTGCGTACCGGTATCGAGCCATGCGAATCCTCGCGGCAAAGTGATGAGCTTCAGGCGCTCTTCGTTAAGAAACTCCTGATTGACTGAAGTAATCTCAAGTTCTCCTCGTGCCGAAGGTTTGATGGATGCGGCCACATCCACTACTTTATTGGGGTAGAAATAGAGCCCCACGACAGCATAATTGCTTTTGGGTTTCTCCGGCTTCTCCTCGATGGACAGGCAACGTCCTTCCTTGTCGAACTCCGCCACACCATAGCGCTCGGGATCGTTGACCCAATAGCCGAACACCGTAGCTTCACCGCTTTCGGCGTTTTTCACTGCTTCGCGTAACAATTTGGTGAAACCGGCTCCATGAAAGATATTGTCGCCGAGAACGAGGCAAACACTGTCGTCGCCTATGAAATCGCGGCCTATAATGAATGCCTGCGCCAACCCGTCGGGCGACGGTTGCTCTGCATATTCGAATTTCACTCCGTAGTCGCTGCCGTCACCCAACAACCGTTTGAATGCCGGCAAATCCTGGGGAGTGGAAATAATCAGTATTTCCCGAATTCCGGCGAGCATGAGTGCCGACAAGGGATAATAGATCATCGGTTTGTCGTAAACCGGCAGGAGCTGCTTGCTTACTCCTTTAGTAATGGGATAGAGGCGCGTGCCGCTACCGCCCGCTAAAACAATGCCTTTCATAACATGGCAAAGTTAAGGAAATTTTGCCGAAAGAGTTTGTCAATTGAATGAAAAATTCTATTTTTGCATCAGATTAATCAATATTCGTAAATTTATCCAATAAAAAACTACTATGGCTTACGTAATTACAGACAAATGTGTAGCTTGCGGCACTTGCCTCCCGGTGTGCCCCGTAGAAGCTATTTCCGAAGGCGAAATCTATCACATCGATCCCGACACTTGCATCGAGTGCGGTTCATGCGCAGAAGTATGTCCGAGCGAAGCAATCATTCCGGGCTAAACGGAAGGCTACACGCTTAATCATTATTAAAAATCTTAAGCCGAACCGAAGGATACCATTCCTTTCGATTCGGCTTTCTCTTTTGATGCCCGGGGACGATCTGTTCAGTCGACAGGCTCGAACATCGACTTCGGGGCACCACATTCGGGGCAAACCCAATCGTCAGGCAGGTCTTCAAAAGCCGTTCCGGGCTTGACACCATGTTCAGGATCGCCGGTCGCGGGATCGTAAATCCAACCGCAGACCTCACATTTGTACTTTTTCATAATTATAGCAGTTTATTTAGTTTTTTAATTTCACGAGCATAAGCATCGAGTCGGCCGTAGCGTAGACACTATGAGGCACATTCGCTCCCATCAGCATGAATTCACCCGCCATAAGAGTCTTCGTATTGTCGAGCATGGTAAATTCCACCTCACCTTCAAGCACAGTCACCATCACTTCAGCAGGTGCCAAATGCTCGTCCAACTTCTGGCCGGCCTTAAAAGCTACCAAGGATACACCTCCGTTTTCAGTTTCGAAAATATTCTTGAAACCTACTTTCTCCTGCTCGGCTTCGACTTGTTGACGAAGTTGGCATACTTCTCCGAATTTGTAATTAGTTTTCATAACCGTTATTTTTTAAGTTTTATGTACCATAAACGCTTCGGAGCCTGATTTTGTTTGTCTGCACGCTTTTATTTCGATTTTAAAGGTTCTGAACAAGCGACCGGCCATTAACTTTATCCGGAATTTTTAAGACTCCCTTAATATTGCGACAGGGTTTTGCTCGGGAGTGGGTTTTTTACTAATTTTGCAGCGTGAATCCGAGTGCGCGGATTTCAAGGAGGCCGGAGGCCTACCGAACCGTTAACGGATTGAATGAAAAATGGAAATAATACGTAGTATCAAGGGATTGCGTGAAGCAGTCTCAGCAGCAAGACAGCGAGGGCTGTCAATAGGTTTAGTACCGACGATGGGTGCGTTGCACGCCGGCCATCTTTCGCTTGTCGCCAGGGCACGCGCGGAGAACGACTTCGTGGTGACGAGCATTTTCGTAAATCCCACTCAATTCAACAACCCTGAGGATCTCAGGACCTATCCCCGGACAGAAGAAGCTGATACGGCAAAGCTTGAGAAAGCCGGTGTGGATGTAGCTTTCATACCGGATGCCGACGAAATCTATCCCGAACCCGACACAAGAATATTCGATTTAGGGCCTGTTGCGGAAACTATGGAGGGAGCCATGCGTCCGGGTCATTTCAACGGAGTGGCTCAAATCGTGAGCAAACTGTTCTATTATGTAACTCCTACGAGGGCATATTTCGGCGAGAAAGATTTCCAACAGATCGCCGTAATCAGAAGAATGGCTGAGCTGGAAGGGTTCGATATCGAAATAGTGGACTGTCCGATATGCCGCGAGAGCGACGGTCTTGCCATGTCGTCGCGCAACGTGCGCCTGACATCCGAACAACGTGAAATCGCCCCTGTGATACACCGCACGCTTGATTCGAGCCGCGACTGGGCGAGAGATCATTCGTTGGAGTCGACGAAAAGATATGTTATCGACACCGTCAATTCGTTCCCACACATGCAGACCGAATATTTCGAGATAGCAGATCCGCTGACGATGCAACCGCTTCAGGAGTGGCCGTCGGAAGGCGAAACTGTAGGTTGCATAACGGTCTATTGCGGAGATGTGAGACTGATAGACAATATCAAATATCCGCCAAAAAACTTATCGAAATGACAATAGAAGTTTTAAAATCGAAGATACACCGCGTAAGAGTGACCGAGGCGAACTTAGACTACATCGGCAGTATAACTATCGATGAAGCGCTTATGGAAGCGGCCAATATTATTGCAGGCGAAAGAGTATTCATCGTCAACAACAATAACGGCGAACGTTTTGACACTTATGTGATAACAGGGCCGCGCGACAGCGGCATGATATGTCTCAACGGCGCGGCGGCAAGAAAAGTGCAACGCGGCGACATCGTGATTATCATGAGCTATGCATCTATGACGCCCCAGGAGGCAGCGAATTTCAAGCCTTCGATTATATTTCCTGATACTGAAACGAACAGACTAATCTAAAAACGACAATAACTCGACATGTTTGAAAATTTAAGCGAAAAACTTGAACGAAGTTTCAAACTTCTTAAAGGACAAGGCCGAATAACCGAAATCAACGTTGCCGACACTCTGAAAGAGGTGCGCCGCGCCCTTTTAGATGCCGACGTCAACTATAAGGTAGCCAAAACTTTCACCGATACAGTCAAGGCCAAGGCTCTGGGACGCGACGTTCTGACTGCCGTAAGACCGAGCGAAATGATGGTCAAGATAGTCCACGACGAGCTGACGGAACTGATGGGGGGCGACGCTTCGCCTATCAATCTTTCGGGTAATCCGGCTGTAATCCTGATGTCGGGTCTTCAGGGTTCGGGTAAAACCACTTTTTCTGGCAAATTGGCGAAAAAGCTTAAGAGCGAGAAAGCCAAACGTCCTCTCCTTGTCGCAGCCGACGTTTATCGTCCGGCGGCTATCGACCAGCTGAAAGTTCTCGGAGAGCAGATAGGTGTTCCGGTCTATTCGGAAGAAGGAAATAAAAATCCGGTGGAGATAGCTCAGAACGCAATAAAATATGCCAAGGCCAACAGCATAGACCTCGTAATTGTCGACACTGCCGGGCGTCTGGCTGTCGACGAAGAGATGATGAACGAAATAGAAGCGATCAAGAATGCGGTCAAGCCTTCGGAGATTTTGTTCGTAGTCGATGCGATGACGGGACAGGATGCGGTGAATACGGCGAAAGAGTTCAACGACAGGTTGGATTTCGACGGAGTCGTCCTGACGAAGTTGGATGGCGACACCCGCGGTGGTGCAGCTCTTTCTATCCGTACGGTTGTGACCAAGCCTATAAAGTTTATCGGTACCGGCGAAAAGCTTGAAGCTCTGGATGTATTCCATCCCGAACGTATGGCCGACCGTATTTTGGGTATGGGCGACGTGGTTTCGCTTGTCGAAAGAGCGCAGGCGGCTATCGATGCCAAAGAGGCGGCCGAACTACAGAAGAAGATAGCTAAAAACCAGTTTAATTTCGATGATTTCCTGTCGCAGATCCAGCAAATCAAGAAGATGGGAAATCTGAAGGAGATAGCGTCGATGATTCCCGGAGTCGGCAAAATGATAAAAGACATAGACATCGACGATGACGCGTTCAAAGGGATTGAGGCGATCATCCGCTCTATGACCCCGGAAGAACGTCGCCGTCCCGATATAATCAACGGCAGCCGCCGCCAGCGCATAGCCAAAGGGAGCGGTACTCAGATTCAAGATGTGAACCGGCTGATCAAGCAATTCGAAGATACACGCAAGATGATGAAGGCCGCTACGACGATGAAGAATCCAATGAAAATGATGCGTCAGATGAGACGTCGTTAACTTTTGCGAAAGTCATGGAATATCAAATAATCGACGGCAAGAAAACGTCTGCCGACATCAAAGCGGAAATAGCGCAGGAAGTAGAACGTATGGTGGCAGCCGGCAAAAAAAGGCCTCATCTGGCGGCTGTTCTCGTGGGTCACGACGGCGGTAGCGAAACCTACGTGGCTCACAAAGTGAAAGCATGCGAAGAATGCGGGTTCAAATCCACTCTTCTGCGTTTCGAGGACGATATCACAGAAGACGAACTGCTGAAAACCATCGACACTCTAAACAGCGATGAGGATATTGACGGATTCATAGTCCAGCTTCCTCTGCCCCGACACATTTCCGAACAGAAGGTGATTGAAGCGATAGATTACCGCAAAGACGTCGACGGTTTTCATCCCGTTAACGTGGGACGCATGTCCATAGGCCTCCCCTGCTTCGTTTCGGCCACCCCTGCAGGCATAATGACACTGTTGGAAAGATACGCGATACCGACTACGGGCGCTCGTTGCGTGGTGTTGGGTCGAAGCAATATTGTAGGCAAACCTGTAGCCACGCTGATGATGCAGAAGCACAATCCGGGCGATGCTACCGTGACTGTCTGTCACAGCGCTACCAAAGACATCAAATCGATTTGCCGTGAGGCCGACATAATAATCGCGGCATTAGGCAGCCCTGGATTTGTAACCGCCGATATGGTGAAGCCTGGGGCGACAGTGATTGACGTAGGCACGACTCGCGTAGCGGATCCGACAAAAAAATCGGGATTCCGTCTGCGTGGCGATGTCGATTTCGATACGGTGGCTCCATTATGCTCGCACATCACTCCCGTTCCGGGAGGCGTAGGCCCAATGACGATAGTAAGCCTCATGAAGAACACCTTATCGGCCGCTAAGAAAGAATTTTATTCATAAACCACTTATAAAAAAATTTTATGCAGGGCTGTCTTATTTTCCTCGTTTCATTAGCCTCACTGTTGTTCGACAGTGACGAGATCGATATCTCTTTCGTTGGCGACGCCATGCAACACCAGTCGCAACTTGACGCGGCTCTGGCGAGCGGTGGAAGCACAACCTATGATTATTCCAGTTACTTCAAAGAGATAGAACCTATCGTGAAAGCGGCCGATTATGCCGTGGTTAATCTGGAATGTCCGTTAGGAGGTAAAGGCTATACGGGCTATCCTCAGTTCTGCGCCCCCGATTCGTACGCGAAAGCACTGCAAGATGCCGGCTTTGATCTGGCTCTGACCGCCAACAATCATATTCTCGACCGCCGCGAAGCCGGACTCAAACGCACTCTTGCCGTACTCGACGAAATGAACTTCCCTCATGTCGGCTGTTATGCAAACGCTTCGGAAAGAGATTCGTTGGCACAGTTCATCACTAACATTAACGGCTTTAACGTAGCGTTTCTTAATTACACCTATTCCACTAACGGCATACCTTGTCCGCCCACAGTCGCCGTCGACTATCTGAACCTCAACAAGATGAAAAACGATATCGACAACGTTAGGAAAAAAGGAGCCGAAATTGTGATCGTATGTCCTCACTGGGGCCTGGAATACAAGCTTTTGCCCGAACAGGCAGAGCGGAAGATGGCTCATGCACTTATCGAACATGGTGCCGATATTGTGATGGGTGGCCACCCGCACGTGATCCAGCCGATGGAATTGAGACGCGATTCAACGAGAAACTCTCTGATTGTCTATTCATTGGGCAATTTTATTTCCGGAATGAAAACTGACGACACCCGCGGGGGTGCCATGTGTACTGTCAAACTTAAACGCGATTCATTGGGTAAACCATACGTAGCCGATGCCAACTATAGGCTTTTATACACACAGAAACCTTGCGCTGAAACTAAGAATTTCCGCCTTATACCTGCCGAATTGCCTATTGAGGATCAGACTACCAAAACGCAGCGAGCGGTGTTCGTAAGAAATGCCGAGGCAATTTTCAATAAGCACAACATCAACGTAAGCCGTGATACAGCCCCGGCCGATTCATTCGTAAGACGAAGTCTTATTAAAAAAATACCCACAATAATATCTACCGTCAATGACTGAAGCTAAAAAAGAAAATGTGCTTCAGTTGGATATCGACAGTGTACTTCGGAGCAGATTGCCGAGGCACTACAAGTATATACCTTCCCCTCTAATAAAGAAAATAGCTCGACTGATACGTCAGGATGAGATGAACAAGCTCCTGAGGGATAACGCCGGTTGTCGCGGCGCGGATTTCTGTCATGGCGTACTGCGCGATCTTAATATAACCTATTCTGTGACGGGCATGGAAAATCTGCCTGAAGATCCGCGTGCCGTTTTCATCAGCAATCACCCGTTGGGGGGACTTGACGGCATCGTTCTCATCGACATGATTGCCTCCCGTTATGGTTCAGCGCTGAAATTTCCCGTCAACGACCTGCTTATGGCCATAGAGCCCCTCCGCGACGTTTTTCTTCCGGTAAACAAGCATGGCAGTCAGTCGCGTGAAGCATCGAAAGCTGTTGATGATGCTTTTGCCGGTGAGGAACCTCTGATCATCTTTCCGGCCGGTTTATGCTCACGGCAACAGAATGAAGGTATTCGCGATCTCAAATGGCAAAAAATGTTCGTAAACAAAGCCGTGCGTCACAACCGACCCATTGTACCTATCCACTTCAAGGGAGAAAATTCAAAAAGTTTTTACAGGTTCGCAAAATGGCGTGAAAAATCAGGCCTGAAATTTAATTTTGAAATGATTTTATTGCCTCGCGAAGTCTTCCGTAAGGAAAACAGCCATCTTGAACTTTCTATAGGAAAACCTGTGAGAGCCGAGGATATTCACGGAGGAAAAGAGGCCCAACAGACTGCCGACAAGCTGAAAGAACTGGTCTACTCCCTATAATTAATGTGCGACAATACTCACTTAGAAACTATCTTAGGCAGTCGCCACGATAGTACCATTTCTTGATCCTTGAAGACTCATATAGAGCGGTAAGTGAACAAAGTGCAGACCTCTGAAACGGTTACATTCTCGAGGGATTTGTTGTTTTGGTTATCAAAAGAAAAGTCCATAATCTTGTGAGTTTGCCACAAAATTATGGACCTCTTGGCGGTTGCGAAAAGACGCAATTGTCCTATGAAATCAGTTGCTTGTTATGTTGATTTTATTGTTTTGCCTGTCAATAGACACCGAGGCAATGGTTTCGGGGGTCAAAGCAATCATTTCTTGTTCACTGATTCTCTTCCCGTCGAGATAAATTTCCATATCTCCCACTGTCGACAACTTTGCATTATCTTGAAAAATCGCGATGCCCCATACTGGTGAAATTGATATCGAACTGGTCTGTGAATCTTCACGAAAATCATCTAAATTGAGTTTTACTTCCTGTCCATTGATATTAAGGCCTATATTCGCATTTTCATAATTGTCTGAGAATGGGAATACGGCGGTTATTGTAGCGCGCCCGTTTATCATATTTGTATTTAATGACTTTGCGGAATAGTTATTCCCTTTATTCGTAAAAGTGACACCGGAAACCGATATACTTTCTCCGAAATCTTCTCCTACTACAACCACAGTAGTTTCAATTCCGCTATTATTCAAATTAGTAATCCTAAATTTACCTGAAACTACGGATTTTTCACTACCTTTGGCGAGCGATACTTCGCTGTTGACGATTGTTGATACGGCAGCTTTTACTGCGGGCACTGTGGCCACTCCGAGTGCCAATGCGACCATCGGCACAAGTGCAAGGGCTTTTAACTTACTCCCTGCACCACTTTTTGATTTGTACATCATGGTGATACGTTTTTTAAGTTTACTATGATTTATGCTGTTGGCTAAGGACGGGAATCTGGCGCCAACAGCTTTTTTTACTAACAACATCTGATATTCCTGCGGATCATGTCCGTTATCTATTACTGCCATGTCAGCCTGATACTCATGAACGAGCATCAACTCTTCGCGCAAGAGCCAAGCGGCAGGATTGAACCAATTGAGAATGCATACAAGTTGAGCTATTAATAAGTCAAGCCAGTGCCACGAACGGACATGCTTGAGTTCGTGTGCAATTATGGCAGAGTTTTTATTATCAAAATCATCTCGGTTTATCACTACATAATGCATCCAGCTGAACGGAGCTATTTTCTCGTCATCTAACACTACTACGGTAAACTGATCTTTCTTTAACCGTTCTCCTGAATGCACTACACGGACTATCCTAATCCACGTCATAATAGTTTTAACGGCAACAGCGGAAGCTCCAATAAGAAATAGCCAAATAAGAATTGTTCCCCATATCGGTTGGGCGGCAGGCTCAATAGTCAAGCTTTCCACCCCGTCGATATTAGTTATATTATCTGTCACGCGCTTAACTGCAAGATTGACAAAGAAATTATAAAGCGGGTAAGCGCAAAACGAAACAACATATATCACTAATATTATGCCTCGATTAAAACCATGCTGATTTTCCCTTGCTATAAAAAGTTTATATACAAGATACATAGCGAGCAGAAGCAGGCCGCTGACTAATAAATATGCAAGTAGCTTACCCATTGCGCTTCCCTTTATTTTCTATGAGTTCGAGTAACTCTTTTAATTCCGTGGCAGAAATTTTATCCTCTTCAACAAGGGCAGAGACCGCTCCGTAATAGCTCCCTCCAAAATAATTTTTGATGAAGTCACCAAAACTTTTATTGCGGAAATTTTCTTTTTTTACTGCTGAAAAATACTGAAAAGAGCCGCCGATTTCGTTATGTCCTACGAAACCTTTTGCTTCCAATCTTTTCATAACTGTCGATACAGTGTTGAAGTGAGGTTTAGGCTCGGGATAAAACTCTATGAGTTTGCTTATCAAAATCGGTTCATGTTCCCAAAGGAGTTGCATCAGTTCCTCCTCTTTAGGTGTCAATTGATTGTTATCTCTTTTTTTCATAACTATTTTATTAGTTCACGATGCAAATGTAGCAACTATTTTTGTAGTTGCAACCCCAACTGAATATATTTATGATTTATTAACTACAAAAATAGTTTTGAGGCATAGATAATGACTTATCCCTAAGAATTCTTTACACCATGTCAACCTGAAACTTATTTTCCAATGGTTTTATAGTGAATCAAAAGAGGATAAAAATGGGTATTTATACCTTCTGAAACCCCGCCTTAAACTGCGTTCCAAAAGGGTTGTTAGAGACGTCAGATTTTTAAACGCTTTTTATCTTGGTTGAGTAGATAACACAAAATCTACAAGATTAAAACGGACTTTCCCATACATCATCAGGGTTTTTAGTCCAATATTACAATCAAAGCGTAATGCGGAAATATCAGATAAATCTTCTATAGCTACTAATATTTCAGCTGGGACAACGGTATTTCCGCCTAACTCGATAGGAATGTCAGAAACCAAATATACTTCCGATTTGTGAACTCCGCCGGCACCTGCTCTGCCAACGGATTCTAATTTACCGTGTGTTTCGACAAATTCTTTATTGTTTACATAGAATTGAGACCCCAAATCGGCGTAATCAGCATTTCCGGTGTCAATATGCATAATCATCGGTTCGTTAAGAACTTTCCCTTTTGCAGAAAAAGTCATACCGTCACCAAAAAACATATTGGGCTTTTGATTGGTACGCTCCGGAGCGATAGTCGGTATTGTTATTTCATTATTTATGAAATCAAGAGTGAAATCCTTAATTTGGAGCATAAATGGCGTTCCTATGATAATCCCGTATTGATTTAGGAACTTATCGGCTTCCTCATTGCCTGTTTCTAAAGGTAATATTACGAAAGGTACATCCATAACCGTGAGGTTCCCGAACTTAATCTCTTTGGCAAGAACATATCTGCCATCAACATCATTTATTCCTCCCACAATTACCGAAGCGTCAAGCGGGATCAATTGCAGTTTATCTGCCATTTCTTGAGAAATAACATTGAGAGCTGCGCCGGTGTCAAATGTAATATCGGCTTCAATCCCGTTAATTGAACATTTGTCAAGTTTTAACCTTGAGCCTTTGTTATTTTCAGAGTTGATAATCGAAAAGGGGATGGATGTCTTTTCTCCTTTAAATGATAGAGTGTACGGTTCATAATTGGATAACGCGCTGTAAAGATCTTTTTGATTCTGAATAACCGCGATATTTGCACTGTCAAGATATTGTTTGGTAGCGTCTAATATGCTTGCCAATAATTCTGCGGCCTCCTTATTCTTTCCCACTTTTGATAAATCTATCGCATACATCAAAGAACAAGAAAACAGATTTCCTAAATCAAGTTCTTCTGAATGTGTTTGCAACAACTCAGCAAATGCAGGAATTGACACTTCGGGTCTGTTTAATCGGTTTCCGATCAGACATCGCGAATAGACTTCGAGGAAGTCCCATATTGAATCTTTTGGAGCTTCGTTATATACTGAATCCAATGCAATCCAATCGCCTGAATTCATTGCGGAAGCAATTTGTTCATCTATGGATTGTGCTTTTGATATAAAAGAAAAAAGGAGAAGAAAGGAAAATATAATTTTTTTCATTTTACGACTTCTATGAGGCAACTTATCTATTTACAAAGTTACCATTTTTTCAAAATTAAATTCAAATGTAATACAATCTACTTTTATAATAACTCCTTAACATTCTGATAATTTGAGTGTTATTATTTTAATAGTACTCTATGGAACCAAAAGAGGATAAAAATGGGTATTTTTACCTTCTGAAGCCCAACCTTTTCCATGAAAGGTGTGCAGCAAACGTTAAAATTAAAAATTTTAACGTTTTTTAATTGTGGGGGGGGTAAATCTATGTCTTTTACGTTATATTTGCATAAAATTTGATAGTTCGCATTATCAGTATCAAGCGAATAGAACTAACACTAAGCACATTAACCATTATATTAACTAACTTTTGTTATTGATGTCCAACACCTTAAATGCAAATACCAGGGCTTTCATATTATGGCGAACCCTGTTTTCAACCGATCCTTAGCTTATTAATCCGGCTTGGGAAATGACGTCATGTTGACATTCAGCCATAATGCCGTCGGCTCATTCCCCGCTAATAAACTGACAACAGTCAAGGGTTCAGCGTAAATAATGAATTTATACAAAATGTTATAGTTAATTGAGGTGACGGCTGCGTCGTGACGACGCGGCCGTTTCATAAATCTAACAAAGTATTGAAGGTAAAAATCGATAGAGTTTATATGGCTGCGTCGCGATGACGCAGCCATTTATCTGTTTAAGCAATTAACTGAGGTTGGCACACATTTTACAGATTGACACTTTCTTTCGTGTAAAACTCACTTATCGGAGTGAAGTTTCATAGTCAGTCGACCTTGATTCTCTCAAAAATCCAAACAGTATGAACTAACTTATACACTCAACCAATGGTTTGTTTAAACCGCGACTCATATAAATTTTGCTAACCGGAACTTTTACACTGCAGACACATCGGCTGCCATTAAGTAAATTTTTAGGAGCGAAATGCGAATTTATCATCGAATTTATATAAATTTGCAATCTTGAAAAGAGCGTGCTCTCATCTGATCCCCTCCTTATGGAAGAAAAGATAATAGACCCGATACCGGCAGAAATTTTAGAAACCGAACTTACCCCGGAGCGGCTTCTGCGTCCTACTAACAAGGGAAACAACCTTATTTACGTAGTCGATGCTATCAGTTGTCCGCATACCATGGAAGAGATTGGCCGTCTGCGTGAAATATCATTCCGAAGTGCAGGAGGAGGAACTGGCAAAGCATGCGATATCGACGAATTCGATTTGATGGATCCGCCATGCAAACAGCTCATTGTTTGGGATCCCGACAGTCGACAGATACTCGGAGGATACCGCTTCATCACGGGCAAAGAAATAGCGCGTTCCGATAACGGCACTCCCCGTATCGCTACTTCCCACATGTTTAACTTCTCCCGGGAGTTTCTCGACGATTATCTCCCTTACACGCTCGAACTCGGACGCTCGTTCGTCATTCCACAATATCAGGCCTCGAAAGTAGGAGCCAAAGCCATCTATACGCTCGACAACCTTTGGGACGGATTGGGAGCGTTGACCGTAGTCAACAAGGAGATTAAATATCTCTTCGGAAAGGTCACCATGTATCCCAACTATTCAAAGGAGTGCCGCGATATGATTCTTTACTTTCTCCACAAACACTTCCCCGATCCTGATAAATTGGTATGGCCGATAAAGCCTCTGTCCGTCGATTCCGACAAGGAGAAACTCGCCGAGCTTTTCACCGGCACTACATTCGATGACGACTACCGGACGCTGAACCGCGAAATACGTTCCCACGGATTCAACATACCTCCTTTGGTCAACGCTTATATGAGCCTCTCGCCGACAATGAGAATGTTCGGCACGGCTATCAACGATGAGTTTGGCATGGTAGAGGAATCGGGTATCTTCTTCGCCATATCGGAAATATTCGAGGCTAAGAAAGAGAGGCATATCAACACGTATCGCAAAGAAATATAAATCAATAGAGCTTAATGAGCGATACTAACGTCAGAAAACCTTATCCTCCCTCGCCCTACAGAAGAGGCGCCGACAACGGATTTTATTTCGGTATTTACCTGACCGGAATGTTTTTCGCGTTTGTACTCTCTGTTAAAATTTCCCTGTTTTCACTCATTACAATGGCCATGTTCGTGGCGGTGCCATTTCTCATTTATCGGTGGCTTCGCATAGCCTTTGTGGAAGATGGAGGAAAGAGTGCGATTTCATCCTTATGGATGCAGGGAATCATGATTTTCGCCTGCGGGTCGGCCATTGCCGGTGTCGTGGCTACCGTCTACCTCAAATGGATAAACCCCGATTTCATTATCGACCGACTTCACGAGACGATCGATTTATATGAGTCTCTCGAATGGCCGCAGGGCAAAGAAATGGCTGACGTATTGCAGCGGATGATCGATTACAGGATCGTTCCTTCGGCCATACAGATAGTCGTTGAGATGATATGGCTGTCGATTTTTTCCGGTTCGTTGCTGTCGTTGCTTATGAGTCTTTTAGCGAGGGCAAAATCCGTTAAACAATCTACCGACACTCCCAATAGCTGACACCCAGATGGATATTACAGTTATAGTACCTCTTTACAACGAAGCCGAATCGCTTCCCGAACTTGAGTCATGGATCAGACGCGTGATGGACGAGAACGGCTTCACTTACGAAGTGCTCATGATCGACGACGGTTCGACCGACGATTCCTGGGAGGTTATTAAACAATTGTCCGAAAGGAATCCGAACGTCAAAGGCGTTTCATTCAGACGAAATTACGGCAAATCGCCCGCACTGAACACAGGATTCGTTCGCGCTAAAGGCGATGTGGTTATAACAATGGATGCCGACCTCCAAGATAGCCCCGATGAGATACCCGAACTTTATAGAATGATAACCGACGATGGTTACGATCTGGTAAGCGGCTGGAAACAGAAACGCTACGACCCGCTGTCGAAAACGATCCCCACAAAGCTTTTCAATGCCACGGCAAGGAAAGTGAGCGGCATCCGAAATCTCCATGACTTTAACTGCGGACTTAAGGCCTATCGGCGCAACGTAGTGAAACACATCGAAGTCTATGGCGACATGCACCGCTATATCCCGTTCCTTGCAAAGAACGCCGGATTTACCAAAATCGGAGAAAAAGTGGTGAAACATCAGGCCCGTAAATACGGAAAAACTAAATTCGGACTCGATCGATTTGTCAACGGATATTTAGACCTGATGACTCTTTGGTTTACAAACCGTTTCGGAATCAAACCCATGCATTTCTTCGGTCTGTTAGGAAGCCTGATGTTCTTTTTTGGCTTCTTCGCGGCCGCTGCAGTCGGCTTCATCAAACTCTACAACATGCATGCTGGCAATCCTTATATTCTCGTGACCGACTCGCCTTACTTCTTTTTTTCACTCGTGCTAATGATTCTCGGCACGCAGCTCTTCCTCACCGGATTTCTCGGCGAACTGATAGTCAGAAACTCACCCCGGCGAAACGACTACGAGATAGAAGAAGACATGACTGATTTTAACAAACGGCATTGACAATGGAAAATCCTAAACTATATCCTGCCTTCCACGATCTGGTCTGCGAGCGTTATTCTTGCCGTAATTACACCTCCGAACCTGTGTCGCGCGAAACGATACTCTCCATACTCGAGGCTGCACGCCTGGCTCCTTCGGCTTGCAACCGTCAGCCATGGAAATTTATCGTGATCGAAAACGACTCTCCACTGAAAAAAAACGTTATTGAGGCATACGACCGCCCTTGGGTTGCCGACATACAGGCGTTTATTATCGCTTGCGGGATACACGACGATGCTTGGCATCGCTCCGACGGCAAAGACCATACGGATATCGACGTTGCAATCGCAGTCGAACACATTTGTCTTGCAGCAGCCGCTTTAGGATTGGGCAGTTGCTGGATATGCAATTTCGATGTCAATAAAATAAC
This sequence comes from Paramuribaculum sp., assembly GCA_022511125.1. Classification (GTDB taxonomy): domain Bacteria; phylum Bacteroidota; class Bacteroidia; order Bacteroidales; family Muribaculaceae; genus Paramuribaculum. Next base: position 149,431 of record JAFLSD010000006.1, read on the forward strand.
CGAGGCTCTGTCACTTCCCGATGGTGTAGAACCTATCGCCATAATACCGTTAGGCTACCCACAGCCTACCGAGAAAACCCCTCGGAAGATAAGAAAACAGATGGATGAGATTGTAGCATGGGGAAAATTCTGAGACATATCATTCCTTTCATTGGAGTCGCTGTGCTCGCGATCTCGGCGATACTGCCCGCTTGCAACACTGTCGGATGTCTCGAAAACCAGAGTAGCGTTCCTCTCGCCGGATTTTACTCTTCGACTACGGGCGGTAAAATATCCGTCGACTCAATCTGGGTTTACGGTATCGGAGCGCCGGGCGACAGTATGCTCAACACTTCCCTCAGGGCTTCGACTGTCTATCTCCCCTTTAGAGCCGAACAGCCTTCCACCTCATTTGCCATCAGATATTTGCAATCCGACCTCAACTTTCCGGCCCTTATCGACACTATTAAGTTCTCCTATGACAGCGAGCCGCGATTTGTGAGCGAAGAGTGTGGAGCGATGTTCTTCTATCATATCACTGGAATCTCTTACACCACCCATCTGATCGATTCCGTAGCCGTAATCGACTCATTGATTAATAATTTCGACACCGAAAGAATCAAAATATTCTACCGGACAGCCGAACCGAATGTTTAGAAGCGAAACAACGCAATAAGATGGATCGACTAATCAGAACATTACTTTTAATCGCAGTTTTCGCCGTCATATCAGCCGTCGGGGTCGATGCTTGGGGTCAACGACGTATCACCCCCGTCACTCCCACTCCCCCGACTACGAAACAAGAAACGCCGGAATTCGACCGATCTCGGCTCCAAGAACAACGCGATGCTCAAGGAAGGGTTGTACTGGTCGATACTGTGACCGGCAGTGAATATGTCGACTCTATCATGCTGCCTAAAGCGGTTGGAAATCTCTATCCGCTTGTCAGCGGCGTTTCAATTGGAGTGGATGTTTGGGATCCAGTAATGAGGATTCTCGGACAACAATACGGCGGAGTAGGATTCATGGGCCAAGTCTCGCTCCACAACCGTTTCTTCCCTACCTTCGAACTCGGTTTTTCCACAGCTAAAATCTCTCCCGCCGACATGAATTATACTTTTAAAAGTCCCTTCGCGCCATATTTTAAGATAGGTGCCGATTATAATATCTTCTACAACTCCAACAATGCATATCAGCTGCATGTAGGGCTTCGTTACGGATTCTCCGCCTTCAGCTACTCCATTGACAATATCGACGTCAACAGCAATTACTGGGATGAATCCACATTTTTCAACATCCCCTCGCAGAACGCTACTGTAGGATTCTGGGAATTTACTGCCGGAGTGACGGTTAAGATTTCCGGACCCATATCAATGGGATGGGCGTTCAAATACCGCTCCATCCTCCATGAAAGCAAAAACACCTACGGACCCACAATGTACGTGCCCGGCTTCGGAAAACGGGCCAACCCGATCACAGGCAGTTTTTACGTAATTTACACACTCCCACTGAACAAATCTGCTTATCCGAAGGTTGATAATAATGAACACAAACATTAATCAACCGTCAGAAAGATGAAAAAAATCGTTATTATCGGAGCTTCGTCAGGCTTGGGACTGCGGATGGCCACTGATTTTGCCCGCGTGGGTTGTCGCGTCGGATTAGCCGCTCGCCGTACCGACACATTGGAAGAAATAAAAGCGCTTTATCCCGATCGGGTGGCGGTTAGTTGCATTGATGTCAGAGCGACCGATTCGGTAAAGAAATTCTACGATCTCATAGAGCTGATCGACGGGATGGATATCCTTATTTACGCCTCTGGGGTCGGTTTTCAGGATCCCGAACTTAACGATTCGAAAATACGTGACATCGTCGACACCAACTGCACCGGTTTCGCGCGTATTCTTGCTGCGGCCTATCGATATTACCGCGAGACGGCTAACGTCAGACCCGGACAGATTGCCGCCATAACATCTATAGCCGGAACCAAAGGAATAGGGCTCGCGGCTGCCTACAGCGCTTCAAAACGATTCCAGCGTAATTTTATCGACGCTCTCGAACAATTGGCCTATACTCAGCAAGTCAATGTCAAGTTCACCGACATTCGGCCCGGATTTGTTCGCACCCCGTTCTTAAATCCTGCGATTGAATATCCCATGATTCTTTCTGTCAACAAGGCCGCGCCGCTGATTGAGACAGCTATTTTGAGGAAACGTCGCGTCGCATACATCGACTCCCGTTGGGGTGTGGTTAACGGCCTCTGGAGTCTCGTTCCTCAAGCCGTGTGGAAACACGTTTCGCTCGACATCTGAAACATCACAAGCATAATTTAACTGATCAAGATGCGTGGGCTTTCTCATGCATCTTTTGTTTTTTGTTGCCAATCTTTTTAAATTTGCAGTATTAAACGTTCATAGAAATCACATAAATAACAACTTATCAACATGACAGCTTCATTAATCATAATCCTTTCATGCCTGGCGATTGTTATAATCCTCATTTCCATGTATTTTTCATACAACAACAAGGAAATAGCATTGCGCAAGGAGTCAGAAGCACAGCGAGGCAAAATAGAAACCGTCAGAGACCGTATGTTCCAGATTATCAGAGAGCAGGCCAACGTCTCTAACGAATACCGCGAAGCTTTCGAAAAAATCTACCCCGAAATAATTGCCGGAAGATATCAGCAGGGCGGAGAACTCATGAAATGGATTCAGGAGGCCAACCCGCAGTTCGACACTTCACTCTATCAGACCGTTTCCAATTCCATCGATGTACAGCGTACTGCTTTCACTTCCACCCAAAACCGCATGCTTGATATTATCAACCAGCGTGCAACACTTATCGAATCATATCCAAGCCGATGGTTCATAAAAAACAAGTCAGCCATTGAATATACCCCCATATCCACTTCTGCCACGAAACAGGTGATGGCAACGGGTGTGGACGATTATACCTTCTCATTCAAATAATACGGGGCATTGATTGCCTTTGCTTATGCCATACCGGTAGTCGCATGCCTCCTTCTCTATTTCGCACTTGATTTCAGAGGGGAATGGTGGATTTTTCTCTGTGTCCTTGGTGGAGGCGAAGGCTTTGTTGGACTGTTGCATTTTCTTTTCATGCGCCGTTATATGTCGGCTCGCGAATATCTCGGCTCGATGGTCGACAGCGTGCATTACGAAGCGCCGTGGACCGAACTGAGAGTGCGATACGAAACGCGAACCGACAGCAAAGGAAGAAGTTATACTGTCCGGCGCGTGGATCGGATATACCATCCGGAGCAATATTATTTTTTCACTACGATTGGAAGTCGTTACGACACGGATAGCGATTTCTTCAGCCGAGTGGTTGTCACGTGGCAACTCCCTCGAAGAAACGACTCGTGGAGTGGAGGCCATATACAAGGAGGTATTAGATTCGGCCACCATTATACCATGGACGATTTCACACCCCAAGAAAGAGAAAATCCCGAAAATTGGATTGCCGTAACCGAACGACATTCCTACAAAAACAAGATACAATGCTCAAACTCCATTTTCAAGTTCGAAAAAATAAGCCCTGACAAAGCACGCGAACTTGGACTCTGCGACTATCCCCGCATTGCCGAATATGATGCGCCGGCAATCCTGTCTGACGACTTCACGGTCACACCCGATGTCGACCTTATGTTCCGTCGGTTCAATGCCAGATATGCTTCCGAAATGGAAATGCGACTCTTCATACTCCTTTTTAGAGCTGACCGCGGCATTGGCATAGCTGAAATGCAACGAGCCTACTGGCAGGGTGGTAACAAAAATGAATTCGTCGTATGCATCGGACTCGAAGATGACGGCTCAGTCAGATGGGCGCGCACATTCAGTTGGGCTGACGAACAAACGGTTGAAGTGGAGACAGATCAATGGCTCATGCATAATCCTACGCTCGACTGGAAGGATTTTCACGACATATTGCGCCTCAAAATCCAGTCTTGGAAACGAAAGGAGTTCAAGGACTTCGACTACATAAACGTCACACTTCCGCAGAGGTATTTCGTCTGGACTCTCATGCTGAGTATTGTCGAAAATGGCATCCTGCTTTATTTTCTCGCTATCTACTGATTCATCCTGAACTTTTACGATATCCGTTTGTTTTTTATACAAACATTTAAAACTTACGGCTATGAAAAAGACATTTCTTACAGTAGCATTTGCTGCTACATTGCTGATCGGCTCAACCGGTGCGTTTGCTGCTAACGGATATAATAACGACTGTGCCCAAAACGATACGACCTGCACTCCACTCGTTGTAAAAGCCTACGATCAGACTAAAGACGGAACTATCAAGGTTTATAAAAAAGCGAAAAAAGGAACTATTAAAACCTATGACCAAGTGGCGGCTGCAACCGACACTGCCTATGTCAAGACTAAGGATGCCACAGTCAACACCTACGATAAGGTAGCCAACGGAACGGTTAAAACATACGATAAAGCCTCCAAAGCCACTGTTAAGACATACGACAAGGCAAAAAAAGGAACCAAAAAAGCATACAACGAAGTCAAAGACGAATTCAAAAAGATATTCTAACCCTATATAAAACGATACCGCAGATATCGTCTGCCATTTTTTGCCGCCCCCTCGTCAATCCCCGGAGGCGGTTCTCTTTTTCCCGTTAACCCTCCTCACCTCCTCAAGAATTATAAGATACTTCCCATCAATTGCCTCTCCGAGGCAATTTTATGGTTAACCCCATCATACGGGAGCTCGCGACCTTGATGGGTATATCCTGCTCCATTAACCTTCCTCGAAGAGGATGTTTATGACCATGACTCATTATCCCGCAACCGCATCGCGACCTAAAGCTAACCATAGGACTCTGAACAAATCCCACCGATGCTCCGCGTAGCGGGTCGTCTTCCATTATATCTTCGAATATAAACTTCTTTTCATAATCCACGCTAAACTTCCTCAGAGCACTAATATACTCTTCTCGAAAAGAACATTTCTTCTGATGCACGTATTGATATCTTTTCTTTGACAAAAATAGTTTTTTGGGGAAGATTGAACTTTTATGCGACTAACGTTGTTCTAATACCAAGAGAAGGCAATTTACTAACTTCTTTAAAAAAGCTGAGGCCCTAAGTTTAGTTTCCATCATATAGGGTCAATTGAATCAGGATACCTTCTCCACCCGCCCCCTCGTCAATCCCCGGAGGCGGTTCTCTTTTTCTATTCCCCTTGCATAAATGTTGACCATAATTATTAACTTTGCAATCTATTAAAGTACTAACGTCTAACAATATGAGCAAGAAAACTAAAACAAAACGATTCTTCCTCCACGAAGAAGATATCCCTACACAATGGTATAACATACAGGCAGAGATGCCTAACAAACCTCTACCTCCTATTCATCCGGGCACTAAACAGCCCCTTAAGCCCGAAGATCTTTACCCTATTTTTGCCGAAGAACTTTGCCGACAGGAATTGAACCAAACAGATGCTTGGATCGACATTCCCGAAGAAGTGCGTGAGCTTTATAAATACTATCGCTCTACACCTCTTGTGCGTGCCTACGCCCTTGAAAAGGCACTCGGCACACCGGCTCATATCTATTTCAAAAACGAAAGCGTGAGTCCTATGGGTTCACACAAACTCAACTCCGCCATACCTCAAGCATACTACTGCAAAAAAGAAGGTATCACTAACATCACCACAGAAACAGGCGCTGGTCAATGGGGTGCTTCGCTCGCTTACGCTGCTAAGATGTTCGGACTCGAATCTGCTGTCTACCAGGTTAAAATAAGTTACGAACAGAAACCATACCGCAAAAGTATCATGCAGACATTCGGAGCCCAGGTCACGCCTTCGCCCTCTATGTCTACAAAAGCGGGAAAAGCTATTCTTACTGCTACTCCGACTCATCAGGGATCTCTCGGAACTGCTATCTCAGAAGCCGTAGAACTCGCACAGACCACTCCTAACTGCAAATACACTCTTGGGTCGGTTCTCAGCCATGTGTCACTCCACCAATCCATTATCGGACTTGAAGCTGAAAAACAAATGCAAATCGCCGGCGAATACCCCGACATCGTAATTGCATGCTTCGGAGGAGGATCCAATTTCGGAGGATTGGCATTTCCATTTATGCGCCATAACTTCACCGGCGAGCGAAACACACGCTTCATCGCTGCCGAACCTTCTTCATGCCCAAAACTGACACGTGGCAAATTCATGTACGACTTCGGCGATGAAGCAGGATATACCCCCCTGTTGCCTATGTACACTCTCGGACACAATTTCCGCCCCGCCAATATCCATGCAGGAGGTCTACGCTATCATGGAGCGGGCGTAATCGTGTCTCAGCTGATGAAGGACGGATTTATGGAAGCTGTCGACATACCACAGCTCGAATCATTCGAAGCCGGCATATTGTTCGCACAGACCGAAGGGATCATACCCGCACCCGAATCCTCACATGCTATCGCGGCGGCGATCCGCGAAGCCCTCGCTTGCAAAGAAACCGGAGAAGAAAAAGTAATTCTGTTCAATCTTTCCGGACACGGACTTATCGACATGGCTTCATACGACAAATACCTTGCCGGCGACCTACAGAACTACTCCGTCACCGACGAAGAAATCCAATCCAACCTCAACCGGATCCAGGATTAATACAAAACAGGATTTTAGTGCAAATAATCGCAATTCGTCATGTGACTTTTGACAACAACTATATAAAACTAAATTAAAATGAACATTCGAATTAATTTGACCATCTTATCCGCTGTGATCCTCACATTGCTGACAGCATGCGAAAAAAATGCTAATGATGCCGTGTCCGACATATATAAGGCAGCCGATAAAGGTGACTATTCCGAAATCTTAAAATACATCGTACCCGACAGTGTTGATAATATTTCCAAGGATGATATTGAAAGATTCAGTAGTCTAATGGCCGAACAATTGGAAACGAGTCCCTTATATTCCAACTATCAGATTGAAATTGCAGATGAGCTCAATGACGCCGGAAATATTCAATTTAAGGTTAATACGGTCAACGTTGATGGAATTAATTTTACCGAGGAAGGGACACTGAAAAAGGGTAAAAAAGGAAACTGGATTCTTGTATTGGATAAAGAGGATAATAATGGAATCGACCCCTATTCTGTAGAAAACAGTAAAGAAAAAACTACAGAGCTGATTCGAATCATCAATTATGCTTACGATATGATGATGGCCTCTAAAGGGGAACCAAAACATCAAGTAAAAGCAGCCATCTATTATTACAACGGAGTTTTAGTGCCGAAGGACGACAAACGTTACTTCGAATTAGTGTCATCCGCTGCTAAACAAGGAGACCCAAGAGGATTATTTGAAGTCGGCGAATCTTATGCTATTGGTGATTATGTTAATATAGACGATAAGAAAGCAATCGAATATTGGCTCCAGGCTGCTGAGAAAGGAAACGCTACAGCTCTAAACCGACTCGGAAAGGCATATTATAATGGAAGAGGTACTCCTCAAGATTATGCTAAAGCTAAAGAATGGTTTGAAAAATCTATAGAAAAAGACGGCAATAGTAATTCGTGTGCACTACTTGCTGTTATGTATGGAGAGGGGCAAGGCGTACAAAAAGACACTAAGAAAGCAATAGAACTTTTGACCAAATCCTCCGATAATGGTGAAGACCATGCTACAGCAGCATTGGGTTTGCAATACATTATGGGAGATTATGTGGAAAAAGACATTAATAAAGGACTCGAACTGTTGGATAAAGCGACACAATCCGGAGCCCCCCTTACATGTTATTCCATAGGGATGACTTATTTTTATGGCCTTGAAGGGGTTCCTAAAGATTATGCTAAAGCTTTCTATTATTTAAAAAGAGGGGCTGACTTTACCCTTAATAAAAGAACTGACTATGAGGATAGAAAAGCTAAGAAAGAATGCGCATCTTTGGTCGCCACCTGCTACAAAAAAGGATTAGGGACTGAAATTAATTATGGAGAGGCTGAAAAATATTCTAAAATGAAAGACTTATAAACTCTTTCAAACATTATTCCTCAAATAAATAACACTAAGGGTGGGTTACAAATTAAAAAATGACCCACTCTTTATTTTTCACTTTTTACCTCTCGCCGTACATTTCCTCGTAGTATTTCTCATATTCACCTGAAGTGATATTATCTACCCACTCCTCGTTCTCGAGATACCACTTCACAGTCTTTTCTATCCCCTCCTCAAACTGGAGCGACGGTTCCCAGCCAAGCTCCCGTTGCAACTTCCGCGAGTCTATCGCATAACGCAGGTCGTGTCCCGCGCGGTCCGTCACGTACGTTATCAGATGATCCGACGTTCCCTCCCGATTACCCAACAGCCTATCCACCGTCTTGATTATCACTCGGATAAGATCTATATTCTTCCATTCGTTGAAGCCGCCTATATTATAAGTCTCCGCCACTTTCCCCTTATGGAAAATTAGATCTATGGCTCTTGCATGATCCTCGACGAACAGCCAGTCCCTCACGTTTTCTCCTTTACCATAAACAGGTAACGGCTTGCCATGACGGATATTGTTGATAAACAGAGGTATCAGCTTCTCAGGAAACTGATACGGACCGTAATTGTTCGAACAGTTGGTTACGACAGTCGGCATACCGTAGGTGTCGTGATAAGCCCTTACGAAATGATCCGACGAAGCCTTCGAGGCCGAATAGGGCGAATGAGGGTTATACTTTGTAGTCTCTAAGAAAAACTCCGTCCCGAAAGCTAAATGGTGATCCCCCGACGATGCTTTGGTAGTAAACGGAGACTCGATGCCTTCCGGATTTGTCAACTCCAACGCACCATATACTTCATCCGTCGATATATGATAGAACAGCTTCCCTTCATATTTTTCCGGCAATGATTCCCAGTAAACCTTCGCTGCCTGAAGCAACGACAGCGTACCCATCACATTGGTCCGGGCGAAAGTAAAAGGATCCTTGATCGACCGGTCTACATGACTCTCGGCCGCCAGATGGATCACACCGTCTATCCTGTACTCACTCATCACTCTCGCCATTTCTTCGTATTCGCAGATATCCGCCTTTACGAATTTATAATTCGGCTTATCCTCTATATCCTTAAGATTGGCTAAATTGCCGGCGTATGTCAGCTTGTCTAAATTTATTATTCTGTAATCCGGATATTTATTCACGAACAGTCTAACCACATGACTGCCTATAAATCCCGCACCGCCTGTTATCAATATGTTTCTTTTAAATACCATAACTATTCGTTCTTTAACAGATTATTCACGCATTTCTCCAAACTTTCCGTCCAATAAGGAATCTCAAGGCCGAACCGTTCCTTTATCTTGGTCTTGTCCAAAACCGAATACGCCGGTCGCTTCACTGGCGAAGGAAACTCATCCGAATGACACGGCTGGATATTGCAGCTATTGTTCCCTCCCATCTTCGCTATCATTTTGGCGAAATCATACCACGAGCAAACACCCTCGTTTGAATAATGATAGATTCCTTCATTGCCGTCCAAATGTCTACCGTCTATTATTGTCACTATCGCCCCCGCAAGATCCTGAGCGTAAGTCGGAGTTCCCGCCTGGTCGAAAACCACCTTCAGCTCCGGCTTTGTGGATGTAAGATTCAGCATAGTCTTCACGAAATTCTTTCCGTATTCCGAATAGAGCCATGCTGTACGGATTATAAGAGCCTTGCAGCCCGAAGCTGCTATCGCTTCTTCACCGTGAAGTTTCGTTTTCCCGTAAACGCCGGTGGGATTCACTGCCTCATCCTCCCGACGAGGCGTATTGCCATTCGAACCTCCAAACACATAATCGGTCGAAATATGGATCAATGTCCCGTCCGTCTGCTTTATCGCCTCCGCGAGATTGGCTACTGCCTGAGCATTCAGAAGCTCTGCCATCTCTTCATCGCTTTCGGCCTTGTCTACGTTCGTATAGGCAGCGCAATTCACTATTACATCGAAACCGCCCTCTGCAACCGCTCTCATCACAGCATCCTTATCAGTGATATCAAGTTCCGCTACATCTGTAAAGACATACGAGTCCTTGCTATCTTCAGCCGCTTTACGGAGCGACATCCCCAATTGACCGTTACCACCCGTCACAAGTATCTTCATTACCATTCACAAAGTTTTTACAAATATACTTCAAATAATCTTAAATCTCAATCTCACCCTATCAGTTCTTTGAGAATTTCGCGCACCCGCTGATTCTTCAAAACATCCTTAAATTTCTCCAGAACTTTGTCGTAATCGCTGTCCACCTGCGAATTCTCATAAATGCTTCTCAGTTCTATCAGACACAAACCTATTGCGCCTAACGTCGTGAATACTGGAAGCGGAGATATTTTCGGACCACCCGTTAACGACAGAAACACAAGCGAACCTACAACCATCGCGTCAATCATCGTCATCGCTATCAAAGTCACGTAATAACGACCCGCCTTTTCCACTGTCTTGCGATACCCGTGCGAAGTCCTACACCGACCCGAACGCTTAGAGTTCATCACACCGCTCCTCAAATCTACCAGGATTGCCACTAAAACACAAACATAATCCACAGCAACCATACCCATTACCAATACTAAATTTCCCATAACTTATTTCTATTTTTTAATTCCTGTCACAAAATTACAACACAAACCGACCACCTATCTGCGAATTTGGCCTATACTCTAATTCTTGCCCACCTTTCTTCATTGATTATCAGCAATATCACTAAATTTACAATCTAATATTTAACCTTATTTAACTATTCAGCTCTTATTGCCTGCACTGATGATTTGACTTATATCTCTATCTTTGCATAAAATAAAAACATCATAATCATGACTTTTCTTAAAACTTCCGTCATTATCGCGGCTTTCACCGCATCTGTTTCTCTAATCGCGGCCGACAAACTCCAGAACAACGGAGGAATAACTCCGCAAATGATGACTCAGATCAAACAGGCCTACAAGGACACACCTGCCGACAAAGCCATCAGAAACGCAATAGCCAACAACGACATAAACCGACTCGCGCTCAATGCACAAGCCGACCACACGCTCAATGCCGAATTCTCTCACCGGGTACCATCTAAAGGAATCACCAACCAGAAATCCTCCGGCAGATGCTGGCTGTTCACAGGACTCAACGTTCTTAGAGCACAAATGATGAACATTTACGACATACCTCAGATTGAATTCTCCCAAAACTACAATTTCTTCTGGGATCAGCTCGAAAAATCCAATCTTTTCTTACAGGCCATCATCGACACCTCATCACTTCCGTTCGAAGACAAAAAAGTCGACTGGCTATTCACAAATCCCATCAACGACGGAGGACAATTCACCGGAGTGGCCGACATCATCACAAAATACGGCGTAGTACCGGCAGAAATAATGCCCGAGACAAATTCCAGCAACAACACTTCCCGCATGAGCAATCTTATCGGACTCAAACTTAAGGAATATGGTCTCGAACTCCGCGATATGGCCGCTAAGAAAGCTAAACCGGAGCAGATTCAGCAACGTAAGACTCAAATGCTCGGAGACATCTACCGAATACTCGTCCTTAACCTCGGCGAACCGCCCACGGAATTCACATGGACACTCAAAGACTCAAAAGGAAAAGCTGTCTCGACCGACACTTACACACCTCAGTCATTCTACGCTAAATTCCTCGGAAACGACCTACGCAACGATTACGTCATGCTCATGAACGACCCCACAAGGGAATATTACAAACTCTACGAAATCGAATACGACCGCCACGCCTACGACGGTGCAAACTGGACATATATCAACCTCCCTGTAGAAGACATTAAGGATATGGCAATCGCATCCATTAAGGACAGCACTGCTATGTACTTCTCATGCGACGTCGGTAAATTCCTCGATCGCGACAGAGGTGTCCTCGATGTCGATACCTACGACTACGGCTCCTTGTTTGGCACAACATTTCCGATGGATAAACGCCAGCGCATACTCACTCATTCAAGCGGATCATCCCATGCAATGACTCTCGTGGCTGTCGACCTCGACGACGAAGGAAAACCACGCAAATGGTTGCTCGAAAACAGCTGGGGACCCGGAGCTAACGCCGGACACCTCATCATGACCGATCCCTGGTTCGATGAATACATGTTCCGCCTTGTCGTTGATAAAAAATACCTCACTCCGAAAGCTGCCGAAGTACTGAAACAGAAACCGACGCTCCTCCCGCCATGGGATCCCATGTTCTCGCCCGACGAATAATTACGCAAATTTTATCGCCTTTTTGTTGCGCATCTCGAAGAAAGATTGTAATTTTGCCCCTGCAAAAGCCCAGAGGGGCGAAAAGACTGCTTCAGTAGCTCAGTTGGTTAGAGCACCTGACTGTTAATCAGGGGGTCGTTGGTTCAAGCCCATCCTGAAGCGCAACAATAAAATTTTTTCTCACGAGCTTCAGTAGCTCAGTTGGTTAGAGCACCTGACTGTTAATCAGGGGGTCGTTGGTTCAAGCCCATCCTGAAGCGCAATAACGAGTTAGCCGAAAGGTTAGCTCGTTTTTGTTTTAAGTCCACCCGAACAATACGAACTCCCTTTGTGTTTTATAAGAAAACTTGCAATTATGAAACTCAAGACAATCCTCATCGCAGCTACTGCAGCCATCACGGCTTCGCTTACTTCTTGTAGCACTTTCTCGCTCGTCAACTCCGAAGTCTACAACAACGCAGACCTCGCTGACTTCCACACGTTCCGCATCATAACACCCGATCAAGGCAACTTGCCGCCGGGAATGCAACTCGTAACATACTACAACATTGCAGCCGCAATACGCGAACAAATGATCGAGCGTGGATATACAGAAGATCCCCTCTCACCCCTTGTCATCAATATCGGACTCACCGTCCATAAGGAAATAGCTACTGAACCGCTCGCCGTAGCTGCGCCGGCTTATCCCGGACCTATGGGACCCTTCCCTCCCGGAGCTGGATGGTTCCCTTATGCTGGACCCGCACCCATACCCCCCTACGCACCCTACTTCATGATGCCGCGCCAATACTACTATAACCCCAACGCACAGGTTATCACGGGCATCTACCGCGAAGGTGTTCTCACTATGGACATCGTCGACATGCAGAACAAAACTGCCGTATTCTCAGCATCTGTAGCCACTATCCTACAGAATGGAGACTCACAGTTCCGTAACCTCTCAGGTATTGCACAGGCCGTACAGACACTCTTCCAAAAATTCCCCGTACCACTCCTTCCCCAATACCGAAACCAGAAATAACCCCCGAAATCTTCACATCATCTATATTCCAGAAAGTGCCTCGAACAAAACCCTTCGAGGCACTTCTCTTTTGACCACACACTCCCCTTGTAATCCTTACTATTCCTTAACGACCACGTGAGATGGCGACCAATCTCGCCTATTCCCTTCTCAAACTTATCAGGTTTATAAGCAGACTTTATAAAACTTACTTCCACACATCCAAAACGACATCACCTCCAACACAAAAAAGCCTCCCGACTTTCATCTGAAGGCATTCAAAAAGGCAGTTACTCACTTACTCACTTACTCACTTACGCTCAGAGTATACACGACCATCGGCACGGTGAGGTTTAACTTCTCATGAATATTTAACAGCCTTACTTATTGGAACTATCGAATACAAAAAAGAGAGCGTCTCTTTTGAAACACTCTCTCAATGAAAAGGGGCGGTTACCTACTTACCCACTTGCGCAGTATAATCGGCATAGAAAATAAAATGTGAGGTTTAACTTCCATGGGAAGAGGTGGAGCCCTCACGCCATCACCACCTTTCACCAACGGTAAAAATTATAAATTTTATAGGAATTATAAGACTTTCCTTCAAATTAATAAACACATAACCTCAAAAACAAAAAATGCCTCCCGACTTTCATCGGAAGGCATTCAAAAAGGAGCGGTTACCTACCTCCCCGCTTTCGCCCAAAGTAGACACGCCCATCGGCGCGGTGAGGTTTAACTTCTCATACTTACATAACCAACTTATAGACCCCTATAAGAAAAATGCCCTCCGTTATAAAACGGAAGGCATTCAAAAAGGGGCGGTTACCTACTTTCCCGCTTTCGCAGT
>JAFLSD010000007.1 GCA_022511125.1 Paramuribaculum sp.
AATGGAGAGCGCCTTCAATATATTTTGAGGGCGCTTTTCTTTTATATGGTTTCATGAATTAAATGATTTCTGTGATTTGTGGTTCTGTTAAACCTCACCACGCCGATGGTCGTGTATACTCTGGGCGAAAGCGGGGAGGTAGGTAACCGCCCCTTTTCAAATGGAGAGCGCCTTCAATATATTTTGAGGGCGCTTTTCTTTTATATGGTTTCATGAATTAAATGATTTCTGTGATTCGTGGGTCTGTTAAACCTCACCACGCCGATGGTCGTGTATACTTTGGGCGAAAGGGGGAAAGTAGGTAACAGGCCAATTGCGATATGAAGTGTATGAGGGGTTGTGGTGAAGAGATAACAGCGGGTTCTATATTGCCAGTAGTCGCGGCTTGATGAGCGGCAGGGAGAGAGGATGCGAACCATGTTGTTGACAAGGACAAAGATCGGGGGTATAAGTGGGAGGAGTCATTGTCAAAAGTGGATCATAAGTTAAATAATATTAAAACCGACAGTTTGTTTTAGGGTTATATCGTTGTATTTCAGCATGAATGGGTGGGCAACTTTTAGAGTATAGGCCAAATTCGCAGATGATGCGCCTATTCGTGTCGTAATTTTGTGTTGACTTCCCGGGAGAGTTCGCGAAGTATGCTTTTAGTAGTTCGTGGTATTTGGCTCGACCGGGGATGAGAGTACTTTGACATATTGATAGTAAAAAAGCGAATCCCGGAGACGGTGCCTCGGGATTCGTTATAAGGGTTTGTATTTTATATGGCTGTCGTTCAGTCGATTTCTTCGTCAGGCTCGTATCCACCCATTTCTCTGATGGCGTTTTTGAGCATTACGTACTGCTGGAAGAGGTGGTTTACAGGTACTTCGCCTTTAGTGTAGTCGTGCATCGGACTCTTGAGGAAGAAGCTGAGGAAACGCTGAATGCCGCTCTTTCCTGCACGCGCAGCGAGGTCGCTGAGTAGTACGAGGTCAAGGCAAAGTGGAGCGGCGAGGATAGAATCGCGGCAGAGGAAGTTGATCTTGATCTGCATCGGGTAACCCATCCATCCAAAGATGTCGATGTTATCCCAACCTTCTTTGTTGTCGTTACGCGGGGGATAGTAGTTGATGCGGACTTTGTGGTAGTAGTCGTTGTAAAGATCGGGCTGTTCTTCCGGAACGAGGATCGATTCGAGTGTAGAGAGTTTGGAAACTTCTTTTGTGCGGAAGTTTGCGGGTTCGTCGAGTACGAGTCCGTCGCGGTTTCCGAGTATGTTAGTTGAGAACCATCCGGAGAGTCCGAGACAACGTGTTCCGATGATGGGAGCGAATCCGCTCTTTACGAGTGTCTGTCCAGTCTTGAAGTCTTTTCCGGCGATAGGCATTCCAGTCTTTTCCGAGAGTTCCCACATTGCGGGGATGTCGACTGTAGTGTTAGGTGCACCCATTATGAACGGTGCTCCTTCGCTGAGTGCGGCATAGGCATAGCACATGGACGGTGCGATGTGTTCCTTGTCGTCTTCCTTCATTGCTTTTTCAAGCGCAGCGAGTGATCCATGGACTTTTTCATCAACGGGAACGTAGACTTCTGTAGAGGCAGCCCAGAGAACAACAACACGGTCAACGCCCGTTTCTTTCTTGAAGCGGCGTATGTCTTCGCGAAGCTGTTCGGTCATATCCCAACGGTCTTTTACCGTCTTAACATTATCGCCGTCGAGTCGCTTTGCATAGTTCTTGTCGAAAGCGGCTTTCATGGGAACGATTTTTTCGAGTTCGTCCTTAACGGGGTTAATGTCTTTTTCTTTTAGTACTTCGCAGTTGATAGCACTTTCGTAAGCGTTCTGTGGATATACGTCCCAAGCTCCGAATACGATATCGTCGAGCTTAGCTATGGGTACGATTTCGTCGTATTTGAGGTATTTTTTATCGGCTCCTTTTCCCACGCGAATTTTGTCGTATTGAGTCATAGAACCGACAGGTTTTGTAAGTCCTTTACGAGCCATCAACACACCGGTCATAAATGTGGATGTCACAGCTCCTAATCCGACAACTAAAACTCCGAGTTTACCTTCAGCAGGTTTAACGTCTGTTTTTTTCATGATGCTAAATAATGATGGTTATTTCTTTTAATTGATTTTTGAATTAAGTATGCTTTTAAGCCTTGATGCTTAAAAAGCGTGTAAAAGTACATCCTTTTTCGGAGTTGTAAAAAATATTTCAATTAAAAGTTGTGACTATTTTATTAAAAATAGCTAATAGTTGGCGATTTAAGTAAACTTATGTGAAATAGTATAGGTTTATGGCGATATTTAGTTAAAATCTATAAATCGAGCATATTTCAGATTTCCATTATTCTGCGGGAAATTTGCCTTCTTTTAGCTCCATCGCGAAATAACGGCAAATTTTTTCATGACGATAGATCATCCACCCGAGGAGGAAGTTGAATAATGTAACTTCGCAAGCGAAATATATCCAGGGCATTTCAAGGAAAAGGCTGACGAAGAGAATAATTGAACGCCAGTTGAATGTAAGAGCGTTGGTATATTTCATGAGCGGCAAACTGGCCTTGCGGAATGCTTCCCGGAATTGCACCGGTATTTTTCCGTCGGGGTATCTGTCGGCAAGTTCGCTTCTGAGCCGTTGCATAGCCGGCGCAGTTGCTTCCTGCTGGAGAGTGTAGTTCGTATAGAATGAAAGAGAAAGTTTCTGCCAGAAGTCGTGCTTCCAATTGAGAGTGGTCAGTTTTCTTTTCAGTGTGAATGCCCGTTCGAGTTCGCTTCCGCTTTCTCCTTTCAAGAAGTAGAGATGGAATTGCCGGTAATAGTCGGCCATTGCAGCTTGTTTAGTGTGACAAATACCAGCGACTAATGCGAGCACCCATATCGCCCAATGGTGTTGTTCGAAGAATGTGGAAGTGACTATTTCCCTCAGACAGATGGCAATATAGATGGAAAGAAACCAGAGGTCTCCGCTGAGTCCGTCGAGTATTCGTCCGATTCTGGAATATTGTCCTGTCATTCTGGCGAGCTGTCCGTCGGCACTATCGAAGGAGTTGGCCCAAATGAGAAGTATCATTCCGATAATATTCAAGTAGATGTCACTGAAGTAGAACATCACACCGGCTCCGATGCCGAGGAATATCGATGCGACGGTTATAGCGTTAGGACCGATCCCGCATTTTTTAGCAAGGCAAGCCCATCCATAGCCGATGGGACGATAGAACATGAGGTCGATGTTTTCTTCGGTATCGAGCGATTTGAGGCTCGCCATATAAGCTTTAGATGACTTTACGTTAGTCTTCGCCATGGTTTATTTGAGTTGTCTGAGTTCGTAAGTTTTTTGTCTGAGGAAATCGCCGAGCGTTTCAGGCGATTGTTTATGAAGTTCCTGTTCTTCGACAGAAATAGGGTTTCCGACGCTGATGTGGAGCTCTTTTCCACGTTTACGGAATACTTCCGCGGGCAAGCGGAGCGATCTGGCAGGCCAGCAAGCGTGGCCGAGAAAGTTGCACCACCAACTGTTGCTTCCATGGAAATAAATGGGGATAACGGGGACTTTCGATTTATAGATGATCTGTAAAATCGATTTCTGCCAGGGGCGATCTTGTAGCCGGCCGTGCCAGTCGGTCTTGCTCATGGCTCCCGCGGGGAAGAAACCGAGCGGTTCACCAGCGGCGAGTTGCCTCATGGCCTGTCTTATTCCTTGAACGCTGACAGCTCTTTTGGCGGGGTCGTCGGAAGTCAGTGGATCGACAGCGATGAAATTAGGTCGCATGGCCGAGATACGGTTGAGAATCATATTGACCATGACTTTGAATTTGGGACGTCGCCGAGTGACGAGATAGATCAATGCAATTCCGTCGAGTGCTCCGAAAGGATGATTGCTGACAGTTATGAAAGCTCCTTCGGGAAAGCTGTCGAGAGCCTTCTCGTTGTCAACGCGCAAGGTCATATTAAATTCTTCAAACAACAACCGTTTTACAAATTCGGGACCGGGGGTGTCGCAGCATCTGCCGTGGACAGCGTTGACGGTGTCGACCTGTAGAAAATGAAGCATGGCATTGACGAGCTTTTGATGTCCTTTCATTTTGGGCACCATTTCAACGATATCGTCGTAGTTGAGAACGTCGGGTCTCACTTCAAAGTCCAGTTCGGTTGTCATATCTCGTTTGTTTTTGTCGGTTTCCATCTTGTCGCAAGCAAAAATTATGTGATCAATCTTCTATCTCTCCGGCTTTATGGGGAATCAACCAGTTAACAAATCTGACCGCTTTCGGATCGAATCCTGTTTTCCGGTAAACGAAATACCGCTGTAAAAGGAAATTCCAGAACCAAGAAACCATAAGGGAAACGAAAAGACGCGCAGCAGCATAATATCCGTCGGGCTTGAATCCGATAGTTTCGAGCCAATGCCATCCGTCGATAAGCATATACACGAGTTGAGTGCCCCCTGAATTTAGTATGAGGCTTCCGGCCCAGACCATGATATATTTAACGACAACGGCTTTCCAAGGGACGTCCTGTGCGCGGAAAGTGAATCGATAGTTGAGTATGCAGTTGACCACTCCTCCCGCTATGGCTCCAATTGCTGTAGAGAGCCAAGGCGCGAGGTCGAGCCATGAGAAGCAAGCCACCCCGACTCCGATATCGACCCATCCGGAAGTCTGGGAAGAAACAGCCGAGCGTAAGAAAGTGTAGATGAACGAATTGCTTCGAAGCAATTTCCCACCCAACTTGTCGGCTGATTCTTTTACGTGGTTACTCATCTGCGGTGATTCTGTTTGATTACAGACATGATTGCTTTAGCAATATGAGGAGCGGCCTCGTTACGACACGGTGCGAAACTCGGCCAGTCCTTGAAGTCGATAATTTTCATGTCTCCGTCGGTTCCAACGATAACATCTCCTCCATAAATTCGGATGTCGAGTGTTTCCGCAGCTTTTTCGCACATAAGGCGGAGACGATTGTCGGGCGGCGTTTTACCTTTGGCCTGTTTCACGCTTTCGAGTCCGTATTTACCCTGTTCTGATCGCATGGGGTAGAAACTGTAAAAGAAATCAGTTCCAGTAACTCCGTAGAATTTGACAAGATCGCCGGCAATGTGACGACTGATAGTAGCTCGCTTGATACCTCTGAGGAAATATTCCTGAAGCACTTCCTGGGCCTCTTCGGCATGTCGGACAAAACTGATGTCTTCCTTGTGCTTAGTATGGCAATCGGCTCTTTTCACCCAACAGCGGCCGAATTTGAGAGCGGTGAGTTTTTCTTTCACTCCCTCGTCGGTGTTTACGGTTATAGTCTGAGGATATGGGATATCGTTACCGGCTAATATTCGACTCATGCGTTCGCGGATGCAGTTTTCGATGCCGTATCCCGAATTTATTACTATAGCTCCTAAATCTTCACGTTTCTGCAGCTCGGCAATCGATTCGGGTTCGCGACACATATTGACAATAATGTCCTCATTGACGCGGCCGGCTACGAGACTCTCCTCGTTGTAGACAGTGACTTCGCAGCCCCGTTTCCTCAATTGCTCGGCAACGAGATTCAGTATAGCCGTATCGTTGCCGATATGGTTTGGGGAATATATTCCCGCTCTCGTGACCGCCGCTATTTTAATGTCTGCCATTTCGGATAGAGTTAATAAATCAATGGGGTCAGTTCATCGGCAAATCGTGGTGGTCTTCGGTCTTGTTGAGATCGAGTACGACATTGTCGCTCTTGTTTTTCTCAAAATATTGTTTTCTTAATGGATTTTTTCTTGCTTTATCGAAGTTACGGCGATTTCTCGAGATGTCGATAGCGGTATATATAGCCTGTCTCATGGATTCGGCCGATGCTTCACCTTTCCCCGCGATATCGTAAGCCGTTCCATGGTCAGGGGAGGTTCTGATAAAGGGAAGTCCGGCAGTGAAGTTCACTCCTGAATCCATAGCGATAGTTTTGAATGGCGTGAGTCCCTGATCATGGTACATTGCAAGTATACCGTCGAAGCGTGTGAACGCACCGCTTCCGAAAAGGCCGTCGGAAGGATATGGGCCGAAACATTGTATTCCTTCGGCGAAACATTCTTCGATCGCAGGAATTATTTGGGAGGTCTCTTCATCTCCCATCAATCCTTCTTCTCCAGCGTGGGGATTTAGTGAAAGGACTGCAATGCGAGGCCTATCGATTCCGAAATCTCTCTTGAGCGAAATGTCGAAGTCGTGGATTTTCTCCTTTACAAGTTGGGTCTGAACCATTTCCACGGCTTTTTCGAGCGCTATATGTCCCGTGACAAGAGCCACCCTTAATCCAAGTGGAGAGCACATGATCATCATGGCTCTGTCGCCTGGTTCTCCAAGTGAAGTCTGAAGATATTCGGTGTGCCCCGGGAATGAGAATGATTCATTTTGAATGGAGTGTTTGTCGATGGGAGCAGTCACGAGCACATCAAGTTCTCCGGCTTTAAGATCGGCGACTGCCTTTTCGAGCGCTTTCCATGCAGCCTCTCCTGCGGCTTTGGAAGGGACTCCGGGTTCGACACGAAGTTCTTCGTCTGCCACGTTGACTATATAGTATTGCTGGCCCGTGGCTTCAGCTGCCCCTTGAATCTGGACATAAGGAATGTTGGCACTGTCGGTGATCTTGCGGTAATAAGCCGCTATTTTAGCTGATCCATAGACCACGGGCGTACATAGTTCGAGTATTCTGTCATCTTCAAGCGCTCCGGCAATGACTTCATAGCCTATTCCGTTTATGTCGCCCTGGGTTATTCCGACTTTAAGTCTTCTGTAGTCTGACATTTTAAAATTTTTAATTGAAGGCTTCGGCTATGGAGGCCGCAACCGATTTCATTTCCTCGTCGGTCAGTTTTTTCTTAACGGTAAAATTAAGATCCGATTCGGTGTTTATGGGGACGAGATGAATATGTATATGAGGAACTTCCATGCCAATAACGGCTTCGCTTACACGAGCACATCCGGTAGCTTTTCTAATAGCTTTCGCCACACGTTTGGCGAAGAGATGGAGGTCGGCATATTCCTTGTCGTCCATGTCGAAGATATAATCTTCTTCTTTTTTTGGTATTACGAGAGTGTGACCCGGCTGGACGGGATTAATGTCGAGAAAAGCGAAATGACGGTCGTCCTCAGCTACGTTATAGCAAGGTATCTCACCGTTTACAATTTTCGTGAAAATCGAGGCCATGTCAGAAACTTATTTCAACGATTTCAAACTTCATGAGCCCGGCGGGTACTTTCACTTCCACTGTTTCTCCGAGCTTATGCCCTAAAAGTCCCTGTGCGATGGGAGTTGACGACCCGATTTTCTTTTCCTTGACATTTGCCTCGCTGTCGGCAACGATAGTGTATTCCATTACCATTCCGTTTGCGAGATTCTTGATTTTCACTTTGTTGAGTATCTGGATTTCCTCGTTGTTAAGAGTGCTTTCATCGATGATACGTGCACTTGCAACGAGCTCTTTAAGCTGTGAAATTTTCATTTCGAGCATACCTTGTGCTTCCTTGGCAGCGTCATATTCGGAATTTTCCGAAAGGTCGCCTTTGTCGCGCGCTTCAGCAATAGCATGGGAAATGCGTGGACGTTCGACAGATTCGAGATATGCAATCTCGTCCATTTTCTTTTTATAACCTTCTTTGGTCATATAGGTTATTGCCATAATATATAGTATTTTAAGTTAACAAAAAAATAAGAGCCTTTCCCCACTAAGGAAAGACGCAAACATTTCACGGTTTTAATTTGGCGGTCATATAACCGCAAGTTTTACGGTTGCAAATTTACATAATTTTTATGGGATTATCATGATTTATGAGGTTAAAAAATACATGTTGAGATTTTTACGGGAAAATAAAACTGTTTCTTATCTTTGCATCATTATGAATGGAACAAACAAGAGATTGGAAGAGGAATCAATTTCTCTAAGACGATATTCGGCTCAAGTGCGTTTACCCGAGATAGGAGAAGAAGGACAGAAGCGGTTGCTGTCGAAGAGTGTGCTTATTGTTGGCTGCGGAGCGTTAGGCAGTGTGGCAGCGGCTTATTTGGCGGGTGCCGGAATAGGCAGAATAGGTTTAGCTGATTTCGACACGGTCGACGAGTCGAATCTGCACCGCCAGGTGCTTTACGGATCGGATGAATGCGGTCAGAAAAAAGTAGCGTTGCTTGCCAATCACTTAGAGAGGCTCAATCCGGCAATAAATGTGTCAGCCTACGATACATTTGCCAATGAAGCTTTTATTAGGAAGGTCATAAATGAATATGATTTCATCATAGATGCGGCCGACAATCCTCAGACCACTTATATGTTGGATCGTGTGTGTCGCTCCACATCGAAGGGTTATGTGACAGCCGGTGTTTCGGGTTGGAAAGCTCAAGTTTTCACTTATCTGCCGGGAGGGGTAGATTTCGGTGCTCTATTTCCTCCTCCCGAGGAGCAGGAAGGCGTACTCCCTTGCAGTCTGACGGGAATTATCGGCCCGTTGGCAGGGATAGCAGCGTGTATCGAGGCATCGGAGGCTATAAAATATTTGGCAGGGATAGAAGGAGGGCTCGGCGGAAAGGTTCTGACAATCGATCTGCTTGGAAATCAGTTCGATCTCTTTTCTGTCGAATGAATGGGATTTGATACTCAGAACAAGTAATCCAGAGGGTTGACGCGTCTGAAGTCGTCGGTGAGATAGCGACGGGATGACGGTAGAAGTAGCGCAATCGGTTTATTGGTTTGCGTGAGTTTCGATACGGATAAGTTCGAGTCGTGTCGAAGTGCGTTTGAGTATTGTGAAGGTTTTGTCGGCAAGATCTATTTTTTCTCCTTGCGGCGGCAATTGTCCGAGATTGAAGAGAATATACCCTGCGAGTGTCTGATAATCGTCTTCATCGGGGATGTCGATGTGGAAATTTTCTCGAAGGTATTCCACTTCAACTCGTCCGCTACAGTCGAAAACTCCGGGGCTTATTTCTCTTACGAGGGATTTAGTAGAGTCGTGTTCGTCCTGTATGTCCCCGAATATTTCTTCTACGAGGTCCTCGAGTGTGACCATTCCGGCTGTTCCACCGAATTCGTCAACAACAATAGCCATAGACCGTTTTTCGCCGAGTAGACGACGCATCATTTTGTTGGCGAGCAGAGCTTCGGGGACGAAAACCACTGGTTTTATTCTTGTTTTCCAGTCGACCCGGAGATCAAATAGTTCGCTAACGTGGATATATCCTTTGACATCGTCAATGTCGTCCTTATAGACGACTATTTTGCTTCGCCCGGTTTCAGTGAAGAGTGCACTTAGCTGTTCACGGTCGGTATCGTCAATACTGACGGCAACGATTTCGTTTCGAGGCACCATGCAGTCTCTGAGATGTGTAGACGAAAAATCGAGCGCATTGTGGAATATCTTCACTTCATTTTCTATGCGGTCGCTTCGCGGACTAACGTCGTCGATGGTTCTGTCGAGATAGTTGTTGAGTTCCATCATCGAAAGCATTCCGGTGGTGGAATTTTCGCTTTTAATCCCGAATATATTCATGAAAAATTTGGAGATCCATGTGGTAAAGGCCGATATCGGGTAGAAAATGAGGTAGAAAAGATAGATAGGAATGGCAAAAACCTTGAACGAAGTGTTAGGGTTGATTCGGAATATCGTTTTAGGAAAAAATTCGCCGGTGAGTAGGATCACGAAAGTAGATATCAGAGTGGAAAGGATAAGGATAACGGCTTCATTCGAACTCAGAGTGTTAAGCCAGGGATTGAGCAATGCTGAAGCTCCCATTCCATAGACAACGAGCATGATGTTGTTTCCCACGAGGATAGAAGATATGAAGAAGTCGCGGTTGGTATAAAATTTATTGAGTATGCGGCTTATCAGGCCTCCTTTCTGTACGTCGAGTTCCACGCGGACTCTGTCGGAAGTGATGAATGCTATTTCAGTGCCCGAGAAAAGAGCCGAGAAGATGAGTGAAACGGCAGTTAGAACGATCCACGAAGCGAGACTCATGACTTATTGAATTAAATTATCGGTTTTCTGAGTTGTGATTCCCGGTCTGGTCGGACGTTGTGTGCGAGCAGCCCGATTTGTGCGGGTCGAGTCGGCTTTTGATCCGAGTGAATCAGTGGAAGAGGAGGGTAGTTGGCGCGCTCCTTTGGAGGCAACGGCTGAATCGCCCGGCTGATTGGAGACTCCGGTATTATTGGCTGTTTCCGAGCGAAATTGCGACATGGGCAATATGGCGGAAACGTTTTTGACGTTGAATTTAGTGAGCTGGCTGTTGGATGTGAACCCATATCCTTCCATCATTCTGTCGACACGTTGTATCTGGATGAAGGAGTCGCTGTAGATCTCTTCTTTGCGTTGATCCCAGAAGAGTTGTTGGGTAAGAAATTTCTCTCCGGCAACATTTACGACCTTCACGTTCCCGTCGAGACGCCATAGCTGTTTGTCCTTGAAATATGTAGCGGAGTCGCAATCGACAGTAGCTTCTCGTTTAAAAAAGTTGTCGTATCGATCGAGATGCAGCCCATGGGGGAATTTCCATTTCGGTTCTTTCGCTTCATCATAAACGAGCCATAGATCAGTGGTGATCTTGTATCTCATCACTCCCGAATCGGAAATGAGGGTCTCGACATCGCGTGTAGTCATTGTGGCGAATGTCTCGGGGTCGATCTTTCCCTTGAAAGTCCTCTCTCCTTCGTTCCCGCATGCGGGTAGTATGACGGCCAACAGAGCCGTCACCACAATCAGGAGATTATGCAAGCCATGCAATCTTTTCCCGCCGGACATCGATTGGGTTGTGATGGATTAGTCGATCTTACGTTTGAAGAACCAAAGTTCGTTGAAATTAATGCCGACAGTCAGGCTGAAATAGTTTTCTTTGACGAGCGGATTGGGAGTAGCCTGCCGATGTTTGTATTCCAAACCGACATTAATAATGGTTTTGGTGGAGAGTGTAGGGAGTCCGACGCCGCAAGCGACGGTCCATTCGCCGATATTGTTGCTGCCGGCCATGACGTAATCGCGGTTGTAGGACACGCCTGCACGGTATGTCACGTTTTCAAAATAAGATCCTCTTTCTTTAGGGCGGAATTGACCACCGAGTGCAACTTTGTATCGGTTGGCAAAACGAGTTGCGGGGAAGTCGGATAGTTTTTCGAACTTGGCTTTACTCCAAGGCTGATAAGTGAAATCAGCTTCGACAAGGAGCTTTGTGCCACGCTGATAATTGATGCCGACTCCGAATGTAGAGGCTGTCGAGAAACCGTTTTTCATTCTAACGTCGGCCACTGTGTCAGGCTTGATGGTATTACTCGAGGTTTCAAAGGCGTATTTGACGACCTGCGCATCGCCGAGCAAATCTTTACCCGGAGAGAATATGGCTCCGATTCCGATAGTTTCTTTCTTTGATATGGGAAGGCTGTATTGAGCTCCTATTCTAATATCCCAGTCGCGGACGGAGAGAGTCTGTTCGAAAACAGATGTCGAACCGTCGGTGAGAGCATAAATGTCGTTGGTTATACTACCGAACAGGTAGGAAATGTTAGCGCCGACGGAGAAACCTTTAAACAGGTTTCCGCTTATACCGGCATATATTTCATTGAGCCCACCCGTGCCTGAATGTTGAGTGCTTCCGTTATCAATTTCGGAGCCGAAAGCATAACCTACCGATGAATAAGGAAGAATACCGATACTCATTCCGATCCGTCGGGATATTGGAAATTGTAAGGTGATATAGTCAAGACCACCTCCGGCCTGGTTTTCTTTAACGTCGCCGTCGGATCTTCTGATGAAAGACGCATCAGCTCCCATATCGAAAAGAAATGTGAGCGAGTCGATGCGGGAATATGACGCCGGGTTCATGACGTTGATCTGCCGACCGGAACTCATGGCATATCCTATGCCTCCCATCTGGCGTTGTGTCGAAGTGACATTGTCTCTAAGCAAACCGTAACCGTAGCTCGAATAAGGACTGTCGGTATTCTGTCCGAAAGAAGAGAAAGAAATGAACCCGATCGAGAGTACGACCGCTAATTTAATAAGATTATTTTTCATTATATATCAATATTCTGTTTAATCCTTTGCTAACCAAATCTGTTTCGACGAATACTTCGAAATCGAGCAATTTGCGCAATTCCTGAGCCCAGCCGCCAGTAAGCACCACTTTAGTGTCGTCGGGGAGATGCGAACGGTAGTAAGTCAAGGCTCCAACTATACCATAAACCGCTCCGAGAATCATTGCCGAGGGTGTGTCGTAGCCGAGGAAAGTGTCATAATTGATTTCGAAGGGCACTTTAACTCTCGGCAGACGAGCGGTGAAACGATGGAGCGCTTCAAGTCGCATGCTCATGCCCGGAGCGATGTTCCCACCGAGGAAATGTCCGTCGGCCGACAATGCATCGTAAGTTACGGCCGTTCCAGCATCGACAACGAGTAACGGAGAGCCTCCGTAGATAGACCAAGCTCCTACGGCAGCTGCAATTCTGTCGGCTCCCAGTGTCTTCGGGGTCTTATAGTCGATGGTGATCGGAATAGGCGTTTCACTCGTGAGCTGGCATATTTTTTTTGCGAGGAAGTCGAGGCTCGCTAGAATGTCATGACCATGTGATTTGACGCTGCAATAGATGGCATGTCGTACGGTTCCATGACGTTGCACGAAACGCTCCACCACCTTAGGCGACAGGGTAGGCTCTATTACGGAATCGATTAGCTGTTCGCCGTTCCAGATGGCTATTTTAGAGGCTGTATTGCCTTGGTCTATGGTCAGATTTAATGACATTTCGCCACAAAATTACGAAATAGTAGGAAATTGCAAGGCCAACATCAAGCCTTTTTTTGCTTAACGGGTCATCGATGAGTTCTTTTAACCATTTTTAAGCGCCCGCGATATCATAAGCGAAGCATAGACTTCGATGGCTCCTCCGGCGAGAGTGAATGCAATCCAATCGGTATTGCCGTAGGGATAATAGAACATGAAGAAAGTGCCGGCAACGAACATCAATCCTCCCCATACTTCGATACGGCACAGACGTCTAACCCTTATATTTTCGGGCAAAGGACATGGACGTAGGGCTTTGCCGGCAGTCACCAATATCGCACCAGCTCCGTAAATCCACCTATAAATATCGGGCGAGACCATAAACAGGGGTAAAGCAGTAGCGGCGAAAACCAGAAGAAGTCCGACAATCGCCATCCATTCGCCCCAATGCATTCGTTCCTTCATAGTCAGTCGGCAATAAAAATATCTTCGTTGACACGCTGCATGTGATATTGCTCCCTGACGATGCGCTCCATGGCTTCGGGCTCAGTAGTGAGCTGATCGAGCAATTTCTGATAATATTGCAGGGTATCGTTGTTAAGAGCTATTTCGTCGCTTAGGCGATCTATTTCCTTCTGATAGCGGTAATTATCCATGACAGAGTTGTCGCTGAAGAGCATGACATATCCCAAAATGCCCACCATCAAAAGAAAGCTCACGCGTATATATCGCCGGCACCAGCCGACTATAGAATTCCATTTCCAATCCATAATGCAAAAGTAATATTTTTTTAGCATCCCCTCAAGAAGGGGTAGAGATAAATTTCGTCAAAAAGATTTGCATAGAGCCAAAAATGATTTTATCTTTGCATCGGAAAGGGGTATTAGCTCATCCGGCTAGAGCGCGACACTGGCAGTGTCGAGGTGAGCGGTTCGAGTCCGCTATACTCCACGAAAGGCGAATTTGAGGTACGGCTTCAAGTTCGTTTTCATTTTATGCTTTGCGATTTTATAAAAATATCAATATCTTTGTGGAAAATAAGTAATTATGCCAACTCTATTTATCCTATTTGGCTATCGTTTTTTCTTTTGGTCTAATGAGCATGAGCCGATTCATGTCCATGTAAATAAAGGTGAATCAGAAGCCAAGTATAATGTCGAGACTCTTGAACTTATTGAAAATTTCGGTTTTAAGAAAAATGAACTTAAAATGATAGAGTCGATTCTTGAGGAGAATAAAAATGTGATAAAGCAGCGTTGGGACGAATATTTTAATAAAAGGTTCGAAAAATGAACAGGACAGAAATCTCACGAGTTTGGCTTACTGATGATGCTATAAGTTTGGAAACTATCGATGGGAGAGTAGCGAGCGAATTATTTGAAAATTATCCGCGCTTGTCTCGAGCATCAAAGGAAGCAAGAGAGAATTATAAATTGTCGTATTTCGGCATCCATTGGGTTGAAATAGATGAAGACTTATCATTTGATGGCTTTTTCAATAAAGGTGACTATATTTCTATAACCCATTAAGAAAATCGATAATTCCTTAGAGTTTTCCATAAAGGGCGAATTTGAGGCAAGACTCAGGTTCGCTTTTTGTATTCCTAATGTAAGGGTGTGAAAAATACAGAAATGGCGTGATTTCAAGTGGAGATCTTAAAGTGTCGGTAACAGTAGATGTCGTCTGGCGAACCGGACTATGGAATCTCCTGTTCGACGAGCGAAATAAGGTCGCCGTAACCTTCAGCTTTCATGTCCTGAAGCGGAATGAATCGGAGCGAGGCACTGTTTATGCAATATCTAAGTCCTCCGGTTTCTTCCGGACCGTCAGGGAATACATGTCCGAGATGAGCGTCGCCGGTTTTGCTTCGCACTTCGACGCGTTCCATGCCATGGGAGGTGTCGCGCAGATTTACGATGAGATCTTTCGATATAGGTTTAGAGAACGCCGGCCATCCGCACCCGGAATCGAATTTGTCGGATGAAAGAAAGAGCGGTTCGCCTGTAGTTATGTCAACGTAGATGCCGGGACGGAATTCGCGGTCATACTCGTTGGTGTAGGGGCGTTCGGTTGCATTATGTTGTGTCACTTCGTATTGGAGCGGGGTGAGTTTTGCCTTGAGTTCATCGTCCGAAGGTTTTGTATAGACTTTTTTAGGCCGGACGAGCGCGGTGTCACGACTTTCGCGCGCAATGGTGAATAAGCGTGGATCTATATGACAGTATCCTCCCGGGTTTTTATCGAGATAGTCCTGGTGGTAATCTTCAGCAGGGTAGAAATTTTGAAGTTTTCCCGTTTCTATGGCCAATGGCTTCGATATTCGGCTCTGAAGCTCCCCGAGACTTTTTTCAATAACTATCTTGTCTTGAGGATCAGTGTAATATATGCCGGTACGGTACTGCGTTCCGCGGTCGTTTCCCTGTTTGTTTAAAGACGTGGGATCGATAGTCATATAATAAAGTGATAGAATGTGGGCAAGCGACACTGAATCAGGGTTATAAACTACCTTTACCGTCTCTGCTGCTCCGGTGTTTCCGGTGCAGACTTCCTGATAGGTAGGGTTGGGTATACGGGAGTTAGCGTATCCGGCCTGGGTGCTTATCACACCGGGGACAAGCCCGAGGAAATGTTCCGTTCCCCAGAAACATCCTCCTGCCAGATAAATCGTGTCGAGTTTCATATAGTCTGTTTTTTCCACTTTGTTGTTGTTTTGAATCAAGTCTTCGTTAGCTTTTGCCTTGCAACTAATACATCCGAGCGACATGGCTAAGATCAATACCGTTATAAGGATGTTCCGGTTCATTGTCGTAGATATTTTTGTCAATCAAACAAATTCCCGGCAGGTTTCGTTCATGCGATGACAACAGAATCAGACCGCGTCCGTCAATATGCTTCCCTATATTTGCTTCCGGTATCGTCGCTCGTAATCGAAAGGTAAGAATTATAGCGCGAAAGGGCAATTTTGTGATCTTCAATGGCTTTTCTGACGGCACACCCGGGTTCGTGGATATGAGTGCAGTCGGCAAAACGACAATTATGGCCTATTTCAAAAATCTCGGGAAAAAAATGCGAAACTTCCCGTGGATCGAAATCCACTGTTCCGAAACCTTTCACTCCCGGAGTGTCGATGATGTAACTTTCCTTATCTCCGGGAAGACGGAACATTTCGGAAAACGTTGTAGTATGCATGCCGGTGTCGTGTATTTCTGAAATCTCGGCAGTGCGCAAGTCGAGTCCCGGAATAAGTTCGTTGATAATTGTGGTCTTCCCCACTCCCGAGTTTCCTGAAAACAGTGAGATTTTGCCAGTCAGTTTTTTTCGGAGTTCATCAATTCCTTCTCCAGTGGTAGCCGATGTGTGGATAACAGGGTAGCCTATAGACCGGTAGAGATATGTTATGGCGTCAAGATATTCTTCTCGTTCTTCATCCCCGCGACAAAGGTCGGTTTTGTTGATCACGATAATCGCCTTAATGCCGTAGGCCTCGGCCGTGGCGAGGAAGCGGTCGATAAAGGTGGTTGAGACTGTGGGATGGAACAATGTGGCCACAAGTATCGCCTGATCGACATTAGCGGCAATGATATGGGCTTCCTTCGACAGGTTGCTCGATCTGCGGATAATATAGTTTTTGCGAGGAGATATCTGCGTTATGAACCCATTGCCTTCTTGACCCGGTATCACCGTCACACGGTCGCCTACAGCAACGGGATTGGTAGTCCGGATTCCTTTGAGACGGAAATTGCCTTTTATCTTGCAAGGCATAATAATTCCGCTATCAGCAGAGTCGTCGAGTTTTACAGTGTACCAGCTTCCGGTGTTTTTAATTACCGTCCCTTCCATCATTTCTTTTAATAATTCAAAGCCCGACCGCTCATTAAAAACGTGCCGGGCTCTGACTTTTAGTTTCGATACTTTCTTATTTTACAAGACGAACGAGAGTTTCTTTCTTTTCGTCATCGCTTTCTTCGAAAGTGATTTTACCTTCGCGTGCAAGCCAGCCTAAAGCTGCTATTACTTCTTTTTCTTTCAACTTGGTGATTTTTCTCATCTGCTTGATGTCGAGCACAACTGCTTCGTCAAGAGCTTTCCAAACCTCTCCGGCCCAAGTGCCGATTGCTTCAGTGTTCATTGTTTAAAAAATTAATTAATTAGTCATTTTTTCAAAACACGGCGCAAAGTTAGTAATTTTTTTTGAATTTACGATATTTTACTGTCCTTGCGATATTTAAAAGATCAAAAGGCTACTGTATACGCCTTATATGCTATTATAACGCTCATGAGATTTTTTTGTTTGAAACAGCTATTATTTCTTGGGTAAAAGTGGAGCGGCTCGCGCGGGATCAATGCCTAATTCGACCGCTAAACGGGCGTCTTTTTGCGATTCCTCGTCTCGATAGCGGAATTTGTTGAGCAGAGCCCTGTAAAGATATAATTCACCATCTGTTGGATCGAGAAGCAGACCTTCGGAAATGTCTTCCGATGCTTCGTCGAGTCGTCCGATCATCAGATTGCAAAGCGCTCTCATGGAAAAGAATTCGGAGGCCGGATCTGATTCGATGATTTTGTTGAGAGGCGACAAGGCTTCGCGATAATTCCCGTTGGAAGTCAGCAATTGCGCTCTGATTTTAATGATTCTGATATCGGCGGGATCTGCTGCCTCCATCAATCGTAGATCTCTGGCGATAGCAACCGTGTCGTTTCGAATTATAGCCGCTACAGCATGTAGATAGAGGTTTCCGATGTTGGTGCTATCGAGCTCGGCTATTTTTCCTCTGTCGCGGTAGGCTTCGTCATGTCGCCCGATAGCCGAAAGCACTTTGGCGCGATTTTGCAGTACGACCGTCGAATTCGGTGCCATTTCTACTGCATCGTTTAGAGTGGCTATCGCCATAGAATCGCGGCCATCGTAAAATCTTACCATTCCGAGATTTGATATGAGAAGGATGTTTGACGGATTTGCCGGCTCAAGGCGCAAGGCTTCGATCAGGAAACGTTCGGCTTTCCTCCAGTTTTCGTCAGCACAAGCCCGATCCGCGCTGTCCATAAGGGCGATATACGCACTGTGTTTTTCTTCTTCATCCTGAGACTGTGGTCGGGCATCGATGGGAAAAGTTGTCACGGCAAGCGTTAACAATATGCTAATGAACAGAATTGACTTTATGATTGTTCTCATTATATGGAAAATAACATTAATAATCTTTTGACGGTTTTGCGGAAACGATTTCCGGCTCTTATGCTTGTGGTTTTGACGACGTTAGGGTTTGCGTCGTGCGACGATACTTATGATTTCGACGCTCCCGAAAGTAAAATTCAGACCTTCGTGAGCCAATATTACCCCGGAGTGGCTGTTGACAGTCAGTCTACTTTGCCCGGAGGAGATATCCAAGTGGTACTTAAAGGGAGTGCCACCATTCTGTTCGACTCGCAAGGCGAATGGATATCGGTGGACGGCAATGGGGTCGTGTTGCCCGCAACAATGCTTTATGACCAATTGCCGGATAAACTCTACGCTTATATCGAAGCGATGGAGGATACCGACGGGGTATACCGTATCTTCAGAAACTCGACTATCTATACTGTAGATTTCCTCGATTCGTCAATCCAATACACTATTTCAACCGGCGACATCACCTATCTCACCGACGGTAGCGATTCCTGACAATCTTGCTGTTATTTCTTCGCTTTTGTCCTTACGAATGAGATAATCAAGTCGGCAAATCATTTCGAAGTTCTGATTCATGATCTTTCCGTCGAAGCTTTTCAGGAGTTTCATGACCGGCTGCATATCGGCGTAATTGAAACTTATGCTTAACAACGTTTCCTCCGTTTTGATTATTTTGGTGCCTTCAGCGATGGCTGCGCGGGCTGCTTCTTTGTAGGCCTCTATCAATCCTGAGGTTCCTAATTTTATTCCTCCGAAGTATCTCACCACGGCAACAGCTACGTTAGTCAGTCCGGCTGAACGTATCTGCCCCAATATCGGTCGACCAGCGGTGCCGCTCGGCTCGCCATTGTCGTTGGCCATCCAATCGTCGCCGTTTGTTCCCGCCACGTATGCCCAGCAGACATGCCTGGCATCATGGTAGTCGTTGGCTATCTTTTTTATCCTTGTCTTGGCGTCGTCAGCGGAAATTATCGGAAAAGCAATAGCTATGAACTTGCTCATTTTTTCCCTTATCACCGCTCTCGATTCGGATTCGAGCGTAAGGTAATCGCTTGTTCTGTCGCCGTCCATTTCCTGCCTGTGCGCTTATAGTCAGAGGATAAGCATTGCGTCTCCGTAAGCACCGAAACGATACTTCTCTTTGATCGCTTCGTGATAAGCTTTCATCGTCAGATCGTAGCCTCCGAAAGCGGCCGTCATCATGAGCATTATCGATTCGGACATGTGGAAATTTGTCACTAACGCGTCCGTCACCGTGAATTCGTAGGGAGGGAAAATGAATTTGTTGGTCCAGCCGCTGTAAGTCTTCATGTGGCCGCCCATGCTTACTGCGCTCGCAATGCCGCGGAGCACGGAGGTGCCTACTGCACAAACCCTATGGTTGGCGTCCTTCACTCCGTTCACGAGGTCGACAAGCGCTTGAGTCACTTCCATCTGTTCCGAATCCATGCGGTGTTTTGTCAGATCCTCAACGTCGATTTCTCTGAAATTACCCAATCCGCTGTGGACAGTCAGGTATGCCTGGTGGATACCCTTTATTTCCATGCGTTTCAGTAGCTCGCGGCTGAAATGGAGTCCGGCGGCAGGGGCGATGACAGCACCTTCGTTTTTGGCATAGAGCGTCTGATAACGCTCGGCGTCTGCTTCCTCGGGTTCGCGTTTGATATACTCCGGGAGGAGTGTCTGTCCTAACTTGAAAAGAGCTTCTTTGAATTCGTCGTGCGGACCGTCGTAGAGGAATCGCAGAGTGCGCCCGCGTGAAGTGGTGTTGTCTATCACTTCGGCTACCATCGAATCGTCGTCGCCGAAATATAGCTTGTTGCCTATTCGAATCTTTCTAGCCGGCTCCACGAGTACGTCCCATAGTTTGTTTTCCTCGTTGAGCTCGCGAAGAAGCGAAACTTCTATGCGTGCGTTCGTCTTTTCTTTATTGCCGTAGAGATGGGCGGGAAAGACCTTCGTGTCGTTGAATACGAATATGTCGCCTTCGTCGAAATAGTTGATGATTTCCTTGAAAATCTTATGCTCTATTTCGCCCGAAGCTCTGTGCACAACCATCATGCGCGATTCGTCTCTCTCTTCCACCGGATGCTGTGCTATCAGGTCGGCAGGCAGTTTGAATTTGAAGTTTGATAGTTTCATATTGGAAATATATCGTTTTTTTGTTTTATCTGTTCTATTCCGGAAAGGTTATTTCAGTATTTCTCAGAAGTTCGGCTGTTTCGTCAATACTCAGGCAATCGGCGATTGTCGTGTCTCCCACTCTGGTGCGCCGCAGAGCAGTAAGATGACCTCCGCTTTGTAACGCTGCGCCTATGTCTCGGGCTAAAGCTCTGATATAAGTTCCTTTGCTGCATGTTACCCCGATCGTTATCTGCTCGGGGCTGAAATCCAACAACTCTATCTCGTCAATAACGAGCGTTTTTGGCTTTAGCTCCGGTTCTTTGCCTTTTCTTGCCAGTTCATAGGCTCTTTTACCGTCGATTTTCACGGCCGAGAATTTCGGAGGTATCTGTTCTATCGTTCCGACAAAATTCGCCAAAGTTTTCTCTACAAGTTCACGCGTGATATGATCGGTGGGATATGTGGCGTCGATCTCGGTTTCTAAGTCAAAGGATGGGGTAGTGGCACCCAAACGGATTGTAGCTACATATTCCTTAACGCCTGACTGAAGCTGTTCTATCAGTTTCGTAGCTTTTCCCGTCACTATAATCATCACTCCCGTGGCCAGAGGGTCGAGAGTGCCGGCATGACCTACTTTCAACTTTTTGATTTTCATTCGTCTTGATAGAATGCCCCGAATACGTTTCACGGCATCAAACGAGGTCCACCCCAGCGGCTTGTCAATTTTCAGTATTTCACCGGAGATAAAATCCATCTGCTTCCTTTAAAGTGAGTTCCACACAAGACAAACGATTCCGATAGCAACGCAATAATAAGCGAACCATACGAGTTTTCCTCTTTTTACGATTTCCAACATCCATTTGCAGGCTACGCAACCCACTATGAATGATGCTAAAAATCCGACAACTAACGACAAGGTAGGAACGGTGCCGCTTCCTTCTCCAGCTAAAAGATCCTTGACGCTCAGCAAAGTTTCGCCGAGGATTGGGATGATGACCATGAAAAATGAAAACTGGGCGACTTTCTCTCTTCGCGCTCCCAACGATATGCCGGTAGCGATTGTCGTGCCGCTACGGCTCAAACCGGGAAGTACGGCTATCGACTGGGCGACACCCATTATTATAGCATCTAACCAACTGATACCATGTTGCTTGTAATAGGGCTTTGATAGGCCTGTTTCGCGACGTGTGCGGAAATAGTAGGCGAAAACGAGAAGGCCTGCTGTAATTAACAGACAGATACCCACGACTGTGAGATTGCCTTCGAAAAAGCTGTCTACAAAGTCCTTGAAGCAGAAGCCTACGATTGCTATCGGAATGCAGGAAACAAGAATTTTCAGAACATAATAGAAATTGTCGTCACGTTTCCAAGTGAAAAACGAGGTACATAACGGCACGAACTCCCGCCATAATACGACGATAGTGCTTAACACTGTAGCTGCATGAAGGATGATGTCAAATTCCAATGCGTCGGCACCGGAAAGATCCAAACCTAAAATCTGACGGAATATTTCCAAATGGCCGCTCGAACTTATAGGCAGATATTCGGCCAATCCCTGCACAATGCCCAAAATCAGGGCGTCAATCCAATCCATTCCCTATTTTAATCTTAAAATGCAGTTTTGATTATTCTTCCGAAGAAGATCCAGCGGAGTTTTTTCTGTCGTTCGACTTCCACATAATAGCAAATCCCATAAAAAGAAAACCGAGAAAAGCTATGGTGGGACCCACTACAATGCGACGTGTG
Source organism: Paramuribaculum sp. (assembly GCA_022511125.1). Taxonomy (GTDB): domain Bacteria; phylum Bacteroidota; class Bacteroidia; order Bacteroidales; family Muribaculaceae; genus Paramuribaculum. The sequence continues at coordinate 21,759 of JAFLSD010000007.1, forward strand.
CTGAAAATATCGGGGTTGAAGGCTTCTGAAGTTGCCGGAGCGCCGGTCATCAACAAAAAGCCTAATACGATTATTGCACCTGCTACTCCCATGAGTATGAAATTGATTCTCGTCAGCGGAAGGTCCTGTTTGCTTTCTCTTTCAAGTCCATTGTTCTCTTGCGACTGTGATTTTTTTATCGTTATTTTAGCCATAATTTTTTCAGTTTAAAACATATCGTCGTAATCAGCCCGTAGATATTTGTTAGCCGAAACTATCCCTGCCAACATGCATATCACGGTGCCGATAATAATAAGCCCTATGAAAACTATTCCAGCCTTTTCCCACCCTATTGAACGAGGTATTTCCGGATCCACCGTTTCTAAGTAGAATATTGAGCCGGTGAGTATTGCACAAGCTATTACCGCTGCTATCGCTCCTTGGATGAGATTGGCCGCTACAAAAGGACGGCGGATAAAGCCACCAGTCGCACCTACTAATTTCATCGTATGGATAAGAAACCGTTTTGAATAGACAGTGAGACGTATTGTGTTGTTTATCAGAATAAACGAAATTATCAACAGTCCCCCCGCCACAAAGAGCAGCAACATCGTCATAGACCGGATAGTCTCGTTTACCGAACGGGCTATGTCGCTGTGCACTACTATTTCCGCCACCCCGGCTACATTCTCCAAGGGCGAGGTGATTCGTTCAATGCTTTCGGCGGAAGAATAATCTTCTTTTACTGAAACCTCAAATTCGGGGGAGAAAGGATTGATACCTAACAGAGCGTCGTCTTCATCTTCTTCTGTCGTCATCTCACGCCACCTGTTAAGCACCTCTTCGGCTGAGGAAAATGTTACGTTTTCCACCGAAGGCATCGCTTCAAGCCTCTTTTCGAATGCCTGGAGTGATTCCGGTGTTGTAGTGTCGTCCATTATCACTACGAAGCCCAATTGCTGTCGGATGTCGCGGCTCACGCTTCGCGCCACTATTCCGAGCATCGCTACAACTCCAAGAATCAATAACACAAGTGTCACGCTGATTATTGCAGTGATTTGCGTGCTCTTCAAAGGGATTATTTTCTTTCTCGTTTTTCTCATCGGGATTGCAAAGTTAATACTTTCCGACCCCCGTTGTCAAGTTCTTAAAGATAATTTTTTAATTATTAACGAGAAACAACTCGTATTTTATACTAATTCTAAATAATGCCATAGAATGAGTTATTTGGAAGAATGATTCTGTGTGCTCTTTCCCTATTTTGAAAGGTACAGATTGGTTGGTGCAAGGCAATAATTTTTTTTATGATTCGATATTTGCCTTATTCCTCCGCTGTGTAAAAGACAATAAAGTTAAATAATGTTAATTAATAGACACTTCTGCGACTCTTTTGATGAAGATAACTATTTAAAGTATTGTTATACATAGATTTGGGGTGTTAGCGGGAGTGAGTGTCGGTTTTTTGAACTTTTCGGCAAAATTGCTTGTTTCGGAAAATTTTTGTAATTTTGTATTTGGATTTTGAGTATCTGTAGTCAATTTGAAGCATATTGAAATGCAGGCCTCAGTTATCCAATTGATAATTAAGTGAATATAATAAAAAATAAACAAAACGATAATAAACGCTATGAAAAAGAATTTCAAAATGGCCGCTCTTGCTCTTGGAGCAATGACGGCAGGTGTTCTGGCGAGTTGTACTGCAGAAAGCGGTTATCTCAATGAGCCGACCTCTCCGGAAGGTGCACCATTTGTTAATCTTGTTAAAGGCACTGAAGTCAACGCCTATTCAAACGGGCTGTTGGTAACTCCGTTGACAAATGCCGGCGACGGATCTATCAACAATGAGACTTGGAATAAATTTAATGCGAATGATCTCACTAATATAACTGATGAGGAACGAGATAAAGTTCTTGCGGCTATAGCTGAAAAAGTGACCGGTTCGCGCATAAGCGAAGATGTCGTTTTCCCATGGGAAAATTATTTCCTGCAGGACGTAATTTCTGCTCAGAGTACCTATGGAGGTGCCGGATCTAGCGGCAACCCATCGGCTTCTTATAAATTTGAAGCATGGAACACTGGTGCTGATTGTAGTCCTTATTGGCCGGATAAAAGTGGCGAAACTGCGAATTATGAAGAAGTTACAAATTCAGCTCACCTGAACAATTACTATCAAAAGCAAGAAAGTAACGGTAGCCAGACGAGAATAAATGAAACTTCTCTGATGATGAATATGAAATACGGAACTTATGAAGAAATGAAAGGCAAACAGTTCCGTTGGTTCATCAATTGTCATGAGAATCTCCATTGGTATGAATATATCGTGGTTCAGGTAGACGGCAGTTATTATATCTGTTTCGACTTCGCTTGTGGTCATAAGGAAAACGATGTAGATGGTAATCCTGGAAGAGGAAATACTCAGAACGACTGGGACTATAATGATTGGATTTTGAAAATCACTCCGGCAGGGCCTCATGAAGATGTTTGGACCGGTGAACCTCAAGAGCAGGAAGAAACATGTCCTCGCTGCCCGCATCACAAACATGACGGTGAGAAATGTCCCGATTGTGACGAAGGTACAGTTTGCAATCCTGAAGATCCAAAAGACGAGCCTCAGGTACCGGGTGTAACAGAGATTCCTGATCATGTAGAAGTTAACCTCGAAGTTGAAGAACATCAGGATTATCTCGCTTCTCATCTCTCGATCCATGTTCGCGCCGTGACTGACGTTGAAGTATTCATTCCTGTAAAAGACCTCTATTATGTAGCAGCCGACGATATGGCAATAGTTGAGCAGCATCTCGACGGTTATATGATTCACGGTGGTCCGGAAGTGACAAGCTGGTTAATTAACGGTCAAGTTGTTACTCTTACTGTAGAATTTGAAGAAAATGGCATACGTGTTACTACAGATGGTATCAATGATAAGGTGATCGATTATCTTAAAGAAGAAATTGGTGACGGTCTAACTTTCGAAGTCTGGAACTATTATAATGCTGATGTTTTCGGTTCGACAATGAAAGAAGCCCAGCAAGGACTCAGAAATTATCTTGAAGAGAATATCTCTACTGTCAAATTCCTTGATAACGAACCGTCGTTATATGTCAACGCTTTCTATTACGATGATATTGACGGAGTGAAGACAGAAGATAAGAATCCTTGGGATTGTGTAGTCGAAATCGTTGAAGAACAGGCTGGTGACTATAATGCTCCCGAAGAAGGATGGTGGTTTAATGCTGCTCCCTACAATCAGCTTCAGAAAAAGAAGGGAGAAGATCAGACCCAACCCGCGGCTCCTGTATATTAATTAAATACATCAGGTTGAAAAAACTTTGATTTTACAATAGAAAATAGCGTGTTGGCTTCGACAACCGCTATTTTCTATTGTTAGCATAAAGCCTCCGATTATCGAAACATTACAATTTATAATAAGTGGAAGATAAGTGAACTATGAACACGATTAACGTTATTTCATACTATTGGAACGTATTCGTGACATGGCTCACTTATTACGTTACTTATATCTTCGAAGAGTTCCGCGAATTTTCCACAGTGGTGCAGATAGCGGCGATAGGCCTGACTTTCTGCATTATTCTTATACTGTGGACACTTGGCAGGCTTATTTATCAATGGTTCAGAAACAGAAGACTCAACAAGGTTTACAAACGCCTGGACGAGAGGTTCGGCAACGGTGTGAGGTTTATCTTGTCGCCTGAAACTAAAAATAACATGAACCGTCAGGAGGAACTTCAGGCTCTTGAATTAAAAGAATCTGATTTGCAAGGTAAAAACATCCTGAAAGATTATCGCGAAAGACTCTGTATGAGCCGGTTGATATATCGGGCGAGAATATCGGAGGAAGCGTCGCTCAACAGGCGCAAGAACCTTCAAATTCTTCTGAGAATATTTAATCTTCAGGAGTTTCTCGAATATCTCATCAACAAGGATAAAATGAGGCTGAAAACTGAAGCTCTCCACATGCTCAGAGCCTTTAAGCTTCCCATCAACCCATGGGTGGCAAACCAGTTGATGAATTCGAAGCGCAACCGTGTGCGTCGTCTTGCGATGTATGCTTCGATTATGTCGAGTTCAAACATGGACCTTGAATACTTCGAATCAGAGTTCTTCGACGATAATTGTTGTCTGTATGATGAAATTCAGCTTGGTTATGTGCTCAAACGGCGTAAATCGGCCAGACGAAAGATACCAAATCTTGCAATTCTCGCACTGAAACAGAAAAATCCATCCACTCAGTGTGTTTTCATCCGGTTGATGCGTCAGTTTAACCAGAAAGAATATTGTTCTGAACTCGAAGAACTGTTTCAGCTCAATAGCGATAGTCAGTTAATTGAGGAGATTTCCCGTACATGGGGTTATCTGAAATATGCCGAAGGTGAGGATTTGATGAACGAAGTGCTCCTGACTCAATCGGATGCCACGAAGATAACGATAATGCATTCTCTAACTCGTTTAGGCACGGGTCGCAGTCTTGGCACGTTGCTCGACAGTTATCACAACAACGGCGACCCAAAAGTGCGTTACGAAGCGTTGAGGTGCCTCTGGAACTATGGAGAGGAGGGTAGAGACAAATATTATGAACTGGAAAGAACCGCTACAGCTGCCGACCGGCCTTTATTCGAGTTCTTCCATAACGATATAACCAAAGAAGAAATTCCTCTGAGCAAATCCGATGCGTTTAAGCTCGAGTACGGAGAAAATCTTTATACTGTGGTTTAATTTAACAGATTCAGACAGATATGTGGGTAACGCTATACTTTTTCTTTTCTTACCTCGTGTTTTTCTACACGATAACAGCGATGTTACTATTACTTTATCTGACTGTGATGAGTCTGCGTGCACAGCGGAATATTCGCATCAACATTCCCGATGATGATACACTACGGTATATTCTTAAAGGTTCTCCACTTACACCTGCCGTATCGATCATAGCTCCGGCTTTTAACGAGGAGGTTACCATTATCGACAACGTAAACGCGATGCTCAAGGTTTATTATCCTCGTTTCGACGTTATTGTCGTCAACGACGGCAGTACCGACAAAACACTTGAGCTGTTGATCGAAGAATATGACTTGCAGGAAATACCGTTTATCGATACCAGAAGAGTGCCTTGTAAACCGATAAAAAGAGTGCTCCGTTCGCGCGATGAACGTTATCATAACCTGATAGTCGTGGATAAGGAGCACGGTGGCCGTAAGGCCGATGCAGCCAATGCCGGTATAAACATAACCGACAATAAGTATTTCGTCTGCACAGACGTTGACTGCTATGTGGAACCGATGGCTCTTTACCGCATGATGTGGATTGTTGTAAACAGCCATCTGCCCGTGATCGGAGTAGGAGCTACGATGTTGATGGGTAATAACTGCGTGATTGAGGACGGACGAATGATAGAGGCCAATGTCCCGAACAATCCATTGGCAATGTATCAGCAACTCGAGTACATGCGCTCGTTCCTCATCGGTAAGATGGGATGGTCGTCACATAACGCACTCCCAAATATTTCAGGTGGTTTCGGTCTTTTCGACACTGATGTGGTGGTGAAGTCAGGAGGGTACGACCCGATGAGCCTTGCGGAAGATATGGACTTGCTTCTTCGTATGGTGACATATATGCACAATACCGGGCAGAAATATCGTCTTGCCCAATTGCCGAGGGTGAGCTGTTGGACGGAGGCGCCGTTCTCGCTTCATACGCTCTACCGTCAGCGAGTGCGCTGGGCGCGTGGACTTTGCGAGGTGGTTTCCGACCATAAAAAACTATTCTTCAATCCACATTACGGCCCTGTAGGCTATTTCACGTTGCCTTACGTTTTCTTTTTCGAGTTTCTGGCACCTATAATCGAAATCGTCGGTTTCGGTTTCATGGTGTGGCTGGTTCTCGTTGGAGCGGTGAATTGGAATACTGCATTCGTAATATTCGGTATGATCTATTTCTTTTCCGTATCGCTCACGTTCCTTGTGCTTGTTTTCGACTATTCTATGAAGGTGGTGAAGTGGAAAAACACCATCTGGAGTTATATAAAGCTCGCTTTTGCGGGTGCTACCGAAGCTTTTATATTCCATCCGTTCGTAACAGTGTTTTCTATTATCGGCTACTGGAATTACCTGCGTAACAGCCGTGCAATCTGGACACATATCAAGCGTAAAGGTTGGAGAAAGACAAAAACTGAAGAAAAAAATGAAAATCAAGACAAAGCAACAGCATAAGGGTATATTTTCCTTAGGAGTGTCGGCTCTTCTTCTTTTGTCGGCTTTTTTAGTATGTTCGTTCCCGACTCAGGCACAGAAGAAAGGGAAGGAAGTGCATACATCGCGTTACTATGCCGGTAGAGCCCAGAACTTTGCCGATGCAAATTCCTGGGAGGCAGCCAAAAGGGAAATTGATGAAGGCTTGGCACTCTATCCCGAAGATCCCGACTTGCGTTATCTGAACGGAAGATATTATTACTATGCCCAGGGAGATCTTCACAATGCCCGTTACAATCTCGTAAAAGCTCTCCAGGAAAACGACCAGCATTTTTTGGCAAGGCGTCTGATGGTAGATGTCGAAGAAGATGCAGGACGTTATTCAAGCGCAATATGTTATGTTAACGAGTTGCTTGAATTTGAACCGTACGACAGGGATCTATGGCGAAGAAAGATCTACTTGTATAATCAGATGGGTAATACCACTGAAGCCGATCAGGCTCTCGATCGTCTGGCTCGTATTTTCCCTAATGATACTGTAGTTCAACGTGACCAGAGCGTGAGAAACCGTCAGAACTGGAACCACATGGTGCAGACCACAACTCCCCGTGAAACTGCAGCCAACCTTGAACATTATATCGAACTTGATCCTACTAATATGGATTATTATCTCAAGCTAATTGATATTTACAGGTTTCTTGGAGAGAACGAAAGAGCTTTCGGAACCGTAAATATGGCTTTGAGGCAGTTCCCTTATAATTCTGATCTTGTTCGTCTCGGTTCCGGTATACTTACCCATATGGGGGAATATGTGCGTGCACTTAATTTTCTGCGGGAAAACCGCGTTTCGGGTACGCTATATAACAACGTGCTTGAAGAGGTAGCTAACGACGACCGTATACGAGATCCATACGAGGCTAACGGACGACTGTATGCCCGCACTCATAACCGTGAGGCTCTTGCATATCTGTTAAACACGTCACTCACTCGCGGCTATTACGACGACGCCAAATATTATCTCACCGAATCGATGAAAATATATGGGGTGACGACGGAACTGTTGCTTAAAGAATATGCTCTGGAGAAACGTTTCGGAAACGAAGCAAGTCAGATGAGATTACTCCAGCAACTTTATACCACGAATCCCGACAATGAGGAGTTAAAAGAGGAATATGCGCAGCTGATGTTGAAACTTTCCGGTAAGGAAATGGAGACGGAACAATGGAACGACGCTCTGATACATCTTCGTCGGGCTCTTGAAATTATCACACCGGAGGCACCGGAATGGCCGGCGGCAATATCGCGACAGATCACTATTCTTGGGAAGTTGGGCAATATGACTGAAGCGCGTGAAATCTATAATTACGCTTCGGAGCAGATGCCTTCCGACAGAGAAAGATTTGCTTCGGCTTATGAAGATATAGCTGCAGTCCGTATTAAAGGGCTTATCGAAACCGAGCGTTATGAGGAAGCACTCAATGAAGCCGAAGCCCTCCTTAGTGTCATTCCAGAAAGCGAAACCGCTCTCAGAGCTTGTATCAATATGAGTCAGACGTTATTGAAAGATAAACTTTTCTGGCTCTATGCCGATATGGGATATCAGGCATTTCCGGACAATCCGTATTTCATTGTGAAAAAAGCCGTCGCACTCCAACAGCAGGGCAAGATGGCGGAAGCTCTCGCATTACTCAAACCGAGGGAAGACGGAAATCCTTTCCTGAACTCACAATTGTCTACAGCATTCCAGGGAGTTACCCTCGACTGGGTTCAGGAGTTGCTGAAAGATCACATGCCGGAAATTGCACTCGAAATGATCGATACCGCATTGGTGCAGAATCCTCGAAATACTGAGCTTTTGTATTGCAAAGGCTTGGCATACGAGCAGTTGCATCAATACGAGAAGGCTTATGAATATCAGTCGAAGAACTACAATCCAAGCAATGCCGAACAGGGGGAATGGTATCAGCACATGCGTTATTTGCGCTTCCGAGGCTATCGTAATAGAGTGGACGCAAGCTATACTTATGCTGCATACGACACTCGAAGCCTGGGGCTGGGATCTGTAGCCCACATGTACTCAATAGCTAACGTTACTTACAGTCGTTTGACACCTAACAATACTTACTCATTCGGAGCTAATTATAAAGGTATCGATGGCTATATCGAGGACAATTACTGGAACAGCGGAGGAGTGGGAATTGAGCTCAACGCGCAGTGGGATCATACGTTCAACTACCGTTGGTCGGGTATGATAAGCGGATCATGGTCAAATCAATATTTCAATAAGTTCGGAGGAAATATCGGAGTGAATTATTATGCAGGTAACGGTTGGACGCCGGGACTGAAAGCAGGATATCGCCGAACTCCTCCCACAACTTTCTTTTTCGCCGGAGAAGACGCTGTCACTGAAGAAAACAAGGAATACAATCTCTTCATACTCACTCCTTCGATCGAAAAGGCATGGGATAGGGTTCGCACTTCTGTAAATGTCGATCTTAGTCTCTTGCGAAAAAATCTATTCTATAATGTAGGATGGAAAGGAAAACTGTTTATTAACGAAGATAATATATCGTCGGTTGGTCTTATGGGAAGCTTCGGATCTTTCCCCGAACTTACTTTCTATGATCAGACGGTATTAAGCAATACTGCCAAGACCAACGTTTCCGTTGGATTCGACTTCCAATATCTGCTAACTAAAAACATGTACTTCGGTCTGAGTGGCGTATGGAATACGTTCTACAATCCTTTGAGAGCTCCTGACGGAACTGTGCTCAGAGCCTATAGAAATATTTATGTGCTCACAGGACAGTTACATGTGGCATTCTGATAAAGACGAAAGAAAAAGGAGAGATTTATGTTAAATAAATGCTTGTTTTATTTGGGAGCGATTGCGATGGCTTCAGTTGCATGGAGCTGTACCGGAAAAGTGCTCGCCGATAATTCGAACAGTGCTTTTGAGTATCGTGAAATCTATCTACCCGAACACGGGACTGACGAATACGAAGAACTATGTCTCCACAACCTTGACAAAGAGTGGGGTGTATGGGGTCATAATCTCGGTCAGATTTTACCGGAGAAAGTGTCGCAAACAGTCTATTCGCGCAGTGGCGGAGTGATTCATAAAGAGCAATATTGCTTCAGTTCCAACGAACTGTATGAATATATCGAAGACTATATAGATCAGAGCTACGGCATAAATTCGAAAGCGCGTTTTGCCATTCTTCCTAACGACAATCATGTTGTTTGTCTATGTGCCAAATGCGTTGCGGCCGGTAATACCCCCAAAGACGCTTCGCCGGCAGTGCTGCATCTGATTAAGCGTCTTGCCCATCGGTTCCCGAATCATATCTTCTTTACTTCCTATTACGCAAGTACAAAAAGTATTCCTGCAGACAGTCTGCCTGAAAATGCAGGAGTCCTCATAAGTGCCATTGACTTCCCGCTCGCATCAGTGGAAACCAAGAGCGAGCATGAATTTGAAAATCTTCTGAAAGAATGGTCGGGTAAAACGGACAGGATTTATGTATGGGATTATGTTAATAATTTTGATGATTATTTTACTCCCTATCCCGTTTTCGGACCTATGCAACGTCGGTTGAAACTATATAAGGATATTGGTGTTCAAGGAATATTCCTTAACGGAAGCGGAACAGACTACAGCTCTCTAAGCCGTCTTAAAACCATAGTTCTTGCCTCACTGATGGAAAATCCCGATGCCGATTGGCGTTCTATTCTTCGACAGAAAGCAAAAGAACTCTATCCCACAGCCGGCGACATCATAAGCGATTTTATGATAGATCAGGAAGATTTTGTAGAACAAAAGGGCAAGGAACTACCTCTTTATCAGGGCATCTCGGTAGCTTTAGAAACCTATCTGCCGGCTGATAAGTTCATCGCTTTCCACGATGCTTTGGCTGCAAAAAAAGAACAGGCCTCCGGTGAGGAAAAGGAGGAACTTCGCACTCTTTACAATGCACTTGAACTGACAAGACTCGAAATGATGAGGAAAAGCGGTGATATAACAGGCTATGAACCTCATCTTGAAAATCTGTTAATGCTTGAATCGGACGATGACATTCATGTCTACAGTGAAACTTGTTGGACTTTGGATTCCTATGCAAAGGATTACCGCCGCATTGCCGAAGAAGCATCCAAAAGCAAGGGTAATAAACTTAAGGGTGTAAGACTTCAGGCTCTGAATGCCCTTGATCCCGATTACAATGATATAACCGTCCTGACCGACGGCCTTCTCGGCATGCCCTCCAATTACCATAACGGTATACTCATCAACTCGCCGGATGAAAAATGGAGTATAGGCATACCACCTGTCGGAGCCCGTACGATAAGAGTCTGGTTGGTGACTAATCCTGCGTTTAAGGTAGGATTGCCAAAACGGATCAATCTTCTTTCGGGAGGCAACGTTTTGGGTTCGATAGTGCCTGAACAATCAGGCGAGAAGGTAGGGCATACGTATGTCGATTTTAATGTTCCCCCCGGAGTCGGTACATTGACCTTGACGCTGGCTAAAGACAAGGAAGTCCGCTCGATGTCCGTAGAAGAAATTGAAGCTTTTTAATGTTCAGTCTGTTTGACCTAATGAAGACTACTATAAGAAACTATTTTTTATTGCCCTTGTCGGCAGCTTTGTTCTGTTTCGTGTCTTGTGACAAGGAACTGAGACCCGCTGCGGTTGAGATTGTTGATCCGGTGCGTCATTATTATCCCGTCGTCCAGGGGGAACTCATGCCTATCACATACGAAATCGAAAATACTTCCGACGAACCGTTGGTGATTCAGGAAATACAGACTACATGTGGATGTATCATCCCCGGCGATGATCTTCCTATTGTCGTGCTTCCCAAAAAGACCGGTAAGATCCACTTGACATACAACACTACGAAAAATACAGGCGCGGTTGATCACTATATCTGGCTTTACGGAAACTTCACCGATTCTAATTATCGAGAATTGAATTTCGATACAAACGTTGTCCCCCCGGCAGATTATACGCGTGATTACGAACAACTCTATCACGAACACACAACCAGGTCCGGCTCGTTGCGTGACTTTATCGACGGATTCTCTTATGAAAAAGGCTATTATACCAATGAAGGCGATCCGCGTGCGATAGAACGACAGAAAACCCAACGCAAAGCCGACGAATTGGCTTTCTGACGTTAACACACTTAAAACAAAGAAGCGAGCACGGGCAGCGATTTCAAAGGATGGATGGGAAAATCGTGAAGCTCGTAATAACGGATTATCGACTCGAGAATTTCATATCTCTGCCCACGGCTCAGTTTGAGGAGATGCATCGTACGATATCCCAAACGCTCGAGCTGAGTCAGAAGTGACGCACTCTCAGCAGGCAGATAGTCGGAGTGAAGAGGAGCCGTCTTTCTGAATATAGCATCTTTCATATCGAATATATCGCCTGTTGAATATGAACCGGTATCGGGTGCGATTCCGAAGAAATCTGCCAGACGATATAAGAACATTATGTGGAAATTGCCTATTCTATCCGTTGGAAGAACTTCAAGAAGTTTGATAGACTCAACCATAAAATCAAACAGACGGTGATCGGGTTCGGGATGCCGGAGGAGAGATGATAAAACCTCCGACAGAAAGAGAGCCAAAGTCTGTTTGACGGGGTTGGTAATCAGACTATAAGCGGCAAAAATAGGGCGAGGTTCTTTTATACGTCCGAATTCTCTCCCCGGAATAGTCTCCACCACTCCCTCAATCGGGAAAAGAGGCTGAAACATCGCTCTGCGACGGGCTATCCCTTTCCCGCTCCCTTCCGGTATCAGGAATGCCAATCTGCCGCTATCACGGGTATAAGCCGATAGAATGGAATGTTTATCGGAATAACGTATTATTCTTAACGGAATTAACTGCATTCTTAACTTTCGTGTCTCTGAAGACAAAATTACTAAATAACTGCATAATGTTTTGTCCTGTAGCTTTAATTTTGTAGTTTTGAAGAAAATTTCTACAAACGTCCCCGAAATGAATAAAGAAACTCTTAAGAATTTTTTGAGGAGGCCCGCTGTACTTGGCTCCATCATATCACTGGCTGTAATTGCACTCCTTTCGTTGATTTATTTCTACCCGGACGCCATTCAAGGAAACGAATTACGCCAGTATGACACAATGCAAGGAGCCGCTATCGGACACGAATCGCAGATATATAAAGAAGCTACAGGGCAGACACCTCGTTGGACCAACTCTTTGTTCGGTGGGATGCCCACGTTCCAGATCTCACCCTCTTATCCTTCCGACACTCTTTTCACGTGGTTCAACAAAGCTATGGGGCTTGGCTTGCCAACGCCGGCCAACTTGTTGGCTATGATGATGATAGGCTTCTTCATTCTGCTTATCACGATGAAAATGAGATGGTATGTAGCTCTTCTCGGAGCCATTGCTTATGGCTTTTCTTCCTATTTCATTATAATTATCGGAGCTGGACATATCTGGAAATTCCTCACGCTCACTTACATACCGCCTACGATAGCCGGTATAATCCTCGCATATCGTGGTCGCTATCTTGCCGGAGCGGCGTTGGCTGCGTTTTTCGCTATGATGCAGATTTCAAGCAATCATGTCCAGATGACCTATTATTTCCTCTTCGTGATTGTAGGCTTTGTCGTAGCCTATTTCTTCATCTGCTTGAATCAAAAACAACTCCTACAGTGGGCCAAAGCCACAGGTTGTCTTCTTGTCGGTGCCGTTTTGGCAGTCGGGGCAAACAGCCCGAGCCTTTACAATACCTATGAGTATTCTAAGGAAACAATGCGCGGTGGACACTCGCGGCTCTCATCCGAGTCTCAACAGAACGAAACCGACGGAGGTCTCAACAAGGATTATATCACGCAATATAGCTACGGCACCGGAGAATCATTTACGCTCCTGATACCGAATGTAAAGGGAGGAGCATCTGTTAAGCCTGAAAAAGGGCAGATGAAACAACTTTCCTTAGCCGACCTTCAGGAAGTTCAGAAAATGATAGATAACGGCACGCTGGGACAGGCCGAATCATGGTATCTCAACAATGTCAGTCAGTATTTCGGCGAGCCCGAGGGTACTAATGGCCCCGTCTATGTCGGCGCGCTCATAGTTGCCCTTTTTCTTGTAGGATGTGGGGTCGTGAAAGGACCTTTCAAATGGACTCTTATCGCACTGACGATCATTTCCATACTGCTTGCTTTAGGGCGAAACTGTATGTGGTTGACGGATCTTATGATCGATTACATGCCCATGTACAATAAATTCCGCACACCCGAAAGCATACTCGTTATTGCGGAGTTCACGATGCCTCTTATGGCTGCTCTGGCTTTACAAAAGCTGCTTACTGATAAAGATTCCTTGCGTAAATACAAGAAACCGCTTTATTGGGGATTCGGCATTTCAATGGGGCTTTGTCTGATCGGTCTTGTTTTCCCCGGTCTCTATGGATCGGTGATAACTGACAGCGACCGCATGATGGATGCCCAGATAGCTCAGTATCTTCAGGCCATGGGTGCGGATCAGAATGTCATTCGTCAGATGAGTCTCAACAATCCGGCTATTTACACAGCTATAGAAAATGTGCGTTACGGAATGATTCGTTCCGATGCTCTCCGCAGCTTCCTCATCGTTGCGGCCGGAGCAGGTTTTCTCCTGCTATATTTCAGGCAAAAAATCGGTGTCGCTGTTGCAGCAGGTGCGCTGGGAGTGATTATTGTAATCGACATGTTCGGCGTGAACAAACGCTATCTTGATTCCGACAGCTTTGTGGCAAAATCGCTCGACATGCCCGACCAGTTCGAGCAGTCGCCTTGGGACAAGCTGATTCTTCAGGATACGGCCATGAACTACCGCGTTATGGATATTCCGCGTTTTATGCTTCCCAATCCTTCTTATTGGCATAAAGCAGTCGGAGGATACCACGCAGCAAAACTTACCAGCTATCAGGATCTAATCGACCGTCATTTGATTCATTTCCTCGAAGGAAATCCGGCCGAAGCCGACTCTAACGTCCTCAATATGCTCAACGCTAAGTATATCATCGATTCTAAGGGACAACCCTCGCTTAATACAGATGCACTCGGAAACGCTTGGTTCATCGACACCCTTAAATATGTAAAGGGAGCCGATGCAGAAATGGCGGCTCTGTCTGAAATAAATCCCGCCACTACTGCTGTAGTTGATGAAACTTTCCACGGCGTTTTAGGTGAAAAAACGGCAAAAGCTCCAGGTGACACTATTTTCGAAACAACCTATGCCCCTGACAAGTTGACTTACTATGCTGAAACCAAAAACGGGGGAATTGCAGTGTTCTCCGAGATTTATTTCCCTTGGGGTTGGAAAGCTACGGTCGACGGTCAGCCCGTTGATATAGCTCGGGTCAACTATGTGCTTAGAGCTATCCCGATTCCGGCAGGCAAGCACACTGTTGAGATGGTGTTCGATCCCGATTCAATAAAAAATACTACGACTCTGGCTTATGTAAGCATTCTGCTTATATATATAGCTCTTGCAGGGGCCTTTGCCTTATGGATTGTCCGCCCTCAGCGCAAAGATGATTTAAACGATGAGGATGCTGTCTGATCCGTTTGCCCCTCTTAAAAGATTTTTCAGCTCTAAGGGATTCGGAGTCCATTCTCCATTCGCCTTCCGCTTTATTCGAGAAGTCCTTTTCCAGCCCTATTCGTATTATGCATACGAAGAATTGGACAAAACTATGCCCGATAGTCCCCGAACAGTGGGAAAGGACTTAAAACGTCTCTATAGAATCATTCTTCATTGTTCCCCCCGGGAGGTCATAAATGATTCCCTTGATAGTGCGTTATCCCATACGGTTGCCCTTGCCAAATCCGGCTACGTGAACAAAAACGATTATAGTTTGCGTATTGTCTCGCCCGAAGTATGTGCCGCTGCCATTCCCGAAGAAATAGTGATCTGGCTTGATAGTCGTCAATCTCGACTTTCCCTCCACCGGATGGCTGAATTACTCGACAAAAAAGGATATGGAATGATGTTCCTCGGCAACCGCATGTCTGTAGCCTTTAATCTGCCTTCTCTTCCCCGGCAGGATTTTGAATTGTCTATATGAGAGATATTTTCGACATAAACAAAATTATGGATTCTTTCGAAGCTTACATTATGCTCGAAAGAGGGCTTTCCGACAATACTCGTGAAAGTTATATAGCCGATGTGCGTAAGCTGATGTCCTATCTCGCTGACAAGGAAATCTCACTGAGAAACGCCACTCTCGACGATCTCCGAGAATTTATAATGACTCTTCATGATATGGGAATCGGATTGCGCTCACAGGCACGAATTATCTCTGGAGTGAAGACTTTCTTCCGATTCCTCGTAACAGAAAATTATCTGGATGTAAGCCCCGCTCTTCTTCTGGAAGCACCACGTATGGGCAAGCATCTCCCCGAGGTTCTGACTGTCGACGAAATAGATGCTATGATTGCCGCTATAGATTATTCTAAAAATGAAGCGGTGAGAAACCGTGCGATAATTGAAACGCTATATGGCTGTGGATTACGTGTTTCCGAACTCACGGAACTGGAAATCGGTAAAGTCTATTTCGACGAAGGTTTTGTCGTTGTAAAAGGAAAAGGTAGTAAGGAAAGAATTGTGCCTATGTCTGACGTCGCTCTTCAGACAATTTGCGATTATCTTGAAGAACGAGCCTCTTTGGATATTAAACCGGGTCAAGAAGCCTATCTGTTTCTAAACCGAAGGGGTTCGCAACTCACGCGACAGATGATTTTCACTATTGTGAAGAACCTTGCGCGTGATGCAGGAATCAAGAAAATCATCTCACCTCATACGTTGCGACATTCCTTCGCCACCCATCTGCTTGAAGGAGGAGCCAATCTCAGAGCTATTCAACAGATGCTCGGACATGAAAGCATTGCCACGACTGAAATATACCTCCACATCGACCGCACCCGGCTACGCACGGAAATTCTCCTCCACCATCCTCGCAATCAAAAAAATCGCTGAAGAAGGAGTTCAAATATTAGTCCAAACGCCGATCAGTAGGTTACAACGCTTTCTCTTTCAGCCCCACATGTGACGATTCGGTACTTCTTCGGTTGCATATTGCCACCCTAAGTGCGGAATCTCGTCAGATCCTCTATCTTTCCCAACACTTCGCCACCCTATGGCTTGCGCTCATCTGACCTTCTTACCGAGCGGTCTTTTTTAGCAATTCCTGGAGGTTATGAAATTCTGTTATAGGCCTATTTCCCTTTTTTAAAGACAATGTGATGTTCACCGATCCAGTGCCGAAAGTTTCAAGCAATTGTTCTCTTGTCGCTCCATCTATCTTGCCTAAGTGGGTGAGAGACCATGAGTTCGTTCCGTAGTATATTACGAAATGATTGCCTAAATAAAGAATCACATCGCCCGCATTCGTCTGAATCTGGCGATTGTTCTGGGGAAGTGAAAAAGGCAATGTTCCCACCTTTTCCATACCCGCGTAATCTTCCATCTCTATTTTTAACGACCCCTTTTCGAGCTTTTCCACTAATGCGGAAGCCGAACTGTTTTCACACGGTGTCATTGTAAATGTTCTGCCGTTGGCGCTGATCTCTATTTTTGGTAATGTTTCCATATTTTGAGGTTCTTGTTCATTGTTCCTTTCGCAACCCCATGTGTTTATCCACGTGAATAATAATGCGGGAATAGCAAAAACACGACCCCACGCCGTGAAGCGTGAGGTCGATTTATCGGATTTAAGAATCATTTCCGGGATTAGAGTTTCGGACCTGCTGCTACGAGAGCCTTACCTGCGGGATTGTTCTCGAACTTCTTGAAGTTATTGATGAACTTCTCTGCAAGCTGAGTGGCTTTCGTGTTCCATTCCTCTGCATTTGCGTATGTATCGCGCGGGTCGAGGATCTTCGGATCTACACCTTCCAGTTCGGTCGGGATAGTGAAATCGAAGATAGGAAGTTTTTTCGTCGGAGCTTTCAGGATAGCGCCGTCGAGGATAGCGTCGATGATACCGCGTGTATCCTTGATAGAGATGCGTTTGCCTGTACCGTTCCAGCCGGTGTTGACTAAGTAAGCCTTAGCGCCGCTCTCCTGCATGCGCTTCACGAGTTCTTCGGCATATTTCGTCGGATGGAGCGAAAGGAATGCTGCGCCGAAGCAAGCCGAGAAGGTCGGAGTCGGTTCGGTGATACCACGTTCTGTTCCTGCAAGTTTCGAGGTATATCCGCTCAGGAAGTAATATTTAGTCTGTTCGGGATCGAGGATCGAAACGGGAGGAAGTACGCCGTAAGCGTCTGCCGAAAGGAAGATCACGTTCTTTGCAGCTGGTCCGCGTGAAGGAAGTACTATATTTTTGATGTGGTTGATCGGATAGCTTACGCGAGTGTTTTCAGTCACGCTCTTATCGTTGAAGTCGATCTTGCCGTCCTTGTCTACTGTCACGTTTTCAAGAAGAGCATCGCGCTTGATAGCGTTGTAGATATCCGGTTCGCTTTCCTTGTCGAGGTTGATTACTTTCGCATAGCAGCCGCCTTCATAGTTGAACACACCGTTGTCGTCCCAGCCGTGTTCGTCGTCGCCGATGAGCAGACGTTTCGGGTCGGTGGAAAGGGTGGTCTTACCTGTACCTGACAGGCCGAAGAAGATAGCTGTGTTTTCACCGTTCATGTCTGTGTTGGCAGAGCAGTGCATCGAAGCGATACCGCGACGGGGATTGTAGTAGTTCATGATAGAGAACATACCCTTCTTCATTTCGCCGCCGTACCATGTGTTGATAATCAGCTGCATGCGTTCTGTCAGATTGAAAGCTACGCATGTTTCAGAGTTCAAGCCGAGTTCTTTCCAGTTTTCTACTTTCGCTTTCGAAGCGTTCATCACTACGAAGTCAGGAGTGAATTCTTTCAGCTCTTCTTCTGTAGGACGGATGAACATGTTCGTTACGAAGTGAGCCTGCCAAGCCACTTCCATGATGAAGCGTACGCTCAGGCGTGTGTCAGGATTGGTGCCGCAGAATGCATCTACTACATAAAGAGTCTTGTCGCTCAGTTCCTTGTCGGCTATTTCCTTAAGTACGTTCCAGGTCTTCTCTGTGATAGGCTTGTTGTCGTTCTTATATTCGTCGGATGTCCACCAGATTGTGTCTTTTGAAGTGTCGTCCATTACGAAAAATTTATCTTTGGGAGAACGGCCCGTATAAATACCGGTCATAACGTTCACTGCGCCTAATTCCGTGTTCTGACCTTTTTCGTAGCCCTGAAGTTCGGGGTTGGTCTCGTCGATGAACAGCTGATCCCAGCTCGGGTTATGGATCACTTTCGCTCCGGTGATGCCATACTTTGTTAAATCAATTGTGCTCATAGAATGTTTATTGAGTTATTAAATAAAATGTTGTTACTCATCTTATGGAAAACGGCCATTTCATTTCTAACCGTTTTACTATGCAAAGATACAAAATTTATAGGCCGCTTTGATATACAAATAAAGAAAAATTTCCTTATTAACCATTTTTAGTAATTGGCCGCCCATAGCTCCTTGCCAATTACTCGCAATTCCCTACTCCTTGTGCGATGGATTGACCATTGCTTTGCCTTGACTTTATATTTTTCGCTTGGTTAAAAACGTTAAAAATCACCAGTTTGTTAGTCTAATTACAAAATATAATGTATATTTGCATTCAACTGAAATCACGGTATATATTATCTCTTGTCTGCCGTCGATTTTGTGGTCGCCGGCGGAAAAGAGTTTCCCGATAGAGGACGATATAATTTACTTATTGAACTAAAGAGCTCCGCTCATATTCCTAAGTCCGTAAACCGCCAATTTCTACTCAAGTCCCAAGGAATAATTTTACTTTTCGGCATTCTGCCGGAACATGAGGACTATTTCTAAGAGGACAAGGCGCTTGGCGGTGCCTGAGGCAAGGAAGAGTCGGACTGTTCCGGCATTTTTTTTGATTTAATTTCATTTTCATTCATTGCGATGAAAAAAAGCGTTTTATATACTGCCACCGGCGACAAAGGGACGACATCGCTCGTCGGAGGACATCGAATATCAAAGGCCGACAAGCGCATACAGGCTTATGGCGATGTGGATGAACTCAATTCTTATATCGGATTGATTGCCGCATTAATGGCTCCGGCTGACACCATGATTCATGACGAACTGATTGCCTTGCAACATAGATTGTTCGATATTGGAGCCGCATTGGCTACGCTTCCCGATAGTCAGGCAGATATACCTGCAGGAGTAACGCAACGGCAGATCGAGATTCTGGAAAGAGCTATCGATAGAATTGATGGAAATCTCCCTCCCCTCCATAATTTCATCCTGCCTGGAGGGACAGTAGCGTCTTCGCATGCTCAGATTGCGCGGGCTGTCTGCCGGAGAGCTGAACGCAATATTGCCTTTCTTGCTATCGACCAACCGGTATCACCCCTGATTCTCGTGTTTGTCAATCGATTGAGCGACTATCTCTTCGCCCTCGCACGTTATCTTAACGTCACTGCGTCCCACCCCGAAATTACCTGGAGTAAAAACGGATGACAACTCAAAGCCGGCCCACTTGATTGATGCTGTAAAAAAACAAAACTGTTTTTAAAATAAATTTGCACGTTCCGTAAATTTTTACTTACTTTGCACTCTGTTTTGAAGCGCTCCGCTGTAAAAGCGGCTAAAATTGATGCGATTAGCCGTGATATGAGGCTCCGGATAAGGCTTCTTGACGATTGCGTTAAAATATTAACAGGACAATTATAATAATTAAAGCCATGTCAAAGATTTGTCAAATCACAGGCAAGAAAGCTATGGTCGGCAATAATGTGTCGCACTCTAAGCGCCGCACTAAACGCAGATTCAACGTCAATCTGTTTAACAAAAAATTCTTCTGGCCCGAAGAGCAGATGTGGATCACACTCACTATTTCCGCTGCCGGACTTAGAACTATCAACAAAAAAGGTCTTAACGCCGCTATCAGAGACGCTGCTAAGCAAGGATATCTCACTGAAATCAAATATTTAGAAGTATAACAAGATGGCAAAGAAAGCTAAAGGTAATCGCGTGCAGGTTATACTCGAATGCACGGAGCATAAGGCAAGCGGAATGCCCGGTACATCAAGATATATTACTACCAAAAACCGCAAGAACACTACTGAACGTCTCGAATTGAAAAAATACAATCCGATTCTGAAGAAAGTTACAGTACACAAAGAAATTAAATAAACATCACTGACCCATGGCAAAGAAAACAGTTGCATCGCTTCAGAAAGGTGAAGGACGTACTTACAGCAAAGTGATACGTTGTGTGAAATCTCCTAAAACAGGAGCTTATACTTTCCAGGAACAGATGGTTCCCAACGAAGCAGTTAAAGACCTTCTAAAATAAGATTATCCTATCCCTAAAAAGGGAAATATTTCAGATATTGTCGGGAAAATGTAAGTTTTTCCGACATTTTTATTGGTTGATTCACAATGTTCCGACCCATATAAAAAGAAAAAAGGGTGTGGCAAATTGATTGCCGCACTCTCTCATTTATTAGACGAATAACAGCTCGTTGATTGCTGTTATACTCGGATTCACTGCTACGATGCGACCTTCACGGTCGATTAAAAATGATTTGAATCCGTCCGACAGATCGAAAGCTCTGATGATGTCTGATGCCTCGCTGTCTTCCACATGATATTGGGTCTCCTCGTTCATATTGTCTATTCGTACGATTTCACGAAACAAGGTCGCGCTTCGGTCGAAATTCATAGACACAATTTTCAACTTCCCTTCTTCTACAGACGACAACGATTGCTCGTAATCTTTTACGCATATTCTGCTTGACGCGTCGCTCGACGACCAGAAAGATAGCAGAACGTAACGGCCTCTGTAATCCGATAGCTTCAACTCGGTTGAATCGCTTGACGGAATTCTCAATTCCGGCGCTTTTGAACCGGTTCGCGGCTCGTACACCTTCCCGGTGTAAGCGTTGATTGAGAATAGAAGGGCAATGGAGAACCCTAACAGGTAGAGTGTTTTCTTCATTGCTGATAATTAATGTTAGACTTAAATCCGAATGAAGCGTAAACATATCTGTCACAGATTTTTCTCCATCGGATCCGCCGATTTTCGGCGTGTACGGGGCAACGCTTTGCCACTCGTGGTTTCCTGAAAACCGCTGCAAAGTTACAAAAAAATAACCGAATAATAAAATTGATTGATTTGCAGCGATTTATAATTTGCTTTCATGCTATGACGCTATGCTTGAACGGCCGGCTTCGTATGCCGATTTTAAGTCGTTTTCGAAATGAGTGTCGCGGTATTTTCGCTTTTCCTCCTCCGTAAACATCTCCATTTCATAATTAGCGTAATTCCGGAACTGATAGGTATTGTATGCGCATACTCGTGTCACCGGATGGCGGAACGTATTGCCAATGTAACGCTCTACTTCATCCCAATGCATAGGATAATTTATTTGAGTGGCAAACTCTTCCGGGCAATTCATCGTATAAATCATCGTGACAGGAATTGAACGTAGATTCAAGCTGTCGTGATTGATTCTATAGGTTGTTCGGCTGAATAACACTCGTTCCAGCAAACAGCGTGTCTGCGCGTTAAGCTCCCCTAAATAAATCGGGCTGGCGATTGCTACGGCATCTGCTTCGAAAAATTTTGGAATCAACGTCAGCAGATCATCTTTTATGGGGCATTGACCGTAATATTTGCCTCCGATTCTCTTACATGAAAAACAGCTTGTGCAGCCTGTGAATTTCAGCGAATACAGATTCACATATTCCACCTCAGCCTCGGGATGAGCGCTTTTTACTCCTTCTACCCAGCTCTTAAGCATCCGGGCGCTGTTGCCGTCCTTACGGGGGCTGCCATTGATTGCTACTATTTTCATCTTCTTATTTTTCATTAAGTTGCTTTATTATTCAAACAATATTCCTTCTTTTTTTGTTCGTAGCCTCGTAATTAAAACAGCCTGTAACTCACCCCGATACCTGCGTACGGATCTATTTTGCCTCTCCTATAACCTATCCCGACAGTAACCCCCACGCTCCAACGATTATTTGATCCTCGTTTGTCTGACGATATGATTTTTTCCGTGGTCAACACTTTCTCTGTCGTCCTGAAAATGATCAGACTGTCCAACTGAGGCTCTATGCCGCTCACCCAGGCCTCGTAATCATCTCCCGAATATTTCTTTGTAACTGTTGGCAACGTTACTTCGACGCTGTCGGATGAGACCGAATCCTCCCTTATGGCTTCCGATGGCAAACCGATTATCTTCTCTCTTCCCTTGGTTTCCGATTTGGCTATCGGTGAATGTACAAAAACGGTGTCACGTACCGTAATCAGTTCAGTGCTTCTCGTGATACCGGTTCCTAATTCGAGCCTCGATTTTTCAGCTACACGATACCTGGAGATCGATAATCCTCCGATAAACGACAAAACGATGCAAGCGATAATTGCGATTTTTGAATTTTTCATTTTTCCCTCCTTTTTTACGTTGTTTGTTCTACGGTTGCAAAGTTAATATCATAATGGCTCGGTAATCTGCGAATTTGGCCTATACCTTAAAAGTTGCCCACCCTAATTTGCAGTCACACAAATAAAAGAGCTAAAAATAAAAATGCATTTTTAGCTTTATTTAACATTTTAGGCTCAAAAAATCAGCCTTCGCCCTATCAAATAAAATTAATACCGTTTCTTACTTTTTGTGAAATTTTATTTATATTTGCAACATGAAAACCGGGTTCTATCGTCTCGGACTTTCGTCATTTTTGCTATGTTGTTGACTGTTAGTTCTATGAATGGCCCGATTGTCCATGGAAAATAAAAACTAAGTTTTATCGACATGATATCATTATCAATTTCTAACGCAACCCTTGCCATTGCCGCCGCTTTGACCGGTATTGGATTGGTTGCTTTGGCTTTGTGGCTCGCAGGATTGATTTCACCCAAATCATTCAACCCGCAGAAAGGCGAGGCTTACGAATGCGGAATCCCCACAAGAGGTGAAAGCATGGCGCAGTTCCACGTCGGATACTATCTTTTTGCTATCCTGTTCCTTATGTTCGATGTCGAATGTGTTTTCCTATTCCCTTGGGCTGTCAAGGTGAAGGAATTCATGGGAGCAGGACTACTTAGTATCGCTATCTTCTTCATCATTTTGGTGCTGGGACTCGTTTACGCCTGGCGGAAAGGAGCGCTCGAATGGAAATAACCACCAAAAGCATGCCTTACGAGGCTTGGAAGGACAACGAATACATCGAAGGGCTCGTTAAAGAGCTCCAAAATAACGGAACTAACGTTGTTGTCGGTACATTCGACAAACTTATCAACTGGGGGCGGTCTAACTCCATCTGGCCCCTCACTTTCGCCACCAGTTGTTGCGGCATTGAATTCGTGTCGCTCGGGGCCGCCCGCTTCGACATGGCGCGGTTCGGATGGGAAGTGGCAAGAGCTTCGCCAAGACAGGCCGACTTTATAATGGTTGCCGGAACTATCGTACATCGAATGGCTCCGGTGCTCCGACGTCTATACGACCAGCTCGCTGAACCAAAATATGTTATCGCGACTGGAGCTTGCGCCGTCTCGGGAGGACCATTCAAAAAATCTTACCACGTTGTAATGGGAGTCGATCAGATAATACCCGTCGATGTTTACCTGCCGGGATGTCCGCCACGACCTGAAGCTATGATCTACGCTATCATGCAGCTCTCCAGAAAAATCAAGGTCGAAAGATTCTTCGGAGGTGTCAACAGAAAGGAAAAGCAGGAAGAGTTTCTTAAAGCTCACCCAATTCCCGGAGTTAACGACTGATTCAACTTTTTTATTTAGATTATCCGCATAAACCAATCAATTATATGACAGAGATTCAGGAGAAAATTGCCGGAATGTTCCCGGAAGCCGAGTTCGATACATCGGATGTACTGACGGTTTCCGTTCCCGATGCCCGACTTCATGAGCTCGCTAAAACGCTTAGGGATGAGTGTCATTTCGACTTCCTCGTTACTATCATCGGAATGGACTGGGTGGAAAAGATGGGATGTCTGTATTACCTCGAGTCCACCGAAAAACATAATCGTATCGCTATAAAAGCCACGACTGACGACAGGGTTAACCCGATGCTGCACTCTATTGCAGACCTTTGGCCCATAGCCGGAATTTTCGAACGTGAGGTCTACGACTTTTTCGGCATCGTGTTCATAGGCAATCCCGATATGAGAAGGCTTTTCCTCAGCATCGACTGGAAAGGATTCCCATTTAGAAAAGATTACGATGCTAATCCCGAATTGAATCCCGTTTCTACTGAAAACGAACGTCAGTCCGATTTCACCGACACATATGTGGAAACACCCGATGGAAAGGTTGAGAAACAGGAAGTTAGAGTGTTTGCCAACGACGATTTCGTCGTTAACATAGGACCGCAGCACCCCGCAACTCACGGCGTACTCCGTTTCCGGACAGCGGTAGATGGTGAAACTATCAAAAAGATAGATGTTTACATGGGATATATCCACAGAGGAGTGGAAAAAATCAGCGAAAGCCTCACGTATCCCCAGACACTCCATTTCATGGATCGTCTCGACTATTTCTCTGCCCACCCTTACCACCATTGCCTCTGCATGACCTATGAAGAAGCCGCTGGAATCGAAATATCACGCAGGGCGCAGGTCATAAGAGTCATTATGGACGAACTTTCGCGTATCGCCTCACACTGTCTCTTCATCGGTACATTCTGTATGGACCTCGGGGCAACAACCATGCTCTTCTACACCCTCCGAGTTCGCGAACAGATTCTCGACATAATGGACAAAACATGTGGAGCCAGAATGACATTCAACTACGAATGCATCGGCGGTCTCATGCAGGATATTGATAAGGATTTCGTGAAGGATGTCAAGGATCTACTTGCCGTTCTTCCCGCTAACCTCAAGGAATACGATAAAATATTCACCGGCAACGTGATAACACAGAATCGCATGGTCGGCGTAGGATATCTTTCTCATGACGACGCTATTGCCTGGTCTGTAACCGGACCTTCCGGACGTGCATCTGGATGGGCATGCGATGTTAGAAAGACAGCACCGTACAGTATCTACTCCGAACTCGATTTCGAACAGGTTGTCCGCACAGAAGGCGACTCGATGGCTCGCTTCAAAGTTCGTATGGACGAAATAGTCCAGAGTGCGAAAATCATTGAGCAGCTTATCGACAACATTCCCGATGGAGAAGTCTGCGTCAAAGTGCCTAAAGTACTCAAACTGCCTGTAGGACACTGGTTCAGAACCGTTGAAGGATGCCGCGGTACATTCGGTATCTATCTCGAAAGCAACGGAACTACTAATCCCTATCGACTCAAAATCGTTCCTCCGTGTCTGCCGGCAGCAGCTGTGGTCGACCATATCACCAGAGGCAACAAAATTGCCGACCTTATCACGATCGGAGGATCTCTCGACTATATCGTCCCCGATATGGATAGATAATAAATCAGAAGTAATTACATCTTTAGCAACGACATATAAGAAAAAACACAGTTATGTTTGATTTTGCTTCATTGACATCCTGGATTCACGATACGTTGAGCTCATTCATGCCCGCGTGGCTCACCGTCACTACCGAATGCATCCTCATCGGAGTCGTACTCCTGCTTGCATATTCAGTGCTCGCACTGTTCTATATCTGGTTCGAACGAAAAGTGTGCGCCGCGTTCCAGTGCCGTCTTGGTCCTAACCGTGTAGGTCCTTTCGGTTTGCTTCAAAGTGTGGCCGACATGTTTAAGATTCTAATCAAAGAGTTGATTTCCCTTAACCATACCGACAAATTCCTCTTCGCCCTCGCACCCTATCTCGTTATACTTGCGTCGATGCTCGCATTTGCCGTGTTACCGTGGGGATACGGGCTTCAGGTGATCGACTTCAACATCGGCATATTCTTCCTTATTGCCGTGTCGAGCATCGGAGTTCTCGGTATTCTTCTCGCAGGATGGTCGTCCAATAACAAATTCACACTCATCGGAGCGCTCCGTTCAGGTGCGCAGATGGTCAGCTATGAACTATCTATCGGCCTTTCTGTTCTTACCATGGTTTGTTTCGCTGGCACGATGTCTGTCGGAGGAATTGTTGAAGAGCAGAGAGACCTTTGGTTTATTTTCTCAGGACATATTCCCGCGATTATAGCATTCATAATCTATCTCATCGCAGGAACGGCTGAGACTAACCGCGGACCTTTCGACCTCCCCGAGGCTGAAAGTGAACTTACCGCAGGTTACCATACTGAATATTCCGGTATTCACTTCGGATTCTTCTATCTCGCCGAATACCTTAACCTCTTTATTGTTGCGGGTGTCGCTACACTCCTCTTTTTCGGAGGTTGGATGCCACTGCACTTCCCCGGATGGGACACTTTCAACCAGATCATGGACTACATACCATCAGTTATCTGGTTCATGGCTAAAGCCATTGCACTCTCATTCGTAATCATCTGGTTCAAATGGACTTTCCCCCGTCTGCGTATCGACCAGATGCTTTCACTCGAATGGAAATATCTACTCCCTATCAATCTTTTCAATCTCGTACTGATGGTTCTCATCGTTGCGTACGGATGGCACTTTTAATTCATAATACCCGAAAACTAAATTTTGAAAACTGATATGAGCGATAAGTACGGAAAAATAGCCCAGGTGATCGGACCGGTAGTCGATGTGTCTTTCGAAGGCGCTGGCGAACTGCCCCCTATTTACACAGCACTGAAAGTGGATCGTCCCGACGGACAGATTCTTATCCTCGAAGTGGAGCAACACATCGGTGAAAACACCGTGAGATGTGTTGCGATGGAAAGTACCGACGGACTTCAGAGAGGAGCCAAAGTCGACAATCTTGAAAGACCTATTGCTGTTCCTACTGGCGATCAGGTTAAAGGACGTCTGCTTAACGTCATCGGAGAAGCAATCGACAGACTGCCCGCACTTAAGCGCGACGACCTGCGACCCATCCATCAGCCTGCTCCCGAATTCGACGACCTCACTATCGGAACTGAAATCCTCTATACCGGTATTAAAGTCATTGACCTTCTCGAACCGTATAGTAAAGGCGGTAAGATCGGACTATTCGGAGGTGCCGGTGTAGGTAAGACGGTGCTTATCATGGAGCTCATCAACAATATCGCCAAAGGTCACAACGGATTCTCCGTATTTACCGGTGTCGGTGAACGTACTCGTGAAGGTAACGACCTATTACGTGAAATGATCGAAAGCGGAGTCATGAAATATGGCGATAAATTCCGCGAAGGAATGGAAAAAGGAGAATGGAACCTTCAGGATGTCGATATGGAAAAAGTAGGCGAATCACAGGCTACTCTCGTGTTCGGTCAGATGAACGAACCGCCGGGTGCCCGTCTTCGTGTGGCTCTTTCTGGACTAACTGTCGCAGAACAGTTCCGCGATCAGGACGGAGGAGGTAAGGAAATTCTTCTCTTTATCGACAACATCTTCCGTTTCACACAGGCAGGTAGTGAGGTGTCAGCACTTCTCGGACGTATGCCATCGGCCGTAGGTTATCAGCCAACATTGGCTTCGGAAATGGGTGCCCTTCAGGAAAGAATCACTTCTACTAAAAACGGATCAATCACTTCCGTTCAGGCCATCTATGTGCCCGCCGACGACTTGACTGACCCGGCTCCCGCTACTACGTTCAGCTTCCTCGATGCTACTACGGTATTGAGCCGTAAGATTGCCGAGCTCGGTATATATCCCGCCGTTGACCCGCTCGACTCTACCTCACGTATTCTCGACCCCAACATCATCGGCGAAGATCACTACAATACGGCTCAGGCTGTTAAACAGCTCCTCCAGAAATATAACGAACTTCAGGATATCATCGCCATTCTCGGTGTCGACGAACTCTCCGACGAAGATAAACTCGTCGTTGCTCGCGCACGAAGAGCACAGCGATTCCTCTCCCAGCCTTTCTTCGTGGCAGAACAATTCACCGGACTACCCGGAGTTATGGTGCCTCTCAGCGAAACTATCAGAGGTTTCAAGATGATTTTGAGCGGAGAGATGGATGAATATCCCGAACAGGCTTTCTTAAATGTCGGTACTATCGACGAAGCTATTGAAAAAGGTAAGAAACTGCTTGCCGAAGTTGAAGGTAAATAATCGACGGACATTGATTGAAACGTAAATTCTCAGACGTATGACACTGAAAATAATCTCTACCGAGGACATCCTCTTCCAAGGCGAAGTGACTTCCGTCTCGTTGCCCGGAAGAATGGGAGAATTTACCGTACTGAGAAATCATGCCTCGCTGATTTCTGAACTTGTGACCGGAAAAATCCGATTCACCGACCCCAACGGAAATACTGAAGAAATTCCCGTTGAAGGAGGACTTGCCGATGTTGACAGAAATGTGATATCCGTTTGTATTTTTTGAAAATGAAGAAAACTGCACTCATAATCCTTACGGCTGTTATTTCCATGATCTTCCCATGGAAAGCCGGAGCCACAGCTTCGTCCGAAAGCCATGACGACGGTAAGATCGATGCGAAAGCCATAATTTTCGAACATCTTGGCGACGCGTACGGATGGGAAGTCCCGTTCAATCATCATAAAAGAATACCGCTTCCGATTATCGTCTGGGGTGAATCCGGATTGCATGTCTTCTCATCATCGCGGGTGGCCGACGGTAAGGAATACGTTGACGGCGACGTGACTTTCAAAATCGCGGGCGAAGAAAGCGACCACAAAGGAAAAGTTGTCGAAATTATTGACGGTAAGGAATATAAACCCTGGGATTTTTCTATTACGAAAAACGTTTTGGCTGTGTTCATCACCGTTCTCCTCGTCGCATGGAGCGTTATTGCAGTAGCGAGATGGCATAGAAAGATGGGCTACAAGGCACCCCGCAAAATGGTGGGAGCAATCGAGTCATTGATCACGTTTGTTTACGACGGAGTGATAAAACCGACACTCAAGGATAGAGCACCTAAATTCGCGCCCTATCTGCTGACCGTGTTCTTCTTTATCCTCTACATGAACCTTCTCGGATTGATAGTTGTCTTCCCAGGAGGTGCGAACCTGACAGGCAACATAGCCGTTACCCTCGTGCTCGCTCTATTCACTTTCATTCTGACAAACTTCATCGGAACGAAACATTATTGGAAAGAGATACTTTGGCCTGATGTGCCGCTCTGGCTGAAATTCCCCATACCCATCATGCCGATAATCGAAATCTTCGGTGTGTTTACGAAGCCGGCGGCTCTTACCGTACGTCTTTTCGCCAATATGCTCGGCGGACACATGATTGTCATTGTGCTCACACTTTTGATATTCATTTTCGCAACGATGGGAGCGGCGGTTGCCGGTGCGACTACTCTCGTTTCGGTGCTGTTCTCCATATTCATGCTGCTCATAGATGTGCTCGTGAGCTTCATCCAGGCATACGTCTTTACGATGCTTTCGACGCTGTTCATTAGTTTCGGACAGGAAAGGCCTCATCATCACCATGCCGATGGAAACTCTCAAGAAACATCACAGTCTGAATCACCCGCGGTTGCGCAACCGACTAATTGAATTTTAAGATAAACCAATAAAAATAATAACCATAAAAAAACTCAGTATTATGTTAGCATTAATTTTAGCAGCCATCGAAGGCGTTCTCGGTATCGGAGCTTGTGTTGGAGCAGGTATTGCAGCTATTGGAGCCGGTCTCGGTATCGGTAAAATCGGTGCTTCGGCCATGGAAGCTATCGCTCGTCAGCCTGAATCAGCAGGTGATATCCGCAGTAATATGATCGTTATCGCCGCCCTCGTTGAAGGTGTGGCTCTCTTCGCCGTTATCGTTTGTATCCTTTCTTTGTTCCTCTAATTCAAACTCCCTCAAATGGAACTGTTCAAGCCTGATTTTGGCCTGGTATTTTGGATGTTCATTTCGTTTGCCGTCCTATTCGTTATCCTTTGGATATGGGGCTGGCCGGCGATAATGAAAGGCGTGGAGGGACGTGCCAACCTCATCGACAAAGGGGTGGAATATGCCCAAAATGCCAAAGACCAGCTTGACAATGCCAGGCAGGAAGCTGACAAATATGTGGCCGAAGCTCGCCGCAGGCAAGCTGAAATGCTTCGAGAAGCCGACAGAATGAAGTCGCAGATTATCGAAGAAGCAAGGGAAGCCGCCCAAAAGGAGGCTAAAAAAGTGATGGATGCCGCTAAAGTGTCTATTGAGCAGGAAAGAAAAGAAGCACAGTTGCAGTTCAAAAACGAAGTAAGTGCGCTCGCTGTCGATATTGCCACTAAAGTGGTCAGAAACAACATGAGCGACCGCAACACCCAGCAACAGCTTGTTGACAGCTTGCTCGACGAGATGGAAAATAACAACTAACCGACAGGAAGATGAACCAGGGACTGATACCACGACGCTACGCAAAGGCACTCTACCAGTTCGCCTTGCAGAAAAACGACACTGACAGAATATATCAATTGATGAAAAATCTGTCGGAAGCGTTCGACAACGAACCGAAACTTCAGTCCACTTTGGCCAATCCCTTTGTGGATGCCGAAGATAAAATCCAGCTGATTCTAACCGCTTCGGGAGCTGCTGAGACCGATAACTGCATGGATGATTTCTTAAAACTGCTTAGGAAAAACAAACGGCTCGACATGACTCGAGCCATATCGAGGGCATATCTTGATATTTACCGGCAGGAAAACAACATCTCTGTGGTTACAGTGACAAGTGCCGCTCAGCTCTCGCAAGAAGGAGAAAAGAGACTCAGAAAGATTATTGAAGCTCATCTTAATGGTGGTTCGATGGAATATACGTCGAAAGTGAATCCTGATCTGATCGGAGGATTCACGGTGTCGATCGGGAATGAGAGACTCGACGCCTCGATCAGCAATGAATTGAAACAATTGCGTTTGAACTTACTTAGCAAATAAAAAATCAACTGATGATAAATCCCAGCGAGATTTCTGAAGTACTGAAACAACAGCTCGAAAGCGTAAACTCCAAGGTCTCTTTTGAAGAAACCGGTACGGTGCTCGAAGTGGGCGACGGAGTGGCTCATGTATATGGACTTGACAATGTTTGCGCCAATGAGTTAGTAGAATTTGAAAACGGTGTGACCGGTGTCGCGCTCAACCTCGAAGAAAGCAACGTAGGTGTGATATTGCTCGACAACGTCAATAAAGTAACCGAAGGCATGTCGGTAAAGCGTACCGGTCAGATCGCCTCTATCCCGGTGGGAGAAGGATTGCTCGGACGCGTGATCAACGTGCTTGGAGAGCCCGTTGATGGCAAAGGGCCGGTAGAAGGCGATCTGATGCGTCTCCCGCTCGAGCGAAAAGCTCCGGGAGTAGTTTTCCGTCAGCCTGTAAAGCAACCGCTGCAGACCGGTATCAAAGCCATAGACTCCATGGTGCCCATAGGTCGCGGTCAACGTGAACTTATCATCGGTGACCGTCAGATAGGTAAGACTGCTATCGCTATCGACACTATTATCAACCAACGTCCGGGATACGAAGCCGGCAAGCCCGTTTATTGTATTTATGTAGCTATCGGCCAGAAAGCATCTTCTGTCGCTGCTACAGTAGAAACACTCCGTCAGCACGGTGCCCTCGATTATACAGTTGTCGTAGCGGCTACCGCTGCCGATTCTGCGTCCATGAGATATTACGCTCCTTTTGCAGGAGTTGCTATCGGAGAGTATTTCCGTGATACCGGCAGGGACGCCCTTATCGTTTATGATGACCTGTCGAAACAGGCTGTTGCCTATCGCGAAATATCGCTCATATTGAAGCGTCCGTCAGGTCGCGAAGCATATCCAGGGGATATTTTCTACCTCCATTCGCGTCTGCTCGAACGTGCGGCCAAGATTATCGACAATCAGGAAGTGGCTTCAAACATGAACGACCTTCCAGAACCGTTGAAGCCAATCGTCAAGGGAGGCGGATCGCTTACGGCTCTTCCCGTTATCGAAACTCAAGCAGGCGACGTTTCGGCTTATATCCCGACTAACGTTATCTCTATCACCGACGGTCAGATATTCCTTGAAACATCATTGTTCAACCGAGGCATACGTCCTGCTATCAACGTAGGTATTTCCGTTTCGCGTGTCGGCGGTTCCGCGCAGATCAAATCGATGAAAAAAGTGGCAGGTACGCTGAAAATCGACCAGGCACAGTTCCGCGAGCTCGAATCGTTCACCAAATTCGGCGGCGATATCGACCCTGTGACAGCAAGAGTAATCGACAAAGGCCGCAAGAACGAACGTCTGCTCATTCAGCCGCAGTATAAGCCGATGAATGTCGAAGACGAAGTGGCAGTGATTTTCTGCGGAACAAGAGGTCTGCTCGAAAATGTTCCCCTCGACAAAGTGGCTGATTTCGAACATCAACTTCTGCAGCTGCTCCACGCCAACCATCAGGAGGACGTAATGGATCAGCTCAAGGCCGGGAACCTCACTCCCGATATCGAAGAGAAAATCACGGCTGCGGCACAAGCAGTGGCAGAAGGATATAATTGATTCTAACGGGAATTAATAAAAACTGATTTCAGATGGCAACATTACGAGAACTAAAAACGCGAATCGGGTCGGTAGCTTCCTCAGAAAAAATTACAGGAGCTATGAAGATGATTTCGTCGGCTAAAATGCACAAAGCCGAACAGAGTCTTAGAAAACTCCAACCTTTCCGCTCGCAGGTCGAGACTATCATCGGCAATCTCCTGTCGGCAGATGCTGAATTCGAGTCACCGTTGCTCGTCAGCCGCGAAGTGCGTAATGTAGCCATCGTTGTTTTCGGTTCTGACGACGGACTGTGCGGAGCTTATAACGTCAATATTTACAAACAGCTGCTCCTCCGCATCGAAGCCATACGTAAGGAAGTGGGTGAGGACGTAACCTTCACCCTCTATCCCGTAGGTAAGAAAATGCTTAAAAACGTTTTGAAACTCAAATCTCAGTCTGTTCAAATTGTGCAGGAAGAAGGAGTGGATTCTAAAACTACCGGAAACGGTGTCAAGCTTTTCACCGACCGGTTGCAGAAAATGTTCCTCGACGGAGAAGTCGACAGAGTCGATTATCTCTACATGAGTTTCAAAAGTGTAAGCCGTCAGCGTCCCCAGGCAGAGCAGCTTTTGCCCGTCGTACAGTCGACATTCGCCGACAACGGAGTCAAAGCCACTTGCCGTCCTTATATCTTCGAACCCGATGCCAATTCTATTTTCAACACCGTTCTCCCGATGTTCTTGATCTCGGTGATGCAGGATGTGTTTACGGAAAACAGAGCGTCTGAACAAGCTGCAAGAGTGATGGCGATGCAGAGTGCGAACGACAACGCCAAGAAACTGCTCGAACAGCTGCAACTCGAATACAACAAGCTCCGACAGCAGAGCATCACTACCGAATTGCTCGATATTCTCGGAGGACAGATAAGATAAACCGAAGAAAATTAACTGGAAAAAGTAATTATATATTTCATCAACAGACTATGGGTAGTGTAAAAGACTATTTTTCTTCTTTGGGGTCCGGAATCATGAGCCTACTTAAAGGCATGCAGGTGACCGGAAAAGAATTCATCACCCCGAAGATTACGGAAAAATATCCTGAAGACCGCGAGACTGTGCATGTACCGAAGCGTTTTAGAGCCATACTCGAACTCAAGTATGACAAGGAAGGCAACCATAAATGCATAGCATGCGGCATCTGCGAACGAAACTGTCCCAACGGTACGATCTCTCTTACCACCAAAATGGTGGATACCGCCGACGGCAAGAAAAAACGTAAACTCGACAAGTATATGTACGACCTCGGAAGTTGTACTTTCTGTCAGCTTTGTGTCACATCTTGCCCGCAGGACGCTCTTGAGTTTAACAACGATTTCGAACAGGCCGTTTTCACGCGAGGCAAGCTTGTGAAGAAGCTAAACTATCTGCCGGAGAAAGAGGAACCGGCTCCCTCGCCCGAACAGCTCGCTAAGATTCAAGCAGAAAGAGAGGCTAAAATAGCCGCAGCAAAAGCAGCGGCAGCCGCAAAGAAAGCTGCTCTCGAAAAAGCTGAGAAAATAGAGAAACAAGAAGAAACTCAAGGTGAGAAACCCGTCACTGAACAGACACCGGTCAAGCCGGCACAACCCGAATCTGCTCAGGAACCGACACCTGAAAATAACACTGACAAAAACAGCTAATAGATATGGAATCAGTAGGAGGTATAATCATGTACTGGATAATCGTTCTCGCGATTGTCATTTTTTCGGTACTTACTGTTACAACCCGCAAGATTCTCCGCGCGGCGACCTATCTTTTATTCACGCTTTTCGCTACGGCAGCTCTCTATTTCAAACTCGATTATGAATTTCTCGGAGCTGTGCAGATAGCCGTTTACGCCGGAGGTATAGTGGTACTTTTCGTGTTCTCAATTCTTCTGACATCACATCCCGGAGACAATTCCGAAAAGCTCGTTTCAAGAAAGAAACTACTCGGTATTGTGGCGTCGATAGCCACACTCGTCATCGCGGGTTATGCGCTTATAAGCCGTTGCAGCGTGATGTTCGCCAACCTTCCTGAAGGAGAAAATCCTCCGATGAAATTGTTGGGTGAAACTTTGATGGGTACAGGAGAAGGGCAGTACCTTTTGCCATTCGAGGCAATCAGTGTCTTACTCCTCGCATGTATAATCGGTGGCGTTGTAGTCGCCCGTAAACGATAAATGGTTATGGACCTGACAGTAATTTGGTATATTGTTCCGTCGCTGATCATGTTTTGTTGTGGTATTTACGGATTTATAACCCGTAAGAACATGATCGCCATGTTGATATCCCTCGAGCTGATGCTCAATGCGGTAGATATTAATTTTGTTGTTTTCAATCGTTATCTTTTCCCAGGACAGCTGGAGGGTATGTTCTTCACACTCTTCGCCATTGCTATAGCCGCGGCTGAAACCGCACTCGCTATCGCTATCATCATCAACGTCTACAGATGGGCTAAGCATATCGATGCAAGCGACATAACTCAAATGAAACATTGAAGTCATGAATACAACGATAGCTATATTTATACTGGCAATTCCGCTGTTCATGTTCCTATTGCTGGGACTTTGCGGAAAGAAAATGTCACATCCGCTCGCAGGCATACTCGGTACTTGCGGAATGGGCGCGGTGCTTGTTCTCAGTTATATCACAGCGTTTACTTATTTCTTCAGCGGATCGCCGGAGTTCATAACAGAAGCAGGGGAAAGACTGCAGGTGGTTGTGTTCAACCAAACCTGGCTTCAGTTTACCGATACGCTTATCATTAAACTCGGTTTCCTGTTAGACCCGATATCGGCCATGATGCTCATCGTAATTCCAACGATCTCATTCATGGTTCATCTTTACAGCCTGGGTTATATGCGCGACCATCATGGGGTTTATGAACACGGTTTCCAGCGTTTTTACGCTTTCCTCTCGCTGTTCAGCTTTTCGATGCTCGGTCTTGTTGTTGCAACCAACATTTTCCAGATGTACATATTCTGGGAACTTGTGGGTGCTTCTTCCTATCTGCTCATCGGTTTCTATTATAAGAAACCGTCGGCTGTATCGGCTTCGAAAAAAGCGTTTATCGTGACTCGTTTCGCCGACCTTGGCTTCTTAATCGGAATCCTGATACTTTCATTCTATACCGGAACGTTCGATTTCATGCAGCTCACTTCTACACCTGTCGAAGGAGCGCAGAATATCTTCCACGTAAGTGCCGATACCGCTATGGGTGTTAAAGAGTGGATCGCCGCCAATCCCGCTCCAACATTCATGGGTGCTTCAGTACTCACATGGGCGTTGGTTCTCATCTTCATGGGAGGTATGGGTAAGTCGGCCATGATGCCTCTTCACATCTGGCTCCCCGACGCAATGGAAGGTCCCACACCGGTATCAGCTCTTATCCATGCAGCTACGATGGTTGTAGCCGGTGTCTATCTTGTAGCTCGACTGTTCCCCCTGTATATCATGGAGGAAGCGGCTCTCAATTTCATTACGGTAGTGGGTGCGGTTACTGCCTTCTATGCCGCTATGGTGGCTTGCACGCAGGTCGACATCAAGAGAGTGCTTGCATTCTCGACTATATCACAGATAGCATTTATGATGGTTTCGCTCGGTGTTGCACGCCCCGATTTCCACCACGGAATAGGCTACATGGCAAGCATGTTCCATCTGTTCACCCATGCAATGTTTAAGGCTCTGCTCTTCCTTGGCGCAGGTGCTCTTATCCATGCAATCGGATCCAACGATTACACAGCTATGCATGGTCTCCGTAAATACATGCCGATTACTCATATCACGTTCCTTATCGGCTGTCTGGCTATTGCAGGTATCATACCGTTCGCCGGTTTCTTCTCTAAGGATGAAATATTGACGGCTTGTTTCGGCAACTCCGTGGTATGGTATGTGATTATGTCGTGTGTAGCCGGTCTGACAGCGTTCTATATGTTCCGACTCTACTATCTGATCTTCTGGTGGAAGGAACATAAGATTCACGATCCTCACCACACTCCACACGATCAGCCGTGGACCATGACCTTACCGTTGGTTATTCTCGCTGCTATCTCGTGCGTGGCCGGTTTCGTGCCTTTCGGAAATCTCGTGACATGGAACGGCGAGCCGATGTTCGATCACGCCAATTTCTGGACCAACCTTGTCCATCTCGATTGGGGAGTGGCAGGAATATCCCTGGGAGTGTCAGTAATAGGCATCGCTCTCGCTACGGTCATGTATCGTAAGGAGAACCCACTGCCCGACAAGCTCAGCAACGCTCTACCTACTCTCTGGGACTGGTGTTACCATCGCTTCTACTGGGACGAGCTCTACATGTTCGTTACCCATAAAATTATATTCAACTGCATATCCCGTCCGATAGCATGGTTTGACCGTCATATCATCGACGGAGCTATGGATGGCCTCGCATATGTGACTAATAAGGCCTCCTATGCAATCAAGGGCTTACAGAGCGGTAAGGTGCAGATGTACGTATGGATTTATCTCATTGGCGCGTTGCTTCTGGGATTGATTACGGGGCTTTGCCTTATGTGAGTTGTAAACACGGTGCAATTGAAAAAGTATAGTAATTATGTTATTTTGCAATCCTTTAATTTATTTCGTGGTGATTCCGCTGGTAATGCTGGCGTGTCTCGCCCTGTGCCGTAACATCAAGCAGATCCGTGCCGTGGCGGTTGTCGGTTCGCTTGCTTTGACGGCTCTCTCGATATGGCTTCTTTGCGACTATCTCGCTCAGCGCGCTGCAGGTGTCGACGCTCCGATGCTCTTCACCGGTTCGTGGAGCTGGTTTGGTCCGCTCAATATCAATCTCGCGGTCGGTGTCGACGGCATATCTATCGCGATGCTTATCCTGTCGTCGATCATTCTTTTGACCGGCAGTTTCGCATCGTGGAAAATCGAACCCCACACCAAGGACTTCTTCCTTTGGTTGATACTTCTTTCTACGGGTGTATTCGGTTTCTTCATTTCCATCGACCTCTTCACGATGTTCATGTTCTATGAAGTCGCTCTGATTCCGATGTACTTGCTGATTGGTGTATGGGGCAGCGGCAACAAGAACTATTCGGCAATGAAGCTCACGCTGATGCTTATGGGAGGTTCAGCCTTCTTGATGCTCGGCCTCATAGGCATTTACTATCATTCAGCTCCTGCAGGTCAGACTTTGACTTGGAACCTTCTCGAAATCGCCCAAAACGCTTCAATTGAAAGAGGATGGCAGTACTTCCTCTTCCCAATGACTTTTGTCGGATTCGGTGTGCTCGGTGCTATGTTCCCCTTCCACACATGGAGCCCTGATGGTCACGCTTCGGCTCCGACGGCAGTGTCGATGCTCCACGCTGGAGTTCTGATGAAACTCGGAGGTTACGGATGTTTCCGTGTCGCTATCTACCTTATGCCGGAAGCTGCGCAGGAACTGGCCTGGATATTCCTGATACTTACAGGCGTTTCGGTTGTTTACGGTGCGTTTAGCGCTTGCGTCCAGACCGACCTCAAGTATATCAATGCTTATTCGTCGGTGAGTCACTGCGGACTGGTGCTCTTCGCCATACTGATGCTTAACACTACGGCTATGACAGGAGCGATCATGCAGATGCTTTCTCATGGTCTTATGACGGCTCTCTTCTTTGCCCTGATAGGTATGATCTACGGCCGCACGCACACTCGCGATATTCGCTTGATGGGCGGTTTAATGAAAATAATGCCTTTCCTCGCCGTCTGCTATGTGATCGCCGGTTTCGCTTCGCTCGGTCTTCCGGGTTTGAGCGGTTTCGTGGCGGAGATGACTATCTTTGTAGGTTCGTTCGAACAGTCGGATTTCTTCCATCGCGCATTCACCATCGTGGCTTGCTGCTCGATAGTAATAACTGCGGTGTATATCCTCAGAGTCGTAGGTAAACTGCTCCTCGGCGCGGTTCAGGATGAACATCATCTCCAGCTTACCGACGCAACATGGTGGGAACGCACATCGACCGTAACCCTCATCTTGAGCGTGGCGGCTATAGGTTGCTTCCCCAATTTCTTCGCTGACCTCATAAGGTTCACGTTTAGTCCCGCTATTTTCGCCGCTTTAGGCATGAACTAATAAACCGATACGAAAATGGATTATTCACAGTTTTTAGTAATGAAACAGGAAATCGGTCTGTTGATCGTATTCCTCATCGTATTCCTATGTGACACGTTCATGTCGCGCCGCAGCCAGGGAGCAATCGGAATTATAAGCTGCATCTTTTTCGCCGCTTTCACGATTCTCGGTTTCATACCGCCGATTCTTAATCCGGGCGATGCCTTCAGCGGAATGTATAACAGCGCTCCGGTTGTCATCAATATAAAGAACATACTCAATGTCGGCGTGCTGATCGTTATGATTCAGGCTTTACGCTGGGCCGACAAAGATATGGTAAGAGTCAGAAGAGGTGAGTTCTACGAACTGCTCCTCGTAACGCTTTTCGGTATGTATCTGATGATATCCGCGCGTCACTTCCTGCTTTTCGTCATAGGACTCGAAACAGCCTCTCTTCCCCTTGCCGCCATGGTGGCGTTCGACAAACATCGTTATGAAAGCCGTGAAGCGGCAGTAAAGTACATCCTCACGGCTGTATTCTCTTCGGCTATCTTCATGATGGGACTTTCGTTCGTATATGCTTTGGCGGGCACGCTTTATTTCGACGGCATTGCTATGGCGTTATGGATCGACGGTGTAAATGTGCTTTTAGCTGTAGCCTTGGCGTTCGTAATCGCAGGTATCGGCTTTAAGTTGTCGCTTGTTCCGTTCCACCTTTGGACAGCCGATGTCTATCAGGGTGCTCCGACTCCCGTCACCTCTTATCTGAGCGTTATCTCCAAAGGCGCGGCAGCTTTCGCCTTCCTTGTAATACTTTGGGAGGTGTTCGGCGAAGCTTATCCCCAGATTTGGGAATGGATGTTGTACGGACTTATAATCCTTACGATCACCATTGGCAACCTGTTCGCGATCCGTCAGAAAAATATGAAGCGATTCCTGGCGTTTTCGTCTATTTCCCAGGCAGGTTATATCATGCTCGGTATAATTGCTTTCAACGGCATGGGTCTTGCAGCGCTGTTGTTCTATATTCTGGTATACATATTCTCCAATCTCGCTGCTTTCGGTGTGATAGGAGCTATCGAAAATGCATCCGGGAAGGTTTGGATGGACGATTATAACGGACTCTACAAAACCAATCCCCGTCTGGCGTTCACAATGATGCTGGCAATGTTCTCCCTCGCCGGTATCCCACCGTTTGCGGGATTCTTCAGCAAGTTCTTCATTTTTACGAGTGCCATAAATCAAGGTTCTATAGCAATCTATATTTTGGTTCTCATAGCTTTGATTAACACAATCATTTCGCTCTACTATTACTTGCTGGTGGTAAAAGCCATGTTTATCAAACAGGACGAATGCGTGATCGCTCCTTTCAAGAGTGCCTGCTCCGAACGTTTCGCGTTATGGATATGCGTTGCCGGGATCTTGGCTCTCGGTGTTGTAAGTTGCGTTTACAACCACTTCCTCGACATTTCAGTGGCATAAGCCTCAGATTAAATATAGCAAAAAGGGATGCATCAGATTTTAAGTTGATGCATCCCTTATTTGATAAATTAAGGAAACAAGCTAACCAAAAATCAAATTATCATGAAAAAAATTATTCTTCTCTCCCTACTGTTCTTCTTTCACAGCATCGCTCATGCAGAACAGCTTAATATTAACCTTTCAGGGAATGCTTATGTTACGAATGATGTAGATGGTGCGAAGATCACAGGAAAAGGCCTTTCCGATTGGACAAATCCGAAAACTATTATAAGCGTATATTTTTATCTTCACCAACCGACAAAAGCCGATCTTTCTCTTTACGCTAAGGGACATTCGGAGATAAAAGTCACTTATGAAAAAAAGGATTTCACGATAAAACTGAATTCGGATAGCTTTACAACCGTTCCCGTCGGAACAATAGATATATCCAAGCCCGGATACGTCAAAATAGATATACAGGGAGTTGCCAAATCGGGCAAAACTTTCGGTAATATCAGACAATTGATAGCCGACAATGTTGAGGGTGCGAGCAATTACGTAAAAGATTTCTCAGATTATTGGGGTCGCAGAGGCCCGTCGGTTCATTTAGGGTACACATTGCCCGAAGGTGACACCGAGTGGTTTTATAATGAAGTGACGGTTCCCAAAGAAGGTGAAATAATGCATAGCTACTATATGGCGGCCGGTTTCGGCGAAGGATATTTCGGGATGCAATACAACTCACCTGAGGAACGCCGTATTCTTTTCTCCGTCTGGAGTCCATATGACACGCAAGATCCCAATGAAATCCCCGACAGTCTGAAGATTAAAATGCTTCGGAGGGGTAAGGACGTTCATATAGGAGAGTTCGGTAATGAAGGTTCAGGTGGCCAGAGTTATTTGAGATATCCGTGGAAAGCGGGCGAGACATACAAGTTTCTTATGCAAGTAAGACCCGACGGAAAAGGAAACACGGTTTATACAGCTTATTTCTATGCCACTGACGATAAGGAGTGGAAGTTGATAGCAAGTTTTTTGCGTCCCCAAACGAACACATGGTATAAACGTCCCCATAGTTTCCTTGAGAATTTCAATCCGGATCAGGGATATCTGTCCAGGGAGGTTTATTTCGGCAATCAGTGGGCGAGGAGCAAAGAGGGCACATGGAGTCCTCTGACAGAAGCCAGATTTACGCATGATGCCACTGCGAATGCCAAAGTCCGTCTGGACTATCAAGGCGGTAATACCGGCGATAATCGCTTTTATTTGAAAATGGGAGGATTTTTCAACGATAATGTTCCGATGGGAACGAAATTCTATCGCACGCCTTCAGACAAAGCACCTGTAATAGACTGGGAATCTTTAGAAAAACTTTAAGCCCCACAAATTTGCGATAATTCGGTTAAACTCAGTTTAACCGAATTTGCTTATTTTGCGAAGTGCCGGTTCGTTGATTATTTTTATCTGACGACCGTCGACAACTATGATTTTCTCGCTCACGAAGCTCGTAAGAGTTCGTATGGCGTTCGACGTGGTCATGTTTGATAGATTTGCAAGGTCTTCTCGAGCCATATAGATGCGGAGAGTCGTACCGTCGTCCTCATAGCCGTAATTTTCCTTAAGTACGATCAATGCTTCCGCCAGACGACCGCGTATATGCTTCTGGGTTAGATTTACTATTCTTGTGTCAGAATTGCCTAAGTTTCTGGAAAGTTCATGGATGAAAAACCAGGCCACCTTGCGGTTGGAGTTGATCAATTGATCGGCTACCGACATAGGAAGGCTTCCTAAAACCGATGCTTCCATCGCAGATGCCGAGGAGACATAAGGTTCCTGAGCAAAATGAGCCCGGTAGCCAAAATACTGAACAGGTCTGATCAGACGAAGAATCTGCTGCCTGCCGCCAACGCCATCTTTGAAAAGCTTTGCTTTTCCCTTCAGCAGGCACCAAAGATATTCAGGTTCATCGCGTTCGGCGTAAATAATCTGATTCTTTTTAAAGTTATGAATTGTAAAATTGTCGACAATCAGTCTCTTCTCATCCGAAGATAAAATTGTCCATAATTCGGAAAGGTCGTGACTCATGACCTTTTCAAGCGCGCTTTTAATCATTCCCAAAAACTATGTTGTATAGCTATATTTTTCGCAAAGTTACGCAAAAAACTCAATAAAATAAAGAAATATACGCAAATAGGCGGAAAATGATAGAAAAAAGGTACTTTTCTCCATCAAAATATGATAATGTCCCCTAAATGACTAAAGATTCAGGGGACAGAATGATAACATATAAAATCTTTTTTGTGAAGTAAAGAGAAAAGTTAGGACAGTTTATTTCAATAGGCCGTATCGATCCGTGACTTGAAAAATGCGATCTCCTCGAAGATCCCTATGGAGAATGGTGCCATCGGGTCCAAAAAGAATGATCATCGGCACGTAGTTGAATCCATACTTTTCCATTGGAACCTGTTCGGTATCGATAATCTGATTCCAAGGATAAGGATTTGATTCAAGATATTTCTTTGTGTTTTTAGGTTTGTCCCAAGTGGCCACTCCGAGAATTTCGAATTTGTCCGAGTCGGCGATGCGTTCACTTAATGGGAGGAGAACGCTTTTAGCCTCTTCCCGGCAAGGACCGCACCATGATGCCCAGAAATCAACAAGCACATATTTGCCTTTTCCGATATAGTCGGAAAATTTCACGCTCTCACCATCGACTGTTTTGCCTTCGAAATCTACAAACATCATACCTTCCCGTGTATTCTTGATATTTTCATATCTTTGATTCATGCTTTTTGTCCATGGAAGATCTTTCAGTCTGTCGGAGGCACTCGAGTAGATGGTATCCCATTGCTCCGGTGAAAGACTTAGGAATCGCGATGTCGTGGTTATAGCTTTTTCTGCTAAGCCGCTTTCATCTTCAGCGACAATCGATTGAATTAACTTGACGATGCTATTTAGTCTTTTGTCATAAAGTTGTTTGTAGATCTCTCCACGTTCCTGGCCTTGAAATCCATGCGAATCGAGTTCTTTTAAGAACGTGGAGAGTTCTTCCTCATAATCGTTTAGTTTATTCGAGAACTCATTAAATTTGCGGTTTAATTCTGTGCTGTCGAGAGGGTTGTGCGTTTGGAAATCTATAATCAAGTTGGAGTCGAGTATCCCACTCCCGAATTGTCGATAGTCGGCGGTTTCAATCCTTACCAAAGCGTTTCTTTCATATTGTCCTGACATTTCGAACTTTCCGTTTTTTACGAAAGCACTGTCAATCATAACTCCGTCTTTGGTGAAGTCGGTCATGATTATTTTCATCCCGTCGGGAATGTCAAGCGTGCCGCTGACTTTATAGTCGAT
Organism: Paramuribaculum sp.; assembly: GCA_022511125.1. GTDB lineage: Bacteria > Bacteroidota > Bacteroidia > Bacteroidales > Muribaculaceae > Paramuribaculum. The sequence goes on from JAFLSD010000007.1 coordinate 65,327, forward strand.
AGCAGTTGCATTTTCAGCTGAAAGTAAAATGGCCGGGATAATGAAGTAGATAAGTTTTTTCATAATTCAGTTGATTGGTTTGTCCTATCTTAATGACATTTCAAAACCGCCAAACATTACATCCATAAGAGTTAAATAAGTTTAAATTTGAAATAAAAATTTTGAAGATTTTTCTGATAATCAGCAGCGGAGGGTGGGCAACTTTTAGAATATAGGCCAAATTCTTTCTCATCAGGCTCGAACGCGTTAAAGCGATGATGCAGATAGCGGTTAGCATTGTGTATTAATTTTGCAACGGAATGAAAATTATGTATTATTTTGGTTAACTTTGTAAACACCATTAAAAATTCAGAATTATGATCAAGAATCTTTTTACAATAATGATTGTGGCGCTTGGATGCGGCCTTTTAAACGCTCAGCCCGTTAAAAATATGCCCGACTCTTTGGAGGCAGGCAGTCAATATTTCGCCTATCCCGTGCCGGAGAGGGGAGTGCCCACTCTGTCGGCAGCACCGAAAGGTTATGTCCCTTTCCACATCGAGCATTATGGCAGACATGGCAGCCGCTGGCTGATACGTCAGAGTTCGTACGACATCCCCGTTCAGCAGCTCGAGATAGCTGAAAAACATGGCAAACTGACTCCGAGAGGCAAAGAAGTGCTCGAGCAGTTGCGTAAAATAAGTTCCGAATCCAAAACGCGCTTAGGCGAGCTCACTCCGTTAGGTCATCGTCAACACCGAGGCATAGCGAACAGAATGTATCATAATTTCCCGACTGTGTTCGCTCCCGGCACACACGTCGACGCTAAATCAACCATGGTGATACGTTGCATACTGTCTATGGCCAACGAAATAATGGAACTTCAAACGCTCAATCCCGAGCTGATTGTCACGATGGATGCGTCCGCCACCACTCAGCCGATTCTTAACAATTCGGATCTTGACAAAGGTTCGCAGAAGGCGGCAGCTAAAGCTGAATATCTCCTTGAGGCCGTAGACACTCTTCCTTACGACAAAACCTATTTCCTGGATAAACTCTTCACCGACCGCGATTTTGTGGCGAACTATATCAATACAGCCGATTTATTCACCAACATGTGCGAAGTGGCGCTCAACACTCAAAGTCATGACGATCAGCCTTCGTTCTATGACCTTTTCACCCCCGAACTACTCACGCGCCGCTGGCAGGAAGTCAATGCCGACTGGTTTGTTAGCGTGGGAAATTCTGCTGTTTCTGACGGACGCGTTCCTTTCAACCAGCGTTTTCTTCTGGAAAATATCCTGACGTCGGCCGATACAGCCATGACTTCTCCAAAGCTTAGCGCCAACCTGCGTTTCGGACACGAATCGGTAGTGTTGCCACTCACTGTCTTCATGGAAATAGATCATTATGGCGATGAAATCAACGATTTAGGAAATCTGTCGGATATTTGGCGCAGCTATGAAGTATTTCCGATGGCCTGCAATATCCAGTTGATATTCTATCGTCCCGAACTGAACAAAGTGAGCAAGCCGGAACAAATCCTGGTGAAAGCTCTCCTTAACGAGCGCGAAGTGAAACTACCGGTCAAGCCCGCTCAGGGCAACTATTACCGTTGGACCGATCTAAGGGACTACTATCAGAAGAAATTAGACTCCTTCTCCACCCGCTTCACAGAATAACAAAAGTTTCGTTAGGAAATTGATTCTATACAGACGGCGCTTTTTTGACATGTCTTAAAAGCACAAACTTCGTCGCATTTTTTAGAAATTCGTGCATAAGAGATTAACACATTCTATATTTGCGAAAATAGGTATTAATCCTAACTATGACATGTTTTGAATCACGAAATACTACGATTGGGAAATTCTCAAAGAATAGAGCAGAGCTAATAGGTTTTAAATAGCTGTAGGATTGTAGATAGAGAACTTTCTTTAATTTATAATATGAAATCTTTGTTTGTAGGATGTATAGCTTAGGGGGAATACGTTAATGCGTCGTGCTATTGATATTGGTCAATATATTAGATCCGAAAGGAGACAAAAAATGAGAGTGTTTCAAACTGTTTTTGAAACACTCTCTTTATCTCTGTGAGCGGCAAACGAGGCTCGAACTCGCGACCCTCAGCTTGGGAAGCTGATGCTCTACCAACTGAGCTATTGCCGCATTTTATCCGGAGGGTCTTATGTGACCCTCCGGTATAAGGTTTTAAAGTGCACCCGAGAGGTTAAACCTTGCAAATTCAAGGTCGTTCATGGCGCGTTTAGCGTATTCAGGGTCAAGTTTTACTGCCTGACGGAGGTTGCTGAGCACCATCTGGCTGTTGCCTGTGCGGGCTCCCACTACGGCCATTAGGTAGTAGGTGGTAGCGTCAGGTTTCGATATACCTGAAAGAGTGGTTTTCGCTTTGCTGTAGTCTTCAGCTAAGATCTGAGCTACAGCTGCATTGTTTGTCTTGCTGTTGCCGAAAGCTTTTACAGCTGCTGAAGTGTCGCCCTGTTTGAGGTAGTAAACTCCGAGAGCATCGCCTAAGTCGGGGAGGCCGGCGGCGTTACCGAAGGCGCGGTTGGCAGCGGGATAATCCATGAACACCATGTCAAGGAGTCCCTGGTTCATCTGCACTTCAGGCGAGCGTGGGTTGAGCTTGGCTGCCTCGGCGAGTGCGTTTTTGGCAGCTTCGTAGTCACCCTGTTCAAATTCGACAGCCGCGAGGTTGTTGTAGCCTCTGTAGTTTGTCGGATAGATTTTCGTAGCAGCTTCGTATATGGCTTTCTTACGGGCGATGTTATCGGTAAGCGTAGCGGCATAGAGCAGTTCGTCGTCTGTGAGTTTCGACGGGTCTGTATCGAAAAGCTGATTGATTTCTGCGTCGCTCTTGCCGATCACTTCGATAGTGGCAGTCATGCGAGAGTAACGCAACTGGGGCATGATTTCCTTTTCGAGAGTTTCGAAAACGTTAGAAAGGTTGCGGATTTCGCGTTCGCGTTCTTCGGGATCTTTGTACATTGAGAGAACGCTAAGAATCAGCTCTTTGTCCTGAATGTTGCTTGCGGCAACGAGTTGCTGGAATCCTTCCCAGTCTTCCGGTGTGAACTGTGATGTCAGTTCGCCGAACTCAGTGATGCCGTCTTTCTTAAGTTTGCCTTCGAGATAGGCCTGAGTGTTGATTTCACGCTGTTCGGCCAGACGGGTGTTGAATTCGTATGAACCGTCGGGCGAAGCGTATGATGAAATATTCAGTTCCGTGATCTGCTTCGACGGGTCTTTGTCCACCGAGCGGAGGTCGCTGTTGAAAGCTTCCATCTGAGGAGTGGTAAGCTGGTCGGGGCGGATATTGGCTTTATTGATGAGGAATTTGATTTCCGCACTATATTTTTCCTGAATTACACGCTGGAACTTGTCTGGAGCTATAGCCGGCTGAACGGTAGCGGGGCTTGCCAGATCCGCAGTAGCGATCACTCCGTTAGCCACTTTGACGCGTGGGAGGACATACTGTTTGTTACCTTGTGTTACGTTAAAGTCAAGGAAAAGCTCGCTTTTGAGCATAGCGTCGGTGAAGGGGAAATTCACCGGGATAGTTACTGTCCCGCCGTTATCATAATTGATCACGGGATAGTTTCCTCTCACTTTCTCTCCCTGAAATCCCGCAGGGGCGCTTGCCGACTGATAGTTTCCGTAAACGAGCACGGGTGTCACTGTCACTGAAGCGTTCTTGACGAAGAATTTGGCCGGAACTCTTCCGGTAATCGTAGCGGGCACCTGCGTGCCTACCAATTCGAGCGGATTGGGATTAGTGGAAAAATAATCAGCTTCAAACTGATTCATTTTCTTGTTACAGCCTGTTACCGCCAACGCCAGAGCTGCCACACATGTCACTCCTAAAACTTTATTCATGATTATTTAAGTTATATTTACGTTCTACTTCTTTCCCGAGGGGATATCTTTTGCAAATATACTTAAAAATCGGATATTTTTCAGCCTCCACAGTCGATTCCTTGCAAAAAAATAAAAAAAACCGCTGTTATTTTCGACAAATAGATGTTTTCGGTGGTTGCTTTATGGAATAAAATCACGAATAATCATTAAATTTGCGCTTTGTTTTCCTTTAAAACCTTATAATCACAGATCAATTTTACGTAAATGAGGAAATGGCGTGTAGAAGACAGCGCGGAATTGTATAATATCCACGGATGGGGTCTTAAATATTTTTCAATAAACGATAAAGGTCATGTGAGCGTCACTCCAAAGGAGGGTCATGCTTCGGTAGATCTGAAGGAGGTGATGGACGAATTGCAAGTGCGCGACATCACGGCGCCTGTCCTTATCCGTTTTCCGGACATACTCGACAACAGAATCGAAAAGATATCCAACTGCTTCCGTCAGGCAGCAGTTGAGTATGGTTATCAGGCGAAGAATTATATCATTTATCCTATCAAAGTGAATCAAATGCGTCCGGTGGTGGAAGAGATCGTCAGTCACGGACAAAAATTCAATATCGGACTGGAGGCCGGCTCGAAACCGGAGCTTCACGCAGTTCTGGCGACCAATATCAACGATAACGCACTGATAATCTGCAACGGTTATAAGGACGAGAAATTCGTGGAGCTTGCCCTTCTGGCGCAGAAGATGGGTAGGCGCATCTTTATAGTAGCCGAGAAACTCAATGAATTATCTCTGATAGCGAAAGTGGCCAAAAGGCTTAAAATAGTGCCAAACGTAGGCATCAGAATCAAACTCACCTCCACGGGATCGGGCAAATGGGAAGAATCCGGTGGCGACCGATCGAAATTCGGTCTCAATTCGAGCGAACTCCTTGAAGCCCTCGATTTCCTCGAAAAGAACAAAATGAAGGAGTGCCTGCGTCTTATCCATTTCCATATAGGCAGCCAGGTAACTAAAATACGTAGGATCAAAAACGCTTTGCGCGAAGCGACTCAGTTCTACGCCCAATTGTCGAAAATAGGCTTTAACGTCGATTTTTTAGACATAGGCGGTGGACTGGGAGTAGATTACGACGGCACACGAAACGCCACATCGGAAAGTTCGATGAACTATTCTATCCAGGAATACGCCAACGACGCCGTGTCGGCTATCGTCGATGTATGTAAGAAAAACGGGTTGGCGCAGCCTAATATCATCACCGAGAGCGGCCGTTCGCTGACGGCCCATCATTCGATGCTCATTTTCGAGGTGCTGGAAACGACCTCTCTTCCTCTATGGAGAGAAAACGAAGAACTCCCTGAAGATGCCCATGAGCTTGTGCGCGAACTTTACGATATATGGGACAGACTCAACCAGCCGAGACTTTTCGAGAGCTGGCACGATGCCCTTCAGATACGTGAAGAGGCTCTTGACCTTTTTTCGCTCGGAATGCTCGATCTACGTACGCGTGCTCAGATAGAGAAACTTTTCTACAGCATAGCGCGCGAAGTGGGTGAAATGGCTGGAGGCATGCGTCATGCTCCTGAAGAAATGAGGAAGATTGCACGCATGATTCCCGACAAATATTTCTGCAATTTCTCTCTGTTCCAGTCTCTTCCCGATTCCTGGGCTATCGACCAGGTGTTCCCCATCATGCCGATCTCAAGGTTAGATGAGAAGCCGTCCAAGACATGCACGATTCAGGATATTACCTGTGACAGCGACGGCAAAATCAATAATTTCATCATCAACTCGGGTACGACCAATGCGTTGCCTGTTCATAATGTGCGCGAAGGCGTTCCCTACTACATAGGCGTATTCCTCGTGGGCGCTTATCAGGAGATTCTCGGCGACATGCACAATCTTTTCGGTGATACGAACGCTGTACACATATCGGTCTACAAGGACCGTTATGAAATAGATCGAGTGATCGACGGTGAGACGGTGGCGGAAGTTCTCGACTATGTGGAATTCAATCCGAAACGTCTCGTCCGAAACGTCGAAACGTGGGTTACAGCTTCTATGAAGGCCGGCAAAATCACCCCCGAAGAAGGCAGAGAATTTCTCAGCAACTATCGTTCGGGGCTTTATGGCTATACTTATCTTGAGAAGGACTGACACAATTTCTGAAGTCGGGTGGGTCGGTATTTCATGACTTTATCATATCGCGGTGAGCCGTTCCATGGCTGGCAGATTCAGCCGGGGGACGTTTCCGTTCAATCCGTTATAGAAGACGCTTTGGGCAAAATCCTTTCGTCTGCAACACCAATTGTAGGCGCGGGACGAACCGACGCGGGTGTGAACGCACGGATGATGGTGGCTCATTTCGACTCCGAACGCGACCTTGAAGGCGACAATGTTTTTCTCCGGTCGCTCAACGCGCTTGTCGGAAAGGACATCGCCGTCAGCTCGGTCACGAAGGTGCATAACGGAGCGCATGCCCGCTTTGATGCCGACTCGCGGACTTACCGCTATTATGTGACGCTGCGGAAATCCCCCTTCCTCTATCCTCTCAGTTGGCGCGCATCCGGCGGTTTAGATTTCGACAAAATGAATCTCGCTGCCGAAAATCTTCTTTCAACCGAGGATTTCGCTTCTTTCGCCAAGTTGCATAGCGATGTGAAGACCACCATTTGTCGTGTCGTCAAAGCTCGGTGGGAACGTTGGAACGACGAAGGAATGTATTTCGAAATAACCGCCGACCGTTTTCTCCGCAATATGGTGAGGGCTGTAGTGGGAACGCTCGTAGATGTGGGACGTGGGAAGATTTCCGTAGAAAGTTTCTCAGAAATAATTTCATCTAAAAATCGTTCGGCTGCCGGCACTTCGATGCCACCCCAGGCTCTCTTCCTGTGGCAGGTGACATATCCGTATTTCGATTCTGAAAATTCAAAATATTTAAATATATGAAAATTAAAAATTTGCCTTTACTTTCGGCAGCTATCGCCTTTGCCGTTTCCTTTGCGGGTCAGACAGCCGCGGCTCAAACAATCGACAATGAGGACGTCCGTCTGAGTTGCACGAGCATTATGGTAGGGAAAAAAGCATCGGCCGACGGTTCGGTTATCACGAGCCACACTTGCGACGGAAACTATCGCAACTGGATGGACATCGTGAAAGGTCACGATTACGGTCATGACACGACGGCCATTGTAGTAAAAGGCCGTATGCATACCGATCATTCCACCGGAGAGAGGGGAATGAAGACAGTAGGAGAAGTGCCTGTGGGCGGAAAGACATATTCATTTCTCAATACTGCTTATCCGTGCTTGAACGAACGGCAGCTCGGCATAGGCGAAACCACCATCGGCGGCCGGAAGGAGCTTGAGAACAAGAAAGGAATGTTTCTGATCGAAGAACTCGAGAGGCTTGCTTTGCAACACTGTGTCACCGCACGCGAAGCCATCCGATTTATGGGGAATCTTGCGGAAACCTACGGCTATGGCGACAGTGGTGAATGTCTTACGGTAGCCGACCCTAAGGAAGTATGGCAATTCGAAATATTCGGAGCGGGTCCCGATACTCTTGGAGCTGTATGGGCTGCCGTACGTATTCCCGACGACCATGTGGGAGTTTCGGCCAATATATCACGAATTTCCGAGCTTGACCTCTCCCGTCCTGATTGGTATATGGCCTCCGACAACGTAAAGGATGTAGCCCGTAAGATGGGTTTCTGGGACGGCCAGGAACCTTTCAAATTCTGGAAAGCTTATTCGGGAACTAATTATTTCAACGAGCCCAAGGCCTATAGCGTCCGCGAACTTTTCATTTTAAATAAAATAGCTCCTTCACTCGGTCTGCACGATGGCCTGGAGGAACTTCCTTTGAGCGTCAAGCCCGAGAATCGTCTGTCGGTCGAAGATGTCATTGAACTTTTGGCTGAAACCTACGAAGGGACAGATTTGGATATGACCCGCAATCTGAAAATCCGTGTGAAAGGCAAGGACGGACAGATGGAGACCGTAACCAGCCCGGTTGCTAATCCATGGATGTCGGGCGATATGATTAAACTACTCAACGCTATTAAAGACTCCACGGTCGTCAATGTCCGCAACGTAAGTGTGCCGCAGTGCGCATACTCAACTGTAATTCAGCTCCGCGACTGGTTGCCCGACGATGTTGGAGGAGTGGCATGGATTTCTCTCGACAATCCCGGTCAAAGTCCGCGTATTCCCGTTTTTGCCGGGGTGACGGATCTCCCCGATAGCTGGAAAATCGACGGACAGCTGCGCTATGACGAGAATGCTGCCGTCTGGAATTTCCGACGTGCCAACAAGCTTGCCACCGTCAGATGGGGACAGACAAAAGATGAAATGACCGCTGCCCGACGTCGCTTCATCGAAAAAGGCAACCGTGAAATGCCCTTTGTCACAGATCAATATTCAAAAATCCTTAAAGAAGAAGGAAGTGACAAGGCGAGGCAATATCTCACAGACTACACTGCCGATTTTGCCGGAGCCGCTTCCGAAAAATGGCGTGAACTCGGCAATCGCTATTGGTCTCGCTTCGCCCGTGGTTTCTGATATTATCACATAGAAAGGCCGCACGTCTGTTTAACGTACGGCCTTTGATATTTTTTGTCGTTCAAACTGATAGCTTAACGAAGTCTGTTTGAAGCGCGGAGTTTTCGCTGGTCGGAAGAGATAGAAACGAAAGCTGCTATTTCGGCTATTGCCGCACCTATCAGGAAGAAGCCGCCTCCACCCCATTCGGTTGAAATTTTCACTGCCGGATTTGTGTCATACATTCCTGCGGAGAGAATATAGATGACTACACCGACGCATGCTAAAGACAGCAGGCAGCTGATGCCTGTGAATATTTTCTGAGCATTCAGATTTGAGAACGAAAGAAATGCTATCACCAAGGTCAGCAAACAGATGGCGGTGGGAATTACAAGGCCTGTGAAGTTCAATGCTTTCAGAGCTTCGAAGGTCGACTGATTTGTTTCGATGTCAACCGGTTTTACATAACCGAAAGGCATGAATAAAAATGCAATCATCAAGCCTAAGGCTATCAGAATGTAAAGTGTTTGTGCTCTCTGTATCATAATCGTTATGTTTTAAGTTGTTGTTTTATTCATAAACAACCGAAGAGGTAATAAAGATTTTGAAGTTGCTCATTTTTTTTGAAAAAATCATAGGTCGGCGCTCATATCCGTTCTGACGCGTACAGCCGTAGCCCATTCGCGTTCCAACCAGTAATTGTCGGTTTCGGGATCGTCCGGATCAAGATCGATAAATCTGCCCGTCATGAAATAAAACGGTCTGCCGTTCGGATCGCGATATTCGGCATATTCGTCGGTCCAATAGCCCTGAGAAGCACGGCAATATTTTAGTCCTTGAGGTTTACAGTGAGCCGGGATATTGACATTCAGACATATACCTGAAGGAAGCCCGTTTCTAAGCATATCCTCAGTCACTTCCCGGATGATAGGTCCGCATTCGCTGAAATCTGCCGACCAAGACGTGTGGAGGAGCGAAAAACCTGCACTCGGAATGCCTAAGAAACATCCTTCGATGACTGCACCCATGGTACCCGAATAAATCACCGAAGTGCCGGAATTCGAACCGTGATTGACTCCGGCCAGTAAAAGATCGGGCTTTCGGGGGACTACTGCATACATCCCTAACTTCACGCAGTCGACCGGTGTGCCGTTAATGCAATAGATCCGACAGCCTTCCGATTCCTCCTCCAATCTTATCCGGAGAGCTGTGTTAACCGTAATTGCAGAAGATTGCCCCGATCTCGGACCGTCGGGAGCAAGAACTATTATATCACCTAAATCTTTCACCGTGTCAAGCAGATAATGCAATCCCGGCGCATGTATGCCGTCGTCGTTTGTCAGAACTATCAATGGACGCGCTCCCTCTTGTGGCTGTTTAACGTATTCTTCGGTTTTTTCTTCCATGCTTAATTTGGTATTATGATAGAATTAAACGCAAATTTAGCCAAAAATCCGTTTAATTTGTATAACTTTGTCAGCTATAAGAAGTAAATTAAACTCGCCGCAATTCATTGTCGGTTTCATAAGTAACTGAAAACAATTCATTAGAAAACTACAAACAGTTTTTAGATCGATGTTTAAAATTGTAGAAAAAGAGCATTTTTCGGAAAACGTTGTAAAAATGATCGTCGAAGCGCCCATGATAGCCAGGTCACGGCGACCCGGTCATTTCGTTATAGTCCGCACGGGGGAGGGAGGTGAAAGAATCCCTCTGACTATTGCCGACGCCGATATTTCAAAAGGGACTATCACTCTCGTCATTCAGGCAGTAGGAGAATCCACGCGGAAAATTTGCGCCCTTGAAACCGGCGATTCGTTCACGGATGTTGTAGGACCGCTCGGTAAGGCTACCCATATCGAGAAAGTGGGCACTGTGGTATGTTGTGGCGGCGGAGTGGGTGTAGCACCCTTGCTTCCGATTATCAAAGCAATGAAACAGGCCGGAAATCGAGTCGTTTCGGTTTTGGCGGCAAGAACGAAAGATCTCATCATTCTCGAAGATCAGGTGAAGGAGTGGAGCGACGAGCTCGTCATTATGACCGACGACGGTTCTTACGGACGGAAAGGTCTTGTCACCAATGGAGTCGAAAGTGTGATCAAAAGCGAAAAAGTGGATCTTGTCGTAACTATCGGCCCGGCGATAATGATGAAGTTCGTATCGCTTCTTACAGCCGATTATAAAATTCCGACTATGTGCTCGCTTAACACCATAATGGTGGACGGAACCGGTATGTGCGGAGCTTGTCGTGTGACGGTCGACGGACATACTAAATTCGTCTGTGTCGATGGACCCGAATTTGATGCCCATAAGGTCAATTTCGATGAAATGATGATGAGATTGAGAAGTTACAACTGATAAATTGTCACTGAAATGAATTCTACCGATAACGACATGTCAACTCGCGATGCGAAATGGAGAGAAGAGCTACGCAACGCCATCACCGCAAAAGAGCGTACCGCTATCCCCAGAGTCAAAATGCCCGAGCTTGATCCTCAATATAGAGTTACTTGCAACGAAGAAGTGAATCAGGGTATTTCTCTCGAGCAGGCAGTCCTTGAGGCGACTCGATGTATGGACTGTCCAGATCCGCAATGTGTTAAAGGATGCCCTGTCAATATAGATATTCCCGGTTTCATTAAAAACATCCAGCGATGCGAATTTGAAGAAGCTGCACGCGTACTCAAGGCTACAAGCGCGCTTCCGGCTGTTTGCGGTCGTGTATGTCCGCAGGAGAAACAGTGCGAGAGTAAATGCATATATCTCAAAATGAAGAAGCAGCCCGTTGCTATAGGATATCTCGAACGTTTTGCGGCCGACCGCGCCAGGGATAAAGCGCCGGTTCCCCGTACTGTTGCTAAAAACGGCATTAAAGTAGCTGTCGCAGGATCCGGTCCGGCAGGACTCTCTTTTGCAGGCGATATGGCTCAACGTGGATATGATGTGACGGTGTTTGAAGCTCTTCATCAGATAGGAGGAGTGCTGAAATACGGCATCCCTGAGTTCCGTTTACCCAATGTTGTGGTCGACGACGAGATAAAAGCGCTTGAGAATCTGGGCGTTAAATTCATAAAAGACTGTATTGTAGGTAAAACGATAACTCGTGAAGAACTTGTCGCTCAGGGTTTCAAGGGAATTTTTGTAGCCTCGGGAGCGGGACTTCCACGCTTTATGGGGATTCCCGGCGAAAATCTGATAGGAGTGATGTCGAGCAATGAATATCTTACGCGAGTCAACCTTATGGGAGCAGGACTACCCGGACACGATACGCCGGTGATACGCGGAAAGGTAGCGGCGATTATCGGAGGTGGTAATACCGCCATGGACTCTGTCCGAACCGCAAGGAGAATGGGAGCGGAACGTGCTATTGTAGTCTATCGTCGTAGTGAAGCTGAAATGCCGGCTCGTATTGAAGAAGTGAAACATGCCAAAGAGGAAGGAGTTGAATTCATGACCCTTCACAACCCCATAGAGTACATAGGCGATGAAAAAGGCCGCGTCTGTGCAATGAGAGTGCAGAAAATGGAACTCGGAGAACCTGACGGCTCGGGACGACGTTCGCCTGTGCCCGTCGAAGGTGCTGTCGATCAGATTCCTGTCGATATGGTGATTGTCAGCGTCGGAGTTTCTCCTAATCCTCTTATCCCCGAATCAATTCCTCAACTTCAGGTCTCTCGCAGGGGAACGATTGAAGTGAATGAGCAAAACATGGAATCATCGGTTGACGGTTTATATGCGGGAGGAGACATAGTTCGAGGAGGAGCTACCGTCATTCTTGCGATGGGCGACGGCAGAAAAGCTGCCGCAGGGATGGCAGAAAAGCTTGAAAATCTTAACAAATAATTAATCCATAAAATCAAATCAATTATGAAAAAACTATTTTTGACTTTTGCCGTTGCTTTTGTAGCATGTATGGCCGTGTCTTGCACAAGCTCAGAGAAACAAGCCGCAGCTGAGGCTGATGAGGTTATAGAACAACAAGAAGATTCAGTGCCCCAGCAGGCTGACGAAGCTCAGACTAATGTGGACGACACCGAAGCCCTGTCATCCAACTGATTTAGTTGATTGCTTATCATAGACTACTGATTGAGGTCGACTTCATTGAAGCCGGCCTCATCTGCATTTTGTTCGATGGGTTTTGTTTGTCAATATGTCAATGTTCGCTATTGAACGGACGATTATAAGACCCGGGTAAAATGTAGGACTTATGGTATCTCTGTTCAACCAATGCAAAATTACATCACGTTTCGACCGGTAATCTGCGAATTTGGCCTATACTCTAAAAGTTGCCCACCCTTCTCCTCTGTCTGCCAAAAGTTTAGGTATAATAGATAAGTGCAGATTTAAGCTTATTTAACTATAGAGACAAAAAAAAGAGTGTGCAACATCGTCATGCCGCACACTCTCGGTTACTTTATTTCTGGAAATGGTTAGAGTTTCTGTCTGATGGCTTCGGTTTCTTTTTCATAGCCGGGTTTGGCTAAAAGTGCGAACATATTGCGTTTGTAATCTTCTACACCCGGCTGGTCAAACGGATTTATTCCTAAAAGATAGCCGCTGATGCCGCAAGCTTTTTCAAAGAAATAGATCAGTTCGCCAATTGGTTCTTCACTCAGCTCAGGAATGGTGATGCGGATATTCGGAACTCCACCGTCCACATGGGCTATTCTCGTTCCTATTTCAGCCATTTTGTTGACCTCGTCTACTCGTTTGCCTGCTATATAATTGAGCCCGTCGAGGTTATCGTTGTCGGTTGGTACGAATATTTCGTGCGCTTGAGTTTCTACTGATATCACGGTTTCGAAAACTGTCCTTTCACCGTCCTGAATCCATTGACCCATCGAATGAAGGTCGGTGGAAAGATCGACCGATGCAGGGAATATACCTTTGCCTCCCTTTCCTTCGCTTTCTCCGTATAATTGTTTCCACCACTCGCCCAAATAATGGAGTTTAGGATTGTAGTTGGCTAAAATTTCTATTTTCTTACCGTCGCGATACAAAGCGTTTCTTGTTACTGCATAGAGCATTGCCGGATTCGAAAGGTCTGTTCCTTTCGTAATTTCTTCCATTTTGCGTGCTCCGTTCATCAATGCCTTTATGTCGTAACCTGCTGTCGCGATAGGAAGAAGACCCACTGGCGAGAGCACGGAGAAACGGCCGCCTACATTGTCGTCGATAACGAACGTCTTCCAACCTTCTTCGGTTGCCATCTGACGGAGGGCACCACGTTTAGCATCGGTGATCGCGATTATTCTTTCCACCGAACCTTTCTTACCCTCCTGTTTCTCGAGTTTCTCTTTGAGAAGTCGGAATGCGATAGCTGGCTCAGTGGTCGTTCCCGATTTGGAGATTACTATGATTCCGAATTTCTTGCCGTCAAGAAGATTCAGCAACTCGTAGAGATAGTCTTCGCCGATATTCTGACCTGCAAAGACTACTTTCGGATTGCCCGTAGGGAGTTTATAAGCTGCGAACGAATCGCTCAATGCTTCTATTACGGCTTTAGCGCCCAAATAAGAACCCCCTATTCCTACGCAAACCACATATTCGCATTTTGTCTGCAAGCCTTTAGCGGCAGCAATTATTTCGTCGAGTTGAGAGTCCGTTGTCGCACTCGGAAGATTGACCCAACCTAAGAAATCGTTTCCGGGTGCGGTTCCGTTTTCCACTTTTGCGAGAGCCTCAGCTCCTTCCGCTTCCATGGATGTTATTTTTTCTTCGGGGACTAACGTTAGTACTTTTGCTATGTTTACGTCTATTTTTCCCATATAAGTATTTATGATTAAATTAATTGTCAAATGAAAGTTTCTGCCATTTCTCGTATCGCTCGCGCCGGATTGATACCCTTGTAAAGTATGTTGAAAACTCCGTCAAGGATAGGCATCGGAACGTCATAGTGAGCGTTTATCTCATGGATACACTTTGTCCCGTAATAGCCTTCGGCGGTTTGCTCCATTTCCATTTTTGCCGCCTTCACACTATAGCCGTTTCCGATCATAGAACCGAAATTATGGTTGCGGCTGAATCGTGAATATGAGGTCACCAGAAGATCGCCTAAATACACCGAATCACATATCTGTCTCGGACGGGGACTCACACGGTTGACGAAACGCTCCATTTCTCTGATCGCGTTGCTGATGAGCATCGCCTGAAAATTGTCACCGTTTTTCAATCCGTGGACAATGCCGGCGGCTATAGAATAAACGTTTTTGAGAACTGCGGCGTATTCGATTCCTTCCACATCGCTCGAAGTTATGGTTTTGAGAGCATGTCCGCTCAGACAGGAAGCGAATTTCTCCGCATTGAACATGTCGTTGCACCCTATCGTCAAGTAACTCTGACGACCTAAGGCCACTTCTTCGGCATGACAAGGACCGCTGACTACAAGCGTATGGTCTTTCTCTACCCCGAAGCGTTTCTGCACATAGGTGGAAATAGGCATATTGGCTTCAGGCACTATGCCCTTTATCGCGGAGACGATATATTTTTCCGAGAGATCGACGCTGATCTTATCCATATGTTCCGTGAAATATGGCGATGGCATTGCCAGAAGGAGAGTGTTCGCGTTATGGCAGACTTCGTTGATGTCCGAAGAAAACTCGATTCGGTTTATGTCAAACTCCACGTCGCTCAGATAGGCCGGATTGCGGCGGCGACGTTTGAAATCCTCGATCCTGTCGTCGCGTCGCATATACCAGGATATCGAATCGCAATTTTCCAACAATAGCTTGGCTAAGGCTGTCGCCCAGCTTCCGCCACCCATCACAGCTATTTTGTCTGTAAAACTCATGGCTCTCGATTTTATTCGCTTGTTTCTGGTGATGCGCTTTCAATCCACCCTTTCACTTCTTCTATGGAAGGATTTTTGAGCTCGAGTTTGAATTTCTTATTTAGACCGCACAGATCCTGTTGGAGTTTCCCTGCCGAATTCTGACCTCCTAATTGTTCAACAGTGAGAATTCCGAGTTTATAAAGAGCTGGAACCCATTCATGAGGAACGCCTACTGCGCCGAAAGCTTCGTTGTTGTCGCGTTTGGCCGTCTTTTCAGGACGCATTTGGGGGAAGAACAGCACTTCCTGAATAGTCGTCTGACCGGTCATCAACATCACCAGTCTGTCCATCCCGATTCCCATTCCTGATGTCGGAGGCATACCGTATTCCAATGCGCGTATAAAATCCTTGTCGATTATCATAGCCTCGTCATCGCCTTTCTCGTTAAGTTTCATCTGCTCGACAAATCGTTCATATTGGTCAATGGGGTCATTCAGTTCTGAATATGCGTTGGCAAGCTCTTTGCCGTTGACCATAAGCTCGAAACGTTCGGTCAGGTCCTGATTGTTTCTGTGTCTTTTTGTTAAAGGCGACATCTCTATGGGATAGTCGATGATGAAAGTAGGCTGAATGAAATGACTTTCGCATTTTTCTCCGAATATCTCGTCGATCAGTTTGCCTTTACCCATCGATTCGTCGGTTTCGATATCGAGTTGACGGCAAACTGCGCGGAGATTTTCCTCGTCCATTCCGGTTATGTCTATGCCCGTATACTCCTTAATGGCATCGATCATAGTCAGACGGCGGAAAGGAGCCTTGAAATTTATGATATTATCTCCTACTTTCACTTCCGTCGTACCGTTCACATCAAGGCATATTTTTTCAAGAAGACGCTCGGTGAAGCTCATCATCCAGTTGTAATCCTTGTAGGCCACATATATTTCCATGCATGTGAATTCCGGATTGTGTGTCCTGTCCATGCCCTCGTTGCGGAAGTTCTTAGAAAATTCATAGACGCCTTCGAATCCGCCTACTATCAGACGCTTCAGGTACAGCTCGTCTGCTATTCGGAGATATAACGGGATGTCGAGAGCGTTGTGATGAGTGATGAACGGGCGTGCTGCAGCGCCTCCTGGGATCGCCTGGAGTATCGGGGTCTCTACTTCGATATATCCGTGCGAATTGAAAAACTCACGCATCGAATTATAGACTTTCGTACGCTTCAGAAAGATTTCCTTAACGCCGTCATTAACCACCAGATCCACATATCTGCGGCGATAGCGGAGCTCCGGGTCGTCGAACGCGTCGTAGGTCACTCCGTCTTTGACTTTCACAATCGGAAGCGGACGCAGCGATTTGCTTAAAATGGTTATTTCCTGGGCGTGAACGGTGATTTCACCCATTTGGGTTCGGAAAACATATCCCTTCACCCCAATAAAATCACCTATATCAAGGAGCTTCTTTATGACCGAGTTATAAAATTCTTTGTTCTCTCCCGGGCAGATGTCGTCACGGCTAACATAAACCTGAATTCTGCCCTCTGAATCTTGCAGTTCGATAAAGGACGCTTTGCCCATTACGCGCCTGCTCATTACGCGACCGGCGATGCTCACATCTCTGCGGGATGCTTCGTCATTGAAAGAATCCTTAATTTCTTTTGAATATGCTGTTACATGGTATTCCGCTGCGGGATAAGGGTCTATACCTAAGCGACGCATTTCCTCCAGACTGTTACGTCTCACGATTTCCTGCTCGCTCAGTTCCAAAATATTTATTGACATATTGAAAATTTTTAAGTCGAATTTATGCGGCAAAATTAACAAATTTCCCTTATTGTTACAACCTTTCCGATTCTCCTTTCGACTTTAGCGCCTCATCTCTGCAGCGCAATTGGGAATTATTACGATTATTTTGTAATTTTGCTGACATGAACCTAAACTTTTATCGCTTTGTTGCCGCTGTCTGTGCGGTCGTATTCATTCACTCGACACTTTCGAAAGTATATGCCGACGACTCGGCTCAAAAGCTTGTTATAATCCACACCAACGATACTCACAGCCGTATCGACCCCGAATCCGACGGTACGGGAGGAGTGGCTCGCCGGCAGGTTGTGATCGATAGTCTTCGTAGCGTCTATCCGAACCTAATGCTCGTAGATGCGGGGGATGCCTTGCAAGGGTCTCTTTACTACACTCTGTTTTCAGGTCAGGTTGAAAGAGCTTTGATGAACGAGCTTGGATATGATATTCAGATTCTCGGTAATCATGAATTCGACGGTGGGATGGAAAATCTTCACCGTTATGCTGCAACATCCGGAGCTGTTAATATCTCTACGAACTATGATTTCACAGCCACCGCTCTCGACACAATTATCCGGCCCTACATCGTCAAAGAATTCAACGGCAGGAAAGTAGGTTTCATAGCAATCAATCTCGATCCCGATGGAATCATTTTTGCCGGCAGTAGCAAAGGTGTGAAATATATCGACGGACTTAAAGCGGCTAATGCCACCGCATGGCATCTCAAACATAACGAGAAAGTGGATTTAATCGTGGCTCTGACCCATATTGGATATTCACTCGATTATGCCCTTTCGGATGTGGAACTCGCTTCGAAAAGCGAAGATATTGATATCATTATCGGGGGTCACTCCCACACGTTGATTAATCCGGCCGATCCAAAGTCGGTACCCTCACGGATAACTAATCAGGTGGGTGATACCGTTCTTATCGCACAGGCTGGGTACGGAGGGAAAAATGTCGGAATGATTACAATCGATCTTCCCACTTTAAAGAGTTCCTCCGCGCTGATTCCGGTCGACTCACGCCTTGACGATCGTCTGTCTCCGCGGACAGTAGCCATCATCGACGGTTTTCGCGACCGCGTCGATTCGATTCTTGCCGTGAAAATCCATCATACGCCAGTCGATTTAAAAAAATCTGATTGGACGCTCGTCAATCTTATTGCCGACATTATAGCTGAAGAAGGAGGGCAGCTTGTAGGTAAAAAGGTAGATATGGCAATCATGAATAAGGGAGGATTGCGTTGCGATATTACCGAAGGCGATATTACCGAAGGCAAAATAATGGAAATGCTTCCGTTCGACAATAAAATCGTTGTGATGGAAATATCCGGTAAAGATCTTTTGGATGCATTCGACTCTATGGCTCGCCGCCGTGGTGAAGGAATCAGTAAAACGGCATTCGCACCTATTGATTCATCACAACGCAAATGTTCCGATGTCACTGTGGGCGGAAAGCCTATCGACCCCGACAGAACATATCTTGTCGCTACTGTCGATTATGTCGCTACCGGCGGCGATTATATGACACCGCTTAAAAATGGCGTAATAATCGCCCGAAGTTCCGACATTCTCTATAAAGACATAATCGGTCACCTTAACAAGAACTTCAAAGCGGGCAAGAAATTAAAAGCAGATAAGAAAGTAAGGATGCCTCTGGTTAAAGAATAAACGATATGAAAAGAATACTGACAGCAATAATAGTGATAAGTTTTTCGTTTTTCGCGCTTTATAACTGCGTGGCAAACGGGATGAAGAACGGTTCGGAAACTACATCGTCCGACGAACAGACGCTTTATAGGTTAGCAAACAGCGGAGGAGCGTCCGGTGTAATGGACGAAGCCCGATGCCAGGCTTGGGTCGATTCCGTTATGTCCACACTCACGCCCGATGAACGAATCGCACAGTTGTTCGTTCCCCGCTTGGATATCTTCGATAACGAAGATGGTAAAGCCGCTTTGCGGAGAATGGTTCAGAATGAAAAAGTCGGAGGCTTTCTGCTTGGGAAAGGAACTATCGATGGTTACGCCTCCCTGATTAATTATGCACAGAGTGTGGCTGAAATCCCACTGTTGGTGACACTCGATGGCGAATGGGGGCCGGCGATGAGACTTACCGATGCTCCCCGTTTCCCCTACAACATGGGGTTGGGAGCAATAGCCGACGAACAGTTGCTCTATGATTATGGATGTGAGGTAGCGCGTGAATGTCGCGAAATAGGCATAAATGTCAACTTCGCACCCGTTCTTGATGTAAACTCCAATCCGGCCAATCCTGTGATAGGTTACCGTTCATTCGGTGAAAATCCCCAAAGAGTTAGCCGACTTGGTAAGGCTTACTCAAAAGGGCTTGAAGCCGGAGGAGTGATTTCTGTGGCGAAACATTTTCCCGGTCATGGCGATACTTCGGAAGATTCACACTTGACTCTCCCGACGGTGGCGCATTCAACGCAGCAGATTGAAGAAATCGACCTTGTACCTTTCAAAGATTACATCAACAGCGGTCTTTCGGGTATAATGGTGGCTCATCTGATTGTCCCCGGATTGGATAAGAGCCGTTTTCCAGCGTCATTGTCACCGGCTATAACGACCGAACTCTTAAAAAATAAACTCGGATTCGTGGGTCTCGTCTTCACCGATGCGTTGGCTATGAAAGGTGCAAAAGCTCCGGATAATGAAAATAATTGTGTCAGTGCACTTAAAGCAGGAGCTGATGTCCTTTTGGGATCGGGTTCGCCGGTGGCTGATATAAAGGCCGTAAAAGCTGCTGTAGCCGAAGGAAAGATCAGTCGGCAGCGAATCGACGAAAGTTGTCGCAAGATTTTGCGTTATAAATACCGTGTGGGTCTGGCCGATTATCACCCGGTTGACAGAAAGGGGCTAAAGGAACGTATCAACTCGGAACAGTCGAAGGCTCTGCGTGAAAAACTTGCAGCCGCATCGATTACGGCTGTGTACAATAACCGAAATCTGCTGCCTTTAAATGAATTGTCAAGACGTCGTATAGCTGTAGTGAGTATAGGAGCACCGGCCGATAACGAGTTCTCAAGATATTGTGCGAAATATGGTGAGATTAGTCGCTACGGCGCTGAAAAAGGCGAATTGTCTCAGGCCTCGGTGGATAAGATACGGCAAGCCGACATTGTGATCGTCGGAGTCTTTTCAAATGCCGCATGGGCTAAATCGGCTTATAACAAGCTGGTATCCCACTCGGGAGTGGTGCCGGTATTTTTCATGAATCCCTACAAGATGGGGCAATTTGGCGCTGGACTCAGAAAAGCGTCTACTCTCGTGGCAGCCTACGACGACACACCGGAGCTGCGGCGCGCGGCCGCCCAGGCACTTTTCGGAGGTGCTGACGTGACTGGCAGATTCCCGGTCAATGTGGCGAATGTGGCCGATGAGGGTGTCGGTGTCAGTTTGTCTAAATCCCGACTGGGATATGTCAATCCGGTTAGTCAGGGTTTTAGTGACCGACTCGAATCCAAAATCGACTCTATAGCTCTCTCGGGTGTGAAGCGGGGTGCATATCCGGGCTGTCAGGTGGTGATTGTCAAAAAAGGTGACGTAGTACTCGACAAAGCTTACGGCACCATCGAACGAAACGGACGCGAGCAGACCGACACAGAGACTCTCTACGATATCGCCTCGATGACAAAGGCAACCGCCACACTCGGAGGAGTCATGAAAGCATTCGACGAAGGACTCATATCAATAGACGATAAAGCTTCCTCCTATATACCCGAATTGCAGGGAACCAATAAAAACAATATAACTCTCAGAGAGTTGCTGTTTCATGAGTCCGGACTCCCTCCAATCATCAGTGTCATTAAGGTCATGATGGATCCCGATACTTACGACGGACCGCTTACGAAGGGAAAAGCGGCGGCTCCTTATAGTGTTAAAATCGCCAATGGAGTTTATGGTCATAACGGGGCTAAAATGCGAACCGACATTGTTAAAACCGAACCTTCCGAAGATTTCGATATCGAAATAGCCAAAGGAATTTATGGCGGATATGCCCTCTATGACACTATCATGGCGCGCATTCACAACGCCTCGCTCAGTGCTTCGAAAGCCTACAAATACAGTTGTCTGAATTTCTGTCTTCTGAAAGAAATAGAGGAAAACGTCACCGGGGTCGATCACGACCAATGGGTTCAGACAGAGATTTTCGGGCCGCTCGGAGCGTGGCACACCGGATTCCGTCCTACAGAATATTATCCTTTGGAAAAGATAGCACCCACGGAGAAAGATAATTTTCTGCGGAAGCAGACCGTCCGCGGTTTTGTTCACGACGAAATAGCGGCTTTCAGCGGGGGAGTGCAGGGTAACGCCGGCCTCTTTTCCACGGCCGGAGATATAGCCAAATACGCCCAGATGCTACTTCAGGGCGGAAGCTACGGCAATGAAAGACTCCTTTCCGACGCTACAGTAAGAAAATTTACCCGCACAAAGAATGCCAAAGGAAACCGAGCATTGGGATTTGACCTCACTAAAGGATTCCGCGGAACGGGAAGCAATACCTATGGCGAAGCTTATGGACATACCGGATTCACAGGAACCTGCTTTTGGATTGACCCCGATGAAGAGGTGATATTTGTCTTTCTCAGCAACCGTGTCAACCCCTCGCGCGACAACTCCGTGTTCAGCTCCATGAACCCCCGCCGCGAAATGATGCGCGCTATCTACGCCGACATCGACCGGCTAAAGTGACTGCGATTACACTTAACGCTGTCTTAAATCTACATAAAACTATCTAAGGGGGAAACAACTATACCTTGCCCTTCCAACCCAGGTGCCGACAATGATATAACCGAATTGCAGTAATTAAAACCGTATTTTATGAATAGGTTTTGAATCATTATATCGATATATTTGATTTGCTGATCGACATCCGACGATTTATAATTACAAGTAACAGTGTTTCCTAATACCGTAATGTCTATCCAGTCGCATGAATATGTCATCTCTCCGGATGACAGATTTTGGCCTTGAATATCGATTATCTCATGATTTTCATCATATACGCGTATCAACCCCTCATAAAATTCAGTAAAATTGTTAGCGTGAAATATCGCTTCGCCTGTTTGATTTACCGGTACTGTCACATCTAACTGATTTGCAGCCACCTTATTGATATCGACTTGTAGTTGTCCGTCGCTTTCTATTGACCAATCCACAACATAATCCATTATATCAAACCCATCGTCCTCGCTGCACGAAGCCAGCCCAAATAATGATAATAGCGATATAGCGAGTAATTTAAATGGTTTCATAAAGCTATAGAGATGTTATAGTTAGACATTGAGTGATTTTTGCAAATATACTATATTTTGATCACATTCGCAAGAAAAAGTGCGCCACTAACACAAAATAATCAGGATAGATAACAAGAAATTTAAAGGATGAGCGAAAGATGAGGAAAGACTATTGGAGGTATATCTTTTTTCCTTTGCCGATATATGAGTAATAGCCACAACAAACCGACGGTTTGCAATTCACCGTTTTTTTTACGAAATTTGTAACGAAATTGACCATATAACCGCATATAACATACCGTTCCAATGAGCGAAGACTACAGTAAAGAAGATTTTGAGGAGGAAAACGAAGAAGCTACCGAAGGCGGCTTTTCGTCGATGCTCGTAGATCTCAGCGACGATGTGGTGAAACATCAGCTCAGAGGCATGTTTCAGAGCTGGTATCTCGACTATGCCTCCTACACTATTCTCGACCGAGCCATCCCGCATATTGCCGATGGACTGAAGCCCGTGCAGCGTCGACTGCTCCACGTCATGAAACGTCTCGACGACGACCGCTTCATCAAAGTAGCGAATATCGTTGGCGCAACAATGGCCTATCATCCTCACGGCGACTCTTCGATTTACGGTGCTCTCGTTCAGCTCGGACAGAAAAATCTTCTTGTTGAAACGCAAGGTAACTGGGGCAATCCCTTGACAGGCGATTCGGCTGCAGCAGCACGTTATATCGAAGCTCGTTTGTCGTCTTTCGCTCTTGATGTTCTTTACAATCCTAAAGTTACCGAGTGGACGCCCAGCTACGACGGAAGGAGCAAAGAGCCCGTGACGCTGCCCTGTAAGTTCCCCATCCTGCTCGTCCACGGAGTGGGAGGTATAGCCGCCGGTCTTTCGTCGCTCATCCTCCCGCATAACTTCAATGAGATAACGGATGCGGCTATAGCTTATTTGCGAGGCGAGGAGTTCACTCTCTATCCCGATTTCCCAACAGGTGGTTTTGTCGATGTATCGCGTTACAACGACGGTGCACGTGGAGGTAAGATCAGAGTACGCGCTAAGATAGAAAAAGTCGACAATAAGACACTCGCCATCACTGAAATCCCTTTCGGGATGACGAGCAAATCACTCATCGAATCAATCATCAAGGCCAACGACAAAGGGAAAATCAAAATCAAGAAAGTCGACGATTATACATCCTCCTCCGCAAGAATCCTCGTAAGTCTCCAACCCGGAACTTCAAGCGACAAGGCCATTGACGCGCTCTATGCATTTACCGACTGCGAGCTGCCTATTTCCCCCAACTGCTGCGTGATCTACGACAACAAGCCCCATTTCTTGGGCGTCAGCGATGTGCTACGCAACAACGTCGAGAACACTAAACGCATTTTCAAAGCCGAACTTGAAATACAACTTGGAGAAGTCCGCGAACAGCTCAATTTCGCCTCACTGGAGCGCATATTCATCGAAGAACGCATCTATAAGGATAAAGAGTTTGAGGATAGCCGATCGAATCAGGAGGCGGTGCGACATATAGCCAAAAGGCTCGAAAAATGGAAAGACAAGTTTATCCGCGAAATAACCGATGATGATATACTGCGTCTCCTCGAAATCAAAATGCAGCGCATCCTCAAGTTCAATTCGCAGAAAGCCGACGAACAGATAGCTGCATATAACGCTAAAATCGAAGAGATAAAGAAAAATCTCGCTTCACTGACGGATTACACTATCCGATGGTTTGAAAATCTGAAGAAAAAATACGGCGAAGAATATCCGCGACGCACGGTCATAAGGAACTTCGACAATATCCAGGCTGCCACCGTGGCCGAAGCTAACGAAAAGCTCTATTTCGACAAGAAAGAAGGTTTCATTGGCACGGCTCTCAAAGGCGACGACGCTGAATTTCTTTTCACTTGCTCCTCAATTGACGATATCATCATCTTTTATAAGGATGGCCGTTATAAGGTCATAAAAGTTCAGGAAAAGGTTTCTGTCGGGAAAGACATCCTCCATATCGGACTATTCAACAAAAACGATGTCCGCACTATTTACAACGTCATATATCAGGACGGAAAAGGAGGCACCTACTATATGAAACGTTTCAATGTGACCGGAGTGAACCGCGACAAGGAGTATAATCTCACCCAGGGAAAACCAGGAAGCAAAATCGTCTGGTTCACGGCCAACCCCAACGGAGAGGCCGAGATAGTAAAAGTGACTCTAAAACCGAAAGCGCGTCTTAAAACGCTCCAGTTCGATGTAGATTTCGCCGACCTCGCCATTAAAGGCAAAGCTTCCATGGGCAACATAGTAACCAAAAACGAAGCCCATAGCTTCCGGCTCAAGGAGAAAGGACAGTCTACCCTCGGAGGGCGTCAGGTTTGGTTCGACCCCGATGTCTTAAGGCTTAATTATGATGGTCGAGGAGACTACCTCGGCGAGTTCGGTCCCACAGATCAGGTTCTCGTAATACTCAAAAACGGAGAATTTTATACAACAAACTTCGACGCTGCCAATCATTATGAGGACAATATACTAAAAATCGAACGTTTCAGGCCTCAACACGTTTGGTCGGCCGTTCTTTTCGACGCCGATCAGGGTTACCCCTATCTGAA
This sequence comes from Paramuribaculum sp., assembly GCA_022511125.1. GTDB lineage: Bacteria > Bacteroidota > Bacteroidia > Bacteroidales > Muribaculaceae > Paramuribaculum. The sequence goes on from JAFLSD010000007.1 coordinate 90,171, forward strand.
ACGATTCGTTTTCGAATCCACGGCAAAAAAACAGAGATTTATAGGTGAAAACCCCAAATCCGAACTGATCCTTCTTAGCGATGCTCCGGGAGCGCGCTTCATGGTCGTTTTCGGTGGAGTTGATGCCGAGCGTGAGCCCTTGACTGTCGACGCAGTCGATTTTATCGGAGTAAAATCATTCCGGGCAAAAGGTAAACGACTGTCGAATCTCAAAGTGGAGGAAATAGTGGAAATCGACCCGAGAGAAGTGGAGCAGATCGAGGATGAGGCCGTTGATGATGTTGCAGAAGCCGACACGGAGGAAACGGAAGAAGATCGCTCCGACGACGAAGTAAGAGACGAGTTAACGGGACAGCAAAGGATATTCTGATGGCGCTTTTCAAGGCGAAAATAGTTCGCGGGCTCTTCATGATGTTTATGGCGATTTCTGTCGCTATGCCACTCAAAGCGCAATCCGATTCAATTACCGCCGAAAACTCCTCTTGCGATATTATCCGACCTGTCATGTCAGCCTATACCATTGAAGCGGGTGGTTCAAATCTGGCTGATACATATCTTTCGCCTATAAAATATTCGGGATGGGCTCTGGGGCTTCGATATGAACGAATGCAGGCAATGAAATTCAATCCCGAAAATTGGATAATGAAACTGACTGCCGACATTCATCTCGACCGCACGCTCAACAAAGTAGGAAACGCAACAATGTGGTATGCCGGAGTTGCATTCGAGTGGGGCATGACCCGCAGATATTCAATCACACCGTCATTGACTTTAGGCTATGGCGGCTCGGCCTCTTTAAACGCCGGTTGCCTCTATACACAAAGAAACGGAAACAACCCCGCATCAGCTAAAGCCGCCCTTACTCTCAATCTCACCGGTTTCGCAGCCTGGTCTCTGAAAGTTGGTTCACTTCCTGTCACACTGATCTACCAACCAGTTCTCCCCGTGACGGGCATCTTCTTTTCGCCCGACTACGGCGAACTCTACTATGAAATTTTCCTCGGTAACCACACAGGTCTTGTCCATCCTGCATGGTGGGGTAACTATTTCTCGCTCAATAATCGTCTTACTGCCGATCTACATTTCGGCTCCACATCTCTTAGGATAGGTTATGCATGCAATATCCTTTCGACAAAAGTAAGCAATATCACTACACGGATGGTCACAAACGAAGCGATTCTCGGTATTTCCGGCGAATGGATTTCCCTCAATCCGCGGAAAAGTCTCAGTAAGAAAGCTAAAATAATCAGAGCCGCATGGAAATGAAAAAATCTTTTTTGCAGTCTACACTCACAGCTTTCTTTCTAATGACAGTCCTCCTGACGGGATGTCATCCGATTGAAGAGTATGAAAACAATAATGTCGGTAATTTCGAGGCTCTTTGGGCTGTTATCGACCAACATTACTGTTTCCTCGATGAAAAAGGAGTAGATTGGGATGCTGTTTATGAGAAATATAAACCTCAGGTCAATTCCACACTCGGACGGCAAAATCTGTTCATCATTCTCGCTGACATGCTCGATGAGTTGAAAGACGGCCACGTCAACCTATCCGCCCCTTTCGAAACGTCATATTACAGGAAATGGTGGAGCGATTATCCACAGAACTTCGATCAGCGGATTATCGAGCAATATTATTTCAACTTCGATTATAGATCCGTAGGTTCCGTATTCTACGGATGGTTACCACAAGGTATCGGCTATATTCGCTATCCCTCCTTTTCTGCTTCTTTAGGCGCAGGAAATATCGATTATATACTTAGCTATTTCAGTAAGGCGCCCGCACTTATCATAGATATTCGCGACAATGGCGGAGGAGAGGTGCTTGCTGCCGACGATCTCATAGGGCGTTTTATCTCCGGGCGCACCCTCGCCGGATATATTTGCCATAAAACCGGACCGGGACATAACGATTTCTCCGATCCGAACCCCATCTATATTGACACACCCAAAGGTGGACATCTGCTTTGGAATAAGCCGGTGGTGGTGCTCACGAACCGAAGCACATTTTCCGCGGCCAATTATTTCACTATGGTAATGAAAAATCTTCCACAGGTCACTGTCATAGGAGCGACTACAGGAGGAGGCTGCGGTATGCCTTTCAGCTCGGAGCTTCCCAACGGATGGGGGGTGCGGTTCTCGGCCTGTCCCGTTTATGACGTCAACGGAGTTTGCACGGAGTTCGGAGTGGAGCCATCCGAAGGTTGTCAGGTTGATATGGATCCCGTCGCTGCTTTCTATGGCCACGACACAATTCTCGATTTTGCCGTGGACTACCTCACCGGCAAAGTTTCACTTTGAGTGCTACCCGATACCTAATGTTTTTGTGAGGTCTTCTACAGCCTCCCTTACGGTATTGTTTCTTTCCAGACATTTTATGAAGAGCGACCCTATGATCGCGCCCGATGAATAGCACCATGCTTCACGCAACGTGTCTGGATTGGAAATACCGAATCCTATCAGACGCGGATGCTTCAGTTCTAAGCCGTCTATGCGTTTGAAATAATCCAATTGTTCGTCCGAAAATCTGTCCTTCGTTCCGGTAGTCGAAGCTGACGAAACCATGTAGATGAAACCGTCGCAATTCTCGTCGATCAGTCTCACTCTATCTTCCGATGTCTCCGGAGTGATCAGCATTATCATCGGTATGCCGAATTCTTCGCATAGAGGCTTGAAATCACTCAGGTAATCTTCAAAAGGCAAATCGGGAACAATCATTGCGTCTATCCCGGCTTCACGGCAATCCTCAAAAAGTTTTCTGAATCCGTACTGCATAAATGGATTCAGGTAGCCCATCAAAACGAAAGGCATTTCTTCCGATATTTTCCGCGCTTTCTTAGTCTGTTCCAGCAGTAGGCGAAGATTCATTCCGTTACGCAGAGCTATCGTACTGCTGTGTTGGATCACAGGTCCGTCAGCCATTGGATCTGAAAAAGGCACACCGATTTCCACCATATCGACTCCACCGCGAGCCAATTCGCGTATTGTTTCTTCCATACTGTCGGACTTCGGAAAGCCGCACGTGAAATATATCGAAAGAATATCTCTATTTTTTCTCCCAAAAAGGGATTCCAGTCGGTTCGTTTTCATTGAATTTTCTTAAGGATAAGATAAAATGGGTAAGTTTGCGTATATCTTTTATTCCCGGTTCGGTTTCGAATCGTGAATTGATGTCAATGCCTGCCATATATGGTGTCATATTAGCTGTGATTGTTTCTACGTCGTTTTCTCCTATCCCCCCGCTCAAAAGATAGGGGGTCTGCAACGGATAGTTTCGTAACAGTTGCCAGTCAAATTTCCTGCCCGAGCCGCCATATCCTGCCGTTGGAGTATCGAATACGAAAAGAGTCACTCCCGCCTGTTCATATTCTTTCAATCTTTCGAAGTCGCTGTTGTCTTTCAGTCCTATGGCCTTGAAAACGACATACCCTTTTGCCGACAATCTCTGGCAGTCCGAGGGCTCCTCGTCGCCGTGAAGTTGAACTATTCCAACACCATAATTTGTGCATATTTCTTCGATTTTGTCCGGAGTTTCGTTGACGAACACTCCCACCGGTCTGATATAATGGGGAAGGGTTCTTACGGCTTGAGGATCAAGACCTATCGCTGAGCGCGGTGACCGATCGTAGAAAATAAAACCCATGAGCATAGGAGTCAGGGCCGCTACCTGACTGATATTTTCCGGATAGCGGTTGCCGCATACTTTTATCAGTCGTTCGCTGTGTCCCGAAAGGAATTTATACGGCCGCATTGACAAAAGTTTTTAGTTTTTCCGACGGATCTTTAGCCGACATAAGAGCTTCACCTATGAGAAAACCGCGGAAACCTAAACTTCTCAACCTTTTCAGATCATCCGGAGTTTTGATTCCGCTTTCAGCTATTTTTAAAGTTCCCGAAGGAAGTTCTTTAATCATCGTTTCGCATTGCGTCAGATCTGTGTTGAAATTCGACAGATTTCTGTTGTTTACGCCCGTCATATCGGCGAGTTCGCTCCATTTGTCAAGTTCATCGCGGTCGTGGAGTTCAAGAAGCACTTCGAGTTGAAGGGAATGAGCGTATCTTATCAGTCTTTCTATCTCGTTTTTTGAAAGCACGGCGGCAATTAGCAGTATAGTGTCTGCACCATAAATCCGCGCTAAATCGATTTGATATTCGTCGATAATGAAATCTTTCCTCAACAGAGGAAGTTTCGTCACAGTCCTGGCTATTGCTAAGTCCGCGATTGAACCTCCGAAAAAAGGCGTATCGGTCAGAATGGAACAACCTGACGCGCCGGCAAACGAATAGCCGCTCACCGTTTCGCCTACCGACGCCATGGGAGCGATATCTCCTTTTGAAGGTGAACGCCGTTTGAATTCCGCTATGATTCCTGTCTTTGATGACAGCAATCCTTCTTTCATGGATACAACCGGACGGACTGTGCGTTCTACAAGCTTCGACAGTCCTTCTGGTGGCACTATCCTTTTCATTGCGTCCAATTCCCTGCGTTTTGTTGCTATGATTCTTCTTAATATATCCTCCATAAAACCATGAATTATGAGTTGATTTTTAAAAATGTTTGAAAAGCGTCGAGGGCTCTTCCTTCCTCCAGCGATTCCGTCGCCTCCTTTAAAGCCTCTTCGAGCGATAACTCGGGGTCGAGTGTTCTTATTGCAAAAGCGGCGTTGGCCACAACGCAATTTTTCTGAGCTTCCGTTGCTTTTCCGCTCAACACATTGTCGAATATTGCTGAAGCGTCTGCTATTGTTTTGCCACCGTAAAGAGCCTCCTGGGTAGCCGTTTCAAAACCGATATCTTCCGGACGATAAACAAATTCACCTTCCGGCGACGAAACTTTGAACTCCGATGTCAGTGATATTTCGTCATATCCGTCAAGCGAATGCACTATCGTACAGTCTATATTTTCCTGTTCTGCTATATATTTATATAACCTCATGAGCTTGAGATTGTAGACGCCTAATAGCTGATATTCTGGCATAACCGGATTGACTAAAGGCCCGAGCATATTGAAAAAAGTTCTCACGCCGAGAGCCTTCCTCACACCGGCCACACTTTTCAAAGCCGGGGAAAAGAAAGGTGCGTGAAGGTAGCATACGCCGCTCTTTTCCAATGAAAGACGGAGCTTGTCGATATCCGACGTGAACTTTACGCCATGATACTCAAGAACGTTGGAAGCACCTGATACGGAACTTGCACCGTAGTTGCCGTGTTTCACTACTTTTCTCCCTGTCCCTGCCACGACGAAACACGTGCAAGTAGATATGTTGAACGTATTCTTACCGTCACCGCCTGTCCCGACGATATCTATACATTTCACGTCTCCGAAATCCACTCGAAGACGCCGGTTTAGTATTGCGTCTCTGAAACCCGATAGCTCATCCGTCGTTATACCACGCATCAGGAATACTGTCATAAAAGCCGCAAGTTGGGCGTCGTTATAAGTCCCGTCGGCTATCTTGAACAATACTTCGCGGGCCTCTTCACGTGAAAGGCTCGCATGGTCAAACATTTTATAAAGAAGCTTATTCATTTTTTTAGTGTTTAAGCCAGTTTTCTATTATTCTGTTCCCTTCCGGTGTCAAGATTGATTCCGGATGGAATTGAACTCCTCTCACGTCAAACTCTTTATGGCGTAAAGCCATCACGCAACCCTCTTTTGAAACGGCCGTGACCTCTAAATCTTCCGGGATGCTTTCCCTGTCTACAGCCCATGAGTGATAGCGTCCCACGTCTATCTTGTCAGGCAATGACTCGAAAATATAATCGGGTTTCACTATGTCTATCTCTGATTTGATTCCGTGGAACACCTCCGGCAAATTTATGAGGCTGCCGCCGAACCTCGCCGCTATTGCCTGATGGCCTAAACATACACCGAGAATGCTTTTCGATTCCGCGTATTCTGCAAGCAGCTCTTTCAGTATGCCCGCTTCCGAAGGAATACCGGGCCCTGGAGAAATGATTATTTTGTCGTATTTTCCCGCTTCGCGCAGGTCTATTTGGTCGTTTCTCGCCACAGACGGTTCCACGCCGAGTGCTCTTACGGCATGTACGATATTGTAAGTAAACGAGTCGTAGTTATCGAATATCAAAAGTTTCATCTTTCAGCGGTTTTATTTGCCGAACTCTTCGGCATAGACGATTGCGCGTGATAGGGCGCCTAATTTATTGTTTGTCTCTTGAAGCTCATTTTCCGGAATCGATCTCGCAACTATTCCTGCTCCGGCCTGAGAGTATAAGCGCCCGCCGCTACTCAAGAAGCTTCTTATGGTTATGGCCTGGTTCAGATCGCCGTTAAATCCTAAATAGCCGATACAGCCACCGTAGGTCACCCTTGAATGAGGTTCGATCTCGTCTATCAGTTGCATCGCTCTCACCTTCGGCGCTCCGCTTAAAGTTCCTGCAGGGAATGTGTCGGCAAACAGACGGTAGCGGTCAGAACCTTCCGGAAGTATAGCTTTAACGCGCGATACCATGTGGATCACATGGCTATAGAACTGGATCTGCCGCAGGAAATCGATTGAGACCGTCCCTCCCGACCTGCTGAGATCATTTCTCGCCAGATCCACGAGCATCACATGTTCCGCGTTTTCCTTTTCATCGGCCAGAAGGGCGGTAGCCAGCTCATGGTCGCGTCTGTCGTCGCCCGTTCTCTTGAATGTGCCCGCTATAGGATCGATAAAGGCTGTCCTCCCTGTAATTTTCAGGTGCGTTTCGGGCGACGATCCGAACACCTTGAAGTTGCCGAAATCGAAATAAAATAGGTAAGGTGAAGGATTTACCGAGCGCAGGGCTCTGTAAACGTTAAATTCGTCACCCGTAAACGCCCTTGAAAATCTCCGTGACAGAACTATTTGGAATACATCGCCCCGACGTGCGTGAGAAATTCCCTTTTTCACCATTTCCTTATATTCTCTGTCGGAAATGGGCGATTCTATGGTGCCGTCAGCGGAAAATCCGTATTGGCTCACGCAGTTGTTCCGAAGATTGGAAAGAAGATCGTCTATACCCGAACGGCTGTTTTCGTCAGGCAGGTTCTCTATGATCGTCATCTCGTTCTTAAAATGATTCACGGATATGATAAACCTGTATAGAACGTACATCATGTCGGGTATCGACACGAATTTTGTTTCTCTTGGTGAGATTTCTACACTTTCGAAATACTTCACAGCATCGTATGCCGTGAAACCGAGCAGACCGTTTGTCAGTTCCTTTGCCGGACCTTCTACTGTAAAGGATTCCATATAGCTCCGTAGCTGTTCTACTACAGAAATGCCTGGCTTGATATCTACCGAAGCCTCGATGCCGTTCGGATATTTCGTCTTTATTAATCCGTTGGTTACGCAGAAGTGCCCTATGGGTTCCACTCCTATAAGCGATGTGGAGTTTTGTGTCGTATGATAGTCGCTGCTCTCCAATAATGCCGACTGTGGAAACAGATCTCTGATCTTCAGATATATTCCTACAGGGGTCTCAAGATCAGAAGGAACTGTCCGTATGTTGGTTCTTAATATCATTTTTTTAATCTGTTGATATGTTTTAGATAGGTTGACATGTCTTTATCTCCTCTGCCCGAAAGATTGACGACTACGGTCGCCCCCGGGGTTATTTCAATTTTATCTAAGGCTGCCAGTGCGTGGGCGCTCTCTAAGGCCGGAACGATTCCATCCAAGGCTGTAAGACGATAAGCCGCCGAAAGAGCTTCGTCATCCGTAACAGCTACAATTGCCGCGCGTCCGCTTTCTGCGAGATAGGCGTGTAGAGGCCCGATTCCCGGATAGTCCAGACCTGCTGAGATCGAATAAGGTTCTGTGATCTGGCCGTCTTCGGTCTGCATCACAAGCGTACGTGCACCGTGGATGATACCTTCCCGGCCTAACCGTATCGTGGCGGCACTCATGCCCGAATCTACTCCCAGACCCGCTGCCTCGGCTTCGACAAGTTTTACGTTCGGTCTGTCGATAAAATGATAGAAGGCACCGGCTGCATTACTTCCTCCTCCGACGCAGGCCACCACATAATCCGGGTCTGGCTTGCCGGTTTTTTCCAACAGTTGCTCGCGGATTTCACTACTGATTACCGATTGAAATCGTGCTACCATTGATGGATAAGGATGTGGACCGACCGTGCTTCCTATTATATAGAAAGTGTCGGAAGGATTGCAACACCAGTCGCGGATTGCCTCGTTTGTGGCGTCTTTGAGGGTTGCGTTGCCTGATGTGACCGGTATTACAGTGGCGCCAAGCATCTCCATCCGTTCCACGTTGGGTTTCTGTCTTTCAACGTCGGTTGCTCCCATATAGACCACACATTTCAAACCTAACAGAGCGCATACTGTCGCCGTCGCAACGCCGTGCTGACCTGCTCCCGTTTCTGCTATGATTCGTGTCTTCCCCATACGTTTGGCAAGAAGGGCTGACCCTATGGCGTTATTGATTTTATGTGCTCCCGTATGATTCAGATCCTCTCTTTTCAAGTATATTTCCGCACCGTAAAGTTCCGAAAGGTGCTTTGAGCGATAAAGAGGTGACGGACGTCCTACATAATCTTTGAGCAATTGGTTGAACTCATTGTTAAAATCGGGATCGTCTGCATATCTTCTGTAAGCTTCCGATAGCATGTCGATGTTTTTCCGCAGTATTTCAGGGATATAAGCACCTCCGAAATGTCCGTAGTAACCGCGGTCATTCACCGGAAGGGGAGTGGATGAACAGATTTTTTGTTCTGGTTGATTCTTTTTCATATCATAAAAAAGCCGGTCAAATTATCTGACCGGCGGTTAATTCTTATTGAAGTATTCAATTTATGTGATGCGATTTATATATAGCTCAACGATGACCGCCGGTTGTTTTCCGAAGGCACCACCAGTATTTATTGTTAAGCTTATTTAATCTCATCGGTTTTAAATCGAAATATATTGATGTCGCAAAATTATAATTTATAATTAAAAGCACCAAATTTTATGATATTTTTTTATTGCGGATGGCATGATACCACCAAAAAATTAATCTCCCCGTCAATTTTCTTCTGACCGTATATTGAATCGATTGACAAATCGCAAAAATACAGACTATGTAGCCAAAAATCTCTTTTGCGAATGGGATTGTTCGTGGTTTGGATGGTGGCTTACTGCAACTCGTACTTGTAGATGTCGACTAACTTCATATCGAACACGAGATTTGAATACGGCGGTATTGAACCTACTGTAGATGTCCCGTAGCCTTCCATAAAAGGTATTACGACTCTTGCACTGTCGCCAACGCGCATATCCGTGAGTGCTATCTGCCAACCCACAACTGTGTTAATAGGTTGCACTCTGAAAATGGAGTCGCCGTTGGCAGTTAACGTATAGGAAGAGTCGAAAGCCACATCATTATAGAATCTGCCTATATATTTCACGTCCACAGTGCTGTTGACTAACGGACGAAGATTGCCCTCGGTCTGAGAACGGTCGTTGAAATAATGGATCAGAACACCCGACATGGGATACCACGCGGGCTTTATTTCCATATAATATGGAGTGCCGTCATCATTTTTCAAAAGAAGCTGTTTGGTAAGCCACTCTTCGTTAGACACTCGCCATTCTTCATATTCTTCCCAGGTGGATGAGCTGTCGCAGCTTACGCTGACAGTTATTAAAACTATTGCTGTAAATGCTAAATAGATAAGTTTTTTCATTTATTATTCTTTCAAAATTCAACTTTGGGTGCTGTCTGTGCGCCTGCCTCAGCTTGGAATTGAGGCTTTGGCTCGAAACCGAACCACGACGCATAGATAACGGTAGGAAATTTCTTTATCGAAGTGTTATAATCTTGAACAGCTTGAGTATACCGGCCGCGGGCAGTTGTTACGCGGTTCTCGGTCCCTTCCAGTTGCACCTGGAGGTCCTTGAAGTTCTCATTTGCTTTAAGATCCGGATAGGCTTCTGTCACGGCTAAAAGTGATTTGAGCGCCGACGACAATTCGTTCTGAGCCTGTTGGAACTTTGCAAGGGTTTCTTCGTTGAGATCCTCGGCATTGATATTGATGGAAGTGGCTTTGGCTCTCGCTTCGGTCACTTTCTCGAATGTCTCGGTCTCGTGAGATGCATAACCTTTCACAGTGCTTACGAGGTTCGGGATAAGATCCGAACGACGCTGATATTGGTTCTCCACTTCTGCCCATGACTGTTCTACTGTCTGTTGTTTTTCAACTAATGAATTGTAGTTGCATGAGCTTAAACCTGCTACTGAGAGAAAGGCCGCTAAAATTATGATAAATCTGTTCATTTTCATTTTCTTTGATGTGCTTTCTGTTCTGTTATCCCAATTTTCTTAGCAATGAGGTTAGACTCACATCCTCGTGTATCAGTTTGTGTAAGTCATCGATGTTTACACGCTTCTGTTCCATCGAGTCACGTTCACGGAGTGTTACCGTATTGTCTTCTAAAGTCTGGTGGTCTACCGTGATACAGAATGGCGTTCCGATTGCGTCCTGACGGCGGTAGCGCTTACCGATCGAATCTTTCTCGTCGTAATGGGTCGAAAAATCAAATTTCAGATCATTCACTATTGCACGTGCCTTTTCGGGCAGACCGTCTTTCTTAACCAAAGGCATCACCGCGCATTTCACGGGAGCCAAAGGAGCCGGCAAGTGAAGAACCACGCGCTTGTCTCCTCCCTCGAGAAGCTGTTCTTCGTATGAGGAACATAATACCGAAAGGAACATTCTGTCTACACCTATCGAGGTCTCGATTACATACGGCACATAGCTTTCGTTCAGTTCCGGATCGAAATATTTTATGTTTTTACCCGAATATTTCTCATGTTGCGAGAGATCGAAATTCGTTCTCGAATGGATTCCTTCCACTTCTTTGAAACCGAATGGCATCTGGAACTCGATGTCGGTCGCTGCATTGGCATAATGAGCCAGTTTGTCATGGTCATGATACCGATATTTTTCATCGCCCAAACCTAAAGCCTTATGCCATTTCAGACGACGGTCTTTCCAATAGTCGAACCATTTCAGCTCTTCGCCGGGACGTACGAAAAATTGCATCTCCATCTGCTCGAATTCACGCATACGGAATATAAACTGACGGGCAACGATTTCATTACGGAAGGCTTTACCTATCTGGGCTATACCGAAAGGTATGCGCATGCGTCCCGTTTTCTGCACATTGAGATAATTCACGAATATGCCCTGAGCCGTTTCTGGACGCAGATAGACTGTCATCGCTCCGTCTGCCGTACTACCCATTTCAGTCCGGAACATCAGATTGAACTGGCGAACTTCTGTCCAGTTCTTTGTGCCGGACACCGGACAAACTATCTCACGGTCTATTATGATCTGACGCAGCTCGTTCAGATCGTTGTCATTCATAGCCTTTGCAAAACGCTCATGTAGTTCGTCACGTTGCCGGATATAGTCGCTCACTCTTGGATTGGTTTCGCGATAGAGCTTTTCGTCAAAACTGTCGCCGAAACGTTTTCTGGCTTTCGCAACTTCCTTTTCGATCTTATCGTCTATTTTTGCTAATTCTTCTTCGATAAGCACATCAGCGCGATAACGTTTCTTAGAGTCACGGTTATCGATCAGAGGATCGTTGAATGCGTCCACGTGACCTGATGCTTTCCAAATCGTCGGATGCATGAAAATAGCTGAATCTATTCCCACTATGTTTTCATGAAGCAGCGTCATCCCTTCCCACCAGTAACGTTTTATATTGTTTTTCAGCTCAACGCCGTTCTGGCCGTAATCGTATACTGCCGACAGGCCGTCGTAGATTTCACTCGACTGGAAAACAAAGCCATATTCCTTGGCGTGGGATACTATTTTTTTGAATACATCTTCCTGCTGTGCCATTTTTTTGATTTTGTTTTTTTAGATTTCAACTTACAAAGATAATGATTTTTCACCGTTCTGTCTGCAAAATTACATCACGTTTCGACCGGTAATCTGCGAATTTGGCCTATACATTAAAAGTTGCCCACCCTTTGACTTTGATTTTCAACAATATCACCCCTTTTTGAGAAGTATGATTTAACCATTTTTAAGCTTTAAGGAAGAAAATCGACTTATTTCTGTTCGGAGCTAATCGCAAAAGATCCGGAGTCTCGCCCTCTCTCTTTGGATACCCTTTCTTCATGCGGCTGTAATCACGATGTGCCTTCAATAACGCCTGTGCGTTGCTGAAGTCAAATGTAAGAATATATTTAATCCACGCCAGAGTATCGATCATCCTCCGGATGAATATACGTTTCCCTCTTTTCTCCGCAGGTAGATTCTTGTGTAGCATGAGTAGATTGTTGCGGAAATTCAGATACGTCTTGCGAGGATCCGAAGTGTGAAGACTGCCTCCTCCAAGATGGTAAACAGCCGATGAACCAACAGCATATATTTGATACCCTGAAAGTTGCATCCTCCAGCACAAATCTATTTCTTCTTGATGGGCAAAAAACGATGGGTCGAGCCCACCCACTGCAAAATAAGCCTTGTTTCGAACCATCAAGGCAGCCCCCGAAGCCCAGAATACTCTCGCTGTATCGTCATACTGACCCGTGTCTGTCTCTATTTTTGACATGATTCTTCCACGACAGTAAGGATAACCCCAGCGATCCAGAAGGCCTCCGCCGGCACCGGCATATTCAAACCTCTCCGGCTCACGGATCGATAATATCTTTGGCTGACAAGCGCCGGCCTCCGGATGTGTGTTCATGAACGAATAAAGCGGTGTGAGCCAATCGCTTTTCACCTCTACATCCGAATTTAGCAAAACTGTAAACTCATAATCAGTTTCTTTGAGCGCTCGGTTGTAGCCTTCTGCAAACCCTAAATTTTCATTGAACGTCAAAAGCTTTACGGTCGGGAAATTATCACTTACAAATTCGCGTGAATTGTCGCTCGAGCCGTTATCGGCCACTATAACGTCTGCTATCTCGGACGAAGTATATTCAACAACCGAATGAAGGTAGTCGCGAAGTAACTTCTCGCCGTTCCAGTTCAGGATTATCACGCCTACAGGTTTCTTGTTCATAGCATTGTTCCGATTATTGACTCGCTGTCAGATGAAAGTTCTGAGAGTTTCACAGGGATGATTTTGTTAAAGAGATTGGCATCTGCCGCAAGGCTCACTTTCAGATAATTATCGGTAAAACCGAAAATTTTTCCTCCGTGTTCGGTGTGTTCCATTAGCACCGGACGAACAGTTCCTATGAATTTGGTGGCGAAACGCAAGCTCTTTTCTTCCGACAGGCGTAGCAATCGGTTGACTCTACGGTGCTTCTCCTCCTGCGGAACGACTGTCTCTTGAAGATCCAACGCTTTTGTACCGGGTCTTTCGGAATAAGGAAAAACGTGGAGTTTTGTTATATCCAGTCCCTTGCAGAAATCATAGGATTTTTCAAATTCCTCATCGGTTTCTCCTCTTGAACCGGCTATTATATCCACACCGATGAAAGCGTCCGGCATCAATGCTCTGATCTGTTCGATTCTTTCCTTGAATAGCGACGTGTCATATCTCCTTCTCATTAGGGTCAGCACCCTGTCGCTTCCCGATTGCAACGGGATGTGAAAATGGGGCATAAAAGCTCTGGAAGAAGCTGTAAATTCTATTATTTCAGGCGTTAACAGATTAGGCTCGATCGACGAAATGCGATAACGTTCGATGCCCTCGATGTCGTCAAGTCTCCTGATTAAATCGTAAAAAGTTTCATCTGTCCCCTTTCCGAAATCGCCGATGTTCACCCCGGTAAGAACAATCTCTTTTGCACCTTCTGCAGCGGCTTTTCGAGCTTGAGCGGTGATCTCTTCTATTTTTCCCGATCTGCTACGGCCTCTTGCCATAGGAATCGTACAATAGCTGCACCAGTAATCGCAACCGTCCTGTACTTTCAAAAAACGCCTCGTTCTGTCCCCGTATGAACAAGAAGGTTCGAATTGATCTATATCTTTTGCTTTGACATTGAATGTCAGTTTCTTTCGATCCCTTAACCACTGTTCTATTAACTCCGGCAGTTTCATTTTCGAATCGGTGCCTGTCACGATTGCCACCCCCGGTAATGCTGCCGCCTCCTCGGGTTTTAGCTGTGCGTAGCAGCCTGTCAGCATTATCGCCGCCTCGGGATAACGCCTTGAAAAATTTCTTATCGCTTGCCGGCACTTCTTATCTGCTAATTCCGTTACAGAACAGGTGTTTACAACGATGATGTCTGGAATCTCGCCTTTCTGAACACGCATAATTCCCCTTTCCGCTAACCGACGGGCTATCGAAGAGGTCTCCGCAAAATTCAGTTTGCAACCGAAAGTGTGGAACAGCGCTTTGGGAGTAGAGAATAGTTCAGGATCTGTCATAAAATAAAAATCGCTAACTCCCTTGAACGTCAAGCGTATTAGCGATTTCTTTGTGTCCGAGATGAGATTCGAACTCACACAACCCAATGGTCACTACCCCCTCAAAGTAGCGTGTCTACCAATTCCACCACCCGGACTTTTATCACCATCACAACGTGAAAAAGCGATTGGAGCGAAAAACGGGACTCGAACCCGCGACCCCGACCTTGGCAAGGTCGTGCTCTACCAACTGAGCTATTTTCGCATTTTTGTGTTTGTTGCGATGATGAAAATATTTCAAAGAACTATTTGGAGCGAAAAACGGGACTCGAACCCGCGACCCCGACCTTGGCAAGGTCGTGCTCTACCAACTGAGCTATTTTCGCATTTGTCGGTACGCTTTCCGCGTTTGCCATGCAAAGGTAGGCATTATTTTTATTCTGGCAAAAAAAAATTCATAAAATCGCTATCTTTGCCATATGAAAGTAATCTACGAAGACAACCATATTATCGCTGTGGCCAAACAGCCCGGAGAAATTGTGCAGGGTGACAAAACAGGAGACGAACCACTCGTTGAAAAGGTAAGAGCTTATATTAAAGATAAATATGATAAGCCTGGAAATGTTTTTTGTGGCTTGGTTCATAGACTCGACAGGCCCGTTGGTGGAGTCGTTCTGTTTGCCAAAACCTCTAAAGCACTCTCGCGCCTTAACGATATGCTGCGAAATGGAGAGATAAAGAAAACCTATTGGGCTATAACTCGAAATATCCCCGAACCGCCACAAGCAAGAATTGAAGGTTATATCCGTTCGGTTGAAAAAAATAACAAATCCTATTTTTCAAAAGAGCACAAAAAAGATTCAAAATTTGCCGCTTTGAGCTATAAGCTTATCGGAAAAGGAAAAACGGCATCACTCTTGGAAATAAATCTTGAGACTGGGCGAAAACACCAGATAAGGGTTATGTTGTCATCGATCGGCTGTCCGGTGATGGGGGATCTGAAATACGGCGATCGACGTAGCAATCCCGATGGAAGCATTTCTCTTCTCGCGAGATCGGTTGATTTCATTCATCCCGTTTCCAAACTTCCGGTCCACATTCAAGCTCCCGTTCCCGACACTCCTCTATGGCAAGCTCTTGCAGGCTCTATAGTAACACCTGATTAACCACATCTTCCTCTCTCGTGGTCTCGAATCTATTTTTTTTCAGTCGGTCGAGTAGACGGTATCGGAATTTTTTTGTAATTTTACAAATGTTTAAACCTTCAATGATTTAATATGGAACTGACGATAATTATTCTCGGTGCGGCGCTATTGATAGTGCTCTGCATTCTTTTCTACTATGTGCCCTTCTTTTTGTGGATTTCAGCTCAGGTAAGTGGTGTCAGAATATCTCTGATGCAGCTGGTGCTCATGCGGATTAGGAAAGTCCCGGCAGCAGTAATCGTAAGGGCATTGATTGAGGCTCATAAAGCTGGGTTGCAAGATGTGAAGCGCGATGATTTGGAAGCTCATTATCTTGCCGGAGGAAATGTAGAGAAAGTCGTTCACGCATTGGTTTCTGCCTCAAAAGCTAATATTGATTTGGGCTTCAAGATGGCTACGGCAATTGATCTTGCCGGTCGTGATGTATTCCAGGCGGTTCAGATGAGTGTAAATCCCAAAGTTATTGATACTCCTCCTGTGACGGCCGTGGCTAAGGATGGAATCCAGCTAATAGCCAAGGCAAGAGTGACGGTGAGGGCAAATATACGTCAACTCGTCGGAGGAGCAGGGGAGGATACTGTTCTGGCCCGTGTCGGAGAAGGCATAGTGTCGAGTATCGGTTCTTCGGAAAGTCATAAACAGGTTTTGGAAAATCCAGACAGTATATCTAAGCTTGTTCTTCGTAAAGGACTTGATAGTGGTACGGCTTTTGAAATTTTATCAATCGACATTGCTGATATCGACATAGGTAAAAATATTGGCGCGGCTCTTCAGATTGACCAAGCCCAGGCTGATAAAAACATTGCTCAGGCTAAAGCCGAAGAGCGTAGAGCTATGGCAATTGCCTTGGAACAGGAAATGAAAGCGAAAGCACAGGAAGCACGTGCCAAAGTGATTGAAGCCGAGGCCGAATTACCTATCGCCATGGCCGAAGCTTTTAAAGACGGCAATTTAGGCCTGATGGACTATTATAAGATGAAAAACGTTCAGGCCGACACACTGATGAGAGAAACTATAGCTAATCCACAATTAGATAACACACAGAAATAACCAATTAATATGGTCTCTTTTTTGATTGCTCTCGCTATTTTGGTAGGGGGATATTTCATTTATGGATCCTTGATGGACAGAATGATAGGCACCGATAAAAACCGACCTGTGCCCGCATATACCAAGAGAGATGATGTGGATTTCATGCCGATGCCCACATGGAAAGTCTTTCTGATACAATTTCTCAATATCGCCGGTCTGGGTCCGATATTCGGCGCAATCATGGGAATTATGTTCGGTCCGGCAGCTTTTCTCTGGATCGTTCTCGGTACAATTTTTGCCGGCGCTGTTCATGATTTCCTTTCGGGAGTTATTTCCATCAGAATGGGTGGAGCTTCTTTACCCGAAATAGTAGGTCACGAACTGGGTGTCTCTGTAAAACAGATCATGAGAGGATTTTCAGTCCTTTTGCTTGTTCTCGTAGGAGTCGTATTTGTTGTCACCCCTGCCGATCTTCTTGCCGGTTTGTCGGCCGAATGGCTTGATAAGACAGTCTGGGTGTGGATTATCCTCGGCTATTATATTCTGGCTACAGTTCTGCCTATCGATAAACTTATTGGAAATCTTTATCCTCTGTTCGGCCTTTCATTGCTTTTTATGGCCTTAGGATTGTTGGCTTTTCTGATTTTCGGCCCCGTTGAAATTCCGTCAGACTTCGGAAGTGGACTCGCCAACAGGTTTGTGGATGAAACAGGCAGTCATCCTATTTTCCCCATGATGTTTGTCAGTATCGCGTGCGGAGCCATTTCCGGATTTCATGCCACTCAGTCGCCCATGATGGCGAGATGTTTGAAAAATGAAAAGTTGGCTCGACCGATATTCTACGGGGCGATGGTGGCCGAAGGAATAGTTGCTTTGATTTGGGCTGCCGCGGCAATTGCTTTCACGGGTGGTTACGAAGAACTAAATGCCTACATGGCTTCACATGGTAACAGTGCCGGTGCATTGGTTGAGGAGATTTCATTTACCTGGCTTGGTACGGCTGGCGGTATCCTTGCCATTCTCGGAGTGATAGCGGCTCCGATCAGTACGGGTGACACTGCATTAAGAAGTGCGCGTCTCATTGTTGCTGATTTTATGAAAATTCCACAGCAAACCATTGTTAAGCGCCTGCTTATCTCAATCCCGCTCTTTGTTGCCGTATTTTTGCTGATGATGATTGATTTCAGCGTGTTATGGCGTTATTTCGCATGGGCCAATCAGACACTTGCCGTTTTCACTCTTTGGGCTGTAACTGTTTATCTCGCTCGTCATAAGAAGGCTTACATTTTAACTCTTTTACCCTCTATGTTCATGACTGCAGTGAGTGTCAGTTATCTTCTTTATGCTCGCCGTCCCGAAGGGATTGGATTGGATCTTCCCATTGCAGTAGGTGTCGGTATCGCATCAGCTACTATATTGTTGATGTTATTCTTACGCTATATGCGCGGTCTGAAAAATCAACCCGCTTTCTGACAAAACGATAATAATATGGCCGGTCGTAGTCTAATCCTTGATATCAGTGAAAAGACTGATAGATATAATTTTCATACTCATACCCAGTTTTGCGACGGACGTGCGTCAATGGAAGAAATGGTAAACGGCGCCATTTCTTCCGGGTTGAAATATTTAGGGTTTTCACCACATTCCCCCATTCCTATCGAATCGAAATGCAATATGTCGAAGGCGAGTGTTTCGTCATATATTGCCGAAATTTCACGTCTCAAGGACCTGTATGGAGATAAAATAGAAATTTTTGCGGGTATGGAAGTGGATTTTCTGGGTGAAAATTGGGGACCGTCTATTGATTATATTAAAAACTTGCCGTTGGATTTCAGGATTGGTTCTGTTCACTTTATCAAAAATCAAAAAGGGGAGTATGTAGACATAGACGGCCGTCCTGAAAGTTTCATAGTCAAAATGGCTGATTGTTTCGATAACGACATCCGTTATGTTATTGAAAGATTCTATGCGCAGACCTTATCCATGATTGAAGCCGGAGGATTTGACATAATAGGACATTTTGATAAAATCGGTCTTAATGCATCGAAATATGCTCCCGGAATAGATAACGAACGATGGTATGTCGACTTAGTTAATGATACTATAAACGCAATACGAAAAGCCGGACTTATTGTCGAGATTAATACGAAACATTATAGCGCCTATCAGCGTTTGTTTCCTGATAAGCGCTATATTAAGGATTTGATTTCGGTAGGCATTCCGTTGATAGTCAACAGTGATGCCCATTATCCTGAACTGACCGACGCATCACGGGATGTTGGTCTTTCGCTGCTCGATAGGGTGGTATGATTTTATTTGCCGTAGAACACGTCGTAGAAGAAATCAAGTTGGGGATAGACACTCTTGCTCCAGTAAGCGCCATTATGAGCTCCCGGCGACGTACGGTAAACATGGGGTATCTTTCTGGCGTTTAGCGCGCTATCCAAATCACAGTTCACATCATAGAAAAAATCTTCAGTACCGCAGTCGAAGATTACATTTAGCTGACCCGGTTGCAATTGATCGAGGATATTGATAACCGTGTGATTTTCCCATCTTTCGCGGTTTTCTTCCTGATTGCCGAGAAATGTGGCCATATTCCAGTTTTTAGGGAATGGCATTATGTTGACACCGCCACTCGAGGCACCAGCCGATCCAAAAAGATCGCTATGTCGGATGCCGAGCCAAAGGCCGCCATGTCCTCCCATACTGAATCCTGTGATCGCACGCCCTAAACGATCTGTACGCGTTCGATACAGAGAATCTATCGACGGTACTAATTTTTTAACGAAAAAACTTTCCATTTGCATGCCCGGATCAACGGGAGAGTCCCAATACCAACTGTTCATGCCCGATGGACAGATGATGATCGACTGATAAGCGTCGGCGATAGAATCAACCGGCACGATCATAGGCCAATTCTTATAACTACCACCATGTCCGTTAAGAAGGTATACGACCGGATAGTGAGTCGTGTCGTCTGCATTGAAATAACTTTGTGGCACGGCTACAGTCACTTTCATATCCTGACTCAAATAGGGAGCGCCGGCTATAGTTATGGTATCAACTTGTAGATGCGTGCTTATATTCGAGGGCGACATCGAACTGAATCCTAACCATCCGGAAATTATGGCAAAGCAAGCCACTAAACTGATAAATAATTTTTTCATGATAGAGTTTTGAAAACTATTGATAATTAACTTTATCGGCAAAATTAATGAAATTAGCCGTAGTTTTTGAACGGAGCGCGATTAAATTGCTAATTTTGCGAAAAAATAGTTACTGAAAAATGAAGATAGCTATAATTGTCGCTATGGACAAGGAGCTGAAACTGTTGCTCCCCCTATTGGAAAAAAACGCAGAAACGACCCGAGAAGGATATATGTTTCACACCGGTAGAATAGGATCGAATGAAATAACGGTAATGAAGTGTGGTATCGGAAAAGTCAATGCCGCTTTGGCGACTAAAGCCATGATCGATCTGTTTCATCCTGATCTTGTTATCAATACTGGTGTAGCTGGAGGTATTGGCAGTCAGACTCATCCGCTTGATGTGGTTGTTGGTGTTGAAACGGCTTATCATGATGTTTGGTGCGGACCCGGCACACAATATGGACAGCCTAACGGATGTCCGTCCAAATTCATGGCTCCTGACTGGATACTGAAAAAACATTCACTCAATCCTAAAATAGAAGACGGCTCGAAAGTACTGCAAGGAACCATAGCGTCTGGCGATATTTTCATCAGCAAACCTGAGGAGGTAGCTCATATCAATGGACTTTATCCCGAAGCTCTCGCCGTAGATATGGAATCGGCAGCTATTGCGCAAACTTGTTTCCGGAACGAAGTGGATTTTATCGCCATTAGGGTGATTTCCGACACACCGGGTTCAGACGACAACATATCGCAATATAAAGATTTTTGGGAGAAAGCGCCACAACAGACATTCAACATTTTAAAATCTCTTTTGAACGAAATGAATTGACCGATGGATAAAATAGCAAGCTTTACGATAGATCATTCACGATTATTGCCTGGAATATACGTCTCGAGAACCGACATTACACCTTCGGGCGATGTGCTCACTACTTATGATTTGAGGATTACCGCACCCAACCGTGAACCCGCATTAACGGGACAAACTATCCATGCACTAGAACACCTGGCGGCCACATTTCTCCGCAATAATCCTCAGTGGAAAGAAAAAGTGGTATATTTCGGACCTATGGGTTGTCTCACAGGATGTTATCTCATTTTGCAAGGCTCTTATCGACCTGAAGAATTGGTTGGTCTATTAAAAGAAACTTTCCAATTTATAGCTCGATATGAAGGTGACATTCCGGGAACATCGCCACGCGATTGCGGAAACTACACATTCATGGATCTTGAAGGGGCTCGAAAAGCGGCAGAAAAATACCTCAGGGAAGTACTTCTCCATCCTGAAACGGAACGGTTTAATTACCCCTCTTAAGCTTACATTACTTACTTTCCGTTATTAACGGAGGGCAAAATCAAATAAAAATACCCTCTTTTGGGTATGGTGTACAGAGTCAGGGCGCTGTAATTTTGTATCGGATAATTTACGAGACTGAACAGTCTTAATTGTAGACAAATTCTGTTTGGAATACTATCGTTTTGGAACAATGCGTGGACTGCCGAGAGGCAATCCGCGCATTCTCCTTATCTGAATAAAGCATTTTTGCATTTTAGGTTAAATATTTTTTGATTTATGCCCGTATAAATGTAAATTTGTAAGCTATTAATAAATTAATTCATATCACCATGCATCAAGAGAAACTCCCTACAATAGATGAAGTATTTTCATGGATGAGAAAGCTCTACGACGAGAGCTATGCAGGTCTGACTAAACTCGAGAAAAACGAGCAGCACATGTATGGAACCATGGTCACGACACCTAATGACAAGAAGTTCATTGTCAGAATGCTTGACGAAACAAGCCAGGTGAGAGACCGTAAGAAGCTTGCCCGTAGGGTGAAAGACCTTATTGACCAATATGGCATTCCGAAATTTTTAGGCAAGACGGATCATTGTTTATTCTGGATGTATCAGAAATTTGCCTATTTACCTTTATTCAACTGGTTGGCGGTGCCGATCATCAAATGGAGGCTCCACCGCGACACTTCGCGTGTGATTATTGATGCCGCCCGGCCAAAATTAACCAAACATCTTGCAACGAGATTCGACCAAAATATCGGCCAGAACGTGAATCTTCTCGGAGAAGTGGTTGTGGGCGACGGTGAGGCGGATAAGAGGTATTTTTCCTATCTCGAAGCGCTTAAAGAACCGGACATTAATTACATTTCGGTAAAAATTTCTGGTATATATGCGCAAACTCATGCTTTGAACTACAAGGAAAGTATGCCTGAATTAATAAGACGAATGTCAGAACTCTATCAGGCTGCTATTGACAATCCTTATACAGATGCAGAAGGTAAGAAACGCCATAAATTCATAAATCTAGATATGGAAGAATACAAGGATGCCCACCTTACGATGAAACTCTTCAAGGAGGTGCTTTCTCTTCCCCAATTCAAGAATTATGAGGCCGGTATAGTGGTACAGTCCTACCTCCCCGATGCTTGGGATTTCCAAACTGAACTCTTGGAATTTGCAAAAGAAAGAGTTGCAAAGGGGGGTGCACCGATCAAGATGCGCATAGTAAAAGGTTGCAACCTCGATATGGAAAATATCGTCAGCGACATGCGCGGATGGCCTAATCCTGTTTATCCAACAAAAACCGAAGTCGATGCAAACTATCTTCGTATCATCGAGCGTGGACTAAAGCCCGAGAACGCTTCCGTTTTGCATATCGGAATGGCTTCACACAATCTATTCACGATTTCCTACGCATACCTGCTGACTGAGCTCTACGGTACGCCGAAAGACGCATTCTGTTTTGAAATGCTCGAAGGTATGGCCAACCATATCTGGCGCGCACAGAAAAAACTCGGCAACCATGTGATACTTTATACACCGGTTGTTAAGCGAGAACACTTCCTGAACGCCATTTCATACCTCGTAAGGCGTATGGATGAAAATACGGCTCCTGACAACTTCCTGACCCATTCCTTCTCTTTGAAACCCGATACAAAAGAATGGAAGGAACTTCAGCAGCAGTTTACCGACGCTTACAACATGAAGGAAACTATTTCAAAAACGCCAACTCGCGATCAGGATAGAAATCAGCCCTATCAAGGTCAGGAGCCTCAAGATAAAATGATCAACGAGCCTGACACTGACTTCGACCGATTCTGCAATCAGACTTGGGTTGAAAAGATATTCGCCAAATGGCGTGCCGACGGTAAGATGACCGGTGAAAAATCACTGTGGGGCGATTGGAAGCCGGGTGATTTGCTCCCCACTCAAATTGGCGACCGACTCGTCTATAACGATGATAGAGTGAAGTATTACGACCGCTCTCAGGAAGGCGACACACTCGTTTGCGAAATGTCGCGCGCTGACAAAGCACAGACTGAAGAGATCATTAAAACTGCGGAAACTGATCCGGCAAAATGGCGTGAAACATCAGTCGAACATCGTCATAAGACAATGTACAAAGCAGCCAACATACTCGGTGAAATGCGTGGTGACCTTATCGGGTCGATGTGTTCTATCACAGGCAAGACAGTCGAAGAGGCTGATGTCGAAGTGTCGGAAGCGATTGACTACGCACGTTATTACACCACAACAATGAAAGAATATGAGAAACTGACCGATATGACTATGAAGCCGAAAGGTACGGTTCTCGTGCTCTCTCCGTGGAACTTCCCTTGCGCCATTCCTTGTGGCGGCGTTGTAGCGGCTTTGGCTTCGGGAAATACGTGTATTCTCAAACCGGCTACTGTTGCCGCTCCTGTAGCTTGGCTCTTTGCCAAAGCATTCTGGGATGCCGGAGTACCGAAAGAAGCGCTGCAGGTTATTATAACCGACCGTGATGCTACACCGCTTCTGACATCGGTACCCGCTATTAGCCACATTATACTGACGGGAGGAACAGAAACTGCACAGAATATAGCACATGCGAATCCTAAAAAACCGCTGTCGGCAGAGACAGGAGGTAAGAACGTGATGATTCTTTCCGCCAAAGGTGACCGCGACCATGCAATCATGAACGCATGCCGCTCCGCCTTCGGTAATGCCGGACAGAAATGTTCCGCATGCTCTATATTGCTTGTCGAACGTTCTGTTTACGACAATCCCGAATTTATGGAAAAACTCAAGGACTGCGCATCGTCACTCAAGGTTGGTGGTGTTTGGAACTCCGGAAATATCGTTGGACCGATGATTACCAACCGCAACGATAAACTCGAACAGGCTTTCAATCTCGAGCCTGGAGAGGAGTGGCTTATAGCGCCCGAATTTACCGATGACAAGAAATACATAATGAAACCCACGGTAAAAATCGGAGTGAAGCCCGACTCGTTCACGTTCCGCACAGAGCTTTTTGCCCCACTCCTTGCAGTAACTCCATTCGATACTCTCGAACAGGCTGTAGAACTCGTTAATAGTCTTGATTACGGTTTGACGTCAGGGCTCCAGTCGCTTGACGAACAGGAACAGAAATACTGGAAAAACAATATCCAGGCCGGTAATCTCTATATCAACCGCGGTATAACGGGAGCTATTGTCAACCGTCAGCCATTTGGCGGCATGAAATTAAGTGCTTTCGGTCCGGGCCTTAAAGCCGGAGGACCCAATTATTGCCTCCAGTTCATGGATGTAAAGGATAAGGATGACTCTTCAATCGACTTCCGGAAGTCCTATGCCGAATGGTATGCAAAAGAATTTAAGCATGCTCGAAATATTCAGCCAGGCATACGTGGTGAACAGAATGTATTCCGTTATCTTCCTCTAAAGCACGGAGGCATGGTGCTTCGACTCATCGGTGGAGAATCGCCACAGCAGATTGAAATGGTTAAGCTCGCTGCTAAAACTGTCGGTACACCCCTCACTATCTCAATTGATCCCTCGAACCCACTCGTGCAGGCTGTCGAAGGCAAAGTTGTGAAAGAAAACCTCAAGCAATTCTGCGAAAATCTTAAGAACTACGAAAGAGTACGCATTATCTCCGACAATGTACCAGATGAAATTTTCGAAGCCGCTGCTCAAGCCGATAAATACATCGCGCTGGGAGCGCCATCGAAAAACGGCAGAATCGAACTTGTCAACTACATCAAGGAGCAATCCATAGCAAATGAATACCATCGCTATGGTTCCCAGATAGAAATTCCGGAGATTGAATAAAAACTATCATTTGAATAATCGAACCGGCGGCTGGAAAATGATCCGGCCGCCGGTTTTATTTTAAGAAACTCGCTTTCAAATTACAGGAAAAACATTATGCCGAAAGTCAGAGGGGTAAAATTAACAGGCGACACGGACTTGAGCGCTTTTTGGGTCGAATACCTCACATAAAGCCCGAAATCACTATAAGTTAACGCGCCGAAAAGATCTAACGTCACAGCTCTTTGTCCTACATGATCCGTATATTCCATAGTCTCATTTCCGAAACTATTTATATAATTGGTTTTTAATGAGCTGTGAGTATTGATGTTTAATATCGGACCTAACGCCAACGACGTGCCGATATAGGGTATTTTAATCTGATAGAGCAAAGGGAAACTTATGCTGAATATTTTTAGAGTGGAATTTTTAGGTGTCACTTCTTCCGGATAGGACTCAAGCCCTATGCCACCAGCCGCCGATTTAACCATTCGGAGGTTCTGACCCGTCATTTTGAAGTTCTTCCAGTCGAACCCTATACCGAAAGTCACGTTTGAAGCACCGTGCTTGTATTGCACTCCTAATGCGTAAAGCCAACTAATGTCGAATGATTTGGACCACTCCAGACCGGTACCTGCAGGTTGACCGGTTGCGCTGTTAAGGCCAAATCCCAGTCCCTCAATTACTATCGACCATTTTTTAGCTTTATCAGGTAGATTGAACATGATGCCACCATGATCTATCGAAATATCGCCATTGTCAAATATCTCCTTTTTCTTTTCCACTTTCTTTCCCTGAAGATATTCTCTAAAGATTGTCTCTCCCTGACCGTTTATCACGCTCATGCCTTCAGAATTTTCTATAATAGTTATTTTCCCGGGATTTTCATATTGTATAAGGTTGTCGGGATTCTGGTTGTTCTGAGCTGCTGAAAGAAACGTCGTAGATGAGACTAACGCTAACGGTAATATATATTTTGTCAACCCTTTCATTTCAGTAATATTTTTTTGTTGATGAAGTATTTACTTAGTAATTTAAGGTGAAACCTATTGAAACCGTACGGAAATGAGGTCCGTTATTATCATTGAAAAGTGACATGGGACTCCAGCGGCAATAAAACGACAGTCCCTCTTTGAAGCCTATCTGGCCTAAAAGATCAACAGTAAGAAATTGCTGGTGAAGACCCTTATATTTCTCCTTATACTTAATCTCATTATAATAATATTCGCTTGTAGCAGTAGTGTAAGTGTTGAAATTAAATATTGGCCCCGCACTGAAAGTGAGAAGCTTATATAACTTTTGGCTTAAAATCACCGGAACATGGAATGTCCACGACGACATATCGCTTTTCTTAACCGTCACATCCGTTGCGGGAATCACGAGAAGTTTACCGTCAGCTTGCGCGAAACGCCATCCTTCCTTCGTGCTATAGTTTCTTTTTCCGAAGCCAATTCCGAAATCTATCTGTGGGCCGCTTTTGAAAGGTTTGAGATTAATACCCATCACCTCCAATACACCCCATTCAGATACATTTTTGATCGCACCTTTCCCGTCGTAATTGAATATCCATCCGGCATAAATGTTTTTCATTGCGGTAACGCTTCTCACCGCATTGTTCTTCTGATTCTTTTTGACAAATGGTAGTGACATCAACCACTTGTCGTTTTCTATCTTACCGGTATCTGTAGCCTCAATCTCATAGATAAAACCTTCGGTATTGTTATCTGTGGTGGCGATAATCGTAGTTTTCACTTTGGATTTTTGGCTTATTATCAGATTGTTTACGTTTTCGATTATCTTCACTGTATCGTTCTGCTCGGCGTGAATACAGACCGCCCCCGATATAATTAATAGCAGCGACAAAGTTAGTTTTGTTTTCATAGATCTTTGTAACGTATGGATTGTGATTGATTTACCTTCAGAAACAAAAAAAGCATCTACCGGAGAAGTAGGTGCTTTTGTGGGCGTTGACGGATTCGAACCGCCGACCCTCTGCTTGTAAGGCAGATGCTCTGAACCAGCTGAGCTAAACGCCCGGGTGTTGTCTCGCAACTTGTTAAGTGTCTCACTATTGAGTGGGTGCTGAGGGATTCGA
The DNA here is from genome assembly GCA_022511125.1 of Paramuribaculum sp. Classification (GTDB taxonomy): domain Bacteria; phylum Bacteroidota; class Bacteroidia; order Bacteroidales; family Muribaculaceae; genus Paramuribaculum. Next base: position 117,053 of record JAFLSD010000007.1, read on the forward strand.
ACCCCCGACCCTCTGCTTGTAAGGCAGATGCTCTGAACCAGCTGAGCTAAGCACCCTGCTTTGATAAAGCTCTGCAAAGGTACTACCTTTTTTTGAACTGACAAACAAATATCATAAAAAAACCGTTTTTTTTAGTTTTTTTCTCCCCGTTGTCTTTTTTTGCTGCAGATTGTTTTTTAATTCGTATTTTTGTCAGCACCTATGGAACAGAAAGAAAAAAACGCTAAGTCCGGCAAAAAAAAGACAAGTCGAAAATCCGGTCGTAAAAAAGATAATTTCGTCACACGCCACTCACTTGCATTGCTTATTGCAGCTATTGCTGTTGTTATACTGATTGGCGCGGCGGCTATTTTTTGTACCGGCAACTATCGTGGAGAAGATAAATGGGTCTACATTCCACGAGGCTCTGACTCCAAGGATATCAAAGACTCATTGCAGTCAGCCTTGGGACTTTCCGATGGGAAACGGGTATATTTCCTTTGGAATCTAATGGGTGGGAGAAGTGAGACCGCTTGTGGAGCTTATCTGATTCCCAAAGGTACAAAGTCACTGTCCGCGGCGAGGAGATTAAAACGGGGCACTCAGACTCCTGTCAAAATCCGGTTTAACAATGCAGTGAGTTTCGGAGATATAGCTAAGAAAATCACCACGAAGACAGAATGCGATTCGGCATCATTTATTCATGCGGCGCAGAAAATACTTACCGATTCGGGATACGCTCCTCAGGAGTTCACCGCGGCCTTTCTGCCAGACACTTATGAAACATATTGGAATGATTCTCCCGAAAAGATTGTTGATAGGCTTTTGAAAGCTAACCGTCGGTTCTGGGACGAAAATAGAAAGAAAAAGGCTGCAGAATTAGGTTTGACTCCGGTTCAAGTCTCAACGTTGGCGGCTATCGTCGAAGAAGAAACGGCTAAGGCAGACGAGAGGCCTATAGTGGCGCGGCTTTACCTTAACAGATTGAAGAGTGGAATGAAGTTGCAGGCAGATCCTACGGTAAAATTCGCAGTGGGCGACAGATCACTCCGCAGGATCACTGGCTCTCACCTAAAAATAGAATCACCGTATAATACTTATCTGCATGCCGGACTACCTCCAGGACCGATACGCGTTCCCGAGGCTACGACATTGGATGCCGTGCTCGATGCCCCTCCTCACAACTACCTCTATATGTGTGCTAAAGAAGACTTTTCGGGATATCATAATTTCGCCGTCGATTATGCCACTCACATGAACAACGCTCGGAGATACCAGGCGGAATTAAACAAGAGAGGAATACATTGATATGAACAAACAACGCGAATCACCTGACGAGCTGGTACTCTTACGTACGTTTTCTACAGATTGGGAAGCCTATATTGCAAAAGGTGTTCTGGAAAACGAAGGCATCCCTTCCATAGTCAATAACGAAATAATGTCAGGCATCTATCCGATAGGATTCAATAAACTCGGAGGAGTAAGATTGCTCGTTTTTCGACGCGATCTTGAGAAAGCGGCAGAAGCCATAAAAAATTGTGAGGCTTAATCTGGTGCTTCGATTATCTTTTCCAGATCTTTACGATCGTTGTCACGCTCTCGTGGCGGCTCGCCGCGTCCGATCACGTAATGATCGTAATACGATAGCAGGAGAGTGGTCAGAGGCAATGCGATGATAAGACCTATCAGACCCATCAGCGAACCCCATATCGACAATGACAGAAGGATGATAGCCGGATTGAGTCCCATCGCCTTTCCCATTATTTTGGGTGTCAGGAAAAGATCCTGTATCACTTGCACTACGCAATAAACCACCATGCACTCCCAGAAGATGGCCCAGAAGTCGCCGCCTCCACCAACGGAATAGATAATGCACAGTATTGCCGTAGGGATGATCGATATCAACTGAAGATACGGCACCATGTTGAGCAGTCCTATAAACAAACCTAAAATAATGGCCATCGGAAGCCCCACTATAGAAAAACCTATGCAGAACAGGATACCTACTATAAATGCTACTAAAGCCTGACCGCGGAAATAATGGTTCATGCTCTCCTTTATGTCATCGCCTATCTTGAATACTAAAGGACGGTATTTAGGAGGAACAAGATGGCGGAATCCCTTCGCAAGCCTCTCATAGTCGATCATAATGAACACCACATAAAGAATGACTATAAACCAGCTGAAGACACCCATCAGAACCGAAATGCTCCCCGTTATAATGCTCCATGACGCCGAAAGGGCATTTTCGATAAGTTCCATCCATTCTTGTTTCGTCAATATGTCCGAAAGTTCCGTAAAGTCCACCTGTCTGCGGAGAAAATCGTGGATATATCCCGGAAGGAACTGAATGTTGATTTCTTCCGTCGCATATTTCTTCAGGATCACCGCGAATTTATGGATTTCGTCCATGAGGAGAGGCACAGTGAAATATAAGATAAGGCTGATGAAGAATATAGCCTCGAACAATGTTACGAAAATTGCCGCTATTCGACCCTTAAGTTTCAGAAGCTTACGGTTGAATTGAACGAAAGGCTCGAAAATATATGCTATCAGACACGCTACGCAGAAGGGCAGAAGAACGCCTTTGAGTATATTAATCAGCCAGATGATACCACATACTATCAAGGCTCCGATTATCAAGCGGACTACACGGTCAAATGTATATGGCTGGTTTTTGTATAGTTGCATTGCTCATTTGGATTGTTAAAACATTCGCTCTATCACAGTAGCTATTAAATCTGTCATAGCTGTTTTATAATTGGGAGTGGCGTTATGATTGAAGCGGTTCGCAATTATCGAACATACAGTCATAGCCTTGTGACCTAAAAGGAGCGACAGGCCTTGAAGAGGGGCACTCTCCATTTCGTAGTTGGTTATCCTACGACCTTTAAACTCAAAGCGTTCGATACTTTCATTCAGTCCTCTCCTTGCTAACGGTAGGCGCAATTCGCGTCCTTGTGGGCCGTAAAATCCTACTGCCGAGATAGTAATGCCTTTCACCATATCCTCGCCACCTATTTTTTTTACTAATTCACCATCAGAGGCTACGATATAAGGACGAGCCCAACGATCGTCCCAATCAGTGTCTTTCCGGAACGCATCTTCGAACTCTGCGTCATTCACATCTTTACACCCGGCATAATAGTTCAACACTCCGTCAAAACCAATCGATTTCTCAGCTATGACTGCTGTCCCTACAGGTATATCCGGCTGTAAAGATCCCGATGTGCCGATTCTAACCATCGTTAGAGTACGGTGATTCTCCTTCACCGTGCGCGTTTGAAGGTCTATGTTCGCCAACGCATCGAGTTCGTTCACTACGATATCCATGTTGTCCGGTCCTATTCCATGCGATATGCACATAACTCGCTTTCCCCTCACGGTGCCTCCTATCGTGCGGAACTCACGGCTCTGTACATCGAAATCTTTTGTGTCGAAAAATTCAGCTACAGTGGGAACTCTTCCCGGATCGCCCACCATTATTATTTTGTCGGCAAGTTGTTCGGGATGAAGATGAAGATGGAAAATGCTTCCGTCGGGATTTATCAGCAGTTCGCTTGACTCGATTACTTTTCTTTCCATGATTATGTTGTCTGTTAAATTAAGCGGGACGGTATTTCGCTCCGGGATAAGAACTTATCAATCCTTTGAATTCTAATTCGATTAATATGCCGGTAAGTTTGCCTATGTTGAGATTCAGATCTACTGTCATTCGGTTAATTTGCCCTTCGCCGTGATGCCTTATATAGGTCAGAACGTTTTCTTCCTCAGGGTTTAAAGTAGGGAATAGTTCTTGTTGGCTCGATTCTTCCTCGCGTTTCGTCCAGTTCATTTTGTCGATTAGGTCGTCTGCATCGTAGAGAAGATGAGCCTGATGCTTGCTTATCAATTTGTTGCACCCGGCACTGTATTTGTCGGTTATTCGACCCGGGAGTGCCAGTACTTCGCGGTCATAATCTCCTGCTAAACGCGCGGTGACTAAAGCGCCTCCTTTTTCCGCTGATTCCACAACGACTATGCAATCGCATACTCCGGCTACTATTCTGTTTCGGGCAAGGAAATTTCCCTTATGTATCGATGCGGTACTACGGTAATCTGTCAAAAGCATTCCTCCTCCGCGTGCTATTTCTATTGCTGTTTTGCGATGCGATGACGGATAGATTGTATTAAGTCCGTGGGCGAGTATTGCCACTGTCTTACAATCGCAACTCAAAGCCGCGCGGTGGGCGGTTATGTCTATGCCGTAGGCCAAACCGCTAACGATCACAACCGGCACATCTGACTTCTTGTGTAAATCCTCTACCAACCTTTTTGTGAAGTCTATCCCGTAAGGAGTAGCATGTCGTGTGCCTACTATGCCCACAATTCGGGCTTCGTTCATATCGCATTCCCCTATCCCATAAAGCATCAGAGGTGCGTCGGCGCATTCCTCTAAACGACAAGGATAATCATCGTCGGTGAAATAAAACGGCCTTATATTGTTCGACTCGATGAAACCGCTCTCCTTTTCTGCATCTTCAATAAGCTTTGCGCGATAATCGCTTGCAAAGATCTTATTGTTGAAACCCATCACCGTCGATAGCTGACGTTCAGTAAGTTTGAAAAATTCTTCTTCAGAATCTATCCGCGATAAAATTTCTAATGCCAAAGCTCGGTTGATTCCCTTGACTGAAGAGAAAGCGATACGATAAGTTAGAACGGATTTTGCGGAATTCATCAGTTCAGATATTTGGCAAAAGCAGCGGCTAATACATCACCCTTAGTTAATTTCCCGTTTTCTAAACAGACAACGGTTGCTTTTCCTCTTATCACCGGTTCCTCCCCGGGAAATTTGAAAATATCCTGGTAGAACTCAAATCTCGCTCCTTCGCGCCGTAACTTGAGTTTGCTCACCATTTCCTCGCCCAGACCTAAAGGATGGATATATTCCACTTCCACTTTTCGCAGAACAGGGTCTATACCTCTTTTATGCATTTCCGCGAAACTGAAGCCGGCCGTTCGACAAAATTCATGGCGGGTATGCTCCATATAGTGGAGATAGTTTGCGTTGTTCACAATACCCTGAACATCTACTTCATAGTCCCTCACCCGCATCACGAGTTCAAAGTCGTAAGGCTCTGTCATTTATTCACTCTAAACTTGTCAGTTCCGTTCAGCAGAAAATCTACGCATTGACACGCCGCTGCGATTCCGGCGTTTATATTGGCCTCCGCTGTCTGGGCTCCCGTTTTCTTCGGAGTGAAGAATACGCGCCCACTGAATTTCTCTTCTAATAAACCCGCGTTGTCAGGCTTCACATCGGCCACATATTTCAGATCAGGTCTTTCCTCAAGGGCTTTCAGCAGACCATCTTCATCGATTACTTCCTTTCGGGCTGTATTTATTAGCAGACCTCCTTTCGGCATCTTTGTCAGTAGCTCATATCCTACCGAACCTTTTGTCTCTGAAGTTGCCGGGATATGGAGTGACACCACCTCGTTTTCAGAATATAGTTTGTCTAACGAATGAATAGGAGTGACTCCCGCTTCCTCCATTACGCTATCCGGACAATAAGGGTCAAGTGCTGACACATCCATTCCGAAACCTTTTGCTATGCGAGCCACATTCCTACCCACCTGACCGAAAGCATGGATTCCTAAACGCTTTGATTTCAGCTCTGTCCCCGAAGTGCCGGAATACATATTGCGGACTGCCATAATGGCCATACCGAACACGAGTTCAGCCACGGCATTGGAATTCTGCCCCGGAGTGTTCTGCACCGACACGCCGTGCTCTGTAGCACTGACAAGATCGATATTATCATAGCCTGCACCGGCGCGTACCACGATTTTGAGATTTTTTGCTGCATTAAACACTTCGCCGTCTACCTTATCGCTCCTCACTATCAATGCGTCTGCATCAGCAACGGCGCGGAGCAAATCAGCTTTTTCTTGATATTTCTCAAGCAGTTCGAATTCGAAACCTACGTTTTCTATTTCTTTGCGTATCCCTTCTACGGCAATACTCGCAAAAGGCTTCTCTGTGGCTACAAGAACTTTCATCTTTTGTTATGGTTTATGAAGCAATTAAATTTACTTGTTTGTATAACGCAAAGATAGCTTTTTTTACCATTATGTCAATATTCTAAGTCAAAAAACTATCCGCTACTATTCGGTGTGGTCCCATTTCCCTAACGCCATTCCATTCTTTAGTCTCATAGGTCTCAAGACATACTCAGTTTTTACGCTTGTTAGCGTAGTGTAGAAGCCAGTTAGAGAAGAGTCTGCGTGCGCCTTTGCTCCACAGGTCAAGAGGACGATTGGATGGATTATTGTCAGGATAATAGTTTTCAGGTATTTTGGGATTCATCCCCTTTGCCATATCTCGGTGATATTCGAAATCAAGCGTTTCCAAAGCATACTCGGAATGCCCCGTAATGTAAAACTCGAGTCCTCCTGACGCTTCTACTATGTACACACCAGAATCACTGCTTTCCGATTCGATTGATAAAAGAGGGTGATTCATGATATCCTCACGGTGAAATGTAGCATAACGGCTATGAGGAATGAAAAAATCGGAATCTAAACCTTTGAACAACGGTTTCTCAGGGAAATGAATGTCATGAGGAAAAACTCCCGAGATTTTTGTATTAAGTATATGTTTTGCAATTCGGTAATGATGATATAATCCGGCGAAAGCAGCCCAGCAGATGTAAAGAGTGGGTATTTTATGCAGACGTGTCCAATCCATTAACTCGGTTAGTTCATGCCAGTAATCTACTGCCTCGAAGTCAATCTTTTCAACCGGAGCGCCCGTAATTATGATTCCATCATAATCAAGATGCTTCACATTTCGGAAATAATTATAATGTCGCTGAAGATGTTCGTGGGACGTATTACGCGATTCATGACTTTCCATCTGTATCAGATCAATGTCTGCATCTATTTCGGTCTCTGACAAAAGGCGGAAAAAATCTTCCTCCGTCATTTCTTTTAGCGGCATAAGATTTACAAGTCCTATTCTCAGATGGGATGATACGGGCGACGGTTTGTCGGAAACCGTTTTGATTCCGTTGATTTTTGCTACAGCCGGTATACCTTCGTGAACGTAAAGTGGCATAAATTAGTCGAAATATTCCGAAATTATTGAATCTGCTTTTTCTTCAATGACTTTATCAAGATCTAATCGTAATTTTTCTCCCTGCAATTGATATTGAATGAGTCGTTCTACCGCGTTGTTAGAATCGGCCGTCTTTCCTCCGGCAGCTTGTCTCACTTGTTTAAGGGTCAGAGGAATAAGGTCTTCATTTTCCGTTTTCTTGTTTGCCTTTTTTCCTGATTTTTTTGAAATCATAGCATAGTAAGGCTGTACACGGCCGTAAGAATGGAGGTGCTTGACATAGTAATTGGAGGATAGAGAGCTCACAATCACGCCCTTACTCGATGAAGCGTGGATCATATTGTCGTCACCTACATACATTCCTACATGGGAAATTCGATTCCCTCCCATTGTAACGAAAAAAATAAGATCGCCTACAACCAGATCCTTACGGCTGACAGGTGAACAATAAGCGCCTTGATCTGCTGACGTGCGTGGCAATTGTATTCCCAACGCGTTGTTAAACACTTGAAGGACAAACCCTGAACAGTCCACACCACTCTTCGTGTTGCCACCGTAGAGATATTTCGTTCCTATCCATTTACGCGCTTCTTCGATGAGAGCCTTCGACTCTGCAGGCAGATTATCGTTTGAAATTTCAGCATTTTCCCTTCCCGGACTGACTATAATTGTGCCCGATTGGGGAGTGGATTTCTTTTTGTGGGTTGAGCACGATGAGAGCAGTCCGACCGATAAAACCAGAATCGAACATAACTGAAATAATCTATTGCCGATATTTGAAATCGTCATGCTAAAAATATTACTGACGCAAAGTTACCGGTTTTTACTTATCCAAACGGTCAAAATGTCAGTGTTTTTTCACAAATGTCATTATTTTTCACATTTATAGAGTGAAATAGTATTAAAACGGAACCCAATTTATTAAAACGGCTTAAATTCGCTTTTTTTAAGGAATCTCGTTTAAATTATGCACTATCTTTGCCGTCTAAAGAATAAATCGAAAACGAAACTAAATCTCAAGTATTATGAATATAAACACGAAACTTGGCCTGTTGGCTTTTGGGGCTGCCGTTTTTGGCAGTGCCACCACTCTGTTCGCGGTAAAGACTACCGGTCATGAACTTAACCTAAGCGATAATCAGATAGAGGCTACCTCTTCTATGAATAAGGTTCAGAAAGGTCAGTTCCTTACTGTAGCCGAACGGTCGGCTGTAGAAACCGACTTTACTAAGGCCGCTGAAAGCACTATCAACGGCGTTGTAAGTATTAAGAGCTTTGCCGTACCTAAAGGATATAGCTCTTCCGGGAATCCTTTCAACGACCCTTTCTTTGAATTCTTCTTCGGACAGCCCAGACAGCAACAGCGTCAGCAACCCCAAGAACAGAAAGAGCAGCCGTTAGGGCTCGGTTCGGGTGTTATTATCTCCGAAGACGGATATATCGTGACAAACAACCATGTCATCGACGGAGCGGAACGTCTGGAAATAACCCTTAACGACAATCGCACATTCAACGCTACCGTTGTCGGAACAGACCCCATGACCGACCTTGCTCTGATAAAAATTGATGCAGACGGACTACATTCTATTCCAATTGGCGATAGCGATGCCTTGAAAGTGGGCGAATGGGTTCTGGCTGTAGGTAATCCGTTTGGTTTTACTTCAACTGTTACAACAGGAATTGTAAGTGCTAAAGCACGTTCGATATCAACAGGAGCCGAACGCGGCAGAAAGATGGGAATAGAATCTTATATCCAGACAGATGCCGCTGTTAATCCCGGAAATTCGGGAGGAGCATTGGTGAATTTGAACGGCGAGCTGATAGGAATCAATACAGCCATCTATTCACAGACAGGAAATTACGCCGGATATTCATTCGCTATCCCTTCGGCTATGATGGTGAAAGTGATGACAGATATCAAACAATATGGTACTGTACAGAGGGCTGTCCTCGGTATTACTTATCAGGAACTCGTTCCCGAACTGGCCAAAGAGAAAAAAGTGACAGCTGTTAACGACGGTCTTTATGTGGTGACGGTTGCAGAAAATGGAGCCGCAGAAAAAGCCGGTATCAAAGTAGGTGATGTCATTACAGCGGTTAACGGACATGAAACTCATAATTCGGCTCAACTCATGGAGCAACTTAACAGATATCGTCCGGGCGACAAGATATCGATTACCTATTATCGTGATAATAAGAAAGAAACTACCAATGTCACACTCCTGAACAGTCAGGGTAGCACGAAAATAGTTCAGCCGGTTACTGTTTCGGCTCTTGGAGCTAAATTTAAGAAACCAACTGAAGAGCTCATGAAACAGCTGAAACTGAAATATGGAGTGCAGATTTCAGAGTTGTCGGAAGGAAAACTTAAAAAAGCCGGAATGAAGGAAGGTTTCATCATCCTCGATATAAACAACGGCAGAGTGAACTCGGCTGACGATGTGGAAAAAATCTATATGTCGATTATGGAAGCCGATGATGAATACGACAAGGTGATGTTCATTACGGGTGTTTATCCCAACGGTAAAAAAGTATACTATGCTGTAGATCTTACAGATTAATCGAAAATACTGATGATAGAATATTTACGCGGCTCTATAGCCGAACTCACACCTGCATACGCCGTCATTGAAACTAATGGCGGCGTAGGCTATTTTCTGAATATTACCCTCGCAGCTTATACAGAACTTGAAGGTAAGAATGAAGCTAAGCTTCTTGTTCATGAGGCAATTAGGGAGGACGCTTATCAGCTCTTCGGCTTCATTAACGAACGCGAACGGTCACTGTTCCGCGCACTCATAGGTGTTTCCGGAGTTGGGGCTAACACAGCTCGGGTGATTCTATCTTCAATCCCTGCGCCAGAGTTGGAGCAGGTTATCGTATCGGCCGACATTCGTCGTCTTAAAGCCGTGAAAGGCATAGGATCTAAGACTGCTGAAAGAATTCTTGTAGATCTGAAAGATAAGATTAAGCTAACCGAAGAAATGCCCGTTAAACTTACCAAGCAGAATACCGAAACATACGAAGAAGCTATGGCTGCACTCGTAATGTTAGGATTCCCTAAAGGAGCCGTTACGAAAGTTTTAGGCAAACTTATGGATGCCGATCCGACAATAAAAGTCGAAGCCGCCATCAAAAAAGCGCTTGCTATGCTTTAAGACTTTGATTATCACTCTTTAATGTCGTTGAGGTCAAAACGACGGAAATACTCATCAGCTACTTCGCGGTCAGGTCCACTCGCCCTACCGCGGAGTTTTTTTTCAAGAAATTCCTCATAAGATCTCACCGCATAATGGTTTATCCGTATAACATCCTGCTCCGGATGTCGGTCGCGCCAGCTCACTCTGACACGTCGTCCGTGAGAATCGACCGCTTTTCCGTTTATACGAGCTGCCTCGTGACACCCCGTCATAGAGTAGATCCGTCGGGGATTTACAATGCTTTTCACATGGTGATTAAGAGGATGATCCGGTTTGGAATGATAGCGGAAACGTTCCATTACAGGGCGATCGCTTTTGTCAGTCTGGCCTCCGCTTCCGTATACAAGCCAGTTGATTTCTACTACCGGAAATGGTTCGAGAGGACGTAAAAACTCCACGAGATTCTTATTCTCGACAGGCACTATAAATTCATCCATGTCGATAACTGCTATCCATCGGCTATCATAACGATGACGTCTGAAACAGTCGTCGTAAGCTGCAAGCTGTTTGCGATAACCGGGGAAATAGGTGTAATCAACTATTCCCGCATCGATATATGGTTGAAGTATTTCGCGAGTGTTGTCAGTGCTCTCATTGTCATAAACATAAAATTTATCCACTCCCAAAGCTATGTGCCAGTCAAGCCATTCTTTAAAGTAAGGGCCTTCGTTTTTGGCAATTACACATACCGATAGATAATGGGACGGTTCCTCGTTATGTTTCTTTATCTCTCTCTTTAACCGCCAAGCGTTTATCGGACCGAAGCGAAGGATTCCCCGCCATCGGTTGCGTGTCTGCTTATGAGGTATGATTCCCGCTATTATTTCCGCTAATACCTTGTTCATAGCTCAAAGGACGACTTATCCGGGAGGATGTGATGGAAAGCGGCATCGATTTTTGCCATTAATTCGTCATAATTGCGGATATTGACATTGTCGTTAAGGCAAATGAGTGCGTACTTCTGTTCGTAAATAGCTTTGACCGCTTGTTTGGGACGAACCATCAAAGGGAACATTTTCGTGTCTTTGTAAGTGTTGTAAGGAGTGAAATCCCCGGTACATATTTGCCATGTGCGGAAAAGTTCGTGAGTATGATCCGATTTGTCGCGGAATCGATTCATTGAAGTTGCTGAAAGCTCTTTATCGGCGAAGCGCCACGCATCTTCGAACGATCGTTTCAGATATGGCTGCGCGTTATGAGGGGTGCGGAGAGTGATGAATTTTCCATAAGGTTTCAAGAAATAGTTCATCTTACGTTTTGATCCGTATTCCTGGGTAAACCATTTGTCACCGTGCTGTTTCATAACCTCCTTTTTGTCGAAACGTGAATTGATGATCTTAATGTTGTTTTTGAGCATCACATAGTATGGCGACCATGACGGATTGTATTGGAATACTGCGATATCGCACGGAAGACCGTTCTGAAAGAAACGTTCAGGTTCAATTGGCCGGATGATATAGAAATCGTCGTTGAAATACACAAAACGATCTGAAAGCCCCGGAATCCGATGAATGTATCTTTCTATTACTCCTGAATTGAATGTTGGCAGATATTCTTTCGGAATAATATCGCTATGAGAGACAAGATTCAATTTCGGATTGGAGGTGTCGAGCCACGCGGGTTTTTGGCCGCAGGTGACGAAATGAATTTTGTTGACCCATGGTGCGAACTTCTCTACACCTCTGAACCAATATTTTAAAAAGCCATTGTCACGGAAACGCTCCTTACCCGTGTTATAGGAGTCGGTGTGTTCTTTGCCCGACCATTTATCGAAACTCTCTTGCCAAGTTGGGTCGTTCATATCAACCCAGACTACCACAAAATCTATAGGTGATTCATTTTTCATACTCATAAGCTGTTTAACATTTGTTGCCATCTGTCAACTATTATTTTTGAGGAAAATCTGGTGACCTCTTTAATTCCTTGTTCTGCTAATTCCAAACGTTTATCTTTGTTTTTCATTAGGTCGATCAATTTATTGGCAAATGTAACTATATCACCGAAATTCTCGATTAGAATTCCGGTCTCGTCATCTGTCACTACATCATGAATTGATTTGAATGAATCGAAGGCTATAGGGACACAACCGTAAGCTTGAGCTTCAAGTACAGAAAGAGGTAAACCTTCGTATTCTGAAGTCATCATCATTATAGGAGTTCGTCGCATGAAAGGCTCTCGGTTTTTCCAACCGTGGAAGGTATAGTTCTTGAGGTCGAGCCGTTTTGCCAATCGTTTTTCTAAGGAGATATCGTGACCTGAGCCCACAATATCCAAATGCCAATCTGTGAGATCGTCATTTTCCATTACTTTTTTCCATACTTTCAAAGCCAATGAAATACGTTTCTGAATTTCATCCATTCGGCTGAGAATCAAAACTCGTTTCTCCTTAACGCCACTATATTCAGCTACTTTTTCATTTTCTAAATCGAATATGTTTGGAATAGCGGTAAATTTGTTGTCTTCCTGTATTCCTGCTATATCCTTGTAACTTTCGATATACCCTTCTGACAAAAGTATTACTTTGTCGCTTTCATCATAGACATCACGATAAATCTTCTTCCATATTAAGTTCCTCGGAAGTTTTATCAACGGATAGACTGTAGTTCTTAGCCAATATAATGGATTTAAGGGATTTAGTTTCAATAGATGCCAACCTGATGCATATGTAGGTTTCTTTTTCTCGCTTCCGGGAGCGAAATGTTGCATAAAGAGAACCTTAATGTCGGGATTGACCTTTTTTGCTGCTCTCACGATGAACTTATGCCGGAAGAAACGACTCATGTTCACCACGACATCGATCCGGTTACTGCGGATAAAATTTTCAAGCTCTTTTTCAAATTTTGAATCAGAGCGGCTTAATTCTATTAGATTGCTATAGAATGCTTTTTCATCCCCTTCACGTTTACTACGAAAAGCATTGAAAACTTCCCATTGGCCAGTTTCTTTAAGAGCTTTAGCTATTCGGAATGTAGCTTGTTCAAGTCCTCCTCGACTTTGCTCTCCACAAAAATTTTCGGAATAAAACAGTATGTTTCGTGATTTTGGGGAAGTCATAATCCTTACTTATGCGTTTTATCATTAATGACAACTTCCGCGAAACTACCGGGAATTAAACTATTGACACCTCGGCGTTGAGGTTTGTAGCTGCATTTTTGAAAGAAAGCGTTGCTTTTCATTTTTTCATATCCCACATAGTCGAATTTATGATTTCCTATTTCATGCCATAATACATGAGTGGGATCCATTTCCATTACAGGCATCTTCTTAAACAGTTCTTTGGCTTGATCATTATGTGTAACCAAAAGTCTGAAAAGCATATGAGCAAAGAAATATTCAATAGCGATGTCTTCATTTTTCCAATATTCGTAAAGAAGGTCTACCCACATTCTTGTTAAGGGATCGCCTTTTTTTCCCCGAATGAAACTGTTCATCACAAACATGTGTGAGAGCATTCGATCGCTGCTTCTGAACATGAAGAAATCAGCCTTTTTGATATTATCCCATATATCACCCGTTACAAAGTCAGTAGCGTCAAACCAATATCCTCCATATTTGTAAAGCAGTTCTAATCTGAAGATATCGGAAAGATGTGCATAAGATATCTTGCCAGAATTAAATTTATGCAATATAAATTCCGGTATATCAACATATTCCTTAAGATTATTTGAAGTGAGAAATATAAATCTTTCTCCAAATTGATTTTTTATGCTATCAATACATTGACGGACAATATGTGGTGAGCCATCCAACCCTTGTGCCCAAAATGAAAATATCTTATCTTCATTGAACAAGTAGGGATTCGGTATATTGTCGGAAACTTTAAGACTTTTTATAAAAGGCAAATATTTTTCTAAGTAGTGGGTCTTATATTCCAAGCGTGCCGATTCACGTAGTCTTCTTCTTTCAGATGCAGAGACCCAAAAAGGATTGAATATATGAGCCTTACATATATATTTAACCCAGGGATAAAAGCCTATAACACTTATTTTCGACATTTCAATCTTTTCAAAAGTTGCAGTTTTCTATTTGCAAAATAAATAAAAAAACATGACATTTGAGCAAAAGAGTCAGGAGGAAGCTAAAGATTAAAGATTTTAAGTAATTTTGTAGAGCTAAATTAAGTTAGGATGAAAGAAAGATTGATTCTCTGTTGCCTTAAATTCATAGCGTTCTTGCCATGGTGGATGCTTTATGGCCTTTCTGACTGTTTAGCTTTTTTTCTATATCATATTCTGAAATATCGGAGAGCAGTAGTGAGAAAAAATCTTGTGGAAGCTTTTCCCGATAAATCTCTAACAGAAATAAAGGATATAGAAAAGAAATACTACAGATATATGAGCGATATGATTGTCGAAACAGTCAAGCTCTTGAATATCTCTGATAAGGAAATGGCTAAAAGAGCAGAGGTTATAGATGTCGATATCGTCAACGAGTCGCTGGATAAGGGAATTTCAGCTGTTGTATTTCTCGGACATTACGGTAACTGGGAATGGGTTCAGGAAATAAGTCGTAAGCTTTCCGACAAGGCATTGAAAGGTTCTATCTACCATCCACTCAAATCAAAACTTTGGGATTCGGTCTACCTCAAAATAAGAAGCCGTTGGGGAGCCTATCTTCTTCCGCAAAGTAAAGCCGTGAGAGCTCTATTACGTCGTGACAATCAGCCTTGGGTCTTCGGTTTTATTGCCGATCATCGGTCTAATTACGGCGATTTGCATGGAACCGTGGATTTTCTTAACCACCCTACTGAATTTATAGTAGGTCCCGAAACGATTGGAACAAAAGTAGGTGCCGAGTTTTTTTATCTCGATGTCGTCAGACAGAAGAGAGGGTATTATAAACTGATTTTCAAGAAGCTCAAGCCCATTCAAGGCGAACAGTTTTATCCTTATACACGTGCGTTCTGGCACGAATTCGAGAAGAGTATAATTAAAAATCCACCTTATTGGCTCTGGAGTCACAAACGGTGGAAAATAGTCTGATTAAACTCTTCTGAATCATATTCTAAAATCCCGTTAATCGTTTATCTAATTGAAGAGCTTACAATTCTTCAAGGACTATGTGGGGAGATCGAAAGCGAATCCCACGGAATCTCTCGACCCGTGGGATCCTATCCTGATTGAATAAGTTAGTTTTCTATATTGAGTTGATAAAGGTTTGGTTTATGCCTGTTTGTCTGTTCTGGATGCTTTTTTCTCGCCGCGTTTGCCGTTTTTACAGTTCTGTTTACCGTTGGCCATTTTCCCTTTCATTTTTCCTTTTCCTTTGAAAAACTTGTCTTTACCACCCTTTTTGAAATCTTTCGACTGATTGATATAGTTGTTTTCAAGGAATTGGGTGTATTGTTCTGCGGTTAAGATACCTTTAATTTTAGCAAGATATTCTTTGCGGCCGTTTTTCATCGCGTCCTTGCGATCCTTCTTTTCTTTATCGCGGTCAGCTTTCTTGTTCTCCTTCTGTTGCTTAAAGGCTTTCTGCTGTTCCTCGGCAAGAGCTTTCAATGAATTCTGCTGCTTCTCGGTGAGATTGAGGCCTTCAAAAGGATTTGCTATCTGTCGGCGTTCCATTTTGCGTTCTTCGCGATTTTCAATTTTCTTTTTGTCGCCTTTCTGTTTGTTGTTTTCATTCTGCTGGGCGAAAACAGTTGATGACGTAATGAGCGCTATGGCTGCAAGTGCTATGGTTATAATGTTCTTTTTCATAATTCTTGAGTTTTAATTTTGTTCGTTTATGTGTTTTTTCAGACGTCTGATTATATGACCTCGATTTTAAGCCAAAGTTTAATGTGAAATTTATTTTTAACTTTTATTCGTAGAGTGAAGGCTATGGTAAAAATGGATCTTATCCGCTTATATCAAGCTGTTTATGAGCTGATATCAAATGTAAGAGATAAACGTTTATTTGCAATTTATTTCATGAATTCGGATGAGTATTCCTTAGGAAATTACTAATTTTATATCTGAAAAACGCAGAAAATGGAAATCACGTCCGAAATATTGACTAAAATGTATTCCCGTCGGATAATCCATGTCGATATGGATGCCTTCTATGCCTCTGTGGAGCAACGCGACCGGCCCGAATTGAGAGGCAAACCGATCGCCGTAGGACATGAAGGAGGTAGGGGAGTGGTTGCTGCCGCCAGCTATGAGGCTCGACGTTACGGTGTCCGTTCTGCCATGCCATCTTCAAGGGCTCGACGACTTTGTCCCCAGTTGATTTTTGTCGATGGCAGGATGAGTGTGTATAAAGAAGTTTCCGGTCAAGTGCATTCTATATTCCGTCGTTATACTGACATAATAGAGCCTCTATCGCTTGATGAGGCTTTCTTAGATGTCACTGTAAACAAGCCTAATCTCGCTCTTGGAGTAGATATAGCACGGAATATCAAGAAGGAAATCCGGCAGGAACTGGGGCTTGTCGCTTCGGCCGGTGTGTCCTATTGTAAGTTTTTAGCTAAAGTGGCTTCAGATTATAGAAAACCTGACGGATTGTGCACAATTCATCCCGATAGAGCCGCTGATTTTATCGGAAAGCTCAAAGTAGAGGAATTCTGGGGTGTTGGCCCGGTCACCGCTAAGAAAATGCATTCTCTGGGGATACACACGGGTGCGGATATTAGGAAACTCACTCCTGAGATATTAATCCGTGAGTTCGGCAAAGCCGGTCAGATCTACTATGATTTCTCCCGCGGTATTGATTTGAGGGATGTTGAGACCGAACATATCAGAAAATCGGTAGGAACAGAGCATACCTTTGATTCAGACAGTTCTGATTTTGAAGAAATTGACCGACGCCTGGAACTTGTCGCAGATGAACTGATAGGGCGGCTCGAACGCCATCCGTTTCAAGGAACCACACTTACATTGAAAGTCAGATTCAGCGATTTTACCGATCTGTCGAGAAGCATCACAGAAAATAAGCCATTTGTCGCAAAAGAATCTATTCTGAAGAGTGCCCGTACACTGATGACGACTATTGAAGCAGGAGGAAACGCCATTCGGCTAATTGGCCTTTCCGTAAGTAGGCCGTATGAAGAGAAGCCTCGTTACTGGAGACAACTCACAATACCTTTCCGGGAATATTCCGACCTCTCCGACAGTCAATAACCTAATTTCTTCAGGTTGTTCACAGCCGTCTGATTACCTTGTTCAGCCGCTTTTTTAAGCCATTTGATACCTTCTTTCTCGTTCTTCTCTACACCGGTGCCGTTGATATACATCACTCCTAAATTGCACTGAGCCTGTGCGTAACCTTGTTCGGCCGACTTTCTATACCATTCAACGGCTTTCGAACTGTTTGCCACTGTTCCCTCGCCGTTTTTGTACATAAGTCCCAATTCGAATTGTGCCTGAGGATTACCATTCTCAGCTGAACGGCTGAACCATTTGAAAGCCTCGAAATAATTTTTTGTCACCCCTTCGCCATTGCAATATAGAAGTCCTAAAAGACATTGAGCATCGCTGTTATCCTGCTCGGCAGATTTGGTGAGCCATTTTTCAGCCTCTTCGAAACTCTGATCTACTCCCAGACCGTTGAGATATAAACCGCCGATGACAAACTGAGCCTCTGCGTCATCGGGTATTTTGAGAGCAAGCTCCATACATTTGTCAAACATATTTCTGTTTAGAGCGGCTATCATGTCGGCCTTAATCGAGCTTTCGTCTGATGGAGTAAGGCTGTCGGCACTTACGGTGCTTATGCCTGTAGCACCAATCATAATGTAAAGCAAAATTAGAAATCTCTTTATCATAAAGTCGGTCTTATAAAAACATTAAGGGTGATTAGATTTAAGTTGATTAAAAGAGATGGATTCGGACAGAAGCCTATAGGCAACGGTCCGAATCCAGTATAATATCTGGGGAATTATTTCATCCCTAATTTATTTTTGATTTCCTTCGGAATAGATTCTTTATTTACGTAGATGTTTAGGGTCTTTGCAAGGAAATACGGCTCGGAAACATAAAGGAAACCTCCATATTTCTGATTGTCAGTCCAAGAGTTTTGAACTTTGTAGTAACGGTTGCCTTTCACATCTTCGGCCACGCCTACAATCACCATTCCGTGGTCGTCGGTAGTGTCCTGACGGTCGAAGCCTTCCTGGCGGGATTCTTGAGTCACAGTCACTTCTTTCACCGGACCTTTGATGTCGTAACGTTCTTTCTCCTTGTCGGCAGCCGAAAGAGCAACCCAGCGTGCTAATTCAGTACCCTCAAGGTCGGCTTCCGTTTTTTCTGCCGGAATTATTGCAAATCCTTCTTTCCAGTTGAAACCTTTTTCACTCACGTCGGCAGCCCATGCTACGGAATAACCGTTCTCGATGGCGTTGTCAACGATAGCCTTCATCTCTTCCATAGGTACGTTATACGACTGAGCGCCAAGCCAGTTGTCGGCCACTTCTATCGCAAACGGCTGATAGAACGGATGATGAGTGAAAGATGTTACAGATACATAATCGTCCATATTCAGACCCAGTGATTTGGCAAACGACTGAGGTGTATATGTTTTCCCTTTATACTGGAAAGTCTCGGGGAGTTCGCCGAAATAAGCGTTAAGGATTCCTTGAAGTCCCTTGCGCCATGCTGTCGACAGATGTTTGTTTGGCTTGCGGTTGATCACATTCAAATAAGCCTGCATAGCGGCTTCAACTTCACCGTGAACATGATTGTCTTCGCCATAATTCAGCCCGCGGTAAACTTCTTCGGGAACCATTCCGTATTTAGCCCATACATAAGGAACATCTACACTTGCGCCACCCTGCGAGAAATTTGTCTTGCCGTTCGTGCGGATGAATTTATCGGCCTTGTCGTCATATGTATGCCATACTACGAACATCTCGGAAAGGTCGACAGGCTCGCCCCCTTTTCGCAGAATTTCGTTCTCTAAAAATGAATTACTCGAAAAACACCAACAAGTGCCCGATTTATTCTGGTCGCGAACACCATTAGTCTTGACTACTTTCAGATCCTTGAATCCGAAACCTACGGAATCTTTTGCTTCCTCCGCTGTAGCCGTTAGACCTACGGCAAGAGCGGCAGCTAATAAAATGTGCTTCATGATTTATTTGAAATGAAATTGTTTACAATGATTTATGCAAAGTTATCAAAAAAAGTCGAATGTTCACTATTTTACGTTATTTTTGCATCAAAATAAAAAATCTTTGCCTATGATCATTACTGTTGATGAAACAAGTTCTACCAATACATTGCTAAAGGAAATGAATGCTCCCCACGGAACGGCTGTGATGGCTATCCGTCAGACTGCCGGTCGCGGTCAGCGCGGCAATACATGGGAGTCGGAGCCAGGTAAAAATGTAACACTGTCGATTATATTGCGACCCGAAAGTCTACCGGCAGCCGATCAATTCGTAATTTCGATGATTGTCGCCGTAGCTACAGCTCGATTGGTCTCCGACTACCTGAAAATTGCCCAAGAGGACAAAAAGGTTACCGTCAAATGGCCCAACGATATTTATGTCGGAGAAAAGAAGATTTCCGGAATATTGATAGAAAACGCTATTTCGTCGGGTGCCGTCGCTTCGTCGATAATCGGAATCGGACTTAACGTAAACCAGGTCAAGTTCCTTTCCGACGCGCCAAACCCCATAAGTCTTGCCAATATTACCGGTTGCGAATATGATGTATCTGAAGTAGCCGAACGACTTGTCGAGAAAATATTGAATCTTTATGATGAAACTATCCTTGCCGGTAAAATTCCTGAACTGGAGCAAACCTATCGCTCTCTCCTCTACAGACGCACAGGCATCTATCAATGGCGCGAAGCGGAGACAGGAAGGGTATTCAAAGCTGAAATTCATGGAATCGACCCCTTCGGAAGACTGATGCTTAAAGAAGATCTCAAGGCGACACCGACAGCCTACGCATTCAAAGAAGTGGTATATCTGTAAAAAATTCACCTCCCATAATGATTAGAATACAAAAAAGATTAACTTTGCGATAAACATTTAAATTAACAGCGTTATGAAAAAACATAATTTTTATGCCGGACCGTCAATCCTCAGTCAGTATACGATCAAAAACACTGCCGATGCGATAATCGACTTTGCCGGAACCGGACTCTCGATACTCGAAGTGTCACACCGTAGCAAAGAGTTCGTGGCCGTGATCGAAGAAGCCAGAAAACTCGTGAAAGAGCTTCTTGAAATTCCTCAAGGCTACACAGTCCTTTTCCTCGGAGGAGGAGCCAGCCTGCAATTTTGCATGGTACCATTCAATATCCTCAAGAAAAAGGCTGCCTACCTCGAAACCGGAACATGGGCGGTAAATGCCATAAAAGAAGCTAAAATCTTTGGAGAAGTGGATGTCGTAGGATCATCGAAAGACGAGAACTTCTGCTATATCCCCAAAGGATACACCATCCCCAGCGATGCAGACTATTTCCATTACACATCCAACAATACCATCTATGGAACAGAAATCCGAAAAGACCCTGATTCGCCAGTTCCATTGGTTTCCGATATGTCGAGCGACATATTCTCGCGCCCGGTCGATGTGAGCAAATACGACATAATCTATGCCGGTGCTCAGAAAAATCTCGCTCCCGCAGGCGTGACCATCGTCATTGTCAAAGACGACATACTCGGACATGTCGACCGGCCAATCCCGACGATGCTCGACTACCGCACCCACATCAAGAAAGACACAATGTTCAACACACCTCCCGTATTGCCCGTATTCAGCGCATTACAGACCTTGCGCTGGTATAAGGAACAAGGCGGAGTGAAAGAACTCGAAAAGCACGACCTCGCAAAAGCATCCAAATTGTACGATGCTATCGACTCGAGCCGGATGTTTGTCGGAACTGTTAAAAACCCCGAAGACAGATCGATAATGAACGTCTGCTTCGTGATGAAACCCGAATATGCCGAACTCGAAAAAGAATTCATCGACTACGCATCAACCAAAGGAATCGTGGGAATAAAAGGACATAGATCGGTAGGCGGTTTCCGCGCTTCCCTTTACAATGCGCTTCCCATGGAAAGCGTCGAAGTCCTCGTCTCAGCGATGAAAGAATTCGAAGCCAAACACTGATTCAAACGAAAGAGAATAAACATCCCGAAAACGAGATAATCCCCTATACGGGAAATGACAAAAGGAGCGTCGAACCCGCTCCTTTTCCATTTCTTAAAACCCCATTATGAAACCTCTCTTTCAACCAGGATTCTATAGCCACTGATAAGAGAAACCCGAAGTGGTTAGTGGCACTAACCGGTTGAAAATGTAGACCCCGGCGGATAAACACTCTCCACTGATATCCAGTGCTAAGCATCGCCCCTTTCTCAATACCGCTTTCGTCATGGTTTGTCTATTTATTGATCACAACCATCTGAAAACTGAAAATTCCTGGCTTCAACAAAACGAAGAAAAATATGAAGTCGATAAAGCCATAATCCAAGAGCTAAATCCCCGACTTTCAGTTACCCTCTCCGGCTATGAAAAGCTCATCGATCATCTCGGTAAAGAAGGAACCCTGGAATTATTCAATGACGAAATTGAAAAAATAAAAATATTCAAAAAGACAATAAAATCTCAAATATTTTCAATTAGAAGACTTGATGAACCCTTGTATATCCTTTATTATAACGTAGAATTTAATATAATCTATTATGATATACGGATACATTAGAGTTAGCTCGGATAAACAGACTGTTGAAAATCAACGATTCGAGATTAATAATTTCTGTGAGAAGCAAAATATCACCATAGACGATTGGATAGAAGAAACCATCAGTGGTACGAAAAATTATTCAAAGCGGCAACTCGGGAATCTTCTAAAGAAAGTTCATAAAGATGATATTATCATATGTAGTGAATTATCTCGTCTTGGCAGAAACCTCTTCATGATTATGGAGATATTGAATATCTGCATGACAAAAGAGTGCCGGGTTTGGACAATAAAAGACAACTACCGACTTGGAGATGATATTCAAAGTAAAGTTCTTGCATTTGCCTTTGGATTATCTGCTGAGATTGAAAGAAATCTTATTTCTCAAAGAACTAAAGAAGCTTTAGCAAGGAAAAAGGCAGAAGGTGTAATTTTAGGGAGACCGAAAGGAAGAAAAAGCTCTCCAGATAAATATAAGCTTAGTGGGAAGGAAGTTTTAATAAAAGAGCTCATTAAAGAAAGAGTTTCAAAACGTAAGATTGCTAAAATATGTAAGGTTGACCGAAATACCTTATCAAGGTTTCTTGAAATTATGGAACTAAAATGAGGGGTTTTATTAACTTTGCAGAAAGTAAATCTGGTGAAAAAAATATGGCTACATTTCGATTTGAATTAAATGGTCGCCCAACAAAGAATTAGACGTATGTGGTATATCTGCGTGTAACCATAGGAGGTAGATGCAAACTTATCAAAACCTCAGTCGAAATAAACCGACCATCAGATTTTAATGCTAAATGCAAGGGAGAAAATTGGATTCGTGCGGGAGTTGCAAATTCCAAAACATTGAATTCTCAACTCTCAGACATTTTGGCAAAGGCGAAAGTAACATATAAAGAACTTGATAAGGAGGGAGAAGTAACCACAGGCAATTTGGCAAAAGAAATGAATACAGAGATTGTCTCTCCTTCTTTCATGGACTTTGCAAGAGAGCGAGCACAAATGATTTATGATATGATAACGGTGGTTGGCGTAACTGGCGTAAGTATTGTGGCCTTATAAATAAGCTTGATGTCTTTCGGAAGAAATGTAGAATGCCGGATATAAGGGTGGAAGATCTGACTGTTGATTTGCTTACTAAATTTGACAATTTCCTTCATAGGTGGGAAAACGAAAGTGAAGAAGGCAAACTTCTTCATCCTAATACCATAGAAGTTCAATTCAATATACTTCGGACATTGGTTCATCGTGCTATTGAAGTAGGAATTATGGATGCATCGAAAGACCCGTTTTTAGTTTTCAAATACAAAGGAGTTAAGACTATTAAAGAGAAACTCGAAGAAGATGAGATGCAGAGAATAATTGATCTTGAACTCGAAGAAAACACTTTGATCTGGCATTGTAAGAACTACTTCTTGTTCAGTTACTATTGTGCCGGTATTAGAGCAGCTGACCTAATCCAGTTAAGATGGGGCAATGTAACATCATCCGGAAGATTACATTATCAAATGGGTAAGAATCACAAAGAACGAGACCTTGTTCTTGTTCAGCCGGCAATAGACATCCTTAAATTTTACAAAAGAGAAGATCTAAAGCCCTCAGATTATATCTTTCCTCTTTTGTCTAATGAGGCTGAATATGCTTCATATATTACACAAGCCGATAAAGACAGAATGAAACCGGATCTTCGGCATCGGATGTATCAGGATGTATCTTCAAAGAATGCCTTGATAAATAAATATCTTAAAAAGATTGCCGAACAAGCGGAAATTGACAAACCTTTATCCATGCATATCAGCAGACATTCGTTTGCTCATATCGCACAAAATTCGGGTGTTGAATCTTCAGCCATTAAAGACATTTTAGGACATTCCAATTTAGCAACCACAGAAAAGTATATGGGTAGCTTCGACAATACAAGAACTGACGAAACATTGCGTAATGTGTTTGCAAAGACATCCGAGAAAACCAAATGCCCGGATAGGCCTGAAATGTCAAAAGAAGAACAGGCGATAGAGCTTCTTCGCGGAATGACCCCGGAGCAAATAATGTCAATAATAAGTGCAATCAATAAATATGGAATCTCGCTTCACAAAAAATAGCGGATATAAATTTGATAAATTGAGAAAATACTCATATTTTTGTATTCCAAAAAAATGTCATAAATGTCATTTTTTTGGAATGAGCTATGGTTATTAAAAGAGATTATTATCTAAATCAACTGATTGCCGGAAGGCATAATGGATTGATAAAAATAATTACCGGGTTAAGAAGATCCGGTAAATCTTACCTTTTATTTAAACTGTTTGCCCAATATCTGGAAGGACAAGGAGTTTCGCAAGATCATATTATCAAGATAGATTTGGAAGATAGACGTAATGCAGAATTACGGAATCCGGATGTCCTGCTCGCTCACATAGATTCTCGTATGCAAGACGACAAGATGTATTACATACTTCTTGATGAGGTGCAGCATGTGCCGGAGTTTGAAGATGTATTAAACAGTTATCTAAAAATTGACAATGCCGATATGTATGTAACCGGTAGCAACTCAAAGTTTTTGTCAAGTGATATCGTTACGGAATTCCGCGGTCGAGGCGACCAAATTCATGTATATCCACTTTCTTTTGCAGAATTTATGTCGGTTGTAACACGTCATCCGATTGAAGCCTGGCAAGATTATTATACTTACGGGGGCTTACCTCACATAGCGACACTTAAAACTAACCAAAAGAAGATTGATTATCTCAAAGAACTATATTCTACTGTTTATATCCGAGATATTGTTGAACGATATAGTATTAAAGGGGTGTCAGAACTAAAGGAACTCATTCAGGTCATTGCATCATCGATAGGTTCGCCAACAAACCCCAACAAATTAGCCAACACATTCAAGAGCTTGAAGAATGTCTCGTTAACAAATAAGACCATAGACAACTATCTGACCTATCTTTGTGAGTCGTTTATGACAGAAAAAGCTATTCGTTATAATATCAAAGGGAAAAAATATATCAATACTCTTTCGAAATATTATTTTACCGATATAGGTGTTCGCAATGCCATTCTTGATTTCCGACAGCAGGAAGAGAACCATATCATGGAGAATATAATTTATAATGAGTTAAAAATTCGTGGTTTTCAGGTCGATGTTGGCGTGGTAGAGCATAGAACTACCGATAAGGATGGCAAAACAATCCGCAAGCAATATGAAGTTGACTTTGTGGCAAATCAAGGAAGTCAACGATATTATATACAGTCAGCGTTCATAATGCCGACAGATGCGAAGAAAAGACAGGAATCGGCCTCCTTACTGAACATAGACGATTCTTTCAAAAAAATCATAATCGTCAAAGACTACATACAGCCGAAACGTAATGAAAACGGAATCGTAACTATTGGATTGATTGACTTCCTCTTAAAACCTGAGTTATTAAACTGGTAAAAGAATCTCTATAATGAAACAAGAATTTGAAGACTTCTTGAATAAACAGAAACAATTAATAAAAGATTTTGGCGATTTTTCAATGGCCCAAGAACGAATAATGGCAATAATAAGCGCAATCAATAAGTAATAGAACTATGGTAGAGCATCAAAATAAAAGCCTAGAGGAAATAGCCCTAGAAGAGAAAGACAGAAGAACAAATCTAAAGAAATTTTGTGATTCTATTCTTCAAAAAATACGTACACTTGATAATAATAGTGGATATAGAGCAATTTGGGAACTTTGTCAGAATGCAAGAGACTTGTCAGAGAATGCTATAATACAAATTACATTAGAGAATAATTTATTCACTTTTGCCCATAAAGGAGAACCCTTCAATGAGGATTCGCTACTTTCTTTAGTTAAACAGGTAAGTGCAGAAGGAAAAGAAAATAATGATACTGCTGGTCAATTCGGTACTGGTTTTATAACAACTCATAAGTTTAATAGGAAGTTTTATTTAAGTGGTTCATTTAAAACTTCTACTAATAAGATTTTTGATATCAATAATTTTGAAATAGACAGATCTGAAGATGAAATTAATTCATTCATCGATAAGATGGACATGCAGATTAAGGCAATTTATCAATTATTAAAAAATCCGGAATGTCCACTTCGAAAATGGACTGAATTCAAATATCCGTTAAATGAACAAACGGTTGGCATAGCCAATAGGTCAATGGAGATGGCAAAAGAAATGCTTCCTTATATATTAGTTACTAATCAAAGAATTAGAGAAGTAACCTTGATTAATAAAATTAAAAATCACATGGTTAAGTTTTGTAAAAGTGAAGCATATGAACAAAATGGATTGAAAGTATTACCCATTAAAATCATAGAAAATAATTTGAATTCAGTTACATTTAATATTTACTATTTAGAAGATCAAAATAACAAGATAATTCTTCCTTTATCAGACAATTATACGATATATGATATCAATAAAATTTCTAAATTATTTGTTTGGTTTCCACTTCTAGGTACAGAGAATTGGGGAATAAATTTCATCTATCACTCATCATT
>JAFLSD010000008.1 GCA_022511125.1 Paramuribaculum sp.
GTTTATGTTTCATGAGCCTTTTTGACACCGATAATAAGTTATCTTTGACAGATGTTATAGTTTCAAGATTCGTTTTTATTGCCGGAAGAATTACTTGGGAAAAATATGCTTGTGAAAGATTACCGGCAATCGCGAGTTCATTGGCTCTTTTGGCAGTTTGATTAAGGTTTCCGGCATCATGGGACAGAATGTTAATTGTCTCTTTATAAAACTCTGAAATGGTTTTCATCTGTTCCATAACACCCTTCAAATCGTGGCTGTAATATTCCCTGACCGCCATTCTGACATAATGGCTTATACTTCCATAGCCACAGGCATGCTTTTTTAATTCTTCCGCTTCCGCGGGAGTAAGGCAAATGCGTAGAGATTTGGTTCTTTTATCCATATAAGCAATGTATTAAATCACACTACCGGAAGTGATTTCCCCCGCAGCCAAAGGCTGTCGGCAAGAGCTCTTTCAGTGCATAAAACGAAGTTTTCTGTACAGAAAGGCACAACTTGCTTGACTAAATTTTCAACGGATTTCATTAATTCCGGAAGCAATTTCGGAACGAAATTATTTGGGGAACCGGTTATCTAAACAAATTCACAACACATTTCTGTTCGGTGAACATAAGTTTGTTTTACAAATGATATCAATTAAAATTACTATGATTTTCAAATGAACAGTATAAGAAACTATGGTCTAAATAAATTTGTAAATCTTACTGAATATTTCAAGTAATGTTATAAAGGGAAACAGGTAGTTGTCCCAGATTACAAAATAAACTATATCGTAAAGAAAAATGGAAGTCTAACCAATTTACAATGTTATATGAAACCATAAGTAAGATTTTCTGATAAACAATAGATACATATAATCAAATTACCTACTAAGACATCAATAAGTCTTCAGTCATCGTGTAAGTCTTTTCATTGAAAGTCTTACACGATTTAGATAAACAAAGGTCTCATTTACTCTTGTAAGACTGACAAGGGAAAATGAATTATATCTTCCAAAGAGCCGCAGGCTGTATTCAATTAGTATCTTCAATCAAACTATTTCGTTCAGAAAATCATAAGTAAATTTTATATAGGTACTGATGTTTTTTAGCTTAAAAACTTGCATAATTCAATGAAATTTAGTAAATTAGATAAAAACTAATAGGTTATGTCGATACTGCCTTTCATCATACTTGCACCTATATTGATAGTTGTTATAGTGGTAGCCAAAATCCTCTTTTGGATTATGGAGAAGATGTTTGTATTGATATGTAAACTTGTTCCATTACTCTTTTCAGGGTTGGGCAAATTGTTTACTCTGACAGGAAAGAGATTAAAAATACTTTGGACTCATTTTTAGGTAACATAGAAAAGCCGTGCCAATCATAATGACCGACACGGCTTCTTTGATGAATTTAATTTTTTCCCTCCTGTTAATTTATAGTCATAATTTTATTAATTTAGGAGGGCGTCCTCGTTTTGGTTTATTGTTATCCCCATATAGTACATAATCCAAAACCTTTCGGTTGGCTTCATCTACCTGTTTTGGATCAACTTCGATATAAATATCCGTTACAGTATGACTTCCATGACCTAAAGCTTGTGCGATTATATCTTTACTTATTCCTATTCTATGAGCAATGGTTGCCCATGAATGACGTGCCCAATATGTAGTCAGTTCATCAATTTTGAGTTGTTCTTTTATTGCTTTTAGTCCTTTACACAGATTATTATAAAAGTGCCGGTAGTTCTCATATTTATCAATAAAATTCACAAGATATTTTTCCCCGGCATACTTTTCTATGATTGCTTTGGCTTCTTTTTCTACTTTTATTGAATAGGGACGATGAGTTTTAGAACGAAGGTATTCTATTCTTCCTTGATTTATCCTTTCCAAATAACATAAATCAATAACATTAATTCCAATTAACATGAATGTAAGTTTAAAGAAATCAAGATACTTTACCTGCCATTCTTCTTCACATTGATGATTGAAAATTCGTCGTAAAGTAGTTATATCAAAATTTCTTTTCCGAGTAGGTTCAGATTTAATCTTAAATCTTCTAAATGGATAATTAGTTGTGACTTCATTATCAATAGCGTAATTGATAATTGTGCGAATGTTTCTGAGATGAATAGATATTGAGTTTATAGAATTATTACGGTTTAGGAGAAAATCATTAAAATCTTCTAACCAGGAAATCTTAATATCCTCAAATTTAACTTTTGAGAGTTTTTCTTCGCCAATCCATTCAACAAGACGTCTTCTTGTTGCAAGGAAAATATCCTTTGTTCGATTTTTCTTTCTCTCCGTAGCCCTATCATACCAAATTAAGAAAGTATTTTCTTCCTTTTTACTTTTCGTGGTAACGGAATTATTAGCTTTTTCAGGACAAATTTTCAGAACTAAAAAATCCCTAACATCTTTGGCTGTCATTTGGCTGAGACCAATCGTAGGGTCGTCTTCCAATTTTAGGATTAATGTTTCTATTTCAACTTTCCTTCTTGAAATAAAATTATTCCAAAATTTAGCTTCGGAATGATTTATGACTTTTTCGTTTTCTTTGTCCCATTGTTCTTCAGTCAATTGAATACCTAAAGGGAAAGAAGCGGTTTTACGATCCTTGGATATATTTATCCTAAGGGAATGTGACTTCTCGTTTTTACGACGATTGTCAAAGTACAGATTAGAGGTTACCATAGGCTTAAAAATTTATCCCTTCACCGAACCTTAGGAAAATTCTTGCGGTATGAGGACAAATTAAATGTCCATTTTTCCCTATGAAATTTTGCTTGCGCAAACATTGCGCAAACGTCGCGCAAACATTTCTCGGTAAAAAACCGCAAAAACCTTCAATTTTCGGCATTGAAAGGCTTTTTTTTAAGCGTTCTAATAAGTAAGAATTGAAAGAAAAAAGCTGCAAATTTGATTGATTTACAGCCTTCTATGATGTTTGTCTTTTATTAAGAATGCCTGTTAGTCATAGAGTTACCTCCCATTCTTTCCAGGCGTGCCTCTTCAGCCACTCGAGCATCACTCCTTTTTTACTGCCAGTCATAGAAACACTTAATTATTAAAGATTTAGACCGGCTAAACATTACATTTTAGAATGCTTTGTTTTTATGTTAATTGTTTCTTGAAATGCCTTACGCAAAGCTCAAGCAAACATTTTCGGCTGCAAAATTAATAATTTTCTTTATGTTTCGCAATGATAGATTGCAATGAGTATGTTAGAAAGATGTTTTTTTTATGTACTTTTGTATGGTCAAAAGATTATTTGTTTGTCAGATGGGAATAGATTTTAAGCTTGAAGATATGCATTCCGGAAAGGACGATGCCGAACAACTAACTTTTTATGAGGCAGACGAAACGCCCGATGAGTTAGTGTCGCAAGAACCTATTTATGAGAATCCAGAACCGGAGAAGATGGTGCTTCGGACTGAGAATCTTGTAAAGAAGTATCATCAACGTACTGTGGTAAATCATGTTTCTATCAACGTGACACAAGGAGAGATCGTAGGTCTTTTGGGACCGAACGGTGCGGGTAAGACCACGACGTTCTATATGACTACCGGTTTAATAACGCCCAATGAAGGTGAAATTTATCTAAACGATCTAAATATCACAAAATTTCCCGTATACAAGAGGGCACAGAACGGCATCGGCTATTTGGCTCAGGAGCCTTCGGTATTCAGAAAGCTAAGCGTGGAAAACAATATCCGTTCTATTCTTGAGATGACAAACCTGACAAAAGAACAGCAGAAGGAGCAATTGGAGAGTCTTATTGCAGAGTTCCGTCTGGAGAAGGTGAGAAAAAATTTAGGCGATCAGCTTTCGGGAGGAGAAAGAAGAAGAACGGAAATAGCGCGTTGCCTGGCGATAAATCCAAAATTCATAATGCTCGACGAGCCTTTTGCGGGTGTCGATCCAATAGCTGTGGAGGATATTCAGTATATCGTTTATAAACTGAAGGAAAAAAATATAGGTATTCTCATAACCGACCATAACGCCCCAGAGACTCTGAGTATTACAGACAGGGCTTACCTTCTTTTCGAGGGAAAGATATTGTTTCAGGGCACATCGGAGGAGCTTGCGGAGAATCCCGTAGTTCGTGAGAAATATTTGGGCCGTGGATTTACTTTCAATCGGAAACGGTTTGATTAAACCGAGGCTTATCAGCTTGATTTCGAGTCAACGCATAAATCGATACCAGACAAGCAGCGGTAGCACAAAGACTGACCCAGAAAATCAATCTATCAAACGAGGTTGAAGTGGCCCCGATAGTATTAAAGTCAATAGAACCGGGGGAACTGAATTTCGTAGCCAACACGACCATCGTATTGTTGGTGATATGAGCGATTATGGCCAGCCAGACCGAACCACTCCACCACAACAGATACCCGAAAATCGCACCCAAAAGCAATCGTGGAATAAAACCGAATATCTGAAGGTGGACAGCGCTAAATATGAACGCAGTGCACCAAATTGCCAGATGAGGGCTCGTTCGTGAAGTAGCAATAAGCCTTTGCAACATACCCCTGAAATATAATTCCTCACTAAATCCGGTCAAGAAACCGATTATGAGGATGGAAATAATAATACTCCCCACAGAGGAACCGGACATAAGCAATGTGGTGAAACTGTTGGCGTCCTTTTCAAGGTTTTCAAGCACGGCTTGAAGTCCGGCAAGAGATTCGGGTAATTTCAATCCTTCATTCCAAACAACGACAAGGTTCATGGCAGGAGCCATCAACGGAATCAGTATAACGGTAAGTATCGATGGCAAGAGGCCTGGAGACTTGGAGACAGTGAGAAAATCTGCAGGACGACGTGTAATCATCATGGCCACGATAAGAGAGGGCAGAATAAAAACAATCAAATCCTGAAGAATCGTAGAAATTCGTAGTTTAGCGGCTGACATTTCGCCTTTATATGCAATGATAGCTATCAGAACACTCGCTACGATATAGCATAAAACAGTGACAAGCAGAAATAACAATACACGCTTGGAAGTCGGAACCGTGAAATTTATAGGTTTAAAATTTGACATAAAAATCTTTAGTGAGATTGATATATGATTGAGTATAATCGCCGGATTCGTCGTGGATAAACAATTCACCCTCCTTTAAAACCGAGTCATGCAACCTGAAATCCCAGAGGATGCGAGCCGTTCTTTTTTTGGGGGAAGAATAAACAAACACTTTCCTGGAGAGATGAAGAGAATGAAGACGGGACAGGAATTGTATTTCCTCTTCTCTCTCGGCAGGAGAAATAAAAGACAAACGCCCGATAGCCGGGTCAAGTATATTACGGGCATTTTCCAACAACCAGCTGTAGGAAAGAGATGCTTCGTGTCTTGCGAGTTTTTTCGACTCCCGAGGAGAGACTATTGCAGAACGCCCATAGTCAAAATATGGAGGATTGCTGATAACTAAATCAACTTGAGGCAGCTCAAGATTGGAGATGTCATCGTTGATGAAACATATTGCAGCATTCCATAGCGAGTGTTCACGGTTATAGAGACTTTCATTGTATGCTCGTTTTTCAAGTTCAACGCCGAGAATTTTCGATACGCCTCTCTGAGCCAACATCAGACTGAGTAGCCCTGTTCCACTTCCTGCATCTATGGCAGTCCGTACGCCCTTAACATCTACCCACGCGCCAAGAATTACGCTATCCGTTGAGATTTTCATAGCGCTGTCGGCGTTTCGCATTTCGAACTCTTTGAACCTGAAAACCGTTTTTTTATCAGAGCATTCTATCATTTCATGCTAAATGTTTCACAAAGTTATTAAACAAATTGCATTAACAATACTAATTCTCTAATTTTACGTCTAAAATCAGAAGAGATGAAAATTAATTCAGCACAATTTAAGATCAGTAATTCGGAAGTAGAAAAGTGTCCGAAAGAGTCGAAACATGAATATGCTTTTATCGGGAGATCCAATGTAGGGAAGTCAAGTCTGATAAATATGCTCACAGGCAGAAAAGGTTTAGCCATGACTTCGTCGACTCCCGGAAAGACTATGCTGATCAACCATTTTTTGATAAACAACGAATGGTATATCGTTGATTTACCGGGCTATGGGTATGCAAGGCGTGATAAGGAAAGTAGAAGCAAACTGCAAACAATAATTCAAAACTATATCTTGAACCGTTGCGAACTGACGAATTTGTTCGTATTAGTCGACTCCCGTCACGAACCTCAGAAGATCGATATGGAATTTTTCGAATGGCTCGGAGAAAACGGTGTCCCTTTCAGCATAGTGTTCACGAAGATCGATAAAATAGGCAAGGAGGTACTCAAAAAGAATATCGATGACTATTGTAACAAACTTTTGGAACAATGGGAGGAATTGCCTCCAATCTTCATGACATCGAGCGAGGATGGAAGGGGGCGTGAAGAATTGCTCGATTATATCGAGGAGTTGAATAAACTTCCTCTTCCGGAAGATAAAAACTGAACTTTTTCATTAATGGCAGCGTTAAAATAGAAAAAACAAAAATATTATGGCAAACTGTAAATGTAAATGCGGAAGCAAAAAGGCTACAGAGGAACAGGCTATGGAATATCCCGGCGTAGCTGAAAACAAAGCTGATAACGACAAAGTATCGGTAGAATTGGAAAAAGAGAGGACTGAGACTCTCAACAACAATCCGAGGAACGAGGATTGAAGAATTCGCGAAGATGAAATTGAAGCGTGACTATACCTGTTATAGCCACGCTTTTTATTAAATATAGTTAAACTTAAAATTATTTTTTACGTTATTTTGCTGATTTTCTTCTTTTTAAGGTGGGCAACTTTTAATGTATAGGCCAAATTCGCAGATAGGGGGACAGATTTGATATTAACTTTGCGACATGGAAAACAACGTATATCTCTTCAATCCCGAAAATGACATAGCTTTGGCCTCCGGCAGGTCGAACTTCACTCCCTCTTCCGAACCCAAACAACTCGCCAGAGACGGTTCGCTCCTTCCGTTCTGGTGGGCAAGTGACGACGATGCTGTTCTAACATCTCCCGAGAATCAAGCAGCCGTCAGCAAACTGAAACAAAAATTCGGCCTGAAAGGACAAATCTTTAATCCTCATCTCCACAGTGCTTACACTCCTTCCCCCTGGGGCTGGAGCCATTTCACCAAGGGACTATTTGCCAAAGCCGGCATAAACGCAGTTTCGTTGCCATCGGTAGAGACACTGGATGCCATCAGACAGCTAAGTCATAGAAATCTGACGATAAAAATTCATAATCTGATAGGTACAGACAAGGACAAGATGCCGGTAGAGGCAACATCACTTGAGAATGCGATAACGGCAATAGAGCGATGGGATAACGATGCGGTAGTCAAACAACCATGGTCGAGCAGCGGACGCGGAATTTTTTATACACGGTCTCTTTCGAGAGAGAAACTGTCGGAATATATCAAGGGTTTCATACGTCGTCAAGGCTCAGTGATGATCGAAAAACGCCGTGAAAAGGTGAAGGATTTCGCACTCTTGTTTATGAGCGAGCCATCAGGAATCAACTACGTAGGATTATCGGTATTTTTGACTTCTCCGACCGGGGAATATATGGGGAACCTGATAGAAACCGACGACAAGCTCCAGACATTTATCGGTCACGATATCACAGACATCATGACTAAAATCAAAAACGCTTTATCGAGAACCATCCATCCTAATTATTATGGCCCGGTAGGAGTAGACATGATGATTGAAACAACCGACGACAATGAAGAAAAGATTGCGGCATGCGTGGAGGTGAACCTGAGAATGACAATGGGCTTTCTGGCACACCGGATAGCAATGATTGACGACACTTTCAGAGGAAATCTTCTCTATCTAACAAAGGGGACTCTTTCGACGGAAGAGATAGACCTCTCCCCTATCGCGGATTCCAAATATCACTATGTTCTATCAAAAAAAGGAATGATTATAAATCAGTAAAATCTATTTTTTTATATCTTTGCGAATATTAATCAATAAGCAGAAAAGAGATGGAAAATTTCACATATTGTACACCTACGAAATATGTTTTCGGACGAGGCGCGGAAAATGAATCAGGCAAGGAGACTTTAAATGCCGGCATGAAGACAGTACTTCTTGTTTACGGTCAGGGGTCGGCAGAGAAGTCAGGTCTTCTGGATCGAGTCAGAAAAAGCTTAAACGAATATGGTATCGCCATGTTCGAACTCGGAGGAGTAAAGCCGAACCCGGAGGACGATTTGGTTTATGCGGGAATAAAAATCTGTAAGGAAAACGGTGTAGACGGTCTTTTAGCCGTAGGTGGAGGATCAGCCATCGATACAGCTAAGGCGATTGCATTGGGTGCGGTTTATGACGGTGATTTCTGGGATTTCTTTTCGGGACGGACAAAGGCCGAAGAGGCTCTTCCGATCGGTTGCGTCCTAACAATCCCAGCAGCAGGCAGCGAAGGTTCGGGCAATAGCGTGATAACCAAAAAGGACGGAATGATAAAAATCAGTTTGCGGACAGATTACGTACTCCGTCCGAAGTTCGCCCTGCTTAATCCGGAACTCACTTTCAGTCTGCCGCCCTATCAGACAGCAAGCGGTATAGCCGATATGATGGCACACATAATGGAACGTTATTTCACAACCACCCCTGATGTAGAAATCACAGACCGAGTGTCGGAAGGTATCCTTAAGGCTATAATCGAAGAAGCTCCGAAGGTGATGTCAAATCCGGATGATTATGAATCGAGAGCCAACATAATGTGGAGCGGGACTCTGGCTCACAACGGTATTTGCGGCACGGGACGAAAAGAGGACTGGACTTCACACGCCATGGAACATGAGATTTCGGCTGTTTACGGGGTAACTCACGGTGCGGGTCTTGCGGTAGTATTCCCGGCTTGGATGACTTATATGGCCGAAAAGCAGCCATCGAAGATCGCTCAATTCGGGAGAAGAATTTTCGGAGTCGAAAGCCATGACGACAAGGTGGCAGCGGAAGAAGGCATCAGCTGCCTGAAAGCATTTTTTGGCAGCATAGGCTTACCTGTGACTTTCAGCGAATTAGGCATAGATAATCCAGATTTACCTCTTTTAGTGGAACGCTTGCACAAGACAAAAGGGGACGTGATAGGAGGCTATCGTCAGTTAACCGCTGAAGATACTATAGAGATTTACCGTCTTGCCCTTTGATGAGCAATGAGATAAGAATAATCAAGTACGATCATTCACTAAAAAGTGAATGGAATAAATTTGTCAGCAGGTCGAGACAACAAAACATAATTTTTCAAAGAGATTATATTGACTACCACGGCGAACGGTTTGAAGACTGTTCGCTGCTGGCTTTCAAAGGAAGTCGTATCTTAGGAATCCTACCCTGCGAGATATCAGGTGATTCAGCAACGTCCCACAGGGGTCTGACTTTCGGGGGTTGGCTCACTCCGGAGAATCATTCCGACGTGGGAGAGATGGAAGAAATAATGATCAAGTCGATAGACTTTTTCAAGAATAAAGGCGTCAAGAAGCTGACATATAAGCCAGTGACCAATATATATCTTACGCGATCCGCTGATGAGGACAAGTGGGTGATATCTCAACTGGGGGGTAAAATAAGTGACATCACTTTATATTGGGTAGGAGAAAGCACAAAATTGAAAAAGAACATGCGTCCAACCATGCGTCATGAGCTCGGCAGGGACAGACATTCAAATATTACCATCAGTCAATCAAACGATTGGAATGAATTCTATGAAATATTAGCACGACGGCTTAAAGAAAAATACAATTCGGAGCCGGTTCACAGCCATGAGGAAATCATAAGACTCAAAAATCTGTTTCCCCTGCATATATTACTGTATTGCGCATACTCTCCAGAAGGCGAGATGTTGGGCGGCACTATCGTTTATAAATCTAAGACTGTAATAAAAACACAATATATAGCCACAACCGAGAGAGGGAGGAAAGAGGGTATCATTCCATTAATACTTTCGAGAGTATGCGAAGATCATCCTGATTCGTTATATATAGATATGGGCAGCAGTATGGAAGGTGAGGTTCTGAACCGGAGCCTGGCTCTGAACAAATATCTCTTAGGTATGCGTCCGATAGCGGGCTATACTATGGAACTGACATTATAAAAAAATCGGATGAATCACGTTAGCAATCCATCCGATCGTTGTGTAAAAAATTTCTTGTTTATTCAGCTGCGGGAGCTTCTTCTGCCGGTGCGGCCTCTTCAGCGTTAGCAGCAGCTTCAGCTTCAGCCTTAGCGGCAGCGGCTTCAGCTTTTTTCTTAGCCACAGCTTCAGCTTTAGCTTTGTTTTTAGCCTGTTCTTCAGCAAGACGAGCTTTATTAGCGAGCTCTTTCTTGTCGGCCATAGAAGTCTTAGCAGCATCAACGGCTTTCTGCTTCTGAGCCTTCCAAGCATCGAAACGTTTCTGTGCTTCAGCTTCGTCAAAAGCACCTTTTTTCACACCACCCTGGAGGTGTTTCATAAGAAGTACGCCTTCCTGAGAAAGAATACTGCGAACCGTATCGGTAGGCTGTGCTCCGACATTAACCCAATACAAAGCGCGCTCGAAATTCAATGTGATTGTAGCAGGATTAGTGTTCGGATTATAAGAACCTATCCTTTCAATAAATCTACCATCTCGTGGTGCCCTGCTATCGGCGATAACAATCGGATAGAACGCATAGTTTTTACGACCATGGCGTTGGAGTCTGATTTTAGTTGCCATTAAAAAAAATGATTAAATTTTGGTTTTGTATTGATTTTCGGGTGCAAAGGTAAGTTTTTTTTTCGAAACGGACAATAGCGTACAAATATCTTTATAATCGATTTTCAGTAACGAGCCATTGTCCAGGACGAATTACTTATAAAGCGAGGAGTTTTTCGATGTTTTCCTGCAATTTCGCCTTAGTCTGGGAACCCGCCAACCGGAGATCTTTGACCTGCTCTCCGTTTTTGAAGAAAAGAATGGTCGGTATTGACATGATACGGTAC
Organism: Paramuribaculum sp.; assembly: GCA_022511125.1. Taxonomy (GTDB): domain Bacteria; phylum Bacteroidota; class Bacteroidia; order Bacteroidales; family Muribaculaceae; genus Paramuribaculum. The sequence goes on from JAFLSD010000008.1 coordinate 10,963, forward strand.
TGAGTTCCGAGGTCGGATTCTTCTTCGATGTTGTATTTGCCAATCTCCACCCGATCTTCATACTCGGCAGCGAGTTCGTCAACTACGGGTGCCATTCTCACGCAGGGTCCGCACCAAGTGGCCCAAAAGTCAATCACTACAGGTTTCCCGGAGGCGATCACGTCATGAACGTTTGCGTCTGTAAAATGTTTTGCCATTGTCAGTTTGATTATTATTGATTATTGAAAAATTTTTGTCTACTTCCACTTCGGCATTCAAATCCTCAAAGATATTAATCATATTTTTAGTCAGAGGAATTTCCATAGATGAATTGAATCGGAGATAACGACTTACCGCGGGGTCGAACACCTTGATTGACAGACTGCCCTTTTTCGAGTCGTCGGGTTCACGCCGAATAGCATCGGCGATTGTGTTATAGAATGTCTGTTCAATCTGATCCTTGTTGATAGTCAGTCCGAGGCCACGGATGAGCTTACCAGCGAGTTCGTTGAGGAGTCCTATTTTATTGACGGAGAAGAACAAGTCGCCTTTCTGGTTTCTGGAATATGAACCTTTTACATAGATGGCAGTATTGGGAACCCCATAGTTGGCATAGGCGAAATAATCCTTCTCTCGGAGGAAAATTTCTGCCGTTCCGGTATAGTCCTCAATTTTGAGGAATCCGATGCGTCCCCCGGTTTTGGATGGTCGGGTGGCAAGTTCGACGACAAGTCCTCCATAAAGATAATCAGTGTTTTCGACGACATCGTCGCCTTTAAAATCCTTAAGTTTGGACATTCCGTAGTTCAGTTCCATATAGAAAGGATCCAAAGGGTGGGAGGAATAGTACATGCCAACCAATTCCTTTTCTTTCTCAAGTTTGAATGCGTCGATCCAAAGAGCGGCGGGAATGACCTGGGGACGACCTTCGATAGTCATAGCGGGGTCGTCGCCGAACAGACTCATCGATTGATTCTGTTGATCCTGCTGGAACATCTGTCCATACTTTATGAGACTTTCAATAAAGGTCTCCCCTTTTGCGTTTTTCTCAAAGAAATCTTCCCGTTTGATATCATTAGCGAAACAGTCGAAGGCTCCGGCATAGGCGAGATTTTCGATCACTCGTCTGTTGAGAGCGAGTCCGGGAACCCGTTCTGCGAAATCGTAGATATCCTTGAAGGGGCCTTTTGAACGAGCTCTGAGTATATCTTCAACTACTCCCTCCCCGATGCCTTTGATAGCCGCCAGCCCAAATCTTATCTCACCGTTACGGTTAACTCCGAATCCCGAGAAGCTTTCGTTAACGTCGGGACCTTTGACGGTGATCTTCATTCTGTTACATTCTTCCATAAAGAATGTAAGTTTCGAGATATCAGAGAGATTGCGCGTGAGGACGGCAGCCATATATTCAGCAGGATAGTTGGCTTTGAGCCAAGCGGTCTGATAAGCTATCCAACTATAACATGTGGCGTGACTTTTATTGAATGCGTAGGAGGCGAATTTCTTCCAGTCGTTCCAAATCTTTGTGAGGACTTCGGGGTCGTGTCCGTTAGCCTGCCCTCCTTCCATAAAGAGTTTTTCAAGTTCGGCCATCTTGTCGATGAGCTTCTTACCCATTGCTTTACGGAGGTTATCGCTTTGTCCGCGAGTGAAGTTGGCAAGCTGACGCGAAAGAAGCATGACCTGTTCCTGATAGACGGTAATGCCGTAGGTGTCCTTGAGATATTTCTCCATCGCCGGAATATCATATTCTATTGGCTTTTTGCCATGTTTTCGGTCGATGAAGTCGGGAATATAATCCATAGGGCCAGGACGATAGAGCGCGTTCATGGCTATGAGATCCTCGAATGTGGACGGTTGGAGTTCCCGGAGATATTTCTGCATTCCTGCGGATTCGAACTGGAACGTTCCGACCGTCTTACCTTCGCAGTAGAGGCGATAAGTCAGGGGGTCGTCGATAGGAATAGTGTCGATGTCGATATCCTTACCGGTGGTTCGTTTGATGTTGGCGATTGCCTCCTTAATGATCGAGAGCGTTTTCAATCCGAGGAAGTCCATCTTAATGAGACCTGTTTCTTCGATCACTTTACCTTCATACTGGGTGACGATGATTCTTTCCTTCGAGCCGCTGGCCTTATCAATAGCAGTAGAAACGGGAACCCACTCGGTAATTTCGTCGCGGCAAATAATAACTCCGCACGCATGGACTCCGGTGTTGCGTACATTTCCCTCGAGTTCGTTAGCATAACGGAGCGTTTCCCTTACGATAGGGTTAGGATTGTCAAGCTCAGATCGGAACTCGGGAACATATTTAATACAGTTGTCGATGGTATCGTCGACCGTCTTACCATCGACTTCCGGCATTCTTTTAGGTATCAGTTTGGTCAGACGGTCGCTTTCGGACAGGGAGAGCTGATGGATCCTGGCTATATCCTTAATGGCGGATTTGGCCTTCATCTGGCCGTAGGTAATGATATGAGCCACGTTTTTCTCGCCATATTTTTGAGTGACATAGTGCAAGACATCAGCACGACCGTCGTCATCGAAGTCAATGTCTATATCGGGTAGAGATATTCTGTCGGGGTTAAGGAAACGTTCAAACAGAAGATCATATCTGATAGGGTCGATCTGCGTGATGCCGAGGCAGTAGGCTACGGCACTTCCGGCCGCGGATCCACGACCGGGTCCGATGCTGACTCCCAGTTGCTCTCTGCCGACCTTGATAAAATCCTGTACTATTAGGAAGTAACCCGGGAAACCCATTGTCTTCATGATATGAAGCTCGAATTTTATGCGTTCGTCGATCTCCTCGGAAAGCGGAGTACCATACCGCTTTTCCGCTCCGTCGTAGGCTAGCTTTTTGAGATAGTCGGCTTCCAATTTCAGCCTATAAAGTTTGTCGTAGCCCCCGAGTGCTTCAATTTTCTTTTCAGCCTGTTCGCGGCTCATAACTTCCTTTCCGTTCTCATCGCGGGTAAATTCATTGAAAAGATCCTCGCGGGTGAATTTCTCCCTATATTGAGCTTCGGTTCCGAATTCTTCCGGTATGGCGAATGTGGGCATTATAGGCCCATGGTCAATGGAGTATTTCTCGACTTTTTCAAGGATTTCGAGTGTATTTTCGAGCGCTTCGGGAATATCGGCGAAGATATCGTTCATTTCGGCCTGCGTTTTCATCCATTCCTGTTTGGTGTAACGCATGCGTTCGGGATCCATGTAGTTGCTGTTAGTGCTGACGCAAATCAGACGGTCGTGGGCTTCGGCGTCGGACTCGTTGACGAAATGGACATCGTTAGTAGCAATGAGCTTGATCCCGTATTTCCGGGCTAAATCAATGAGCTGAGGATTGATTTTTTCCTGCAATTCATAAACATCCCGTTTACCACCTTCTTTATCAGTTTTATGTCGTTGGAGCTCGATGTAGTAGTCGTCGCCGAATGTATCCTTCCACCATTTAACGCTCTCTTCAGCTTCGGCAAGACGTTCGTTTGCCAGCAGTCTTGGGATTTCTCCTCCGAGGCAAGCACTTGCGATGATCAGTCCTTCGCGATGGTTGGCGAGTTCATTCTTATCGGTGCGCGGATGGGTATAAAACCCGTCGGTCCACGCTTTGGATACAAGTTTAATCAGGTTTTTGTATCCGGTCTGATTTTTTGCGAGGACTATGAGGTGGCGTCCGATATCATGTTTGTCGCTTTTATCTTCAAGCGAACCGTTGGCAACATACATCTCGCAACCGAGTATAATCTTGAAGTCGCCCGATTTGATACGCTCGATGCGTTTCTGAAGTTTTGCGGCTTTTTTTGTATCACCACTTTTTTCGGCTTTTTCAAGTCCTTTTTTGTAACCTTTCATGCATCCGCCATTGGCATAGTTATAAAGCTCTTTGACTCCGAACATATTGCCATGGTCGGTGAGTGCTATTCCGGCCATTCCGTCGTCAAGAGCCTTGTCAACCAAGGCGCTGATAGCGGCCTGTCCGTCGAGCAGGCTGTATTGGGAATGAACATGAAGGTGAACGAAAGGTGTCATCGGGTTGGGAGTGTGTGTTTTCTTTTAAAATTTTCTTATGCCCATGGTGTGGCGCACTTCTGCGAGCGTTTTCGAGGCTCTTTCGCGGGCTTTTTCCGCCCCTATTCTGAGAGCTTTGGAAATGGCGGCATCATCGCCCTGCAAGTCGAGAATACGTTCCCTGATGGGCAGCGTTACTTTGAGGATATCTTCAGCGAGTTGCTTTTTGAGGTCGCCATAGCGTATAGAACAGTCGGCGTAAGCATCGCGATAGTGTTTCACTATCTCGGGGGTGGATGTGAGTTCGAGGAGGGTGAAAAGATTTTCGACGGGCTGACTTACAGGCTGGCCTGGCGTTTTGGGTCCTTCGTCGGTCACGGCTCTCATGACTTTTTTCCGGAGAGTTTTCTCGTCGTCGATGAGGTAAATGCAGTTACCTTCGCTTTTGCCCATTTTTCCGGAGCCGTCGAGTCCGGGCACTTTAACGGCATTGCCTCCGAAGTTGAAGTTTTCGGGTTCGGGGAAGAGGTCGACTCCATAGAATGAGTTGAAGCGTCGAGCAAAGCGTCGAGTTAGCTCAAGGTGCTGTTCCTGATCCTTTCCAACAGGCACTTTATTTGCTTTCTGAATAAGGATATCGACAGCCATGAGGGTAGGATAAGTAAGGAGTCCTGCATTGACACGTTTGTTTGAGTCACTGCCAATGATCTGGCTTTCGATGTTTTCGGAATCGCTTTTAATGCCGAGCTGTTTACGCGCTTTGTCTTTGAATGAAGCCGTGCGCATGAGCTCTCCGATGCCGACGTGCATATTCAAAAGGAGATACATCTCGGAAATTTCGGGGACGTCGCTCTGCACGAAAAGCGTGGATTTTTCGGGATCCAGGCCTGCAGCGAGATATTCAGCGACGATATTTCGGACGTTTTCGTGAAGTTTATCGGGGTCGGGATTTGTAGTCAGCGCATGAAGGTCGGCCACGAAGTAAAGACAGTCGTAGTCGTCCTGCATCCTAACGAATTTACTCAGTGCACCGTAATAGTTACCGAGGTGGAGATTTCCGGTAGCTCTGATTCCGCTGAGCACAATTTCTTTTTCTGCCATATCGTAAGTATTTATCAGTTTCTTTCAATCAAATGGAAAAAGGCAAAAATGATGCCTTTTATCTTTACAAAATTAGCAAAAAGTAGGTAAAAATAAAAACGGCGATCTGTTTAAAGACCGCCGTTTTTTTATGTTCGAGTTACAATATTATTTTGCACTCTGGAGGTTGAAGTTGATCGGAAGGGTGAACCAAACGTCCACAGCCTGACCGTTCTGCTTACCGGGGATAAATTTCGGGAGCAGTTTAACCACTCTGAGAGCTTCTTTGTCGAGAGCCGGGTGCTTACCGCGAGCAATCTTAGCTTCGCCGATCGAACCGTCTTTCTTAACAACGAATCTTACCGAAACACGACCACCTACATTGTCTTCGATGGCCTCCTGCGGGAATACCAACTTCGAGGAAATGAAGTCGTAGAGAGCTTTGTCACCACCGGGGAACGTAGGCATCTGCTCAACGGCTTCGAATACCTTATGTTCGACCACGGGTTCGGGTTTCTTTTCTTCAACAACAACGACTTCTTTGTGCTCCTGTGCGTTGATGATGTCGTCGACACCACGGTCTTCGTTAACAGCACCAACCGCTCTTTCATCAGCCATCTGCTCTTCAACGCTCTTGATCTCTTCGGTCACTTCGTTGTCGGCCACGATGTTCAATTCAGTGAGCTTGGTAGTGTTAAGAAGTTCTTCCTGGAGCACTTCCTGAACTTCAGGTTCCTGGAAAGGAGTTTCATCTTCCTGAGGTTCTTCTTCCTGTACTTCGTCAGTAGACATTGCCATGAGTTCCTGTTCGTTCATATCCTCGGGTCTTGCCTCAGCCGATTTGATAACGGTGTTGACAACGAATGCGAGTACGAAAAGGAGCGCGATGAAGAATACGATCACGATCATAGCTCTGTTGTGACGTCCGATAGAACCCTGACGAAGTTTATAAGCACCAAATTCCTTATTTTTACCTTCGAAAATAAGATCGGTCCATTCTTTTGATGAAAGATCTACATCTTTAGCCATTTTCTTCTTAGATTTTTGGATTAATATATATCTGCCATCAATTATTTACCATGTTTACGTATGAACGCCTCAATCATCATCGAATCCGTATGATTGATATTGTCGATCTGGTAACGTGAAATCTGGTTGATGTTCATTTCATCGAGGGCGCTGATAAGACTTTCCCAAGAAGCTTCGGGTGTAGCCTTGATAATAACAACGGGACGTGTGAGGGTGGAGTCGTTACGGATTTCTTTAGCCATAGCCTGATAAATACTGTCGTTTTTATCTTTGTTGGAAGAGAATTCCTTATTTCTCCATTTCACTTTAAGTTCGTCGATTTTTTTCAGCACGTCTTTGTTACGGTCGTGTAGAATCTTACGGATACCGCGCTGGGTAGAACCTTCGTTTCCTAGGAAGACTTCGCGTTCGAGGTTAGAATCCTCGAGAATGCCGTCCTTGTTTTCGTCAACGAGCATGGGCTGCCCTGCGAAGAAGTATACCGTATTTTTATAACGACCGTTTTCATCTTTCTTGGGTTCGCCATTTTCATCGCGTTCCGTCGAAACGATCATTGTGATAGCTTCCGATTCTTTAGCTTTGTTCTGCTCCTCTTGTTCAACCTTTTCGTTAGTAGGAAGGATGATCTGGAGGGTCTGCGACTTAATCATCGTGGTACAAAGCATGAAGAACGTAATCAGAAGCATGTTCATGTCAACCATGGGCGTGAAGTCCACATGGATCGCCATTTTCTTCTGGGCGCCTTTTTTCTTTTTCTTGCCGCCTTTATCTGATTGTTCAATCTGTGCCATAATGAATTAGTCTTGTTCAGTTTTTAAAGCAGTCATTAAGCTGAATCGGTTCATTTTCAGAGTCTGAAGATTGTCGAGCACGTCGTGTACGGTGTTGTATGGCGTCTTGGCATCAGCCTTGACAGCTATACCTTCGCCTTTCTTCATCGCTGCCTGCAGGTTTTCATTTCCTGACGAATAAATGGCCTGCATCCAAATCTGAAATTCGTTGGGGTGGTTAAGGTCACGGTTATCGTTGATTGGAATACCGACATCCGCGCGGGTCATATCCGAAATAACCTTATCCTGATCCAACTGTGACATTCTCAAGAACGTGGGCAGAGCTTCGAAAGGAACGCCAAACATGTTGATTTTGGAGAATTTCTCAACGTCTGCTTCGCTCAGTTGCACTTTCTTATTAGGATGGAGTTCATTGTATTTGCTAACCGCCTTGCGAACGACTTCGGCTCTGATTGCCTCGGAGCCCCAAGTGTCCTTGTTAGCTTCGTCCGCGTCACCGGTTATAGAGATGAATACTTTACCTTCTGGAGAAACGAGCACCTGCGCCAGATTGGAGATGGGCACTTTTTCTTCGGAAACGGATGACGGTGTGATAACCGTTACCGGTTCTTTCTGAAGGAAAGTCGAGGTCAACATGAAGAAAGTAAGCAAAAGAACAGTCACGTCACTCATCGCGGTCATGTCGATGAGGGTACTCTTTCTTTTAGGTTTTACTTTTCCCATATTACAAATTTAACTAATTGTTTAACGTTATAGACTTGCAACAGGGATTAGTGAGTAGCTGCGAATGTCTGTACGATAGAGAAACCGATCTCGTCGATAGCGTAGGTCAGGTTGTCGATCTTGTTGGTGTAGAAGTTGTAAGATATTACAGCGAAAGCACCAGTTGCGATACCGAAGGCGGTGTTGATAAGAGCCTCCGAGATACCGGTCGAGAGTTCAGTCGAGTCAGGAGCACCAGAAGCAGCGAGAGCCTGGAACGACTTGATCATACCGATCACAGTACCTAACAGACCAACGAGAGTACCGAGAGTAGTCATGGTAGCTACGATCGGGAGGTTCTGCTGGAGAGCCGGCATTTCGAGAGCAGTAGCTTCTTCTACTTCTTTCTGAAGAGTAGCGATTTTCTGTTCTTTAGTGAGTACAGTGTTCATGTCCATTTCCTGATAACGAACCAATGCGGCTGCAACCACAGCTGCAACAGAACCCTGCTGATTTTTGCAAAGAGCCTGAGCACCAGCGATATCGTTTTTAGCAAGACATTTTTTCACGTCGGCTACGAACTTGGTGATGTTACCTTTACCTTTAGCGCTGCGGAGAGCGATGAAACGTTCAACAGAGAGAACGATAACGGTAAGGAACAGCGTCTGGAGGATAGGCACGATAACGCCTCCCATGAAGATAGTACCCCAGATGTTATTTGGGTGACCTTTCTTATCGGTGAAGAACATTGAAGTGATGCCTTCCGATCCACCGTCGATTTCAAAATGCTGCGGGTGACCGAACCAGAAGATGAAAAGACAAACAGCAACGATAAAGCAGGCGATGATTACAAGAAAAGCATTCTTGATACCGCTAACATTGCTACCAGAATTTTTAGCCTGAGGCGTCTTAGCCACTGTAGGCTGGGCTTTTTGAGCTTCCATAATTTGATAATTACTAATTTAGAATATTAAGGTATTATGTTAATTAAATTTTTCCGGAATAGATTTCATGGTATCTGCCAATTTTAAGCGAAACCAATGCAAAAGTATCATAATTTTTTTAAATACAAAAATAATGGTGTTTATTTTTCTGCATTTTTTCTTGAAAGTTGATTTTTTCACAGATGGAAAGGCCGGTTTTTATATTTTTTTAAAGAATTTAATCAGTTATCAAAATAAATAGGTAACTTTGCACCCGAAATCAGGGCATAGCACCCATATATACCTGAAAAATGAACAAGCTTTTAAAAATCAAGAAAGGCTTAGACCTGAATCTTGCAGGTGCAATATCCGATAAGTCTGTGGCCGTCAGCATCAAATCCGGACGTTTGGCCGTGGTTCCCGACGATTTTCCGGGACTAACTCCGCGATTGGATGTGAAGGAGGGCGATAAAGTGGCGAAAGGTCAATCTTTAGCCCATGATAAAACGCATGAAGAGATAAAATTATGTTCGCCGGTTTCGGGGATTGTTTCTTCTATAATAAGAGGTGAGAGACGGAAAATCCTCAGCGTAATCATAGACGCTGATGACACCAATGACGAAATAATCTTCAATCTAACCCAGAATCCCGATAAAGGAGAAATAAGACATATACTACTTGAATCGGGTCTTTGGAGCCGCCTGAGACAATTACCGTATGACATCGTGCCGCATCCCGAACGTGAACCGAGGGATATTTTCGTGACGGCGTTCGACAGCGCTCCGCTTGCAGGCGATTTGCTGAAGAATCCGTCGGTCAACCAGGAAAACATCAAAGCCGGAGTTGAAGCGCTGAAAAAGCTTACCAAAGGGAAAGTTTACATCTCTGCAAGAGAAAACTTCCCCTATAGTTGTGAAAATGCGGAGCTTATTACGATTCAAGGGCCTCATCCGGCCGGTTTGCCTTCCATACAGGCAGGTAATATAAAGCCTATAAATAAAGGGGAGACAGTTTGGATGTTAGATATCGTTACATTGTCGAAAATAGGAGAGCTCATCTCATCCGGGCAGTATTCGACTGAAACTCTCGTGGCTGTCACCGGTTCGGAGATCTCCGACCCGCATTATGTTCTGACTACTGAAGGGGCGGAAATCGAGTCATTAATAAAAGATTCAATCGCTCCGGGAGATAAAAACCGGCGCATCATTTCAGGGAACGTTCTGTCAGGTAAAAAAACAGAAAAGACAGAATTTCTTAGGTTCCCTCATCGCCAGATAACCGTAATCCCTGAAGGGAACGACAAGGATGAATTTATGGGCTGGGCTTCCATCTCGCCCTCAAAACTGAGCGCAAGCAGATCGTACCCACTGTCGCGTTTCAAAGCGATCTTCTCACCCGACGCTCGCCTGAACGGCGGAAAAAGAGCTATGATTATGTCGGGTCTGTATGACAGGATGATTCCGCTGGATATAATGGCTGAGTATCTCATAAAAGCTGTTTTGTCGCGCAACATAGAGAAAATGGAACAGTTGGGGATTTATGAAGTCAGTCCTGAAGATTTTGCATTAGCCGAATTTGTGGATCCGTCAAAACTGGAATTACAGAAAATAATCCGTTCGGGTCTCGATTATATGAGAAAGGAAACAGAAGATTAATTGAGCGATGAAAAAATTAAGAAAATATATCGACCGAATAAAGCCTGATTTTCAACCTGGCGGACGATTTTCAGCTTTTCAGTCGGTGTTTGACGGCTTCGAGACATTTCTCTTCACGCCTAAGGAGACTTCCGAATCGGGAGTCCACATCCATGACTCAATAGACTCAAAAAGAGTGATGATAATCGTGGTTCTCGCATTGCTTCCGTGCCTGCTGTTCGGCATGTACAATACGGGTTACCAGAATTTTCTCGCTTCGGGACTACACGATTTTCCTTTCTGGCAAATTATGGCTTACGGTTTTCTTGCCATATTGCCGAGGATCGTGGTTACATATGTGGTCGGACTGGGAATAGAATTTATAGTTGCACAATGGCGCAAAGAAGAGATACAGGAAGGTTTTCTCGTGACCGGAATCCTGATCCCTTTAATATGCCCTATCGAAACTCCTCTTTGGATGCTTGCGGTAGCGACAGCCTTTTCGGTTATTTTCGTCAAGGAAGTATTCGGAGGAACAGGTTATAACATATTCAATGTTGCTTTAGTCACTCGCGCATTCCTCTTTTTCGCATATCCGGCCAGTATGAGCGGCGACAAAGTGTTTATTGCATCTAAACCCATCTGCGGCTTAGGCGGTACGGTAAATTTCGCGGACGGTGTGTCGGGAGCGACTCCTTTAGGACAGATCGCGACTCATACCGAAGGGGCTTTAAGGATTCAGAATGTGACAGGTGGAGATATCTCCTCCTGGGATGCTTTTTTAGGATTGATTCCGGGATCATTCGGTGAAACATCCACACTTTGTATACTAATCGGTGCCGCAATCCTTCTGATGGCCGGAATTGCCAGCTGGCGAATAATCATTTCGGTAGTTATCGGTGGATTATTTATGGGTTGGATAGCCAATTTATTTGCAACCCCGACTTATCCGGCCTCTTATCTATCTCCTTTAGACCAACTCCTTTATGGTGGCTTCGCTTTCGCTGCTGTGTTCATGGCTACCGATCCCGTTACGGCTTCGCGTACAGGAATAGGAAAATTCGTTTATGGTTTCCTTACCGGCGCAATAGCTATAATCATCCGTGTTTATAACAACGGCTATCCGGAAGGAGCAATGCTTGCTGTGCTTCTGATGAATGCACTTGCCCCGCTAATAGACTGGTGTGTGGTTCAGGCGAATATAAACAGAAGAATGAAACGTGCTAAAAGAATGAGTTATGAATAAACAGAGTAATTCATATTCCATCATTTATATCATCGTTCTGGCGATAGTAGTCGGTGCCGCTCTCGCCTTTACTTCGGCAGCCCTGTCTGACAAACAGCAGGAAAACGCTGACAAGGACAAAATGAGACAGATACTCTCGGCCATTCACATAACTGCACCTTCCGACAGCATAATCGCTTTATATTCAGAGTATATAACAGGTAGCTTTGTCGTCGACGAAACCGGAAAGAAAATAGAAGGTGATGCTTTCGATGTGAACGTAGCCAATGAGAGCAAGAAGAAGGACGAAGATAGAGAGTTGCCCGTCTTTGTAGGCAAAAGCAGCGATGGCTCAACTAAATATATCCTACCTGTTTACGGAGCGGGATTATGGGGGCCGATTTGGGGTTATGTTGCTTTTAATTCCGACGGTAAAACGATATTCGGAGCCTATTTTGCCCATCAAGGTGAGACTCCCGGATTAGGTGCCGAGATTGAAAAGCCGGCATTTTCAGACCGTTTCATCGGTAAAAGTATATTCAAACAAGGCAAATTCCTACCTATAACAGTTGTCAAAGCCGGAACGCAGCCCAGCCGTGGAGAAGATTATGTCGACGGGGTTTCGGGAGGCACCATAACAAGTAACGGGGTGGCTTCCATGCTTGCCAACTGTCTCACACCTTATGAAGCCTTTCTTCAAAGTCTTTCAGATTAATAATCAATAATCAAAAGAATCACTCAAATGGCGGAAAAAATAGACACCAAGAAAGTTTTTTTCAATCCGTTTTCAAAAAATAACCCTGTCATAGTGCAGATACTCGGTATCTGTTCCGTTCTGGCAGTTACGGCGAAATTAGAACCGGCAATAGTGATGGGAATGTCGGTAATAGCGGTTCTGGCCTTTTCCAACGTCATTATTTCGTGTCTTCGCAACACAATCCCCATAAACATACGTATAATCGTGCAGTTAGTAGTCGTTGCGGGTCTCGTGGTGATAGTCGATCAATTGCTAAAAGCCTATGCCTACGATGTGTCAAAACAACTGTCGGTGTTCATCGGGCTGATAATAACCAATTGTATCCTCATGGGTCGACTGGAAGCTTTCGCGATGGGCAACCGCCCTTGGCCGTCGTTTCTTGACGGAATCGGCAACGGCATAGGATATGCCATCATACTAATAATCACCGGATTTTTCCGCGAACTTTTTGGGAGCGGTACGCTGTTAGGCTATCAGATCGTTCCCCAATCTTTTTATGAAGCGGGATATGTGAACAACGGCCTTATGATTCTGCCTCCCATGGCTTTAATAGTGGTGGCGTGCATCATATGGGTTCAGAGAGCGAGAAACAAAGAACTTCAGGAAGACTAATAATCACAGACTGACGAAGATTATGGAAAATTTCAATATATTCATACGGTCGATTTTCGTTGACAATATGATTTTTGCCTACTTTTTGGGCATGTGTTCTTTCCTCGCCGTATCGAAGAACGTCAAGACTGCTTTCGGTCTTGGCGTGGCAGTAACATTCATGTTGGTGATAACCCTGCCAATAAACTGGCTTCTTGAAAATTATATACTCAAACCGGGTGCACTTCTCTGGTTGGGAGATGAATACAAAGATGTCGATCTTTCGTTTCTATCCCTCATCATGTTTATAGCTGTCATAGCATCAATGACACAATTGGTGGAAATGACTGTAGAAAAATACAGTCCTACTCTTTACGCATCGTTAGGAATCTTCCTTCCGCTAATAGCTGTGAACTGCGCCATCCTGGGTGGATCGCTGTTCATGCAACAGAGAGAATACGGCACAATCTGGACAGCTACCTGCGCCGGAGCTGGTTGGGGTTTAGGGTGGTTACTTGCCATAACTGCTGTGGCAGCCATCCGGGAACGGATCGCAACGTATTCGAAAATTCCCAAGCCATTGAGAGGCACAGGCATAACATTCATTATTACTGCATTGATGGGAATAGCTTTCATGAGCTTTCTCGGAATTAAAATTTGATTGCCATGAATTATCATCTGCTCTGCTCGTCTAATAGCCTGACAATAATAGCGGGAACGATTATTTTCATAGCCCTGACTTTGATATTGGTGGTAATTCTTTTGATCGCCAAAAAATTTCTCGTTCATTCGGGTAAAGTGACCATCACCATTAACGGCGACCGCGAAGTAACGGCCGATTCCGGAGGCACGTTGCTTTCCACTATGGCCAATTCCAATGTTTTTCTACCTTCGGCTTGCGGAGGCAAAGGAAGTTGCGGCCAATGTAAAGTTCAGGTATTTGAAGGAGGAGGCAATATATTGCCTACGGAGACAGTGCATTTCACCCGCAAACAGATAAAAGAAGACTGGCGTCTGGCATGTCAGGTAAAGGTCAAGGAAGACATGAAAATAGGTGTTCCTGCATCGGTTCTTGATATTAAGGAATGGGAATGCGAAGTGATTTCCAACCGAAATGTGGCGACATTTATCAAGGAATTTATAGTCGCTCTACCACTGGGCGAACACATGGATTTTATCCCCGGCTCCTATGCCCAGATAAAGATTCCGCCCTATAAGATGACCTATGACAAGGATATTGACAAATCTCTGATAGGAGAAGAATATCTTCCGTCATGGGAAAAATTCGGACTATTCTCTTTGGCGTGCGTCAACACTGAAACTACGGTAAGAGCTTATTCCATGGCAAATTATCCTGCTGAAGGCGACCGTATAATGTTGACTGTCAGAATAGCCACCCCTCCGATGAAGCCGAAACCGGAAGTGGGATTCATGGACGTTATGCCAGGCATCGCATCCAGCTATATTTTTACCCTCAAACCAGGCGATAAAGTGATGATGAGCGGCCCTTACGGCGACTTCCATCCGATATTCGATTCAAAAAAAGAAATGATGTGGATAGGCGGAGGCGCAGGGATGGCTCCACTTCGCGCACAAATTATGCATATGACCAAAACGTTGAACACACGCGATCGGGAAATGCATTATTTCTATGGTGCCCGTGCCTTGAACGAAGTGTTCTACCTCGATGATTTCTTACAGATCGAAAAAGAATTCCCGAATTTCCATTTCCATCTCGCCCTTGACCGTCCGGATCCTGCCGCCGACGCTGCCGGAGTAAAATACACACCCGGATTCGTTCACCAGGTAATCTATGACACATACCTTAAAGATCACGATAATCCTGAAGACATCGAATACTACATGTGTGGCCCCGGCCCGATGAGTAAAGCAGTCGAGGGCATGTTGGATTCTCTCGGGGTCGACCCGGAAAATATCCACTACGACAACTTCGGCGCATAATCGAAAAGATAATCGACTATATTTTCAGCAATAAACGATTGGAATACACTTGGTAATAGCTGTATTCTCATAATGGATTATCTATCCAACAAAACCGGTTTATCACAAGGGTTGATTAACATATTGCTTTTGTCATATTAGGCTCATTATCTAAACTCTATTATCGGTGCTTATTGTTTTTTGCTGGATAACGGTAAATTGTTTTTGCAAAAAGAATGGAACTCCAGGAATAGATTTATGGGATAAATAATTACTTCTTTGGAGTAACAGGAAAAAAATCGTAATTTTGCGGTATAAAAGTTTACATTAAGTACTTATGCCGGTAATTTCCGAACGCGGGAAAATGATGCCCGCCTCCCCTATCCGAAAACTTGTACCTTTAGCCAATGCCGCCAAAGAACGCGGCATCAAGGTTTATCATCTTAATATAGGGCAGCCCGACCTACCTTCTCCCAAAGAAGGCTTGGAAGCTCTAAAAAATATAGACCGTAGCGTCCTTGAATACAGTCCATCTGAAGGATTGTTGTCGTTACGCAAGAAATTGGCCGAGTATTATCATCGATTCAAAATAGAAGTGGATGTCGATGATATCATAGTGACGACAGGCGGTTCTGAAGCTGTTCTGTTCGCTTTTATGGCTTGTCTTGATCCTGGGGATGAAATAATAGTTCCCGAGCCCGCCTATGCGAACTATATGGCTTTCGCCATATCCGCGGGAGCAAAAATCGTTACTATTCCGTCGTCAATCGATGAAGGTTTCGCTCTACCACCTGTTGAGAAATTCGAGGAGCTGATCACTCCCCGGACCAAAGGTATTTTAATATGCAATCCAAACAATCCCACAGGTTATCTCTATACACAAAAAGAGATGAATCTCATTCGGGACTTAGTGAAAAAATATGATCTTTTCCTTTTTTCCGATGAGGTATACAGAGAGTTCTGTTATACCGGTGCACCATATATCTCTGCTTTCCACCTGCCGGGAATCGAGGAACAAGTAGTGCTCATAGATTCGGTTTCGAAACGATATAGTGAATGTGGAATTCGAATAGGAGCTATCATCACTAAACATAAGGAATTGAAGCGAAATGTAATGAAGTTCTGTCAGGCTCGTCTGAGCCCTCCCCTTTTAGGTCAGATTGTGGCAGAAGCTTCGATCGACGCGGGAAAAGAATACATGCTAATGACATATAATGAATATGTTGAGCGGCGTAAATTTCTCATCGACGGCCTTAACAGAATCCCGGGATGTTATTCTCCTATACCTATGGGTGCATTTTACACAGTGGTAAGTCTGCCAGTTGATGATGCGGACAAATTCTGCGAATGGTGTCTGAAAGATTTCGAATATGAGGGAGCTACTGTCTTCATGGCTCCGGCTTCGGGTTTCTATACCACAGAAAAAATGGGTAAAAACGAGGTCAGAATGGCTTATGTGTTAAACAAAGATGATCTTGGCCGAGCACTTAAAGTTTTGGCGGAAGCGCTAAAAGCCTATCCTGGAAGAATTATCGATAAAGACTGATGAGATTAGAAGTCTTTCTGTCACGACGACTTAGCCTTAGAAATAACTCCGGCGACAAACTTTCTAAAGCAACTTCACCGGGTGTAAAAATCGCCGTCACAGGGATAGCTCTATCATTTATCATCATGCTGTTTTCCATAGCTGTCGTCAGAGGATTTAAGGACGAAATACGTAAGAAGGTAACCGGATTCGAGCAACAAATCACTCTGATGGAAACTAAAGATTACGGTGATCATTCACAAAATGAAGGGATCAAGCTCGACGACAATCTCAAAATGGCTATCAAAGAGATAGCTCCAGAAGGCAATCCTGTTCTGACGTTTTATCAGCCGGCCATGTTGAAAACCGATGATAACTTCGAGGGTATTCTCATAAAAGGGCTGTCGTCAGACAATGACGATATTAATTTCATAGGAGAAAATATCGTGTCCGGAAAAATGCCTCATTTCGGTGATTCTACGGACATCAACCCTTTAGTTATTTCGCAGCGGATAGCCAATTCTCTGAATCTGACTGTTGGAGATGACGTTATGGCTCATTTCTTTGCGGGCGATAATCTTTTGTCGCGAAAAATGAAAATCGAAGGCATATACGACACTCATTTCGGCGACTACGACAAGATGTATTGCTTTTCCTCAATAGAGATGCTTCAACGTCTGAACCGCACCGACTCCCTTACCGGCACGGCGATCAATATTAACGGTTTGAATCCCGAGGAAATAGATGACATTACCGATGCACTGCGCCGTAGACTTTTCGTATACTCGACCGAAAAGGCGGATGGCAGTTTTTTCTCCATTCAGAATGTCAATATGGCAGGTGCGGTCTATTTCAACTGGCTCTCTCTGCTTGACACTAACGTTGTAGTGATTTTAATCCTAATGGGATGCGTATCAGGATTCACGCTGATATCAAGTCTGTTCATAATCGTGCTGCAGAGGGTATCTACGATAGGTCTGCTCAAGGCTTTGGGGGCGACGAACATACAAATCAGAAAAATCTTTATCCTAATGGCGGCTAAAGTTCTCGGAATAGGACTGATAGTGGGAAATATCATAGGTTTAGGCATAATTTGGCTTCAAGCTTCTGAAAAAATAATACCACTCGACGCCGACGCTTACTATCTGAATTATGTGCCGGTAGCTGTCGATACGGAAACAGTTCTGATTCTTAACGGGGCTATCATTCTGATATCGTTTATCCTGCTGATTATTCCGTCGCTCATCGTATCGCATCTTTCCCCTGCCGAGACCATGAGATATGAATAAACATCGTCGTCGACCGACCTTTTTGGCATGATATTTGTTTATATTACATAGACACATGTCAAAACATTATTTTTTTAGTTAACTTTGTAAATAAAATAGCTTTCTATCCTCACACTTTATGAGAGCGACAACCGACATAACACGACTGATCACCGAAGGCATTCAAGACCGAAAAGGTAGAAAAATAACCCATTTGGACCTAAGCGGCATTGAAACTGCCGCCGCATCTAATTTCATCATCTGCGAAGGCACTTCAACTATGCAAGTTTCGGCGATAGCCGACAATATACGAGAACATCTGCTTAAAGAAGCAGGTATAAAACCCTATAATTACGACGGATATCAGAACGCACAGTGGATCGTGATAGATTACGGCGACACGCTCGTCCATGTTTTTGTCCCGGAGACACGTGAACGCTACAACATCGAAGAATTATGGAACGATGCCAAAGTGACTGAAATTCCCGACTTACTTTAATCGAATAAAAATAAACCAATAACACATATCCACCCTCAACAAGATGGACAAACCAAAGAAAAAACCGACATTTAGATTCAGCATGTACTGGATGTATGCCATCGTGATAATTTTCCTTGTAGGCATACTGTATTTCGATGACAATTCGATGACAAAAGACGTATCTTACACAAACTTCGAGGACTACGTGGAAAGTGGCGGAGTGAAGAAGATCGTCGTATTTTCAAATAAGAACGAGGCAGAAGCGTTCCTGACCGATTCTTTAGCAGAGAAAGTCTTCCCCGGAACCTTTAAAAAGGATGCCGGCTTATCGGCTAAGATTCTTACCGAAATACCCTCGGCTGACAAACTTCAGGACAAAATCGACGAATGGAAGGCCAACGGTACTTTTACAGGCGAGGTTAAATATGAGAAAGCGAGCGATTTCAGCGGCCTGCTCTGGACTTTCGGCCCGGTGGCATTACTGATCATTTTCTGGTTTGTGATGATGCGTAGAATGTCGGGAAAAGGCGACGGTTCGGGCGGCGTGTTCAGCGTAGGTAAATCAAAAGCGAGAATATTCGATAAGGATGGCCCTATCCAAGTGACTTTTAAGGATGTAGCCGGCCTGTCAGAAGCCAAGACCGAAATAGAGGAAATTGTAGAATTTCTTAAGAATCCACAGAGATACACTAATCTCGGAGGTAAAATACCGAAAGGGGCACTCTTAGTAGGCCCTCCGGGAACCGGTAAGACTCTTTTGGCAAAGGCGGTAGCAGGAGAAGCAAACGTTCCTTTCTTCTCAATGTCAGGGTCGGATTTCGTAGAAATGTTTGTGGGCGTAGGTGCTTCACGCGTACGCGACTTGTTCCGGCAGGCTAAAGAGAAAGCTCCCTGTATAGTGTTCATCGACGAAATAGACGCCGTAGGTCGAGCCCGAGGTAAGAATCCCAACATGGGTTCAAACGACGAACGTGAGAACACTCTCAACCAGCTCCTCATCGAAATGGACGGTTTCGGCACCAACAGCGGTGTGATAATTCTCGCGGCAACAAACCGCGCCGACATTCTCGACAAGGCATTACTACGCGCGGGGCGTTTCGACCGTCAGATTTACGTAGACCTTCCCGATCTTAACGACCGTGTGGCCATCTTCAACGTTCATCTCCGCAAGATCAAGACAGACGATACTGTCGATGTGGAACTTCTCGCCCGACAGACCCCCGGTTTCTCCGGCGCAGACATAGCAAACGTTTGTAACGAAGCAGCTCTTATTGCTGCACGTCACAATAAGTCAACTGTCAGCAAGCAGGATTTCATCGACGCTGTTGACCGTATCATCGGCGGGTTGGAGAAACGATCGAAAATCACCACCGACGAAGAAAAGAAATCAATAGCAGTGCACGAAGCCGGCCATGCCACCATTTCCTGGCATCTACGCTACGCCAATCCTCTGATTAAGGTTACAATCGTTCCTCGCGGTAAAGCACTCGGCGCGGCTTGGTATCTGCCGGAAGAACGACAGATCACACCGACTCAAGCTATACTTGACGAGATGTGCGCCACTCTGGGAGGCCGCGCGGCGGAAGAAGTATTCCTCGGCAGAATTTCCACAGGAGCGGCCAACGACTTGGAACGTGTGACCAAGCAAGCTTACGCGATGGTCGTTTACTATGGCATGAGCGACAAACTGCCGAACCTCAGCTACTATGATTCTACAGGTCAGGATTACGGCTTCTCCAAGCCATATAGCGATGAAAGAGCCAGAATGATAGACGAGGAAGTGTCGCGCATCATCAACGAACAATACGAACGCGCAAAACAAATCCTCAGAGAGCACGCCGAAGGCCATAACAAACTTGCCGAAACTCTAATCACGAGAGAAGTGATATTTACTGAAGACGTGGAAAAGATATTCGGTAAACGTCCCTGGGCTTCCAGAACTGAGGAAATCCTCGCTGCAAGAGACGAAGACGAGAAACTCCTGCCGGAAACAACCGCATCGGATGAGGCGGAAGATAAATCGACGGATAGTCAAGAGAATACCCCTACCGAGCCCCTTAATCCGGGCGATGAGGACAAGGATAATCCTGACAATCTTCCGGTGCCTCCTCCCTTCAACGGACTTCCTTCCGATAAAGAATAATTTCAATATCAGTCGGCAGAAAATCATATCTGCCGACTTTTTTGCTCAAATTATTAAAGAAATTTTTCTTTAATTCTAAAAATAATTATATCTTTGCGTAAAGATAACATCAAATACCGAATTTATGGAGAACAGAAAACTTAGAATCAGAGACCTTACGATGAGGGACGGACAGCAGTCTTTGTTCGCCACGCGAATGAGCCAACAGACCATCGACCGTCTTCTTCCTTTGTACGAGAATGCAGGTTTCTATATAATGGAAGTATGGGGAGGCGCAGTTCCCGATTCCGTAATGCGTTATTTAGGCGAATCGCCTTGGGATCGTCTTCGCAAGATAAGCGAAGCGATGAAAGGAAAATCGCTGTTATCAGCTCTTTCCCGCGGCCGCAATCTGTTCGGCTACGTTCCTTATCCCGACAGCGTGCTTGAAGGCTTTTATAAAGAAGCGATAAAGAATGGGCTTAACGTAATGCGTATCTTTGATGCTCTCAATGATATAGAGAACGTTAAGGAATCCATCCGCATGATCAACGAGCTGGGCGGAATAGCCGACGGAGCCGTATGCTATACAGTCGATCCGAAAGAAGAAGCGGCGTCAGGCTTTATGGGCAAAATGAAATCCATGTTCGGAAAGAAACAAGAAAAAATCTTCACCGACGAATATTTCGTAAACAAAGCCCTCGAAATGGAGGCTCTGGGTGCAAAAATCATCACCTTGAAGGATATGGCCGGATTGGTCAATCCGTTACGGGCGGCTTCTATAATTTCGAAGCTCAAAGCAGCTGTTAAAGTACCGGTGGATTTCCACACTCACTGCACACCGGGCTACGGACTTGCATCTTCAGTCATGGCGATGATTCACGGCGTAGACATACTCGACACCAATATCTGGTGGTTCGGAGGAGGCTCTGCAGCTCCGGCAATCGAACTCATCTATATTTTCGCCAAAAAGTTAGGCATTGAAATAGAAGCCAACATGGAAGCCGTGGGTCAAATACGCAACGAGCTGTTATCTGCGAGAATGGAACTTAAAGCGTTTGACTTAGTGTCCGAACTGCCAATCAAATTCGACCCGCTGAAAGACGAATTGCCGGCTCACATCGATGCAAAATTCGACGAAGCAATAGCAGCGGGCAAACGAGGAGACGAAGAAGCCATGCTGGCAGCGTGCCATGCTATCGACGATTATTTCCGCTTCCCTAAACCCAACGAACTCGTGAAAACAGCAGAGGTGCCGGGAGGAATGTATTCAAATATGGTGGCTCAGCTTAAGGCGATGCAATCGGAAGAGGTGCTTGACGAAGCTATGGCTTTAATTCCAAAAGTACGCCGCGACGCGGGATTGGTACCGTTGGTAACGCCGACGAGCCAGATAGTGGGCAGTCAAGCCGTATCACTCGCCATCGACCGAAAGAAAGGCAATCCCGACTATACGACTAAATCCAACCAGTTCATATCGTTGATAAAAGGCGAATATGGCCATACTCCGGTAGCCGTAAAGCCGGAATTCCGCGAAATGATTACCGGCGACAGCACCGAACGTCCGTACGACGTTTCCGCTTATAAGCGTCCTGACAACCCCACTCTCGACGAGTTAGGTGGAGTCAAACTTGCGACCAATGATGAGGAATACCTGTTGCTCGAACTTCTTCCGGCCGTAGCAAACGGATTTCTCAAAAAGAAACGCGAAGAAGAATATGCCGCAAAAAAAGCAGAAGAAAAGCCTGAAGAGACGGCGGTAGAAGAAACAGTTGAACCTATTACCGGGGAGGTTCTTTCAGGCCCCATGCCGGGTACGATTCTTCAGATTTGCGTTGAGCCGGGTCAAGCAGTGAAAAAAGGCGATCTGCTCCTCGTTTATGAGTCGATGAAGATGGAAAACGATGTGGAAGCGGAACATGACGCTGTAGTCAAACGAATCTTCGTGGCTCCTGGCGACAGATTCGCAGGTGAAGCCCCCTTGATTGAATTCCAGGACTAAGTTCTAATTTAATTCAGATAAATGAAGCCGGCTTAAGCCGGCTTCATTATTTGAAAATCCTTCACGCTACATTAGCACATCAATAGCGTTCTTGCGATTTGATTTGTCGAATCTTTGGGTATCTACTTATGTTCGCACAAATTAGATCTTCAGAAATCGGGCGATCTATTGCTGAATTAAAATTCTTCTACTTGATTAGTAATATAGGGCTTTGGCGGCTTTAAAGTCCATGCCTCTTTTTGTTTTGCCATCTTGGCTTGCAGGGATTTTAAATAATCCTTAATCTCATTGTTCCCTTTTTCAAAACTTTTGTCTTCGAGTTTTAAATCATTTCTTCCTATTCTAACTTTAATTATCCCATATTCAAGAATATCCTTGATAGCTTCCGGACTCAAATAAAAATCGGGTTCTAAGTTTGTATAAGTGGTCTCCACACCATACAAATGATATTGATTGTCAGCTGCGCTGAAATGTCCAATATTGCTAAGTTGGGATGAATTGGCAAATGATGTCAATGTGACAGCCTTATATACTTTGTCATTGCCTGTACGTATAAGAATTTCCGAACCTTTAGGAATTGTAATGGAATTTTTATGTCCATAAATCATATAGTAGATATAGATTTTTTCTGATGTGGTTTTTGACTTAGTATCATAAGTGATTTCACCGCTAAAACCGAATTCTAATTCAGTTTTGTCCGAGCCTTTATATTTGTGTCTATTCGTCCAATAATACCGTTCATTGAACTGTGGATATTTTTCATGAACTTTTTTCGATTTAAAAGACTTTCCCTTATCTTTTACTACTTCTTCTTCCACTTCTGTCGAGTCGCTTTTATGACTGATCTTATTTTTGATAGAATTAAAAGCGTTTACCACCTTTTTTTTACCTTTATCTAACTTATCGCCAACAGTTTCTTTGACATCCGGAGAAGGCATTCCTATCGCTTTAACATTTCCATCACTCAAAATAACCAATAAAACGATCATTAAAGATAGTTGAAAAAATCTACGCATATTCTAAGAATTATGAAAATATAAATTTATATGTATTTTACCCTGTGAAATACAAAATTACCAATTATTTCAAACTTTTATATATGAAATTTTAAAAATTTATAGCGGCATTATTCTCCATAGCTATTATCTCATAATTTATTTATCGATTTGCCTTTATATAAGATTTTTTAGAGATAATTTTGTGATGTTGAGAATAATGAGTAATTTTGCAAGCCATTACATAGATGCGTCTTACCAACGCTATGGATAATGAATTAATAAACAGCAAACTAAATACAGAAATGAAAAAAGACATCCATCCTAAGAACTATCGCGAAGTCGTATTCAAAGATATGTCAAACGAAGAAATTTTTATCACTCGTTCGACAGTAGCCGCAAAAGAAACCATCGAAGTGGATGGTGTTACATATCCTTTGGTGAAACTCGAAATCACCAGCTCCTCTCACCCATTCTTCACCGGCAAGCAGAAACTCGTTGACACGGCAGGTCGCGTTGACAAGTTCATGAGCCGCTACGGCAACCGCAAAAAGAAATAATTTGTTTGTCATATGTAATAAAAAGGCGTGTTCACTTTGCGGTGACACGCCTTTTTATTTTTTTCAAGAAGATGCAGTCTCGTTTTTCTGAATCATACCATAAATTTTTCAGTCAGAGGTTTTTTTGTACATTTGCATTTGAAAGATAAAAAATAAGAAAGCTATGATAATGAAACGTTTTATTTTGATGGTTACAGCCGTTGTTTTGATGACCGGATTGGGCAATCAGGCCATGGCACAGGACACGTCGCAGAAAGATTTTTGTAAAAGTGTTTTTGCAGAAGGCAAGAAATATGACATTTCTTCTATTTATGCGATGGGAATGAAGGAATATTTCAAAAAAGGGGAGGCAAGAATTGGCATAGGCGCGAAAGCTATTACACTATATGACGGTTCGGAAACTGAAACTATTCCTTTCGAACGTACTCTCTATTCTATTCAAGTGAAAAAGAATAATGATCCTGTATATTGTTACGAAGCTGATTTCACAGCCATTGCACAAGAAACGAAAGGGAAAATGTATGTAACTGCATCGGAAGTAAAGGGCAAGACAGTAATATTGTTCTTCATTTGGTATAAGAACAAAAAGACCGACCTTATGAAACTTGAACTCTTCTAATCGATTAATTGACAAAAAAATAGGCGGAGGGTGCAAATTTATTCTATTTTGCACCCTCCGTTAATAATTTTCCTTTGTTTCCTTTTATTTCAATGCTATTCTGAGAACATCAGCCGTACGGATACGTGGTTTGAGTTCTCCTCCAATCAAGAGCACCTCTCCTTCGGGAGTCACCACCGCTCCAGCACCGGCGCGAGCAGCTTCAGGTGTCTGATCAGCTATTGCCCATTTTTCTGTTACCGGATCAAACACTAAAACAAGATCGTTGAAACGATACCATTCTATCGGGTGAGAGAGATAATCGGGAGCCTGATTGCGAAGAGCATTAAGAAAGATATCCTTATTCACTCCGCCGGCCACAACTATTTTCCCATCGGGCAATGTTGCAGCCACTCCTCCGCCGGTTGAGACATCCACACCTTCTTTATCGGTAGGTGCGGCTATCTTGTTCCATTTTTTCTTAGCCACGTTGTAAGCGTATCCATCTGTATCGAGCGACGCTTCACGACCATCTCCTTTGCCTGCAAATCCGCCCCACATATAAAGCGTAGGGCTGCCTTTGGCATCCTTGCTTCCGGCCAGAACAGGCTGTACCCTCGGATTTCCAGGGAATGAAGCAAGTTTTGTCCATCCTTTCGCCGTATCGGCCATGTCGAGGCAATAAAGATCGTTGGAAGGCTTGCCGTCGATATTTCCTCCTGCCACGTAAACCTTTCCTTCAAGATAAGTAGCCGAGGTATTATCGACAGAATATGGGAACGAGGGCAGCTGTTTCAGCTCGGCTTTCCCTTCATCGTTAACAGTAAGAAGAAAGACGGTTGAAAGAGCCTCGGCGGGTGTCGTACCACCTATCAGGACGAGCCCTTCAGGTACGGTCACTCCCATACCGTACGCCATCGGAAACGGAAGAAGTCCTATCTGTTCTGTTTTGATTCCGCCATCGGGAGTAGAGGTCAATGCATAAATTCCTTGATAAAACTTTTTCTGACTTCCCGGAGCCATAGGATTTGAGGGAAAATTACAACCCCCTGCTCTGATAACACATCCGTTGGCCATACCTACATAAGGGGCGGAGATACCTGCCTCAATCCCGTCCTCAACGACAGGAGATTCAGCAACTGACATCTTGAAGGTGGAAGCAGGAAGACCATCGGCATTAACCAGATTGGCTCTCGTAAACGGCTGCCAGCCGTAACGTACGAATCGCGGATTTTCTATTGACATACAAGTAATTTTTATGGTATTGTTATCTAATATTTCTACTTTCTCTGCCGGCTGATAAACCCTGTCAAATTCTGCCACTTCAAAAGTTCGGGGTGCCTGTCCGTCGGCCGTTGTCAGCCCCTCGGCATAGTCAAAAGTTAGCAAAAGGGTTCCGGGTGCTACTTTATTTACCTTCTTGATTGTCGGCCCTTGAGGAGTCACGTTATTCATACTATAAACTCGGTTCAATGCCTGGCGACCCATTCTTTCTCCAACACTCTTTTTGTCTAAAGGGTGAATGTTTAGCGAATCGCCGACATCGGAGATTACAGCCATTGCCACTCCCGGAATAGATTCCGACATTCGGCGTTGCGAATCGCGGAATTTTGGCCACGAGGGTCTTATTATTGAAGTCAATTGGGCGAATATAAACGGCATTTCCGGTTTGTTCCAATATGAGCGCCAATTGTCTACAAGCAGAGGGAAGAGACGCTCATGAATCTCTATATTATGGTCGTTTGACTCGCCCTGATACCATATTACTCCCGCTATCGGATACTGATTTAGCGGTCTTACACCTGTTGAAAACAGATAAGATGGTTCGAAAGGATGACGATGTTTTTTATTTCCGTCGAGACCAAGATTGGTTTCTTCCATTCGCCTTACATACGGTTGAACCATATCGTTTTTCATCCAGTTCACCAATATGTCCGGCTCATTATGTTCAAGAGCTTCAACTGATATCCATGCCTCAGTAGGCGAACCACCTATCGAATTGTTGATAATTCCTACGGGGACCTTAAGACTGTCGCGCAACATCTTTCCGAAATACCACGCAACACCTGAAAATTCTGCCGCAGTCAAAGAATCAGATTGTTTCCATACTGTTGGTTTATAATGATCCAGATTGTCAATTAGGGCAGTCTTTTCTTCATCCCATTGAGCATTTTCAACTCTTACCTTTGGTTTCATGTCATAAAGACGGAGCATAGGATCGTTAAGTTGATTCTTGACTTCATCAAATGTTGAAGTTTCTGACAAAGGAAATGCCATGTTACTCTGTCCGGAAGCAAGCCAGACTTCGCCCAGCGCTACATCATTGTAAACTATGGTTGTTTTCCCGTCTGTAACGGTCATTGTCAGCCCTGTTCCTTCGGCCATCGGAGGTAGAGTAACACTCCACTCACCTCTGTTGTTGGAAATATCGCTCAATTTATTTTTCCCGAGACTGACGGTTACCGTATCGCCTGCATTGGCAGTCCCCGATATCTTAAGAGGCATATATCTCTGGAGTACCATTCCGTCGCTATAGATAGAAGGCATCTGCAAACCTCCGAAATCGCCTGTGATAGCATTCCTCACATAATGGGCCATCATAGTGTGTCCGCGCACATCGGGGTGGATTGCATCGAATACCACTTCCTCTCTGTCTAAAAGTAAATCTCCGAAATCTATCAGTTCCGAACCCGACAGGTCTGCCACGACTGCAATATCCTTCCGGATCGAATCACGCCATGCCCTCACGCCTGATTTGAATCTTCTGTGGGTAGCCGGGAGTGGCGACAGATTGGCAAGAATCACCCTTACATCGGGATTAACACATTTAAAAGTATCTATCAGAGCCAGATAATCCGTAATAAAATCGTCACTGAAATTATTATAATCCGGCAAATCAGTATCGTTCACACCAAGATGAATTACCACTATATCCGGTTTGAAACTGATAGCTTGGTTAAATTCCTCCTGGACAACGTATGGACGATGTCCTTTTTTTAGCAACGTAGTCCCGTTTCTTCCGAAATTCCCTACCTCATACTGCGCGCCTAACAATCTACCTAACTGAGCAGGATAGCTTTCAGTAAGCCGGTCATTCACTCCGTAACCATAAGTGATACTGTTGCCTACACACGCTACTTTAATTTTATTCTCTGAGTCCGTTTTCGCTGCACTTATTGCGGATGCATGCAACAAAACGCTCAAGATCAATAAGCCTAAAAATCTATTATGATGTTTCAATTTTCTATGTTATTTTATTTCAACTTTGAATGTCGATGTCGGAAGACCTTCTCCGTTTACAAGGTTGGCACGGGTGAAAGGTTGCCAGCCATATCTCACGAATTTAGGATTTTCAATTGAATTGTTTATCAACTTCAGAGTATTTCCGTTGATAATCTCTACCGATTCAACTGGAACATACAAACCATCATACTGAGCCACTTCAAATGTGCGAGGCAATTCACCGTCTGAAGTTGTGAGACCTTCTGAATAATCGAATGTTAGAACAACGGTACCCGGCGCTGTTTTTTCAGCCTTTACTATTGTAGGACCTTGTGGAACCACATTCGAGAATCCATATACGTGATTTAAAGCCTGACGACCAAGACGCTCACCGATCGGACGTTTGTTCCGAGGATGCACGTCAAGTGAATCTCCATGATCCATCGAAACTGCCATCTCTACTCCCGGTAGAGAGTTGGCCAACAATCTCTGTGAATTGCGGAAGGTAGGCCAGGATGGGCGATTTATTGAGCTCAGCTGTACGAACAGGAAAGGCAATTCAGAATTGTTCCAGTTTTCACGCCAGCTTTCAACAAGCAGCGGGAATAACTGTTCGTGCAGCTCAACATTATGGGCATTTGATTCTCCCTGATACCATATCGCACCGGCTATTGGGTAAGCACCGAGCGGACGGATGCCGGCTGCGAAAAGATAAGCAGGTTCGTATGGATGACGATGAGAGGGCTTCTGTTGCGGTTCCGGTTTGCCGATATTTTCTAAAGCCCTCTTCTGCACCCATGGCTGAAGATAGTCGTTATTATGCCAGTTTGCAAGAATTTCAGGCATACCGTGTTCCAGAGTCTCAATGTCTATCCATGATTCTGCCGGTGAACCTCCTATTGCATTAGAGATTATGCCTACAGGAACATTGAGAGAATCTCTGAGCATTTTACCGAAATACCAGGCAACAGCAGAATATTTACCTGCATCTGAAGCTGTCGACTCTTCCCAATGTGAAGGGAGATAATGCATGAGGCGGTCTGTTAGCTGTTTCTTTTCGTCAGACCATTCCGGTGGATTTGTGAGAGCCACCGGCTTCATATCGAAAAATCTTAACAGGGAATCGTTGAGAATCTCTTTATCGGCATTGAATGTGGTGGTATTACGCATTTGAAATTCCATATTGCTTTGTCCGGAAGCAATCCATACCTCTCCTATAGCTACATCTTGGAACTGTAGCTTCTCTTTACCGTTACTTATAGTCATTTCGAGGCCTGTTGCTTCTTTCATCGGCGGAAGGGTTACGCTCCACGCTCCGCGATTATCGGCTGTTGCCATGCTTGAGTTTCCACCGATTGAAACCGTTACATTTGCACCGGCATTGGCTGTTCCGTTAATCACAAGTGGCTGGTTGCGCTGAAGAACCATCCTGTCACCGTACACCTCAGGGACACTCAACCCGCCGTAATCGCCAGTTATTGCGCCATAAACCGTATTTGCGAGAATTTCAGCACCTTCTATGTTGGGATGAATGCCATCCGGCAAAAGATTGGGACGGTCGCGCAACGCATCACCGAAATCGATTAACTCCGAACCTGTCAGTTCAGCTACGACAGGAATCGCTTCTCGGATAAAGTCGCGCCAGATGCGAGTGCCCGATTTATATCTGCGATGACTTGACAATAGTGGCGATAAATTGGCTAAAATAACTCTTACATTTGGATTTACTGCTTTCAAGGAGTCAATAAGTGCAACATAATCTTCCACGAAGAAATCTCCCGAATCAGGCCAATCACGAGGATCGGTATCGTTTATTCCAAGATGGATAACGGCTATATCTGGTGCAAAATTAATTGCCGCAGCATACTCCTCCTGCTCGTTATAAGGACGGTGACCTTTCCTTAACAGAGTTGCACCGCTTTTTCCGAAATTACCCACTTCATATTTGTCGCCCAGAAGTTGTCCTAATTGGGCAGGATAATTATTTTTCTCGCGGTCGTCGACAAGCATTCCGTAAGTGATACTGTTTCCAATGCAGGCCACTTTAGTGATTTTATCCTTCTTCGGATTTTTCTTCTGAGTCTTTGGAGAGGCTACTGAACTGAGTGCGAAAAGACTCAGGATCAGATATCCGAACGTTTTATAGACAAGTTTCATAATTAATCTGTTATATTTTGCAAGCTTGATAGAATTATTGGTTCATTGATTCATCATTTCACGTCGATCTTAAAAGTCGACGTGGGCAGACCATCAGAATTAACGAGATTCGCACGTGTATACGGTTGCCAACCGTAACGCACATAACGGGGATTAAGTGATGACGGCACAACAAGTTTCAATGTATTGTCATTAAGAATTTCCACGGATTCAACTGGTTGATAAGCGCCTTCATATTGAGCCACTTCAAAAGTCCTTGGAGATTTGCCGTCTGATGTTGTCAGACCCTCGGCATAATCGAAAGTAAGTATAATTGTGTTTGCTCCGGTTTTTTCAGCTTTTAAGATTGTCGGACCCTGAGGAGTCACTTTCTTCATCCCGTAAACACGATTTAAAGCCTGTCTGCCAAGTCGTTCTCCTATGGGACGTTTGTTCTTTGGATGAATATCCAGAGAATCGCCCCAATCCATCGATACAGCCATCGATACACCGGGAATGGCCTCGGCAAGTTCCCTCTGCGAATTTCTGAATTTTGGCCATGAATCGCGGTTCATAGTACTTAATTGGACGAAAATAAACGGCAATTCAGGATCATTCCAATTCGCTCGCCAGCTATCTACCAGCAGCGGGAATAATCTTTCGTGAACTTCCACATTATGATCGTTTGATTCGCCCTGATACCATATTGCACCGGCTATTGGATAAGCTTCAAGTGGACGGATCGCGGCAGAGAAAAGATAAGACGGTTCGTAGGGATGTCTATGCTCGAGTCTTTCATTTTCGGCCGGTTCGCCGATATTTTTAAGGGCTCTCCATTTGACCCACGTTTGCAAATAATCGTTTTTATACCAGTCCACAAGAATTTCGGGTATATTATGTTCCAACGTCTCGATATCTACCCAAGATTCTGCCGGAGAGCCGCCTAATGAATTGGAAATGATTCCTACTGGAACATTCAATGAGTCTCTCAGCATCTTACCGAAATACCAGGCGACACCGGAAAACTTACCTGCATTTTCAGTGGTCGATTCATGCCATTTGGCCGGATAAAAATATTTCAAATCATCCGTAAGTTGTATCTGTTCCTCTGTCCAGCCTGTCGTAATGATATCTGCGATAGGTTTCACGTCGAAAAAGCGCAAAAGGGAATCATTGAACAATGGTTTATCTTGCTCAAATAAACTAGTACTCCGCAAAGGAAATTCCATATTGCTTTGACCTGACGCCACCCAAACTTCCCCAATAGCTACATTATCAAACTCAAGTGTCTTTTTACCATCGGTTACAGTCATGGTCAAACCCGTGGCTGCACTCATTGGGGGAAGTGTCACTGTCCATCTGCCGTGTTTGTCAGTTACACCTGACGCCGAATTCCCCCCTAACGTAACAGTTACTTTCTCGCCCGAATCATCCGTACCGTTGATAACAAGAGGTTTATTGCGCTGCAATACCATATAATCCCCATAAATTTCAGGTAGATTTAATCCACCGAAATCACCGGTTATAGCGCCGTAGACGGTCTTTGCAAGACGACCGGCGCCTTCGGCATTCGGATGTATTGCTTCCGGAAGAAGATTCGGACGGTCACGCAATGTCTCACCGAAGTCAATTAGTTCGGAGCCTGTGGCTGTAGCTATTATCGGGATGAGTTCTCTCACTTGATCTCGCCACACCATAACGCCTGATTTAAAACGTGGGTGACTCGCCAATAACGGCGATAAATTGGCAAGGATTACCCTGACCTTGGGATTGACAGATTTGAACGAATCAATCAGGGCCACATAATCGCTCACAAAATTATCCCCGTATTCCGGCCAATCTGCCGGATCGAGATCATTCACCCCGAGATGAATCACTACGATATCAGGAACAAAATTGAGCGCATTGGTAAACTCTTCCTGTGCCATGTAAGGTTTATGGCCTTTTTTCAGTAAAGTCGTCCCTCCTTTTCCGAAATTAGCAACCTGATATTTCTCTCCCAACATTTTCCCGAGCTGAGCTGGATAATTGTTGTTTTCACGATCTTCAACAAGAAATCCGTATGTTATGCTATTCCCAACACATGCCACTTTTACCGGTTGGGCCTTCGCCTTGGCTTTCTTCGTCTTTGCTTCACCCGTGAAGGAGAAAATCGCTGAGAGAATGAAACACAAAATAAGTTTACCAATAACTTTCATTTCAAATGTTTAAAATATTATCGATTATCATCTGGCTCTTCACAAGCATTCTTGGAATATGGAACGGACCTTTGAAAAGATTTCCCTTTGCTGTCTGAGCTACCGTTCCGTCCCGATGGAGATACCCGTACCATTCTCCGTATTCCGGATCCGGATGGTGACTGTAAGCCCAATCGTTCACAAGCTTATGCATCTCCAGATATTTTTCATCACCTGTAGCTTCATAAGCTAAGAGGGCAGCTATTATCCCTTCGGTCTGAGGCCACCAGAATTTCATATCCTGCGAATAATCTTGAGCCGGGAATCCTTTACAATCGCGGAAATTTATTATTCCTCCGAATTTTTTGTCCCAGCCCCATTCCCACGACCAGTCAAGAATCTGAAGGGCCATTTCTTTTATTTCCTTACCGCTGCCTTCATTCCAACCGCGGTAACGAGCCTCATCAAGAAGGAACCATGCAGTTTCGATACAATGACCCGGATTGATAACCCTTCCGTTGATGGTATCGATGAGTTGTCCATCAGGAGTTACCATTTCCAGTAGAGCTTTATATTCAGGATGCATGAAATAATGCTTTATAGCATAGATCGATTCCTCTATCTGCTTGTCCAGAACAGGATCCTGAATCACATTACGAATCAATGCTGCGGTACTGATCAGAATCATAGTTATCGAATGTCCTATCGCCTTCTGTTCCGGAAGATACTTTGGCTCGAGAATGCCGGGAGTATTCACGAACCGTTCTATATCTTTGAACAACTTTAGAGCCTTCTCAGCGTAGCTCCTGTCGCCTGTCGCCAAAGAATATTCACTCATGGCGATAGCTGCAAAACATTCCGAGAATACGTAACGTCGTTTTCTCAGTGGTTTACCGTCGGCAGTTACTTCAAAGTACATCCTTCCATCCTTGTCGAAACAATATTTTTCGATGAAATCAAGACAACTTTTAGCCATCTCGAGATATTCCGGACGTTTCTCCACTCTAAGATAAGCGAAAGAATATGTAAATGCAGTCCTCCCTTGAAACCAGACAGATTTCGTTGAATCCATCAGACGGCCTTCTCGATCAAGACAAGTATAGATACCACCGTTTACTTTGTCCAGACCGTGACGGAGCCAGAAAGGAAGAATATTGTCCAGCAAATCGCGACGATAGTGTTCGCGCCAATGAGAGAGATAACTTTTTGTATCAGTATTCCACATAACTATGTATAATTTAAAGAGTTATGTTATGAAGCCCCTTTTTGTGGGGCTTCATAACATTTAAATTTAGTCAGATCAGAGTAGGTTGCAACGGGAGAAGAAGCCGATAGCTTCAAGGTCAGCTTTGAGTTCCTGTTCTTCCTTGTCAGTAAGATTTTGGAAAGGAACGCGGTTTTTACCAAGATCCAGACCTATCAGCTTCATGATTCGTTTCCCTCCAACAATATTACCGCGATATTTAACGATAACATTGATAACTTCCTGAGAGAAATTCTGATGTTCGCGGGCAGCTTCTATGTCACCGCGGTTCCAATCTTCAATTATAGCCACGAGCTCGCGTCCGTTGTAATTTGTCGTACCTCCGATACCTCCTTGTGCGCCTCCCATTGCAAGCGACGGAAGAATAGTTTCATCCTGGCCGTGGAGCATATCATACTTCCCGTTCTTGTACAGACGGCACTGATTGTATTCATAAATACTTTCGAAAGTATATTTGATGCCTGCAAAGTTGGGAACACGTCCATCCACTGCTTCAAGAAGTTTCACCATAGGCAGGTAAGCTCCGTTGAAAGCAGGTATATGATAGTAATAGAATGGGAGTTCGGGAGCACCTGATGCTATTATTTCGATATATTTTACGAGCTCTTCTATTCGATTGATTTTGGGGAAAGGAGGTGCCATTGCGCCTATTGCATCTGCACCTATTTCCGCAGCATGGCGAGCAAGTTCCTTACTGTCCTTTGCACAGCAACTGCCCACATGAACTATGATCATGAAATCTTCCGGTTTTGCTTTCACCCACGCTTCAGCAAGCTTTTTACGCTCATCGGTTGTAAGCATATAGCCTTCGCCTGACGAACCATTCACAAACGCTCCTTTCAGACCGTTCTTCTTAAGCATCTTAGCATATTGAGGGATAATGTCATAGTTAACTTCGCCGTTCTCTAAAAAAGGAGTAAACGGAGCATCGATCAAACCTTTGATTTTTTCCATAATTTATGATTTTTAGTTTTAATGTATCGTATTTGAGATTATTGCATATTGTCCGTTTTGGGCTTTAGAACTATCAGCTGTAACAGAACGGCTATGATCAGAATGCCGGACATGAGCGCGAAACCGAGTCCGAGATTGCCTCCCTCGGCCCATGCACCAAGAATCTGCGTTACTAAAGCTCCAGCAAACACGCCGCTCATGTTAATCAGACCGTAAGCCGATGCTCTGAGTTTATCGGGGATAAACTGGCATAAAATAGGCATCGTGTTCGTATCGAACATTCCATATCCCACACCGAAGAACAGTGCAGCTCCGACAGCCGTGAATGCATTATGACCCAGACCTATGAAAATCAACGCGGGCACCATCATAGTAAGACCTATAGCACTTGTATAGACACGCCCTCGCAGATTTCTCTTTACCCAACGGTCGGAGATAGGACCACCGATCATCACTCCGATAAATGAAGCTACAGCTATGCTTATGGTTGCCGCAGGGCCTGCAACTCCCGGCTCCAGGCCAAGATTTTCGGCAAATAGCGTAGGCAACCAGTTTTTGGTTGACCATCCGGGGAGAGATGACGAAGCAAAGAAGAAAAGTATCACCCAGAAAGCTATATTGGAAAAGATCATTGCAAAACCTTTCAGAACCGGTATCTTACCTTGATCTTTACGCGTTTGTGTAACTGTAACCCCGCCTTCTGAATCATCGATTTCAGGCACTTCGGTTACTACTTGCGAATTACGCTTGTCGCGTAACAGCACCACCAAGACAACAGCATAAATAAGACCCACTATACCGAACCAATGGAAAGTATCCTGCCATGACCATGCCGCAGCTGCCGTGGCACCGAACCCACCCAAAGCTTGTCCCATATATAGACCGGTCATGTGGATACCGATGGCAAGAGAGCGCGAACTGCCTGTGAAATAATCGGCAATCAGCGACAAGGCAGCTGGAATATATAGAGCTTCGCTGACGCCCATTAGTGCACGCAGACAGAAAATACTTGTGAAATCGGTACACAAAGCCATAAGAGAAGTAACGGCCGACCAGACACCCAGCGAACCTACGATAAGCCATTTTCTGTTTAGTCGGTCAGCTATCGCTCCTGAGATTGGGCTCATAAATCCATAAATCCACAGGAATATTGCCATCAGATAGCCGAAATATTTGGCATTGTCTACTAACGGTATCGTTTGGCCGATTGAATGTTGCATAGTCGACAACATCTGCCTGTCCATATAGTTCAGGAGCGCCACTATCCACAAGAGGCCGACAACGAGCCAAGGATAGAATTTTTTCTGTTGTAAAGTCATCTCTTTTTTATTTTGATTTAAGGTTTTAATTAATCGCTGCCATTTAGTTCAAATGTTATAATTAATCAATTGCAAAAATACATTTTTTTTCTGAAAAATTCTTTGATTATTTCATTTTATCGCTCTTTTTATCCAAATATCCCGGGCCACTCTATTCATAGCAAAAATGATGCCAAAACATTCGTTTCGGCATCATTTTTATATGTTTTTACAATCTTCTATTGATCAACGTTTTAGAATAGATAGGCTGCTGAGATCGTCCATACTCGGCTCTTACCATAGATGTCAACACCGGTATCTCCCGTTATTTTCTCTTCTACAGTCTTGTTTAAGCCGATGCCATAGGAAGCTCCTATCTGAAGATGTTTGATCAGTTCCACGCCAAAACCTACATTCCAGGCGATATCTTTGTTTTTAAATCCTTCGGGCACTTTGGATTTGTTGATAAGGAAAGCAAAGCTTGGACCTGTGGCGAGATATGGACGGATAATATTGTTTATCACAGGAATGTTGATTTTCCATTTCAGATTGATTGGAATGTTGATATAATCGGGACTTGTTTCGCCCTCTAAACTTCTGTGAGTATAAAGAGCCGAGATGTCTCCTCCTATACCGATAATGGGAACCGTAAACTCAGCCATAAGACCACCTGTGAAACCGACCCGATTGTCGCTGTCGAAAGTTTTCGTGTCGAATTGCAGTTTGTTAACATCTACTCCTGCTTTAATACCGAAACGGAACTGAGCCTGCGCGGGAACAGCCGCAAAACCAATAGCCAATAGCGCAATAGCGATAATTCTGTTGATTTTCTTCATATTATTGCTTTAAAATTAAAACTTTTAGATTTCTGCAAAGTTAGCAATTTTTAATTCACTTTATTCAATCATTGCAAGAAATTTATCCTCGTCGATAATTGGAATACCCAACTTAGTAGCCTTTTCGAGTTTTGACGGACCCATATTTTCACCTGCGAGCACATAATCGGTTTTCTTCGATATCGAACCTGCGTTCTTGCCGCCGTTCTTCTCGATCAGATTTTTATATTCATCGCGCGAATGCTTGCTGAAAACACCGCTAATAACGAATGTCTTGCCTTCCAACTTGTCGGAAAGCGTTGCAGGATCCTCATCGGGCATAGAGAGGGTGACACCGGCTGCACGTAGCCGTTCGATGATGGTTCTATTGACAGGTGCAGCGAAATATTCCACGATACTTTCGGCTATACGCGGACCTATATCTTCTATCGCTTCAAGCTCCTCTTTCGACATTGCCATGAGACGGTCTATATTCCTCACCCCCTTGGCCAGTTTTTTCGCCACAGTCTCTCCGACAAAAGGAATCGACAGAGCATATACAACTCTCTCGAAAGGCACTTTCTTCGATGCCTCCACGCCTTCCATAATGCGTTCGGCGCTACGTCTTCCGAAATGTTCGAGTTTCAGGAGCTTCTCTTCTGTCAGATCATAAAGATCGGCTATATCGGATATAAGTCCGGTGGCAAAGAGTGCTTCGGAAGTTTCCTCGCCAATTCCGTCAATGTTCATCATCCGGCGACCTACGAAATGCTCAACTCTTCCGGTGATTTGCGGTATGCAGCCGTATTTGTTGGGACACATCCAGGAAGCTTCCCCTTCGATCCTCACCAACGGCGTACCGCACGAAGGACAGAATCTCACGAATTGAACCGGCTGAGTATTCTCTTTTCTTTGCGTAAGCTCAACATCTACGATCTTAGGAATTATTTCACCTCCTTTTTCGACATAAAGCATATCGTGTTCGTGAATATCGAATTTGCGTATTATATCCTCGTTGTGGAGCGATGCGCGTTTCACTATCGTTCCCGAAAGCAAAACCGGCTCGAGATTAGCCACCGGGGTTACGATACCCATCCTGCCCACTTCAAATGACACGAATTTCAACTCTGTCAGTGCTCGTTCGGCCTGAAACTTATAAGCTATGGCCCAGCGGGGTGACTTCGATGTGAATCCGAGATTGAGTTGTTGTCTGAGCGAATTGACCTTGAAAACAAGCCCGTCGGTGGCCACAGGCAGTTCTTTTCTGGCTTTATCCCAATAATTTATATAGTCGTCGACTTCCTCTCGGGAATGAAGTCGTGTCATGGCATCGCTCACTTTAAATCCCCAGCTTTTGACAGCCATCATATTGTCGTAATGATTGTCGGCCGGTAGATTTTCCCCCAGCAGATAGTAGAAATAAGCATCGAGTCCGCGCCGGGCGACTTCTGCCGGATTAAGTAGTTTCAATGTTCCTGCAGCTGCATTGCGGGGATTTGCAAACAGCGGCTCTTCCTGAAACTGACGCTCCGCGTTCAGACGGTCGAATTCTTTCCATGGCAGTACTATTTCGCCACGCAACTCAAACTTTTGAGGCCAACCCTCCCCTCTCAGACGTAAAGGGATACTTTTAATGGTCTTGACATTTTCGGTTACGACATCGCCGTGCTCTCCGTCACCGCGAGTCACAGCTCTTACTAAAACGCCATCCTCGTAGATCAGGGATATCGAAGTTCCGTCAAATTTCATTTCGCCGACAATCGTCACATCCTGACCCATAAGACCGTCGCGCACTCTTCCCACAAAATCATCGACCTCCTCAATCGAATATGTGTTTCCCAAAGAGAGCATCGGATAGAGATGGCGAACCTGGGCGAAACCCTTAGTGAGATCGCTACCTACACGTCGCGTCGGCGATAAAGGATCTTCAAACTGAGGAAATTCTTTTTCCAAAGATTCCAACCTTTTCATCATAATGTCATATTCCTTATCCGATATTTCCGGTTGGGCCTTGACGTAATATAAGTAATTATGCCTGTCAAGCTCATCTCTAAGCTCCTTAATCGCAATTTCTGCTTCCCTTTCAGTCATAGTTAATATGTTTTTGTTATTTCACAGGCAAAGATAGAATTTTTTCGGTTGAATGTTGTCAAAAACCGCGCCCAAAAATAGATTAACAAATTTTAACCCAACGCTCCCAGAGAAAACTTCATTAAATTGTAATGATTTCGTAATGATTTCGTAACTTTGTCGCCATCTTCTTAACAAAACCAAGATTGAAAACGGATAAGTGATTTCCGGCTATGATGAAATCAAACACAAATCGCAATAAAACTCAACGATTCCGGCTTCTCTTCGTCTCCACTGTCTTAATGACTTTTTGTCTGAACATTAAAGCACAGCCTGTCGACGAAGACGATGACGATTCCTATTTACGCGGAATGTTGAAAACGTCAGCTATTTTCCAAGAAAAGGAAAACGCAGGCGACAAAGCTTATCTCATCTATTTCCATAATCCAGGACAAATTTCCCGTCTCAACGACGTAAAGATCATCGAAGGAATAGAGGATTACGAACTTACCGTACAGTTCAATCTGAAAGATTTCTACGACGCTTCCGGTAAAGAAAGTGTCCCTCAACAAATACTCTCAAGTTCAGTTTGTATCGCATATCACGGCCGAACCTATTATATTCAAGAGATGCGCATAATGGAGGATTACAATATCCATCTCGTCATCAGGCCATTTGATAACATATAGGAAATTTTTTACATTCGATTATATCACAAATACGTAACATAATGAATTATCAAAGAATAAGATCCATCAGCTTTGCTATCCTATGCCTTGGCATAGCATTGGGAGGATGCTCATCCAATAAATCGGACATAAAAAATGGAGGAGAAAACATGTCGGATGTAGTCCAGTTTGAATCGAAATTGAAATTCGAAACAGACAGCGCCATGCATTTCATACGACATCAGGTCGAACTCGGTCCTCGTGTCCCCGGAACAGAAGCTCACAGGAAGTGTGAAGAATATATCGTCAGAAAAATGAATATATTTGGAGCGGACACTATCATAGAACAGAAAGGCACCGTTACTGCATTCACCGGTGACATTCTTCCATTCAATAACATACTGGCGCGTTTCAACACATCAGCACCACGACGAATCCTTTTAGCCGCCCATTACGACACGCGACCATGGGCAGATAATGAAACCGACGAGAAACATCGCAAAACTCCCATACTCGGTGCTAACGACGGAGGAAGTGGAGTGGGCGTGCTCATGGAACTGGCAAGGATAGCAGGTGAAAACGACCTCCCTATTGGCGTGGACTTCCTGTTTGTAGACGTTGAGGATTATGGGAATTCAGACGGCTGGGGTAATGCAGACGATACATGGTGTCTCGGATCGCAATATTGGGCTCAGAACCACCCGTATACAATAGACGAGCTGCCCGACTTCGGCATCGTACTCGATATGGTAGGAGGAACAAACGCACGTTTCCACCGCGAATATTATTCCGATAAAACAGCACGTTCGATCGTTGACAAAGTTTGGGGTGCGGCTAAAAACATCGGATTATCCGAGGTTTTCATCAACGAGTTGGGAGGCTCTATAATCGATGACCATATTCAGATCAACAAGACAGGCATCCCATGTATCGACATTGTAGAATGCAATAATGCTGTTACCCGTACGTTTCCTCCCACATGGCACACTCTCCACGACAACATGGCCAGCATCGACTCCAAATCGATCAAAGCAGTAGGAACAACCGTACTGAATGTCATTGAAAAAGAAGCTGCAAAATAGACCATCTTAGATATTTAGGGCTAATTTATATCAGATAGGTCTTTTTTAGAGTTTTTTGCGTAACTTTGCACAGCATACGCAAAAGACTTATGACAATCGACGAAATACAAGACAGAATCATCGAGGATTTCTCAGGTGTAGACGACTGGATGGATCGCTATGCCATGATTATCGATTTAGGCAACGAACTGCCGCCTATCGACGAAAAATTCAAGACGCCCGAACACCTTATCGAGGGATGTCAAAGCCGTGTATGGCTCAACGCCGAGCTTAAGGACGGAAAAATTTACTATACTGCCGATTCCGATGCCATCATCGTGAAAGGTATCATCGCGCTTCTCATAGAGGTACTTAACGGACACACTCCCAAAGAAATCATCGACTCCAACCTGTATTTCATCGACAGAATCGGTCTGGCTGAAAACCTCTCCCCTACTCGCTCCAACGGTTTGCTTGCCATGGTGAAGCAGATGAAGCTTTATGCAGTGGCTTTCAACGCAGTTTCAGAAAACAATTAAAATAACCAATAAATAAACCAATCATGTTCAAAAACCAACCCGCGGGTTTGTATGTCCTTTCGTTAGCCAACACGGGCGAACGTTTCGGCTACTACACTATGCTCGCAATATTCTTGCTTTTCCTTCAGGCCAAGTTCGGCTTCGACGCCACAGTTTCCGGCCAGATTTACGCCGGCTTCCTCGCAATGGTATATTTCATGCCGTTGTTAGGTGGATGGGTTGCCGACAAATGGAGCTTCAACAAGTGTGTGATCACCGGTATCATCGTGATGTTTATAGGCTACGCCGTTATGGCTATCCCCACGCCTATACTCTCCAATTCGTCGTTGATCATCCTCATCGCTTCGTTAGTACTGATTGCTATAGGCACGGGGCTTTTCAAGGGTAACCTTCAGGTGATGGTAGGCGATCTCTATAATTCCCCTAAGTTCAGCGGACAGAGAGATGCAGCTTTCTCATTGTTCTATATGGCGATAAATATCGGTTCAATGTTTGCTCCCATGACTGCTACGGCTATGGTCAACTGGCAGATGGCCAAACACAACCTTACGTATGTTCCGCAGATTCCTGGACTCTGTAACGAATTCATCGAAAAAGGTGGA
This sequence comes from Paramuribaculum sp., assembly GCA_022511125.1. Taxonomy (GTDB): domain Bacteria; phylum Bacteroidota; class Bacteroidia; order Bacteroidales; family Muribaculaceae; genus Paramuribaculum. Next base: position 51,983 of record JAFLSD010000008.1, read on the forward strand.
GATGCTTCAGAACTGATCAACACAGCCGCTGCTCACGGCATGACTGTAGGCTCCGATGTTACGGCTTGGGCAAACGAATATATCACAGTCCTTTCAGGTGGATATAGCTGGGGATTCGCCGTAGCATGCGTTTCGCTCGTTGTCAGCTTTTTGATTTATGCCGCAGGTCGCAGAACATATTCCCATATAATCACCGAAAAGAAAGCGACCGACGCCAAACAGGTGGCTGAAACCGGACCTCAACTCACTCCGGCTCAGACTAAGGCAAGAGTGGTTGCCCTTTTACTCGTTTTTGCGGTTGTGATTTTCTTCTGGATGGTATTCCATCAGAATGGTGCAACTCTAACTGAATTTGCCAAGACTTGCACCGATCCTTCAGCCGGAGGATGGACAAGAATAGGATTCAATGTTTGGGCTCTCCTGACAATTGCTGTAGGTGTTTACGCATTGTTCAATCTGTTCCAGACAAAGAGCAAGGTGGGTCGTTCCATCTCATGTGCTATCCTTGTACTGGTAGGTATCGCACTTTACTTCTTTTATGCTCAGACTCCCGATCCCGTGTCGGGTATTCAGCCACAGGAATATCAGCAGTTCAACCCGTTCTATGTCGTAGCACTTACTCCGGTCAGCCTTGCCTTCTTCGGATGGCTTGCCAAACGCAAAAAAGAGCCCAGTGCTCCGCGTAAGATCGGTTACGGTATGCTTATGGCCGGTGTTGCTTATGGTGTGATGTGCATCGGCTCGCTTGCTATCGTCGGCACAAATGCAAGCGTTTCGCCGAACTGGCTCATATCCACTTATCTCCTGCTTACATTCGCGGAATTACTCCTGTCGCCGATGGGTATATCGTTCGTTTCGAAAGTAGCTCCTCCGAAGCTTAAAGGTTCGATGATGGGCGGCTGGTTTGCGGCTACTGCGGTAGGTAACTATCTCGTATCGATTCCTATGCTTCTCTGGGGCAAAATTCCTGTATGGACTATCTGGATTATCCTCATAGCTCTCTGTCTGCTCAGCGCCGCGTTCATTTTCTCAGTGATGAAGAAACTTGAAGCAGCAACTTCCGACAGTCCGGCTCCAGAAACAATAGAAGAGGATGGCGGAGCATTGGAAGGTGTTGAAACCGACGCTATCTAATCATCAATACTTTCCATTGAATTTACAATTCGGGATGGCTATAAAAAGCTATCCCGATTTTTTATTATTTGTAAATTCCACTTATTTTTCCGGAAAACGATATTTTTGATTATTTTTGCAAATCGCATCGTTTTTCATCAAACACACTTAATGTCATGACAAGAAAACTTTTATTGCTCTTCTTATTGTCAGTCGGTTTATCAGTATGGGCCCAAGACAACGCTTTACTTAGGAAAATGAATCCAATCGGCTTATCATTGCTACAGAAATATGAGCGTGCTATACAGTCGAGAGCAAACGGTGAACAACCAAATATCGAAGTGCCGGATGAGATATTGGTTCTCGTTACGGTAAACGACGGTGTCAGTGAATCGGAGTTGGAAAAGATTCCGGGTGTGACAATTCTAAATCCGGGCAAAAAAGTTCTCTTAGTAAAGATGCCTCTAAGCCAAGTGGAAAATGTGGCTCAATGTCCGGCGACCAAAAGTATGTCGTTCGGAGAGCAGGCTAAACCTTTACTCGACAAAGCTCGTCCGGCCTCCAACGTTACCGGATTGCAACAGGGTCTGAAGAACGGTCTTCCTAAAAATTATTCAGGAAAAGGAATTCTTCTTGGTATGATGGACGAGGGGTTGGATCCGAACCATATCAACTTTCTTAACAGCTCGCTTTCAGAAAACAGAATCAAACAGTTGTGGTGGATGCCATCGAACAATCCGTCACAATCCAAATCATATTCAACACCTGCGGCAATAGCCAGTTTTACGACTGACAACAGCTCTGCGACACATGGAACCCATGTAGCCGGCATAATGGGAGGATCATATAACGGCACTTCCACAGTAGCGACCTACGAAAACAATCGCTATGCTCTGTTGGAAGAGAAAAATCCGTTCTACGGTGTCGCCCCTGATGCTGAAATGGCGTTAAACTGCGGAGCGCTGTACAATTCGAACATCGAATTGGCACTATTGAATTTTATAGATTATTGCAACTCCGAAGGTAAACCGGGAGTTTTCAATCTTAGTTTAGGCACCAATTTCGGACCTCACGACGGAAGTTCCTCATTCTGCAGATTTATCTCCCAATATACCGATGACATGGTGATCGTCATTGCATCGGGAAACGAAGGTGACTATCCGCTGAGTATTCAGAAAACTTTCTCTTCTACATCTGACAATCTTCAGACCATGCTCTTCAACGGTCACCAAACTTATTATAGCGGTTTAGTAGATATGTGGAGTGCTAATTCCGAGACTTTTGATGTAACTTTCGGCATATTCAATTTATCAACCAAATCTCTTATTTACTCATGTCCTTTTCAGAGCTCCGATCCTGCGAGCATGGTTTACGGAACCGGGACAATGAAACCGGGGTTCGGCATAAAAGGATATCCGTCATCTGAATTTCTCAGATATTTTTCCAACGATTCTTATGTAACAGTATATAATTCAGTCAATGAAGATAATAATCGCTTCAATTCTTTGATCGATTTGGAACTTACATTGAAAAATCCGTTGCAAGAGAACACGATCATTCCCGTTTTTATTTTCACGGGCAAAGCCGGTGTTAGTTTGGACGGTTATGCTCAAGGTAGCGGTTCAGAACTATATTTCACTAATGAAGGTTTGGAAGGTTGGGTCAACGGTAATTCCAAAGGAAGCATAAATGATCTGGCTACTGCGAAAGGTGTTTTGGTGGCAGGATCTTACATTACGAAAACGTCATGGCCTATCGTCGGCGGTTATATCTTCAGTTACTCGGCCAATGATCAAATAGACCAAGTTTCGGGATTCACATCTTACGGTACACTCGTCGACGGGAGGACTCTCCCCGATTTCTGTGCACCCGGACAAGGTATCGTTTCGAGTTACAGTACATATTACGTAAACGAGAACGTAGAAAACGGGACACAGTTTTATGATGACGGAACTACAAAAATCAGCTATCCCGACGGCTCAATAGCCAATATAGACAGAAGTTCGCTTGTAAACGGCGCTAACGCCGATAGGACGGACTATTGGTATCTATCACAGGGAACGTCAATGTCCACCCCTTATATCTCTGGGGTTGCCGCGCTGCTATTGGAACAGAGTCCAACATTGAAAGCATCAGAGATCAAATCAATTCTTGCTTCGACAGCCTCGATTCGGGCAGGACAAACTCTTACGGAGGATCAGAAGATTCAATGGGGTGCCGGTAAAATCGATGCCGTTAAAGCCATGCAGAAACTCATAAACGATCCCTCGGCTATAGGAGACGTGAAGGTAGACACCAACGATAAACTATGGATTGACCAGACAGACACAGAGCTTACTGCTTCCCTCGCAGGAGAACGCGGAGTAACGGCTCATCTTTATTCGATGGCGGGTTACGACGTGGCATCGGCTCAGGGAGGAGAAAGCGTGACTATCAATATATCCAGACTTCCTAAAGGGGTATATATTCTCACACTCCAATCGGCTGACGGCGCTAAAATCAGTCGCAGGGTTCTTATAGGTCAACGTTGAGATTAAAGACCATTATATTGACAATCAATAACAAAAATTTATTATGGCAAACTGGTTTGAATGCAAAGTAAGATACGATAAAATGATGGAAAACGGACTGGTGAAAAAAGTCAACGAGCCTTTTTTGGTTGACGCCCTTTCATTCACAGAAGCCGAAGCTCGAATCATCAAGGAACGCACGCCGTTTATTTCGGGCGATTTTTCTATCAGCGCGGTAAAACGTACCAAAATATCTGAAATATTCTGGGATGACAGTGCCGACAAATGGTATCTTGTGAAAGTAGCATTCATCACTATCGACGAAAAGACAGCGGTGGAGAAAAAAACAACCACTCTGATACTCGTAGCGGGAAATTCGCTCAAGGAAGCATACGAAACTTTCATGGAAGGGATGAAAGGGACGATGGCTGATTTTGAAGTTCAATCGATAGCCGAAACACCAATTATGGATGTTTACAAGGCATCGTTAGGCGAATAAATAACGATTCCGATGGGAAACAGTTCGGTAGAGGCGAATTTAAAGGACATAAAGAAAAATCTGCCGGAAAACGTCACTCTGGTGGCTGTATCCAAGTTTCATCCTCGAGAAGCGATACTTGAAGCTTATCGAGCCGGACAGCGGGATTTTGGCGAAAGCAGAGCTCAGGAATTGGCGATAAAAGCGCCTGAACTGCCCTCGGATATCAGGTGGCATTTTATAGGACATCTTCAGACAAATAAAGTAAAGTATGCGGTAGAACATGCTTCTATTATCCAAAGTGTAGACAGCTTGAAAGTATTGAAGGAGATAGCAAAGGAAGCCGACAAACGGGGAAAAACGATCGACATCCTTCTGCAAGTACATGTGGCGGCAGAAGAAACAAAAACCGGTTTTCTGCCGGAAGAATTACCGATGGCCGCTATGGAAATTTTCAAGTTTAAGTCGTTACGATTGCGAGGGATAATGGGGATGGCCACCAATACCGACGACCAGGAGAGAATCCGAACGGACTTCAGACTCATAAAAAAATGTTTCGACGAGCTCAGAGCTATATCCGATAATCCGGCTTTCGATACGATCAGCATGGGAATGAGCGACGATCACCAATTGGCCATAGAAGAAGGCAGCACAATGGTCAGAATAGGCACCGATATTTTCGGAATGAGAGAGTATTGAACGATTTTTTATCAAATCACGGTGAAACTCAAAATATTTAGTTAACTTTACGGCAAATTAGAAATAATACCTAAAAACATTATCACATGAGTAAACAATCAAAACAATGGGGCGCCATAATAGTGATGATCGCCCTCTTTGCAATGATCGCCTTCGTGACGAACCTATGTACGCCGATGGCAACGATCTTGAAAAACCAAGGCGGAGTGTCAAACGTATTAGCCCAGATCGGTAACTACGGCAACTTCATAGCATATCTGGTTATGGGTATTCCGGCCGGTATGTTAATCAAAAAGTTCGGTTATAAAAAGACAGCTCTGATGGCTCTGTTGGTTGGAATCGTAGGAATTTTCATCCAATGGGTAAGCGGCTGGGAAAGCATGCAGACCATGGCTTTCGGCATATATCTTATCGGTGCTTTTATCGGCGGTCTTTGTATGTGTATGCTCAATACAGTTGTTAACCCGATGCTTAACATACTTGGCGGAGGTGGTAACAAAGGTAACCAGTTGATTCAGATAGGCGGTGTGTTCAACAGCGCAGCAGCCGTAGCTTGCTACATTCTGATGGGTGCCCTTATCGGTGAAGCAGCCAAGGCCAAAATGAGTGATGCTACTCCCGCTCTGTTTATAGCCATGGGTATCTTCATCATCGCTTTCATCGTGATATGTTTCACAAAGATCGAAGAACCCGAACAGCCCCAGGAAGAAGCCAAAGCTAAAACCGGAGAAAAAGACAAATACAGTGCTTTCTCTTTCCGCCATTTCAAACTCGGTATCCTCGCCATATTCCTTTATATGGGTATTGAAGTAGGCGTTCCGAACTATATCCAGCAGTTCCTTACCTCTGGAGGCGACGGCATCGAACCAATGAATGCGGGAATCGTGGGTATGATTGTAGCTATCTATTGGTTGCTTATGCTCGTTGGTCGCTTCGTAGGCGGCACAATAGGAGGCAAAGTTAGTTCACGTACCATGATAACCACCGTTTCAATTGCAGCTATTGTATTGATTCTCTTCGGCATGTTCATGCCGGTAACCACCACAATCAGTGTTCCGGGTGTTAACTGGGAAAGCTTGTCGTTCATCACGGCAGATGTACCGGTTGGTATCTTCGCCTTCCTGCTTGTAGGTCTCTGCACATCTGTGATGTGGGGTGGTATCTTCAACCTCGCTGTTGAAGGTCTCGGTAAATACACAGCAATCGCTTCGGGTGCGTTCATGACCATGGTGTTCGGTTGCGCCGTTCTGCAGGCTCTCCAGGGTTGGGTGGCCGACATGACCGGAAACTACCTCATCTCCTACTTCGTTCCACTGGGCTGCGCGGTTTACATCCTCTTCTATGCCCTCGTGGGTTATAAGAATGTCAACAAAGACATCCCGGTAGAATAAAGAATAGCAATAGAAAATTAAAAAAAGAATGTCCGGCAGTTTGTCGGACATTTTTTTGAACCTTTTTCAATGAAAGACGTTTATTTAGGAAAACTATCACTAACGACTAATTACTTCTATTATGAAAAAGACATTCGGTTTAATGGCCATAATGGCAATCGCTTTCACTGCTTTTTCGGCTTCTGCTCAGTGCTATGTGCCTCAGAACACAAATTGCTATCAACCAGTGGTTAACGGTAACGAGACTTCTTGGAATTGTGATACTAATTCCGACAATTGTAATCAGCAGGCATTCCAATGCTGCAATTTACCTCAAATTGCCCAGAATTTTGTAAATCAATATTATACGGGAGAAAAAATAGCCACAGTCAAGTATGACAAGAAAAGTGGAAATAAGAGTGAGTATAAGGTGAAATTTGCAAGCGGCCAGGAGGTTACGTTCGACAACAAAGGAAATTGGAAAGAGATAGAAGCTCCTTACGGTTACTGTATTCCTGACGGAATCGCTCCCGAGTTCATCAATAAGTATCTTGTCAATAACTTCCCTACTTCCGGCATAAATGAATTGGAAAAAGAAGGGAAAGGTTATGAAGTAGGTCTGACAAGCGGTCAGGGGCTACTATTCAGTTCAAACGGAACATTTGTTGCCGTCAACTAAAAACAGAAGATTTGATTTTAGGATATAAGTCGTGCCTCAAAAGGTGCGACTTTTTTATTGCCATTTTTATAACAATAAGACAGCCGAACTGTTAAATAAATATAATTCCAAAATTATTTTTAGCAATAATAATCTGAGAATAAAGGAAGTAAGGTGGGCAACTTTTAGCGTATAGGCCAAATTAGCAGATTGACCCTTTTTTCGTGTTGTAACTTTGCAGTGCTTCCTCCATTAATCGTTTTTTCTCCCCTTCCCCGGACGGTTTAATGAGAAAATCTTTCAAACAACATCAAATCGAATTTTTAAATTTTACAATTATGACTACTGAAAAATACACACAAATGACGAAAACTGTTAGCAATTCGGGAAAGAGCCGGACGTTTAGCAACCCAGAATTTTCAACACATACGGTCGGTGATCGTTGCTTCGCGGGATTATCGGACCGTGGAAGAGCGAATGGGTCGGAATATGAGGTAGGGGGTGAAGTCGGAGGCTGGGGGTGGGATGTGGCACAGATCCGCCGTCTTTGTTGCGGATTCGGGGGTGCGGAGGGATGAGAGAAAAAGATGGTGGGAGATGGTGCTGCAACCCCGCACGAGGTAGTATACGAGGTTAATTACATGTGATTCCCGAACGGGAGAGGGATGGGGTGTATAAGATGAAAGAGAACAGATAAGGGATAAAAGAGGGGGAAATCTGAGAAAATTTGAAGAATTAACATGATTTAACAATGGGGGGGGTAAAAACGGAACTTTTATGTTACATTTGCATAAATTTCTTTTCAAATTCATTAAGCAATGTAAAGAATCGGAGGCAAAATAATGTAGATAGTTTTGATATTCAGATTTTTAACACCATAGAAACTTTAAATATTAAACCAATATTAACCAAAATCACAAACCTTAAATTACATTGTATGACACGAAAACTGTTATTGTTTTTGACATGTTTGTCGCTTATGGCAGGTGTAGCAATGGCGCGCACAGTGCGTGGTGTTGTCATCGAAGCGGCAACCGACGACCCCGTACCGGGGGCGACAGTGAAGTGCAAAAGTAATCCGTCGATCGTAACAGCGACAGACGTAGATGGTAACTTCACCCTCAATGTGCCCGATAACGAGAAGACCCTCGTGGTATCTTTCATCGGGATGTTAACTCAGGATGTTGCAATCACAAGCGACAACCTGACGATTTTCCTCGAAGAGGCTGCCAACAACCTCGACGAAGTAGTTGTAATAGGTTACGGTACGACAACCAAACGTAAAACTACTACTTCCGTATCTGTTGTTAAAGCATCGGAAATCGAAGCAGTTCCTGTTCCAAACGTATCATCGGCTATGGCAGGACGCGCAGCAGGTCTTATCGTTCAGCAGAGCGGTGGTGGTATCGATGCTACTTCAGCAATGTCGATCCGCGGTGGTGGAACTCCTCTTTTCGTTATCGACAATATCGTGAGCGAACAGCGCGAGTTCAACAACCTCAACCCTTCTGACATCGAATCGATCTCAATCCTTAAGGATGCCGCAGGTACAGCTATCTACGGTCAGCGTGCAGGTAACGGTATCATCATCGTTACAACAAAACGCGGTCAGAGCGGTAAGGTTAATGTAGACTACTCATACAATATTTCATTAAGCGGCCCGGCCGACCTTCCTAAGAAGCTCGGTTCATACGAAGGCGCCTTATATGTAAATATGGGTAACATCTACGACGGATTAGCTCCCACATACAGCGATCAGGAACTCCAGCTCTATCGCGACGGCACAAATCCGGACTATCCTAATGTAGACTGGCAGAAAGAAGTGCTCCGCTCTTACGCTCCCGAACAGCGTCACCTTCTGACGATCACCGGCGGTAGCGAACGCGTGAAAGCTTACACAGCTCTCAGCTACTACGACCAGCAGTCGATCTATCGTCAGAACACTCTGAACTACAAGCGTTACAATGCTCGTACGAACATCAACATCGATATCAAGGAAATCGGTCTTAACATAACCACCGGTCTTGAAGCATACATCACCAACCGTAGGGATCCGGCTATAGGATATTATGGCGTATGGTCGCACATTCAGAACAAGACTCCGATGAATATCGCACGCAACCCGTTCGGCCAGCCTTATAGCGGCACTACCGACAACCCGTTACTCGACATTTCCGATAAGGGCGGTTACACTAAGGCTGACAATACCAATGTTCGCGGTACAATCGACGCAACCTGGATGGTACCCTGGGTGAAAGGTCTTTCGATAGTAGGCCGTGCCAGCTACGCAGCTCTGACTGTCCGCAGCAAAGTGTGGAGTATGCGTGACGGCGGTTACACTTGGGACGGCACTCCGGTAACTCCGACTCCTCCGTCGTTGACGAAAACAGCCAACTACTACGACTATTATACCACTCAGTTGTTCGCGAACTATAACCGCGACTTCGGTATGAACAACATAGAGTTGACACTCGGTGTTGAAGCAAACGGTTCTTCTTACGACACGAACTCTTTGGCACGTAGCCAGTACGTTCTCGACGTAGACCAGATCGGTGCAGGTCCTGTAGGAACTCAGACCAACTCGGCATCTGACGGCGTACAGTACCGCAACGCTTCTCTTATCTTCCGTGCTCACTACGACTACGGTGCACGCTACATCGCAGAATTCGCTCTCCGTCACGACGGTGCAGACAAATTCCCGAAAAACCACCGTTGGGGTACGTTCTTCTCCGGTTCACTCGGTTGGAACGTATCTGAAGAATCTTTCTGGAAAGAAAGCCAGCTCAGCCAGGTTTGGAATATGTTCAAGATTCGTGGTTCTATCGGTGAAATCGGTCAGGACAGCGGTATCGGTCACTACGACTACGTTTCTTCTTACAACATGTCGTCGAGAGGTGCTTTCTTGGGCGGCACATGGTATCAGACCTTCAGCGAAGGCGCTCTTCCGAGCCCGGATATCTCCTGGTACACTCAGCGTGACTTCAACGTAGGTATCGACTTCGCATTGTTCCAGAATGCATTCTCGGGATCAGTGGACTACTTCTATAAGAGCACTAAGGGTTATCTTGCTTCTCCGTCGAATGTAGGCTACACCGCTCCTTTAGGACAAAGTCTTCCTATCGTTAAGTCGGATGGTGAAAGCCGTCGCCGCGGTGTTGACTTCACACTCCAGTACAACGGACGCGCAGGTGACTTCTCTTATCAGATCGGCGGTAACTTCACATTCTACGACGAACGCTGGAACATCAATCCGTTCGAATCAGAAGCATCGTTGAAGAATCCGTATACCCGTTCAACACAGGTTGATCTGAATTATTACGGAAGTCTTTACAAGAATTTAGGTTACTTCACAGGCTACGAAGACATCTTGAACTCTGTTTGGCGTGTATCTTCAACCAACATTATGGCCGGTGACCTGAAATATTATGACTTCAACGGTGACGGTAAACTCGACGGAAACGACCAGTACAGAATGGGTAAAGGCAGCAGCCCGCAGGGTAACTTCGGTATCAATCTTGCCGGCCAGTACAAAGGCTTCTATCTGACAATGCTCTGGCAAGGTGCTACCAGCTACAACCTCTATGCAGGTACAGAACGTATGAACGGTGCAGGAAATGGCGCTCTCCAGGGTCTGCCCGTGAAATATGACTATCAGACTGACATCTGGACTCCCGACCATACCAACTCATTGTATCCCCGCCAGCACTCATCGAGTTCTTGGACAAATATAAATAACGGTGTAGGTTCGGACTTCTGGTTGATCAACGCTCAGTACATACGTCTGAAAAACATGACCATCGGTTATGACTTCAAGCACATGCTGCTGAAGAAAACTAAATGGTTGTCGAAATTGAATCTGAGTCTTACCGGTTATAACCTGCTCACTTTCAGCCCGGCCAAGAAGTGGGGCTTCGATCCTGAAACAGGTTCTTCCGACGGTTACTCTTATCCGGTATCTCGCGTTTATACATTCAGCGTAAATATTGGCTTCTAACCTAAAAGGAAAAACAGAATATGAAAAAAATATATTTATTACCACTCGCTTTAGGTTTGGGTCTCGCAACACAGAGTTGTAATGACTTTCTCGACACCAAACCGTCGGAAATTTACAGTCCCGACCTCGTATGGGGTAGCGCAGCCAACGTAGAGGCGTTCATCATGAACTACTACGGTACGGCTTCCGGCTGGTACAGAGATCCGGCAACATGGGATTATAGATTCTCAAACAACATGGTAGGATGTCGCGCTTCTTGCCCTTGGGAAGCACAAGGTTATGTAGAACCCTCCGACAACTATGCCGGCCTTAACGGACGCTTCAGCTATATCCGTGCCTGCAATATGATAATCGAGCAGTGCAGCAACAGCGAAGTACTCGATCCGTCAGAAAAAGCAAAATACTCAGCAATGGGTAAACTGCTCCGCGCTATGTGCTACTACGATTTCGCCCGCAAAACAGGTAGATTCGTATGGGTAGGCGAAGTTCTCGACAATGATTCAAACTTCGACATCCCTCTGACAAGCAGCATCGTCGAAAGTTACAGCCTAGTACTGAAAGATCTCCGCGAAGCAATTCCGGATCTGACCACCGCCAGACTCGCCGGCGCTCCGAATAAAAACTTCGCTCTTGCACTTCTTTCGGAGGTATGCCTGACAGCTGCAGCTTATACCAACGACTCTCCGCAGCTCCAGCAGAACGGCGTTAGCCTCTATCAGGAAGCAATCAATGCAGTTAACCAGATCTCAGGCGCATCGATCGATGCGAACTACGGCGACATTTTCAATGAAAACGGCGCTTACAGTTCGACCGACATCCTTCTCGCTTACTACTGGGATGAACTCTACACTTCTTTCCCAGGCACAAACATGATCAACCTCGTGGCTAACGTAACAGACGAAAAGCTCCGTCAGGCTAACTGTTCTCCGCTGTGGAATAACGCTCCAGAACACCTCTTCGAAGCATGGCTCGACTACACTCCGTCGCAAAACCTCGTAGACGCTTACTTAGTGATCGACGAACAGGATGGACAGGCCAAGCCGCTTTATGAAACTTCGCAGTGGTTGAACAACGTGACTGAAGTAGGTGAGGATGAAATATTTGAAGTGGTAGACCACTGGGATAACGATGTAGTTTACAAAGGCTTTATCCTGAACGATCCGAGCGGTGCCAACGGAAATATCAGTGACCTGATGTATAACAACCGCGATGCACGCTTCGACGCTTCTATTCTCTACGACCAGTCGACATTCTATGGCCAGACAATAGCTATGTTCAGCTATGGCAACATGACTCGTTGGAGTACGAACCAAGGCCATCTGTCGACTCACGTTCCTTACACCAACTACGCAACAAGAAAAGCTGTTTACACAGACCTTCCCGAACTGTATGCAGATTATCACACGGCATACCACCAGGTGGCAATGCGTTACAGCCGCGCCCTTCTCAACAAAGCTGAAGCACAGCTGCGTTTAGGCGATGTTGCAGGTGCAGTAGCTACATTCAACCAGACCCGCACTATCCACGGTCAACTTCCTGCTTCCACAGCCACGACTCTCGCAGAAGCTTGGGAAGACTACAAGCGCGAACGCCGCGTGGAACTCTTCTGGGAAAGTGACTGGTACTTCTCACTCCTACGTTGGGGTATGTACGGTGGCGAAGCCAACCACGGCCTTGCTCCGCAGAGCACAATTCCGGAACTCACAGAAGATGCTTACCTGATTGAAATCAATCGCGACCGCAATGCTGCATTCATCGGTGTCTGCCAGTATCAGAACAACCAACGTTCGTTCAATCCGGATAACATGTATCTGTTCCCGATCGACCAGTCATTGATCAACAACAACCCGGCCGTATCGCAGTCAGACCAGAACCCGGGATGGTAATGCCAAATGAGTTTAATCTAAAAAAAGGAAAAAAATATGACTATGCTCAAAAATATGAAATGGCTGTTGTTCGTAGCAATTCTGCCTTTGTTCGCATCTTGCGGATGGGAAGAACTCCCCGCTTACGAAGAAGCCGATATCACACAGGTGGCTTTCTACTACCGATATGTAAGCCCGACTGATAAAGATCCGATTACCGGTGAACCGATGATAAGAAACGTACAGCTCTCGACTGTAGGCGTATCGATCGACAACAATGCCGGTACCGTAACCTTAGGTGTGAGCGCTACTAACCAGCAGAATAATCTTCCTGCAGACGTTTATGCCGGCATCAGCCAGAATAACTTAGTAGGTACGGTGACTATTTCGACAGCTGCACGTATCGCTCCGTCAGACGGTAATAAAGTTCTCGGTGTTCCCGATAACTGGACAGTGCCCCACAATTTTGTGGTAACAGCAGCCGACGGTACGAAGAAAAACTGGACAATTACAGTTACTTCATTGACCAAATAACAAGGTTAGTTAATATAGGTTATTAATTAGGCTGTCCGGAGGGTGTGTCGATTAGGCACACCCTCCAATTTTTTATAAGATGAGAGGCGGGATGCGGAGCGGGGAGGGGCGGCCGTGGGATGTGGCACAGCTCCGCCGTGCGGATGGTTGGGGAGGGCGTGTCCGCCGGCGCATGCTGCCGGCGGTTAATCAAAGTAACGATGGCTCCGCCATCTATGGCTGCGGGCGCGGGGGTCGGGGGTGTAGTGAAGTACCTACGGCACTTTTTTTGTTTGTGGGCTGGCAGCCCCGCACGCGGTAGCGTACGGGGTTACTTACATGTGGTCCCGTTCCGGGACGGCCGGGGATGGCGAGGAAGGGACGGTGTGAATTAAGGAATCCTGCGGATTCAGCGGGGTGGAAGGATGATGGGGTATGGTGGGATGTAGCACAGCTCCGCCGTGCGCACGGTTGGGGAGGGCGTGTCCGCCGGCGCATGCTGCCGGCGGTTAATCAAAGTAACGATGGCTCCGCCATCTATAGCTGCGGGTGCGGGGGGATGGTCAATAATAAACTGTGTTAGTGGATGTTATGAGGCGGACGCTACATGTAGCGTCCCTACAAGTGGGGATGGTGGGAGGTAATGAGGGAGGGTTGGCGCAAATTAATGAATCCTCCGGATACATTGTTAGTTTGAGGTTTGCCGGGCATAGGCGACGTTGTCGCCAATACCCGGGTATTATTAAGTAATCCTGCGGATTCGGGGGAGAGGAAGGATGATGGGGTATGGTGGGATGTAGCACAGCTCCGCCGTGCGGATGGCTGGGGAGTGCGTGTCCGCCGGCGCATGCTACCGGCGGTTAATCAAAGTAACGATGGCTCCGCCATCTTTGCCTGAGGGTGCGGGTGTCGGGGATGTAGTGAAGTACCTACGGCACTTTTTTTGTTTGTGGGCTGGCAGCCCCGCACGCGGTAGCGTACGGGGTTACTTACATGTGGTCCCGTTCCGGGACGGTCGGGGATGGCGAGGAAGGGACGGCGCGAATTAAGGAATCCTGCGGATACATTGTTAGTTTGGCAGTTGCCGGGCATAGGCGACGTTGTCGCCAATACCCGGGTATTGTTAAGGAATCCTGCGGATTCAGCGGGGTGGATGGATGATGGGGTATGGTGGGATGTAGCACAGCTCCGCCGTGCGGATGGCTGGGGAGGGCATGTCCGCCGGCGCATGCTGCCGGCGGTTAATCAAAGTAACGATGGCTCCGCCATCTTTGCCTGCGGGTGCTGGGGTATGGTCAATAATAAACTGCGTTAGTGGATGTTAGGAGGCGGACGCTACATGTAGCGTCCCTACAAGTGGGGATGGTGGGAGGTAATGAGGGAGGGTTGGCGCAAATTAATGAATCCTTCGGATACATTGTTTGTTTGTGGTTTACCGGGCATAGGCGACGTTGTCGCCAATACCCGGGTATTGCTAAGGAATCCTGCGGATTGGGGGGAGAGGATGGATGATGGGGTATGGTGGGATGTGGCACAGCTCCGCCGTGCGGATGGTTGGGGAGTGCGTGTCCGCCGGCGCATGCTGCCGGCGGTTAATCAAAGTAACGATGGCTCCGCCATCTATGGTTGCGGGCGCGGGGGTATGGTCAATAATAAACTGTGTTAGTGGGTGTTAGGAGGCGGACGCTACATGTAGGTCCCTACAAGTGGGGATGGTGTGAGGTGATGAGGGAGGGGCGGCGTGAATTAATGAATCCTTCGGATACGTTGTTTGTTTGGCAGTTGCCGGGCATAGGCGACGTTGTCGCCAATACCCGGGTATTGTTAAGGAATCCTGCGGATTCGGTGGAGAGGAAGATAAGAGATGAGAGATGGGGGATAAAAAGCTCCGGCGCGATCCACTGGGGAAACACGCCGGAGCATCCTCACAATTATGTCAACTTCATGATTTAGCGTTGAGGTAGGCCTGGTGGTATTGATCGAGCAGCTTGCGGATGGCTGTTCCGATCTTCAGGTAGTCGGGCTCGTCGAGGTTGGCGAGCGACACGCGTACCGACCATGCGGGTCCGTCGAATCCGTCGCCGTTCAGAAGCACAACAGCAGTTTCGTTGGCGAGCTTGATGACGAAGTCGAGTGGCTCGTAATTCTTGGAGAGGTAGGCTGCGAAATCGTCGCCGTAGAACTTCTTCGCCCAGACCATAATGTCAATTTCCGAATAATAGCCGGCGCGTGTGGGGTCGGGCAGAAGTGTGAATCCGGTTGTCTGCCAGAGTGCGTCGAGTCGGGATTTGATCATAGCCATCATCTTTTGCTGGTAGCTTCCGTCGGTGTTGAGCAGCGAGAAGGCAGCAAAAAGCGACATCTGTATCTGCTGAGGTGTGGAGAGTCCGGCGGTGTGGTTGAGTGCCACGAGTCGGCTGTCGGCCACCATGCGGTCGATGAATTTGATGGCTGACGGGTCGAGCGACAAGCTTCCGTAGCGTCGTGCGAGATCCTGTTTTTCGTCATCGGGCAGCTGGGCGATGAGTTTGTCGAAGATGTTGTTTTGGTTAATGGCGATAGTGGCGAGACGCCATCCTGTGGCTCCGAAATATTTGGAGAATGAGTAGACGCACATGGTATTGAAGGGGAGAGCATACATGAGCGAGCGGAAGCCGGTGACGAACGTGCCGTAGACATCGTCGGTGACAATCATGAGGTTCGGATTGTCGGTCTTCACAACGTCGACGAGCTGAGCGAGGGTGTCGGGATGGAGGGTGTAGGAGGGGGGATTGCTCGGGTTGACGAGGCAAAGGAGCTTGATCGAGGGGTCGCGGAGCTTGTCGATCTCTTCGGGCGGGTATTGCCAAGTGTGGTATCCGTCGTTGTCGACTTTGTTGGCGCTGATGTTGACCACGTCGAAGCTGAACCGGTCGAGCTGCGGAATCTCGATGTAGGGGGTGAAGATGGGTGTCATGAGTGCGATTTTGTCGCCTTTCTTCACGAGGTGGTTTTCCTGGATTGAGTCGAAAGCGTAGCACATGCCGGCAGTTCCTCCTTCGGTGGCGAAGAGGTCGTAGACGGAGTTGTCGCCGTCGGAGCCCATGGCCCATTTGAGATAGTCCTGCACGAAGATTTCGGTGTATTTCAGGATACGGTCGGGTGTGGGATACTGGTCGCCGATGATGCCTTCAGCCCATTCGTAGGCGAGAGCGTCGGGGTCGGCATTATGGTTCTTGACCATGTAGTCGAAGGCTCCTTTGAGGAGCGAGGCTCCGTTTTCGGTTTTGTTTGCTTCGAGGAATGCGGTGAGCCTGTCGGCTATTCCTTTTGCCGGAGAGGGGATTCCGGCAATGCCCGTGGGGTCGTCGTGGACGCGGCGACATTCAGTCATGGCCCAGCGTCCGAGGAGGAAATATGCTTCGCGCGGGTAAGTGGCTATCCAGTTGGGGTTGCCTCGGCCAGCATTTAGGAATGTAGCGGTAGATTTCTGTGCGTCGGCCTGAGCCAGTTTGATAAGCTCGTTCTTGATTTCGAAGGGGCTGACCCGTTCGAGTTCTTTTTCGTATGCCGGATTTTCCGGATTGAAAGTCTGATTGCTCATAGTAGATATTTTAAAAGTTTTAGTTTAGCCTTAGTTAAGCCGCTATGCCATCAGTAGGACTATGACGACACCCCATAAGATGAGCAGAGTGTTACCGATAGCGTAGGTGACGGTGTAGCCCATAGCCGGAATAGTGCTGTCGAGCGAGTCCTGTATGGCTCCGAGGGCAGCGGTGGTTGTACGTCCTCCGGCACAGCATCCCAAGTTGATAGCGGGACGGAATTTGAATATCTTGGCGCCCATCCAGATGCCGATGAAGAGGGGAATGGATGTAGCTATTATACCGGCGATGAAGAGCATGGGGCCTACTTCCTTGATACCGCTGATGAATGTGGGGCCGGCGGAGATGCCGATCACTGCGATGAACATGTTAAGTCCGAGATTGTTGAGTATCCACAGGGATGAGTTGGGTATAGCTCCGAAAGTGGGGCGTTTGGAGCGCAGCCATCCGAATACGAGGCCTGCGATGAGGGCGCCGCCGCTGGTGCTGAGGCTGATAGGAACTCCTCCGAGGTGAACTGTGAGTGCTCCGACGAGCATACCGATAACGATGCCGAGTCCGACGAAAATGAGGTCGGTTTTGTTGGTAGGACGGTCAACGTAGCCCAGTTGCGGGGCAGCGGTGTTGACTTCCTGAGCCAGTCCGGCGATAGTGAGTGTGTCGCCAGCCATGAGTTGAGTCTGTGCGAAGACGGGGATTTCGACTCCGGCGCGTTTGATGGATTTGATTTCTACGCCGTACATGAACGGAAGGGCTCTGAGCTGGTCGACGGTTCGGCTGGCAGCCGTTTTCTTGGTGAGCATTACGGGCAGTACTTCCACGGGGAAGGAGAGCAGTTGGGGATCGTCGACTTCGGCTCCGATCCAGCTTTCATCCTGGATGATATATTCGTGACGTCCGCTGAGCACGATTTCGTCGCCAATAGCCACCTGCTGTGTCGGGGTGGGGTCGATAATGCCGTCGGCGGTGCGGATTCGTTCCACGAAAAGACGTCTGTCGAGGCTCTTGAGATGATCTTCGATTGCCTGGACGGTCTGAGGAGTCTGGAAGAAGTCGGCCGAGACTTTGTAGGCGCGGAAAGAAATGGGTCGGTTAGCATCGATAAAGGCGGGGTCGTCGGTAAGATCGCTGCGGTTGAGCTCTTTAGCGAGAGCAGCAGTGTCCTCCTTAACTTTTTTGATACCTCCGAGCAGACGCGGGCCAATGATGCCGAGGATGTATGCCGAACCGATGGTTCCGTATATGTAGGTCACGGCGTAGCAAACGGGGATGATGTCGATCCAGGCCTGTTTGTCGGCTGCAGACGCATTTAGAGTCTTGATGCTGTCGCCACCCACGCCGATGACGGCCGAGATGGTTTGGGCTCCTGAGAGAAGGCCGGCAGCTTCACCGGGATTGTAGTGGAGAAGTTTTGCCATCAGGAAGGTGATTCCGAGACATATCACGCATAAAATAACCGTGAAAACCACTTGCTTCACTCCGCTGCCTTTGAGCGACTGGAAGAATTGCGGGCCTACGCTGTAGCCTATTGCGAATAGGAACAGCATGAAGAATACGGATTTTAGCGGCCCGGAGATGGGGATGTCAAGTTGTCCCACAACCACTCCGACCAAAAGAACGGAGGTGACGGTGCCTAACGTGAAAGCTTTGTATTTGAGTTTACCTAACCAGAATCCGAGTCCTATTGTAAGGAAGATGGGTATTGAAGGATTCTCGCGCATTGTTTCTACAAACCAGTTCATAAGTGGAAATTTTGCGTTAAGTGAATAATTTATTGATTAATTTATAGTTTAGTTTACTCGTAATATGCTTTGTGGATGCCGAATGTGAAGTGCTTGTAGCGGATGATGATGAAAACATAGACGATAGCCATGAAAATCATGTTGAGGACAAAGGGGAAGTGGGTTGTGGCATCTGTTTTGTCGATTTTAAAGATCCATGCGAAGAAACCGACGATAACAGGCACGATAGCTATAGCTACATAGTTGGCAACCTGAAGATAGGCCATCGAGAGGGTGGCATGTGAATTGTTGACGCAGATTTCAGTGGCTTTGTCGAAGAAAATGGGCTGAGCCATTCCCTGACCGAATCCTACGAGGGAAGCAGCAATGATGAAGCTTATTTCGCTGTTGGTGAGGGCGAAGATTATGAAACCGCCTAAAAGAAGGCCTCCGGAAACAATGAAGGAAACCGACTTGAAGAGTTTGAGGACGCTGTTGAGCGAAATACCTATGATGAACATTGCAAAATAGATGCACGAAGTGATGATGGAAGCCTTTTCGGCATCTATGCCGTGGATGTTCGGCAGGTAATATGCAGGAACCGACGTTGCGAATACAAAGAAGAAATATGCAAGCAAAGTCCATATAGTGCGGCCAAGATAGAAGCCTCCGACAATTTTCTGACCTGCCGTGGAGAAGTCGGCATCGTCATCCTTGGGTACTACCAGAGTTTCGGTAGCCGGAGCGGGGGCAGATGCGGCGGTTGAATCGGTTTTTGGTGCAGAATCGGCGGCGGCAGAATCTGTAGCGGCAGCCGGTTGGGGCGTTGAAACGGGATTGCCGTTCTCGTCAAGATTCATGTCGTCTTTAGGTATCTTTCTGAACCAGGGCAGAAGTATGAGAGATATGATCGGAAGCACGTAAACGAGGAAAGGAAGATGCCAGTTGACATTGGCGAGGAATCCGACGATGAATGTGGCTACAACCAATGCAATGTTACCAATAGCCGATACGATACCCATCTGACGGAGCTTGTATTTGCCGGTGAATACGTCGGCTACCAGACCGGTAGTGAACGGAAGCATCAAGCCGCATCCCGCACCGAGCAGGCAGCTGATCCAGATGAGACCGTCGAGAGATTTTGAAAACAGATAAAGAATGCCCGACAATACGTAGATAATCACGCCGGCGGCTATGACCGGAATCTTGTGGGAGGTCATCGAAAGCCTACCGGAAAGGAGGACGAAGGGGATGATTACCAGATTAGGCAGGACAGTCAGCAATTGAACCTGAAAATCAGATACGCTGCTGAAAATTTTGTGGAGATTACCTTCTATCGGAGTTACTGCCAATCCCGGTAGATTGATGCCTAACGATAGCGACCAGATGGCTATTACAACCATTACCGGAATCGCGCCTTTACCTGTTTTTACTTGCATGGTGTTTAAAATGTGAAAAATTAATATTGACTTGTCATCTAACGAATACCTTTCGGATAACATTATAACACATCTATCTCGAAAAAAGTTCCGAGAAAGCGCATGCAGAGTGGATTTTTCAGTAAGTGAAAGGTTCTAAATCGCGTCTATTGCCGTGTTATCCACGTGTTTTGGCTTTTTATGACCGAAGAAGCGATCGACAATCAAGGAAATGGCTCCGTCGCCAGTGACGTTGCAAGCAGTTCCGAAACTATCCATCGCGATGTAGAGCGCGATCATGAGTGCACAGTCGGCTTCGGAAAATTGCAAAATGGACGAAAGAAGCCCAAGGGCTGCCATTATAGCTCCTCCCGGAACACCAGGAGCCGCGACGAGGGTGATTCCCATCATGGCGATAAAATAGGCGAACATTCCGAAGTCATAATTCATTCCGTGAGTGATCATCAGGGCAAGAGCGCAAGCGACGATTTTCAATGCACTTCCCGAAAGATCGATAGTGGCGCATAAGGGGATTGTGAAACCTGCAACATCTTCGTCGACACCCATTTTCATGGTCTGCCTCAGTGTGACGGGTATGGTGGCTGCAGATGATTGGGTGCCGAGGGCTGTAAAATAAGCCGGTAGCATGATCCAGAGGAGTCTGAAGGGATTTTTTTCTCCGCGAGAGAAGAACGATCCGATGAGATATAGGATGAAGAGCCAGAGGAGGTGGAGTGCGAAGATGACGAGGATAATTTTGTAGAATGTGGACAAGACGGATCCAACCTCCCCGGTCGTCGACATATTGAGAAAAATGCCGAAAATATAGAGAGGAAGCAGCGGGACTATTATTTTGGCAATTACCCACGAGATAATGTCGCGAAATTCGACCAGTAAACCTGAAAGGTATTTTTGACCTTGAGCGAAGCGTGTAATTCCGATGCCGAGAATGAATGAGAGGACTAAGGCCGACATTATATCGATGAATGGGGGCATCGGGATGGTGAAATAAGGTTGTAGATCCTGAGATGCTGTGGTTTCGATTGCGGTACGATGACCAGCGAGAAGAGATGGGAAAAAGCTGACACTTGTGAGATAGCTGAGAAACCCTGCTCCAAGAGTGGCTCCGTAGGCCAAAAGAACAGTGACAAGAAGCATTTTGCCAGCTCCACGCCCTATGTCGGCAATTGCCGGAGCTACAAATCCGAGAATAATCAACGGTATGCAGAAGCCGAGGAAATTGCTGAAAATGGAATTAAAAGTAGCGAATCCTCTTGATAGCCATGCGGGGAAAAACATCCCGCAACCAATTCCTAACGCAATCGCTATGATGATGAGCAGGAGAAGATTAGGTTTCTTCAATCGTTGACTTATTTTCATGGTGGAGATTGTCAATATTTTATTTTATCGCTCTTATCGTGCCATTTACGGAATGCTTCCAAGGCTTCGGCACGCATCAGCGGTCGACATTCAATTGAACGGTGTTCGCTTGACATAGCGAGTTGTTCGTAAATGAATGAGTCGTCGAACTCTATTTGTTTTGCATCATCTTTAGTATTTCCATAGAATACTTTTTGGATTCCGGCCCAATAAATGGCACTGAGGCACATGGGGCACGGTTCGCAGGAAGTGTAGATGACAGTGCCGTTAAGTTTGAATGTGCCGAGCGTGGCGCAAGCATGGCGGATAGCGTTTATCTCGGCGTGCGCTGTGGGATCGTTGTCAGGTACGACTGTATTCACTCCTGTGGCGATCACACTGCCATCTTTAACGATAACCGCGCCGAAAGGTCCTCCTCCTTTGTCGACATTATCAAGGGAAAGATCAATGGCTTTCCGCATGAAAATCCAATCAGAGTCGGTGGTTTTCTCCGTGTTTTTGTTTGTATCAAGCTTATTGTTCGTGCACATTTAGCTGACAATAAATCGTTATGGCCGAAATTAGTCAATTTCAACCAAACAGCCAAAATAGGACATAAAAAAATCAATCGGAATCACTCCCGATTGATTTTTTTGTTGCCTTGGAAAGATTCGAACTCTCACAGGCGGAACCAGAATCCGACGTGCTACCATTACACCACAAGGCAATCTTAATAAAACTTACCTCCTCTGAGGCTTGTTTGCGTCTGCAAAGTTATATGCTTTTTTTATTTTCTGCAAGAGAAAAGAACGAATTTTTTTCTTGAGCAATTCGCGTTAGACGTAACCTCTTATTATGCCGCGTTTTGAGTTCCTGACAAAAAGGATGATTTCGTCGCGTTCAGTGGTTGCCGGTAACTCGGCTTCAATACGTTCAACGGCTTCCGTGTTGTTGAGTCCTGAAAGATAGAGATAGCGGTAGATTTCTTGTATTTCCCTTATCACTTCGCTTGAAAAACCTCTACGACGCAGACCAATAGAATTCACACCGAGATAAGAAATGGGTTCTCTAGCGGCCTTGACATAAGGGGGAATGTCTTTGTTGACCAGAGCTCCTCCCTGCAGCATGACATGAGGACCGATATGGCAGAACTGATGGACCAGAGCTCCTCCTCCTATAACTGCATAATTGTCGACAATCACTTCGCCCGCCAACTGCGTGGCATTGCTCATAACGACATTATCACCGATAATACAGTCGTGAGCCACATGGCAGTAAGCCATAATAAGGCAGTTGTTTCCAATAATCGTACGTCCCCGGGCAGCTGTACCACGATTTATGGTAACACATTCGCGTATAGTCGTGTTGTCGCCTATAATGGCAACGGTTTCCTCTCCGCGGAATTTGAGATCCTGAGGAATAGCAGATATAACCGCGCCGGGAAAAATCATGCAGTTCTTGCCAATTCTGGCTCCGGCCATAATCGTTACATTGCTGCCTATTCTTGTCCCTTCACCGATTTCAACATTTTCCTCGATGGTTACGAAAGGATCGATTACGACACTGGGATGAATTTTGGCAGCAGGATGTATATAAGCTAAAGGTTGTTTCATTTGTAAAATTATTTGTTTTTGATAATCTGAGCCATGAATTCACACTCGCTCACAATCTTTTCGCCGACAAAGGCGTAACCTTTCATCACGGCACATCCGCGACGCAGTTCGGTCATGAATGAAAGATGGAAAATCAATGTGTCGCCCGGAACAACTTTTTGGCGGAATTTCACATTGTCGATTTTCATAAAATAAGTAGAATATCTTTCAGGTTCATCAACTGTGCTTAGGACGAGAAGTCCTCCGGTCTGTGCCATAGCTTCTATTTGAAGCACTCCCGGCATCACAGGTTCCTGAGGGAAATGGCCTTGGAAGAAGGGCTCGTTAGCTGTAATATTTTTTACCCCTACGATGTAATTGTCGCCTTTTTCTATTATTTTGTCGACCAGCAACATCGGGTATCTGTGCGGAAGCAATTCGCGTATGCGATTGTTGTCCATCAAAGGCTCTATATTGGGATTGTAAACAGGTGCCTGAATATCCTGTCGTTTGATTTCCCTACGTATTTTCTTAGCGAACAGGGTGTTAATAGCATGGCCCGGTTTAATGGCTATAACTTTTCCTTTAAGCGGACGTCCGATAAGTGCTATGTCGCCTAAAACATCTATAAGTTTGTGGCGTGCGGGCTCATTTGCATTGTGGAGTGGTTGATTTTGCAAGAAACCGAATTCTGTCACGTTTTTATGGCCTACGTTCATGAGGTCAGCCAACCTGTCAAGCTCTGACTGAGGAAGTTCAGAATCATAAATAACAATAGCATTGTCGAGGTCGCCACCTTTGATTAAATTGCCCTTTACAAGAGGTTCTATCTCACGAACGAATACAAATGTACGACTCGGTGCAATTTCCTGCGCAAAATCTTCGATTTTCGGAAGAACAGCAAACTGATTGGCAAGAACCGGTGATTCGAAATCGACCATGACATCTACACTAAGTTCTGAATCGGGGAGTACGGTTATTGACGCTCCTGTTGTTTCGTCGCGGACTTCAGTACGCTGTTTTACAATATAGTAATCTTTGTCAGCCTTCTGGTTTTCTATTCCTGATTCGATGATTTTGTCACAGTAAACTTTCGCACTGCCATCGAGGATAGGAAGCTCCGACCCGTCGATTTTGACGAGACAGTTGTCGATACCGAAAGCATAGAGTGATGCCATCGCATGTTCGACAGTGCTTACGGTGGCTTCACCTTTCGTTAATACCGTTCCTCTAACCGTAGAACTGACATTTTCCGCCACAGCTTCGACGATTGGTTCGCCCTCCAGGTCTATTCGCTGGAACTTTACTCCGTGGTTGTCGGGTGCGGGCAGAAATTCAGCCGTTATTATTTTACCGGTATGTAGACCTTTACCGTTTACTTTAAATGATGATTTCAAAGTCTGTTGCTTCATTATCAGAGCTATTAGTGAGAATTATTTTTCGTTGTTAAGTTTGTCGGCAAGTTCTTTGAGCTGTTTTTCCAACAGATCGACTTTCGCCTGTAATTTGGGCAAACGCTTGATGTTTATAGTTTGGCGTCCATATTCTATAAGATCCATAGCAGGCGAACCGAACAATCTTGCTCCGGCGGGTATATCTTTCTGTGTTCCACTCTGTGCTGCGACATGAGCGTCGTCACCGACGGTAATGTGTCCGGCAAGGCCTACCTGACCTCCGAGCATGCAGTTTCTTCCTATTTTAGTCGAACCGGCCACTCCAACCTGAGCAGCCATTACAGTACGCTCTCCTACCTCGCAATTATGGGCAATCTGAATAAGGTTGTCAAGTTTGACACCCTTTTTTATTCTCGTGCTTCCCATCATAGCCCTGTCAATCGTGGTGTTCGCACCGATTTCAACATCGTCCTCAATCACAACATTACCGAGTTGAGGAATTTTGTCATATCCATTTTCTGTAGGCGCGAACCCAAAGCCGTCAGCTCCGATTACAACCCCGGAATGGAGAATGCAGTTTTCGCCAACCACACATCCTTTGTAGATTTTTACACCGGCATAAACAATCGTATTTTTGCCTATCTTCACTCCGTCGCCAATATATGCCTGGGGATAAATCTGACAGCCTTCAGCTATTTTGACTCCATCACCAATATAAGCAAAAGCTCCGATATAGACATTATCTGCCACTTTAGCTGTGTGACTTATATGACAAGGTTGTTCGATACCTTTTTTGGGTTGGTTTATCATCTTATCGACCATCTCGAGGAGGTGAGCAACCGTAGAGTAAGGATCTTCCACCCGAATAAGGGTTGTAGATAGTTCTTTTTCCGGTTTGAAGTCTTTACTGACGATGACAGCCGATGATTTAGTGTCGTAGATGAAGTGAGCGTATTTAGGATTAGCAAGGAAAGAGATTGCACCGGGGTGTCCCTCTTCTATTTTGGCAAAAGAGTTGATGATAACATCTCCGTTACCTTCAACGAAGCCTCCCGCTAACGAAGCGATCTGATTTGCTGAAAATTCCATTTCTTTCGACAAGTCAATATTTTTGCGTTGCAAAATTGCAAAAAAAAATCGATATTTCCCTGCTTTATAACATATAATCTGCTGTAAAGAGAGTTATATAACCTATGAATTTTATAATATAAATGATGCGACTTGATAGACGATAAAGGCAAATATCCAGGCTATCAGTGTGTTATAGAGTATTGAGAATGCTCCGTACTGCCATTTGCCCGTTTCCTTGACAATAGCTGTAATAGTGGCGATGCAGGGGCAATAAAGCAAAATAAACACCATAAATCCCAATGCCGCTGCAGCAGAGAAATCGGGCATCCCGGTTGATGGATTGATAGACGTAAGCCTTTTTGATAAACTCGCTTCATTTGCCGTCTCCTCTCCTGTATATAGAACTCCCAGTGTAGAGACGACAATCTCCTTCGCCGGGACTCCTGCCAAAGCTGCCACGGATGCTCGCCAATGGAAACCTAAGGGCTCCATTACAGGATTAACGAATTTCCCGGCCATTTCGAGGAAAGAATCTGTTGCCGGATTAATTTCAGAGTCATCTGAAACAGATATAGCCGTTTCAGCAGTCTCGTTACCTGCATTATCATGGTTTGGGAAATAATTGAGCGCCCAGACTATAATTCCGGCAACAAGAATCACCCCACCCATCTTTTTAAGGTACTGTTCGCCTTTCCACCACATGTGTCGCAAGGATGATCTTAAAGTAGGAATGCGATATGGGGGGAGTTCCATCACAAAAGGGGTCACATCTTCTTTAAAAGTAAATTTTCGGAGTAATTTAGCCGTAAACATCGCAACAATGATCCCGAGGATATAAAGTCCGAGAAAAACCCATGCTGCATGACGTTCGAAAAATGTTCCTACTAATAAGACATAGACCGGAAGACGCGCTGAACAAGACATAAAGGGATTGATAAGCACCGTTATGATTCTGCTTGATTTGCTTTCAATCGCTCTTGCCGACATAATAGCCGGAACGTTACATCCGAACCCCATGACAAGGGGGATGAAAGATTTACCGTGCAGACCTATTCGATGCATCAGTTTATCCATGATGAAAGCTGCTCTTGCCATGTATCCAGAGTCCTCCATAAAGGAGATACAGAAGTATAAAATCAGAATGTTGGGTAAGAATACAATAACTGCTCCGA
Organism: Paramuribaculum sp.; assembly: GCA_022511125.1. GTDB lineage: Bacteria > Bacteroidota > Bacteroidia > Bacteroidales > Muribaculaceae > Paramuribaculum. Next base: position 78,494 of record JAFLSD010000008.1, read on the forward strand.
CTCCTCCAATTATCCCTTCGGCAATGAGATCTTTAAGAGCTCCGTCAGGCATCGTGGTCTCGACAAATCGGGCAGTCCATCCAACTAAGGACTCTATCCAATCCATCGGATATTGGCCCAATTCAAAAGTAGCCCAAAAAATGGCAAACATTATCAACAAAAAAATGGGAAAGCCAAATAGTTTGTTGGTGACAAACGTGTCGATGACGTGTGTGGCATTATTGGGATCACGATCTCCTTTGACAAGAGTTTCTGCCAACGCGCCGGCTATGAAACCATATTTTTCGTCTGCGATGGCCGATGTTATGTCTTCTTTTCGAAGATTTTCAATTCGGTTCCTTTCTTTGTTTCTGATAGTTATTATTTCCTCCGCATTCTTGCTTTTGCCTATCACCTCTTCGATTTCCCTATCTCCTTCAAGGAGTTTGATTGCCATATACCGGGGCGAGAAGATAGGGCTTATGTCCGATGTTTGCTTAATCGCGTCTTTTATCTCTGTGACTCCTTCTTCAATTTCTGATCCAAGATTGACATGAATATGGCGAACATCCCTATCGTTACCTTCATATACATCGATGATGGTGTCGAAAAGTTCATGGATTCCTTCACCTGTCTTTGAAATGGTCGGTATCATCGGGACACCGATCATCTTTCCTAATAGTTTATAATCAAGTTTATCGCCGCTTTTTTCCAATTCGTCAAACATATTCAGAGCTATAACCATGCTCCTATCCATGTCGATTAACTCAGTTGTAAGATAGAGGTTGCGTTCAAGATTAGAAGCAACAACGACGTTTATAATGACATCAGGTGTCTCGTTCCGAAGATATTTTCTGACGTATAGTTCTTCAGGTGAATATGAGGCTAAAGAGTATGTTCCCGGCAGATCGACAATATTAAATCTATAGCCGCCGTATTCGAATTTGCCCTGTTTGGCATCTACAGTCACTCCGCTGTAATTACCTACATGCTCTCTCGCCCCCGAAGTGATATTGAATAGTGATGTTTTACCGCAATTCGGATTTCCGACGAGTGCCACATTGATGTCCCCTTTAAACTTTTCATTAGATCGAACGTGATGTGACGTGTCTAAACATATCGACTCAGTATCGATCTTCAAAGAATCCTCCAATGGCTCCACTTCAACCAAATGTGCCTCAGAGCGTCTCAAAGAGATTTCGTATCCCATAATACTATATTTAATGGGATCCTTCAAAGGGGCATGAAGAAGAACCATCACGATATGACCTCTGACAAAGCCCATCTCGATCATTCTTTTTCTAAATGCGCCATGACCTAATATTTTGTCAATCCGAGCTTTCTGGCCCGTTTTTAACTCATCTAATCTCATCGGTCAGTTTAAATTCAGTAAAAACGTCGGTCTTCTCCGTTTTCACAATGCAAAGTTCATAAAATATGGCGTATTTTCAAAGAAAACACGCCATTTATTTAAAATGAATATAAATAACGAGATGTTGAAATATGCGTAAAAAGCCGACTATTCTGAACGATTAACGAAAATAGTTTTGCTTTCCGTGATAAGTATATCTACTTTTACATCGTGAGGTTCTGCGTCAATGTCATCGACAATCTGGAAATCGTATGCTACGCCGACTTTTGTGGCTTTTGTGCTTTCCATCAAACGGTCGTAATAACCCTTTCCTCGACCGACACGATTGCCCGAACGATCGTAAGCTACCGCCGGCACAATGATCAGCTCGATGTTTTCGATATTACCATTATCTTCTCCGTCCGGTTCTTCAATATGAAATGCACCAAGATGAAGTTTCGTTTTATCGTAAGGTAAGATTTCTAAGTTCAATCCATTGACTCGAGGTAAGAAGAAACGTTTTTTCGAAGCCCATTTGTCGAGAAACGAATGAGTTGGTAGCTCATCTGGCAAGGAATGATACATAAGGATATTATCAGACATCATGAATGCTGCGAGTCGTTCAATACGCTCGAAAACAGCCTCGGCAGCCGATTTTTTGCGGCTGTCCGATAATAATGCCTTATATGCTCTTATGCGGTGTCGAATACGATCCTTATCCATATTGCTCTATTTTTCTTTAAGCGTATTAACGATAGGATAGCTTGCTTTTCCGCTTTCTATTTCCTTTATGGCTCTCTGAATTACTTCGTCTGATCGATTGCTCATTTCGAAAAGTGCAGACTGTCCTAAAATATCGCTTGCTATCAATGATTTCAATTGATTAACAATTAAGTCGCGCGAAATGTTTATATAATACCATCTCGGAGGAATATCCGCTTTCTCCTGCGCGTAGCTTACAAATTGACCAAGCAAAGTCTCGTCGTCAGGCAGTTTTTTGAGCAATCCGTTTATATCGTGTATATTATCAAAGTCTTTCCGATTTTTATCGGCATAATTGAATGCGAAACTATGTAGCAATCCAGCATTAAGAACATTTACATAATATGAAGTTACTCCGGATGTGTCGCCAATAACATAGATGTCGGGCATAATGCCTCCACCTCCATAAACTTCTCTTCCTCCGAAGGTGGTATATACATGCGATTTGTCGAGTTTAACACTGTCGGCACTAAGTCCTTCTCCATGATTGATTCGGTCGTAGATTTCCATCTGATAGCTGTCGTTTGCACCTCGGGTATAGGGTTTCTGAATGCTACGCCCGGACGGAGTGAAATAACGTGCAATAGTAAGACGTAAGGCGCTGTTGTCAGGGAGCATAATCTGATTTTGTACCAGTCCTTTGCCGAATGACCGTCGGCCGACAATCAAACCTCTGTCATTATCTTGGATCGCTCCAGCAAATATTTCTGTTGCGCTTGCCGAACCTTCATCGATCACGACAATAAGTTCTTCGTTTTGGAATCCTCCCGTCCCGTCGCTCCAATATGAACTTTCCGAAGCCTGCGTTCTACCGTGTGTCGAAACAATGGGGCTTCCTCCGGGTAAAAATTCGTTTGCCATAAGGATGGCCGGCTCCATATATCCTCCCGAATTCCCGCGAAGGTCAAGAATGTATTTTTGCGCTCCTTTCGACTTGAGGTCGACCATAGCGTTGAGGAATTCCATGTAGGTGGTTTTGCCGAATTTATTGATCCTTATGTAACCTGTTTGTGGTGAAATCATATAAGAAGCATCCACGCTCGTCACTGGTACATCTCCACGCGTGATGTCGAAAGACAGTAGTTTGGGAGAAGTAGCGCGTTTGATGCCCAATTTGACAGTAGTACCTACCGGACCTTTAAGTTGAGAACGGATTTCGTCGGAAGGAATTTGTTTTCCTGCGACAGTCGAATCGTTTATCGTAACGATACGGTCGCCTGCCATGATTCCCACTTTTTCAGCCGGACCTCCCGAAACGATTTCAACCACTGTAGCCGTGTCTGTCATCATATTGAACACTATCCCGATTCCTCCGAACGAGCCGTCGAGTGATTCATTGGATTCTTCAAGTTCCGAGGCCGGTATATATGTTGAATGAGGGTCAAGTTTAGCCAATAAATCCGGTATTGTGGACTCAAGAAGGCTATCGGTATCGATAACATCTACATATTCCGAGTCGATTAGGCTCAAAATATTTCTGATTTTATCAGCACTTCCGTTGTTTTTATTACCACCGAGGAACCCGCCGGTGATGAGTCCTCCCGCAAAAGCTAAAGCTAATAAAAGGGGGAGAAGAACGTATATGATTTTCTTAGATTTCATTGAGAAGATTATTAGTCAAGATTAGGTATGTGTACTGTTTCTATTCCGGCGCGTTTCAAAAGGTCCAATCCGTCGGTAAGTCGGTAAGTTTGGTTGAAGACAACTCTTCTGATTCCGGCCTGTATTATGAGTTTTGAACACTCCAAACATGGCGAGGCAGTGACATATAGAGTAGATCCGTCGCTGGAATTATTGCTTCTCGCAACCTTTGTGATAGCGTTAGCTTCCGCATGAAGCACATATGGTTTCGTCAAGCCGTCTTCATCCTCACAGACGTTTTCGAAACCAGCCGGCGTGCCGTTGAATCCATCTGAAATGATCATTCCTTTATTCACAAGAATCGCTCCTACTCTACGCCGGATACAATATGAATTTTCCGACCAGATCTGAGCCATACGTAAGTATCGTTTGTCGAGCAGAATCTGCTTTGTGTTTTCTTCCATTTTTTATTGATATGGGTAAAAGATCCCGAGAATATTATGCAAAATTACAAAACAATTTCCTTTTCACCAATCCAAGGAACAGCGTAGATTGAAGCCTCTCAATAGCAAGTGGGAAATATTTATTTTTTTTCAAAATGTTGATAATCTTTTGATGAACGCCAGTTCCCTCCCCATGTAAATCCATGCTTGATGAATTCCCTGTAACACAAATCGTTCCGATCGATTTTATAGTTGAATTTCAGCTGTCTGTCGGAATATTTTTTGCCGTTAGAAGGTCTGATACGCAGATTCTTGCCTTGACCTTTAACTTCGGGATTATATCGAGGGTTGATATCTACAGCCATTCCTAATGCATGGCGCGACACTTTTTTGCTTCCTGCCACCGTTCTGAAATTGAAGCATGACGAGTTGTTGTCAGCCATAGATTTGTCGTCGTCAGCATCATATTCATCGATAAGTATCATCTTTTCAATGGGATATTCAGCTTTAAAGAGAGTCGTGAATATTTCAATCAAATCGGAACTTATGTTTTTATGACAGATCATTTCGCCGGTTTTGATATTTCCTTCGGCGTCAAAGTGAAGCAGTTTAAGGTATCTTAAGTCGGAAAGAGAGACCGGACAACCTTTTTTATACGATTTTCCTTCTATCCTTTTCAAAATGTCATTAGTTATAGGTTGAGCTACGAAACAGTTTGAAAGACCGAAATTAGCTATGTCGTTGACAGTAACTGTTTCTCCGGCTTTCCAATTGATGAGCGGATTCTGGCAGACGGCTTTTTCTGCAATTAACATTGCCAGAAAGATCAATATGCTTGAAATCGTTTTATTCATGAATGTAATTGCAAAATTAGTTATTTTCTTGCCTATTTTGTCATTTATTCTTAATTTCGTAAATGACAAACCTGAATCCGATGATAAAGGAGTTTATTGATTATCTTTCGTATGAGGCAGCCGCATCGTCCCACACTGTCGAAGCCTATAACAGGGATCTTAAACAGTGGGCGGATTCGGTGACTGACCACGGTAAATACCCGTTATCACCCGAGACAATCACTCAATCGGATTTGAGAATGTGGGTGCTGGCCATTTCACGTTCAGGAGCTTCAGCCAGGACAATCCGAAGGAAAGTGCAGGCATTGAGAGCGTTCTATAAATGGGCGATGCGTTTTAAAGGATTGAAAAATAATCCGGCAGATGAAATCGTGTTGCCAAAACTTGACAAACCGCTACCCGTTTATATCCGTCCGGAAGAAACAGCCGAAGTAATAGATTCAGCCTCGGAAGGTTCGGATTTCGAGTCGGTTCGCAACTCGCTTATTCTGGATATGTTGTATTCAACCGGCATTCGCTGCTCGGAATTGGTGTCGTTGCTTGACTCAGCGGTCGACACAAAAAAAGGCGAACTTCGGGTCAGGGGAAAACGTAACAAAGACAGGATAATTCCTTTCGGAGAGAGTCTGTCGGAGAAAATAGATTCATACAGAGCTGTCAGAGAAAAAGAGACGGGAAATGACGTGAGGGAGTTTTTCGTGAGAAGCAGCGGTGAGCCTCTATACAGGAAGCTGGTTTATAATATAGTTCATTCCTCTCTTCAAGGCCACGCGCACGCTACCCGACTGAGTCCTCACGTTTTGAGACATTCTTTTGCTACCGACATGTTGAACAACGGAGCGGATTTAGATGCCGTCAGGAGTCTGTTAGGGCATGAATCGCTTGCCACTACGCAAATATATACCCATATATCATATAGAGATTTAAAAAATAATTATCAACAAGCGCATCCTCGCGCCAAAAAACAGTAAATGCCATGGAAGTTAGAATTCAAGCCATCCATTTCGACATCGCTGAAAAGCTGACATCGTTTATCAACAAAAAAGCAGACCGTCTGGGTCGCCATAATCCTGAAATTACGACTATGGACGTAACTCTCAAAGTAGTAAAACCTGAAACTGCCAACAATAAAGAAGCATTAGTTAAGGTAGTAGCTCCGGGAGTCGAGGAAGTTGTGACAAAAGTAGCTGATACGTTTGAGGAAGCAATAGACAATTGTCTTGATGTGCTTGAACGTCAGCTTCAGAAAAAGAAAGACCGTCGCTGAAGAAATACTCATTCTCCTCTCTCTAAATTTAATTGTCGATAAATAGCTTTTCAGGGGGAAAACTGTTGCCTATGATTCAATATCGCGGGTAGATTTTTCTGTGCCCACTTTCTAAGACCTGTAATGATAAAAATGAGGTCTTGGGCTAATGGAGAATGTTAGAGTTCGAAACTCAGCCCGTAACTTGTAGTTGAAAATAATTCACCGGTTAAGACGGATTCTGTCAGAAAGGATAGCCGATAGCGAGATGGAAGGCAAGTGACTTTCCGAATGAGGTCATGTTGTAGTAACCTCTTTTTCCTGTATCGTACGGCAAATGAATACCAATACCCAAGTCTCCTCGTACAACGAGCATTCCGATGTCGAAACGTAATCCGGCTCCTGTTCCGGTAGCAAGATCGCGGAAGAACGTGCGTCCTTGAAGGAGTCCACCGGGACGTTTAGGATCTTTTTTGAGTAGCCAGACGTTACCCGAGTCGAAGAAAACAGCACCGTTAAGCGGTCCGTAGATAGGGAAACGATATTCGACATTGAATTCAAACTTGAATGTACCGGTCTGGTCGAAATATCCGTTTACGGTTTCGGCAGGGACTTTGTAACTTCCCGGTCCGATACTTCTCACGGTATAGGCACGGATAGAATTAGCTCCTCCGATGTAGAATTGTTCGCTATACGGAACGGTAGAGGAGTTGCCGTAAGCATGCGCCGCTCCAACTCCAACTCTTGAAACGAGCCAGTGATTTCCAAGAACCCGATGCCCATAAACCAATTGTGTCCATCCTTTTATGAACTGGGAGAAGGGTGTGCCGAAAAGTTTCTTTTCACCTTTAGCGCCGGCTGCTTTATAAACGAGATCAAAAAGACCTCCTGCTTCCTGTACAGTGAATTGCCAGTTGACCGACTGAATATTGTCGAATGAGCGGTCGTATGTATAGGAATAGGCTATCTGCGGGATGAACTGACTCTTGAAACTTTCTGCGATTGCCGGATTCTTTTCCATGATAGAATCGAATTCGAGCGTGGTATGCATAAGGTTCGTGTAGGTGAGTTTGAATAGTGTGAGTGTGTTTGTGGCATGACGGTTAAGACGCCAGTCATAATTGAACGAAGCGTTGAACTGCGCCATTTTGAAGTAATGCGGACGGTTAAGCAGGTCGGCATTAAAACTGATTCTTGTCCAGTTAAGTTCTCTGCGAGAACGAGGTATGAACCGGGGAGCGAGAAGACGGGGGAAAGAAAGCGATGTCGTGAATCCGAATTCATAGGAATTGAATACCGACTTTCCTCGGTCGCGTCCTGTCTGCCATTCATAGCTTGCGGTCAGATTGAAGTTAAGTTGCTCGCCACCGCCAAAAAGATTTCTGTTCGTCACTCCAAACGATAGTCCAGGCCCGAGGTAGCTGTTGGATTTAGATGTAGCGTTCACTTCGAGCGACGCCTCGAGAGGTGAGTCGAATGTACAGTCAATCTGAACGTCGAGAAGTCTTTCATGACTTGTCGTGTCGGGGAATACATTAATTTCGATACCACTGAAAATACCGAGTCTCGACAGATTCGTCTGGGTTCGATTCATATCCCTAACGGTGAATGTGCGCCCCTGACGGAAAGCGATACAGGAGGGTACAAGTCCTTCACGCAGTTTGGACGGTTTCATTTGAATGAGCATTCCGCGCTTTGTCTCAATCGTGTCGGGTGTACCACCTCCTCGGTTTCTGCTGACGATAGTAGTAATCTTACCTGTCTTATACGGTTGGAGCAACATCTGTGGTACATTCGAACCAATAACCATCCTGAGCGCTATGGATCCCGGATTGATTAGACTGTCGGCAAGGTATTCGATATAGTCGGGCTGAAAGAAATAATAGCCTTTGTCTCTTAGCACGTTTGCAATATCTATTCTTGCTGCACTCAGAGAGTCTGTGCAATAACGCGATCCGGGTTGCAGATAACTGAGTTTGCCGGCTATTGAATCAATCAGGTGATTCAGACGGCAAGTATCGGGAAGAAGTTGTATCGAATCGATGGGATAATACGGGCCTGTGTTGACTTTATAAAGAATCGAAGCCTTCTTTTTGTTTTTTCCCTGTATCAACTCATATGTAGCCCTTCCGCTGAAATAACCGTTATTGTCGAGTATCTCGTTGATCATTTCCGTACGCACCTCCGGTCGGACATCACTTATAAGGACGGGTTGAGCGACTAATTTTTCATATAGCCAGTGTTTAAATCCTTTTCCGGGATCGTTCCAATTGTTATAGACCCATAATCCAATAGGGAAAGGATAGCGGAGATATGGTGAAATGAGAGAGTTGTTGGGAGCTACATTGACAGCGTTTTTCACCTCTTCATGAAGCCCCGGAGCCTCTTTCTGATGATCGTAAGTGATTATATCAATCTTCTTCACCCCGGTGTATAATATTTCGTCTTCCCCGAGCCTGCGCGTAGTAGAACAGGATGCGAGAATGAAAATCATCGCGATGGCAAATGAAAGAAATTTTATGTCATTTGTCTTTATCTTCATCAGTCTTCGGAATTAGAGGTGCTGGGGGTATGCTGTCTGTCCTTTCTTCACGTTTTCCTTCTTTTCCGACAGATGTAGTCCTGTGCGGAAACCGGAAACGGAATAAATCTTTAAGAGAGCGAATCTTTCTTCTGATCACAAATCCGACTCCCGTTTCGGTTATTTCACCTTCGAGAATGCTTTCGTAACCGGTATGTCGGAAAATCTTGACATACATGGAACCGCTCTTGTTAAGTTTGTATTCAAAAGCTATATCACTGATAAGATTCTGTTCGAAGTTTTCGTCAGCGTTGGTATCGGTGGAATAATTACCTCCGACCACAATAGTAAACCTGTCGTCGAACAAACTCTTGGAAACTTTATAGCTATAACTTGTCGCCGAACTTGTATAACCGTCGGTCGTTTTGTTGTATTGGTCGATACCAAAGGTGACGTCAACGCCTCGGATAGTTTTGGCAGCCCACGAATTAAGTTGTGAGGCAAGGAAAGAATAAAGAGGATTCCCCGCTAAATTCGACGTGGCAGAAGTGCCGGGGCCAGTATACGTGTTGTATAGTAACAGGTTCATGGCTTGTGTGGCTCTCTGTTCAGGTGTCATCGATGCCAGCTCGTTCTGTACGGTGATATCGTCATCGGTAGAGAGGTTAAAGTTTACATTCATGTTAGCCAATGTGTTTGTGATAGCTACCGACACATCGAACTGAATGAGTCGTGAATCCTGACCGGACTGGGTAACGTTGGCCTTAAGATGATCGACGGCGTGGATATTGAGAATTGGATTCATCATGTCGCCGTTGAACGCCACATAACTACCTTCTTCGAAGTTAAAGAGTTTTTCGGACATCAATGGAGGAGTATAGCGAACGAATCCTCCGTTGATGTTGAAACGTCCTGTGAGTCTTCCTGAATTAACGGGACTCATGGAATAGTCGAGAGTTCCTTCGCCGTTTATTGTCACTTTATTCTTTCCATCGGAAGAGAGGTCGACATTAATAGTCGATCCTTGATTGATGTGCAGATCAGCATTGAGTATCATCGCCATAGAGGGCGTGATGCTGTCGGCCATTTCTACAGACGCGGAATCTGCGAAATTTACGAATTTCACAAGGTCGTGAGTGCTTTGCGATGCGAGCGCAGTCTGTGCATCCCCCAGGATATAAGTCACATTTGTGCCGGCAAGTACTGACAGGGAGGCATTAACTCTCAGAAGTTTCATATTGCCTTTTGCCGTAGCATCGACATTGAAGAAGGCTTTTCCGTAGACGTCTTCACCTTTTTTAGCTCTCGATGAATTGACAATCTGTATGTTGCGTGCTTGCATGTCGAGATCCATCGATACGTTTGACAGCGCAGAAATGTCGACAGTTCCGTTAACCGTGAGAGGATTTTCATTAAGCGCTGTGATAGCAAAATTTTCGAATCTGACGATATTGCTATCAACAGGGATTTTTTCTTCGGAGAATTTCAATGTGCTGCCGAGCATCGGGATTTTTACGACTGTGGTATCGAAATCGAGATAACCGTTAAACATCGGAGCAGTCAATGATCCGGCAATGTCCATCTGTCCGTTGAGCACGCCCGACAACTGTGCGATATCCTTCGGAAGGAAAGGATTGACAACTTTCAATGGGAAATGAATCATCGAAAAGTCGAGATTGAACGGTTTTGTGGAAGTACTGTCGTTGAGAGTTCCGGTGGCTGTGATCACTTTAATGCTGTCAACCATCAGAGACACATTAGCTGTAAGGACTCCCGAAGGTTTGCTGGCCACATCAATCCCGAGGTCGAAATCGCCTACTTTATCACGCCCGTAGAAGACATTATTGAGCGAAATGTTTCCGTCTCCCGTCAGTATACCCTCATCCCAGTGGATCTTCATGTTTGCTCCCAGTTCTCCTTTTATCGGCGGTGAGAAGGGCGAGATAGACAGCCAATCAGCCAACTGGATGCGTGACATCTGGAGTATGACATCTTCCTGGTGGCCCGAACCTTCTTGATGTTCCGTGAAAATCTTGAGATAGCTTTTGTCGGACTCCATAGCGAGATTAGCATCGATATGATGGTTGACAAAATTATATTCGATAAAGTTGTCCTTGTTGAGAGTCCACTGCTTGTAACCGATGGTTGGTGTGTAAGGCACAAATCGCAAGATGGCTTCGTCGCCAGTGACGTTGAGATTAAGTCCGAGATAGAAGCCCTGTTCATCCTTGATGTTGCGCTGACGCAGGACAAGGGTAACCTTGTCGTCGGCGAGGTATCCGCTGAGAGTGACATGTGCGAAATCGTCCATTATGCCGGGGCGATTGTTCATTGCTCCGGTGAAAGCAAGGAATTTCCCGTGTTGAACAGCACCAAAAGATATTGTATCGATTCGCATATCCTTGGATGTCAATCCTATGACTTTTGTGTCGAGTGAAAGTAATGAGTCGTTTCTGAAAGAGAAAGATGCATTTTGGAATCCCATGTCCGACTGCAGAAGATAGTCCTGAAGGATGTTGGATGTTCCTGCTGTAATGTTGACATCTATGTTGGGAATTGCTTTCTGAAGCCGGTCGACATCAATGCTGCGATGAACCACCATAGTGTCAATGACAGCCGGAAGAAGGGTTATTTTGTTAAGCAAAGTGTCGATGGGTGATAGTGAAGCAAGTCTCACATCCAGGTCTCCGGAATGTAATGTCAGGAATGCGAGTGAGTCGGAAGCACTGATGTCGGCATCGATTCTGTCGGCTGACAGTCGACGATCATCAAGAGTCCAGTCAAGATCGTCGATTGTTATACGCCCATCCAAGTTTCTGTCGCTAACGTTAATAGATCCGTATGTGTCTATCATAACAGCGCCGTCATTAGGCGTTTCCGATAATCCTAACTCCAATAAGTCGAGGTTCTCGATGTCACCCCGAATTTTCCATGTAATTTCTTCTTTTGAGAAGGTTCCTGAGCCTTCAATGTCGAATTCGGCTTCAGGATTATTGGAAACGAGTTCGATGTTATAGTCTCCGTTTTCGAGATTGGCTTCGAGTGTAATGTCGGTATAAACATGCTTCATAATCTCAGCCTTGACAATGTCGACATTGGCATGAACGAAGGTCTTAGGAGAGAAAACATCAAAGCCTTGGCCTTTGGCATTGAGAGAAGCCGTAATATCTCCGATTCCGAGTGACGGCATAATTTTGCCGACAGGGAAACTGTCGACCTGTAGGGAGACATCGTATCCTTCTATCCGCTGAATCCAGGAAGCATCGGCTGCTATTCGTCCGTCATCAGCCGTAGCTTTCAACATGCCGGCAATTTCACCCGGTCGGAAATCAACTTTACCGTCGAGTGTGATAGCAGGTATGTTAATTTCCTGTGCCATCTGTTTATCGAGGAAGAGAGTTTTCATCTTGTCGAGCTCCCTGAAACTGCCCTTCAGCCATACATTACCTCCCAAGCGATTGAAATCCATAACATTGAAAACTTTTCCGCCGGCATTGAGCTGAATAAGTGGGGAGAAGGCGAGTGAAAATTTCTTTACGTCAAGTGCCGCAGTGGTACCCCTTATGTCCAGGTCAAGCTCAAGATTGCGCGAGGCAAAAGAGGGTATCATTTTAGCAATGGTAGGGAAAGCTGCAATAATGTCGCCTTTGCCAATCGTACCTTTGGCAAAGACGGCAAGAGGGACAGAGGGATCCTTTGTCAGATCGCCCATTCCCATCGATGCGTCGAGAAAAATGTCGGAGTGCCCGGTTCGGATCTTGAAGTTTTCGGCACTCATTAAGTGCGAATCCATGGAGAAAACTCCAGTCGCGTCGAGTGAAATGCCGCATCTTTCGGTAGCTTTGAGTGCGGTAAGCGGAACTGTGATTGAAGTCCCTCGATTATAAAATGAATCTATGGAGATAGATATGTCGTTAGCTTCGAGGTAGTTGAAATCAAGTCCAGGTAGCGGACGGACTCCGGCCACTGCGTAAACTGCTTTTTTGCCAGTGAGTTGGATTTTATCTGCAGTTATTTCCCATAAAAGTGAATCGGGTGTTTCTTCAATAACTTTATCCTCCGTAGCTGGTGGATGATGAGCAAGATATTCGGCAGAGGGAGTAAAGTAGAACGCTTCGACAGAATCGACCGAAAGCAGGCTCGCAGAAATTTTCCTTTCTCCGAGATCGACAATTCCATTTTGTAGGACAGCCAGAGGAATATCGGCAGTCAGTGAATCGATTACGGGCAGCATAGTCATTCGGTAGCGGATGTTGCGCAAACGAATGTCACCTGCTGTGATCCTCAGAGGGCTTGATGCTGTGGTGTCGGTCTTCTCTTCCGTAATGGTGTCCTTGAGAATCAACATAACATCTCCTCCGTCAAGCAAAGCCTTGTCGACATCAATCAAGCCTTTTCCGAAATCGAGGGATGCGAGATCGAGGTTGAATTTGTCAATGTCAGCCCTGATCCAAATTGCTGAATCACGATTTCCAAGCTGATAGAAAGCATCTGTGAGATCGGCTCCATTGACATCGATTTCCCCTTTGAGCAAAGGCATGAAGCGGACGCTTACATTGGCTTCGGCTGCAGTCAGCATTGTATCGCCAGTAGCCTCAATAACGCAGACGTCGTCAACGGTAAGCGAAAGCGGGAACTTGAGACGGATGTGTCCCACTGAAATTTCCATCCCAGTGGCTTTATTGACCTCTTTGAGAGCAATATCTTTGACCCAGTTTTGAAACGGCGGGAAATAAAGAAGCAGGACAAGAGCTACGATCAGAAGGATGATCGAAGTCAATGTCCAGAAGGTTATTTTTCTAATTTTCCGCCACATAAAGAATCTTTAATACCAGGTTACACCATTTCTGACCGACGAGCGTTTGTCGTATTTGAGGTCGGAAAGTAATGAAGAGTTCACGGAGATGTGGAAATTGTAGCTCTTGTACGGTCCGACGGGAATGATGCTCGCTCTCATGGAGAAGCAGTGCAGATCACGGCTAATGTTGAGGTTCATGTACGCAATTTTCTTTAGCTCAAAGCTATAGCTTGCATTGAAGCTGAAATTCCAGTTAGTAGTGGGTCGTATATTTCCTGAAAAACTGAGATTTTGCGTTATTTTTCCGTCATAATCCATTTTCTTCTTGTTGAAGTTTCCGTAGGCGTATCCGATGGAGTAGTTAAAAGTCAGACTCCATGGGACTTCCCATTTCATGTAGCCGTCGGGATTGAATTGCATGCCGTTTTTTGACGTGCTTCGGTTTCTTTCAGCAGCAGTGTTTCCCCTCCCCGGGGGTGATTCGGCATCGGTGTTGTTAGACTCGGCGTTGTTATCGTCGGAATTTCCTTTTCTAAACTTTTTGAAAGTATCGTTGGAGAGAGTATATGAGAAGGATGTACCTGTGGATGAAAGTTTTGCAAGTCCTTTTCCGGCTTGGAGCCTGGTGCGGTTGACTCTGACGGGGTTACCGGAAGAGTTGAGCTGGTAAGTATAGACATCCCAAGTGGCGGACAGGTTGAGGTTGAATCCTTTCATCAACTTGATGAGTAATGAAGTGTTGATATTACTCCATCGAAGAGAGTCGGCTGCGAAGTTATAGCTTTGGCTAATCGAGAGATTTTCGATGAGCGAAACTTTTCGTTCGCCTATGGAATCGTTGTCGCTTCGTAGTTTCATTTCGAGGTTGTTGGCCAAAGAGAATGATACGGAACCCTGACGACCCTGGCTCGGGACTCCGAAAAGTCCGTTGGGGAACATGGAATATTTGCGTGTCTGCATCACACCGTTAGCATCGGGATATTCGTATGTTCCGTAATAACCGAAGAATGGCGAGCTGAAATCAGGATAACCGGAGAATGAAATCGTGGGTGTCATGACGTGTCGAATCATTTTGACTTTTTTCCCGAGAAATCCGAGTGGCTGAAAAAAACCATAGACTTTCGTATCCATTGAAACGGAAGCGGTGAAATCCCAGACGTTGTAGAAGCTATAGGTCGTGTCCATCACTTCAACCGACGCATTAGGATCCCATTGGCGTCGAATTTTCGACGTGTACATTCGGTCGTTGAGTGTGACTGAAGGGGTGACATTGATGTAGTTGAAGATGTTGAATGTAGCGGAAATAGGCACGCTGTGTCTCATTCCGTTTCTCCAGTCTTTGATGAGGTTTTTCTTGAAGAATTGGTTTTGCTGCGCTGTCAATGAGTTGTTAAACACTCCGGAATAGGAGAGTTTGATTTTTTCATACCATTTTTCTTTACCAATGGCAATTTTACGTTTGAAAGGGGTGATCTGCGACATCGTCACGGTGACGTTCGGGAATGAAACTGTCAGAGTAGAGTCCTGAGTGCGTTGCGATATGCTTGCCGTAGTTGAGAATGACCATTTCGAACCCGGTGGACGGTAAGTCATGTTGATGGTACTGCTTTTTGTGTTCTCTGTGAACGAATTACTGTAATAACTGTTGAGATCGTTTCGCGAGTATCCGGAAGTAGAGAAATTGACGGAGGCCGAGAAACTGAGGTTCGGGTTGGCTTTAGAGTCTTGAGAATGAGTCCAGAGAACCTGAAAGTTAGTCATTGCCGAATAATCGGGAGCACCTTTGTCGCCGAGGATGGTTTTGAGGTAGCTGAGGTTGAATGATCCTGAAAATTTATATCGCTTGACATAACCGGACTGTGCCTGTATTCCCCATGATCCTTTGGTGTATAATTCTCCAGTCAGAGCGAGGTCGATATTATCGGAAATGGCAAAGTAATATCCACCGTTGCTGAGATAGAACCCTCTGTTATAGTCTTCTCCAAAGCTCGGGAAGATGATTCCGGAAGAATATTTTTCAGAGAAAGGGAAGTAGCCGAAGGGTACGGCGAGGGGGAGTGGTACACCAGCAAGCACAAGATAAGCCGGTCCGACGACGACGTCTTTTTTCGGACGGACTTTGGCTTTAGTCAACTGGAAGTAGAAGTGAGGATTTTCGTGGTCGTCGCAGGTGGTGTATTTTCCGTCCTGGATGAAGAAAGTGTTGTCGTCGATTTTTTTAGCCCTTCCTCCGGTGAGATAGCCTTCTCCCTGTTGGGTAATTATGTCGGTGATAATACCTTTTTCGGTTTTGAAGTTGTATTCCATGGTTTTGGCTTCGTAGGAAGTGCCGTTGTCGACGAAAACGGGATTTCCCTGAATTTCGCCGAGCGAGTCAGGACGCCCTACAGCATAGACCGTGGATGTTTCCATGTTGACACGAATTTCATCTGCGTCAATCTGTTGAGGGCCATAAGTAACTGTACTTTCCCCGTAGAGGAGGGCGTTGTTACGGCCGACGATCACCATTGAGTCTTTAGCTATGATATCGACAGTGGTGTTTAGGTCGGTTTTCACGCGGTTGATGCGTTTCACCCCTCCTGAGGACTTTTTGTCGGTCAATTGCAATCCGGGACCAAATTGTTGTGTGGTGTCGGATTGAATACGAACCCTGTCCTGTCTTGCGTGAGCGGTAGAAGCAGTCGTTAAAAGGCTATCCGTCAGTGTATCGGCAGGGGCAATGAGTATGGAGTCGATGCCAGCGGCAGCGATTGAATCGGCTTCGGCGGCCAAAATAGAGTCCGTCGGGAGAAAATTGTCCGGAATTTGAGGGTTGCTTACTGATCGAGCGGGAGTTACAACCCAGATGAGACAGAAAGTAAGGATAATATATAGCTGAGAGAATCTCAAAATAGCTTTTTCCGTTGTTTTGCAATGCAAAAATAGCATTTTTTCGGAAGAAAAGGAAACGTATTGTAGTGAAAAATGGGCTGCCTAAATTTAAGGTCAGGTTAAATTCAGAGAGTTTTTGTGCCAGGTAGATTAAATAATGTTAAAGTTTTATGGCGAAAAAATGTCAATTTGCTGGGAATCAGATAAAAAATCAGTTGAGAAGGGTGGGCAACTTTTAGAGTATAGGCCAAATTCGCAGATGATGGGTTCAAATGCGTTGTAACTTTGCGACGGTTCTTTTGCAGAGGTCATGTTTCGCCTTGAGTCATTTGGGAAACATGTCAAGACAAAAGATCGTCGAACATTGACATATTGGTTATAAAGAGGCTAACTTCCCAGCTCCGATGAAGTTACGAACCTGTTGAAGAATGTTCTCAGGTGTAAATCCGAATTTTTCATCAAGCACTTTGAACGGCGCCGATGCTCCGAAGCGTTCAAGTCCGTAGATGAATCCGTCGGACCCCACGACTTGCCAAAGAGTGGTGGGTATGCCTGCAGTGAGTCCGAAAACCGGGATGCCTCGCGGAATGACGCTGTTTCGATAGTCTTCGCTCTGGTCAAGGAAGAGACCGATAGAGGGGACACTGACCACTCTCGCACCGATTCCCTCAGCCTGCAACAGTTCTGCAACAGCGTAAAGGAGTGATACTTCCGAACCGTTTCCGACCAGTGTCACATCATGGTTGCCGTTGAAATCTTTGACAACATATCCCCCACGGAGAGTTCCGCGGGCAGCCTGATACCTGTCGCCATCCCCGGGCGCAGGTATGTCAGTGACATCCTGTCGGGTGAGAATGAGTGCTGTAGGCGTTTTCTTGTTTTCCATAGCCATCTCCCACGCCACAGTTGTTTCAGCACTATCAGCGGGACGGAGAACGAGCAAGGAGCGTGTTCCGTCGGGGTTTTTCATCTGTTCGAGAAGCCTAATCTGAGCTTCGTGCTCGACTGGTTCATGAGTGGGTCCGTCTTCTCCCACGCGGAACGCATCATGAGTCCAGATGTACTTGACGGGTAACTGCATAAGGGCAGCGAGGCGAACGGCGGGTTTCATGTAATCGGAGAATACGAAGAAAGTGCCGCAAGCAGCTATCATGGCTCCATGGAGCACTATGCCGTTCATAATCGATGCCATGGTAAGTTCAGCCACACCGGCGTGCAGGAATGCTCCGGAGAAGTCTCCGGCCTTGAATGCTCCGGTTTCCTTGAGGAAAGCTTCCGTTTTGTCGCTGTTAGCAAGGTCGGCACTCGAAACAATCATGTTTTTGATTTTCTTGCCCAGTTCGGCAAGTATTTTAGCCGATGCAGTTCTTGTGGCCTGGTTGGCACCCTGTACGATCGCCTTGTAGTCGATCTGCGGAAGGTTCATTTCGATGAAGTTCTTGAGCTCGAGAGCCTTCGCGGGATTTTCTTCAGCCCATTTTTTCTGAAGTTGTTTTCTCTGAGCGACTATTTGCCTCAACTCCTCGTTTCTGTCGGCGTAGAGTTTGCTGACCTCGGGTCGAATGATCCACGGATTCTCAGGATCTCCTCCAAGATTTTCAATCGTTTTACTTACATCTGCTCCGCTTTTGCTCAGGGGCTGACCGTGAGTGCTGCATTGTCCTTCAAAGTTCTTTCCATCGGAGGTGAGACATCCTTTTCCCATGACGGTATTTCCGATAATCAACACGGGTTTGTGTTTTTCGGCGTTTGCTTTTCTCAGCGCTTCGGCAATCTGTTCGGGGTCGTTACCGTCGATTTCAATGACGTGCCAATGCCAAGCACGATATTTTGCGGCGTAGTCTTCAGTGTCGACAGCGTCGACGTCGGTAGAGAGCTGAACTTTGTTAGAGTCGTAGAACATTATGAGGTTGCTGAGTCCGAGGAATCCGGCTATTCTGCCAGCTCCCTGAGAAATCTCTTCCTGTATGCCGCCGTCGGAAATGAATGCGTAAGTCTTATGTGAAATCCAATCTCCGAATCTGGCCTGCAGGAATCGTTCGGCGATTGCCGCTCCAACAGCCATAGTGTGTCCCTGTCCGAGCGGTCCGGAAGTGTTTTCCACTCCTCTAAGCGGGTCGAGTTCGGGGTGCCCCGGTGTTACACTTCCCCACTGTCGGAACTGTTTGAGCTGGTCGATGGTATATTTTCCAGTCAATGCGAGGACACTGTAGAGCATGGGTGACTGATGTCCCGGATCGAGAAAGAATCTGTCTCTTGCAATCCAAGTTGGGTCATCGGGATCCGTTACAAGGAATTTTGAGTAGAGGACGTTTACGAAATCAGCTCCTCCCATAGATCCTCCGGGATGCCCGGATTTTGCTTTTTCGACCATGACAGCTGAAAGCACTCTAATGTTATCAGCAGCCGAATCCATGACTCTCTTATCCATATAGTTAAGCTATGATACGTTTAAAATGAAATATAAGTATGCAAACGCATTGCGTTTCCGAGTGCAAAAGTACATAAATTTGCGGGATAAGTAACGCGATGATTCGATAAAAAGATGGGTATTGAATTGTTAAGTGAAGTTAATATGTGAATATGGTGAGTCAATATGATTAGATTAAATGAGGAATAAAAAAAATGCGGCGTGTCACCCGACACACCGCATATTTCACTAAAACTAATTACTATCTAATTACTATGGTTGCAAAAATGCTTTTATTGGATTGGGTATTGATTTTATATCTTATTATCTAAGCGATATTTGTTTTCTTGAATACGATGCAAAGTTAAAAGGTATTTTCTAAAGATGTGTTACGATTGTGTGACAATGTTATGTCGAAGATGTTAAATTTTAAGATTCCGCATCATTCCATTTTTCCAGCGTGAAGACAAACTCGAGTCCACCTTCGGTTCCGTTGTGTACGAAGATCGTTCCTCCAAGAGCTTCTACAGTGTTTTTGACTATAGGCAGTCCCAATCCAGTTCCTCCGCTTTTGCGTGAACGTCCGGCATCTATGCGATAGAATCTTTCGAAAAGATGAGGAAGATGTTCGGGGTCGACTCCAGTTCCGTTGTCGGTGAATCTGAATGTATAATAGTTTTCTGACTCGACAACCAGATCGAGTGTCATATATGTTCCTTTCGAGTATTTGACGGAATTTTTGACGAGATTCGATACCATTCCTCCGAGTAATGTGGCATTTCCCTTTACCCTACAGTTTAACGGAAGATTGAAATTGAACTGCATGTTTTCGGTGACTCCCGATTCGACGAGGTCGTTTTCAAGTGTAAACACGAGGTCATGGAAATCAATTTCGGTGACAGGGATATTTCCGGAGCCGTCTTCGAGCCTTGTCATGGTCGAAACATCGTTGAGAAGAGAACAAAGTCGTTCGATGTTTTCCTGAATACGGCTCATGAAACGGGTCTTAGTTTTTTCGTCCATATCGGGATTAGCCATAATCGTGTCCATATATCCCTTAATGATTCCGACGGGTGTTTTGAGCTCGTGGTTAATGTTGTTTGTTAGATTACGTTTAATTCGGGCTTTTTCCTCAATGGCGTTCAAGGCGACGGAATGTTCTCGTTCGACGCGTCGAACGGCTTCGTCCTTGTCCCTATAGAGTTTTACAATCTGCCGGGAGATGTCACCCAGTTCGTCGTGAGGGAAATCCTCGTCCTCAATAATTTCTTGGTCGTTAGCGGCTTTTTCTGCAAAGTCTTTGAGCAGAGTAACGTTTCGTGTGATAAGATGGGTGAAGTAATAGCAAATAGCAGTGGCGACAATCACGAATAGAGCCAAGATGAGCCAGAACTGTGGATGTGCGCCGATGGCATCAATAAGCGAAACGGTATAGGGCATCGTAGTGTGTACGAGAATTTCTCCATCGTCACTCATGAGAGCGGAATAGAAGAACATAGAGTCACCCTTGCGAATAATGTCACTACCTTCTCCGCTTGTTTTTGCCTGTATGAATTCGGCTCTGTTGGCAGCTTCCGAGAAGTCCTGAATGACGGGCGTCCCGACATTGTACATCAGATTACCGTCCTTATCATAAACACAAACTGAAACTTCATCGAACATAGTGTCGGTGAAGTATTCACTAAGGAAGTTCATGAAGGGTCGAAGATCAATGCCTTTGTTGTAAGCATTGATGATACGGTTGTCGACGATGTCAAGCTGTTTCTTAACTTCTTCCGTACGGTAAGCTACCTCTCTTTTATATTGATAGAAGATAAGTAGAGCGATGATGAGCCACATTATCCCGATCATGGGGATAAAGAGTCTCATCCGGTAGTTAAACCGATTCTTTGAAGCCATATCCGAATCCGAGGCGTGTCACAATATTATTTCCGTAAGTTCCGATTTTCTTTCTTAAGCGTGCGATGTTAGTGTCGATAGTGCGGTTAGTAACGACTACGTCCGCAGACCAGATGTTTTTAATCAGTTCTTCTCTGGAATAGATTTTATTTCTGTGAGTGAGAAGGAAAAGGAGGATATCGAACTCGGTTTTAGTGAGGTTGAGTTCCTGTCCGTCGAGAAAGACAAGTTTCTCGTTTCTGTCGATTCTGAGATCGTGGAAAGTGATATCGGGTTCGTAGATAGTGGCTTCGTTTTCGTTTTCGACAGGCGCGAACATCTGACTACGACGCAGAACGGCTCTGACGCGAGCCAGTACTTCTGTAATAACGAAAGGTTTAGTCACATAATCGTCGGCTCCGATATTAAGTCCCATGACGGTATCATCCTCTCCGTTGAGTGCGGAGCAGAAAATGATAGGTATGTTTTCCGTGGCTGGGTTGTTCCTAACTTTTTTAGCGAAATCGAATCCGCTCATTTCTTCCATCATGATATCCACCATCAGCAGTGAATAGGATACCAGGTTCTTAGTCAATGCTTCTTCAGCACTATAAGCACAATCTACTTCGTAACCTTCTTTTTCGAGATTGTACCTGAGGATTTCGCAAAGGGCTTCCTCGTCGTCAATAACCAAAATTCTTTTACTCATAAGATATGTGAATGTATTTCCTCCGCAAAAATAAAAAATGAGTTGAAAAAGAGCTCATTAAAAAATGTTAAATATTAAAAAGGGTCTGAACTATCCTAACAGCAGAGATGTTCTATTAGTGTAATTACTATTTTGCACTGTGTTTTTTCATGGTATTAGATTTAAGGTTAAAACAATCGGGCTGTCGCGATGACAGCCCGATTGTTTTTTATGTGTTTGTCCGTTTAGCGTGGCAATGTGGAATATTTGTCGGAATATCTGAACATTTGGTCGATATATCCTTCATCGTAAGCCACCGTAACATCAACGGGATTTCCAGCATTGTCGACAACGAGAGTATAGACAGGGTTTACAAATCCTTTGTATGGGGCAATAGAAAGATGGGAATAGCGTTCGAGTATTTCGTTGTGGAGTTGCGGATCGACTTTCACTCCATAAGTTTCGACAAGATTTTTACCGGCTTCATAATCGCCTTCGCTCTTAATACGCTGGATTTCGCCGAGCAGCTGTCCGAAAAGTTCACGCACAGCGGGATAGTCGTTGACAGTGAGCGTGGTTTTTCCGTTTACTTTAGAAAGTGATAGGACACCATTGGATGCACCTTTTTCGAGCACCCATTCGCTGATTAGCTTGCGGTTACGCATGTGTGCTTCCTCGACATTTTTGCCGGGTTCGATACGCATGAGCTGAGTCATGAGGCCATTAAGAAGATATTTATAATATTGTGCCTTGTAAGCGTCGGGGTCGCTGATGAGTCCGAGTTCGATCATTTTCGGGTCGGCAAGATAATAAAGAGCGAAAAGGTCGGCTCTGGCTTCTTCGAGAGTAGAACCGTAGGCCTTTAACGCGTCGGGGTCAACTCCGGGAAGCAGTCTGCCGGAAGCGTGTCCGAGACACTCGTGGAGGTCAGTGTGGAGGTTGTCGGTGATAAACAGATAATTGTCGATCAGCTCTCTTGTGGCGGCATCGGGTATGAATTCGTCGTTGAATCCATTGCCATGAGAGGCTTCGTCGTAGGCTTGAGTGATATTTTCGATCGTAACGGACTTAGAACCGTGTTCGGCTCGAATCCAGTTAGAGTTTGGTAAGTTGATGCCGATAGGTGTAGCGGGATAAGCATCTCCGGCAAGAATTGCAGCCGTAATGACTTTAGCAGTAACTCCTTTGACTTCGTCTTTTCTGAAACGAGGATCGACGGGCGAGTGAGCTTCGAACCAGGAAGCGCTGTCGCTGAGAGTTTCGGTTCTGTGAGAAGCTTCAAGGTTCTTGAAGTTTACAATAGATTCAAAGTTGGCAGTCATTCCGAGCGGATCGTCGTAGCTTTCAATAAATCCGTTGATGAAATCCACCCTTGAGTCGGTGTCGCCGACCCAAGAAATTGAATACGTGTCGAAATCGCGTAGATCGCCAGTCTTATAATATTTAATGAGTTCAGAGATGACTTTGGCCTGCTGAGGATTTTCCGCATATTTGAGCGCTTCTTCGAGATGGGAGATTATTTTTTCGATAGCAGGGGAGTAGAGTCCACCGAGTCGATAAACCTGTTCGATCACCTTGCCGGACGGGTCTTTAGTTACACGGCGATTGAGTCCGTACATGACGGGATGAGTATCTGTGGTGTCTTTGAGAGCTGAGTAGAACTCTTCGACTTCTCTCTGTGTAACTCCGTCGTAAAGATTAGTAGCCGACGTTAATATCAGATCTTCACCTTCAGCCTGATTGACTTTCTTTTTGACAAAGTAAGGATTGGTGATGACTTCGACGAGAGTTTCCTGGGTTTCCTTGTCGGCCGGTTTCTTATCGGCGGGGAGCAGATTGATCTGTCTTTTCAGGAAATCTTTAGAAAATTCGGGTGTGAATTTATCCATCGAGTAATGATGGTAGATTCCGTTTGCGAACCAGATCTGTTTGAGATATTTTTCGAGCGCGAGGAATTGCGGATCGTTTCTGTCGCCCTTGTAGTTCTTGTAAATGTTTTCGATCAGATCGCGAATAGCAAGATTGAATTTTCCGTTCTGATCCCAAAGGATGTCTCTGCCGGCGAGAGCGGCTTCGGTGAGGTTGTAGACGAGCAGTTTCTGATTAAGCGAGAGATTTTCGAAATCAGGCACTTTGTATCGAAGTACCTCGATGTCGGCGAATCGGTCGACAACATAATTGAAATCTTTTTGCTGAGCCATTGCGTTAGTTGTTAAAGAAATGACGATAGCGGCGACTATCGCTTTGAAAGAGTTTTTATTCATGATATGAAAATTGTTTTGATTTTCTCATTAATCGATGTGTAATACGAGCCCTTTCAGATATTCACCTTCGGGATGGTAGATATTGACAGGATGATCGGCAGGTTGAGTGAGCTGATGGAGTATTCTGACTTTCCTTCCTGAATCGACCGCCGCCGAGAGGACAGCGAGTCGGAACTGCTCCTTCGAGATGGCCTGTGAGCATGAAAATGTGAAGACGATACCTCCTCTTCTGATTTTTTTGAATGCTTTGAGGTTGAGTTTCTGATATCCTCTAAGAGCATTTGGAATGGCACTTCTATGCTTGGCGAAAGCGGGGGGATCGAGAACGATGAGATCGAACTCACCGTCGGCCATATCGTCGAGATATTTGAATGCGTCCATCGCAATAGCTGTATGGGGAGCCGATTCGGGGAAATTCAACGAGATGTTCCGTTCGGTAAGCGATACAGCCTTGGCCGAACTATCGACCGAGACTACTTTTCGTGCGCCACCCTTAAGCGCGTAGACAGAGAAGCCTCCCGTATAGCAAAACATGTTAAGCACATCTTTGCCACAGCTATATTGGCGCAGAAGAGCCCTGTTGTCGCGCTGATCGATGAAAAATCCTGTCTTCTGTCCTTTGAGCCAGTCGACATGGAAGAGGAGCCCGTTTTCTTTAGCAACATCGGTCTCGAAATTTCCGATAAGATAACCGTCGGCCGGTTCGAGCCCGGCTTTGAAGGGGAGGGTGGTTTCCGACTTATAGAAAATGTTTTTCAGCCCCAATCCCGGGAGATTTACGAGGCTTTCGGCAATGATCTTTCTTGAAAGATGTATACCGGGTGAATGTGCCTGCATTACAGCTGTAGCACCATAGACGTCGACGATGAGGCCGGGTAGGAAATCACCTTCGCCGTGGATAAGCCGATAGCAGTCGGAACGATCGTTGATAATTCCGGCGGCTTTTCTGAGATTCCAAGCTTCGGCGATACGGTCGGAATAGAATGCGCTGTCGATTGGGGCATCGTCAAAACGAAGCATTCTTACGGCAATACTCCCTTTCTGGTAGTGACCAGTGCCGAGAACGTTGCCGTCGTAGGATAGAACCGTTACGATCGTTCCTTCTTCGAGCTCAGGCGGCATAGAGGCTATTGCACCGGAAAATACCCAAGGATGGAATCGGCGCAGAGACTCCTCCTTTCCTTTCTTCAATCGTATGATATCGTAATTCATGGGACGTGCTATTTGATAAATGCCCGGACAATGTCGTTTCCGTTGGCGTAGACAAGTAGAAGCAGAAGGAAGGCCATTCCCGCGTATTGGGCGTACTCGAGTACTTTTTCGTTCGGTTTACGACGGGATATGACTTCATAGATGAGGAACATAACGTGGCCGCCGTCAAGACCGGGAATAGGAATGATGTTCATAAAGGCGAGGACGACAGAGAGGAAAGCGGTGATTTCCCAGAAACTGAGCCAATTCCAGCGGTCGGGAAAAAGATTTCCGAGCGCGCCGAACCCTCCGATGCTCTGTGCACCTTCCGATGTGAAGACATATTTCATCGAACCGACATAGTTGGAAAGAGTGCCGGTTCCAATTTCCCATCCTTTAGGTATAGAACGGAAGAAGGTATAGTGCTCGGTAACGGTGGGATAGACATCGGTGGCCGATTTTAGGGCAAATCCGAGCTTGCCACCATCGGTCGGTGTTACCGTGGTGGTGACACTGTTGCCATCACGGAGGTATGTGACATTTGTCTGCTTTCCGGCATATTTTTCAAGCGCGGGCACCAGTTCGGTAAACGACGGAGTTGAAACCGTGTCGACAGCTATTATTCTGTCTCCCTCCTTCAATCCAGCTTTAGCAGCAGGACTGCCAGGCTGAACCTGCGCGATGAAGACGGGTATTCGGTAGGTCATAAAACCTTTGTCGTCGTTGAGACGGAAAATAAAATTTTCAGGAATAGCTATTTCGACTGTGTCGCGCTTGTTGCGGAGAACCTTTACCGATTTGGCTTCCGCCATTTTGAGGCTGTAGTTGTCGTTTGCGAATAGTTTTTGTCCATCAGCCTCAAGGGGAATATCTCCGTCACGGAATCCGGCTTCATGAGCTGCCTCCACGAAGTCCATTCCTTCGTAGGCAGATTCAAGCGGAATATATTTAGCGCCCCAATGCCAAGCGATACCTGCATAGATGATGATAGCGAGGACAAAATTGAATATCACGCCTCCGAGCATGACGAGCAACCGCTGATAAGCCGGTTTTGAACGGAACTCCCAGGGCTGCTCGGGTTGAGCCATCTGCTCCTTGTCCATGGATTCGTCGATCATCCCGGCGATCTTAACATAACCTCCGAGAGGCAGCCATCCTATGCCGTATTCCGTGTCTCTCCACGATGCTTTTTCGTTACCGTCCTTATCGAATTTCGGTTTTTTCTTTTTCGGTTTCCATTTAGCGACCGAAAACCATGGATTGAAGAAAAGGTAGAATTTTTCGACCTTGATTCCGAAAGCGCGTGCTATGATGTAGTGGCCGAACTCGTGGATTATGACGAGAAATGCGAGTGCGGCTATGAGTTGTGCGGCTTTGATTAAGAATGCTTCCATTAAAATAAGAATGTTTTTTGTTAGGAAATTAAATGTTCCACCTTCTCGGCGGCGATAGCCCTGGCCTGGGAGTTAACGGCAATATAGTCGTCGAGGTCGGGACGTTTGATATCAGGTATGAGGGAGAGTGTGCTTTCGATGACGTTGTAGATCTGAAGAAAGGGGATTTTGCCTTCAAGGAAAGCCTGAACGGCGATTTCGTTGGCAGCATTGATGACACAAGCGGATGTGCCTCCCTTACGGAGTGCTTCGTAAGCCAAATCAAGACAAGGGAAACGCTTTGTGTCGGGCTCGGAGAAAGTGAGCGAACTGAAATGTTCGAGGCGGAGAGCATTGTCCCCAAGGGGAAGACGTTTACCTCCACTGAGCGCATAGGCTATAGGGATATGCATGTCGGGTGTTCCCAGCTGAGCTTTTACGGCACCGTCGTTGAATTCGACCATCGAATGGACTATCGACTGGGGATGAATCAGAGCCTTAATGCGATCGGGGTTTATGCCGAATAGCCAACGAGCCTCTATAATTTCGAAAGCTTTGTTCATAAGTGTGGCGGAGTCGACGGTAATCTTTCTGCCCATTTTCCATCTGGGGTGGTTAAGCGTCTGTTCTACAGTGACGTGGCGAAGTTGCTCTTCGGAACAGTTCAGGAAGGGACCTCCGGAGGCCGTGATAAGAAGCCTTTTGACAGATCCTGCTTCTTCTCCCCGAAGGCATTGATAGATAGCCGAGTGCTCGGAATCGACGGGGATGATAAAAGATCGCGAATGCTTCAACATATCGGTGATCAGCTCTCCGGCAACGACGAGCGTCTCCTTGTTAGCTAATGCGATCTCTTTCCCTTGACGAATAGCCTCCACGGTAGGTTCCAGTCCGGAATAGCCGACCGTTGCGGCGACAAGAAGGGAGAAGTCGTCTCTTTTCATAGCTTCGACAAGACTTTCGGCACCGGCAGCGGTTTCGATTCCGGTTCCTTCAAGCGCTCCCTTAAGGGCACTATATTTTGATTTGTCGGCAATAATAGCAAGCGCGGGCCGATATCTGAGGGACTGTTCGATAAGTTTGTCGACATTTGAATTGGCAGAGATTATGGCGACAGAATATAAATCGGGATATCTGTCGACAATGTCGAGTGTTTGCGTCCCAATCGAACCGGTACTTCCGAGGATTGCTAAATTTTTCTTCAAAATCCTTTCGTTTAAATGCAGGTGCAAATTTAATCACAATTACCTGATTATCCACACGGACGATTTTAAAAATTGCTTAACTTTGCATTAAGATTGTTTATCAAACCGCATCGGAAGCACTTGGAAAAAGCAGAAAAATCAGAAAACGCAAGAAATTTTGTGTCTCTACTCCGAAATACTTTCCTAATGGGAGGGACTCAAATAGTGCATATTCTGATGACTTTAATAAAGGGTAAAATCGTAGCTCTTTTTGTGGGTCTTGCGGGAACGGGTCTGTCGTCGATCTATTGGACGGCGACATCATGGATCCAACAGCTTGCTTCGGCAGGCTTGCCACTTGCCGCCGTGAAGGATATCGCCAAAGAGCATGAAAAGGAAAAAAGGGACTTTCTCATCTCTCTTATAAAGCGTTTTTTTTCCGTGGCGGCACTATGCGGAGCAGTAATCTGTCTGTTGCTTAGTCCGATTTTGAGTTTCATCTCATTCGCCGATTACGGCCATACGTTGGATTTCGTATATCTGTCGTTGTTGGTGTGGTTCGCCGTTAAAGGAGCCGGCGAGCTGACTTTGTTGCAGGGACTCAATCAAGTCAAACCTTTGTACAGAGCTTCTATCGTAGGTTCGGTAACGGGTGTACTCACGGGCTTACCGTTCTATTGGTTATTGGGAATGAAGGGAATCGTGTGGGCTTTAATAATAGCGTCGGCGGCAACTTTTCTTTCTCTGAAGTTCTACACGTCGAGAGTGGTCAAAGTCAGGATATCGCCGTTTAGGACCGCGTGGGATAACCGTGGGGTGATTTCCGGCACACTGAAATCGGGAATCGTGCTTTTTATAGGCGGTATAATGACTGCGGTATCCAATTTTATAGTGATTTCGTTTGTGAGAGGTATAGGCGGTATCGATGACGTGGGATCATATCAAAGTGCCTATAATATCATCTGGCAGATCAGTGCCGTTGTTTTCGCCGCAATGTCGGTTGATTATTATCCCCGTCTTTCTCGGTCCGAAGCCGAAGATATGAATACATTGGTAGAGAACCAGATCTTTATAGGCGTGGGTCTCACAGTTCCGATTATGTGTTTAGTGATGGCATTTTCGGAAATAGCCGTAAAGATCTTACTGACCGATGAGTTTCTTCTGATACTTCCTGTTCTCAAATGGTTTTCTTTCGCGATGGTAATCAAAGCAGTTTCTTATCCGCTGGGCTACATAGCGTTGGCAAAGGCAAACCGCAGGCTATATTTCAAACTTGAGGTCGTTGCCCTGAATGTGCTCAATTTGACGGGTCTCGTAGCGGGGTTCTATTTTGGAGGTTTAATCGGGCTGGGCATAGCACTGTCGTTGATCTACTCAATCGACATCTTGATATATGTGACAGTATGCCGTCGTCTGTTCGGATTGAAAATCGGGTGGAAACTTCCGGCTTTCGTAATGGCAGGGTTGTTATATACGGGTTTAATGCTCGCTGTCTCGCTCGCCGAACCTGAAAACACGGGAAAAACCGCGCCTTATATCGTCGCGGCCTTATCGTTGATTTTTCCGGCTATCCTTATGAAAATAAGGAGAGAAGAGGGGAAATTATAGAACGGTATAAGATATAATTATGTCAAAATCAGTCTCCTTGTTTGGAGAGGACGAAATGTTTGCGCCCAATCTCAAATTTCAGAAGATTTCCTTTGACTTTCACGTCGTCGAGATGGTTGACAGATACGAATCTGTCGGTGAGATATTTTGTGATCTTAGACTGAAGATCCGCTGCCACAGAGGGACGGATAGAGTCGAGCATCGCTTTCTGAGCGTCGGTGAATACATTGTCGTTGTATGACACAGCATCGGGGTCGATACTAACCTTCACAGATTGAGGATCGATGGAGATGGATATTTCATCGTCGTCTACGACAGTCCATGATCCTTGGGCAGTAGCCACAGCAGCTTCCGAGAGAGCGTATGGCTGAACGAGCATACTGTCGGGTTGGACCGCTCCGGTGACCGAAATCATAGACTGAATGATCAATTCGCCAGCCGGTTTTTCCGATTGGTCTTTTATGAAGCTGATTGTTTCGACCGAAGTGATAGTTTCGTCGTCGGTGCTGTCCAGACGTTCAGGAGTTCCTGACCACGTGCCGGCAATATCATCGGCCAGCTTTGTTTTGCTTTCGCAAGAAATTAAAAATAGTGTCGCTACGGCGACTACTCCCGTGAGAAATTTTTTCATGATTCCGAATGTTTTTTATTAAAACACAAATAAAGGTAAAAAAGTTTTCAAGCTAATGTTAAATTATTTATCTTTGCCTGAAAGAATCAATAAATAATTAAACTATGCCAACCAAACCTTTTGAATACCAGGAAATGTTTCCCTTAGGTCCGGATACGACTGAATATTATCTGTTAACATCGGACTATGTGAAGACCGAGAAATGGGGCGACCGCGAGATGCTTGTTGTGGAACCGGAAGCTCTGACAGTATTGGCTAAACAGGCCATGCATGACTGTTCGTTCATGCTAAGAAGAGAACACAATGCCATGGTAGCTAAAATTCTTGATGATCCCGAAGCAAGTGAAAACGATAAATTCGTAGCTCTGACTATGCTACGAAACGCCGATGTGGCCACTAAAGGACAGCTTCCTTTCTGCCAGGACACCGGCACGGCGATCGTGATGGGTAAGAAAGGTCAGTATGTGTTTACGGGCGGAGGAGATGAAGAAAGACTCTCCAAAGGCGTTTATGAGACTTATACGGAGGACAACCTACGTTATTCGCAGAACGCTCCGCTGACGATGTATGATGAAGTGAATACAGGATGCAACCTGCCGGCTCAGATCGATCTCTATGCTATCGACGGGAAGGAATATAAATTTCTTTTCGTAGCCAAGGGCGGCGGTTCTGCCAATAAGACTTATCTTTATCAGGAGACGAAAGCTATTCTTAATCCGAAGACTTTGGTGCCTTTCCTTGTGGAAAAGATGAAGAGTCTCGGTACGGCTGCTTGTCCTCCTTACCATATAGCTTTCGTAATTGGTGGCACTTCGGCTGAAAAAAATCTTGACACAGTGAAGAAAGCGTCGGTGAAATATTACGACCATCTGCCAACAAAAGGCAACGAGTTAGGACATGCTTTCCGCGATGTTGAATTGGAAAAACAGCTGTTGGAAGAGGCTCACCGTATCGGTCTTGGCGCTCAGTTCGGTGGCAAATATTTTGCGCACGACATCAGGGTGATACGTCTGCCTCGCCATGGAGCATCGTGTCCTATCGGTATGGGTGTGAGTTGTTCAGCCGACCGCAATATCAAAGCGAAAATCAATGACCAGGGTCTGTGGATAGAAAAATTGGATGACAATCCCGCAGAGCTCATCCCGGAAAAATACAGAAATGAAGGTGAAGGCAACGTTGTTAAGATAGACCTTAACCGTCCGATGAATGAAATACTCGACGAACTGTCGAAATATCCTGTGTCGACCCGCCTTTCTTTAAAAGGCACGATAATCGTTGGCAGAGACATCGCTCATGCGAAGATCAAAGAACGTCTTGACCGTGGCGAACCGATGCCTCAATATCTGAAAGATCATCCAATTTATTACGCAGGTCCGGCTAAGACACCCAAAGGACTGCCATCGGGTTCGTTCGGCCCGACAACCGCAGGACGAATGGACTCTTATGTCGATCAGTTCCAGGCTGCCGGTGGTTCGATGGTAATGATAGCTAAAGGTAATCGCTCGAAGCAAGTAACGGATGCTTGCCAGAAACATGGCGGCTTCTATCTCGGTTCGATCGGTGGGCCGGCTGCTATTCTGGCTCAGAACAGTATAAAGAAAGTGGAATGTCTCGAATATCCGGAATTGGGTATGGAAGCCATCTGGAAAATCGAAGTTGAGGACTTCCCGGCATTTATCCTCGTTGACAATAAGGGTAATGACTTCTTTACCGAAATAGCCAATAAGTGCGCCGGTTGCGGTCTGAGCAAATAATACTGAAAATTCATAACAAATTAGGGAAGACGGAACATCGTTCGTCTTCCCTAATTAATTTTTTTTAACGGGATTCTAACTTCCTATCTGACTGCAACAGAGCCCTAAAGAGTCGAGTTCGGCTTTATCGAAAATATTGCGTCCGTCTACGACAAGAGTGCCTGACATCAATTTTTTTACCGTTTTCCATGCCGGCAGACGGAATTGTTTCCATTCCGTAACAAGAACCAAAGCGTCGGCATCGGTCACACAGTCATAGATATCACGAGCGTACTCAACACTGTCACCTAACAGTTTTTTAGCCTCGTCCATCGCGACGGGATCGAACACTTTGACTGAAGCATTTTCTTTCTTGATATCGTTAATGAGAGTTAGTGATGGTGCCAAGCGCATGTCGTCAGTCTCCGGTTTGAAAGCAAGTCCCCAGATGGCTATTTTTTTCTCGGAAAGGCTGCCGAGGTGCTTTTTGAGCTTCCTGTATAGAATGTGTTTTTGATCTTCGTTTACCTCTTCCACGGCTTCGATTACTCTCATCCGGTAGCCGTGTTCGAGTCCGGTGTTGATAAGCGCCCGTATGTCTTTTGGGAAACAAGAGCCGCCATATCCGCACCCCGGATAAAGGAATTTGCTGCCAATTCTTGCATCGGCACCTATTGCTTTTCTGACCATATTGACATTAGCCCCCGTAAGCTCACAAAGGTTAGCTATGTCGTTGATAAACGATATTCTCGTTGCAAGCATGGCATTTGCTGCATATTTGGTCATTTCTGCCGATGTTATGTCCATGAAAATAACCCGGAAGTTGTTAAGAAGGAACGGTCGATAGAGTCTTTGCATCACATTTTTAGCCTTCTCGCCGTCCACTCCTATTACCACTCTGTCGGGCGACATGAAGTCCTTAATAGCAGCTCCTTCTTTAAGAAATTCGGGGTTGCTTGCCATTTCGAATGGAATGTCGACATCGCGTTCTTTCATTTCCTCTTCTATCACTTTTCTGACTTTCGCCGATGTGCCTACCGGCACGGTGCTCTTAATCACAAGAATCGAGAAATCAGTTATACTGCGGGCGAAATCGCGTGCAACAGCAATCACAGCCGATAGATCGGCGTTGCCGTCCTTGTCGGGTGGAGTGCCGACAGCACAAAACACAGCTTCAACATCATCGATTGTCTCTGCCAACGAAACGGAAAAATGTAGCCTTCCGGCAGCCACATTTCTTTTCACGAGTTCGTCAAGTCCAGGTTCGTAAATGGGAATTTTTCCCTTTTTAAGATTCTCTATTTTCTCCCGGTCGATATCTATACAGGTGACATGGGCTCCCATTTCAGCAAAACATGCTCCCGAAACCAAGCCTACATATCCCGTTCCTACAATGGCTATATTCATACAAAATAAAACTTTCGGCAAAGTTACAAAAAAGAGAGCGGTGTGTCAAATTGGCCTCTCGCGATGTTTTTATAAAGTTCAGATGGCTGAGAATCCGGAAGATTCATTATCTTTGTATAACTTTAGATTATTAAAGGAAAAAATCCTTACAGAACAAATATTATGCGACAATCAAAATTTACCATGACATTAAAATTTAGCGCGTTATTATGCCTGGTTTTGCTTATTTCCCCTATTCATCTGAATGCTCAGAAGAAGTCAGCTTTGCTACCGATGCCTAACTCGGTGGCCTATAAGGACGGAGAGTCTTTTATGCTTAAAAATATCACCTCGATCTCTATAGGGTCGAAAGATCTCAATCCTTCTGCCGAAGCTCTTCAAAAAATAATTGAGAATAGATTAGGAAAAGAAATTCCGGTGGTGACAGGCAAGAAGTCTGATATTACCCTTACTATCGATAAGGCTCTTAAAGGCGACGAACATTATATTCTTGATATTACTGATAAGAAAATAGCTATTAAAGGCGCCACACCCAAAGCAGTGTTTCGTGGAGTGATGACTCTCGATCAGCTTTTGATGAATGATCTCGGTATGAACAAAGATGGCGCAGTGACGGCGGTCAAGATCGACGATTCACCCCGTTTTGGCTATCGCGCACTGATGCTCGATCCTGCTCGTAACTTTCTTCCCGTCGATGATGTTAAGCGTTTTATCGACCAGATGGCTAAATATAAATTCAATGTCTTGCAACTACATTTAAGCGATGATCAGGGCTGGCGTTTGAAACTGGATAAACATCCTGAGCTTAGCAGCCCACAGGCTTATTCCAAGGATGATATACGTGATATAG
Source organism: Paramuribaculum sp. (assembly GCA_022511125.1). GTDB lineage: Bacteria > Bacteroidota > Bacteroidia > Bacteroidales > Muribaculaceae > Paramuribaculum. The sequence continues at coordinate 112,117 of JAFLSD010000008.1, forward strand.
TAAATTATGCAGCCGACAGATATATAGATGTCGTGCCGGAGCTCGACATTCCGGGTCATACCGCCGCTTTTCTCTCGGTATATCCCGACTTAGGATGTGTTCATAAGAAAGACGAAAAGATAGAAGTGGGAACCACCGTAAACCGAATGCTGTGCGCCGCCAACCCCGAGGTTTACTCTTTGTTTGAAGACGTGATAGCTGAAGTTGCTTCGCTGTTCCCTTACGAATATATCCATCTCGGTGGCGATGAGGCCGCAATACCTGAAAACTGGGCCAAATGCGATTCCTGTCTTGCACTTATGCAACAGCTTGGCTATGATTCGCCATCCCAGTTGATGATTCCGTTCTTTGACAAGATGCTCGGATTTGTGCGTCAGAACGGTAAAAAACCGATTCTCTGGTGTGAACTCAACAATATCTATCCTCCAGCCGATAAATATTTGTTCCCCTATCCGGAGGATATCACTCTCGTAACGTGGCGTGCACGACTTACGCCTACTTGCATTGAGCTGACCGGAAAGAGCGGTTTCCCATTGATTATGGCTCCAGGTGAGTATACTTACTTTGACTACCCGCAGCTTAAAGGAGATCTTCCTGAATTCAACAACTGGGGAATGCCCGTTACAACGCTCAAACAAAGCTATGAGTTTGATCCTGGCTATGGTCTGCCTGCTAAAGACCAAGCGCATATCACCGGAGTGATGGGAACTCTATGGGGCGAAGCTATAAAGGATATCAACCGTGTAACCTATATGGCGTTTCCGCGTTCGCTTGCTTTGGCAGAAGCCGGATGGACGCAGATGGAAAACCGCGGGTGGGATTCGTTCAAGGAAAGGATGTACCCAAATCTTTACGACCTGATGTTGAACGGCGTGTCGTTCAGAGTGCCGTTTGAAATTGTAGAACCTTGATTTTTTATAGATAGGGTTTAAATATAAAATCAGCGGTGAGTCGTTCGTCACTTCGACACACCGCTGATCTTTTTTCTGTACTATAATGAAGCTTAAAGGATACCCTGAGCCATCATAGCGCGGGCCACTTTCATAAAGCCTGCTACATTGGCTCCTTTCACATAGTTGATGTATCCGTCTTCCTCCTTACCGAACAGCTCGCACTGATGGTGGATTTCTGCCATTATATCTTTGAGTTTACTGTCAACCTCTTCGGCACTCCAAGAGAGTTTCTGCGAGTTTTGAGCCATTTCAAGACCCGAAACTGACACTCCGCCAGCATTAGCTGCCTTACCGGGAGCATAGAGAATGCGCGCTGCGAGAAATTCTTTGATTGCGTCGGGAGTAGAAGGCATGTTGGCTCCTTCGCTCACAGCTATACATCCCTGTTTGAGCAGATAGCGTGCATCGTCTCCATCGAGTTCGTTTTGGGTTGCGGATGGCATGGCTATATCGCATTTCACGAGTTGCCATGGGCGCTGTCCTTCAAAATAAGGACATCCGTATTCTTCGGCAAATTCGCGTATTCTTCCGCGATAGATGTTTTTCAGCTCGAAAATGTAGTTGAGTTGTTCCTGAGTGATACCGTCCTCCACGTAGATAGTGCCGTCGGAATCAGACATAGAAACTACCTTGGCTCCTAATTGAAGTAATTTTTCTGCCGTATAAGTGGCTACATTGCCCGAACCGGATATAGCCACGCGTTTGCCTGCAATATCTATGCCTTTTGTCTTGAGCATATTGAGCAGGAAATACACGTTACCGTAACCAGTAGCCTCGGGGCGTATCAGCGAGCCGCCGAACTCACGACCCTTTCCGGTGAAAGTACCGGTGTTTTCGCGTGCCATCTTCTTATACATACCGTACATATAGCCCACTTCGCGGCCACCTACGCCTATATCGCCGGCAGGTACGTCGGTGTCGGGTCCGATCTGACGCCAAAGTTCGGCTATGAATGCCTGGCAGAATCTCATCACTTCCATATCGCTCTTACCGCGTGGGGAGAAGTCGGAACCTCCTTTTGCACCACCCATGGCGAGAGTTGTCAGGGAGTTTTTGAATGTCTGTTCGAATGCCAGGAATTTAAGGATCGACTGATTGACCGAAGAGTGGAAGCGGATACCGCCTTTATACGGGCCGATGGCATTGTTGTGCTGGATGCGGTAGCCCATATTGTTCTGCACTTGACCTTTGTCGTCTACCCAGGAAACACGGAACGAGTAGATCCTGTCGGGGATACACAGACGTTCGATAAGATTGTATCTTTCGAATTCCGGATACTCGTTGTAGGTGTCTTCGATTGTGGTCAGAACTTCCTCAACTGCCTGGATGTATTCGGGCTCATTAGGAAAACGGCGTTTCAAATCCGCAATAACTTCAGTTGCTTTCATTTTTCCAAATCTGTTAAGTAAAATGTGAAATTAATAAATTATATCGCAAAATTATAAATTTTCAATTAAATATGCAATTGAAAATCATATTTCGCTTTCATAATTCTATCCCTTTAGTGTTATGTTTGTCGTTTGGAATGATATTGCTTCTTACTTCGGTTTCGTGCTCCCCGAAAGTGGGCTCTACAATCTAAATACCTATAAATAAAAAAATTACTCGTCATCCCGACGAATAATCTTTTTACCTTAAATCTAATACCATGAAAAACTGGTGCAAAGGTAGATATTCTATTTCACTTTGTCAAGTATTCATGCGTATTATTAATATTATTTAACTATTTTGTTATTTCAGATTCAATCGTTTTAAGGAGATAATTGGCTTACCTGAAGCATCTTTCAGTGTGGCTGTTTTGCCGTTGTTTTCTGTCACTGCTGTCTCCACTTGTTCGAGAGCCACTAAGAGTGCCTGTTCCAACTGAAGATTCGGGCAATACATCATAGTGGTGATGAGGTTGGTGAACTGAATGGAATTTTTCTTCGACGGATCAATGAAAATCTTACCGTTAATCACGTTGCACCCTCCGTTGCCGTGAATCTTTTCTTCCGGAATGTCGATGACAAGCTGCATCCCTACATCTTCCTTAATCGTTTCATTTCCTACTTTCGTAACCGTCCACGCTCCGTTGAGAAAAGAAATGCCGCTTTTGCCAAGTGTCATAAGTTTATATCCTTCAGGGTTATACATTGAAAGTTCATAGTCGTCGCCTATCTTCTCCATCTTATATGTGCTTACCGTCTCAAGTGCCATATTCACTCCCAATTCATAAGGTGCGTTAGGACATAGACGCATAGTCGTGGGGAAAGTGGCTGTTTTTTTCATCTCTCCGCCAGGAGTGATCACAACTGAACCGTTGAGCGTGTTGCACCCGTTATTGGCATACACCTTGACTAAATAGGGATTTGTGGAAGTGGTATCGAAAATCACGTAAGGACGTTCGTCGCCGGTCACCGTCTGATCGCCTACAGTCAGAGCTGTCCATTCGCCGAAAAGCACTTTGTCGACAGCCGGTATTTTTTGTTTCTGAGTTGTCGTTCTCGTCTCGCTGTTAGTTTGGGTTGTATTAACCGTCTTCTTTTGGGTCAGCGCCGAACATCCCGCTAATGACGCGATGAGCAAGAGCGCGCAGCCTGATGTTAAAATTTTATTCATACGAGTGTTTTTTTATTAATTACTTGTGCAAAGGTATAATTCTTTTTAGGATGATGGAAATTTATAATTACTTTTGTAATCGCATTTCGGCTTATCGATATGAAGAATGCAAGATTACTTTTGAATTTGTTCCTCACCTTTTTCAAAATCGGAGCTTTTACGTTCGGAGGAGGATGGGCTATGATTTCCATCATCGAAAAGGAAATTGTCGACAAGCACGGCTGGCTCGACCGTAAAGAATTTCTCGATCAACTTGCTGTCGCTCAGTCGTTACCGGGTATTCTGGCTGTAAACATCTCAGTTGCTGTCGGCGATCGTTTGCGGGGTGTGCGGGGGGCTGTTTGGGCAGCGTTGGGCACGATTCTGCCTTCTTTTCTGATCATTCTTGCCATTGCGATTTTCCTTACGCCGGACATAATAAAAAATAATGAAATAATTTCTAAAATATTTAAAGGCATACGTCCCGCAGTGGTGGCGTTGATCATAGCGCCTGTCCTGACATCGGCAAAATCTGCCGGAATCACGTGGCGGACAGTAACCATACCGGTTGCCGTGGCTTTGCTTATATGGTCGAAAATTCCCATTGTTTCCAGTCCGATACTTTACATTGTTCTTGGAGGATTTTTCGGTTATTTATGGTTTAAACGGTCGCTTAAATCGCTTCATCGCGATGAGAAAGGAGGGGAGGGGTTATGATTTACCTGCGGCTCGCGTGGGCTTATCTCAAGATAGGTCTTTTCGGATTTGGAGGAGGATATGCCATGCTCGCGCTTATCGAGCGTGAGATTGTGGGTCCCGGATGGGTGACTGAACAGATTTTTACCGACATTGTAGCCATTTCGCAGATGACCCCTGGTCCTATCGGAATTAATTCGGCCACTTATATCGGTTATGTCGCTCCTCACGTTTCGGGAGGGTTGAACGGCCCTTTATGGGGTATATTAGGGTCGATATTATGCACGTTGGTGGTGGTCGTCCCTTCCTTTATTCTCACTATAAAGGCCAGTCACTATATAATAAAACATAAGGACAGCGTTTTCATCAAAGGTGTCTTCACGGGGCTTCGGCCGGTTGTAGTCGGGCTCATTGCATCTGCGGCTCTACTGCTGATGAACGCAGCCAACTTCGGAGCGGAGACTGAAAGCGTGGCAAAAAGTATTGTCATTTGTGCCTCGGCTTTTTCATTGGTATATTTTGCTAAGTGGCATCCTATAATTGTGATAATACTTGCCGGTCTTGCCGGCTTGTTGATTTTCTGATATGGAATATGACGAAATAATTGATTTTCTTTTTTCTCAGCTGGCCGTCTATCAGCGTGACGGAGCGTCTGCTTATAAACCCGGTTTGCAGGCTTCGTTAGATCTATCGGCGGCTTTCGGCGATCCTCACCTTTCGTATAAGACTATCCATATAGCCGGAACTAACGGCAAAGGCTCTACCGCTCATCTCCTCGCATCTATTCTCCAGGCTGCCGGTTATCGAACAGGACTCTACACGTCGCCTCATCTTGTAGATTTTCGAGAAAGGATTAGGGTGAACGGCGAAATGATTTCGAAGGAAGAAGTAATTGACTTTATGCGCCGGTATTTTGACAAGAATCTGAATCTGCGACCTTCGTTTTTTGAACTGACGATGATGATGGCGTTCGACTGTTTTCGCTCTCGGAATGTCGATGTGGCAGTCATAGAAACGGGGCTGGGAGGAAGGTTGGACAGCACAAACATCATCCGTCCAGAACTATCGGTCATAACCAATATTTCTTTCGATCATGTCGCTCTCCTCGGCGACACATTGGTGAAGATTGCAGGCGAGAAGGCCGGGATCATTAAGCCGGCGGTTCCCGTAGTGATAGGCGAGGCTGAAGGAGAAGTCCTCGAAGTTTTTCAAAGAAAAGCGGCTGAGACAGGAAGCCTCCTCGTTAGAGCCGGCCATCCTGCTGAACTGAATGCCGTGACAGAACAGGCCGGGTCTCAGATCTATGACACGGTCTCCTATGGAAAGATAGATTCGCCTCTTACGGGTCAATGTCAGACGAAGAACGCAGAGACTGTCCTGGCCGCTGTCGCTCTACTGCGTCATCAGGGATTCGATATTCCCGACGACGCTGTTCGTGATGGATTTCGCGACGTTTGTTCCTCCACAGGACTGATGGGACGATGGACCGTCATTCGTCGGAATCCCCTCGTTGTAGCCGACACGGGCCATAATAGTGGTGGCTGGAAGTATACCGTGTGCCGTCTCAAAGATTATCATGGACGGAAAAGGCTCGTTCTTGGCTTCGTTAACGATAAGGATATCGGCGGCATTTTGTCGCTTATTGCCGATGTGCCCGATTGCTCGCTTTATCTCACTCGTCCTGCCATCAACCGTGCCCTTCCGGTCGAAAATCTTTCCCGCTTGGCCGACGAATATCGTCTCTCTGTCGCCGGTTCCTTCCCCGATGTTACCGAAGCATACGAAAAAGCTCTCGCCGACAGCGACGAGAGCGATATGGTTTTCGTGGGAGGATCTAACTTCGTTGTGGCCGATTTCCTCAGTTCGACTTGTTAACCTCTCACGGCAATAGTTTCGATTTCTACGAGTACGCCCTTGGGAAGTTCGCGTACTGCCACGGCCGAACGAGCAGGATAAGGTTCGGTGAATACTTTTCCGTATACTTCGTTCATCGGGCCGAAATTAGCCATGTCCGAAAGGAAAACGGTTGTTTTTACCACGTTAGCTACGCTCAGGCCGGCTGCCTCAAGTATCGCGCATACGTTCTTAAGCGACTGTTCTGTCTGCGCGGTGATCCCTTCGGGAATTTCGCCTGTTTCAGGATTGATGGGAATTTGTCCCGATGCGAACACTAAATTGCCTAAATCGATGGCCTGGCTGTAAGGGCCGATGGCTGCCGGAGCGTTGGGGGTTGAAATCTGTTTTTTCATGATGTTTATTTTTTATTTGATGTCTATGTCGAGAGTGATCAGACGCGTTTCGTCGACGGCCTCCACCATTGCACGGGTTATTTCGAGGGAGGTCTGTTTCACCGACTTAAACCGTTCGTCGAAGCCCGGTATGAAATCTTTTGAACCAATGCGCTGCAGACGGTTTATCACATCGCCCACCGTTAGATTGGCCACATCGATGGCCGGCTGGATAGGAGGCTGCGGATTCTCGTCTTCGCCCTGGAGGAAATTTATCAGTCCCACCTTTTTGAGCTGACGTACTATCGGTGTCACTAAGCTGTCGGGCATTCCGTAGTCTTTCGACAGATCGGCGGCGCTTATGGGCTTTTTCCCCGCCATGAAACGCTTGGCTATGATAGTCATTACTGCTAAAATCACCTCGCGGCGGTATTCGAACGAAATATTGTCCGCATCCTTATAATAGTTGAATCGGCCCGCATTCTCCGATGCGTAACAAAGCAACGCGCCGATGAGAGTCAGAAGCCATACCAACTGCATCCATATCAGCAATAGAGGGATGAAAGAAAAGCTACCGTAGATGGCGTTGTATTTCGCCACGTACATCTGACCCGTAACGAAAAGCCACTGGAGAATTTGGAAGCCTATACCCACGAACAGACCCACTATCAGGGCATTTTTCGCGCTTACTTTAGTGTTGGGAATGAGCATATACGCTCCGGCAAAGAATAAGCACGTGAATACATAACTGCCTAAGTCGAGCAACCAGTCGATTGACCCTCCCGAAGGATCGACGTCGAGAATCTGCTGCAACGTTGTCGACATAAGAAGCGACAAACCCGCCGAGCAGATCATCAGGATGGGCAGGATCAGCAGAATGGCTATATAATCGGTCAGTTTACGCCATATCGAACGGTCGGTAGTGATGTTCCATATTTTGTTGAAAGTTTCCTCAACGCTGTCCAACAGGTTGATGAGGGTCCAAAGGAGGAACAGGATGCCTACTCCTACGAAGATCCCTTCCGAAGCTTGGTTTAGGTAAGAGTCGACGAAAACGAATGTCTCCTCAAGCGCTTTCTGCTGCGAAGGGAAGTAACTGTAAAGTTCCTTTTCCAAAAGGTTCTGAAGACCGAAACCTCTGCCTATGGCGAATATCAGTGCCAATGCCGGAACAACCGCCAGCATCGTGCGGTAAGTCATAGCGCACGCCTGAGTCTGGAGGTCGGCGCTCAGAAATCCTCTTACCGAAATGTTCATCACCTTCACGGCTCTAACCTTGAACTTATCGGATGGGTCGCGCCATACGCCGTTGGTGGCATAACGCCAGAAGTTCATCCCCTTGTTGTAAAGGCGGGTGAAAAAAGATTCCTTTTTCTGTTCAGGTTCCTTATTGATTTCGTCTGCCATGACTTTTATGCGGCTTTGTCATTGCAAAATTAAACAAAAACCGCTGATTTCCCAATTCATCGGGCTGTCACTTTTCAATCGGAAGCCCGGCTGCTTCCCATGCGTTCAGACCTCCTTCGAGATTCACGATTTTGAAACCAGCCGCGGCCAATTCCTCCGAAGCCATGCCCGACCGCTTGCCCGTGCCGCAATACACGGCTATCGTATCTTCCTCCGGCAATTGTCTCTTGGCTTCGTCTACGAAACCTTCGGCCATCACGTCAAGATTTGCTGCTCCTGCTATATGTCCTTCCGCCCATTCGTCAGGATGGCGCACATCTATGAGATATACGTTATCCTCCTTGATTATCTTCGAGAATTCGGCGGGAGCCACGGTCGTAAAAGTTGCTGTAGTACTTGTGTTGTTTTCCATAACCTTAAAAATTAAAAGTTTAAAACACTATCTATTATATAGATAACAACCCCACGCCCCTAATGTTCACCCTCACCCCTCAGGCAAAGATGGCGGAGCCTCCATCCCCCCGACCCGGAAGACATAGATGGCGGAGCTTCCATACTCCCGCATCCCGCACATAAAGATGGCGGAGCCATCGTTACTTTGATTAACCGCCGGCAGCATGCGCCGGCGGACACGCACTCCCCACCCGTCCGCACGGCGGAGCCGTGCCACATCCAACCATCATGAATCCCCTCTTTGTAGGGACGCTACATGTAGCATCCGCCTAATCACTCTGAAATACAACAACTTAACCAACAAATTCATCTTCCCCTCTTTGTAGGGACGCTACATGTAGCGTCCGACCCCCGTATCCGAAGGATTCCTTAATAATACCCGGGTATTGGCGACAATGTCGCCTATGCCCGGTAAACATTAACCAAACAATGTATCCGTAGGATTCATTAATTTGCTCCGTCCCTCCCTCCATGCCGCGCATCGCGCCTCTCATCTTTTATCTTTTATCTACTCCGCATCGCTTCGCGCATCGCACGTCCCGTTACGGGACGACATGTAAGTAACCCCGTACGCTACAGCGTGCGGGGCTTCCAGCCCACAAACAAAAAAGTGCCGAAGGTACTTCACTACATCCTCATACCACCCGCACCCGCAAACATAGATGGCGGAGCCATCGTTACTTTGATTAACCGCCGGCAGCATGCGCCGGCGGACACGCCCTCACCAGCCATCCGCACGGCGGAGCTGTGCCACATCCCACCATCCCTCACCCGCCCCTAATCCGAAGGATTCCTTAATAATACCCGGGTATTGGCGACAATGTCGCCTATGCCCGGTAAATCACAACCAAATAATGTATCCGTAGGATTCATTAATTTGCGCCGTCCTCCCTCCATGCCGCGCATCGCGCCGCGCCCGTCCCGTTACGGGACGATATATAAGTAACCCCGTACGCTACCGCGTGCGGGGCTTCCAGCCCACAAACAAAAAAAGTGCCGAAGGTACTTCACTACCTCCTTTTCCGTCCCATAATGCGCTACCGTGCAATTACCATGTTACGGCCCTTATGGGAAAAGCACAGGAGCGATGATTGGATTTTACAAATTCTTTATCACGTTCAAAATACATAGATTTAGCCAATCCTGTATCTTCTTCGCCCATAAAATCAATCTCAGGAGTACCTGTCCAATATGCTCCATTTTCTCCTTCACCATAAATTGAAGATTTAGAATAAATTGAATATTTAGATACTTGCCCAGCGTATGGCAAAAATATGGAGTTCCCGTTAGGTCCGGTAATCTTGCAGCCTGTTACTCCTTTATATGTCCTATGCTCCCATTTGCATTTATCTATAAGCTCTTTCACCTCCTCCTTGGTAGGCAGCCTCCAGCTGCTTCCCCACTGACTTGTGGCGGCGTCATAAGTCGGATTGCCCCATATTTTATACATTTTCATATAGTTAGAAGCAAATGGAAATACTTTCATTGGTCGGTTTACGCCCCAGGCGAAATAATCACCGTATTCTTCTGGTGAGGTGGCACCTATATTGCATGTCGCCCATTTCACAGAAAGCCCTAAATCCACGTAATCATGTCCTTGTGTCTGTCCGCTCGCCGCTGACAATGAAGTGGTGACGGAACCATTGCTTTGGCTGTTGGTTTGCGTCCCGTTTAAATATTGGATAGTTTGAGAAATGTCAATATTGCTTTGGCTGTTGGTTTGCTGCGAGTTCGAAGTCGTAAGCTGCAGCTCTCTCAAGCTTCCTTTGAGTTCGCCGGGCTGGCCTTCTTCTAATTTTATGGTCGCCGTATAGTCCTCATAACCGTCCATACTTATCTTCACTTTGTGGCTTCCCGTCTGTATGCCGTCTATCAACTTTGGCGTTTTCCCCACATCTTTGCCGTCTATCGTTATTGTCGACCCGATAGGCATATAGGCTACGTTCAGACTCCCGTATATCGGCGTGAGTTCCGGTACGTTTACGGTGGTGGTATTTCGTGTTGTCACCGTCACGACTTCCGTGTACGGCTTGTAGCCTTCTTTTTCTACTGTCAGTTCGTATGTCCCCGGGAACATCTCTTCTGAAAATCTGCCCGTACCTTTTTTCTGTCTGTTCAATGTGATTGTCGCGCCCGGAGTCTGGCATTCCACAATCAGCCTTCCCGCGATTGATTCCAACTTGACATTCATCTCCGTGGATTCACCTTTCGCTACGGTCGCTTCTCCCTCCGCTTTATCATATCCTTCAGCCTCGACACTATAGTGATGTGTGCCATATTTCAGAAACGATGCCGCATTCCCTTTGCTGTCAACGGCCACAGGTTCGCCATCTATCTTCAGCGTCGCTCCCGATGCAGGCGTTATATGGAATATCAGGTAGTTATGTCCCGGATCGGTCGTCTCCTGCCTGTTCTGTGTCAGATTTTCATATCCCGTAAGTCTCGCGCTGTAAGTCATCCCTTCGGTAACTCCTTCTCCGTTCGGGTCAGTCAGATCGATATCAATGGTTTCCAGACCGGGACATTTCAAACGCACTCGTTTCGACCCTTTCACCATAAACACGTGATATTCGTTCACGTCAAATTCCTGCTTCACCACGTTGCCCTCGAATTTGCAGCCTTCCACCGGCAAAAAAACCTTCACCAATGCGCACAGTTCGCCGTTCAGATCTTTCACCTGAGCCACGCGCGCTGAAAGATCGTTTGCGTTCAGTTCGAAGCTTTCAACTTTCAGTCGTTGGCTCACAGCCGAAAAGACACAAAGCACTACCACCAATATTGTAAATAAATATCTCGTTTTCATCTTGTTTTTAATTTTATCAAATACCCTCTTGTTCTCAACTACAAAGTTACAACACGATTTCCGTATCCAACTGTAAATTTGACCTATACTCTCTTTCTTGCCCACCCTTACCTACTGATTATCAACTATATCCCCTATTTTCTCAATCTCATTTTTAATAATTTTTAACCTCTACGCTTTACCTTGCAGCTATTCAACGATTACTCTTTTAGATAGCCTGAAAGGCTTATCAATGGTTAACCCCAAATAACCCACTATCTTCATCATTTCCCCTTCCTCGACCGAAACATCCAACTCTCATTCCCCGATTTTTTTATTTCACCGGTTTGCCGTTGCACATTTCACCTAAAGTCGCAAACAGATATACCACGAAGACTAAAATTCCTATTACCATAATTCTCAAGTTTTTAAATTGATTAGATGAAATTAATTACATTGAAAGTCGGGGGAATCATACTTTCGTAGCGCAAAGATAATACCGGAGTAGGGCAGGAATCGAACACTGTTAAACTAAAAAACTATAAAATATAGATTTTTTTTCTATTATTTTTTGTGTTGATTTACTTCAGCTGCCTTCACTCGTACTATCAGCGAATCCAGACGATTACAGATCACCGAATCCTCTCTCCTCAATAGCCACGGCTGAAACTGGTTGAACGATACGGCTGTACCCATATCTAAATTATCGAATTTCCCCTCCATTGCCAATGCTGTTTTCTCGTTCACAACCGCATAGTCTATCTCGCCCGTTGCCACTAAAATCACTAACTGTTCGTTACCGTACTCATGTTCCTCGACCGTGTAGATTGTGTCGCCTATCTCCGAAGACATCGCCCTGATCCGTTCGATGGCCGGAGAATCGGAGAGAACGTGGAGGGTCTTTCCCCCTAAATCAAGTTGTGAGGCCACGAAATAGTGTTTTGAGCTGTCAGCTCGCTGGACGAGAAGCTGTTTGTCTAAATAGATAGGCTCTGTTACGGCAAATTCTTCCGAAACGGCTACTGTCTGTGGCACACTTCCCACGATGATGTCGAAACGTCCGGAGCGCAGTCCTTCAAGTGCTTCGCTGATAGTTACTATGGGATGAAATTTAAGCTTGAGATTTCCTATAGAGGCAATTTGACGCAGGAGGTCGTAGGAATAGCCGCCCAACGTGTCACCTTCACGGTAAAGAGTCATAGGGCCGTATTCGATGCCAACGTCAAGCGTATCGCCGCCTGATTCAATGGGTTGTGGCTTTTCTAAATTCTCGCTGCCACGGTTTTTTAGAAGCGACATCGCGATTATTACTCCCGCTAACAAAATGAAATATAGCAGAATACGAAGATTCGGTTTTCGAGATAAACGTCGCATGGCGCAGATTTGTTAATTGGCGAAGTCAACCGATATACCCATCTGGAATCTGCGCGGATTCATCGGATAGTGGGGGAGTGCGAAATAACGCTTGCCCATGAGTCCCTGGTTGATGTGCGACATCATTACGTAAAATCTCGCGCGGCTCAGTTTCATGTTGACATACAGGTTCATAAACGGATAGTTCCCCACTTTCAGCTCTTGCTGGTTGGAGAATGTCATTGTGGCCGGCTGATAGTTCGGAGCGTAATATTTCGTGTAGTAGTCGCAGTCTATACCGAACTGAACATCAAGCACTTTTACGACCCTAAACTGCAAGTAGAGATTGGAATAAATAGCCAATTTTGGAGCCGGGAGGACGGCTTGGTTAGTCGTTGTCTGATAAGTTATCCGGTTGCGCCAGTTAAGAGCCTTGTATTGAAAGTCCTGATGAAGCGACGCACTGAAAACCTGCACGTTACCTCCCTCCTGAGTCGGTAACGACCGGGAATCGAAATATAAAAGATTTTGGATGTTTTCCACTCCGACATTCAGATAAGTTCCTGAAAATGGAAGTGATAGATAGCCTCCTACTTTGAAGCGGCGAGTTTTGCCGAAGTCGTTTTGCCAGATGAAATGATTTGAAACGTATTCTTTCATCAGATATGGCACGGCTTCATTGGAAAAATTGCCGTAGCCCGTGATTCTCACAGAGTCACCGAAAAGCTTGAACAGGGTCGAAACCTCACCGTCGATACGGATATCGCCTGCTGCCGCACCCAAGAGACCGAAACGGGCGCCGACATTGTAGCGCAACAGGCGCCCCGTCTGTTTGGTGAGCTGACCGCCTACATATACGAGGTTCTCAGTGGTACGGGCTGCTATCTTCTCGTCGAAAGGATAGGGAGTAAGGCCTGAGGGGCGATCGTCGCCGTAAATTGGTATCGAATCCGGAGTCTGATTGTAACGTCTGATTTCGTGCGTGATATAAGCACCTAAGCCGGCTTTGGCCCATTTGTTGAACCCTTCCAATAGCGATATACCGAGCGTGTTTGACAGCGACCAGTACGATGTCTCGTCGTGGGTTCCGTTCAGTGAAAGATAGGTGTTTTCCCAAAATTCCCGTCCCTGCGTCGTATTGGTATTGTCGAAAATATGATTGCTCCTGTTGAAATTCAGAGTCCAGATGAAACTCGAAACAGGAATGTAGGTGCGGTGCTCGATAGTATCACCCGGGATGGTGTCGTTGGGAGGTGTGATATGCCAGTAACCTACTTTGTAGCGTTGGTTGAGGTAAAATTCTTCTCCTCTGAGACGATTGAAAGCTCCCGACAGACGCGTCGGTATCGACTTCGGATTGATTGTTGGCGTTCCACCCTGCAGTACAGCCGGATCGATGATATACAAATCGTCGGTTATACCGCCGTTCTCCTGATTCGTAAAGCCGTAATGATTGTAGAACAGCTGCATCTCGTAGCGGTCACCCATATACGACGATGATAGCCCCCATGCGAAATCCTTTACCGCCTGATTGGCGTAACTCCCCTGAGAATAAAGATAGTCCGCCATCGCGCCGAACTGTAATCTCCGGTTCACATTCCCCGAAAAAACAGCCTGAAGACGGTCTTGCCCCGTCTCATGGCTACCCGATGTGTTATAGCTCAGCATCGTCATCGGTATCCTGGTGTTGTAAAACTTGTGATTCCCCTGCATGGGAAGCCATACCGACAAGGCGTCGCGGAAAAAGAACTGGCTCATCGGTTTGCGGTCGAACAGAATCATGTTCAGCCCTTCGGCACCCAAATTGCCCGTTGATGCGTAGGCTATCGATTGCTGCGAGGCTACAAACGGACGGAAGTAGTTATACATCGCCGTGTCGATGGTAGCCGGTTCGTGAAGGCCCAAAGGCTGCAAGATGGTCCAGGCATATGACGAAGACTCCTCTTCCGTCTCGTTTTCATCAGCCTTCGCTAATGTCGGAAACAGAATAAGTAAGCTTGCAGCTATGCCGATAAGTCGTTTCATACACTGCAAAGTTAGCAAACATATTTCAAACTACCTAAACCCCTTCCAAAAACCTCCCTCCGAAGGTTTAGACCCCTTCTTTGACCCTACTACACTCATCCTTCAACTTGCACATTTCTACCTTTTTTACTAACTTTGCAAGAGAAAGAACGATGGCCTTTAACAATCCTCGTGCTTTCGTTGGAAATAGTTGGAATGCAGCAATTTACAATGCTCGCTTGCCAGAATCTTCACCTCGGATTTTTTTCAAAAAGAAGCCTTCCGGGGGAGATAGAGAACACTGTAAAATAACGGCTGTATAACTTTTTTTGATTTGACTGCAGAAATCACGACATTGTCTACCGAAATCAGCATCGACGAACTCCACAAGGATATTGAAACGCGATATTCCGCCAATTCGGCCAGATATTATCGTTTGATGCTCGGACACCTTCGAAAATTCAACGGCTCCGATAACATAATCCTTGAGGAAATAACCCCGGAATACGCAGAAGACTTCAGCGATTTTCTCGCACGTACAGGAATGCAACCGGCGACGGTACGCCAAATGCTGAAATTTATGCGCGCAGCGTTCAAACCCTATCTCTCTCCCGAATGTCAGCGTGATTTCCGTAACGTATTCAGCTCCCTCGACACTCGGAAAGAAGCATGGACGGCAACTGTTTCGGCTGCCGATGTTTTTAAGATAATTGAAGCCGAATCGCTCCCCGAACCGCTTGACAAAATACGGCTTCTGTTTCTCTCTTCACTCTTCGCATGTCGTCCGATAGGTTCGCGGGTCGAAGAACACGCCGACAAGTCAACCCGGGAGGTTCAATTACCGCAGATTGACGAAATTGAAAAGAAATTCGTAGCTCGCTACGGTAAACATATAAATGACTTTGCTGCATCCCTATCAACCGAAAGTCTTGATCGCGGATTGCTGGCTATGTGGGGTTATCTCCATCTTGAAGGTCAGCCGAGAGAGAATGCTCCGGTTGACGCATGGATTGCCGTAGCATCATCGCTCGGTATTGATCCTGATACATTGACGGCATCAGTCCCGGCCTTCCACCCGTACGCCAGATTGTTGCGTCATCCTCGTAAAATCACAGACGAGGAAAAGCAAATGGCGTTCGAAAAAGTCGCCAACCATGTCCGCGACCTGCGGGAACATTGGTTCGCTGTCAGATGCCTTCGTCGAACCCCGCAGGAAGTCAACGAAACGCTCCTCTTTAAACTTCCCCTCGGAGAAGACGAAACATACCAAGCATTCATCGTTCCTCCGGCCTCCGAAAAAGTCCGCAAAGCGATAGGAGCCTCGCCGATAGAGAAAATCCTCTTCTTCCGATCGCCCGCACCACTCGCTGCGGAGATAAGAAAAAATTTGCCGGCGAACACCTACCTTTTCACTGTAGGAAACACAAGGCGACCCGCTGTGATTTCCGATTCGGAGATGCACACGCTCATGTTACTCGCACGTATATCTCCCCAAACATTACACTCCTACTTCCCCGATGCCGAAGCACCCGAGCTCGAGCTCCCCGTCGGTAAGGAAGTAACGATAACCGACGGACAATTCAGCGGTCACGTGGGAATAATAAAAAAAGTCTCATCGGACCGCTACACCGTTACGCTCCTCATCTCCACCCTCGGCAACCTCCGCATCACCGCCGACATCCCAACTCCCTTCCTCACCCTCCCACCTAATGTTTTAGAAGATTTAATTTCATAGTATGTTTATCCAATTGTTTAAGAAATCATATCTTTTTGTTGTTTCGATTTTTTTTGTTTTAATTTCTTGTTCAAACAATGAGTTTGAAGTTACGGAATATTATTTTATTGAACCGGATAAAATAATGAATCCAACTTCGGAATATATGGTTATAATAGGTGATATTCAGGATTATACAGCATCGGCTGCAAACTTGCCCTATCTTACATATTCTTTAGATTGGATAAGAAATCAGAATAACTTTTACCAAAACATCAAATGTGTTCTTCAGAACGGAGATATAACATGGGGAAATATTGAGGAACAATGGTGGGTTGGTAAAAACGCGTTTGATCATTTAGGAGACAGTATCATGTATGTCTGGTGTACGGGAAATCATGATTATGATTGGGGTGTATCATCGATTATTGCAGATAGAAATTCTTCTATGTTAAATTTATATGGTCATAACAGACTATTAGATGAAAATATAATTTGTGAATTTGAACCGGGAAAACTTGATAATATTATTGTTAAAAATACGATAAACGACAAAAGAATTGACATTATATCTCTTGAATTCGGGGCTCGTCCCGAAGTGATAAAATGGGCCGCCGATTATGTAAAAGAAAATTTTGACAGGAAATTCATACTTATGACACATGAGCACCTTACGGCAGCCGGTAAATTAGTTACAATCGGAAATTCTTATGCACATGCACAATTTGGAGACTTCCCTCATACTGATCCCGAAGATGTCTGGGAAAAACTCCTGAAGCCAAATGATAATATAATCTGTCTGATTTGTGGTCATAACGGCTTCTGTAAATATTTGGAAACGGAAAATGATGCAGGTAGAATGGTTCCCCAGATATTGTTTAATCTACAATATCAAATTAACGGAGGGGACAGTATGGTCATGTTGTGGGAATTTCCTTTTGGTGAAGATAAAATAAATATCTCTGTTTATAATACGAAACAAAAAGAATTTTATAAAGAAGATATTACATCTTTCTCATTCCGTTATTAAGAAATTAAAAAAAGTATGCAAGCCATTATATTGGCCGCCGGTATGGGGCGACGTTTAGGAGAATATACTGCCGATAATACGAAATGTATGGTCGAAGTAAATGGGGTTCGATTGATAGACAGAATGTTGCATCAATTAATGAAATTTAATTTAACTCGAATAGTAGTTGTTACTGGCTATGAAGGTTCCAATCTTAAGAGTTACATAAAATCCAACTATTCCAATGAAAATATAAAATTTATCGATAACCCGATCTATGACAGAACCAATAATGTTTACTCTCTTTGGTTAGCCAAAGAATTTATGATTGAGGATGATACTTTATTATTAGAATCTGATTTGATTTTTGAGGATGAGGTGCTTAAAAAAGCAATGGATTCACAATACAAAGATCTTGCTTTGATTTCAAAATATGAAACATGGATGGATGGCACTATGGTGAGAATCGATGATGAAAATAATATAGTAAATTTTATTCCAAAGAAAGCTTTTAAATACTCTGATACGGATTTCTACTTTAAGACTGTCAATATTTATAAATTCTCTAAGGATTTCATAAATAATCATTATTTACCGTTTTTGGAAGCCTATATAAAGGTATTGGGTGAAAATGAATATTATGAACAGGTGCTTAGAGTCATAACTCTTATAGACAAAGTTGAAATTAAAGCCCTCCCGATAACAGGTCTGAGATGGTATGAAATAGACGATGTGCAGGATTTAAGGATAGCCGAAACTATTTTTGCTAATCCCGAGGAAAAACTAAAAAAAATACAACAATCTTTTGGCGGTTACTGGAGATATCCAGGACTTTTGGATTTCTGCTATCTTGTCAACCCATATTTCCCTCGGAAAAGAATGATCGAAGAACTTAAAGCTAATTTCGAACCCTTACTTCGGAATTATCCCTCAGGAATGAAAATAAACGCACTTCTTGGATCTAAATATTTCGGCTTAAAAAAAAATTATGTTGTCGTAGGCAATGGCGCAGCCGAACTTATCAAGAGTCTGTTGGATAACTTAGACGGGAAAATTGGGATTATTTATCCGACTTTCGAAGAATATCCAAACAGGTTACCAAACGAAAGAATAATAAAATATATCCCCGGTAATGCCGATTATGCCTATACTGCCGATGAATTAATTAGTTTTTATGAGAATAATTGGATAGATAATCTTTTAATAATTAATCCCGATAACCCCTCGGGAAATTATCTATCCAATAAAGATATTCGTAAATTGTTACATTGGACTGAAAGTAAAAATATACGTCTTGTTATCGATGAATCATTTATTGACTTTTCCGAAAAAGGGAGAGTAGATTCATTGCTAAAAAATGATATTTTGGAGCTACATCCATCACTTGTAGTAGTAAAATCTATTTCAAAAAGTTATGGAGTGCCGGGACTTAGGTTGGGTATAATTGCAACGGGCGATTTAAAATTGATTGAAAAGCTTCGTAAAGAAGTGGCTATATGGAACATCAACTCGTTTGCTGAATTTTATATGCAAATATTCAATAAATATGATAAGGATTATGAAAGGGCATGCGAGAAGTTTAGGGTTGAACGATCAATATTTTTTCAAGAATTATGCACAATCCCATTTTTGAGAGTAATTCCTTCTCAGGCCAATTATTTTCTATGCGAGGTTATTTCCGATTTCTCATCTTATGAATTGGTTCTCAGATTATTATCAAAATACAATATACTTATAAAAGATTGCTCTACGAAAAAAGGATTTCAGCAAGACAAACAATATGTGAGAATTGCAATACGTGGCCGTCAAGACAACAAACGTCTCTTAGAATCTTTAAAACAATTGAAGGATTATGAAAGTTGTTGATTTTAATTCTATAGTTAAACTCAATTTATCACTGTCGGAAATGTATCGATGGACGGAAGAAGTATGGAGAGAACAGGATGAATTTATATTAGCTCCTAAAATAAGCATTTGGCAAGGTGTTGCAGGCAGATATATGACTATGCCTTGTGTCTTGCCAAAATATAATATCGCGGGTGTGAAATTCATTTCACGTAATGTCGATAATATACATGATATTCCAGCACGAAATTCTAATATAATGCTACAAGAAATTGACAAGCATGGACTCTTAGCTGTATTAGATGGGACTTATATAACTTCTATGAGAACAGGAGCGTGCGCCGCATTCAATGTTTTGAATTTTTCAAAGAGTAACGCAAAATCCATGGCAATTTATGGTTTGGGGTTGACTTCTCGAACTTTTATGATCTTTTATTTAAATAAATTAGATCATCCTATGACTATTAAATTATTAAGATATAAAGATCAAGCTGAACTATTCATTGAAAAGTTCAAAGATAATCCATATCTGACATTTGAAATTTGTGAAAATCTCAACGAACTATTTGATGTGGATATAATAGTATCATGTGTAAGTTTTGCACATAAGGAGCTCGCTCCGGACTATGTATATAAAGAAGGTTGTACTATTGTGCCGGTCCATACCGCCGGATTTCAGAATTGTGATTTGTTTTTTGATAAAATAATTGTGGACGATATTGGCCATGTCGAGAAATATAGATATTTCGAACAATTCAAAGATCGGATGGTAAGAATAACAGATGTAGTTAATGGACGATGTTCTGGTAGAACGAATGATAAGGAAAGAATTTTAGTGTATAACGGTGGGATTGCGTTACATGATCTATATTGGGCTATGAAGATATGTCAAAAAATCAGTCATGACTCCTATGACGTACCGATGTCTTATCCAACTGAAAGATTTTGGATTTAAAAAATGAATAGTCAATGTACACAACGGAAAAAAGAGATAAAATTTATATAATTGTAGATGATCTAATCACCAATGTCTATACTAAACCGAAGGAGCTTATAAAGCTATTTTTAAGGCCAGCTTCGGTTTACGGAATCAATTATTTTCCGGAACATCAAGAAAAACATAAATTAAGAATTTTTTTTGATCAATTCATTAATATTCTTAAATTCGGACATGTTGACACATTCTATTATTTATATGGATTAAATTTAAAAAATTTCAGAAATAAGAAAAATTTTGTTCATTACAATCTATTCAGTAAGCGTAGAAAACTATTGAATTGGTCGTCTCCTTCAAATAGTTCAGTAATTCTTAGAAATAAGTTGTATTTTGGCATTTTTGCGAAAGCCATAGGAGTTAAAACACCACTTAATATAATCTCTATTAATGATGGAAACATTTTAGATCTTAATACGTCACAACCTATAACTTTAGACAATTTTATACAAAACTATAAGGGTACATATTTTTGTAAACCACTTGATGGAGAATGTGGTTATGGGATATTTAAACTTTCTCTTACCGGTGAAAAAGTGCTGATCAATAATGTGGACTCAACTAAAGAAGAACTACAGAAATTAGTAGAAAATAAACAGTACATTGTTCAGACAGCAATAAATCAACATCCAATTCAATCCTCACTCCATAAGGAATCAATAAATACATTAAGGTTGGTGACTGTTCGAGATTTGAAAACCCAAGAGATTAAGGTCTTTCCCTCTATGCTTAGAATAGGTACCGGGAAAAATGTTGTGGATAATACATCCAAAGGAGGAATAGCGGTAGGATTTGATTTAAAGACAGGAAGACTTAATGAATTTGGTTTACAGAAGCCGGAATTTGGGACACGTACAAATGTCCATCCCGATTCGGGAATAATATTTAAAGATTATTATATCCCATTTTTGAATGAAGCTGTGGATAAAGCTAAATTTTTTCACTCCTTCTTAGATTTACATTCCGTAGGATGGGATATTGCTATAACAGAAAACGGACCGGTGTTCATAGAAGGTAACGATCGATGGGAAATAAATGGGCCGCAGAGTTGTAACGGGGGATTGATGGAAGAGTTTAAAAAATACTTTTTTTGAAGGAATATAAATTTGATTATGTCATTGAGAAAACAAATAAAAGATAGTCTTATTTCAATAATTTCATATTTTGAAAGACGAAGATATTTAAAAATTGGCAATAGAGGATATAAAAGTTTCTCAAAGATAGAGAGAGCACCATTGAGTGACTTAGAAAGACAAATAATCTCAGAAAAATGGGGAAAATGTATTCCGAATCCCAAAATAGGATATGACCAGTTTGCATTATATAAATATCTTCATGGATTTGATGTGGATTTCGTACCTAATTCTTATTTCCACCCATATATAGGAAAATATCTATTAGATAATCAAGCCGGCAAAATACTCTCAAATAAAAATATGTTGTGGAGTTTTCTTCATGGACTCCCACAAGTAGGTGTTATGATAAGAAAATTTGAAGGAAGATATTATGATAATAACTTCGATGAAATATCTACGGAAAAGGCTGTTAAAATTCTAAAAGAATATGCAGGGGATAAAATAATTAAACAAGCCACAGATTCGTTTGGAGGCGCCAGTATTAAATTAATAAAATCAGACCTATCTGATGAAGAATTGCAAGAAATGCTTTCAAATTTTTCAAATGATTTTGTTGTTCAGGGGAAAGTCAATCAATCTGAGGAATTATCAATTCTGAATCCTACAAGTTTAAATACACTCAGAGTCAATACCCTTTTTTTAAACGGTAAATTCTCTGTAACAACCATGGGGTTAAGGATAGGGGGGCGTGGCTCGGTTGTCGATAATGCTTCTTCGGGTGGCGTAATGGCCGGAGTGAACGATGACGGTTCTTTAAAGAAATTCGCTTACGATCTATATGGACATAAAACGGATATAGTAAATGGCGTTCAGCTTGCTCCCTTTAAAGTTCCTAATGTAAAAGGAGTGAAAGAATTATGTGTCGCTGCTCATAAAAGGATGTTGCAATCAAAAATGATTGCATGGGATATAGCAATAGATGTTGAAAATAAACCTTTGATATTGGAAGCTAATGTAGGTTATACAGGTTTTTATCCTGGGATTAGAGCTATTCAGTTATGTAGTGGGCCAGTATTTGGAAATAGAACTCAAGAAGTTATAGATTTTGTAAGTAAAAGACAAATATTAGATAAAAAAAATGGTCGAAAGTTAATCCTTTTAACTGAAACAATTTCAAAATAAGATATATGTTATTATCATATATAAAATTATTAAAATTAGGCCTAAAATTACAAATCCATATACAAATACTTTATTAAATATGTTTTTCCTTTCTTTTAAAAAAAGCGTTATAGAATATAAGACCATCATGACAATTATAAACATAACCGTCCT
>JAFLSD010000009.1 GCA_022511125.1 Paramuribaculum sp.
CTTTCAATGTTCGATTTCGCTTTGTCTCAAAAGCGACTGCAAAATTAATACTTCTTTTCTAATTATACAAGAAATGAGGGAAAATAAATAATCTATTATTTGTAGCTTTTGGAACTATGATATTATAAGTCTATAAGTTAGGATATCATTAGACATTTATTGTTTTAACTTTTATTAATACATTTATGTGTTGATAATAACTATTCCCGGTTCAATAATGAAAAAAATAATACTTAAAAAGTTGAGCTAGGTGTATTGTCAGAAGTTCGAAATCAAAGGGAAAAAGGCGCAACAAACAATCCCAACTGACGCTATTTTGTCTTTCAGTGAAAACAAGAAATAAAATATTAGCATCTTGTATTCGCGGAATAGTTATCTCTTGATGATGCGATTCGCACTTTCGTTGTGACGTTAAAATATTCAAAGATGTGATTTTTTCGAGAAATATTCGTATCTTTGCGCGATATTTCAGTGAGTATGCGAACTAAGACGATAAAATATCTGACAATAATTCTCACAGCTTTATGCCTGACAAGTTGCGGAGAATATAACCGCGTTTTGAAAAGCAATGATCCTGACTTGAAGCTTGATTTCGCCCGTAGAGCTTTTCAACAAAAGAAATATGTACAAGCTTCTACTGTTCTTGAAGAAATCGTTGATCTTTTCCGCGGACAAGAGAAAAACGAGGAGGTTCTTTATCTTCTGGCTCTCTCAAACTACGAAAATAAAGATTATGCAACCTCGGGAGTATATTTCAAGAATTATTACACGCGCTATCCCCGTGGAAAATATAATGAGTTAGCGAGATTTTACTGCGGTTATGGTTATTATTTGGATTCTCCTGAACCTCAGCTTGACCAGAGCGATACGATGAAGGGTATCGAGGAATTGCAGGCTTTTTTGGATTATTATCCGAGAAGTGACAAAGTTTCTATAGCACAAAACGCAATTTTTGAACTTCAGGACAAACTGACTCTCAAGGAACTCCAAAACGCCCAACTTTACTATAATTTAGGCAACTATTTAGGAAACAATTACGAAGCAGCCATCATTACAGCTCGAAATGCAATCAAAAATTATCCCTACTCGCGTTATAAGGAAGATTTGGAGTTAGTGATATTGAAATCTCGCTATCAGATGGCTTCACAGAGCGTGGAAGAAAAAAAGGCTGATCGTTTCAGAGAGGTGATAGATGAATATTATTCATTCATCAACAATTACCCCGACAGTCCGAACAGACGCGAGGCGGACAATATCCTCAAAATAGCACAGAATTACGTAAACGAATAAACACAAAATACTACTTATATGGATTATAAGAAAACTAATGCCCCGCTCAATACAGTGACCCGTGACATGATAGAAATGTCGGAAGACACGGGCAACGTTTATGAGACAGTGTGCATAATCGCAAAACGCGCCAATCAGATAGCAGGCGAAATGAAGCATGATTTGGAGAAGAAGCTGCAGGAGTTTGCAACTCTTTCGGACAATCTCGAAGAAATTTCGGAAAACAGGGAACAAATTGAGATTTCCCGCTATTACGAAAAGCTACCGAAGCCTACGCTTATCGCTACTCAGGAATATGTAGATCACAAAATCACTTTCCGCAACCCAGCAAATAAATCGAATCTCGATTAAGAGAATTCCGAACAAAGAAATTTATAATCAAAAAGGTGTGTCGTTGGAAACACGGCATACCTTTTTTGTCGTATTAAGAGAATAGCAGACCGAGACGGAGTTAAAAGATGTTAATGGGGGGGGTAGTGTAACATTTTTATAATTTTGTACGTCAATATAGAAAAGAGAAAAGTACAAGCATAAACCAATCGAAATTTAAAAGAATGAAACTCAAAATTTTAGTTTTTTTGATTCTTGCAATCTCAACAGTCGTCTCTTCCGAGCCCCTTTCAGCCGCCGTATATAGAGTGACCGGTAAGGTAATTGAAAATGATGGTGAACCGGCCTCTTATGCAACGCTGAAAATTTATTCGTCAACCGATAGTATCAAGCCAATCGTTACGGCAGTTACTAAAAAGAACGGTAGTTTTTCGAATACTCTTAAAAACGCAGGTAATTATTGCATAAAAATCATATCTATCGGGAAAAAAAGTGTTGAAAAGCAATTTAGTCTTACAGAATCGGTGACTACGGCCGATTTAGGAACAATAATGTTGGAGGAGGCCGACAATGTATTGGGAGAAGTCAGTGTGACTGCAACCAAACCGCTCATATCGATGGAAGTCGATAGGATAGGATACGATGTACAAGCCGACGAGGAATCAAAAACAGCTATGACCGACGAAATACTCCGCAAAGTTCCTCTCGTAACGGTCGATCCAGATGGGACAATCAAGGTCAACGGGTCTTCATCGTTCAAAATCTACAAAAACGGCCGTCCGAACAGCGGATTCACCAACAATGCAAAGGAACTTTTCAAAGTACTACCGGCCTCAATGATAGAGAAAATCGAAGTGATCACCGAACCGGGAGCGAGAGAGGATGCCGAAGGCACCACGGTGATCCTCAACATCCTTACGGTGAAAAACACCGTCGTCACCGGACTCATGGGTGGTGCCAATCTCAACTACCGTACACCGTCTTACGTGCCCAATCCATCAATTTGGGTGAATGCCCAATACGACAAATTCCTAATGTCGGCTTACGGAGGCTTCTCCCAAAACAATGGCAAACGCGACCGCAAGGTATCCACCACCGACACCCACTATCTTGAGACTGACAATCACGAATATTCCACCAACGAAAGTACACCCCATGGAAGTTCGGGATATTTCGGTATCGACATGAGCTTGGAACCCGACACCCTCAACCTGTTCACCGTTGAGTTCGGCGGATTCGTGAACACAGCTAAAACCCTCTCTTTCAGCACCTATAGCATGGAAGACGCTCTTGGAAGTCTGATTTACAGCTACAATTCTACTAGCCGAACGCTAAAAAACAGATATTTCTCATTCTACGGAAGCGCCAACTACCAGCGTCTCACCCGGCTCAAAGGCGAATCACTCATTCTATCCTACCGCATTTACACCAACAAAAATTACGGAGAAAACGAAACTACTTACGACAATATGGTCAACATGCCTGTGCCATACGCAGGCATCTACACCGACAACAATGAAGTCGGCACCGAGCAAACCGTACAATTCGACTGGGAACGCCCGCTTGGCAAGGCAGGAAGTTTCGATATCGGCGCCAAATACATCAACCGCAACAATCATTCCGAAAGTATGCGCGAATATATCGATTGGGAAACCAATCAGACCGATTTCAAACATCTCACACAGATTGGAGCCGTATTCGCTGACTATCGCTTCAATCTCAAGAAATTCGGGTTCCGTGCCGGATTGAGATACGAATACTCACGACTCGACGCCAAATTCCCCACAGGAGGAGGCACTGCCTATCATGCCAATCTCAACGACTGGGTGCCTAACGTCGGAATAGTTTTCAATCCAAACAGGAAGAATTCTTTCCGACTCAATTACGGAACTTCAATCAACCGACCGGGTATCAACTACCTGAATCCGCAGGTGGTCGAATCGCCCAACTATACTTCTTATGGAAACCCCGACCTCGAAAGCGTTCGCCGAAATTCCATTTCCTTCAGCTATACAATGATGTTCCCTAAAGTCACTATGAGCCTCTCGGCCAATTATGGATTCTCGAACAACAGCATAATCAACTACCAATGGGTAGAAGGTGATCATACCTATTCCACATACGGCAACCTGGGACGGCTTAGGGTCTTCAGCCCTTATATGTACTTCAACTGGCGACCATCAGCCAAAACATCCGTTATGGGTAACTTCTCCCTCAGCTATTCCGACACCCAAAACAGCTCAATGAACCAGCGAGGCTCTGGATGGGGCTACAATCTTTTCGCTCGAGTAGCCCAGCAACTCCCATGGAAGCTAACTTTTCAATTCTACGCCACTTACTCCCGAACACCCAACACGCTATACACCAAAAGCACAATCCGCGGGTGGTCAAACATTTATTACAACCTCGGACTCCAGCGATCGTTCCTTCCTAAGAACAATCTGACTGTCAGCCTCGTACTCACCGATCCATTCCACTACAAAACGCCAGGGTACACTGACTATACATCTATGGAAAACCTCTATCAGATCACTGAGCACTACCGCTTCTACCGAACACAATTCAGTGTCTCAATCAGCTATCGTTTCGGCAGCATGAGAGCTAACGTGAAGAAAGTACGCTCAATTGCCAGTGACGACGTTGTCGGCGACAACAAACAGGAATAACGAGATAATTCTACCATCCCCTACTTAGAGTCACCTTGCATTTGCGGGGTGACTTTTTTAATTGTAATTTTGCAAAACGAACCGAAAGCCTATGAATAAAGAATATTCGGACATAGTAAATGAAATCAGGAAACTGTATGGCGCAGGGAAAGATGAGAAAGTTATGCTCCATACGCCCGTGTTCAACGGCAACGAAAAAAAATATCTTGAAGAATGCATAGACACGACATTCGTATCGAGTGTAGGTCCTTTCGTTGATAAATTCGAACAAGATATGGCTCGTTATACAGGTGCGGCGGGTGCGGTGGTTTGCGTTAACGGAACAGCTGCTCTACATCTCGCTTTAGTGATGGCAGGCGTCAAGCCAGGTAATCTCGTTATTACCCAGGCGCTTACTTTCGTTGCTACCTGCAATGCTATAAGTTATACCAAATCTTCGCCTATCTTTGTGGATATCGACAGGCGAACTTTGGGTATGTCGCCAGAGGCATTGAAAAACTGGTTGGAAAAGAACGCTTACATAATCCGCGGAAATTGCCGTGATAAAGTATCGGGTAAACGAATTGGCGCAGTGGTTGCAATGCATACTTTCGGTCATCCTGCAGAAGTAGACAAACTGAAAGAAATATGCGACGAATGGTCTATACCTTTTATCGAGGATGCAGCTGAAAGTATCGGATCGCTCTTTAAAGGGAAACATACAGGCACTTTCGGTTTAATCGGTGCTATAAGCTTTAACGGCAATAAAACCATTACAACGGGGGGTGGTGGAATGCTTCTGTTCAATAACGCCGATTTGGCAGCAAAAGCCAAACATCTGTCAACTCAAGCAAAGATGAAACATCCATGGGAATTCCGTCATGACCATATAGGGTATAATTACAGGATGCCCAATATCAACGCGGCTTTGGGTTGTGCCCAATTAGAACAATTAGACGGATTTATCGCTAACAAGCGCCAAACCGCAACACATTACAAGGACTTTTTCGAATCAATGAATGGCAATTTCCGGTTCTTTAGCGAGCCTCCGCATGCTTTTTCAAATTACTGGTTAAACGCGGTAATAACGCCCAACAAGGTGATCCGCGACGGATTCCTTGAATACAGCAATTCCCATGGGGTAATGACTCGACCCGTATGGGAGCTTATGTCGGGTCTAAGAATGTGGCGAAACGCACCGAACGATGGTTTGGCTAATTCAAAATGGGTGGCAGACCGGTTGGTAAATATCCCTTCTGGTGTCAGATTCTAACTATTTATCACGGCTGGCTGAGCCGAACCTTTTCCACCGCTCTTCCGGAATTCCTATAGCCAATTGTTCATGACGAGCCATCACGAAGAAGAGATCGGACAAGCGATTGAGATACATCAACACATGGTGTGATAAAGGGAACGAATCGTTTAAACGTAAAAGCTGACGCTCCGCCTTTCTGGCAGAAGTGCGCGCGAAATGCATTAAAGCAGAAACTTTCGAACCTCCTGGGATTATGAAATATTCCGACGGCACTGAACTACTCTCAATTTCATCAATCATTTTCTCTATCTTTTCAACATTAAAATTGGGACAAAGAAAGCCCTCAAGATGCATGGAGGCTATGGAGCTCATCAGCGTCATCAGGCGCATCTGAATATCTTTTAAAAACGGCTGGCGGCGATCATCCATATCCATGAAAGCCCTAACAAGGCCGATTGCAGTATTCAATTCGTCAATTGCGCCGTTTGTTTCTATTCTTATATCCGTTTTAAGCACGCGTAAGCCGCCTTTTAGCGATGTCATGCCTGAATCACCTGTTTTCGTATAAATTCCGCTCATAGTCCCCAAAGTTTTAGAATATCTGTTTCGGCCCAATAAAGATGAGAGTATCCAGCTATTACATTCTTATGTCTGTAAAGTCCAGTTGTTACTTCTTTTCCTTTTGCAGATGAAATCCGTGCTATTGATTTCAATACTGAAGGTTCTTCAAGCCGAGAATAATGAAATTCATGACCTTTTAAAATAATATTTCCGACTGCTAAAGTTCGATAACCGAGATGTAATCGAGAATCCGTCATTGTCGCTATAATAGGAAAAACGCCACACATGGGATGATTATCAATCCTTTCGGTGAGATACATAAATCCGCCACATTCGGCTAATACTTTTCCTTCATTCTCACAAAACTTTTTAATACTCCGACGCATGGAGACGTTTGCTGAAAGAGATTCCAAATACAACTCGGGATATCCACCCGGAAGATATAAGATATCACATTCGGGCATCCTATCATCAGACAAAGGAGAAAAAAATCGGATAGAAATATCATATCGTTGGTTACAACGCAAAACCCGGAGATTTGCATCGTATATGAAGGAAAAAGCATCGTCACGTGCCACAGCTATTGCAAGAGTTTTTTTTTCTTTGATTAATTTTCCTTTATCGCTTATGGTTTTGGGAACTCTCATTTTCATTGCTTCCAGAAGACGATTAATATCTACATGTTCTCCTACAGAATGAGCACATTCCCTGATATAACCCTCCATCAACTTCCTGTCATCAATATTAAGTCCAAGATGTCGTGAAGGCATACGGAGAGCCTCATTTTTACCAAGGTAACCGAAGCAATTAACCCCAATTTCGTCACAGGCTTCTTTCAGTAGTCGGAAATGTGAGTCTGAAGAAACATTATTAAAAATCACCCCCTTGAGATTGATTGACTGATCGAAATTCTGAAATCCATAAATCAACGGGGCGACAGAAAAGGCCGCAGAAGCACCATTTACGACAAGAACTACAGGGAGTCCAAGTGTTTTGGCGACCTGTGCACTGCTACCGAAGGATTTATCATAACCATCAAACATTCCCATAACTCCTTCAACAATGGCTATATCGCTTTTTTGCACCGAAGATATATAGATGTCTTTAACATGGGCTTGGGAAGACATGAAAAGATCAAGATTCATTGATTTTTCTCCGCTCGCCATTTCATGAAATCGAGTATCAATATAGTCAGGCCCGCATTTGAAAGGCGCAACTTTATAACCACGCTCGGAAAGGAGTCTCATCAATCCAATGGACAAAGTAGTCTTTCCTGCTCCCGATGAAGCTGCAGCGATGACGAATTGCGGTATTACAAACCTTTCTTCTGACATATCCTGCAAATATATACAGAAAAACAGGCAAATACAAATGCGCCTGCGCAATCGGCCATAAAATCCCACCAATCGCTGGTGCGGCCTAATCCCATAGCATCTTGTAAAATTTCAATCAGTCCTCCCAAAAATGAAGAACAAAACATTGCCAAGATCATTAAGGAGGCATTTATAAAATGGTTTTTACGCCAACCGTCAAATACAATCGTCGCACTAAAAGCCCCAAACATAAGAAAATGGACAACTTTATCAGCATGAGGGAAGAGTTTAACATTTTTACCAGGAGAGACATCTGGAGCCAATGTTAGAAATAATATTATTAAAAATATTATCGCTGAATAAAGAAAAGGAGGAGCAGCAATCAATCTGTCGAAGGTTTTCTTCTTCATAAATGCAAAGTTATATGTTTATCTTCTTTCAAAAAATCAATCAATAAATTTTTGAAAAGAATTTAAAGAAATTAATGTATAGTAGTTCCGCATCCTGAAAATACAACAGAAGCAAAAATTAGGGCATATTGACGACAATATTTCTTTAAACATCATTGTAACGAATAGGAAATTATCAAAATAAAAGGGTGAGATTCTTACAGATTGAAGCAAAAATAACTATCTTTGCAATGAATTGTAAGCAGTGGATTATTTAAATGGCTAAAAAACCTGAGTTTGCGTCCAAAATAGGACTGATTGCTGCCACAGTGGGATCGGCTGTAGGTCTGGGCAATATTTGGCGTTTCCCCGCTGAGACCCAAGCCAATGGGGGCGCGGCCTTTTTGTTGATTTATATATTGTGCGTTTTTCTACTCGGTGTTCCGGTGATGAGTGCAGAATTTTCTTTGGGCAGAGCCGGAAGAAGCGATGCAATAGGTGCGTTTAAAAATACAGGCGGTTCAAAAAAATGGTGGGCTGTAGGAGGACTGGCAATACTTGCCAGCTATTTCATCCTATGGTTTTATATGGTCGTAGCGGGCTGGACTTTAGAATATCTGTTTCAATCCATCGGAGGGAGTCTTTATGATTTCACTGCAGGAATGACTGAAGGCGAACATTTCAGTCGCAAAATGGGAGAATTTATAAGTTCCGGTTGGAATCCATTAATAAATACATTCTTAGCTATCGGCATTAATTTAGCGATTCTAATAGTAGGTGTACAAAAGGGAATAGAAAGATTGTCAAATATACTGATGCCTCTCTTATTCCTAATACTTTTGATTTTCTGTTTTGTTTCACTAAGTTTACCAGGAGCGTCCGAAGGTCTGGCTTTTTTCCTCAATCCTGATTTCAGCAAGATCACTCCAACTGTAGCTCTCAACGCTTTAGGACAGGCTTTCTTTTCTCTCAGTTTAGGAATGGGTATCCTAATAACATATTCATCTTATTTCCCTAAAGAGACCAAGTTGGCAAAGACAGCAGTGACTGTATCTTTACTCGACCTTTCAGTTGCCTTTTTAATGGGTCTCATTATTTTTCCAGCCGTTATGTCATTCCATCTTGAAGGCGAAAAACTCGAAGGAGCTACATTGATTTTTGTAACGCTGCCCGAAATATTTTCAAAGATGAGTTTCACTCGCCTTTGGTCGTCACTTTTCTTTCTGCTCCTCAGTGTTGCTGCAATCACTTCAACGATCTCTATAGCAGAAGTAACGGTGGCTTTTCTTCAGGATCGCTTCAGGATGTCAAGAATCAAAGCATGTCTGGCCACTCTCCTGCCCTTGTTTTTATTTAGTACAATTTGTTCGTTGTCACAAGGACCTCTTTCTTCTATCACTATTTTCGGCAAGAATATATTCGATGCACTTGATTCGCTTACGACGAACATCTTGCTTCCATTGGGTGCGCTCCTTCTCTGTATATATCTCGGTTGGTTCGCTCCAAAAGCGCTCTTAAAACACGAGTTGTCGAACAATGGTACGATACACTCGAAATTTCATAATGTGATCTATTTTATCATCAAATATATAGCTCCAGTGCTTATAGCATTAGTGTTTATTTCAGGTCTTATACGCTGAATCCATTGAAAAAGAATGATTTCACATCAGGAGAAAAACGAGGTCTTATTGGCCTTATTGTTCTATTAGCATTGTTATGCGGTATGCTCGTAATATATAGGAATTGCGGGCATCATCAGGATCTTAAGATAGAGTATTCTGAGACTTCACCCGATTCTGAAACAAACGACAGTATTATATATAAACCAGCCAAGACATCCAAATCGGATAAAAAGAATAATAAGAAGAAAAAACAGCGAAAAGCTAAAGATGGAATCAAAAGGAACTACAGAGACGAATTCACAGACTGACAATAAAATTACAAGAGCTCAATTCACAACAAAATTAGGAGTTATAGCCACCACTGTAGGTTCGGCGGTTGGGCTCGGCAATATATGGCGGTTTCCTTACGAAACCGGAACGCATGGAGGCGGAGCATTCCTAATATGTTATATATTTTTCATTTTCGTTATCGGTATTCCGGTGATATGCGCTGAGTTTATTATGGGTCGAGGAACCAGAAGCAATATTTTCGGAGCATTTCGCAAGCTTGCACCGGGAAGAAAATGGTATTTTGCAGGCTATATAGGCATTTTAGCTTCGCTGATGATACTCAGTTTTTACAGCGTAGTGGCCGGCTGGACTATAGAATACTTAATTCAATCGGTTTCAGGATCGTTGGCTCTTGCAAATCCAGAGGATTATCATACAAAATTCGATGAGTTTTCGACGGGCAACGTGCGTCCGGTATTATGGACCTTAGTGTTTCTACTTTTTAATTTTCTAATTCTTCGACGGGGTGTAACTAAAGGCATCGAGAAAATGTCGAACATCATGATGCCTCTCCTTTTCCTACTCTTGCTTGTTTTCTGCATTAACTCATTATTGATGCCAAAAGCTCAAGAAGGTTTATATTTTCTTTTTCATCCCGATTTTTCAGAGATAGATTCCAGCGTTCTCCTCGGTGCTATGGGACAGGCTTTTTTCTCCTTAAGTCTAGGCTTAGGATGTATGGCAACTTACGCATCGTATTTCAGTAAAAAGACAAAGCTCATAAAGAGCGCAGGTATTACAGCTTCGCTCGATACTACTGTGGCACTTCTTGCAGGAATAATTATTTTCCCCGCAGTATTCACTTTCAATATGTCGCCCGCAGCCGGCCCAACTTTGGTTTTTGAAGTACTGCCTTCTATCTTCCATCATCTTCCGGGTGGAGCAGTATGGTCTTCACTTTTCTTCTTCCTGCTCTTTCTCGCATCGCTAACATCGACCATATCAATGAGCGAGATTTCCATTGCTTTTTTCACCGAAGAAAAGAAAATGAGCAGAAGGTCGGCTACGATACTCAATACTGCTATTGGTTGTGTTTTCGGCACACTCTGTGCTCTTAGTTTCGGTGCATTATCCGATTTTAAGATTTTCGGTTTGACAGCATTCAATCTCTTCGATTATGTTTCGAGTAATATTCTGCTTCCTTTCGGTGGTATGCTGATTTCCATCTTTGTCGGATGGTTTGTTGACCGTAAGTTTATAAAGACTCAATTGTCAAATGACCACAAAGTCAAAGTACGCTTAATGACGCTTATAGTCTTTTGTCTTCGTTTTGTAGCGCCGACAGGTATAATACTCGTTTTCCTCAACTCAATCGGTATCATCTGAGCACGAAGGTTTGGATTTGAGATTTATTGTGAGTAATTTCGCAATATGAACCGCATTTCTACAAATCCGCTAATTGGCTTTAAACCTAAATTCAAGTCTTTCACGCTGAATTTGGGCGGCCAGATTTTTCATGCCGACAGACCACTGGTCATGGGAATTCTCAATTTCACGCCGGATTCGTTTTATGCTGCGTCAAGAGTATCAACCGAATCCGAAATAAGGGATCGTATCTATTGTCTACTTAACGAGGGGGCGGACATTATTGATATCGGAGGACAATCTACCCGCCCGGGCGCCGACATTGTGAACCCCGATGAAGAACGTCGACGTTTGGAGATTGTTCTGAATGTTACCGGAAAGATGACAGAAGACTTGATTATTTCAGTAGATACTTTTCGTGGAGAAATAGCCCGATTTGCGGTTGAAAAGGGTGCATCTATTGTTAATGATGTATCGGGAGGCATGGTAGACTCAACGATGTATCAGACAGTAGCCGAATTAGGCGTTCCATACGTAATAACACATTGCGGTTACGATACAAACAATGAGGTTTCAGAATCCTCTTACGACGCGGAAGGCGGGGTGACTGCTGCTGTAATCAAACTACTTGCTTTCAACATTACAGAAGCAAAAGCAGCAGGGATTAAAGATTTAATAGCGGATCCTGGATTCGGTTTTGCTAAAACAGTCACACAGAATTACACCCTGCTTCGTGATTTGCCTGTTATTGCAGAAGCTATTGAAAGTCCTCTGCTTGTTGGAATGTCGAGGAAATCGATGTTATACAAACCTTTAGGAATAAACTCAAACGAAGCATTGACTCCTACAGTAACTGCAGACACTATAGCCCTTTTGACCGGAGCTTCTATTGTGAGGGTTCACGACGTTTTGGCAGCAAGACAGACAATCGAAATCATAAAACGCACTTACAATCCTTTTTAACGCCACAATATGGACGGATTTGGAATACAAGACATACTCGACATAGCTATTGTAGCACTGATGCTTTTCTATCTCTACAAGATAATGAAAGAATCAGGCACTATAAACATTTTTTTCGGGGTATTAGCTTTCATTGTAGTCTGGGTCTTCACTTCCCAAATTCTGGAAATGAAACTACTCGGCACTATTCTCGACAAGTTCATGAGTATAGGTCTTCTTGTCCTCGTTATTCTTTTCCAAGATCAAATAAAACGTTTTCTGGTAGATTTAGGAGACCACAAGAAATGGCGGTTTTTGAAAAAAATTTTCCAACACAGTCATGGCGATGATGACTATGATTCAAGGAAATACGTGCTCCCAATAGTTTATGCATGCATGAATATGTCGAAGACCAAAACAGGTGCACTCATCGTCATAGAACAGCGGATATCTCTTGAAAATTATGAAAAATCCGGCGATATGATAGATGCCGACATCAATTCGCGACTGATAGAAAATATATTCTTCAAAAATTCGCCTTTACACGATGGTGCTATGATTATAGCACATGACCGAATAAAATCGGCCGGTTGCATTTTGCCTGTAAGCCACGATAGAAACATTCCACGATCTCTTGGATTACGACACCGCTCGGCTTTAGGCATTTCCCAAGCAACCGACGCTTTTGCCATTGTTGTATCGGAAGAGACAGGTTTCATATCGGTTGCCCACAAAGGAATACTTTCCACCAGAATATCTTCAACCGATCTTGAGCATAGACTTTCTGATGCCCTCAACCAGCAGTAGGACACATCCTAGTCAAGCAAGTTCTATCCCGAAACCTTGCTTTGTAACGCCATCGATAGCTTCCTTATAATCATGCTCGCCTGTAACTTGAGCCATCCCTGATGATAGATTGACAGAAACCTCCAGAACACCAGCTATATTCTTAAGCGTATTGGTAACTGTTGACTGACAGTGAGGACAATTCATACCAGTAATTTTATAAGTTGTTGCCTTTTCCATATTTTTTTCCATTTTCTTATTTTTTATTTTATCGGTTATTTTTCTTCTAACAAAAGAGCTTATTAACAATGCTGTCAATATAACAGAACAAATTATTTCAAGAGTGTTTAAATGAGCTGCATGGCAATGCATTTCCGCATTACCGTGAGGCATAGACCAGTTACGCGGAAGAAGGAAATCGATCAGAAGCCCGAACAGAATCGAACAGATGACAATTGCTATCAGATAGATCAAGGCAGCCTTTTTACCTAATTCACGAGATATCAAAGTGAAAGAAGCAAAATTAGCAGCGGGGCCGGCCATCAGAAGAACCAATGCCGTACCTGGAGAAAGACCTTTGAGCATCAGTGAAAGAGCAATTGGTATTGAACCTGTAGCACACACATACATCGGAACGGCTATAACTACGACGGCAAGCATTGCTAAAATTGGATATTCAGCTAAGGATGCAAAAAAGTCAGCAGGTACAAACACTGTTATCAGGGCTGCAATAATCAACCCTATAACTAACCATGAGCCGATACTGTCAACAAGATCTATACAACCGTAACGGAGAGCACTAATCGATTTTTTGAAGATGTCTTTGGGTCTATCGGAAAGTGAACTTTTAACATCTTCCGACGAGTTATGATTTATTTCGTCTGGCCTTTCGCTATAACCAACTGCCCCACCAGCCATTAATGCCGTTGCAAAAGCTGAAACTGGTCTTATTACAGCAAAAGCTGGACCTAAAAGCGACCATGTCGCCGCTATACTGTCAACGCCTGTTTGAGGAGTAGCGACAAGGAATGAGGTTGTAGATGCTCTTGAAGCTCCGCTTCGACGTAGAGAGATAGCGGTCGGCAAGACACCACATGAACATAATGGCAATGGCACGCCTACAAGTGCAGCTTTCAGAACGGATTTCCAACCTTTACCCGAAAGGTGTCGAGTGAAAACTGTAGTAGAAATGAAACTATGCATTATTCCGGCAATGATGAAACCCAACAGAATATAAGGAGCCATTTCGCCGATGAGATTTATCAGAGTATTAAATATATGATTGATCTTTTCCATATGTATATCTTCTATAAGGATTGATATTTGTATGCAAAATTAATACACCCTATTAGGTATTATGTTATACAATTTCCCCAAAATCTTACATTATTCTTATCGATATCTGATTAAACAATATAATAACACTACTACACTCGTTTACGATACCATGCCATATATTCGGTAATTGTCAATCCTGTCACTTTTTTCAAAACATCGGGTTTCCCTATATCATACCAATAAAATTCATTCTCCTGATTGTATCTGCCAATATGAACCTGATTGCAGTATTCTATATAAAAATCAGTAATTGAAAACACTCCTCCTCTCAATTTAGAATATTCTTTAAGCGTATTAAACACAGATGTATTCATTACATGAACCCCTCCAAATGCGTAGGCTTTCTTATCTCTGATATCAAGATCTTCAGGTCTTATTTTCTCACCGGAGTTCTGAATCCATCCTCTCATTCTGTCGTTTTTATCGAAAACAAGCTTACGACTTGTCTTCCTATCACTTGTCAGTAAAGTAACATCATTCAGCGAACGTTTGTGTTGGTCAATCATTTCTTCCAACGGGAAATTAGAAAAAATATCACCATTATATATCACTACAGGGTCAGATCCATCCAATAAATCCAAGTTATTAGCTATTCCACCGCCTGTATCCAATAAACGATCTTTTTCGTCACTTATATGAATATTTATTCCGAATGACTTTTTATCGCAAATAAAATCAATTATTTGATTACCAAGATGAAAGACATTAATCACAATCGATGTGATTCCTACTGCCTTCATCTTACAAATAACATGTTCGATTAACGGCATTCCATCAACTTCTATGAGGAGTTTAGGAAGAGTATCGGTCAGTGGCCTCAATCTGGATCCCAAACCGGCCGCAAAAATCATCCCTTTCATTTATTTTCAATTATTTCTTCAATACCCTGTTCGCGATGTATCAGTTTTATTCTTACGTCAAATTTTCCATGGAGATGATCTGCTATTTTATCAGCAAAATAAACCGAACGATGACGACCTCCCGTACATCCTGTCCAAACCGATAGAGATGTGAATCCTCTCCTTAAATATTCCTCAACACTATTATCTATAAGTCCGTAAATATTATTCAGAAAAGGTTCTGTAGTAGATTCTTTCTCTATAAACTCTTTGACCTGAATATCTCTACCAGTAAGCTGCTTATACTCAGCATATCTTCCCGGATTATGGAGAGCGCGACAATCAAAAATAAATCCGCCTCCATTTCCTGAAGTATCTTCCGGAAATCCGGATTTATAGGCAAAACTTCCTACTGTAACTGTCAAGCCCTTCTCTTCTGAGGGCCTAAACATTTCTTCACAACGACAGATTATTTCTCTTAGATAAGTCATTTTGTGTAAAGCTACCGAAGGTGATTGGACTAAACTAAGCAACGTTTTGTAAATACTTCGTTTGAATAGCTCTTTTCTTTCCGTTATCCCTCTAAGTCCATATGCACCTAAGGTCTGGAGAGATCTCAGAAGAAGAAAATATTGCAAATCGTTATCGAAACGCTCTCTTGTGCAATTTGTAAATTCCTTTATCCTTTCGTAGTAATGGCTCACCAATTCATTCTTCAGTGTTTCAGGATAGCCAATACGCGATTGCCAAAGGAAAGACACCAAATCATATAGACCGTTGCCTTTTCGTCCTCCTTGAAAATCTATATATGAAGGGATTAAATCATTATCTATCAGAATATTTCTTGACTGAAAATCACGACACATGAAACCGTCATCATCTTTTGCCTTACAATGACTCGCTATGTTTCGGAACTCTTTTTCCAGTTTTGGCTCTTCAATTTCTAAGCCAATTGCCTTCAAAAAGCAATATTTAAAATAATTTAGATCCCACATTATAGCCATCTCGTCCATTTCTGCAACGGGATAGCATTTTTCGAAATCTATATAAGAGTGCTTATCCGAATATTGAAAAGTGATTAGATCATCTATTATCCTATGTAGTAATCGACGATTCTCTTCTCCATATCTTTTTTCATCAGGTATTTCCGTTAAATACTCAAAAAGCGAAATTCCTTTAAGATCCTCTTGCAAGTAAGCAACGCTATCGTGGCTTACATTTATGATAGATGGCGTGTTTAATCCTCTTTCAATAAATTTCCCGGTAAGGTATATAAATGCTTTATTTTCTAAAATTGAATTTCCGACGGTACCAATCACACTTCCATTTTGTCCGTACAAACGATAATATTTTCTTGAAGATCCTCCTGAATTGATTTTTTCCACACAATCAACCTTCCTTCCGAAAGTATCTTCATACAACTTAATTATTCTATCCTTACCTATCATAATGACTGCAAAAATATAAAAAATCAACGTTTTTATATATTTTTGCATGTCATTATTCATATTATCCCTATTGAATTTATACAAATGCATGACAATAGAAAAATCTACGGTTTAATCGGTTTTCCACTTGGTCATTCTTTCTCTAAAGATTTCTTCGCACGTAAGTTCAGAGATGAGAATATAAACGCTGAATATCGAAATTTTCCATTAGAGAATATAAGCCAATTTTGCTCTTTGATTGCCGGTGAAGAAAACTTGAGAGGCCTTAATGTAACTATACCGTATAAAAGTGCTGTCATTCCTTATCTGCACAGTATAGATCCTATTGCAGAAAAAATCGGGGCTGTAAATGTTATTAAATTTCATAATGATAATGGAATCATTAAATTAAATGGTTTTAATTCTGACGTTATAGGGTTCACAAATTCTATTAAACCTTTACTCAAACCTGATCACGACAAAGCTCTCGTCTTGGGCGCCGGAGGTGCGTCAAAGGCTGTGGTTTTCGGTCTCAAATCAATGGGTATAGTTCCGACTATAGTTTCCCGTTCAAAAACTACTTCTGACTATTTGACATACCATGAGTTGGATAAAGAAATAATAAAAAACCATAAGATCATAGTAAACACCACCCCTTTAGGAATGTTCCCTAAGATAGACGAATCACCCGATATTCCTTACCGGTTTCTTACGGAGAATCATTTATGCTATGATTTGATATATAACCCTGAAGAAACATTGTTTATGAAAAAAGCACAATCATTCGGGGCGCAAACAAAAAACGGATTGGAAATGCTAATTCTTCAAGCTCTTGCGGCTTGGGATATTTGGACTAATAAAACCGGATGACGGTTAAATGAACAAGAAGCTATCATCTTTCCCACTTCTCCTCCCGACTTTAAGTATGATTTCGGGAATATTGCTCTGTCAAATCTTAAACAGCAGAGTAATCATAGCTGCAATGTTAATAATTTCGATAGTATTTTATTTCATCCATAAACGTTATATATCAATTTTATTTTGCGCCGCAGGTTTTGGTTCGCTCTGTTTTATTATATATACCCTTTCTCAATATCAAATACCGTTAAATACACCAATAAACATAATTGCCAATATCCAAGAGACCAAAGAAACCACATCAGGACAATCAGTTACCGTAGACATTATAAACTATAGCTTTAATAATAAAGCATATCATATAGAGAAAACTCCTGTTAAAGTACAACTAAATATTCCTTCGTTAAACCCCCACCTGTCAATTGGTTACACAATAAAAGCCCAATTAACTATTGCTCGACCCGAAAACATCAAATATTTACCGGATCAATTTACCTATGCAGAAAGTCTCAGAAATAAAGGTATTGAGTATACAGCTTTTTTACTACCTGATAGTATAAGCTCATTGTCCCCTTCCGGAGATTTGCCTATGAGACTATTGCGATTAAGAGATGATTTCTCAAACTTTATTTTAAAAACGGAATTGAATCCCGATACGAAATCTTTTCTTAACACTCTTATTACCGGTGATACCGGCAAGCTGTCTCCAGATGTTAGAGATGCCTTCGCTGATTCGGGATTGGCTCATATATTGGCACTTAGCGGTCTCCATGTCGCTATTTTATCATTATTTATTTTCTATCTTTTATATCCGCTCAGAATAACCCCTTTGTCCAATTTCACGCCGATTGCCACGATAATCATCCTATGGTTTTATGCACTGTTTACGGGGATGTCGCCTTCAGTGACTCGTGCCGTTATTATGGCCACAATTTTTCTGATTGCTTTTATGCTTCAAAGAAGCCATAATCCTGTAAACTCCCTATGTTTCGCAGCGGTTATCATTTTAACTTTCAATCCTGTTGCAATTTATGAACTATCCTTCCAATTATCCTTCCTTGCTGTCATAGGGATACTTGTGTTTTATAAAAAAATAAATCGGATTAATCCTAAAAGAAAAGTCCTATATTATATAGTGGGTGTCTTTGCTATTTCATTGTCAGCTATGTCATTTGCGGGTATTGTATCAGCATACTATTTTCATAGCTTCCCCATATTCTTCATTTTATCAAATGCCTTGGTTTCGCCCATTATTCCGGTGTTCCTATTCCTTGGGTTTATATATCTTGTAATTTTTTCTCTTCATTTACCGTCAGGAAGCATAGGAAACATCTTAGATTTACTTTATAAGTTTATTGATGGAGTAACAACTTTCTTTACATTATCTATTGAAAGCAACATTCGCAATATATACATTGAAATTCCGGTTTTAATAGTGCTAATTATGTTTATTGCGTCTATTGCCTATCTTCTTTATTTTAAACGGACCTTTTCGTTTGTCGCTTGTGGAATCACCTTTCTATCTTTGGTTATTATCTTATGCACATCAGAGGATATAGAAGCAGAAGGGATCTATATCGTTCCTTATTCTTCTCGAACCGACATCATATATTCTTCAGGGAAACAATTATATGTAATAACGACCGCACCCCAATCCGAGCATTCGAAAGTCAAAGACGACATATTGATATCTTTTAAAGATTATATCAATCGTAGAGGGATCGAAGAGATATCAATCGGATCGGACAAACAGAATAATGTATTAATATCATACCAATCCTCAATTTTCAATCTTCCTAAAGGGAAAATAGCGATCTGTTCTTCGGATTCTCAATACGAATCGTTTACAGACTCACTCAGATTTGACTACATGATAATTTGCAGAGGATTTAAAGGAGAAGTTAAAGATTTAGTAGATAAATGCACTATTGACACACTGATACTTTCTGCAGATCTTCATCCAAAAAGACTGTCCCGTTATCTTCAAAACTGCAAAGAACTACAACAACCCGTAATTTCACTAAGGGATAATAAAACGCCTTCATTCAATAAATTTCTATAGTAGTATAGATAGGATTCCAGATAAAAGTTACGGCGATTTTCATAATAGCGGATTAATAATTAACTTTGTTACGGAATCTCACCTTGAATGACGAGTAGTCCGCAATGAAATATTATAGCACTGAAAATAACAGCCCTTTAGTCTCTCTAACCGAAGCTGTAAGTCAGGGAACGGCACCTGACGGTGGCCTTTATATGCCCGAGCATATACCTTATATCCCCATGGCTTTTTTCAGGAATATAAACGAAATGACGTTAAAAGACATTGCCTACATCGTCATTGATATGTTACTGGGGGATGATTTAGATCAAGAGACCGTAAGAGCCCTCGTCAATGAAACCCTAACTTTCGAGATTCCGTTAGTGCCAACAAATGATTCCAGGATAATGTCTTTGGAGATGTTCCACGGACCCACTTTTACGTCAAAAGACATAGGTGCCAGATTTATGGCAAAGTTACTGTCTACTCTCGGCATTTGTGGTGGTGATAGTCCTACGCGTATCATAATTGCCGGTTCTGGCAATTCTGGAAGTGCTGTAGCAGATGCTTTTGCAGAGATTCATAATACAAAAACCACGATCTTATATCCTAAAGGGAACCTCTCTAAACTACAGCTGGCGAAGATATACTCTAAACCGGACAAAGTCCTGGCTTTGGAAGTTAGGGGTTCATATGACGATTGTATTGCAATCCAACGAACAGCTATATTCGACGGTGTTTTGGGCAATAATGTCAGAATCGCTCCCGCAAATTCTGTCAATATAGCGAGAATCATTCCGTTAGTTGCGGTTTTTTTTCATCTTTATGCCAGAATGACAGCAAATGGCGCCTCACCTGATTCGATAGTCGTTTCAATCCCAACCGGAAATCTGACAGCCTTAGTTTCCGGTCTCATAGCTAAAAAAATGGGCTTACCAATAAAAAGATTTATAGCTGCGACAAACAGCAACGATGCCCTTGGACGTTTTGTGAGAAACGAAAAAGAAACGAATCATGACATCATCAAAACATTAGCTAACGAAATAGATATCAAATCTCCTTCCAACTTACCCCGCATAAAGGAATTATACAAGAACGATATAAATCGGTTCATAGCGGATACCCAAGTTATCGAATCGAATGACGAATCTATTCGTCTCGGTATGACGGAATCTTTTTTAGTTGGAAGATATCTTACCGATCCACATGGAGGACTGGCTTATACTGCATTGAAAAAAGGATTGCGGACAGGTGAAAACGGAGTCTTTCTTTCAACATTTCATCCAGCATTATACTCATCGATCGTTGAAGATATAACGGGTGTAATACCTGATAATCCTAAAAATATCCCTGACTTAAACGTTATACCAAAACGTCCTTTGTCGGTTCCTCCTATTTATCAGGCAGCAAAGAGGATAATTCAACAATTTAATCTTTAATAAAATTATGGCGAACAAACGAATTCTCAAAAAACAAGTTCATTATATTTGCGCTGACATCGCGCTTGAATGCAGTATCGCGCTTCAAACGATACCCGATATAAACGAAGAAATAATCACAGATGCGATAAGGGATCTGGCTATATTGCAAACCGACACGCTTAGAAAAATTTCATTCTCTTTTGACCGTGCTCCACGTGATTATGAAGTTAAATCAGTTTATAATAAAGAACGAGCATCATATAATAAAGCTGCATTCAGAAAACTTCAAGTCGAGTTCAATGAAAAGATATTAGAAATAGTCAATAAGATGAACTCTGCACTACCTAAGATTAATAACGAAGCTTAATGCCATCGCAAAACCTGAAAATAGCATTACTTCCCCACGACATTATCGAAGGAGATAATAGCTCCAATCTAAAAGCGGTTGGGGAACGCCTCAAATTGATCGACAGCGATACT
This sequence comes from Paramuribaculum sp., assembly GCA_022511125.1. Taxonomy (GTDB): domain Bacteria; phylum Bacteroidota; class Bacteroidia; order Bacteroidales; family Muribaculaceae; genus Paramuribaculum. Next base: position 21,173 of record JAFLSD010000009.1, read on the forward strand.
GATCTTGTCGTTTTTCCTGAAATGTTCAATTCCGGATTTTTCAATAATAGAGATGCGCTTTTGAAAATCGCTGAAGAAAATAATGGCTCGACGATTACATCTGTCCGCGAATGGTGTCAACGATATGGGTTCGCGATTTGGGGCGGCTTTACTGCGAAGGAAGATGGCGAACTCTTTAATCGTGGATTCATGTGCAATCCGGATGGAACTATATCATTTTATGATAAGCGTCATCTATTCAGATCTGGTGGTGAACATAATCTATTGGCTGGAGGTAAAACTATCGCTCCTATTATCAATTATAAAACTTGGAATTTAAAAATGGCGATATGCTACGATATCCGATTCCCGATCTGGAACAGAAATATTGCCAATAATTACGATGCTCTCATCGTGCCCGCCAATTGGCCGCATTCGAGGGTATTTGCATGGAAACATCTTTTAATTGCAAGAGCGATAGAAAATCAGGTTTATGTTGCAGGGTGCAATAGAGAAGGCTCGGATCAATTCGGTGATTATCCATCGGGAGATTCATTCATCTTTAATTGCTGGGGAGATGATATTGCAGAAAGAAGGGCTGATGGGATAATTTATGGTCATTTTGATTATAAAATTTTCTTACATTATCGCGATAAATTTCAGCCGTGGCTTGACGCCGACAAATTTTCGATCAAGATCTAATCTCTGAGCGATTTTATTAGCTTATTATATCTTGTAACCTTCTAATTATTAAACATTACTGTTGAAACATTAGGAATTTCATAGATTTTAGATTTATAGTTTCAAAAAACGTAACTACAAAGAGATATTCTGAACCAACTGACGATAATTGTCAGTATCATCATTACCGTTTCAACTTTACGGTTAATTGATAGTGATTTTACTAAATCATCATTTGTAAGAGGTCTTTCCACTGTTCCTATAAAAGGTTTATAGACCGCATGACCGAAGTAATTATGAGTGCCACCAAAACGGCAACCTAAAATCCCGGCTAAAGCTGCTTCCGGATAACCGCTGTTAGGACTGGCATGCGCTCTCCCGAATTTCTTCACATAGCCGAACAACCCCAATTTTCCTGACACTATTATCATGAAGAATGCTGTAAGACGGGCTGGCAGATAATTTGCTATATCATCGATTTTTGCAGCACATTTCCCGAATTTTAAATATCGTTCTGATTTATAAGCTATCATCGAATCCATAGTATTAATCATCTTATATGTCACCATACCGGGAATGCCTAACAACATATACCAGAACAATGGAGCGACTACTCCGTCGCTTAAATTTTCGGATAGTGTTTCCAAAGATGCTGTCTTTATCTCCTCAACTGTGAGATTCGACGTATCTCTACCCACTATTCGACTTATTTGTAATCTACCCTCCTCCACGCTTCTACACGCAGCAAGAAAGGCATTTCTCACTTCTGTTATCAAAGTCTTTCCCGCAAGACAATAAAATACCATGATAGACTCAAAGAAAAATAAAGCCCATTCCCATCTACTTAGGAACTGAATTATTACTATGCAAACAAAGAAAGTAATTGCTATGAGTGAAAGAGCCATTATCGTTCCTTTGAGAACTTTATGCTGACCTTTATTTAAAAGCTTTTCTCCAGTCGATATTATCTTTCCCATTATAACTACCGGATGAGGCATCTTTTCGGGATCGCCGAAAATCATATCTGCCAACCATCCAATAACAAGAGATATTATTCTCAAAGAACAAGCCATTCTTGCACCGCTTTTATCAATAGGTTATTTTCAAAGTTACCTTGAGACGCTATCCTGAAATAACTTTCGTCCAATCCATGAAAATTGGCAGCATCTCGTATCAATAGGCCGTGTGTTTCAGCTAAATACTCCTTTAAATCGCAAGCTCTTCCGAGCGGCAGACGACATAAAATAAAATTAGTATCGCTTTCAAGCACTTTAATTCCTAATTCCCGCAGACTTTTAGTCATTTTCTGCTTTTCATATAAAAGTGAAATTATGGGTATCACATAATCTCTTTTATTTTTCATCAAAAATTCACAACAAGTAAGAGATACTGAGCTCACACTCCATGGCATACGCAAGCTTTTCAACTTATTAATCAGATCCTTCCTCCCAGCAATATACCCTATTCGTAGACCAGGTATGGCAAAACGCTTTGTGAATGAGAACAATACAAGAATTTTATGCGTTTTTACCAATCGTACGAAATCCGGCATTTCTTCCAGAGTATAATCCTTATAAGCTGCATCTATTACGAACAGAACGTCGGGATTGGATTTTATCTTTTCTTCCAATAAATTCTTATTGTAAACTCTGCCTGTTGGATTATTAGGATTGCAGAGCCAAACAACTTGACTCTTGAACACTTTGCGATCTTCAAATTGTTTTTGGGATATATATTTTATTTTATGTTTATGGATTAGACACGCATCTTCGTATTCTGAAAAAGTTGGTTCTACAATAGTACTGTCTGAAGAATGTCGAAAGAAAGCTATATTGTATATCGAATCAGTGGAACCTGAAGTTACCATTACTTCCTCGTGCGAAAACCCGGCAGCTTCTGCGATTAATCTTTCTAAGCTATGTGGAATTGGTTCAGGATAGGAAGAGAAAATATTGTCCTCTTGCCTATAAAGATATTCTTTCAGTCTATCATATTTAAATCCTTGGTAAATATTAGAACTGAAATTAAATTTTATTTTGTTTTCATATCTATACAGATCGTCACCGTGTCCCTCTATCATCTCGTTTCATTATTTTATATAGAGTTTCCATATCTATATATTTTCTTAATCTTTCAGCCAAAAGATTATATTGACTCTCTTTTTCTCCTTTAAAATCTTTGACTTCTATTTGTTTATCAGTCACTCCTTCAAGAAGAAAATTAATTACTGCCCTGTTCTCAAAAAGGCCGTGAATGTAAGTTCCAGCTACAGCCCCATTTTTTACCATACAGCCATCTGTTTCACCGTTGCTCTTTGTACAAAACGATTGAGAGCTATTGATTATTTCTGATCGACCCATGTGGATTTCATAACCTTCACAATATGAGCTGTTAACTTTAAATTTTGTCTTTACTGTTATTTTTTTCCCTTCTAACACGGTGCGTACAGGCAACAATCCCATTCCTTCAATGCTCCGTATTTCACCTTCCTGTTGGTCTGGATCTTCTATCGACAATCCTAACATCTGATATCCACCACAAACGCCCCATATTTTTACACCCTTAGCCGAGGCTTCTTTAATCGCCGACACAATTCCATTTTCTTCAAGACTTTTAAGATCTGCTATAGTGGATTTACTTCCCGGTAGTATTATTATGTCTGCCTTTCCAATCTTTTCGATATCAGCGGTGTAATATAGATTAATTTCAGGAATCAACTCCAACGGCAAAAAATCTGTATAATTGGATATATGATTTACTTTTACAACAGCTATGTTAATTTTATCCTCTGCAGGTTCGGTTTTCTTCTCTTTCAAAGCGACAGAATCCTCTTCATCGATTCTGATATCATCAAAAAAGGGTACAACTCCTATAACCGGGATTTTACAGAGCCGTTCCATCATCTTTTTCCCTTCGTCAAAAAGCTTCATATCCCCTCTGAATTTATTGACGATCACTCCCTTTATCAACTTTCTATCTTGCTCTTCTTGAAGCATAATCGACCCATATACCGACGCAAAAACTCCTCCCCTGTCGATATCCGCTACTAAAATAACAGCAGCATCGGCATAACGAGCCATCGACATGTTTACCAGATCTGTTTCCTTCAAATTAATTTCAGCAATACTTCCAGCGCCTTCCATTACTATCGGATTATATCTTTCGTTTAAACGGTCGAAAGAGGTTCTGACCGCTTCTTTAAGAATCTCTCTGCCTTCTTTCCGATAAAACTCAAAAGCATTTTTGTTCCCTGTCACGATACCGTTAAGAACAACCTGAGATGTTTTATCGCTTGAAGGTTTCAACAGAATTGGATTCATATCCGTCGTAGGGCACAATTCGCATGCTTCAGCCTGAACTGCCTGTGCACGTCCTATCTCTTTTCCGTCGGGAGTAGCTGCGGAATTCAAAGCCATATTCTGTGCTTTAAAAGGAGCCGGTTGAAAGCCATCTTGCAGGAATATCCTACATAATCCTGTAGCCAATATGCTTTTGCCGACATCACTGCCGGTTCCACCCAACATGATCGGACGCAATTTTTCCATCTTTCTCAAATTTGAATACAAAGTTACTCATAGTTAATTTTTTTACAAATTTCTTGGTTATGTTAAAAATCAGTTTTACTTTTGTAGAGAATTTCAACTATTCCTCCTCTCCCCTTTCAAATTTCCATTTTAAATTTTGATTTGACAATATCCCCTTTTTAATATTTTTGAATGATTGCGGTCATTGATAATGAAATGACTATTAAATCATTAATACTATCATTTTTAACATTCTAAAATGTATAATTACTTTGAACTCGAACAGAAACCGGAACAAGAGCTAAAAGAGATAGCTAAATCTATGGGGCTGAAAAAAGCTGATTCCGAATCTGCAACAAATCTGATTAATTTCATTCTTGATCAACAGGCTATTGATTTTGCCGCGAATGCTTCTGAGCAAAGGAAACAAAAAGCACGGCAGCCTAAAAATAAGAAAGGCGATAACAAACTGGAAGAAAAAAAGGCAGAAACAATCGTCGAAAACACACCGTCTCAAAAGAAACGGGGCAGGAAACCGAAATCGGCTGATGACTCTAAAACGCAAAAGGAAACTAATACAGCTGATACGGAATCAACTGTAAAAGAAGAATCTGTTGAAAATAGTTTACCGACAAATAACAAACGAGGTAAACAAAAATCGGCTAAACAACAGAAAATAAATGAACCTGAAGACAAGCCTTCAGAAATAGAGAGCATAACGGAAGAACAAGCTGCGACGGAACCAATGTCTTTAAGCGATGAAATGACTTTGCTTACACCTCTTTCACAAAGCGAAGATACATCTTCCATTGAAGAACCTAAACAAAATGATGCTCCTGTGGCGTCAAATGACTCGCCTGACTTAATTGAAACCAATGACAATCCTTCGATTAAGGAAAACGTCAACACAACAGACAACAAACACAATAATTTCCGCCCAAGAAGCAACGACGGGTTCGGAGCCTTTTTCCCAACCGGAGGAGGACGCAAGTTCGTACCTCGTTCTCAGAAAGAAAAAGAAGAGGCTGCTGCAGCCGCTGCAATAGCTGCGGAAACTGCTCCAATCACCGTTGCCGAACCTTGGCACGACCAACAGGCTCAACAAGGGCAGAACAGACAACAAAAAAATAAAAAGCAAAAAAACAGGAATAACCAGAACCAACAGCAACAGAACCAACAGCAACAATTCACGCCTCAGATACCTCAATATAATTTCGACGGTATTCTGCGCGCTTCGGGTGTACTTGAAATCGTACCTGAAGGCGGAGGATTTCTTCGGTCAAGCGACTATAACTATTTGCCTTCTCCCGATGACATCTATGTAACACAACATCAGATAAAGGCTTTCGGACTCAAAACTGGTGATGTCGTGGAGGCTACCATCAGACCACCTAAAGAAAACGACAAATATTTTTCAATGACCAATGTGCTCGGTGTCAATGGACGATCTCCCGAATTCATTCGCGACAGGGTTCCTTTTGAGACACTCACACCTTTATTCCCCGATGAAAAATTCAATCTTACTGGAGGCAAATCAAGCAATCTGTCTACGAGAGTAGTAGATATGTTCTCACCCATCGGTAAAGGACAGCGAGGTCTTATTGTGGCTCCTCCGAAGACTGGTAAGACTATCCTGTTGAAAGACATTGCCAACGCTATTGCCGAAAATCATCCTGAAACGTATATAATGATACTTCTCATCGATGAACGTCCGGAGGAAGTTACCGACATGAGCCGAAGCGTTAATGCTGAGGTCATCGCATCAACTTTCGACGAACCGGCCGACCGTCACGTCAAGATTGCGGGAATTGTTCTTGAAAAAGCAAAACGGCTCGTCGAATCTGGTCATGATGTCGTTATACTTCTTGATTCAATCACTCGACTGGCCAGAGCATATAACACTGTTTCCCCGGCATCCGGTAAAATTCTTTCTGGTGGTGTAGATGCAAATGCGCTTCAGAAGCCTAAACGATTCTTCGGCGCAGCGCGTAACATCGAGAACGGAGGGTCGCTTACAATAATAGCCACTGCACTTACAGAGACAAGCTCTAAGATGGACGAGGTGATTTTCGAGGAATTCAAAGGTACGGGAAATATGGAGCTTCAGCTCGATCGGAAATTGTCCAATAAACGTATTTTCCCCGCCGTGGATATCATGGCATCCAGCACCCGACGTGATGATCTGCTCTTACGCACAGAAACACTCAACCGTATGTGGATTTTACGACGGTTCCTATCCGACAGGAATAGCATAGAAGCAATGGAGTTCATCAAAGATCAGATGGAACGTACCACCGACAATGATGAACTACTCCGTACAATGGGACAATAATCAGACTACTGTTCGGCGTAAGCTTTTACAGTAGGACTTTCCACATCGACACCAAATTCTTTTGCTCGTGCGAGTATTGCTCGTGCGAGTTTTGGTTTTAAGTCCTCGGGACAATAACGGAAATATGCTTCGGCTGCTCTTACATGCGCTGCGTCGGGCATTGGGTATTCTCTACGTTCTGGAAGGCCGAAAACACTATCCGGTAATTCCTTTTTCTCTTCATAAGACAAACGGTCACTCATAATATTTTTGTTTTTGTTTATTATATTAACGTTCATTCTCCTCGCTTTGTTTAGTTTCTTTTTTATTAACTTTGCAAACGATATGAATAAGATTTTGAAAACCAATGCGGCAAGATTGCTTGACAAAGCAAAGATTCCTTACCATCTGGTTCCCTATGAAGTAGATGAAAATAATCTTGCAGCTGGACATGTGGCCGAATCTTTAGGCGAAGATATTAACACTGTTTTCAAGACTATAGTGCTCCGTGGTGACAAAAACGGTCATTTTGTTTGTGTTATACCTGGAAATGCTGAAATTGATCTTAAAAAGGCCGCTAAAGTATCGGGCAACAAAAAAGCTGAATTGATTCCAATGAAAGAACTGCTTCCGCTGACCGGTTATATACGGGGAGGATGCTCTCCAATAGGTATGAAAAAGAAATTTCCTGTTTTTATCCATCTGTCTTCATTGGATCATGATCTTATTTTCATTAGTGCCGGGCAACGTGGCCTGCAATTCTCTATAAATCCTCAAAATCTAATTAATTATATACAGGCCGGTGTGGAAGACCTTACGGCTGAATAAATTAAAATAACAAAATGAATACGTTTGGACAACTATATCGGCTTACATCATTCGGGGAATCCCACGGGCCAGCTATTGGAGGAATTATCGACGGAATGCCGGCAGGCATTCCTATCGATCTACACAAACTTCAAATTGAGCTTGACCGACGCCGACCTGGTCAATCAGAATTGGTAACGGCACGCCAAGAAACCGATAAGGTTGAAATTCTTTCAGGATTCTTCGATGGCAAAACATTAGGCACTCCTATAGCCTTTATTGTTAGGAATGAAGATCACAATTCAACCGATTATTCTGAAATCGAGAAAGTTTATAGGCCTTCACATGCCGACTATACTTATTCGGCTAAATACGGATTGCGTGACTATCGTGGAGGAGGACGCTCGTCTGCAAGGGAAACGATATCAAGGGTCGTAGCCGGAGCTTTCGCCAAACAAGCACTTGAAGGATTTGGCATCGACATTAAAGCTTTCACATCCCAAGTTGGCGAAATAGCTTTGACCGGAACTTACCGTGATTATGACCTTTCTTTGATTGATTCCAATCCTGTCAGATGTCCTGATCCGGCTGTTGCGAATCAAATGAAGGATCTCATTCTGAATATTAAATCAGCCGGAGATACTGTTGGAGGTATCATAACTTGTGTTATAACAGGATGTCCTGTCGGACTGGGGGATCCTGTATTCGGGAAATTAAGTTCCAGTCTGGCGTCGGCAATGATGAGCATAAATGCAGCAAAAGGCTTCGATTATGGTCTCGGATTTTCTGAAATACACAAAAAAGGTTCTGAAGTTATCGATAATTTCTTTTCCTCGGACGATGGCTGTATTTCGGTTAAAACTAATCATTCAGGAGGAATTCAAGGAGGAATTTCGAACGGAGCCGATATATATTTCAGGGTCGCTTTCAAACCTGTGGCCACCTTATTACAGCCAGTTGAAACTGTCGATGTCGAAGGAAAACCGACCACACTTCGTGCTAAAGGTCGTCATGATCCTTGTGTGTTGCCTCGTGCTGTCCCCGTTGTTGAGGCTATGGCTGCTATGGTTATATTTGATTCCTTGCTTCTCATGCGAACCAACAGGTTATGAACAAAGCCTTAGGGTCAAAACCATATCGTGACTTCGCTGATTTCATAAGCGGATTTTTTAAAGGCAAAATCCAGAAAATATCGGTAAATGCAGCTTTAGGATGTCCTAATCGCGATGGAACGATAGGCACGGGGGGATGTACATATTGTAATAACGCAGCGTTCAGTCCGGCTTATACACAGTCGTTGCGCCCTATTGCGACTCAACTTGAAGAAGGGAAAAGTTTCTTCCGACGAAAATACCCGGTTATGAAATTTCTTTGCTATTCCCAGTCTTATACCGGAACTCATGGCACGATTGAAAAGCTTATTCCTCTTTATAAACAGGCTCTTTCTGTTAAAGATGTGGAAGGACTTATAATTGCCACTCGCCCTGATTGCGTTCCCGACCAACTGATGGATGAATTAAAGAAACTGTCCATGCATAAGTTCATCATGTTTGAATTCGGAGCAGAGTCTTCTCACGACTCCACTCTTCTACGGATAAACAGATGTCATACGTGGCAAGACACTTGCGACGCTGTATTAAGAGTGAAAAACGAAGGTTTCCCGGTTGGATTACATTTGATCAATGGATTGCCCGGAGAAGATGAGAGTATGATTCTGGAAACGGTCAGAAAAGTCAACACCCTTCCTATCGACATAGTCAAATTCCATCAACTTCAGGTAATCAGAAACACACGACTACATCAAGACCTATTAAAAGGGTTATACACTGTTCCAATCTGGAATGTAAATGAATATATAGCCTTATGTTGTAAGATAATAAGACTATTACGTAAAGACATAGCTATAGAACGTTTCGTTTCGCAATCCCCTGACGAATTACTCGTTTCTCCACGTTGGGGGCTAAAAAATTATGAGTTTACACATCTACTTCATAAAAGTCTATCGGAATCAATTCTCTGACTCATTTTAAGGCTTTTGATAAAACTTAAAAATTCATTTCATACATCCGGAAATACATTTTATACAACTCTCCCAAAAAAGCGTTTAGTTTCGGAAATACGGCATTAATTTTGTCATATCTCAAAAGTGACAGGCCTGTGATCACTATCATAATTCAACCTCTAATTGATATTATTTTTATGAAACAAATCAACACCGAATCCGAAATTAAAAACGTTTATAATCTTATTATTCTTGACGAAAGTGGTTCCATGCATTCGATATATATGCCGGCTTTGTCTGGGGTGAACGAGACTTTGCAAACTATAAGAACAGCAAACAAGGAGCATAAAGATCAACGCCATTTCGTTTCCCTCGTCACTTTTAACACAGAATCATATAACGTCATATATAAAACTGCTCTCGCTGAAAAGACCTCCGATATCACGAATAAACAATATTGTCCTAATGGAGGTACACCTCTTTATGATGCTATGGCTAAATCTATAAATGACCTTCGATCTGTCGTCTCTGAAAACGACATGGTGCTCGTAACCATTATCACAGACGGATATGAAAATGCATCAAGAGAATATAATGGAAAAGCTATTAAAGTTCTTGTTGAAAACATGAAAAACATCGGTTGGGTTTTCACATATATAGGCGCAAATCAGGATGTTGAAGCTGTTGCTTCGAGCTTATCCATCAACAATCATCTTCATTTTGATGCTGATCTTGAAGGAACACGGGAAATGTTTGCGAAGGAATCCAAGTCCCGAAAATCTTTCTTCTCAAGAATCAGCTTGAATCTCTCGCACGACAAGTTAGCAGATAATTATTTTGAAGACTGATTAACTTTCTATTCGGAACAGGTGTTTTCTCAAATCACCTGTTCTGAATACTAAAACTACTTTATCATGAAACTTAAATTACTTCCGTTTATCATAATCTCATTTATTTTCCTCTGAATTACATCATGCGTTAAAAAGCGATCTACCTTTTTCAGTGTTTATGGATTTAACAATCGGAGCAAAATTTAAAGGAGCGGATTCCGACATGGATTTCTTAGGATATACCGATGTTGATTCAATCGATTTGGGAAATTATCCAGCCTTGAGGAAATAATTCGCTTATTGTAGTATTTTAGGCGATACTTTAATACAAGATCAGACTTTTGTCCAATTACCCAATTTTTCCCTCTTTTACATTAATTATCGGTTTAATCTCAATAAAACTGATTCATTCGATATCATTGATATGTTCGAAAAATCATTTAATTTTAACGAAAATTTGATCGATCACTCTCACAGTTGAAAAAACCGATAATCATTAAAACTCGAATGGTTCCGAAAAGATTTACCGTCAATCTTTTCGGGACACTTTGGACGCAATATCCTGAAAGGATTGATGCTAAAATTATAAATCATGAACGTATCCACACCGCTCAAATGAGAGAACTCTTATTTGTTCCTTTCTATGTACTCTACTTCATAGAATGGTTGGTTCGGCTCATTCAATATCGTAATTGGTTTGAAGCTTATAAGAACATCTCATTTGAAAGAGAAGCTTATACTTATGACCATGATTTAAATTATATTGAGCGCCGGTCATTATTTTCATGGATCTCCTGTCTCCGAAGATGATGAGTCGACAGTATCGCGCCAATTTCCTAACCAGATTTTAATCCATTTGATAATGATTGTGGTAGCTGGCAACGCTATCACCATACCTAACAGTCCCAATAAAGTCCCCCAGACCGATAGAGAGAGAAGGATGAGAGCCGGATTCATTCCTAATGCTTTACCCATTATGTGAGGTGTCAGAATAAGATCCGACAGCACTTGCACAACGGCATATACTGCCAGACATTCCATCCAGATGATCCAAAAATCCATCCCCGTTTCCATCGACTTGAAAACACACATTATCGTTACTGGTATCAGCGAAATATAAACCATATATGGAATCATATACAGAACCATGTTTAACAGACCTATGACGATAGCCATGGGAATACCTACAATTGTAAAACCTAATGAATAACATATTCCGACGATAACGGCTATAAACGCCTGGTTCCTGAAATATTTTTTCATTGTCCATGATGTATCGTTGGCTATGATTGCTACAGTCTGTTTGTATTTTTCAGGTATATATTTTTTAAAACCGTTGCGGTATTTGTCGAAATCGAGAAGAATAAAAATAACATAGACCAATGAAACTAACCAGCCCAACACTCCCAAGATTTTATCTAAACCACTCGTTAGGTTTTTCCATATTTCTTCTAAAGCCTCTGAAATATTTATTTTATCAACGCCCTCGATTATTTTGTCCATGTCTAAATGAGACACGATGAAATTATGGATATTTGTCTGGAATACGTTCAGAACTGAATGTCCGTTTTTGGCATATTGATCAAGAATATTAGAGAGTTGAGATAGCTCATTGTCTACAATGGGAATCAGTACGATACATAACAAGGTGAATATTATGGCGGCTTCGAGTGTTGTCAGAAGGACTGCACCGGCATGACGTTTTATCCCAAGTTTCTTCTGATTCCATTTCACCCATGGTTCGATACAGTAAGCTATAAGACATGCCACAAAAAAAGGAAGCAACACATGACGAAGCAGATATAAGAAATAAAGGACTATACAAAAAACAACAACCGTGAAAAAGATTCTCACGACTCTGTCAAAAGTAAAAGGACGTTGCGACCACATTATGATTTCCTATGATATTAATTGATTCATTTATAATACAACAACAGTAACATATATAAAAGTTCAATGATTATTGAGAAAAGAAACATTAACTTTACGAATCCCATATCATTCTTTTAAACAATCACTCTTTGTCATCTGTTTAAATAATATCAGCAAATCATTTGAAAACTATGGAAATAATCAAAGCTATAAAAGAGAGACGTTCAGTAAGAAACTATAATGGACAGCCGTTGGATCATGAGGCTCTGGATTATCTGCAAAGGGCTATAAATGATTCTTATTCTCTCTTTGGCGGCTCTGCGACAATTCGGCTTAAATCCTTTGATCTGGAAGGCGACTTTAAGCCATCTACATACGGAGTGATCAGAGGCGCTTCCGACTTTTTCCTTGTAGGGATGGGAGAAGATGATGATTCTGCTCTAACTGCCGGATTTCAATTCGAACAGATAGTTTTGAAAGCATGGGACAAAGGATTGGGAACTTGTTGGATTGCCGCCACATTTAAAGGATCGCAATTCGACAAGAATGAATCCTGGCCCGACGGAGAATCTCTCAGGATAATATCACCTGTTGGAATACCTAAAGAGAAAAATTTCTTTGAAAAATTTACGCGCAAAATGCTTGGAAGCGACAATAGAAAACCTATTACCGAACTTTTTTTCGAGACTAATTTCACAAAACCCATATCTCCGAAAAATAAGTTTTTTGACGCGCTTGCTATGTTGAGACTTGCTCCATCTTCTACGAATTCTCAACCATGGAGAGCTCTTGTGGAGGATAATAAAGTTTTGTTTTATTACATCCCGAAAAGTAAGATTTCAATTATTGACTGTGGAATTGGAATCTGTCATTTTTATGAAACTGAGAAACTCGGGGGAGCTCAAGGTGAATTCGTAAAGGAATCTTCAGTTCCTGAAGCTCCAAAAAACTGGAAATATCTTATTTCATATCGGAGGGTCTGAGTCAAGTCTCTTGTTTTATTCTTTTCTGCTTCTGACGCTTCTGGTTGCTGAAGATTGGGATCTTCTTGATGCAACGCGTTTATCAGCCTTCTTCTTTGAGGACGAACGGTTTATGGAACCTCTTGAACCTGAATTTTTCTTTTCGCCGGATTGACCTATAGTTTCGTTCGCCGTTATCTCATTGTCATTTATATCGGGAACCCATATATTTCTTTCAAACGACGCCAACCGGTTATCTATCGAATCTTGAGCTCTTTTACGTTCCTCTGGATCAGGATATAGCTCCATCATCGATTTGTTTCTTAGATTTCTGGTCTTATAAATTTCACCGTCATAAAGCCCTAAAGTAAAATAATCATCGAAAGTAGATGTGGGCGCATTGTTATCATCGTCTGTAAATATCAATTTATCTGTTAAATAAGGTCGCAGATCTTCATATCTCATCCAAAACATCGGATATTTAACAGCTTCATAACCGAATTCCTCCGAACGATGCATCACGGGGCAGATCGCCTCTATACGTCTATGCATTCTCGTATCCCTACGATCCAACTCCCAACGTTCTATTATATAATAGGTTAAAATCTCATTTGACGGCATGTCTATCTCTTCTATATTAAATACCTGATGTTTCTCGGAATATCCTTTGCCTTCGGTATAATATATTTGGAAACGGTCCAGCATATCCTTAACCTTCAGTTTGTTATCTTCTGCATAGGATTCGCGGCCGTCCAGATACTCATAGGCATCAATTTCACCTGAAGCTAACAGACTGAGCATTAAACGAAATAAATTATAATCGCCATCAGATCCTTCCTCGGGAAAATAGAGAGCTGCATTTTGAGCTTTTGTTAAATCAAGTTGTCTGTAGACCACCTTCATCCATGCCAACTCTGAATCTTCAGCCTGACGCGTTTTGCTTCGGTCGATATTTCGCCTTGAAGTACCGGTTATCGAAGATGCTGAACCTGTGCCGTTATTATTCCTGTTTTCACGTCTGATGCCACTACTTCGGCTCTCTTGACAATACATATCGGACGCAAGACAGAAAACGGAGATTAACGCTATAAGTAACTTTTTATATTTCATTGTTTTCGGTTATTTCAATTGACAATAATTTCTATTGGATTCAAAATTCTTTCTTTACCGTCTGGCCCGACAGCTTTTATACGGCTGATAAAGAAACGTTTCCCACTGCTCAAGCGTCTAAACGCTTCTTTTTGCCTGCTTGAAAAATTTGAACCGTCCGAACGTTGGAGCATAGCGTTTCCCATCGAGTCGAAAAATACTGTCTCAAATTCTTTGACTGTGAATTTCACATCTAAAATTCCGTCATCGATGGCTGCTTCCAGTCCTGGAGCCCCCATTAGATCAGTTTTCGCTATCGGCTTACCGCCTCTATATCTTCCGCTCCCCGACAGATTGATATATGCTGTGGGGTCGGGGAGGTTTCTGACTTTAAATGTATGAGTCGAGATCACTTGATTTCTACCATTATTATCTGCCGATACGGTTACTGTTACTTCTTTACCTCCAGAAGTTCTCGCTATCCATTTCGATCCGTTTTTCACTATCGTCCCGCCGCTCATGGACGCTTTTATCTGATCTGGAAGCATCCCCGGTACGGCTATATCAATAGGATTATCTATTCCTGCATAAAGTACATTCATCATTGTTGGGGAAATTGTTGCTGAAGGCTCTATGACTGTGTATTCTGTCGAAAAGGGTTGCTGCGTTGTGGAGCCGTCACCCATTTTCACTTCAAGATAGCCGCTTAGCGTTTGTTTTCCCGCTCCAGAGGGGAAAAATTGGTAGTGTCCTCTTGACGAATCTATTTTCCTTCCGCCGATAAAAATTTCCGGCCGGGCTGTAGTGTCTACGGCACCTAATAATATATCTACCGAATAAGGAGCGCCTCTGACTATCACTTTAGATTGTGGTATCACAAATGCTTTAAGTTCGTTCACACGGAGATCGCCTGCGTCCACTGCCACGAGTAGAGATGATAGTGACTCTCCTTCGGCATAAAGTATGTCGTTCTGAAGCTTTGAAAGTAAAGTGATTGCAGCTACGACAGGTTGATTCTCGAATTTGAAATTTTCCCATGCTACCGGCAACCCGTTTTCTTTATTTCGAACATCAGATGTCGACAATAGATTTTCTATACTTGCGCGTTTTACAGAGTCGGTCACATAATCCAGGACAGAAGCTTTAAACAATTCTACATTTTCTTTCAATTTCTTTCCCTCCGACGAAGATCCAAGCATCACGATAGATGCTGCATCTAAATTTTCTCGGTTTTTTATTTCTTCCGGATTCGCATCCTTTCCGTCTGCTTCCTTTATTATCAAGAATTTGAGAGAATCTATTGTAGCATAGAGCGATTTCGCTTCATGGTGAATTTGGGAGGCTTTTGAATACCACTGTCCGGCTTTTGTCGGATTGGTCGTTGAAATTAAAGACAGTTCGTCAAGTATGGACTCATTCCTGTCTGCCACTGCAGAATTATTCTTTTTCAAGCCTTCATCCACTTGTGTGAAACCGTCAAGGACATCACTCGAAACGTTCAAAGCCAGCATCGCGGTCAACACGATATACATCAGGTTGATCATCTTCTGCCTCGGTGACATTTGAGAATGAACGTTTGCCATAATATCTTTTTAAACTTTATTTTGAACGTTCATTGCGCGAAGCATATTTTCATATACCTCATTGAGTTTCTTCATATTTTCAGTAAGCTTGGCCGCTTCCTCTTGAAACACTTGGCTTCGCTCAGCCGAGCCTTCATACATTTTGTGCATTTCCGTCATACTTTTACCTGCGAACTCCAACGAACTGAGTTGTGATGAAGCTGTTTTCAGCTGAAGCTCGTAAATAGTGTTGAGACCTGCTATATTTCTGTTTAGGTCTGTCATCTGAGCTATATAATGTTGCATATTTTCATCGATCGACCTTACGCTTTCCTCCATTTTGGCCGCTATTTCGGTCGGTATAGGATTTACAACGGAAGAATGCATTGTCGGACTCGAACCCCTCATGGCTATCGGTGATGCAGTTTCATCAATTGGAGCCGAAACAGGTTGTGCAAGTATCTGACCGTCCACTCTTTCATCTGAATTATCGAAGTCTGCGATAGAGTCAAGAGGTTCTGACGACGGTTGGGCAAGGATCGTACCCTCCATTTCGTCTTGAACTGCAACTGGATAAGGAATGGATCCACCGTTAAATTCTCCCTGAGAACCAGTGCGTTTTGAAGATTCATTATAAGGCCGCTCGAACGCTGTCAAAATAAACATCAAAACTTCGGTTCCCATTCCCACAGCAAGAAGAGTATCGCCTCCTTTAACATGCAAGATTTTAAAAAGAGCTCCTAAGATTACGATCGCCGCCCCAATACTGTATGCGACATTGAAAAAGCGCTGGCCGCCCTCTCCCGACATGAATTTTTCCAACGACGATTTATGTTTTTTTATTTTGCTCATTATTAATTACTTTTTCTTGTTTTTCTTCTGACCTTTGGAAAACCCTATATTTGTTCTCACACATCTGAAGCCGATATAGGATCGTTGTTCGTTCTGATACTCCCACATTCTTACGTCACCTCTGATGTTATGGGCCGGATCTTTCCAAGAACCACCCCTAACTATCTTACGTTTCATTCTGTAAGGATCTTCAGGAGCTGCGTCATATCGATATTCCGGATTCAGATCGCTCGTCAGTTTGCTCACGCTTTCCGTGTAAGCCGTCGAAGTCCATTCACTCACATTCCCCGCCATATCATACAACCCGAAATCATTCGGAGAATATGAGCCGGCTTTAGAAGTTATCACATTACCGTCTTGAGCATAATTGCCTTCTTGCGGCTTAAAGTTTGCATAATAACATCCGTCATCTTCTGTCATGGGCAGATCGCCGTCCCAAGGATATTTATTGGCTGTTATTCCCGCTCTTGCTGCATATTCCCATTCGGCCTCTGTCGGAAGACGGAACGGCTCAATATAAATACCGTCTTTCCCTAATGAACGTCTGAGAAGAGCCGTACGCCATGCTGCGTAAGCATTAGCTTGCTCCCAGCTTACTCCCACCACCGGATAGTCATTATAACCCGGATGAGAAAAATAAAGTCTTACGTAAGGTTCATTGTATGCATTGTCGAAATCATTAACCCAAACCGTAGTATCGGGATAAACATTCACTATGTATGTGTTAACAAAATCATAATCACCTGATAGGCCTCTCGATATCGTCTGTCTGATGATCTCGCCGTTATCATCTATCCATGCTGTGTCCTTTGATATTATCGGCGTTTCAGTCGGAACCGGTTTGTCGGTATTATATTCTCTGAGTTTTGGGTTCAGACGGTTTTTACGCTTGACTGCCTCAGTCTGATTATAAATTTCATATCTGTAATTCAACTGTTCGTTGTCAAGCTCGCGCTGACCGGTTATCGGATTCGTACGGTAAAGACTCTCTATTGCTCTCGCTTCATCTTCGTCTGCCGTTTTCCAAGGTATAGGTTTCGACCAGTTAAGGCGTCGCGGTATTGGATTACCATCTCGGTCTTCTTCTATCACATAATCTTCATTACCGCCATAAGCCGGATCTGCAAGGCGTTCGCGGATGATTGAATCTCTCACCCAATAGACGAATTGCTTATATTCGCCGTTTGTCACCTCCGTCTCATCCATCCAGAAAGCATCGACCGAAATACCGCGGGAATCAGCTCTCATATTCCAGATTGAATCAGCTTCTTGCGGACCGGCTTTTATCGAACCACGGTCAATCAGAACCATCCCGTATGGAGCAGGTTCCGAACGGCTGTAGCTTGACAGGCCTCTTACTTCACCGCTTGAAATAGTATGATTTGGAGCAGAACAACCAACCGTTATCATTACGGCTGTAGTTATCGCCGACAAAATAAAGATATGTCTATAATTATTTTTAATCATCTTCATCATCCTGATTTATAATATTCTGACGCTTTTTTGTCTATATTTTTTTTGTTTTATCACATCAAAAGTAACTGAATACCAAGCCAATAATTCATGCCCCCCGTATTTATAACCATCAGGCGCCGAAGAGAAACCATGGTCATAACTGTAGGATAGATGGAACCCCTTGTATTCTATACCTGCAATAATCGTGCCCGTTTTCTTACTTCGCCATCCAATGCCGGCAAAAAACAGATTTCTGAATTTTAATCTGACTGTTGCCTGCCATTGAGTCGATGGTTTCATTGCGGATAACATGAAACTTGGCTCTACATACCATAACGATTTTTTTACGGTTATATTGTATCCACCCCCGAAATAAAATGTCCTTTGGGCCGCTTCTCTCGTAACATAGCTGTAATTGTCGTTTTCATCCTCTACATATCCCGTTCTTTTTATTGTAAATTTTGGATTAGTCAGATGAAGACCTGACGCTGAAATCCATAAATCTTTATAACTGAATAACAAACCTATCCCGATATCAAACGACGTAGCATTGATACGCTTATAATCATACGATTCCTTATTTGCCACTTCTTGATTTTCATCTTCATTCCCAGAGTTTTCATTTCCAGAATCGGAACTGCCATTTTGTCCGATTTTACCTCTAATGATGCCGGGAGAAAGACCGAATGAAAGAAAACCGTTGCCAATTCTATAGCCTAACGATAAATTCAAAGCGCCCCTCATCATATTGTCGGGAGTTCGCTTCACTCCCGTAAATTTCAATCCTCCACCAATTCTCAGATTGCCGAAATCATATCCCCCCTCCGCCAAAGCTGACAGATTTTCTGTTTTGTCAACAGAGCCGACACTATCTATACGCCCGTCTAAAGCTATTTTCAATGTGCCTGTAACTCCCGTCGCAGCCGGATTATATAAAGATTGTAAATCAAAGTATTGACTTACAAATGGCATATCCTGGGCGAACATAAATTCTGAAGCCCAAATCAACATTGATACGAATAATATTATTCTCACTCTCATCCGCTATTCGAAGTAAAATGTTATCACTATCATCTTCGATTTCACCTTTTTCAGAGAATTTGTAATTTCCATTCTGACGGGATCATCAGCAAGATCTTTCCTCCTATGATCCAAAATGTCTGTCAGACCAAGACAGAATTTTATTTCTGGATTCCACTTGAAAAAAGGAAGATAAAAATCACAACCTACTCCAAAGGTCAGATAAACATCGGTTGATTTAAATTTCAAGAAATCTCTTTGCTTCTTTGACAGATCCACTGCTCCCATAAGACCGGTAGTTACATAAGGACGACTGTTCAGTAAACGCATGCCCGAGAATTTTATATCGAGCGGAAGAACCACGAAAGTTGACTTCATATTCTGGCTTTCATAACCTCCCAATGTCGTGTCCGCCATCTTAATTGTGCGGCTTCCATACCATAAACCGGGAGAAACACGAAGATTTAAATAATCGTTTAAACGGAAATCAATTAAACCGTTCACACAAAAACCGGGAGAATAAGACGGTTGATCCACGAACCATGTCCTGCCTCCTTCAGTAATAAAACCGTTATGAGTCACTGCTATGTCCTGAACATGCATGCCTACAGAAAATCCCAAATGCCAGGCTTTTCCATCGGTATATGGCAAATGTTCGATGCCCCTATGCAGATTTATCGCGCCACAGAACGACATCGAAGCGAGAAAGACAGCCAGTACACATTCACGTAAATGTTTCATCATTTTCAATAACGGAATTTCTTCTGTTTTATTATATCCCGCCCCCAACTTCTTCACCTCACAAACTTACACCCCGGTTTTTCATCTTCTTTCGCTACTTTTTATTAACTTTGCATTAAGAATATCAAAGATATAAACCTGGAAATGTTTCTTACTAAATCGATAAGTTCATTCGGACATTATTGTCTCTTTATCCAAAGAGTGTTTTCCAAACCTGACAAATGGAAAATATTTTTTAGCCGCACCATCTTCGAAATTACTAAACTTGGAGTAGATTCGATTCCACTCGTTATGATTATCTCCATCTTTATTGGAGCGGTTATTGCAATACAGATGCAGCTCAACATTTCGTCGCCATTGATTCCTGCCTATTCGGTTGGCTTGGCGACACGCGACATCGTACTTCTCGAATTTTCCAATTCGATTCTCTGTCTTATCCTTGCGGGAAAAGTAGGTTCCAATATTGCTTCCGAGATAGGAACGATGAGAGTTACAGAGCAAATTGACGCGCTTGAGATTATGGGCATCAACTCATCTAACTTTCTCGTGCTGCCTAAAATCGTGGGATTTGTTTTTTTCATGCCGGTGCTCGTAGCATTCTGTATCGCTACATCACTTTTTGGCGGATTCGCTGTGGCATTGTTCACCGACATTATTACCGTCTCTAAATATACCTACGGACTTCAGGCACTGTTTCAGGAATGGTATGTCTGGTATGGCCTTATCAAATCCCTTTTCTTCGCTTTCGTTATAGCTTCGGTCTCTTCATATTTCGGATATTACGTCCGCGGAGGCGCTCTCGAGGTTGGTAAAGCCAGTACTAATGCCGTGGTAACAAGCAGCATCATGATTCTTTTGCTTGACGTAATACTCACTAAACTCTTGCTGCAATGATCGAAGTAAAAAATGTAACAAAGTCATTCGACGGCAAGACTATACTTCACGATGTTAGTGCCGTTTTTGAAACCGGAAAAACAAATCTTATCATTGGTCAGAGTGGATCCGGTAAAACGGTTTTGATGAAGTCTATCGTCGGGCTTGTTCGTCCCGAAGAAGGAGAAATACTCTTTGATGGCAGAGATCTCATGAAAATGGATATCGAACAGACCAAAAAATTACGCGAAGAAATTGGAATGCTTTTCCAAGGATCGGCGCTGTTCGATAGCGAAACCGTTCTCGGAAATGTCATGTTTCCGCTCACAATGTTCACTAATATGACTCCGGCCGAGATAAAAGATCGTGCTGAATTTTGCCTTGAAAGAGTTAACCTACAAGGTGCTGACGATAAATTCCCCTCAGAAATTTCCGGAGGTATGCAAAAGAGGGTTGCCATTGCCAGAGCGATAGCACTCAATCCTAAATACCTCTTCTGTGACGAGCCTAATTCAGGATTGGATCCTAAGACATCAATATTGATCGACGAGCTGCTGAGCGATATAACTCACGAATATAATATCACCACCATCATCAATACTCATGATATGAACTCCGTTCTTGGTATAGGTGAAAACATCATCTTTATCAATAAAGGATACCGTGAATGGGTTGGTAATATGAATGAAATCTATCAGTCAACAAACGAGGCTCTAAACGAATTTGTGTTCGCTACCGATCTTTTCCAGAAAGTGAAAGACTATATCATACATAATTCGCATCGTTAAGTAACGGAGACACCGCAGATATGACTATCCCCGATATAATTAAATCGAAAGACAAAGGGTTTTCAATCGAAGTCCTCCCCCCTTTAAAAGGAAAAGGCATCGGACAACTTTTCGAAAATATCGATCGACTAAGAGAATTTGACCCTTCTTACATTAACATCACCACCCACAGAAGTGAACTCGTTTACCGTTCGACGGCAAACGGTTTATACCAACGTGTTACTGAAAGGACACGACCTGGAACGGTTGCTGTTGCAGCGGCTATCCAACAACGCTACGAAATCCCTGCTGTCCCCCATATTATCTGTAGCGGATATTCTAAACTTGAGACAGAATACGCTCTGATTGATTTAAGTTTTCTCGGAATTACCAACCTGTTGGTTCTTCGAGGCGACAAAGCGAAACACGACAGCAGGTTCACTCCAAACGAAAACGGTCATTCACATGCAAATGAACTCCAGCAACAGATACGTGATTTCAACGAAGGTCGTTTCATTGATGGTACGGAAATGGATATTGTTGCGGAAAATCCATTCGACTATGGGGTTGCGGGCTATCCCGAAAAACACGAAGAATCGCCTAACCCGGATATCGACCTCTTCTGGCTGAAACAAAAGGTGGATATGGGTGCAAGCTATATCGTAACCCAAATGTTTTTTGATAACGACATTTATTTCGCCTTTGTGAAAAGATGTCGTGAGGCTGGCATTACGGTGCCTATCATTCCGGGTATCAAACCTTTTAGCACCATTAACCAGCTCACCATTCTGCCTAAGGTCTTTCATGTCGACATTCCTTCTGATTTGGCTAAAGCTATTATGGCATGTAAAGACGATAATGAAGCCAAAGCCGTTGGTGTCGAATGGTTCACGGCCCAGATGAAAGGGTTGTATGCCGGAGGGGTTCCTTCTGTACATATTTATTCTCTTAACGCGACCAAGAGCGTGGAAAAGGCGTTAAAAAATATCTTTTAAGCTGATGAAATTTTCCGATATACCCGGACAGGAACAGGTAAAAGCCAAACTCAAGGCTCTTGCCGACACGTC
This sequence comes from Paramuribaculum sp., assembly GCA_022511125.1. Lineage (GTDB taxonomy): Bacteria > Bacteroidota > Bacteroidia > Bacteroidales > Muribaculaceae > Paramuribaculum. Next base: position 43,567 of record JAFLSD010000009.1, read on the forward strand.
AAAAATCCCTCATGCTTTGCTGCTTGAAGGACCGGGTGGAGTCGGCAAATACGCTTTGGCGAGAGCTTTCGCACAGTATATCCATTGCAAAAATCATATCGACGGCGACAGTTGCGGAGTCTGCTCTTCATGTGTTAGACATCAGGCTTTAACTGATATCGACACACATTTCGTTTTCCCTGTCATCAAGCGAGAAAAGGACACGAAAGCTCCTATCTCTGATGATTTCCGCGATGAATGGAACGAATACCTCCGCGATAGGTTAACCATGGATTTCGATGAATGGACTAAATCCTTGGGGAAAGTGAATGGGCAGCCTATTACTTACGTTACTGAAAGCGAAGCTCTACTCCATAAATTATCTTATGCTTCAAGAAACGGCGGATATAAAATAGTAGTTTGGTGGCTTCCCGAGAAAATGAAAATTGAAGCAGCTAACAAATTGCTGAAGATGATCGAGGAACCATTCGACGACACACTCTTTATTCTCACTTCCGACAATCCCGAGAATATCATTCCTACTATATATTCGAGATTGCAGCGCATCTCCGTCCCCGCTTTACCCGACAACGTGGTGAGTGAACGACTACAGGCTTATGGAATCGACCCCAAAGATGCAGCAATAATTGCGAGGAATTCGCGAGGGAATCTCACGGCTGCTATTAATGCCCTCGATTCACTTAATGATGAAAAAGAATATCTCGATTATTTTATTCGACTAATGCGTCTGGCTTATCAGAGAAAAGTAGCCGAACTGAGGGAATGGGCTAATGATCTGGCTTCATGGGGGCGCGAAAAAGAAGTTAAATTCTATGATTACACTTTACGTCTGATTCGTGAAAACTTCATTTTAAACTTCAACCTGCCGCAACTTAATTTCCTTAATAGTGCTGAATTCGATTTTAGCCGCAATTTTGCGCGATTTATCAACGAACGTAATGTTGAGAAACTCATTGATACTTTCGAAAACGCTAAAACCGATATCATTGGCAACGGGAATGGGAAAATTGTCAATCTTGATGTCGCCATTAGAGTCATCTTGTTGTTAAAGAAATAATTTCTCACTTTTCATAATGAAATCTTTTCTGCGTCAGATAGCTGATATTTATGCTCTTAATGAGGCTGATTCTATTGACGACTATTTGTTTATCTTCCCCAACAAAAGATCCTCTACCTTTTTCAGCCATTATTTGAATGAGCATCCACAAATACAGGAAGATAACGTCCATACAGCTACCATTGGCGCATTTGTTGCCTATTTGTCCGACAACACCGCTGCTCAACGGATCGACCAGCTTTTCATTCTCTACAATGAATATCGTAAACTTGCCCATACACGCGAAATGGATTTTGACCGTTTCAGTTTTTGGGGTAATATGATTCTTGATGACTTCAATGATGTAGACAGATATTTAGTGGCTCCCGACAAACTTTTTGACAATTTGAAGAAGCTCAAGACCATTAACTCCAACTATCTTACCGACGATCAGATTGAAGTTATTCGTCGTTATTGGAAAGATGATGTTTCTGTTCCGACTGTCGATTCACTTTGGAAGCACATTAAAACCGACGGACAGAATAAGCTTGGTGAAAAGTTCATGCTTCTCTGGAATGTACTTACCGAACTTTACTTTAATTTCCATCAGCAACTCGAAAGCCATAAACTTACCACTTCCGGCAATCAATATAGGAACGCGGCGTATTTATTGAAGACATCCGACGACAAATTAGAAAAAAAGCTTAGACGTAAAAGATATGTCTTCATCGGTTTCGGAGTGCTTTCCACTTCCGAATATGTCATTTTCAATAAGCTTAAACAAAGAGGGATAGCTGATTTCTATTGGGATATAAATCACCCGTTATTTAATACTGAATTCAATGCCGTCATCCGCTTCATCCGCCGAAATCAACAGCTTTTCCCGTCTCGTTACCAAATTGATTCATCTGGATCTGATAACGCTCCTAATATTGAGATCACAGGAATCCCGGGCAATGTGGCTCAAGTCGATTATGTTTCCGACCGGTTACGAACATGGTTGAACCAGAATATTATTAAAAATCCGGAAAATGCGACAGATACAGCTGTGATTCTACCCGATGAATCGCTTTTCATACCGTTGCTCTACAATATTCCTCAAGAGATAGAAAATATTAACATAACGATGGGACTGTCCATGAGAGACAACCCATTGAGTGCTCTCATGCGGTCTGTTTCTGTTTTACAACAACGATCGAGTTTGCGGCAAGGAATTTACCGTTTTTATTACGAGGATGTTATATCTGTCATTTCCTTTGCTCCTATACGGAATATAAGCCCCGATCAATGTGACAAACTTAGAAAGACGATAAACGACAAACGTTTATTCCATCTTAGTGAAGAACAGATTGAAGAATTAGCACCTGCACTCTCCGAAATATTTGTAACTGTAAAAAACAAGACTGATATTTATGAAGTAATAAATTACCTGAGAAATATCACTTTACTGATTTCAAGTAATACCGAACCCGACGATAAGATAGCCCAAAGCTATCTCAAGTCATATAATGACAAACTTGACGAAATAGATGCCGGCTGTGAAACGTTCGGCATTGATATGAAAGGCACAACGCTTTTCAGAATGGTAGACAGAGCCATAAGTAATGACCGGATTCACTTTTTTGGAGAACCACTGAGAGGACTCCAGATTATGGGTGTTAACGAAACGAGGGCTCTCGACTTCGACAATCTGATTATTATGTCTGTCAACGAAGGAGTTCTACCCAAAAAAAATTATTCGATGTCATTCATCCCCGATTTCCTTAGAGTGGCTTATGGACTTCCTTCTTCATCATTTCAAGAACAAGTTCTTGCATATTTGTTCTATCGGCTTATATCGAGAGCCAAAAATGTAGAATTGCTCTATGACGCGCGTGTCGGAGGACTCAAAACAGGTGAATTTTCTCGTTATATTGCCCAACTCCTTTATCTTTATGATGAAGACAAGATTAAGCATAAAATGATGAGCTATGACATTCAGACCTCTTTCCTTCCATTGCTTGACATTGAAAAGACTCCGGATATTCTCGCTAAACTCGAGCAGTTTAAATCGACCGCTTCAAAAGAAAACAAAAAATTTCTTTCTGCGAGTAGCTTGAACACATATATAAACTGTCAGCTCGAATTCTATCTCAGATACGTCGAAGGATATGATTCGCAATCTGAGATGCAAGACTTTATCGATGCCGGAACTTATGGCACGATTCTGCACAATGTCGTCCAGGACTTCTATAATAGCTTTAGGGAAGATCAGTCGGAAGATACTCCTGTGATCATTTCCGCAGAAGATTTACGGCGACATCTTGATCCGGCCAATCCTTTAATAGATAAACTGATTACACGCAACGTAAACTTTTATTACAATAAACTCGGTCATGATTCCGACGAACCGCTCACAGGCGAAGCATATATAACGGGAGGAATAATCAAAGAGATGATTCTCAATATGATCCGTCGCGAAATTGACTTGACCCCTATTACATTCCGTGCTGCAGAAAAGAAAATTGAGGATACATTCCGTGTTAATGATAATTTATCCGTTAATATCCGACAATTCATCGACCGCATCGACTCTATAACGGACGCAGAGGGCAATTCAGTAGACAGGATTGTAGACTACAAAACCGGCTCCGACGAGCTCAAGGCGCCATCGATAACTGATCTTTTCATCCATGACGACAAAAGCTATAAAGCCATTATGCAGCTTTTGTTCTATTGTCTGATTTATTCTCAAAAAGAAAAAGTGGATTATAGGATTCAACCTGTCATTTATAAAATGCTTGAGATAGGACGTGATGGAATTAAAAATCTTAAGATAGGAAAAGAAGATTTATTGGATTATAGGGACTTCAAAGATGAATACCGACAGAATTTGCAACAACTTATCGAAGAAATATTTAATCCCGAAGTGAGTTTCAAAGCTTCGCCGGATGAAACGGCTTGCAAATTCTGCGCATTTAAAGCTATTTGTCGAAGGGAATCATTATAATGGCAGGTATATACATACACATCCCCTTCTGTCGGTCAAAATGCTATTATTGCGACTTTTATTCTGTCTCACGCAAAGACCTGTACTCCCGATTCACCGATACTGTAATAGAAGAATGGCATTCTCGAAAAAAAGATTTTCCCGACTTTTCTACGCTTTATATCGGAGGGGGAACTCCTTCATCCTTACCACTTGATGAATTGAAAAGACTCCTTGATCTTTTCAGACATAAACGTTTTGAAGAAGCCACAATTGAAGTCAATCCCGATGATGTTAACGTTGATCTGTTGGAATTACTGACTGACAGTCCTATAAATCGCATCAGTATGGGTGTTCAGTCTGCTGTTACGTCTGAATTAAAATCAATAGGCCGACGTCATGACTTTGAAGCCGCAAAAAAAGCGTCATCTTTAATTTCTGACTATGGTTTCGATCTAAGCCTTGACCTCATCTATGGACTGCCGGGACAGACGCTCGATTCATGGATCTTTTCTATTCAATCCCTTCTCTCTCTCAATCCTGATCATCTGTCATGCTATATTCTCTCCTTCGAACCCGGTACGCGTCTCGAACTGATGAGACGCAAAGGAGAAATATTTGAGACATCTGATACCACCCTCGAAACATATTATCGTGAATTGTGCAGCCGGCTGTCAGACGCAGGTTTTCGTCACTATGAAATATCAAATTTCGCAAAAGAAGGACATGAAGCCGTTCATAATTCTAATTATTGGAATTTCACTCCTTATCTCGGCTTAGGACCGGGAGCGCACAGTTTCGACGGCATAAACCGAAGTTTTAATCCGCCTTCCGTCCAAAACTATATTAAATCAGGAGGAAAAGGATTCAATATTGTCGAAGAAACACTTCCTCACGACCGAATCAATGATTATATCATGATTCGTCTGCGAACTGCCGCCGGAATTGACATTGGCGATTTCTCTAAGCGATTCGGCTCTGAAAATACTGAAATACTCTTGTCGCAAGCCAAGCCACTCATTTCTCAAACCCTTCTTAACCGCTCCCAATCACGAATCGCTATCGATGAATCCCATTGGCTCATCAGCGACTCAATTATCTCCGACCTGCTCTTCTAAAAACTATCTCAGTCGTGGTGGTAGGGCTCGCCGCGAAGGATTGTCATGGCCCGATAGACTTGTTCTGCAAAAAATAATCTCACCATTTCATGAGAAAAAGTCATCCTTGATAAGGATATCAAACTATCTGCTCGTGATTTCACATCCTTGCTAAATCCATACGGTCCCCCTACTACAAAAACCAGCCGCCTCAGTCCCGTTATAGATTGTTTCTCTATAAAACCGGCAAACTCCCTTGATGTGTATTCTGTTCCCTTTTCGTCAAGCAAAACCACTCTATCCGATGAATTGAGCGACGCTAATATCGACTCCCCTTCTTTTAATTTCCTTTCCTCTTCCGAAAGAGTCTTGCTCGTCTTAATATCTGGCAGGGAAATCATTTCCAACGGCATATAGTGACATACTTTCCGTATATAGCCTTCTGTAGCCTCTTTGATATAGCCGGTCTGCGTTTTTCCTACCGTCAGTAATATTATTTTCATCTCGTTTTGCTGAGTTGGAATGAAATAGGTACTTTTGTACAAAAGTACAAAACACTCGATAAGAAATGAAATCAAAAGAAGAATTAATCGACGACCTCATTACTCTGGCATTTGCTGAAGATGTAGGCGATGGCGATCATACAACACTTTCCACTATTCCAGCCGACGCAATGGGAAAACAACGCCTTATCATCAAAGAAGAAGGTATACTCTCGGGAGTTGACATGGCTTTGAAGGTTTTTCGAAAATTCGACCCCGAACTGAAAGTCACTGTTTTCATTCTCGATGGCGCCCATGTCAAACCGGGTGATATCGTTTTCGAGGTTGAAGGTAAAGTCCGTTCTCTGCTTCAGACCGAACGTACTATGCTCAACATAATGCAACGTATGAGTGGTATAGCTACTATGACGGCCAAATATCAAGAAAAATTGAAAGGCCTTAAGACCAAAGTTCTCGACACACGGAAAACTACTCCTGGCATGCGGTTACTGGAGAAAGAAGCTGTAAAGACCGGTGGAGGCGAAAACCATCGCATAGGTCTCTTCGATATGATTCTGATCAAGGACAACCATGTAGATTTCGCCGGGGGAATTAAAGAGGCTGTGCAAAGAGCCAAGGAATACTGCAAGGCAAATGGCAAAGATCTCCGCCTTGAAGTGGAAACACGTAATTCAGATGAGATAAAGCAGGCACTTGAAGCCGGAGTAGACCGCATTATGCTCGATAATTTCACGCCGGAAAGAACCCGCGAGGCAGTCAAACTTATTCGCTCACAGAATCCGAATGTGGAAATTGAATCCTCCGGAGGCATAACATTTGACACTCTACGTGAATATGGCGAGGCTGGAGTCGATTTTATCTCTGTTGGAGCTCTGACTCATTCCGTCAAGGGACTTGATATGAGCTTTAAGGCAGTTTGATTTCTTAGTCAGACAAGTCTTACGACGGCCATTGCGCAGAGAAACATCATTATTTGACTGATAAGGAAGGTTGCGCCGCAGCAATCGCCCGTATATCCCCCTATTCTCTTTTTCATCGTCACGCCTAAAACCAATACTACCAACGGTACGACTATTGAACATAAAACCATTGGCCACCATAATAATATCAATGTCCCGGCTGATAACAGACCCATTCCTATGGTTGTGATAATTTTCGGTTTTTCATAAAGGATACCACTTTTCGAATGTTCCCGAGTTCTCGAATATGGTAGAAAGTCTATGAGTTTGGATGAGCAAAACTTACACCAGACATCAGAACTGAATATCAATATGCAACCCGTTATGATCGGGAAGCAGCTGACGGTCAGGATAAAAAGCAGCGTATATAAAAGTAGACCTATTACACCGTATGTCCCGATATGAGAATCCTTCATTATTGAAAGAACTCTATCTCTGTCTCCTGAACAACCGAATCCGTCACAAAAATCTGCCAAGCCGTCCTCATGAAGTGCGCCTGTAACTAACATCCTGAAAGATAATGCTAATATCGCCGCTATGATTGGAGTGAATAAATAGGCACAGAAAAAATAACATAAAGCTGTAAGCCCTCCGGTTAGGAAACCTGTCAGTGGCCACCATTGTATTATTCCGTCGAAATGTCTGGACTCCAGTTGTTTGCATCCGACCGTCGGAATTCTTGTGAAAAAAGTAAAAGCAGCTACAATTTTTTTCAGTGTTTCGCCCATTTCATTCAAAATATTTTGTCACTTCTCCTTTTTGAAAAGAATCCATTTCGTTTATCATTCTTACGGCCGATTCTACTATCGGATAAGCACATACTGCGCCGGTACCCTCACCCAGACGCAAACCTAAATTCAATATAGGCTTCACATTCATAAAATCCAGCAAGCGTTTGTGGCCGGATTCATCACCGACATGACTGAAAATCGCATAATCCATAACATTAGGATTCAAATAAGAAGCCACAAGCATACAAGCTGTCATAATGAAACCGTCAACCAGTATCACCATTTTCTTCTCAGCCGCTTCTAACATACCTCCAACAGCCATCACCATCTCATAGCCACCATACCATGCTATTTTTTCCAACAGTGAGGCCGACCCCGAATAGTTATCTAATGCTTTTTGCAGCACGTCCAGTTTTCTTTCTATCCCTTTAGTGTCAAGACCGGCGCCGGCACCTACACAATCCTTTAAAGCTACATTGCTGAGCAAATGCATCCATATAGCGGACGACGAAGTATTCCCGCTCCCCATCTCTCCGAAACTAATCACTTTACAACCGGATTCTGAAATTTCTTCAACTATTTTAGCCCCCGCTTCAATACAGCTTTCAAACTCTTTCACACTCATTGCAGCCTGATGAAGGAAATTTCTCGTTCCAAATCCTATTTTCCTATTTATTATGCCATTGGAATAATCCACGTCCGCATCAACTCCCGCATCAACCAGCACAAGACGGAATCCATGCTGGTCGCATAAGAAATTTATGCCTGCACCACCTATAGAAAAATGTTTCAGTTGCTCATGAGTCACACTTTTGGGAGATACTGACACACCCTCGTCTATTATGCCGTGATCTGCTGCGAAAAGAACATTATGAGGCTTCCTTAATGAGGGGCTCAGTGTCTGCTGTATCATTCCGACACGGATTGCCAACTCTTCAAGCATACCTAACGAACCTTTGGGCTTCGTAAGATTATCTACTTTTTCTTTTAATTTTATCCGTAGTTGCTCTTCCGGCTTTTTTATATCAAATGACCTCATCTCGTTCTAACCTTTAATTTTCATGGGAATACCTGATACGACGAAGTAGACTTCATCAGCTTTTGATGAAATATATTGATTGACTCTCCCTTGAAGATCGGTAAACTTGCGGCTCAATTCATTTCCGCTAACTCCTCCGAGACCTATTTCATTGGTCACGAAAATATAATTAGCGGTGTCATTCTTCAAGAATTCATCAAGTTCACTGGTAAGGGCGTTAAAAGTTTCGTCCACTTTTGACTGAAAGTCAAACAAATAATTGGATGCCAGCATTGTAAGACAATCTATGAGAACAGTCTGGTTTTCCAGTTCTTTAAAAATCGGGCCTAAATTTTTAGATTCCTCGATGGTGCGCCAGCATGCTCCTCTCCTCTCTTTATGAACCTCGACACGGTTCTTCATTTCTTCATCGAGAATGCGTGCAGTAGCCAAATAGACCGGCTTATTAGACATAGAGAGAGCCAAAGATTCGGCGAATATGCTTTTTCCGGATCTTTGGCCTCCTGTAACCATTATTATTTTACCCATTCTCGAGATTAATCAAAAATGTGTCGCAATTTGCTGAAAATTCTGTTTTTCTCACTCTCCGAAGGTATCATGTTTGGCTTCCCTTGGAGTTTTTCGATCGCCTCCTTCTCTTCGGAAGTCAAGTTCTCAGGAACGTATACCATCACATTCACGAGTTCATCTCCTTGTCCTCCTCCCTCTGGTGAAGGCAAGCCTTTGCCGCGCAAACGTAAGATTTTACCCGGCTGTGTACCCGGAGTAATCTTCAATCGCGCTCTGCCTCCTATAGTCGGAACTTCTACAGATCCGCCTAAAGCCGCTGTCGGGAAGTCAAGCATCAGATTATAAATCACATCATTACCATCCCTTATTAGCTCGGGATGTTTTATTTCTTCGATTACAACAAGTAAATCGCCGTTTACGCCGCCATGCATCGGGGCGTTACCTTTTCCTTTGACAGTAAGAACCATTCCGTCGCTTACTCCTGCAGGAATATTGAACGATACTACTTGTTCTTTATGTTCAACACCAGAGCCGCTGCAATATGGACATTTATCAGTGATTATCTTGCCGTCTCCGTTACATTGAGGACATACTGCCGCACTTTGGGTCATCCCCAAAAATGTCTGTTGTTGCCTTATTACTGTCCCCGATCCGTGACATGTCGGACATGTTGTGAAAGCGGTTCCATCTTTTGCACCCGTTCCGTTACAATGGTCATCTTTTACGAAAGCTTTGAGCTTAAGCGTTTTCGACACGCCTTTTGCTATATCTTCCAGAGAGAGTTTCAAGGTAATTCGGAGATCGTCGCCTTTGCGTTGACGTTTTTTTCGAGTTCTGCCGCCTGCCGCACTTCCGAACCCACCCATATCGAAATGAGCGTGACCGCCAAAAATATCGCCGAACGCCGAGAAAATATCTTCCATCGACATGCCACCTGCATGGAAACCACCTCCTCCTGGGAAACCCTGTGGTCCCATATTGTGACCGAACTGATCGTACTTAGCGCGTTTGTCAGCATCAGAGAGCACATCGTAAGCTTCTGCGGCTTCCTTAAATTTTTCTTCAGCTTCCTTGTCACCCGGATTTTTATCTGGATGATATTTGATAGCTAATTTTCTATACGCTTTTTTCAGTTCGTCAGCAGTTGCGTTTTTCGAAACGCCCAACACCTCGTAATAATCTCTCTTTTCCATAGTTCCCGGAATTATTTCTTATTCGCCTACTGCTACTTTCGCATGGCGGAGCACCTTGTCATTTATTGTGTAACCTTTTGTCGGAGTGTCTATAACTTTCCCTTTTTCAGTTTCATCTGAAACAGGAACCATTGCAATGGCTTCATGAAGTTCAGGATCGAAAGCCTTACCTGTACTTTCAATCGGTTTTACACCGTTTTGTTCCATATATTTCACTAATTTATTATAAATTAGCGTCATGCCTTCCCTCAACACTTCCGGGTCATCTGTTTTTTTATTCGCCTCGATACCTCGTTCGAAATCGTCTACGATCGGAAGAAGGCCTTTCATAGCGTTCTCGGAAGCATTTTTTATGATTTCGCTTTTTTCTTTGAGAGTGCGTTTCCGAAAATTATCGAATTCTGCCATAAGGAATAAATATTCCTTTTTCTCTTTTTCAACTTTTAATTTCTCTTCCGCTAACTCTTTGGCCAACTTTTCGATCTCGCTCATTTCTTCCTGAGCGTCGTTTTCAGCTGCTTGGGTTTCGTCAAGTGCCTCCGCTTCATCCTCAGCTTGAGGCACATTGTCCATTATCACGGGAGCGTCTGCCTCTTCAGCGAAAAAGCCGTCCTTTCTATTTTTATCTTTCTTACTCATGGTCTATATTTTTTCTGATTGTTAAACATTCAAAAATCTTGCCAAAATCTCCAATTTTGTCATTTCTCTTTATATTTAACAATCACTCGGGCGTAACGTTCATTTAAGATAGTGTTCCAGTGTAAATTTCGCAATCATGAAAAATTTCTTTGAGATCTACTGACAATTTGTCACTATCAAATATGCCATAAACTGCCGACCCCGAACCGCTGAGAGAACTATAAATTGATCCCGCCGCTTTCAATTGATTTATTATCCTCAAGATTTCAGGATATTTTTGGTTCAAAGTATTCTCAAAGTCGTTTTTTATTAAATTCTGCCAATCAGCAATATCTTCTGTCAGCAGCTCTTTAAGTACTCTTGGTGACTTTTGAGGTCGACATCCCGAATATGCCTCTTTCGTGGAAATACTGAATGGAGGCTTGATTATCACAATCCTCTTCCCTGACAGATTAAGATCTGACTCTTTCAGATCTGTGCCGACTCCAGTTGCGATCATAGGGCGATTATATATGAAAAACGGACAGTCTGCCCCTATTTCCTCCGCTATTGAAGCAAGTTTTGCAGGAGTGAAATTCAAGCTGAACATTTCATTAAGCATTCTCAGAGTGAAGGCCGCATCTGAAGAACCCCCGCCCAATCCTGCGCCGTCAGGTATTACTTTATGCAAGAAAATTTCGCAAGGAGGGAGTTCAACATATTTGTTAAGAACGCGGTAAGCTTTCATTACTAGATTCTTCTCCGGATCACAATCTACTTTTCGTCCGCTGACTGTAAGAGTCGTTTTTGTGCCGTCCGAAGGTACTATTTCAAGAATATCTTTCCACCCGACGGGATAGAACAGCGTTTCTATATCATGATAACCGTCAACGCGCTTTGCTGTAATATTTAATCCGATATTTATTTTAGCATTTGGAAATGTTACCATTATATCTAAATCGGTTTAATGTTATCTGTCACTATGTTGATAAAGTGTATATAAAATTCACGGCTAAATTACATATTAATTTTGTACTTTTGTAAATCCGACGGACAAAACCGGACAATAAATCTGACGATGGACAAAAAAAAGAAGAAAATAAATACACGCCCTAATTCTTCCGATTTTATGGAACTTGGAGGAAGAATTCCACCACGCGATAAAGATCTGGAAGAAGCAGTTCTCGGAGCATTGATGCTCGAAAAAGATGCTTATACTGCTGTTTGTGATCTCCTGAAACCGGACTCGTTTTACGAACCTCAGCATAGATTGGTTTATGAAGCTGTACAAGCACTTGGAGCGGCACAACGTCCTATCGATATGCTGACTGTCACAGAACAGCTCCGACTAAATGGAACTCTTGATGAAGTGGGAGGACCTGTTTTCATTTCCGAACTTACATCCCGCGTCTTGTCGGGTGCTAATGTCGAATACCATGCAAGAATCGTTGCACAGAAATATCTTGCCAGAGAACTAATCTCTTTTGCCGCGGAAATTGAAAAAAACGCATTCGATGAATCTAACGATATCGACGATTTGCTTCAGGAGGCGGAAGGAAGCCTATTTGAAATTTCTCAACGAAATGTAAAAAAAGATGTTACCCAGATTGATCCCGTCATCAGTCAGGCTATCCAGCAAATTCAAGCTTCGGCCAATCGCGCTTCCGGGTTGTCAGGTCTTGAATCCGGATTTCATGAGCTTGATCAGCTAACATCTGGATGGCAGAATTCCGACCTCATCATCATTGCTGCACGTCCTGCTATGGGTAAAACGGCTTTCGTATTGTCGATGGCGAAGAATATGGCTGTAAATTACAACACTCCGATAGCAATATTCTCGCTTGAAATGTCCAATTTACAATTAGTTAATCGTTTGATAAGCAATGTTTGCGAATTGGGAGGAGAAAAAATCAAAAGTGGCCAGCTTTCACCCATGGAATGGGACAAACTGATGGTCAGGATCAAAACACTTCAGAACTCCCCTCTCTATATCGACGACACACCCTCTCTTTCTATTTTCGAATTGAGAACGAAAGCACGGCGTCTTGTAAGAGAGCACAATATCAAAATGATTATCATCGATTATCTCCAGCTGATGAATGCGTCGGGAATGAGATTTGGCTCGCGCGAACAGGAAGTCTCGATGATCTCTCGCTCTTTAAAACAACTTGCTAAGGAGCTTGATATCCCTATAGTAGCCCTTTCACAGCTCAACAGAAGTGTTGAATCCCGCGGTTCAGATGGAGGAAGAGATGGAAAACGTCCACAGTTGTCCGACCTTCGTGAATCTGGTGCAATCGAGCAGGATGCTGATATCGTCTGCTTCATTCACCGCCCCGAATATTACCTTCGATCCGATACAGATGGAGAAGGTCGCGATATCAGGGGATTAGCTGAGTTTATTGTAGCCAAACATCGTTCGGGAAGAGTGGACGATGTAAACATGAGATTTCGCAAAGAGTTTGCTCGATTTGAAAATTGGGAAGAATCACCCTCGCTCGCAATCAGTACGGTTGCATCAAAACTAAACGAAGGTTTCGAAGGAATTGCTGATTCTGCCTATAGTTCCACCACTTTTTCTGGAGGAACTTCCGACTTTCTTTCCGCTCCCGACGAACCTATACCATTCTAAACTGTCGATTCATAACCGTTTATATTCATACATAATTGTATTAATATAAAAATCTGCTTTAAATATACATCTCTCCCGTAGGAAAGAGCACGATTAAGTTGTATATTTTTTCCAAAAATGCATTAACTTTGCATCAGAATAACTTTTAATATGCCTTAAAACCGCCAAAGTGAGAATATCCATTACAAAAGAACAAGTGGCAAAATTGCCGCGAGTAGAATACCCGGGTAAATATTTTGTAATTGAGAACGCAACCGATGAAGACAAAGCACTGTCAGAACTAAGAGGCTGCAAATTAGTAGGATTCGACACAGAAACCAAACCCTCGTTTAAAAAAGGTCAACCAAACAACGTCTCACTTATACAGATTGCGTCTGGAGATATTTGTTACCTATTCAGAATCAATAAAATAGGCCTCTCTGATAAATTAAAGAAATTTATTGAGGATTCTCAAATACAAAAAATAGGGTTGTCGCTCAAAGATGACTTTTTCGTTTTAAATCGAAGTGTTAAATTTACGCCGGCTGGATTTATCGATCTTCAATCTTTCGTCAAAGAATACAACATCGAGGATGCGAGTCTCCAAAAAATATATGCCATTCTTTTCGGCAAGAAGATATCGAAAAATCAAAGACTTAGCAATTGGGAAGCTGAAGCACTGACGGAAAGGCAGAAAATATATGCTTCGATAGACGCGTGGGCTTGCTTGGAGATATATAACTTTCTGATTTCAGGTAATTTTCTCCCCTCTCAATCGCCTTACATCATCGAGGAGAGCTCGCAGGAACAGGAGTCTTGATTTTCCATCCCAGCCACGCTACCGTCAACGACATAAGAGGACTAAGGATATTGAACACACAATAAGGAAGATACATAAGTGTAGCTACGCCCAGAACAGTTGACTGGGCAACACCGCATGAATTCCATGGAATCAACACTGACGTAACGGAAATAGAATCTTCAAGCGACCTGCTTAATACCAACGGCCGCATATTCATTTTACGATAAGTGTTCTTGAAAATATTACCTCCAATAATTAGCGAAAGATATTGATCGCCCGTACAACTGTTCAGAAAAATGCCACTCACAACCGTTGTCCCCACTACCGACTTATGATCATGAAGACGATATATTATCGCATCGGTTATCGTTCCGAGCATTCCCGTACCAATCATTACACCTCCGAAAACCATTGCACTTAGTACTAAATAAATAGTGGGTAACATGCCCTCAATACCCCCGGTTGAAATCAAACCGTCGAGCAATTCATTTCCGGTCGGAATAGATGTATTCAGACAAAGAGTATGTAAACAGAATTGTATTTTCTCCCATAATGTATCATCTATCACAAAACGATTGACTATCTGAGGTTGAAAAATAAACATCCCAATAAGTCCCACTAATGAGCCAATACCGAGAACGATATCTGTTCGTAACCTGAAAGAGATGAGAATAAGAGTCACCAAAGGAATCGTTAAGACCCAAGGACTAATATTGAAACATCGTTCCAATGTTCCCTCCATATTCATCATCTGGTTTTCTCCTCCGTTAGATATCACAAAACCTGCTACGGCAAAAACAATTAAGGATATCACCATTGAAGGGATTGTGGTAAACATCATGAACCGTATATGTGAGAACAGATCAACCCCTGTCGTCGAAGCCGCCAAAACAGTTGTATCACTCAAGGGTGACACTTTATCTCCAAAATAAGCGCCGGAAATAATAGCCCCTGCTATCCAACCCGTCGGGAAACCAAACATCTCACCAATTCCCATAAAAGCAACACCGATAGTAGCTATTGTTGTCCAAGAAGATCCTGTCACGACGGAGACGACAGAACACACAAGACAAGTGAGAAACAAAAATAGATCAGGATTTAGAATCCTAATACCATAACAAATCAATGTAGGCACAACGCCTGACATCATCCATGTAGCACTCAAGGTACCGATAAACGCAAGTATAGGGATTGTGGGGAGAATCTGTCTGGAACTCTTCTTTATCCCTAACCAAACATGTTTTAAACGCCGACTTGTGGTTATTTTTCCAAGTATTATGCTTATTATTGATGCACCCAGCAGAAGAATATAACCATAATCAATTACTGAAGAAGCTCCCTTGTTCAGAATTATCATTACTATTGAACACAAGAGCACAACAACGGGAATACAGGAAATCAATAAACCTGGCTTATTCTCCCTCTTATTATCAAACTTCAAATTCAACATTCAGAATAATTATTCATGCAAAATTACAAATTATTCTTGTAATTTTCTATATTCTACCGTCATATCTAATCTTAATTCTGTTTCTATTTCTGTTACTATCGTCTTGATATATTCATCTATCAAAAGATCCTTCACATCTGAATAAGATTCAGGAGATAAAAGCAAATAGCCATCCAACTGTTTTGAAAAACGCCATTTAGAATCAGGATACAATGTCGTATTACCGAAAACTGCAGAATCGACATAAGGATTTCTTCCTTGTTCTGTGAGCACGGCTACAACTGCTACAGTAGTGCCGAATTGTTTTCTTAAGAATATTTTTATTGAATCCGTAGAAACAATGTCCTTAAGCTTTAATTCTTCTACAGCTTTATTAACTACAGAATCATTTTCGCCAATAATTATTCTACCTTTAAAACGTGGTGCTTCCCATTTAAATTTATCTTTGTTTGATAAAAAATACTCTTCTATTTCATGCTCATTCACGCGCCCGTTTATTTCTCTATTCGTCCATTCCCCCACCAATATGTCATTCGCGATTTCGGGAGCAAATCTATTAAGACCCAAAAGTGTATCCAATCCCGATTCCTTCGCTGCGAGAAGTTTCATGCCATACATAATAAAACGGTCAACATTGACAGAGTCCTCATAGTCGGAGTCTGGAAATAGCCTCTTGAAATCTTCTTCTGTCAATCTTAATTCTTGATTGGATCCTTTAACAATAATATCTGCCACTGAAGCACATAAAATCAGTGGCAGAATAATTAATAAGATAAGGATGATATGTCTCATCCGGTTTATTGATGAGATGCGCTGTAATTAGGAGCCTCACTTGTGATAGCAACATCATGAGGATGACTTTCAGCTACACCTGCATTTGTTATTCTTGTGAATTTAGCATTGTGGAGAGCTGTAATATCTTTGGCTCCACAATAACCCATTCCTGCTCTCAACCCTCCGAGCATTTGATAAGTAACCTCATATAAAGACCCTTTAAATGGTACGCGAGCTGCTATGCCCTCTGGGACGAGCTTTTTAACATCTGCTTCATTAGCCTGAAAATATCTGTCTTTAGATCCTTTTTCCATTGCTTCAAGCGAGCCCATTCCTCTATACGCTTTATATTTTCTTCCATTATAAATGATAGTGTCACCCGGAGATTCTTCTACACCGGCCAACATTCCGCCCAACATCACTGAATATGCACCTGCAGCCAAAGCTTTTACAATATCACCGGAGTATCTTATACCTCCGTCTGCAATCAAAGGAATACCGGTGCCTTCAAGAGCCTTAGCCACATCATAAACAGCAGTAAGTTGAGGAACACCCACGCCGGCAATCACTCGGGTGGTACATATAGAACCGGGTCCAATACCTACCTTTACGCCGTCAGCACCGTTTTCAGCTAAAAATTTAGCCGCCTCTCCGGTTGCTATGTTACCTACAACGACATCGATATCGGGATATGTTTCCTTGATAGACCTCAGTACTCCGATTACCCCTTTACTATGACCATGAGCTGTATCAATTACTATAGCATCTACCCCGGCATCCACAAGAGCTTTCACCCTTTCCATGCTGTCGGCAGTAACACCAACGCCGGCTGCTACCCTCAAACGGCCTCTGGAATCTTTACAAGCATTCGGTTTATCTTTAGCCTTAGTAATGTCTTTGTAGGTTACAAGACCTATCAGATGACCATCTGCGTCTACTACGGGCAACTTCTCTATTTTATGTTCTTGAAGTATCTGAGCGGCTTCTTCAAGATTCGTGGACTGATTGGTAGTCACAAGATCTTCTTTCGTCATTACTTCATCGACCGTACGTGCTAAGTTTCGCTCGAACCGTAAATCTCGGTTTGTAACTATTCCCACAAGTTTTTTATCATCATCAACCACCGGAATTCCACCGATATGATATTCTTCCATCATCGACAAAGCATCGGCCACCGTACTACCGCGTTTGATTGTCACAGGATCATAAATCATACCGTTTTCAGCTCTTTTCACAGCATGAACCTGACGAGCCTGCTCGGCTATCGACATATTTTTATGAATCACGCCAATACCGCCTTCACGAGCGATAGCTATAGCCAAACGCGCTTCAGTCACCGTGTCCATAGCTGCTGAAACTATTGGCACATTTAACTGAATTCGCCTTGAAAATTTCGTAGTTAAACTGACTTCGCGGGGTAATACTTCGGAGAAAGCCGGGATTAGTAAAACATCGTCAAATGTAAGACCATCCATCTTTACACGATCTGCAATAAATGACATAGGGCAAAATGATATTTCGTTATTTATTGCATGCAAAGATAACAATATTTTTTCGATTTGAATTAATTTCGTTTCCATAAATTTCAGCTTGCTTTAATAAAGATTTTTTAGTATCTTTGCACGCTTAATCGTCAAAATATCAGAATGAGACAATTAAAAATCACAAAATCAATCACTAACCGAGAAAGTCAGTCACTTGACAAATATCTCCAAGAAATCGGTCGTGAAGAATTAATTTCAGTCGAGGAAGAAGTTGAACTCGCACAAAGAATCAGACAAGGGGATCAAAAAGCCTTGGAAAAACTCACAAAAGCGAACCTGAGGTTTGTGGTTTCAGTAGCCAAGCAATATCAAAATCAAGGTCTTTCATTGCCAGATTTAATTAACGAAGGCAACTTGGGTTTGATTAAGGCTGCCCAGAAATTCGATGAAACCCGCGGCTTTAAATTTATTTCTTATGCAGTTTGGTGGATTCGTCAATCTATTCTTCAGGCACTTGCAGAACAGAGTAGAATCGTCAGATTGCCTCTTAATCAGGTTGGATCCCTTAATAAAATCAGTAAGGCTCTTTCAAAATTCGAACAAGAGAACGAACGTCGACCCTCTGCAGAGGAATTAGCAGAAAAGCTTGAAGTGCCCGTCGAAAAAATTGCTGACACGCTCAAAGTTTCCGGACGCCATATTTCCATGGATGCTCCCTTTGTTGAAGGAGAAGACAATTCACTTCTCGATGTATTAACAAACGACGATTCTCCCATGGCTGATTCTACTCTCAATCAGGAATCTCTGTCGAAAGAGGTGGATCGCGCTTTAAAGCAGCTACATGAAAGAGAACGCGAAATACTTAAAATGTTCTTTGGTATCGGTTGCCAGGAAATGACACTTGAGGAAATCGGCGCCAAGTTCGATCTGACCAGAGAACGCGTCCGCCAGATCAAAGAAAAAGCGATCCGACGTCTTAAAGGTCAAAAGAGCAAATTGCTCAGAACTTACTTAGGTCAGTAAGTTTAAATAGTTAATCATATAATAAAAACCTCGCTGTTTCGCGAGGTTTTTTATTAATTAACCTTTATCTTTTTCACCTTGTCTCCCTGTTTTATAATATAAATACCGGGAGCCAGTTCATCTATTTGACGATTAATCTTAATTCCCCTAAGATCGTAGATTTGAATATCCTTTTGACTTTCATCAGTAAAGTTGTCCATAACACCCGATGGTTTTGCTTTAAAGTTAGCCTCAATAGAAACATGGGATTCGGCGATATGAGAAATATAATCTTTCTGTAAGTCGGATATTCTATCTTTACCGTTTATTATTAACGATTCGAGTTCGTAGCCATCCTCAGCAATTGGGAAGATATGAATAACCGTTCCATGACTTATTTTTTGCAATGGATCGAATTTATTGCCTGTTGGTGTGCCTGCTTCAGTTATTTCACCATATAAGTTCACTGTGCCACCTATTGACGATGAAACCGTTAGATTATATTGTCTTGGTTGCCATAATACTTTAATAGTTAATGGCTCTTTAACTACAATCGCCATATCCAAGATCCCGTCATCGACTTGACCGGATACAGGAGAATTATTTATAATAATTTGCTGCAGTTCTTCAGTCTCGTCACAGCTACCGAGTAATTTTATTAATGTATTCTCAAGGACAACAGAATCATTGTCAATCAAATTACCTTCCTCATCCTCGAGATGAGACTCACTTTTTCCCACATTAGTCAATTTTACAGGATATTTTGAATAAAAATTAGCAGTCAGTTCGATATCTTCTTCACCTTCATAAATGAATTCTGGTTCAAGAGATATGATCACGTTGTTAGCATCAGTCCAATTCTCGAAATAATCATATTCGGTCAAAGGCTTTGCAATCACTTTAACCGGTTTTCTTGTCTGAATAGATGTTTCAGTCTCTCCTTCGATCATTGCGGATCCTTTTGTCTGGCTGTTCACTTTTACGGTTACTGTGCGGGGAAATTCCATTATATAATCGAAAACTGCTACTAAATTTTCATCACAATTACCGTTCCATTCCAACACATAAGCATCATTCTGTTTTTTGCCGACAGTCCTTATGTAGTCATCCTCTGCATTTCTCCAACCGACAAATTTACAGTAATCGGAAGGGATTGCATAAAAAGTATGGTTGTCCATATATTTCGCAGAAACAGACGTTGTTCCGGGCTCATCTATATAAGCTTTCCCCAAAATTTCTCCGTCTTTTTCTTCTACAGAAACTTTTAGATCATAGTAACCGTTTATATCGGCCTTGAATGTGGCGTTAATTATCATATCCGACTTAACCACAGTGCTATACTTATTCTCAACAACAGGTACATTCGCACCATCATCTTCTCCGCGTTTCACATAAAGCTGATCAACAATATATCTATTATCCGGAATCAAAGTAACGATTATTTCTGTTCCATGTGATACTTTATCACCGGTCGAAAGTTCTACCTCGTCAGCCGTTTGCACCTTCATGTTTCCGTTACCACCTGCCTTAAAACTGATAGTCCATTCCTGCTTCTTGAAGAAAGCAACCAAAGTCATATCATCTTCAACTGCAAATGTAAAAGGATTATCTAAAATTTGTTCTTCTCCATTTACCATCCAGTGAGAGAATTCATATCCTAATGCTGGAATAGCTTCTACAATCACCGACTCTCCTTCCTGCAATTCTTTAACCTGCGATTCATTAGTCGTCAACCCGTTATTGACTCTAAACATTCCTTCGTCAGGATTATTTACAGAAACGGAAATGTTAGCCGTTTTAATTGATTCTTTAAAATAAGCTTTTATAGATACATTTTCAGTAACGGTCAATAGATATGGATTTTCCTTAATAATGGTACCATCACCTAAATCCCAATAATCGAACTCATAACCTTCATTTGGAACGGCTTCTATCTTAATTTCTTGATTATCTTCAATTTCCATCGATTTCGATTCTGAAATCACTTCATCATTTATTTTTATGCTTCCCATATCGGAAGTTGGTAAAATAATTTCTACGGTTTTAACCTCTACAATTGATTCCGATTCTTCGAATTCAGCTCTATATATGACGTCTCCGATGGCAGTAAAGGATAAAGAAGGCTCGTCAGATATTTCTTTACCATTTAAAACCCAACATTTAAACTCATATCCTTTTTTAGGTTGAGCGTGAATAGTCACTGTTTGTCCGTCACTTACCGTTTCCCATACTATACCTTCATTGTCCTTCGCAGCAGCGTCATCAGATACGTAACATTCTCCTTCATCTTCATTCGCAGAGTAAACCCCAATATTCCACTTATGATTTTCAGCATCATCAACACTCCAGAAACTGAACATATAAATGACTTTTTTCTGTTTATCACTAACACTCCTATTAGAGAATATCGTATTATCTATCATTCCATTAATTACATATTTCTGATTTAATTCTATGACATTGTCCTTAAGTAAGGTCGAGAAAGTCAGATGATACACAATGTATTGTGAATCATCATCATCGAAGGTTACATCATATCCCTTATAGTCAGTTCCTGTTGCACCTCTATAACCCATACCTCCTATCTGTCCCTCTATTCTTACATAACTATAATTCTCATTCATGTCATCTGATTTTCCAGTCAGAATATGAGGTAGCGGATTTAGTCTATTTGATTTATCAGCAACACCTATTTCCTCTTGTTCATATTTCTCTAAAAAATATAAATCAGTATCAGAATCACTATTGTCCCTAAGTCCTTTGATAGAAGGTATAAAATCTCCCTTTTTATAAACACCTCTTGAAGTATATAACCGAATCACATCCCCATTAGAATCCATTAACAAATAATTATTTCCACCATATCTGACCTCAGCTACCGTCATATTTCTGAGAGTTACTTCATCTGATGACTTTATACCCTTAGTCTCGATAAATTCTTTTACACTATCAAACGTATATGATACTGCTTTCACTGAGGGAATAACAGTCAGCACGAAAATCAAAAGAAGATAGAAACGTGAAAATTTGTTTTGTTTTTTCATGATACACAATTTTTTACAAAAATAGTACAATTATCCTTAATTCCATCGTTATACTTTCTTTTTGATGATATTATGCACATTTTTTGCCGATAATGTGCAAAAAAGACGAGTATCTGAAAAATATTGCATAATTTTTTGTAACTTTGCAATTATAATATCTATATTCCTAATATGAAATTACTACAGGCTAAACTTGCCAAATACACTGCTCCTCAAGAAGCTAAAGCAGCCGGCGTATATCCTTATTTCAGGGCTATTTCAAGCGAACAGGATCCGGAAGTTATAATAAATGGGAGGAAAGTCTTGATGTTCGGATCTAACTGTTATTCGGGACTTGTGAATGACCCACGTATCAAAGAGGCGGCTATCGAAGCAACAAAAAAATATGGAACCGGTTGTGCGGGTTCTCCTTTCCTGAACGGGACTCTTGATCTTCACAAGCAGTTGGAAGCTGCAATAGCCGAATATATAGGCAAAGAGGATGTAATGATTTATTCAACGGGATTCGAAGTGAATCTCGGCGTCGTTTCAGCTCTTACCGGAAGAGAAGATTATATTCTGTGGGACGAACAGGATCATGCCTCAATTATCGAAGGGCGCCGTCTTTCGTTCAGCCAATCATTAAAATACAAGCATAATGATATGGCTTCTCTTGAAAAACAGCTACAGAAATGCGATCCTGACAAAGTGAAACTGATTGTGACAGATAGCGTTTTTTCAATGGAAGGTGATGTAGCGAACGTAAAAGAAATCACTAAACTTGCGAAGAAGTATGATGCCAGCGTTATGGTAGACGAAGCTCATGGAATAGGAGTCTTTGGCCCCGGTGGTAGAGGCGTATGTCATCATTATGGCGTTGCTGATGATGTAGATTTGATTATGGGTACTTTCTCTAAATCATTCGCCTCTTTAGGTGGTTTTATTGCTACCGATAAAGAAATAACCAACTATCTGCGACATCACTCTCGTTCTTATATTTTCACGGCATCCATCACTCCCGCATCCACGGCTGCGGCTTTGAAAGCCATGGAAATAATGCAACAAGAACCGGAACGTCAAGAACAACTCTGGGAACTCACTAATTATGCACTTGATGGATTCAGAAATATGGGATGTGAGATCGGCAACACTTCCACTCCAATCATTCCGTTATTTATCCGCGATAATTTTAAGACATTCCAGATAACACGTGATCTTCTTGAAGAAGGAATCTTTGTTAATCCGGTAGTATCACCGGCAGTAGCGCCTCACGACACTTTAATTCGTTTCAGCCTTATGGCTACTCATACCAAAGAACAGGTTACAACAGCACTGGAAAAGATACATAAAGTATTTAAAGCTCACGGCTTAGTTAACTAACCATTAACCATAATAATAAAAAATCTCAGAAGAAATTTCTTCTGAGATTTTTTTGTTGTTAATTACTTATTATTTAAGCTTGTAGTTGTTTTCTTTTACTTTTCTGAGAGTTTCTTCCAATTCCAAAACTTTCTGAGGGTGCTGAGCAGCTACATCTTCTTTTTCACCCGGAGTGCTGACATCATAGAGCTGAATATGTCCTTTATAGCCTGTCTCAATCTTCGGTCCCCACTGAATCATTGCAGGACCATCCGATCCTTCAATCAGTTTCCAATCTTTTGTCCTGAGCGACAAAGTATGGTTATTAGCCTGCTCGACTACCCATTCTCTATCATTTTTGTCCTTGCCGAGAAGAGTGCTCAATTTATCGTAACTATCCGTTGCACCTCCTTTGGGGATTCGGGCATTCACAAGAGAAGCAAGAGAAGCCAGCCAATCGATCTGCGAAATTAGAGCATCTGATTCTTGACCTTCTTTTATTTCTTTCGGCCAATGAACGATTACCGGTATACGCGTTCCACCTTCAAAAGCGCTATATTTTCCGCCTCTCAAATCACCTGTCGGACTATGTCCGTTAAGCAATTCTTCCGCTTGATCTTCATAACCGTCGTCAACTACAGGGCCGTTATCGCTTGAGAGGATTATCAATGTGTTATCCAAAAGATTTTCTTTCTCAAGAGTGGAGATTAATTGTCCTACAGTCCAATCAAACTGGTCGATAGCGTCTCCACGCAAGCCCATTTTATTCTTACCTCTAAATCTATCATGCGGGAAACGAGGAACGTGAACATCATTTGTCGCAAAATACATAAAGAACGGTTCATTCTTGTTTTCTTTAATGAAATCAATAGCATGAGCCGTTATTGAGTCTGCTATATTTTCATCTTTCCATAATGCATTGCCCCCACCTTTCATGTAACCGATACGACTGATGCCGTTTACTATAGACATATCGTGTCCATGACTCGGCTTCAGATTATAGAGCAACTCAGGGTTATCTCTTCCTGTGGGTTCACCGGGGAAATTTTTCACATAACTCACTTCAATTGGAGCTGATGGATCCCAGTTTGCCACCTTGCCGTTTTCTATGAACACACATGGAACACGGTCGGCCGTGGCAGCCATTATATAAGAATAATCGAAACCTAAGTCACCGAGGTGAGCCGGAAGTTGTGCATTCCAGTCCTGCTGCCCATCCTTGTCTCCTAACCCTAAATGCCACTTTCCAAAAGCACCTGTCTTATAACCAGCGCTTTTGAACATATCTGCAATCGTGTATTGTTCCGGTCTGATAATCATTCCCGCATTTCCAGCCGCTATATCGGTATTAGGTTTTCGCCACGCATATTCGCCTGTTAACAGGGAATATCTGGAAGGCGTACTCGTTGACGCTACAGCATGTCCGTTTGTAAACCTAATTCCATTAGATGCAAGACGATTAACATTAGGAGTATTTACGTTTTTAGCTCCATAACACTCCAAATCGCCATATCCGAGGTCATCGGCATAGATGATTATCACATTCGGCTGATCGGGATGGGGTTCCGGATTTGCCTTCTTTTTTCCGGCAGCATTAGCTATCAAACCTGTCGCTAAAGCTACCGTAATTATTCCACATTCTTTTTTCATCGTATAAAATTTAAGTTTATCATGTTAATGCAAAGATAAATAAAAATCCCGCTTTATCAATCATTAAAGTGAAAAATACACATTTTTTCTTTTATTATTTTTATAGAAATGGGCACTGATTCGCCATTTTATCAGGAGCGCGTAACCTTGAAACCGGTATTCGAGAGGGTCATATCTACAAAGCGCGCTCTTGGATTTGGAGTTAATTCCTTAAGAATCTGTCGTATTCTAATGGCAGCTTCGGGATCTTTAGCAATCATATAAAGGAAACCTCCGCCTCCGGCACCGGGCAGCTTATAACCGAGACACATATCTTTAATCAGTTCGATTATATTATGAATTTCAACTGTTTCAGTTCCCGAATCAAGCAATTTATTTAATCGCCAAGTCTCAGCTACTAATTTGCCATATCTATAAAAATCACTACGTTGAATCGAGTCTGCCATAAGCAACGCATGTTCTTTCATGTCATTCAATATGGTCAAGTGGGATGATGAATTCAGAAACATACCTTTAACTATCTCAGATAGAATCCCTTTAGCCACTCTTGCAAATCCTGTATAATAGAGCAAATGACATTCCTTATAACCAGGTGAATTAAATATCTGCTGTGGCAACCAACTGACTGTAGGCTTCTGAGTGTATCCCGATTCTGTTTGAAGTAACTTCACCCCGGGTAAAATTCCACCATATTGATCCTGCCATCCTCCACCTGTTGTAAGCAATTGTTCCAATGCTAATGTTCGATTGCAAATTTCGTATTCATCCCAGGCAAGAGCACAGAAATCAGAAAGTGCTCCTAAAACAGTGGCCGCTAAAATAGAACTTGTGCCTAAACCCGAACCGGCCGGTATTGCAGACATCAATGTTATTTCTATTCCCGAACCAAAGTCTTTTAGAATTTTTTTGAGAGTATCATTACTGCTCCTTTTACGGAAACCGGCAAGATATAACGCTGCCTTTGGTATGGAAAACGGTGAGCCTACTTTAAAATAACTATTCAGTTCTTCAAATGATTCGATTGTCTCCATCGCACCCAAATCAATTGACCTTAAGACTATCCTTGATTCTTCAGCAGCCTTTATATAAACTTGGATAGGCTGTTGACCATTCATTTCTATAGACATATTGACTACCTTTCCCCCGGTAAATAACGAATATGGCGGAGTGTCGCTCCATCCACCCGCGAGATCAATTCTTACAGGACTCCTGCCCCATACTATTTGATCGGCCTGGACATCAAGTCGGGGTTCTGTTTTATGAATATCAACTTCGGAAAGTATCTCGTTTCTTAATATTTCGAAAGCCCTTTTTTCATCTGTAGCAGAATCCTTGCCTTTCAAAGCATCAATTTTAGAGCGAAGCATCAAATTATGAATATGCCTCACAGGAGTCTCAGTATCGTCCAAATAATCGGGCTTGTCTAAGCCTTCCGATACATAATTCTCCGCTACATCCGACAAGTCTAATTGATAGAAAACGCTTTTTTTATAATTCTTTGCTAAAAAGAGCCAATTGTCTTTTCTATATAGAATTCTTTGCTGATATAGTTTCATAAGATCTGCTTTTGCCGATATTTCGGATGCAGATACTTTTTTAGATTTGAGCCATATTTCTCTTCCTTTTAGAGAATTATTAGATCCTATCATCCAGGCAAGTACTTCCCTCATATCATCCACTGAATCTACGACAGGAAATAATGGTGCTGACTGAATATCTTTAAATCCATCAGGCAAATTAATTTTTCTTCTGTCAGCCCAAAGGACAACTGGTTGCCCTAACCAAAGAGTATTCGGATCAGAAATGTTACCGCTCATTTTATCTTCGATACCATAGGGTCTCACCGCCCATCCCCCCGATTGTAACGGTATTATATCCACACATACTCCCGCAGGTATTTCAATTTCCCAATCATTTTCTGGAACACCTGTAATAATATGATTGTTCTGGAGATGCCATCCTTTGGAGATATTGCTGTTTTCTACCCAAACCCGATCATTCTTTTCTGTCAACCTATATCCCATAATAGAATTTTGAACGAAAAGACTTGGGCTTGGCTTTATTTTCGGATGCAGAATTTTCCTTTGGTCAACTACAATATTTTGTAACGCCGTGGTTGAAGATATCAATTCGGCACTCGTTCCGAAATGATAGAATTCTCCATCCGGCAACGGGACAATGGCAACACTCAGTTTATTTATTATTTCATCTTCAATACCCGGATTGTTTCCCAGCGCCCTGCCAAATTCGCCATACAGATCATAAAACGAAACTTCACCACTCTCGTTTTTCGATCTTAAGGATAAAACCTTGATTGCCTTCTCAGATAAAAGCCACACCCCTATATCCATAAGAAAATAATGGCTCCCGGAATAAGATTCGAGATCCTCTAAGGTGGGTTTCTGAAGCATGAAATCAAGTTCCTCCGGTGTTTTTCTATCCATGACAAAAACACCGTGATGGGTTGCGGTCAACGCATCTACCCATGTTCCCAAACACACTACATCTGCATCAGGAATTTCTGGTATGTTTTTCTGAGCGCGAATATAAACATCACCACTTGCGATTAGAGTAGAAAGTTTTTCAGGCGCTTTATTTATGATTTTCTCAAATAAAGGCAATTGCAGCGACAAAAGGTTCTGATTCAATTTTTGCCCTCGTTCCCAGCGAAAAACCGGAATAGGGGTTAAAATTTTTCCTACCGGCGCATATGCAGGAAGTCGTCTGCTCTGTCCGCCTGCATGTATTATGATTTTCTTATCAGATATACTTGCATTCTTATCATTCTCAAGCCATTTGTCGATTAACCACGTTGTTCCACCTCCTGAACCCACTTTCCTATCCTCAGGATCAGAATTGCAATACCATTCGGGGGCTTGAAGATTTTCTAAAGTATGAAAACAGCCAACAAGATCTTTAGGAAGAGACAACAACTTGTAAATCATACATTTCACATTTTAAACAGTGACTAAAAAAGCCCACAACCGACTGATTACTGTTTTGTGGGCTTAACTTCTAAAGCGGAAAGGCAGGGATTCGAACCCTGGGTACCCGTAAGGGCACAACGGTTTTCGAGACCGCCCCGATCGACCACTCCGGCACCTTTCCTCGGGATTTTGCAGTGCAAAGATACAAAGATTTCGTGAATAAGCAAGTGATAATTTCACAGTTTTAAATAATCTATAGCCATGTATCTATAAATTTCATTTACCGGTTACTGCAAGTCTCCGAGCAGGAGATAGAACTCGCTTACCATTGCAAATAATTTCAGCACGATAAATATAGATTCCACGACTTACTCTTCGACCTCCCCTATCAAGGAGATTCCACGATATTGGAGAAGAAACAAGCAAATCGCTTCTATTGGTTACGGTCGAAGACCATACCATATTCCCCTGGAGAGAATAAACTGATACTGTAATCGTCATAATTGCATCAGGCCTATTATGAACAAGATAGAAATTCACATCCGTAGATGCGGGATTTGCGTCTGTATAAATATCTGTGATTTCCGGAGCAAGGTTTTCGTCTACTATAAAGAATATCTCTTTTTCACTAACATTACCTGCTATATCGGCAACTCTGAATTTTAGAATATGTTCACCTTCAGTCAGTTCTGGCAACGGATAAATTATTTCCCCACATCCAGATTCGCCTATTTTGGGGGTATAATACATTGTGACATCATCAATGGTAAATTTATTGTCTATTGTCACCGACATATTCCTTCCAATTCCCGATGTAGAAAGATTTATTCCTGAATTATCCGAAACCTTTACGAACAATACAGGAGTTGGATTCACTCTATCTCCGGATTTAAAACTTATATCGTTAAGATATATCGATTCTATAACTGGTGGAATCGTGTCAGCCTGTAAAGATTCTCCAAGACCGCAAACATAAATGGATCTGATGAGTCCATTCGCGCTATTACCCTCAGTAACAGCTGACAATTGGATAGTCGTAGGCCTAAAATTGTCAGCTATATCTTCCGGAAGAATTACTTTCATTGTCCAACAACCGTTTAACACGCTATCTGATGCGACAAAAAGTAAATCTCCGTGCTTGTCGTAAGTCATTTGTCGCCCCTTAGTACCATCTATATCCCTCCCTATGGTGGTGATGCTTTTATCCGCGTCATAAAAAGACAGATTCATACGACCGTTAAAATCTTTGAGCGTTTCACCATCTTTATCTGTAATTCTCCCTGAAAACTTATATTCCGAGAGTCCTTGTAATATTACTTCCTCCTCAGGTTTAAACTCCACATTATCAATACTGTCCAACGTCACTCTATTCAGACTTCCCGCGGGAGTTATTGCTGGATCGCCCATAAAACCGTAACGGAGTTTATTCGAATTACTTTGACCGACCGGAGAGGACAATTGATTCTTCGCATTAATAAAAGATATACCTAATGACTGTATTTTACCATTTTGGTCGGTTTTAAAAGCTTCCTCTGCCATTTTTGATGCCAAAAATGCATTTTCTGAAATAAAAACCGGGCGAGTTGCTGTCATGCCTGCAATAATTCCACCATCCGGATTAAATAAAAGCTTTTCAGCCCCTGATTGATCATTGTTATCCCATTGCATGAAATAACATGTGGCTCCGAAAAATACCGGTAGTCTTTTGTTGCGAAGATTATTAATATCATTCAGAGTGAAAACGCCTTGACCTGTCAGATAATATTTATTGGCGTGACCATTATAGTTGAACCAAACCACTCCCTTGTCCAATTGTTTCAAGAGATTAGAACGAGCCTCTTCACAATTTCCCCCTTGCAACGAATAAGAATCGATATAAATTTTTTCATATAACATATTCATGCCTGTCTCAGTTGAGGAAAACGAATTTATTTCATTTTCAGCTTGACTCAAATGTATTCCAAGATCCCCGTCATCTGCAAGCATTACTATCCTTTTCGTCCATTCACCGTCATTGTTTTGCGTTAGATATTGTTTAAGTTTTACAATATATGATTCTGCTTCCACAACCGACTTGGCAGGTATTCTTCCGATTGCAATGTTATATCTGTCACTTTCCGGTCTTATACCGGCATTATCATCCAATTGTGCGAAAATATCATCTGATGTATAAGATATTGTTTCGGTCATACTTTCCTCTGACTCCCAAATTGGCATACGGATGTCGTTTTGATATTCGGAGTTAGACGTCAGGTTTCTGTTATCAAAACTCCCACGCCCTAAAAAGAGAGCATATTTTAGTCTTTCCGGCTCCCTATCATATATCATTTTCAGAAATTTTCTGAAGGCGTTAGGGTCTCTCGCACCTGAAGCAAACTCATTGAACACTTTGCCTTGCTCCACTATCAGAACATCCAGGTTATCCAAATTTCGGTGTATTTCTGCTATTTCTTCTGCGCAGCGAACTAATGAACTTCCACAAAAAATCACCATTTCTGGCTTTAGGCTTTCATCATGAAGATTTTGATTTGTCACTATTCCGACAGCCTCAGGCTGAGGCAAAACTGACTTCTCGCTCCATACTACATATCTTTTCCGTCCCGGTGAGCCTGCTATCCATGATATTATTTTATTCTCGCTTAGAGAATTAACTTCCCGTATTTGCCTGTCTTCAGTAATATCCCAAACGTGAGATAAGCCAACACCATCAGAGATACTAATCGCCGGAGAATCCGAATCAAAAATTAAGCTACCCCTTGCAGGCACTTCAATCTTGCTCAGATAGTTGATCAACAAATAATCAAGATTTGCTGATTTTACAATGCCTCCTCCAACGAAACTGAGTCCTAAGTCTATTTTTTCCGAGGAAACAAGATGATTTAATTCGAAACATTTTAAAACGCCATAATTACTACCTGTAGTAGGAGGAATGGTCAAACGGCTTCCATTGGTAAGCGAAGATCCATTTACCGATAGAGTTAAATATGAATCGGATGTCGTCCGGGTACCGAAAGAGCAGGATATTTTTATTGGATAATCCTTGACTAAGCCGGGCAAATTGAAAGAAAAAGTTCTTGAAGGGAGAAGTCTGAAATCTTCACCAAAAAAAACTCTTCCCGTTGAGCCATAGTTCACTTCTTCAATCTCATGAAGTTGCGCCTGCATAAAACAGTCAGAAGCCTCAGACGATTTAACTGCCAATCCATCGGGAATTAAATCATTTGCATTATTTGCATCATTGTTTTCAGTAATAAAATAAAAACCGAGACTGCTATAGGGATTCACTTTCCGCTCATATAGACCGGCATCATTTAATGTTAAATTCAGGGGACCTGTTGCAAAAAAATAAACACCGGAATCAGTTTTAAACAATTGTACCGGTGGCAAGTCATCTATAAAATTATCTTTTGAGAGAATATCTGAAAGAGCCTTTCCACCATAACCATATATTTCTACTTTATCCAATGAATTAAAACCCCATTTTTTTAGAGTCTCGTTTGAAATAAAATGAATTCCGGTTTCTCTAACACTTATTTTCAGCCATCTTCCTGATTTTAACACAGAATTATCCGTATAAAAATCTTTAGAGAAAGCCGACATTTCCAGGAATGACATCAACAAGAACAAACAAAGAAATAATTTTTTTATATGTCCGCGAATTTTAACCAAAATATCAATACTTCGTTTAATTATTGCTGATTTTATATTTATTATCCCATTCTTCCTTTGTCCCTTTCCATACGCTCAGATCGGTTAGTCTTTCCACACCCTTTATAATTCCCCTATGAGTATATTGCCACATATCCCATTCAACGCTATCGTTGATTTTCCTAAAGGAGCATAGCCATAATGGAAATTCTTTAAGTCCTTTCTTCACAAACCTATTGTAACCGTCTTTATTAGTATACAGCATTATTTCATACCCCTCTTTTCTCAATGTTTCAGCCATATTCTTTACTTCCTTTATGATTTTATCGGTAGCGATGCCTCTCGGATTTCCCCATTCCTCTACATCTATCACAACGGGAAGATTAATCTCTCTACCTGAAATAGAATGCAATACATTTAATGCTTGAAGATAACCCGGTGTATCAAAACGGAAGAAATGATATACCCCTGTCAATAAACCAGCTGCCTTAGCTTCTTTAAAGTTTTTGGCAAAATTTTTATCTTTGAAATCACCGCCTTCAGTCGCTTTCAGATAAACAAATTCCAATCCATGATCTTTTAAGGCATTATAATCGACATCACCATTATGTGCTGACAAATCCGCTCCTCTTACGGTATATGAAGAGGTATCTATCGTCGATACATTCTCCCCTCTGCCTGTCAGAATGGTATAACAAATGAACAGGCCGACAGCACAGCAGACAGTTAAGGATATGAATACTAATAAGCGCATTAATGCAAATTTACAAAACATTCAGCGGAAAGGCAAATGTAAATTAAAGTTAAACATCATGTTTACAACCCTCACACATATCTTTAACTAAAAAAGCTGTTGTAACTTTGCAATCATTCAAATAAATCAAAAATGGATGAAATCTTAAATTACTTCCCTGAATTATCTTTAAACCAAATTCATCAATTTGAATTATTGTCGGAGCTTTATAATTCATGGAATGAGAAGATAAACGTAATTTCGCGAAAGGACATTTCTAATCTTTATGTCCATCATGTTCTTCATTCATTGGCTATTGCAAAGTTTTTTGAGCCTACAGACGGAACTACTTTCCTCGATCTCGGTACGGGAGGGGGATTCCCTGGAATTCCTTTAGCTATAATGTGGCCTAATTGTAAATTTCATCTCATAGATAGGATTGCAAAAAAGATAAGAGTAGCGAGCGAGATTGCTAATTCTATAAATTTGACAAATGTCTCATTCCAGCATGGTGATGTCGGTGAATGCAAGCAGAAATTTGATTTCACGGTGAGTCGTGCCGTTATGCCGTTAGATAAACTCATAAAATGTGTCATCAAGAATATCAGTCGTAATCAGTTTAATAGTATTCCTAACGGCTTGATTTGTTTAAAAGGAGGTGAACTTGAAGGCGAAATTCAAGAGATTCATCATCCTTTTATGGAAATTAATATCAGTGATTACTTTTCAGAAGAATACTTCTCCACTAAAAAAATAATCTATGTCCAACTTTCATAAACATTTTCAATTATGAAAATAGTTGCTTTTGAATTTAATTATTTCGGAGTTAATACGTATATCGTCTGGGATGAGACTACCCGAGAGGCTGCAATTGTCGATCCCGGCATGTTGAATCAGAATGAATGTGATATATTTGCAAACTTCATTAAGGATAATAAATTAAACGTCAAATACCTAATAAACACACACATGCATATCGACCATGTAATGGGTGACGATTTTGTAGCAGACAAATATAACATTGGTATTTCAGCTAATAAAGAGGATGCTTTTCTCGGCTCAGGGCGTGAAATGCAAGCACAAATGTTTCATCTCAGAAAAGTTAAAACTTCCCCTCTTAAAATTGAACATCAGCTTAAGCAAGGAGATAAGCTATTTCTTGGAAGTGAATGGCTTGAAATTGTTGAAGTTCCCGGACATTCTCCTGGGTCTATAGCTCTTTATTCGCCGTCCGATAAATTTATTATAACAGGTGATGCACTGTTTAATGGCAGCATAGGCAGAACAGATCTAGCTGGAGGAGATTATTCAACATTGATAAATAACATCAAAAATAATTTGCTTTCGCTTCCCCCTGAAACGATAGTATATCCGGGACACGGTCCTTCAACCACTATATATAAAGAAAAGACTCAAAATCCTTTTCTTCACTAAGTATTTCCTATGTGTCGAGAATACGTGCGGCAAATGGCTCAATCTTCGATAGATCGGGCATTTGTCCTTTAAGTAGAGAATCCTCTATAACTGTTATATAATGCAACAAAGATATCTGCGAAAGCCTGACTTCTAATGTTGTACTAACATTTAGTCTATCTGCTATATCTTCCTTTATCCTGGTTACCTCTTCCAAAAGTCCATCCATCTGTTTTAGATGTAGCCTTGAAAGGATATATAAAAGGTCTATTTCTGTGACAATGCGCAACTCATTTTCCTTATAACTTTCATAAAGTCTGATTACATCCGAAAAATTATCATTTCGATAATATATCTCGAAGTATTCTTTTTTTAAAGTAAGACCATGCGTATTTTCCAAACCTTTTACGATAGTAGCAGCACCTACAAAATTTCCTGAAAGATAATTGTTCATCGCTATTTCAGTGATCTTATCTTCTTCCAAATTTTCGTAATTTTTGAAAAAAGTCTCCAATATCTGTGGATCGATTTTACCTCTCGTCAATTTTAGCCAATTCTCCAGTACAATTACATTATGCGAGTTGACTTTCATGTAGTCTTGCAGTAAACTTGCCGCTTTTTTCTCATCTAAATAAGAGCTATAATAAAAAGCCTTGACTATTACCGGTTCAGATATCTCTGGATTAATGGCCATGGCTCGGTCAAGATATTTCATCAATTCTTCGAATGAACTTCCCTTCTCAACCAATATTCTTGCTTTCTGAATTAACGCTCGTATTGAATCCGGATTAATTGCTAATGCATAATCTACAGCTCTTTCTGCTTCCTCTAAATTATTTAAGGCCTCTGAATATATTTCGGAAAGCATTTCCCAGAATTCATTATTGAACGGTTCTTCTTCTGTCAATTGCTCAGTAAATCGTAATGCATTTTCATAATCACGGTTTTCTAAAGCCACATCTACCATCTCATAAAGAAATGTTGGCGAGTATTGAGTCTTGCGGAGAATTGACTCCTTGTTTTCTAACAACCAGTCATAATTCCCTTTGTCGGCCGCCAAATTAATAAGTTGAATCACCCATTCATCTTCCAATTCATTCACATCTCTTAATATCAGACTTAGATTTGCCTTAAAAGTATCTTCATTCGTTTCTTCTAATCTAAAATTAAGGATCTTACCTATGAAAGAATCCGAAGGCAACATTTTTAAAATATTCTCTACCTCCCTCAAATCGTTTAAATCATAATAAAGCAAAGCTCGTCTTTCTAATAACGGCACGCTTGATGGATATGTCTGCGAAGCATATATAACGACTTTCATTCTGGTGCCGTCTTCTGATAGATCGGAAGCATAATCGAAGATCTCGACAAGTTCCGATTCATCGAAAAACGATGAATCGGAATCTACCGAAGCTTTGAATCTTTTATAGGATTCTTCTCTTTCGTCCATTAAAGATTTAACTGTTTATTTCTTTTGCTCTTTCTCCCAACTATCTTTCAATGCGATTGTCCGGTTAAAAATCAATTTGCCGGGTTCAGAGTCCTTGTCTGCTGTAAAATAACCTATTCTTTGGAATTGTAAAGGTTTCCCCGGAACAGCATTCTCAGCAAGGAATGGCTCTATTTTCACATTTTCCACTACTTTGAGCGATTCAGGATTGAGGAGTTCACGAAAATCCTTATCAGTTTCCGCCGAAGGGTTCTCAACAGCAAACAATCTATCATATAGTCTCACAGTAGCATCTATAGCATGTTTAGCCGAAACCCAATGTAGAGTCCCTTTTACTTTCCGCATACTTCCGGGCAGTCCGCTCTTTGTATCGGGATCATAGGTACAATATACTTCCTCTATATTACCGGCCTCATCTTTTTTCAACCCGGTACATTTAATAATATATCCTCCTTTTAAACGCACTTCTTTATCGGGAGCGAGTCTGAAGAATTTTTTGGGAGGCTCCTCCATAAAGTCGTCCCTTTCTATAAATATCTCTCTCGAAAAAGGCATTTTATGAGTGCCTGCATCCTGTTGTTCAGGATTGTTTTCCATTTCGAGTATTTCCTCCTGCCCATCAGGATAGTTTGTGATAATTAACTTGAGAGGATTCAGAACTGCCATACCTCGTGTTGCAACTGCATTCAGATCTTCTCTTACTGCATGTTCCAACAATGAAATACTGTTTAGCGCTTCATATTTTGTATAACCGATCTTATCGATAAAATTACGTATAGACTGTGGTGTAAATCCTCGTCTTCTCATTCCGGAGATAGTCGGCATACGGGGATCATCCCATCCTGCAACCAAGCCTTCTTTAACCAGCTGAAGCAATTTACGCTTACTCATTACGGTGTATGTCAGGTTCAATCGATTGAATTCAATCTGACGGGGACAATAAGAATCATCAGCCAATTCTTTGACAAAGTATTCGTAAAGCGGTCTATGAACAACAAACTCAAGAGTACATATCGAATGAGTCACTCCTTCGAAATAATCACTCTGACCATGAGCGAAATCATACATCGGATAAACATTCCATGTATTCCCTGTCCTGTGATGAGGTGTTTTAATAATACGGTACATGATAGGATCACGGAAATGCATATTCGGAGAGGCCATATCGATTTTTGCTCTGAGGACTCTGCTCCCTTCGTCAAATTCGCCCTTATTCATTCTCAAGAAAAGATCAAGATTTTCTTCCGGAGTTCTCGATCTGTAGGGACTATTTGTACCGGCTACAGTAGGCGTACCCTTTTGTTGAGCTATTTGTTCACTCGTCTGATCATCTACATAAGCCTTACCTTCCTTGATCATTCTAATGGCTAAATCGAACAACTGAGGGAAATAATCGCTGGCATAATATTCACGGTCACCCCAGTCAAATCCG
Organism: Paramuribaculum sp.; assembly: GCA_022511125.1. Classification (GTDB taxonomy): domain Bacteria; phylum Bacteroidota; class Bacteroidia; order Bacteroidales; family Muribaculaceae; genus Paramuribaculum. Next base: position 79,979 of record JAFLSD010000009.1, read on the forward strand.
AGCCATTTGATATCTTCCTTAATAGAGTCTACATATTCAACATCCTCTTTTACCGGATTGGTGTCGTCAAAACGTAAATTACAAGTACCTCCAAATTTTTCCGCAATTCCGAAATCCATACAAATAGCCTTTGCATGTCCTATATGTAAATAACCATTAGGTTCGGGCGGAAAACGTGTGTTCAATCTACCTCCATTTTTACCGGCTTTTAAATCATCGGAAACTATTTGTTCTACAAAATTCAAGCCTTTAGATTGAGCTTCATCATTTACAGTCATTTCTTCCTTATCCATAACTTATTCAGATATCCATTTTTTAAAATTCATAACCGACACATCCCGTTACGTTATAATTGTAAATCGATGGATTAACGAGTCCGTCCGTATATGATATATTCTTTATTCCTAAATCCAATTTAGCACTCACATTTATATGCCTCCCCAAACGCAATCCTGTAGCGATATGAAAACCGATGTCGCTCCTGAAAAACGAATTGATAAAAGTTTCGTCGGAAACGAAATAGGATGGATCCAAATATACTTCCTGAGGCACCAATTGACCTAATTCGTTCAGAGAAGTCGTATAAATTGATTGTTTTTGTTTCCCTGCAAAACCATATTCATAGTACATTCCGAAATCCACATTCCATCTTACTGCTGTCGAAGCATTAAAGCGAAATGACACAAATACCGGTATATGAGCATATAAATAACGATTATGCAGAAAAATATTGCTGATGTTGGTTCCATTGTCATTTGATACGGCAAGATCCAGATTGTAACCGTCGAGCTTTAGATTGAGTTCTGTTCCAAACCCTATAAAGTCCTTGATACCGAAAACGGCTCTTGCCCCTATCCCATAAGAAGTTGACGCCATTGTGTTCAGTTCTTTGATTTCCGGAAATTTCTTCATGTAGTTTTGGAAAACTCCGGAACCTCCTGCCTGGAAATGGACATCAAGTTCAAGAAAGTCTTTTGCCGGCCCGAAATTAATGAATTGTCCATTAGCATTTGTATATATTAACGATATACCAATGAAAATCAGAAATTTATAAAATCCGGCAATCCTCATTTCTTTTATGCTTAAAAAATAATGTTCAAATTTAAATATTTTTTTTGAGAAAAGGAGTTATTTGTTTTGAAAAGCGATTGCCAGTTGCTAACTTTGCCGCCGATTTTTTCGATATACACAAGGATTAGCTTAAATTTAAAACCGAAATACACTATGCATTTCATTAATGGCAGCAAGGTCTGGGTTTCAGCAAAAGATTATATCTTCATTGTTTTTGGTATTTTTCTCTATGCTTTTGGATTCTCGGCTTTTATTTTCCCGGAAAAAATAGTAATTGGTGGATTAGCCGGTTTCGGAACCCTAATTTATTTTATTACCGAAATGGCATTCGGTAAAGGAGTTCCGGTTGCTGTCACTCAATATGTCACTAACCTTATCCTCCTTGCCTTCGCATTTAGAAGCGTTGGAAAACAATTTGTTATTAGAACCATTTTCGGTGCCACGGTAATATCCCTGTTTATCGGCGTTCTGACACCATTATTCCCTGCACCATTAATAGAACAACAGACGTTTATGAATGTAATTATCGGGGGAATGCTTTGTGGGATCGGAATAGGATTTGTATTCGTACATAACGGTTCTACCGGCGGCACAGATATTGTAGCAGCTATGGTTAGTAAAAAGTCGAACACCACGATAGGACGCACTATGCTGTATTGCGATATGTGTATAATTTCATCTTCTTTCCTATTGTTTCATAATGTCGATAAGATCGTATACGGTTTCATCGTTCTAATTATCACAGCTTATCTGACCGATATGGTGATAAATACAAACCGCCAAGCTGTTCAATTCATAATTTTCTCCAACAAATGGGAGGAGATTGCTTCTGCTATTACACAGGATGCAAATCGAGGATGCACAGTTATTGACGGTATGGGATGGTATTCAAAACATTCTGTAAAACTTCTACTCGTAATGTGTAGAAAAATTGAATCCGTAACTATATTCAGAATTATTAAAAGTATTGACGATAGAGCTTTCATTGCCCAATCGAATGTTAATGGAGTATATGGTGAAGGATTCGATAAACTTAAATTGAAAACGAAAAAAGCCAACCACGAGCAACTTGATGTCAATCCTTCAACTCAGAAGGAGCCTGATACTGCCCTTTAGCTTTGGTTATCTTGCCATACTGAACCGCAAGTACTGGACAACAATGGTAGCATTCAAGACATAAAGCGCATCTCTTTCCCCATATCGGCTTTTTATTATCCAAAGTTATATTTCGCATCGGACATTTTTTCGAACAGAGTCCACACCCAGTGCATTTCTCATTGCTATAAAATGGCTTTGGCGACATCATAAATTTGACAAATAACGGATTCAGAACTTTACTTTTCAACCATGCGCAAGAGCCTTTGACAACATCGTCAACCCTTGCCGAATGGCGTATACCCCTCGCTACCTGTTCTATTCGCGTCGTTGCTGACATTAATTTGGATTCCTCTACAGGTTTGGAATCTACATTAAAGCCGGGCAATAATACGTAAGTATTTGGCATTTGTACAGACCATGTCCCTATTCCTCTCCATCCTTTTTTCTTAATTAACCTTCGCCATCTCTCTGCGGTCAATCCCACATCATCTCCGCACGTACAAACCATAAAATGAGTAACGTCCTCCGATATATTGAAATCTTCGATTATTCTTTCAACGACTGGCGGAATACCCCAGGAATATACCGGGAATACCCATATTATTTTCTCAGAAGGTATAGTCCGTATCTCGTGCAAAAAAGGGTATTCAAGCCTTATTGCTTCCTCGTTGAGCAAAGAAGACAATTTTAAAGCCACTAAACGGCTATTGCCCGTTCCGCTGAAATATAATATCATCGTATCGTCACTTGAGTAGCCCCAAATCCATATTCTCGGAAAGAAGCGTCCTGAACATCATGGTTTTTATATCTATGGTTCAATTCCTTAATGAGCGCATTGCGGAGCACTCCTTCTCCCTTACCATGGATGAATACAATCTTCTGTCCTTTATTTTTCAGATTTTTGTCCATCACATTACGAAATTCATCAATCTGATAATTCAATATCTCAGAGTTCGACATTCCGTTAGTATTATCCAACAATTCATTTATATGAAGATCCACAACCAAAATATTGTCATTGCTAATCTTTGATGTGTTTTTCTTTTTAATTATTGGTCTTTTGCGAATTTTGTCTACTTTCTTGGGTTGTGCAGCTGTCTCTTGAAGCTTTTTAAGATTTTCTTCAGAGATATCCGAAGAAGGCTTATCATCTTTTACCAGCTGAATTGCAATAACGTCATTATCAAAATAATCGTTAGGTTTGAAACAATGTCTTCTGAAAAACTTTGTGCCGTCAAATTTCGTCTGAACGTTAAACGGTTGTTTGACAGCAAACGGTTTTCCTTTCTTAAATGCTATTCCTTGAACAGAAATACGATCCATCCCAGAAATGTTCTCATTGTTCAATTCATCGAGCAAAACTTGAAAATTCGGTTCGATCAAACCTGCATATCTTGCTTCCCAATCTTTACCGTTCTCACTTACAAGGTATGTGATGTAAAGATAATAGTTAGAATCATTCACTAAAAATGTATCGATGGCTACTTTCGATAAATTTAACAGATCTCTTGATTCGTATGCTATCAACAGATTAAGTTTATCACCTCCCGGAATTTCTTCTATAGGCAATTCTTCTTCTAATTTCACTTCCTTAGAAGGCCGTGGCTCTTTAGACGAAACAGCTGGCATCTCTGGTGGTATGTCATTATACTGACCGTTAGCAATCACCACACAATCCTTTAAGAGAACCGGTGTCTCAAAACCGTCCTCATCCACATATGCTATCTTTCCGTCAATTTTGACTATCTTACCTCCTCCAACTGAATTGAGGAATCTGACAGTATCACCAACTTTAGCCATTTCTTGTAGTTTTATTTCAAATCTTTTAAAAGAGTCTCTACAGCGGCTTTCAATTGTTCGTCTTCGCCTTCGACTATTTTTGCAGGATCGTTTGCGATCAAAACATCCGGTTCTAACTGAGTATTTTCGAGGTAATTACCCTCTGCAGTTCTGAATCCTGTAACTGGAATTCCGAAAACAAGCGACGGATCCTGAAGTGTCACCCAATTGACACTGCTCATGGTTCCGGGAACAGGCATTCCCACAAGCTTACCTAAACCCAAATGTTTATAAACCCATGGAGTACCGTGCGCATTACTATAGTTAGCTTCACAAACCAGCATAATACTGGGCTTATTCCATCTGCGTGAGGGCATATCAGTTGTTTCAACGCCATGGACATCTTGAGTCAGATACTTCTTACCGCTGAACATCACCTCAATATCTTCATGCAATCGCCCTCCGCCGTTGAAGCGTGTATCTATAACAATACCGTCTTTATCGATATATTCACCCAAAACTTTCGCATACATTTTCCTAAAACTATCGTCGCTCATCGACTGAATATGAACATAGCCCAATCTTCCGTTTGACCATTTGTCAACATCTGCTTCGCGTTGCTTAACCCAACGATCATACAACAGAGAGTTCATCTTAGCCGAGCCGATCGGAAGTATTACCTCCTCCCAGGTCTTACCGCTTGAAGGATTTTTGAATGAAATCAATGTTTTTTTGCCTGTAATATTATTGAACAGAGGTGTATAATCTTCATTGTCTTTTAACGTTTTGCCGTTGATCGCGGTAATGATGGTGCCCGGAACAACCTCTGTGGTAGCCCTGTCGAAAGGACCTCCCGTAACAATCTCTTCAATCAACAGGCCGTCACCTGAATAGTTAAGATCGTATAGAAGGCCGAAAGAAGCTGTAGGTTCGTTTGCTGAAGCGGGATAATATCTTCCGCCTGTATGCGACACATTCAATTCACCGAGAAGTTCACTTAATAGTTCCGCAAAATCATAATTATTGGAAATATGTGGCAAGAACTTCTTATATGCCTTGTAAAGGCCGTCCCAATCCGCTCCGTTCATATCCTTACGGAAGAATCTCTCGCGTTCTTCGTTATAAACAAAATCGAGCATATACTCCCTTTCCTTAGCCGGGTCTACCTTCATCGTAGTTGATAATGATACAGGGGTGAGTTTTTCGCTTTTTACGTCAAATTTACTCACATTCGACCCTATCAGATAAAGATTACCGTCCTTATCCTTGTCAAACCAAGCCGGGCTTCCGTTTCGTTTGTTCACTAATTTAACATCACCTTTTCGTGGATTGATTTTCCAGAGATCATATCCTTTTTCGAAAGAAGTGAGGTAATAAAGGGTTTCTCCATCAGGTGTCAAGTAAGCATCGGATATGGATGACGAGTTGGGAGTAAGACGCAATGTTCTATCTTCCAAACCATTCAAATCCACCTCTATCTTCTTGACATCAGATTTTTCTTTCTCTTTATTTTCTTTATCCTTTGCCTCATCTTTTTTCTCCTTATTGCTATCTTTCTTCTGGGCTTTCTCTACTTCTTTTAGAAGTGCGTAATCCTCTTCATTTAGCTTAAATTTGTCGAAAGAATCTTGGTTCAGAAAAGTAATCATAACGTCATATTCCGAACCCCACGAAGCATGGTTTCTCATACCATAGCGTTCGCTTGTAAAAATTATAGCATTTCCATCCATCGCCCAGCGGGGACTTTCATCAAAATAACCGGTCTTAGTTATATAGGTCATCTTGCCCGTACCAACGTTTATTATCGCAATATCTCCATAAGGCTGGTGGTGCAAATCGGTCGCCTCGATTAATATCCACTCGCCATCCGGACTCCATTGCGAAGAGAACCCCTTTGTTCTGTTCGCAACGGTCGAACCGTCTGTCAACTGTCTCACTTTTTTCGTGTCAAGATCCATCACCATCAGACGTGTTCTGTCCTCAACGAATGTCATTTTCTTTCCGTCCGGAGAAATTGAGGGATTTGTTCTGTCCACCTTATCTTTTACCGAGAATAACGGAGTTTCTTCTATTACTGTGGCGTTCGAAAAATTCGGATCGTCCGCGCGTTGCATTGTGGCTTTATAGATATTATAATGTCCGTCTCTTTGAGATGTATAGTATAACGTCCGGTTATCACCCCACGTCACATCGCTCTCGCCCTCAGCGGTATGGGTGATCTGTTTTACCGAAGAATGATCTGTAGAAGTGACAAACACTTCACCTCTACCCGTAAAAGCAAGTTGCTTTCCATCGGGAGAAACGGCAGCGTCCTGGGCAGAACGTATATTGATATTTTCCAAAGGTTGCCCTTCGTCTATCATTATGTCTATAGCAAGTTTTTTCGGGGTCTGACCTTGTTTCATTGTATAGATCTCACCGTCATAGGTAAAGGCCAATGTACCATCGGAAGCCTGTGAAAGGAAACGCAATGGGTGAGTTTTGAAATTAGTCAGTTCATTTACTGTCGTCGGAGTTTCTAATGATAGGGAATAAAGATTTAAAGATTTCCCATCTCTCTCACTTAGGAAATAAACATTTTTGCCGTCAACACCGACAACTGGATTTCTGTCCTCTCCTCCCCTTTTTGTCAAGTTTGTATGTTTACCCGTTGCCGCGTCATATTTCCATATATCTCTCGTCACGGAAGACGTATGATGTTTGCGGAATTCATCCTCGACTCCTTTCACATCTTCATAAACGAAAGACTTTCCGTCAGGAAGATAAGAGACGAATACTGCTGGCGTTGAAATAATTCTGTTTATACGGCCGCCTCCCACCGGCACTTCGTAGAGTTCGCCGAAAGCACGGTAAGGGAACAGGGCGCTTTTTGTCGCATCCTGAATCATTGCGCTGAATACAACATTTTTACCGTCAGGGGTAAATGCTTCGGGATATTCATTGGCAGAATTAAATGTCAGACGTTTCGCTGATCCCCCGGTCGAAGGCATTATATATATATCCGCTCCTCCGTTACGGTCGCTGGCAAAAGCTATTTGTTTTCCGTCAGGACTCCACACAGGTTTGCTTTCGTAGGACGGTAATGATGTCAACCGTGTGGCTTTACCACCGCTGCTGTTAACCGTATAAATATCTCCTTTATAAGTGAAAGCCACTTCTGACCCGTTCGGAGAAATTTTCACATCTCTGAGCCATAACGGTGTCACTGCCGCTCCGGATAAAGATATTGCCGCGGCTGCAATAATCAATGGTAGTCTATGTTTCATACTAAGATTTTGAAAATTATCATTACTAATTTAAGCCATAAATCTATAGCTCTTGCCACAAAGGTAAGAATTTATGCTCTAAATAAGGGATTATTTTGTAATTTTGACAGCGCAAATCTAATAATATTCACATATTTTATAACATGTACAGAACTAATACATGCGGTGAACTCCGCATTTCCGATGTAGATAGCAAGGTCACTCTGGCCGGTTGGGTTCAAAGAACAAGGAAAATGGGTGGAATGACATTCGTCGATTTAAGAGACAGATACGGAATTACTCAAATAGTTTTCAATAATGAAAAGAACGAAGCTCTGTGTGAAGCTGCCAACAAACTCGGAAGAGAATTCGTAATTCAAATCAAAGGAACGGTTACGGAAAGATCAAATAAGAATCCTAACATGCCAACCGGCGACATTGAAATCATCGCTGACGAGCTAAACATACTAAATAAAAGTGATGTTCCACCATTTACAATCGAAGATGATACTGATGGAGGTGATGATCTCAGAATGAAATATCGTTATCTCGATTTGAGAAGAAATGCTGTGCGTAAAAACCTTGAACTGCGTCATAAAATGGCGTTTGAAATCCGTAGATATCTTGACTCAAAAGGATTCATTGAGGTTGAGACACCGGTTCTCATCAAGTCAACACCTGAGGGTGCGAGGGATTTTGTCGTTCCTTCGCGAATGAATCCCGGCGAATTTTATGCGCTTCCCCAATCGCCACAGACATTCAAGCAGTTATTGATGGTCAGTGGTTTCGATCGCTATTTCCAAATTGTAAAATGTTTCAGAGACGAAGATCTGAGAGCAGATCGTCAACCGGAATTTACCCAGATCGACTGTGAAATGAGTTTTGTCACCCAAGAGGACGTTCTGCAAATGTTTGAAGGACTGGTTAAGCATATCTTCAAATATGTAAAGGATATTGATTTTACCGAACCTTTTCCGAGAATGAAATGGGCTGATGCCATGCGTCTGTATGGCAGCGACAAACCGGACACTCGGTTTGGAATGCTATTTGTGGAACTCAAGGATCTAACCGGAGGCAAGGATTTCAAGGTGCTTGACGACGCTGAATATGTTGGTGCCATTGTTGCACCCGGTTGCGCCTCTTATACAAGAAAACAGCTTGATAATCTTACAGAGTTCGTGAAACGTCCTCAAATTGGGGCAAAAGGTTTAATGTGGGTTAAATATGAAACAGACGGTTCTGTAAAGAGCTCAGTTTCGAAATTTTACTCCGAAGAGGAGCTGAAAACATGGCTGGAAAGAGCAGATGCACAACCTGGAGATCTTATGCTCATACTCGCAGGCGAAACGATGAAAACGAGAAAGCAGTTATGTGAACTCAGACTTCAGATGGGCACTGAGCTCGGATTACGCGATCCTCAAAAGTTTTCTTGTCTGTGGATTATAGATTTCCCGTTATTTGAATGGGATGAAGAAACGCAGAGATTTTATGCCATGCATCATCCTTTCACATCTCCCAACCCCGAAGACATAGAAAAACTGGAGACCGACACAGGTAACGTCAGAGCCACTGCTTATGACATGGTGGTAAATGGAAATGAACTGGGTGGAGGTAGCATCAGGATTCATGACTCCCGGCTGCAGAACGAAATGTTCCGTTTACTCGGATTATCCGATGAAGAAGCGGAATATAAATTCGGGTTCTTAATGAATGCTTTCAAATATGGAGCACCACCTCATGGAGGTTTGGCCTTCGGTTTCGACCGTTTCGTTTCTATCCTTGCCGGACTTGACTCTATCAGAGATGTAATAGCATTCCCTAAAAACAATTCGGGTAGAGACACAATGATCGATGCTCCCTCCGAGATAGATGATTCTCAGTTGAAGGAACTCAACATTTCTATCCTGCCGATCGAAAAATGACCACCATACGGGATATTATCAGCCTGATTGAAGATTTTGCTCCGTCGGCTTTACAGGAAAGCTATGATAATTGCGGTCTTCAAGTAGGAGATGCTACGTTGGAATGTACCGGAGCACTATTATGCGTAGATGCCCGACCCGAAATTGTAGAAGAAGCCAAACGAAAGGGTCTTAATCTTATAATTTGTCATCATCCTCTATTTTTCAAAGGATTGAAACGAATTATAGGAAATACTCAGGTAGAAAAGACAGCTTGGGCTGCGATAAAACATGATATCGCTATATATGCATCCCATACATCACTTGATAACGCAAGAGGTGGTGTTTCTTTCAGTATGGCAGAGGCGCTCGGGCTCAATAATATCCGATTCCTCTCCCCACAAGACGACAAAATACTGAAACTGTCGGTGTGGATACCACGAGCACATGCGCTTGACCTGAGGGATCAACTTTTTATGGCTGGGTGCGGTCAGCTTGGGAATTATGACAACTGTAGTTTTTCCGTTGAAGGGACAGGTACATTCAGGCCTCTTGAAGGAAGTTGTCCTGCAGACGGAACGATTAACGCTCTTCATTCCGGCGAAGAAGTTAGATTGGAACTCTTACTGCCTCGTTGGATAAAAAGCAAAGTCGAAGAGACTATCCTGCTTAATCATCCTTATGAAGAACCGGCTTATGAGTTTTCTTCGGTAACAATCGGCACGAAATCGTCGGGGTTAGGAGCCGTCGGAGAGTTGAGCAGTCCTATCACGGCCGTTTCGCTAATTGAAAGGATAAAATCGACTTTTAATTCGCCGGTTGTAAGATGCAACAGGTTCGACATCCACACACCAGTCCGGAAAGTGGCTCTCTGCGGAGGCTCCGGCAGTTCTTTTATTGAGAACGCTATACGCGAAAAAGCACAGGTATATATAACTTCCGATACCGGCTATCATGCTTTTGTAGATTATGCAGATAAGATTCTGATTGCAGACATCGGACATTTTGAAAGTGAAAACTGCGCCAAAAACATTTTTTACGGAATTATTAAAGAAAAATTTCCTAACTTTGCGGTCGAATATTCCAAAACCGAGTCTAATCCAATTATATATAGGTAAATTATGGCTACAGCAGACAATAAAAATGATAAAAACATGTCGGTGGAATCTCGTTTAAAATCACTTTACGAGCTACAGACCATCCTTTCACAAATTGATAAGATAAGAACTGTCAGAGGAGAGCTCCCGCTCGAAGTCGCTGACTTGGAAGACCATATCAAAGGATTGAACACAAGGGTAGCCAATTTCAAAAATGAAATTGACGACTTGAAAAGAAAATCAGTCGCTGAAAAAGAAAAAATCAACGAAATCAAAACTAAAATAGCAAGATACGAAGAACAACTCAATGAGGTGAGAAATAACCGTGAATTCGACGATTTAACTAAACAGATCACCTACGAAAAACTTGAGATTGAACTCGCCGAAAAACATATCGGTGAATATGCTCGCCAGATCGATGCTATCACAGCTGAAGTGCAGAACACTGAAAGTATTCTTTCAGACCAGATGCACATTCTCGAAGAAAAAAAATCAGAACTGGATGAAATAGTTTCCGAGACTAAACAGGATGAAGAGAAACTTAGAGAACAAGCAAAAGAAATCGAACCCAAAATCGACGCAAGGACCCTCACTGCTTTCAAACGTATCAGAAAGAACGCAAGAAACGGTCTTGGTATAGTTTACATCCAGCGTAATGCCTGTGGCGGTTGTTTCAATCGTATTCCGCCTCAGAAACAGATGGAAATTAAGATGAGGAAAAAAGTTATCGTCTGCGAATATTGCGGTCGAATCATGATTGACCCTGAATTAGCTGGCGTGGAGGCTGATGCACCTCAATCTAACTGATAAAATACAATCTAATGATGGGACGGAGTTGGTGAACTACAGCTTCGTCCTTTTTGTTATTCTTTAGTCATATTTTTTCTTTAATGTCGAAGACATCTTTAAAAAAGCTACTCCAACGTATGGACAAGGATCAACTGATCAATCTTGTTCTGGAGGTCTATAAGGCTAAAAAAGAAGCTAAGGATTATCTCGATTTTTTTGAGAATCCCAATATTGACAAAAGGATGGAAAAAGCTCGTGCTGATATTCAGAAAGCTATCATAAGGGTGAAACGAGGACTGCTCAAACCGCGCATGTTGGCTGTAAAAGATGCTATTAAAAGCATATCTTCTCTGTCGCCGGGCGAAGAGTATATAGCCGATATTATGGTTTATGCTTTTAATGAATTTTGTATCGGAGCTATGTTCGGACGAATGAAGGATGCCACACTTAGAAGTGTGGTCAAATTGATGAACGATACCATCGTTTTCGCCGACAAAAACGGATTATCGGCGTCAGTACTCCCCCGGATGCAGGCTACTATTCAAAGCTTGAAAACAGACTATATCTACCGCAGAGAATTCAAACGTATAATTGAAGATTCATTTGCCGTAGCTATCGAGAACTGCGGACGACAAATCTATCTTTCATAAGGATCTATCGACGCTACTCAGTCACAATCAGACGGTTTCCGCCTGAATGAGCTGAAACCGCTGGATTATACTGACTTTGGATTTTAGCTACTCCGCTTGTGAACTGACCTGCATTATTCACCCACATATCGTAAGACAAAAGATAAGTACCTTTAGGTAGATGGTCAATGAAAATATTTGTCGATGAGTCTCCATTTTCCCTATAGAAGCACAACCCGTCTTGATATATCGGAGTAGGCAATTGAACGACAGGTTCCAGACAGGATGCACGTTCATCTGAAATAGTGACAAAATCTATATTGTCTTTATTAGTGATTGTCAACATCACTCTGATCTTGTCCCCTGTCTTATATTCCTTAACCGACGACAATTCCCCGTCTTTCACGAGATAAATTGCCTTGGCTATAGTTACCCCTCCTGACGAAGCCGGTTTGATACTATCTGATTCGGCCTTAAATTTAAAGAACACGCTTCCCCATGCAGGCGACATTCCGTTTCTATCTAATTCTATGATGGAACCGGCTTTAATATCATCAGTAAGATTTACCTTAATCTCACCGAGATACTTTTCGCTATTGATATCGATCGACTTCCCATCTACCTTTACAGACACTTTTTGTGACTCACTGTACGGACGGGTCCTATTAAGGATGGCCGCAACAGTAGAGCTGATTCTATATCCGTCTGCCCACTTTTGACTCAACTTCTGATATATGAGATTTTGAACGATACCATTGCTAATTGGATTTGCCGGATCTATCATTGTAAATGCTTCCAGGACGGTCGTCGAAGCCTGAATTTGATTAGTTTCGTTTGCCCACCAAACTCCTTTGTCTTCAGTCGACACAGACATTTGCTCTATTGACCTCAGTATATCTTTGGCCAATGATTTATAACCTGAGTTTTGAAGAATCATCGCATTGATTGCTTTTGTCCTGATGTCTCCATCGTGACGGTTTTTTATTATCCGTTGGATCGTTGCTTTATATATTTTATCTCCTGAAAGCGATCTTTTAAATTCTTGGAACAAAGTGCACAGTCTCGTGAATTCTATCGGACTGCTTCCGGCTTTATTTTTCTTGTAAGCAGAGACATTAATATCTTCCAAATATTTCATCGCTTTGATGACAGTTGCCGACAATTTTGTATCTTCCGGAAAATAGCCTATTATTTTGAGTTGAGACAATACGTTCAAAACCTGAATCGTAACCCACTCTGAAGAATTAATAGAATTTTCGCTCCACGCAAAACCGCCATCCGAGCGCTGAAGTTTTATAAGCCTGTCGAAATTAATTCGGAAATTATTGTCGACTTCCTTTTGATCGAATATCATCGACAATTGTTCCATTCTTTCGGTTTCAGCAGATGCAACACCTGCCCATGGCGTTGATTTCAGCAAGAAATTCTTAAGATCTTCGTTCTTGCTCAAGGAAGATATCAGCACACTGTCTTCTGAACCAAATTGTTTCCAATAGGAAATAGCTTCTTTGATTATAGGATAACGTTTAGGAAGTTCTTTAGAGACTATATTCGAGAATAAAGAACCTGCGATATCTGTTGCAATATTTATGGTCGGCACGCTTAAGCCGGGTAATGTTGTGACGACATACCATAAAGGATTATCACAATATTCCAATACAACTTCTTCTTCCGGCTTGATTGATTTAATTTCTTTAGTATAAGATCTTTCTTCAGCCGAGATAAAGAATGGTTCCGATTCTATCAGTTCTGTCGAAGACGGCAGAATGGGTATTAAAGTTTGTTCGCCGTCAGCCGCCGAATCGATTGAGGATCTGATTCTGAATCCCACAAACGCTAAGTCTGAAGGAGTATGAAAAGAAACCGTTACTTTTGTTGACGCTCCTTTGCTTACTAAAACGTCTTGAACAGATTTACTGATCGTTTCACCCGTTACAGGATTAAAGAACTCAACAGTCGTTACGGCAACAAAATCCTCGTCTGTATTATTATACACTGAGGCTGGAATAATTATGTCATCTCCCCATCTTAAATATCGCGGAACATTCGGACTAACCATAATGGGTTTAGACGCAATTATCTCACGATTAAGATTAGCTATATTCAATTCGTCGGTAAATGCTAATGCTAAAAGTTTCCACGTCGTGTTCGCGTTTGGCACAGTAAACGAGAGCGAACAACGGCCTTCATCGTCGGTAGTTAGGGAGGGCTTGAATAGTGCTAAAGAGATTTCAGACGGTCTATACTCAAAATCATCGGTATTGGTGTCACCTCCTGTCTCATTTTCTATCGCCTCTTCTATTTCGGCTCCTCCTGCATCCATTGCCATAGACGACATTTCAAATGATTCAGTCACCGCTTCATCTGACATTTCCGATCTGGCCGATGGAGCCCTCTTCATGCTGTTCAACATCCTTAATTGCATTCGACCGCCAAAACCATATCCATAAGTTTCAAATGAAGGGATTTGAATTTCTTTGCAATTCAGATATTTAATATTTTCATAAAGACCGGCATATACATTTCCTCTCATGTAAGCAGTTTGTATAGAAAATGATTTGCCATTCGACAGCACAGGAATAAAACTCAGACTATTGGGAACAATCTGATCTAAAGCGGCATTGTACATATCTAACACAACACCGGCTTTCACTCCGCTTCCTTTCTTATTTTTCACCCTGAAAGTCCAAGTTTCTTGCTGGTTTGGAGTTATTTTATCTCTAAATGTTTCCGTCTCAATAACTATCCCTTTATCCTGTTTACCGTTTGTCACTAAAATCTCGCATATCTTCGACTCATAGTTAGCGAGGGAATATAATGTTATCTTACCAGATTCAATTTCAGCAGGTAGACTTACTGGTAGCTGATGAATCCCCATATGAGGCTCAAGCCATTTCTGCTCTATCAAACCACTGTCAGACCAGAGAGTATAAAGGACATAATTATTTTGAGAATATGTTCCGTACACCAATTTTTCACCGGAATTAATCTTAGAAACCGGCAACCATAATACTGTTGAATTGGTTGGTGGCATTTTGTCGTTAAGTCTGTAAAAACCTATTTTATTCAGGCGCACAGTGTCGCTTTCAGTAGAAAGCAAACATAACTCCACATCATAAGTTCCCGAAGCAAGTTCTGAAAAATCAGGCACGTTTCCGGAGGGAAATTCAAATGTTTTCAATTGTTCGCGCTTTCCATTCACGTCCTGTGTTAGACACATTTTTACAGTCATGACTGTATCAGTGCCCGTATCGGTTACCACTCTTACCTCAAAGCCTGAGGGATTGTTGATATCTATATTGTTTTTTATCGACGCTATTATACCGTAACTCGGCTTTAACGAGAAATAATCGGATATTTCATGGGTTTCTCCCGTTGGAGATGTCACAATGACATTTATTCTGAAACGACCTACTCTATTTGCTACTATACTGTCGGGAATTTCGCAACTAAATCTACCGTTTCCGTCAGTCTGGGTGACAGCATTGAAAATATTTTCAGATGAAACAAATCTCCACCAACCGGTTTCCAATGTCAAACTGACATTCACTTCGCCTCCCGAAATAGCCATTCCGGAATAGGTCTCGGCTTTACCATCAATTATTACAGGTCTCCCTCCTGAAATATCACTGTTTATTCTTGTAATTTCAGTGCGGAAAGTAGGTAATTTATAGTCTGACACCATAAAAGAACAATTCCCTGTGCCATCATTACAACTAAATTGAAGATTATAACGTCCTGTCATATGACCTTCTGGAATTGGGAACTTCCCCCAGATCCTCCCGAAATCGTCGGTTTTACCAATTAGTGTATCTATACAGGTATAGGAAGCGTCACGCAATACAACTCTTATTTCGATATCTTTGGCCACCTGACGAGGCTTTCCGGGGCGATAAGCTATTGCTAACCAACCTACACTGTCTCCCGGATGATATACGCCGAGATCCGTATATCCATTTATATTTACTTTTGAATTGTCTTTATTTTCCATCGGCGGAGAAACGAAAATTGTCGGTGTATAACAATCTCCTGGAATTCTTGCCGAAAGTCGACCTCTGAGCTCATTTCCCAATTCAAGAAGGCCTGATGAATTCGTTTTTCCTATTTCTTTATAATCTTCAGCAGAAGTCTTAGATGAATCATAATAAATTGAAACATTTTTTTCTGGCTCACCAGTCTTTGGATTCACTACGAAAGCTTTATTGGTGTCAAATTTAAATGACCCTAATGCGAGATTAGTGCAATAAACTGTTTGAAAAGTCTCCTTTCGGTTTGGGATTTTACCATCCCACGAAGGAACTATTATGTAATAACCCGGTGCATCCGTAAGAAATTGAATTGTCGTGTCACAATCAAAAGGAACATCTCCGGACAATTCTATCCGTTTAGACTCTTTGAGGGTTAGATTTTTCAAATCTTCAAAGCGAACATAATTATTGCTGATGAAACCGCTATTCAATCTATATAACGACAGAATTACATTTTTTGCATTAGACGATCTTAACCTTACGGCAAGGGAATCGCCCGGTACTATAACAGACTGGGATTGCACAGAAACATTTTTCCTTTTCATTTCCGATATTATATTCTTCAGGCAATCTGCCATCGGATATGCAGGATATTTGGACACAGCAGTTTCCAATTTGTTATAGTACCATCTCCTCCACTCATTATTTCCTGATAAAGATTGAAGCCTCTGAAGAATATAGCAGGAAAATTCATGATTTTCATTTTTCTCAAACAATCTGATTAATTTATCCTCTGTCAGATTTATCTGATTCTCGCCATAGATCACTACGGTTTCTCTCTGAAGGGAGTATTCAATTTTAGCCACTTCTGCATAAATCCTTGCGGCGCTCCCTTCGTGATGAAGGTTGATAATGCTGTCATATATTGAATCGATTTTGTTCTTGTCTGTTTGACGGAAACCGCTCAACAACGCTATTGCCTTATAAACGGCGAAATCAAAAACTGTTGGGAAAACTTTCAGCGTTTCACTCGTAGAGGTTGTAACAGACCCCAATTGTGACAATTTTATCCCAGCAAGATATTTCTCTTCTTCAAGTACTGAATTTAAAAGACTCTGGATTTTTTGTTCGAATAAATTCCCGTCCCATTCAGAAATGTTTGCAGGAACATATCCTTCGGGTAGGCTTCTTTGGTCAAACTTCCATCTTTCTTGTTGATAATAACTGCTATAAATATCGGCCAAAAGAAGGTTTAGCATCGCTCTGCTAAGTTCGTTCTTCGAATCATCTATTATAATTTCAATTCTTTTAATACAGGTTTCTATACTGTCACTGTCGATCATCATATCCGACAAAGTCAGATCGATAAGCGACCTTAGAAGCAGCTCGGCATCTCCGGAATTTTGAGCAACCTTTAAATTCGCCTCAGATTTTTTAATCACTTCTCGCGGAAAAGCGAAATCAGGAGCTTTCAGACTGTTGAGCTGGCTGAAACAATATGAAAAACAGGTAACTACGAGAATAGTTACCGATAAGATTCTACGCATGTATTAAAAAAATGATTGGTGATTATTTCTTTTCTTTCTTCCCCGGCTTACGCTGATGATCCATCAATTTACGTGTAAACTTCCTTTCTGCGCCTTTTAATTCAAAAAGCTGTTTTTTAGTCAATATGGTTTTAAATTTTTTGAAATATTCCAATTCTAACGCAGCTTCTTTACTTTTCGCTTCATATAGCGCTTCGGCTGCTTTTTCATATTCGGTGTCGGTGATATTATCTTTCTTCGTCAGATCTTTTTCCATCTTACGTGCCTCGTCACCGATCTTTGCACAGTTCGCATCCATTTCTTCATATAGTGGCACGAATTTTGATTTTTGTTCATCTGTAAGACCCAATTCCTTGGCTACATATTCCGCTTTATATCTGCGCATCTCGTTGAACCATTGTTTACGTTCACGATCATTTTTCGCATCTCCACCCGCAAAGACTGAGACAGTTGAGATGATAGCTATTACGCTTGATAGAATGGTCAGAGATAATCGTTTCATAATCGTACTGTTTTCTTAATTGTAAAAAGCGGTAGTTTCTACACCTTCGTCATATAATTGTTCCAATATATCCGTTTCATCCACATCATAGACATAATAATCCGACATAAATGAATCGTCATTCAAAGCTTCTGCCAAAACGGGATTATTTCCGGGAACCATTACATCCTCAGGTGATTTCATAAGATTGAACATTTTCATCATGCACCATACTCCCATAAACATTGCTGCCATATAGACGTACGGCCTAACTTTCTGCCAGAAACTGCGAGGCATTATCCGTTCCTGATAGTCGAGCTTTTCCCACTCCCGCTCAGGCAACATCGACGACATTTTTGCCGTAAAATCATCGAAATAACCTTCCGGCACAGTCATCCCGTCGTCATGACCCGCTTTTTCTAATATTTCGTTTTCAAACTCTTTCATCTTAGCAATTCTCTTTTCTATTCATTAGACTATCAACGACCTTAAAGGTTTAGTCTTCATTAAAAAATTGTTCGATTTTTTTTACTGCCAAATGATAGGAAGCTTTAAGAGCTCCTGTTGATGTTCCTAATATTTCCGACATCTGTTTATAATCCATCTCGTCATAATATCGCATGTTGAATACCAACCGCTGCTTTTCGGGTAGCCGGGCTATCGCTTCGCGCAGTTTCTTCTTCAATTCATCACCGTCTATATGCTCGTCGGATTCAATACAGTTTATCAGATTGCTCGTTTCCTCGTCAATCGACAGATTTTGTTGTTTCCTTTGTTTTTCCAGAAAAGTCAGACTTTCATTTATAGCAATCTTGTAAAGCCAGGTGGACAGTTTCGCCTGACCGCGGAATGCATCAATGGAAGTCCATGCCTTAAGAAAGGTGTTCTGCAACAGGTCGTTAGTGTCGTCATGACTCTGAACCATACGTCTTATCTGATGATAAAGGGGTTCCGAATACTTTTTTATCACTTCTGTAAAAGCATTACGGCATTCCTTTGGATCACGAAGACGATCCACTAATTCCTCGTCATTTAACTTTTGCCAATCTATTGCCATCGTCTATACACGCACCACAAAGTTAACAATCTTTTTTCTCCCCGCCAAATCCCTTGCTACAACATTAAAAAGCCATCAATGAAAATGAAGCTTCAACAGAATTGCCTAACCTTAAAAGACAATATAGCCAAATTCCTTCAATCCTTTTCTGAAGTAGTCAGAAAAGCCATTAAAGCAGTTATTTCCTTTGCCAAGTCAAAATTATACACAGAGATTGGAACGAAGCCAAAGCCGTGGTTTCAGCAGGTAAAAAGACCAATTTTAGAGCCTTTTGCTTCCCTCTTGTACCATTGAGAAATAATATTCAAATTATCAAGAGGTTAATAAGTTCCTATAGAAGTAGGCGTTATTTAATCCTTAAAAATTTAATATCTTTGCCATAACAAAACCCGATAGCTTGATTGCTCAGGGGCTACCGGGATTCAACGTTGCAAAGATAATATCTTTTTATTTAAAAAACAAATTTAAGACAATTAGAGTTTATGAAATACTCGGATTTTGAAGCTGCTATTTCTCCTGAAAGGATGGCCCGTTACCTTTTGGCTTGTAATGGTAATAGTAGGAAAGCCATGACTCTATACAGATATAATCTCCGAGTATCTCAAGAGATGTTTACTATAGTTAGTTGTTTTGAGGTCTCGTTAAGGAATAAGATTGATTATCATCTAAAACCTAATTTTGGGAATGATTGGTTAAGAGATTCTGTTATACACAACGGTATATTTACTTTGCCAATTTTACAAAAGACACGAGATATAATATATTATGCCTTTCGGAAATTGGATAGGGTAAATATTTATTCTCATAGTAAACTAATTGCAGAAATGGAATTTGGAATATGGAAATATATGTTTTCTCCTGTTCAATACCGTCAAACAGGTCGAGATCTACTAAGAATTTTCCCTTTCAAGCCTCGATCATCTGCTCAATTTCAGTACAACCAGACATTCATCTTTAATGAGCTGGATAAGATAAATTCATTAAGGAACAGGATTGCACATCATGAACCTATATGCTTTCCTACCGGTTTCGCGGTTATAGATACCTCTTACATTAGAAATGCCTATGCTGATATCTTATCTTTATTTTCATGGATGGGAATAGATGGAAAAAGCCTATTATATGGGTTAGACCATGTGATTGAAATATGTGATAAGATTGATAATCTTTAAATTTTATAATCTTTATCATATGGGTCACTAAAATAGACCTAATTAAAAATACCAGTAAAGCATATTTTGAAATAAAAAAACAAAATTTAAAGAAATGAAGAAATTTATTTTAATCTTTTTTATAACCTTTTGCTATGTAACGAATGGTTTATTTGCAGATGTGGTTATTACATTCCCTGCTGATAATTATGCAGATTCAATCGAGATTTTTTATGCTCCCATAGATAAACTCATAAGTGCTCAATCTAAAGATGAAAGAGGATTAATGAGTGACACGGTTGCAATAAAAAATAATATGGTTTCTTTTTCAATTCCGGATAATCAATCAGGTTATCAATCAGGAATACAAATTATAAATGGACCAATGATTCCCTTACTTTATCTTGAACCTGGAAAACAGATAAATGTGGATATTATTTCTATGATGCCTTTTGAATATAATTTATCAGGTTCGATACTTTCTCAAGCTTTAAATGACCTTATAAAAATGGAAGGAGAATTTAATCATAAGCGATCTGAGTTAAGAAATAAAGATATTGTTTCTGACGAAGATTATAAGCAAGTGATAAATGAATACAATAATCAAGTTAAAGATTATGTCAGCAAAAACCGAGATAATGAAAGATCATTATTGGCATTACACATAGGTTATTTAGCCGGAGATGATTATGTAAAGGAATATTCAAATATACCTGACTCTTTAGAGAGTTCGATAATCTATCCCCTTTTAAGGGCTCGTTATAATAAATTTGTGGATATTGAGAAAACAAAACTTAAACAATTGGAAATGGAGCAAGGAAACATTATGGCTCCTGATTTCAGTTTAAAAGATATTAATGGGAAAAACATTTCGTTATCTGATTATAAGGGCAAATGGGTAATTCTTGATTTTTGGGGAAGTTGGTGTGGATGGTGTATCAAGGGATTTCTGCAGTTAAAGGAAGCCTATGAAAAATATGGGAATGAAATGGTAATTATTGGGATCGATTGTAACGATACTGAAAAAGACTGGCTTAAAGCCGTAGAAAAATATCAGCTTCCATGGATTAATCTATATAATCCTGATGATAGTAATGTTCGAAAAGACTATGAAATACAGGTATTCCCTACAAAAATTATTATCAATCCTGAAGGAAGAATCAGCAAATACGTTATAGGAGAAGACCCTGATTTTTATAACCAGCTCTCAGAAATTATTAAATAGTTTATATTAGTTTTAAAAGTTATAAATTGATATTCCCTTTTTAGTAAAGATTGCTAATCTAAGGAACCCAACATTTACGTAATATAATTTATTGAAAATCATATAATTTCTATTAAGAATCGCACTTTGTCCCGGGATGGTGTATTTTTTCGTATCAAATGGTATTTTGAGAGCAAATGTTATTTGAGAATCAGTTCGGGGAGTTTTTCATATGCAAGTGATATCTTTATTTCTTTACCTTATTGATTTAAAAGTCGTAATTTTGCAGATATTAAAAAGAAATTTAAATCCCAATGATTGTCTAATGAGGAGCCTTTTATACATAATCATATTGTGTTTTATAACTGGTTGCAGTTATTCTGCCTCACAATCCCATACTTTAGACGAAGCCCAACGCCTAATGAATTCTGATCCATCGGCAGCATGGACGAAACTTAACAGCTTTGATATTTCGGAACTTAATGATTCCTCAACAATGGCTCGTTGGGCTCTCCTTTATAGTGAAGCAATGGTTGCTAATCATATTACTGCTCCAACGGACACAATAGTTAATATCGCCATTAAATACTATGGCAATCATCATCTGACCGATGAATATCAGAAAGCTTTACACCTGAAAGCCTTGAATCAATCATCAAACAATTCCGATGCCCTTGCCACTGCTCTTTACCTTCAGAAAGAAAAGGAATTCTTTCTTTATAAAGAGCGAATAAAACAAGAGCAAATGTTATTCATAGGGATAATAATATTACTGTTTGCTATCGGAACAATAGTTTGGTTGCAACAACGGTTGAAATTGCAGACCCTGAGAAACGATACCCTTATGGCGGAAGCTTCCTCTTTTAAGAATGAGATTGAAACGAGCAAGGGAGATGTCAGCCGTCTTGAATCAAAGCTTCATGGATTACTTGAAAATCGGTTTGCCCTGATTGATTCCCTATGTCAGACCTACTACGAGACCCAAGGGACAAAGACAGAACGTAAGGCGATTATCGACAAAGTTAAAAGCGAAATTGAGTCTGTAAGAACAAATTCTTTCCCTCAAATGGAACAGGCCGTTAATGATTGTAGGGATAATCTGATTGCTTTAGTGAAAGAAAAATATCCCGAAATAAAACCGGAAGATTACCAACTCCTGGTTTATCTTGCAAGCGGACTATCCACCCGTACAATAAGCCTTCTTCTGGGTGAAACGGTCGATGTTGTCTATAAACGCAAATCAAGGTTGAAAACCCGACTCAAGGAGAAAGTGGCACCGGTTTATCCCGATATTTTGTCTGTTTTCTGACATGATTACCGTCAAGGTCAGACTTTTCCAATTTCGGTAGCATTATTTACCTGTCATTCAATTAATTACAAATATAAGTGTCAGACTTTTATTTTGGTCTGAGATCCTTTCTGTGAGTAATTTTGCATCAAAATTTTACTCACATGAAAACTAAATTTTTCATAGGGCTGTTTACAGCCATTCTTTATTATGGAATGGGTCACGCTCAAAATTCCGAGACGGCAGACACCCTCACACAACAGCTACAGGAAGTGGTAGTGACTGCCAAACAACCGGCCACAAAACTCGTAGGAACAACACTTGTTTCTACAATACCCGGATCTAACCTTGCAGACATTGGGAACGCCCTGGATGTTCTTAATCAGCTTCCGATGATAAGGGTTCAGGATAACGAGGTAACAGTTATCGGCAAAAGCAATATCGAAATTTACATAAACGGCCGGCCAATGCGTGATGAGCAGGAATTGCAACAGCTGTTGTCATCCAACATCAAGAAGGTAGAATTACTTATGGCACCGGGAGCGATGTATGAAAGCACAACGGGCGCTGTGCTGAAGATAACCACCAAACGAAATTTTGTTCAAGGACTGTCTGTTACAGACCAATTTCAATTGCAGAGACATCGCAAATGGTCAGTAATGGATTTTCTTTCATTAAGTTATAACACCGGCTGTTGGGAACTTTTTGTTAACGGTTTGATAAACCATAACAATACTCTTATAAAAGGGATCACAACCAACAGCCTTATCTATCAAGGGAAAGAAACCATCGTAGGTAGCAGCAATAATAATGTCTATCCTACAAACGTAGGCAGTATTAAGGCAGGTTTAAACTATGCCAAAGACAGTCAGTCGTTGGGTGCCTATTACCGCTTCAACCCGGAACGTGGAAATTTCAGAAATACAGGCTCCGAATGGTATGACGATGATCCTGCAATTCAAGATGAGATTGAAACACAAATCAAGGCTCACAGTCATCTTGTGTCGGCTTATTATGAAAACACGTTTGCAGATAAATTCCTGTTACACTTCGACGGCGATTTCAAAAGTTCTTTTCAAAACAATAGCGTTGCAACAACATACCCTGACGCTTCCCATCCTGATGTCAATTCAACCGATAAGCGAAACTCAACCTTGTGGGCAGGAAAAATATATTTGAATTTCCCGTTATGGAATGGAGAGTTTACAGTTGGGACACAGGACAGCTATACTCACACCTCCTTGGACTATAAGATGCTAAATCCTGAGGTGGAGGAATATATCCCGTCCTCTCTTACTGAAGCAAAACAGACTTCAGCTGCTCTATATGCTTCTTGGTCAAGAATGTTCGGGAAATTCTCTCTTAATGCCGGCTTAAGATATGAATATGTGAACTATGAATTTAAAGTAAACGGTGAAAGGGATGACGATGTAAGCCGAAGGCATAATCTTCTGACGCCGGATATTTCACTCGGATATTCATTTAACGAGGAATCACAAATAAGTTTGAGTTATAAGATGGCTACCGTAAAGCCTCCTTACTCTCAACTTACCGGTTCTTTAAGTTATGTCGGAATTCATCAAATAGAAGGTGGAAATCCATTGCTTCGTGATGAAAGAATGCATGATGTTCAGCTATTCGGTATGTGGAAGGGTTTTATGTTACAGACTGATTTTACAAGGTCGTTGGATACCTATACTTCTGTAAAGCAACTTTATCCTGCTGCCAATCTGCAACTGTTGCTCCATCCTGTAAATATAGATTTAACGTCTTTCAGCCTCTACCTTGTTTGGAGTAAACCTGTCAAATGGTGGACTCCGGATATAACTGTCGGCATGTACCGTCAGTGGCTCGAACTTGACGGTACAAAGTATAACAGACCCTTATTTTCATACTACTTCTACAACACATTCTCCTTGCCCGGAGGATGGTTGATAACGGCAAATATCAGCGGATATACGGGAGGAGATATGCGTACCACTCGTTTTGGAAAATCCTTGTTTACAATGGATGCCTCTGTTGGCAAGACCTTTTTCAACAAATCTTTAACGGTAAAACTCTCGGCAACCGACATTATTAATACCGCCAATAACGACTGGACAATGAATACATTTGGTATTTATGTAGACAAGAAACAAAGTAATGACAACCGGGGAATAGCTTTGAATATCATCTATAACTTCCAACCTTATAAAAGCAAATACAAAGGCTCGTCGGCCTCTGAAACAGAGTTGAACAGACTATAAAGCTTGATTGGGAGTTCTAACATATTCAGTAATTTGTCAACATATAAAATTAACGTAGACACGATATGCGATATAAATTAATATTTTTCTTTGTTTCATTACACTTCATTGTCTTTGCTCAAACAGAGGATAATGACTCAACTATTTCAATGGAGCTTCAAGAAATTGTAATACAGGCTCCTAAGGTTATTCATAAAGCAGACATGGATGTATATCATCCATCTACAAGTGCTGTGGAGAATTCAAAGAACGGAATGCAGTTGCTAAGTAACCTTATGATTCCTTCACTAGATGTAAATGATGTGATGGGCTCAATTACAGCAGGAGGCCAGTCGGTCCAAGTTCGTATAAATGGTAGAGTCTCATCCATAGAACAAGTGAAAAATCTTCTTCCGGAGACAATAAAGAGAGTCGAATGGATAGACAATCCAAGTTTAAGATATGGAGATGTGAATTACGTCGTTAATTTCATAGTTACCAACCCAACAGCAGGCGGCTCTTTAATGTTAGAGGCAAGACAAGTTCTGAATACAAATTGGGGAAAGTATCGGGCAGATTCTAAATTCAATATAGGTAAATCGCAATGGAGTGTCGGGGGTCAATTCAAACTAACTGAAGATATAAGCGTACATCGTGATTATAATGAAACATTCACATATCCGGACGGGCATACTTTAACAAGAATAGAAAAACCTCTTGGTGGTTCACTGGATAATGACCAATTAGGAGCGTGGATCAATTACAGTTATATTAAACCTGATACTACTGTATTTTACATAGGCCTACAAACCAATGGAAATACATCTGACAAATGGATTTATAAAGGGCTTTTGTCCTTGAGTGATGAATCAGAAGATATTGAACTTACCACCAAACATGGTTCTACAGGTCAGACACCTTCTTTCTCAGCGTACCTTGAACACCATTTTCCACACAAACAGGCTCTTGTGGTAGATTTCGGTGCTTCACTATTCCTGGGACATTCTTTTTCGGATTATCTTGAAAAATTACCGGATGAAACAGCTTACATCACAGATATACACACATACATCAAAGACCTTAACCAGTCCTATGGAATAGAGGCTGATTATATAAAGAACTGGGGGAATTCAAGATTTACAGCTGGAACTTTTTATAATGCAAACCTGAATCGTTCAGAGTATAAAAATTTAGATGGAGAAATCTTTCATCAAAGGCAGGATAAACTTTATTTCTTCGGAGAATATTTTCAAAGGATAAATAAAGTGACTTTGACCGCCGGATTAGGGGTTCAATACAACTCATATTTATTCAAAGAGACCGATCAAGGTAATCATTCATGGAATCTGCGTCCACAAGCGACATTCACATATTCCTTGAACCAGGATCATCAGTTCAGGTTATCATTTTCATCGTGGCAGACCAATCCATCTTTGGCCGAAACAAACATAGTACCGCAACAGCTTGACGGATTTCAATGGCAGATAGGCAGTCCAGATCTTAAAACCTCATCTTCCTATA
The DNA here is from genome assembly GCA_022511125.1 of Paramuribaculum sp. GTDB lineage: Bacteria > Bacteroidota > Bacteroidia > Bacteroidales > Muribaculaceae > Paramuribaculum. The sequence goes on from JAFLSD010000009.1 coordinate 106,030, forward strand.
ACCTGACTTTTAGATACAGCTTTAATCTTCCGAGAGTATCCGGCTCTTTTGGAGTCCGAGGTTTCAGTAGTCCAAACGCTATTACTCCTTACATGTATTGGGATGAAAATCGATTGATAACTTCATTTGAAAACAGCGAAGGATTATCTAATGTGTCATTATGGCTATCACCACAAATAGAGATAGTTCCCGATTGGTTCTTTGTCTCGGGAACCATCCAATATCAGGCTGAACGGATGAAAGGCACAGGATACAAACTTTATAACCATAATTGGAATGGCAATGTAACCGGAAGACTCATGCATTGGGGTTTTGTCCTGAGTGCAACCTATAGAAAAGCTCCAAGGGAGTTATGGGGTGAGAAAATTTCATGGGGAGAGGATATTTCTATGATTGACTTATCCTATAATTGGAAAGATTGGCAATTCGGTGCCGGAATCATGATGCCATTTGGAAAATATGATCAAGGTTCGATATCGTATAATAAATGGAATAGAAACGAACAGCATTTGAGACTTGATATGAGAAGAATGTTTTATTTATCAATAAGCTATGATTTGCAATGGGGACGTCAAAAACGTGGAGCCTATAAATTAATCGATGCAAATGTAAATGCAGATCAATCTAAAGCAGTCGGAAGATAAAAGAAAGGCTCCTTCCATGGATATTTCTTTACAATATTCACCGAATACCAGCTGCTCCTTTTCAGTACTGTTTCATTATGAATCATGGTTGCCGTCTCCTCCGGTATATTGAAATGAAATAAGAAAAAACAAGTTACATTCTAATTCAGAATTAATAAATTATGAAACGAAGCATATATCTACTAATTGTAATAATGTTTTCCTTACTGTTTTTATCAGGTTGTGAAAAAAAGGAGCTTCTAAAACAAAAATCACTTTATGGAGAAGCAAGAATAAATGGTAAAACCTTATACCAATACACAACAATTGGTGAAGCAGTATCTAATAAATATTGGTTTCTTCCATTAGGACTCGACAACAATATTATTATCAAAGAAGGCGTATGTTACCTTCAAATGTTTTTAAGAGATTATGAAGAAACAGAAACGGAGAATTTCTATTTAATCCTGGTAGGATGTTATGCCGATGAGAATTTCCCGGTTATCGGCAAGGAATATGAAATTGTTGTGGAGAATAAAATAGAACTGGGAAATATGTATAATTCCTTCTATTGGAGTGGAGAACTTAGAGATTACTATTTCCATAACCCCGAATTTGAGACTTTTGGTATAGCAGGTTTAAGCATTCCTCCTTCTCATGATGGGTTTATCCCTTTAGAGGGATCAATACAATTTATCCAGGCAGAAAAGGACGGTTTATATACCATATCCTATATTCTTGATAACAATAATTATGTTCCCAATGGTTCATATCATATAATTGGTGAGTTTCAAGGCAAACTTAAAGTAGTTTAAAAAGCCCTTTCCCTGAACTAGTCATAATGCTCAATATCCGGGAGTAACCTTACATGTATATCGGAAGGCTTACGACGGGTTTTTAATAATAAATATATGAAGATGTTTGTGCCGGCTTTTCAAAAATGGCGGATCTTAATCTTAAAATAATTTGTAACTTTTTAGGTCAAATAACAAAAGGCTGATTTATCCTTATATTGTTATAACCGTCTTATATCGAACTTACGTTAATTTAGATGATTTTATAAAAATAATGCCGCGATAATCGCGGCATTAAGAAATGTGGGCGGAGTGACCGAGATTCGAACTCGGGATACCCTTTTGGGGTATACACGCTTTCCAGGCGTGCCTCTTCAGCCACTCGAGCATCACTCCATTTTTCTTTCGCCAACCTTATAATCTCTTGTTAATTAGAGATTTAGGCTGGTTAAACATTACATCTTAGAATGCTTAGTTTTTATGTTAATTGTCTCTTTAAATGCCTTGCGCAAACCTCGCGCAAACATTTTCGACTGCAAATTTAATAAAATTTCTTCAATAGACAATAAGAAAACCTATTGTCTATCGGCGTTTATGGGATATTCAATGTGATTTTGTTCCAACAGACTCTTCAGTATTAGATTTTCCTGACGCAATTTGAATATCTCTTCTCTGGCTTTCTCAAGATTATCTTTTAAGGATTCAAGTTTGTCGTTCAGTTTGTCATTTCTATGGCGTAGAGTCTTTATCTCTTCAACGTCCATTTCCCGTGAACCCTTTTCTACTATTTCTCTATTGTGTACAAAAGACAACAGCATTTTCAAGGTCTCCGGGTCGTTGATTTGAATATCGGAAGAAGTATTATTTGCACCAATCTGGTTTTTCTCCACAGTGTCCTGTTCTTTTATTTCAAAATCTTCTAAATTTATCTGTGGGAACAGACTTTGAAGATCATCGATCCTATCCTCAGGGAAAAGATTCCGACCATTTTCAACACTTGACATAAATCCTTGAGTGATATTTAACTTTTCTGCCAATTGTTTTTGGGTTATACCCACTTCTTTGCGAAGTCTATGAAAATCGTATTTAGCCATCATTAATTTTGTTGGAAAAGCAAAAATATATTACCTAATAATACGCAATATTCTACAAATATTTATATCTTTGCGGGTAATACATCTTGTGCTAATCAAGTCAATAAGAAACTTTATTGGTACAAAAGTATAAATTATTACTCATAATACAAATATATTGAGTAATAAAATTTCGTAATAAATAAAAAAAATTAGGTAATAAACATGACATTCAAGGAAATCTATCAAGATGAAAGGATGAAACCTACTCCTGCACAGGTTTTCATTCAAAAAATTGCAGATGTTACTTGTCGCGAATCTTCAACAGTTCGGCAATGGTTATCCGGCACACAAACACCTAACTCTAAAGCTAAAGAAAGGATTGCCGAAGCTTTAAACAGCACAGTGGAAGAATTATTCCCTGTCCAAGAGTTTAATACTAATAAGGAGGAATAAGACATGAACCCTGAACAACCGCAAGTTGCATTAACAAGTAGATATTCAATAAAAGATACTTGTCGTCTTTTAGGTATTCATAGAGATACATTATATAAATATACTCACACTACAAATGAAATTAAATGTGGTTGGAGAGAAAGTGGTGGTAGAAAAAAGAAATTCTATCTTGGAAGTGAGATTTTGAGATTTTGGAATAAACAAATCTAAGTTTATGAGAGAGTTCGTGCCTAAAATTAATCCGGATGGGATTTATTCAGCTAAAAGGGCTTGTAACGAGTTAGGTGTTACATATAAAACACTCAGACTTTTTCGCCAAAAAGGTTTTATAGAACCTGTTAATCCTAAAAATAGATTTAGATCGAGATATACCGGTCAAGCCATTATTAACTGTTGGTATGAGGCTATAAAATCATGATAAGTGAAAAGACAATTGAGAGAGTAAGAGATCTAAACATCGAGGACGTACTAAAACCTTATGTGACTCTACAAAAAAAAGGCTCATCACTTATGGGAATCTGTCCTTTTCATTCTGAAAAGACAGGATCCTTTTCGGTAAGTCCATCAAAGAGCTTATACCATTGCTTCAGTTGTAACAGAGGTGGTGATGCAATCCATTTCATTATGGAAAAGGAAAACCTTTCTTTTGCAGAAGCAATAGAATTTCTTGCTAAAAACCATAATATCCATTTAGAAAAAACAGAAACAGAAAAATCTGTTGAAGAAAGAGAAGTATACAAGCATAAAGAATCGTTGCTCGTCACATTAGAACAAGTAAACAAATTCTATATAGAGAATTTGCGTCTTGGAATAGATATAGAGACTGATAACGCGAAGAAGTATATATTTGGAAGATGGTCTGAGGATTTTTGCTATAAGAATGGTGTCGGCTATGCTCCTTCCGATCCTTCTAAATTTCTCACCTATATCAAAGAAAAAGCTTTAAATATAAACAATCTAATAGAACTCGGAATACTGAAAAAATCAGAAAAAGGACAAAATTTATATCCTCTATTCCGGGAAAGAGTCACGATACCTATAAAAGACAAGTGGGGTCGAGTAATTGGGTTCACCTGCAGATATGTTGGAGAAAAACCAGGCGTCAATAAATATATCAATTCCTCTAACTCTATAATCTATACCAAAGGGAAAAGTATATTTGGAATAGATAAGGCTTCACGTTGTAAAGATTCAGACTACATAATAATAGTAGAAGGAGCTTCAGATGTTTTGCGAATGCAATCTGTTGGCTTTTATAATACTGTGGCTTCACTGGGTACGAGCTGGACTGAACAACAGTTAGAACAATTAAAAGGCCTGACAGATTCAATATGTTTCATACCTGATTCAGATCCACCGGAAGGCAAAAACTACGGCCCCGGTTTTGAAGCTGTCATTAAAAACGGAAGTAACGCAATTAAAAAAGGGTTTAATGTTACAGTCCGTGAGTTACCTTTTACAGAA